>NZ_JAEA01000009.1 GCF_000518665.1 Microvirga flocculans ATCC BAA-817 | reverse complement strand
TGAAGGTGTCGATCATGGCCTTGGACTGCTTGATCGAGTCCTTCACGGCGCTGAGCGCACCGTTGTCCGACTTCATCTGGGTCGAGATCGAGAAGTAGGAGGCGTTGTGCGAGGCCTCGCCGACGCGCAGGCCGGTCGAGATCTGGTTCTGGGTCTTGTTCATGGCGTTCTGCGTCGAGCGGAGCGACTGCAGGGCGGTCATGGCGGAGAGGTTGGTATTGATCGACGACATGTGCGGTTTCCTTGAGCGAAAGGGATGGGTCAGGAAATGTCGGATTTGAACCGACCCAGCGGAGGGGCGTCATGCCTCGAGAGAAGGGTCTCGATCCGCTGCTCACATGCATCCGGGCTTTCGCCGGAACTCTGGCCAGGGCATCATGCCTCGCCTTCCCCCGCAGGAAAAGGCCACCAGGAGTGCTGGGGCTGAGGCAAATCGATTGCTCTTCAGCGCGTATGGCTTTTTCTACTGCCGTCCCTCGGACGCGTCAAGGGACGAAAGCGAAAAAATCGTTATTTTTGAGATATTTACCTTATGTTAAGATTTCAACTCCGGGCACGCCGATCCCGCCGCCTGAAACGATTTTCAGCGGCGGGAAACATCATCCGTCAACAGACGCCGGGAGGCGCCTCGCAGGGCGCGTGAACGAGCGCCTTCTTCAAACGTCTCGGGCATTGGGCATGACAGAAAAGTCACGCCCCACGCTTCAATCCTCCTGTTTCGAGCGTCGATGCTCTGGAATTCAGCCGATTCCAACCGCAAGTTTCTTGGGAGCTGCGGCAGGCGCTGTCTTGGCGTAGAGGCCGCGATGGGCCGGGTCGAGCGTCAAGGTATCGGTGATGCCGAGAACCGTCTCCGATGCCCCGAGCAGCAGCGCTCCGTCCGGAGCCATGACATGGGCGATCCGGCGCAGCACATCGGCTTTCAGGTTCGCATCGAAGTAGATAAGAACATTGCGGCAATAGACGATGTCGAACTGTCCCAGCCGGTTGAAATCCTCGATCAGGTTCAGGTAACGGAAGTCCACCATGGACCGGATCTCAGGCGCGATCTGCCATTGATCGCCCACCTGCTTGAAGTACTTCACGAGGAAGCGGATCGGCAATCCGCGCTGCACTTCGAACTGGTTGTAAACGCCGACCCGCGCCTTTTCCAGAACCTCCGTCGAGATATCGGTGGCCACGATCTCCACGTGCCATCCCGGCATGCGCGGCGCAGCTTCCTTCAGAATCATGGCGAGGGAATAGGGCTCCTGCCCGCTCGACGCGGCGGCGCACCAGATCCGGAGCCTGCGCGTGGCGGCCCGTTCCTTGAGATATTTGGGAAGCAGCACATCCTGGAACAGATCGAACGGCGCCTTGTCCCTGAAGAAGAAGGTCTCGTTCGTGGTCATGGCCTCGATCGTCGCTTTTTCGAGCGCGCTGGCGCGGCCCGCCCTGATCTCGCGCACCAGCTGGGACAGGTTGTCGATCTTGAAGCGCGTGCACACCGCCGCAAGCCGGCTCTCGACGAGATACCTCTTGTCCGGCGACAGCGCCAATCCGGACCGGCTCTTCAGAAAAACGCGCAACGCTTCGAATTCGGCTTCGGTCATTTCGAAGATCCGGTGATGAGGCCCTTCAAGGAGCGGCCGATGGATTCCAGAGGCAGGATATCGTGAGCGAGCCCTGCCTTGACGATGCTTCCCGGCATCCCCCAGACGATGCTGCTCGCTTCGTCCTGCGCGACGACGGTGCCGCCCGCATTGACGATATGGCGCGCGCCCTGCGTGCCGTCCGCCCCCATGCCGGTCAGGACGGCCGCCAGCGTGGAAGCGCCGAAAACGGCGGCGGCCTCGCGAAAGAGCACATCGACGGCCGGGCGGCAGAAATTCTCCGGCGGCCCGTCATTGAGGCGGATGACCGGCTTGCCCGCGGATGAGGCGATGCCCATGTGCCGTCCTCCCGGCGCGACGAGAACCGTTCCCGGCACGACGGGCTCGCCGTCCTTCGCTTCCCGAACCGGCATCGCCAGCAAGGCTGCCAGATGGTCGGCGAAGACGGCCGTGAACATGGGCGGCATGTGCTGAACGATCAGAACCGGAATGCCCGGCAAGGCCGCCTTCATGTCCATGAGCACGCGCTCGACGGCGCGCGGTCCGCCGGTCGAGGAGCCGATCAGGAAGCATTGCGGTCTGGTCGAGCCCGCCCGTGGGGCAACAACCGGCACCTGTGGCGCCTTGACGACAGGAAGCGCAGGCGCAGGCGTTCTTGCCTGGCGGCTCCGCGTTTCGCTCAAGGCGCGCAGCTTGTGGACGAGATCGCGCTTGAAATCGGCGGCCGCATTCGCTGCACGGGCGCTCTCGGGCTTTGCCAGATAATCGACCGCGCCGAGCGAGAGGCATTTCAGCGAGATTTCGGCGTTTCTCTGGGTGAGCGTCGAAATGACGATCACCTTCGCGGATGGATGGGCCTTCAGGATCAACGGCAAGGCCGCGAGCCCGTCGACTTCCGGCATCTCGATGTCGAGCAGGATGATCTCGGGCTTCGAGCGTTCCACGGCATCCACCGCCATGCGCCCGTTGGATGCCGTCGCGACAATATCGAATCCTCCGGCCTCGGTGAGCCAGCGCGCCATCATGCCGCGAATGACGGCACTGTCGTCGACGATCATGACCCTCGCCGGAACGGCAGAGGCGGGAGAAGAATGAAGAGGAGCAGATGCCATGAATTTACGCCGTGTGGGAAACGGGCAGCACGCCCAGTTCCTGGAGTTTAGCCGTGAGAATGTCCCGGTCGAACGGCTTCATGATATACTCGTTCGCGCCTGCATCGAGGGCACGCGTGATATGCTCGAGGCTGTTCTCCGTCGTGCAGAAGATCACTTTCGGATGCTGCCCTTCGGGCGTCGCGCGCAGCTTCGTGAGGAAGCTGAACCCGTCCATGACGGGCATGTTCCAGTCGAGAAGAATGAGATCCGGCATCTCGGCCCGGCAGGCCAGAAGCCCCGCCTCGCCGTTCTCCGCTTCCGCGACCCGAAAACTCATCCCTTCGAGCATTTCGCGGGACACTTTCCGAATGACGCGCGAGTCGTCAATGATCAGGCAATAGCTCATGAAAATTCCTCTGTTCCGGCCGCCCGGTCCTTCTCCGAAACCGCAGGAGGATCAGGAACGGATGTCGGACTTATCGACGAAGTTGAAATTCTCGACCAAGATCTCCTTGACGATCTCGGCCCCGAGGCGCTTGTTGATCCTCTCGCGGACATTGCCGATCATGGCGTTCACGTTGTACCGGGACAGCCGTTTGAAATCGAGCGTCTCGTCGGCGTAGACATAGCGGAAGACCTCGTCCTGAATGAAGGCCTCGGGCGGCACCGAGATCTCCCGCAGCGTCTTGGCATCCGCCGTGAAGACCAGGTTTGCGACCACGTAGCCTTGCACGGCCCCTTCCGCGATGATGGGAATGTTCAACGCAGGGAGCTTCTTGTATTGCAGCCCTTCGTATCCGCCCTTCTCCTCGGCGGGAGCTGCGCCAACCACCCAGGTCACGGCCGCGTAGCACGACATGACCGTGACGGCGCAGACCCAGAAGCCGGCGATGACGTTTCTGATCATACGCCGTAACCCACCTTGTTCATGTGTGCGGAATAGGTGCTGTCGGATTCTGCGCTCTGGATAGCGTTCGAGATGATGGTCGCCACCTCCTCCACGGCCTGCATGTGGCGGCGCAGGATATCCTGATTGCGCTCGATCTTCTCGCGGATGTCTTCGAGGCGGGACGCGGATGCGTCATCCAGGGCGCTCACGTCCGCCGTCCTCACCATCCTGCTGATCTCGAGAAGGCACTGGCTCTTGCGGCGGTTGAACTCCTCCAGCCCCGACAGGTCCCGGGCCATGAGCGCGGCGGTTTCCATATCCAGCGTCTCTTCGAGGCGATCGAGGGATTTCATCAACATGGTGTTGCCTCCTTGGGGACGGTTGATCATTGCATCATGTTTCGTCAGCTGAGGGGTCCCGCGGCACAGCAGGCCCGATCTTCTGCGCATTCAGGAGATGCTTGGCGATTCCGATGCCGCCCGCTTTCGAAATCTGCGCGCCGATCTGCTCCGCCATCATGGATTTCCAGATGGAACCTGCGCTGCCCTTGCCGTAGACCGCCTCGGATTCTTTGGGCATCATCGACTCGACGAATGTCTGCAGGATATAGGCCTCGAAATCCTGGTGAGCTTTCTTCGCCCGGAGGGCCTCGGCGGATTCCGCATCGTTGCGGAGCGAATTCCTGAGCGTATAGACATCGGCGCCGGCCATCATCGGACGGCCGGAGAGCGCCTGGACGGCATCCGCGAAGCCCGCTCCATCGGCGACGGGAGAGGCGCCGTTGATCAGCTTCTGCGCTGCGGCCTGATAGCGGGTCGGATCCGCCGCGCGCGCGACATCGTTGATAATATCTGAGGGCGGGCTGATCGCCATCTCACTTCTCTCGGCTCATCTGTCTCAAGCCTCTGTCTATTCGATCTAGCTTACGGGAAGCTTGCGTGAGCGCCTTTGACGAGGGTTTCAAGAATCTGGACGAGTTCCTTCTTCTCCTCCTCGCGCCGGTCCTCGCCCTTCAGGCCCGTGAGCATCTTCTCCGTGCGCTTCGTCTGGAGAGCGCGGTCGAGGGTCAGCGCCTTCTGATGGCTCTTCGCCTTCTCGACGACGCTTGCCTGGCTTGCCAGGACCTGAAGCCGCCTGGACGCGACATCCACGAACAGGCCATGGAGGGTTTCGTGATCGTTCATGGTCTGGATGAGGGTTTCCTGCGCCTCCTTGAGCGCGACGGCTTCCCGCTCGAGCCGCGAGAGCCTCAGCTCGGCCTCCTTCTGCAGATGCTGCTGCACCTTGAGAATACGGTCGATCTTGCGGATCCGGTCCTTCATCGCGCTAGCCGTCCCGAAGCCATGTGGAAAAGGCCTCCATGAAGAGGAGAACGTAATCGCTCGCCGCGAAATACATGATCAGAAGCCCGCCGAGCATCACGAACGGCGTTGCGAGAAAATAGACCGGAATCTGCGGCGTCAGCTTATTGGTCAGGCCGACGGCCAGATTGACCACCACCGAATACAGGATGAACGGGCTGCTGATCCGCAGGGCGAGAACGAAGGCGATGCCGATCTGGTCGACCAGCTGCGTCAGCGAGATCCGCGTTACCAGAAGCTCTCCCATCGGGAGACGGGAATAGGAGGCGATCAGCCCGCGGAAAATCTCCCAGTGCAGGTCGGAGAGAAAGAGAACCGCAGTCGCCACCATCATGATGAAGGAACTGATGGGCGGCAGCGGCTCGGATTCGTCGATGGGCGTTCCGGGCATGCCGCCGAGGCCGAGCGCCATCGCGACGGCGCCGAGCAGGGTCTGCAGAGCCAGGAAATAGACGCGCCCCAGGAGACCGATCAGGAGGCCGGTCAGAAGTTCCGAGCCGATGGAGACGAGCATCTGCGCCGGAGCCTGGGATGCGATGCCTGCGCGCACCGGTTCGAGAAGAACTGGAGACAGGGCGAGACTCACGGAAAGAGCGATGAAGAGCCTGACCTGCACCGGGATCCGATAGCTCGAAAACCCCGGCACGATCATCAGGCATCCTCCCACCCGGCAGACGATGAGGAAGACCCCGAGAAGGGTCTCGGACGTGATCTCGCTCACGCGACGGTCCCGAGCGAGTTGACCTCGACGCCCCGGGCGATTTCCAGGTGCGACAGGACCGGCAGGGACGAGAACATGCGCTCGATGATCATACGCACATAGGGACGTGCGTCCGGCGCGGTCACGATGGCGAAGCTCTTCACCTGTCCCATGCGGGTCTTGATGGCCTCCGACGCCTCCGCTCCGAACTGCTCCACGAGGCGCGGATCGATGTCGAATTCCACGACGTCGCCCTTCGCGTCCCGTTTCAGACTTTGGTGGAAGGCGATATCCCACTTGTTGCCGAGGCGCAGGACGTTGAGCGCCCCTCCCTCCGCGAGGTCGCCGCAGATCTGCTGGGCGATGCGCACGCGAACATGCTCCACAAGCTGCTCGGCCCGGCGGGCATGGGGAGCGATCTCGGCGATGGCTTCGAGAATGAGGCTCAGGTTGCGGATGGAAACACGTTCGGCGAGCAGAAGCTTGAGCACCGCCTGCAGGCCCGAATAGGAAATCTGAGACGGGCAGATGTCGTCGAGCAGACGCTTGTATTCTGGGTCGAGTCCGTCGAGCAGGTTGCGGACATCCTTGTACGAGAGAAGCTGGGGCAGATTGTTGCGGATGACCTCGCTCAGGTGAGTGAGAAGAACCGAGGCGCCGTCCACGGCGGCAAAGCCCTGGCGCTTGATTTCGTTCAGGTACACGTCGGAAACCCACATGGCCTTCATGCCGAAGGCGGGCTCGCGCACCTCGTCGCCCGGCACGTCCGGAACGGGGCCGTCACCCAGGACCACGAGAAGGTCGCCGGGCCGGATCTCCTGTGTCGCGATGACGGTCCCGTGAATCTTGATCTGGTAGCTTTTGGGCGGAATCATCAGGCTGTCGGAGAGTTTCACGTCCGGCAGGACGAAGCCGTAATCCTGGGCGAACTTCTTGCGCATCTTGCTCACCCGATGCGCCAGGTCGCTGTGCGAGCCCGCGAGGTAGGAGGCGAGATGCTTGCCGAGGCAGAGCTCGATCTCGGCGATCTTCAGGCTCTCCTTCACCGATTCGCGGGATTCCAGAAGGTTCTTCTGCTGCTCCTTCTCCTGCGCCAGCTTGGCCTGGGCCTCGGCCTCGCGCTCGGCCTTCTGCTTGGGGATCGCATAGGCGACGAAGGCCATGCAGCCGCCGAGAAGCAGGAAGGGAATCATCGGAAGGCCCGGAACGATGGCGAACACGAACATCAATGCGGACGCCACCATCAGGGCGCGCGGATAGGCGCCGAGCTGCCCCAGAACGGCCTGCTGCGCCTGCCCCCGCGTTCCGCCCTTCGAGACCAGGAGGCCTGCTGCCAGGGATACGACGAGGGCGGGAATCTGGCTCACCAGACCATCACCGACGGAAAGCTGCGTGAAGACATCGGCGGCCTTCGACAGGGGCATGCCATGACGCGTCACGCCGATGATGATGCCGCCGAAGATATTCACCGCGATGGTGATGAGGCTCGCCACCGCCTCGCCGCGCACGAACTTGGAGGCACCGTCCATGGAGCCGAAGAAGGCGCTCTCCTCTTCGAGCTCGCGCCGCCTTTTCTGCGCCTCCTTCTCGTCGATCAGGCCTGCGGAGAGATCCGCATCGATCGCCATCTGCTTGCCGGGGATCGCATCGAGCGTGAAGCGGGCGCCCACTTCGGCGATTCGGGTGGCGCCCTTGGTGATCACGAGGAAGTTGACGGTGATCAGGATGAGGAAGACGACGATGCCGATGACGAAGTCGCCGCTCATCACGAACCGGGAGAAGCCGCTGATCACGTGACCGGCGGCATCGATTCCCTTGTGGCCATCGGAGAGGATCAGGCGGGTCGAGGCGATGCTGAGCGCCAGACGCAACAGTGTCGCGATGAGAAGAACGGTCGGAAAGGCGGAGAATTCGAGTGGCTTCTGGATCCAGAGCGCCACCATGAGAATCAGAACGGAGAGCGCAACCGAGAAGGCGAGCCCCAGATCGATCATGAGGGGCGGGATGGGAAGAAATAGGATGGCCAGGATACCGACCACGCCGCCGGCGAATGCCAGATCCCTGCCGCGCCCCTGAGGAGTAGTGTCAGCTGCTTCCATGTGCCTATCAGCTCAACGAATGAAGGTTGAGACCGACAGATGCACCACGAAGCTTGCGCGGAGGTCGCGCACCGGAGACGTCACGGGCTCCCGCTCTCCAGCCCCACCCGCGGCCCGCTTAAAAAAATGGGCACCGCAGGGATGCCCATAGGCGGCAGCTGCTTTGGGCCGGATGCTCTAGAACCCCGTTACGATTCGGCCGTAGACCAGCTCGGTGAAGGCGAAGATCTGGGATCCGACGAAGGATCCCGTCACCAGGGTCACGACGAGGATCGCGATGATCTTCGGGATGAAGGTGAGCGTGACCTCCTGAATCTGCGTCAGAGCCTGAATGAGGGCGATCACGATGCCGATCACCATCGCGGCGGCGACGGCGGGACCGGCCGCGACGATCACGGTCCAGATGGCGGCCCGGACCAGCTCGAGGGCATCGACCTCGTTCATGGTCAGCTCACCACGATGCCCGGTCCAAGCAGGACCCGCGCTCCGCCCGCCAACTGGGCGACGGCGCCTTCGCTCGTTATCATGACGGAATCGACCTTACCGGTCACCTTGCCGTCCGCCGTCGTGACCGTTCGCCCGATCACGCTGTCGGCCTGGGACAGAGCCGACGAGGACAGGAGCGCATCGAGCTTGGCATTGCCTTTGACGGCCTGTTCGACCTGGGAGAAAGTGGCGAGCTGCGCCATGTAATCCGTCGACTTCATGGGCTCCGTCGGATCCTGGTTCTTCAGCTGGGCCATCAGGAGCTTGAGGAAGTTGTCGTAGCTCACCGTCGAGGGCGAGGCGCTCGCCGCCGACCTTTGGGATGCGAGCGCATTCGTTACGGAATTGACATTCATCACGATCTCCTTGGATCAGGCAGCCTGCACGGCGGCGGCTTCAGCCGGCGCCGCGGTGCGGGCGATAGGCTCGAACAAGGTCCGGATGACCTTCAGGGCCTCGAAGGTCCGGTCGGCCGCCACGAGCTCCCCCACTTTGTCGAGAGACGTCCTGGTTTCCTCGTCGATAGTGATGCTCACGAGGGACTCGTGCAGCTTGCGGAATGCGCCCATCACCTTGTCCGCTTCCTGCGGATTGATGAGGATGGACTGCACGACGAAGTACAGCTGGCGCATCGGCGTGGTGGCCTCGCTCACCTGGAGCACGTGGCTCTCGAGAAGGAACCGTGCGTCGTTCAAGAGGCTCAAGGTCACCTTCTGGCTCACCGTCAGAACGGCCCCATTGATGAAGATCCGCTCTCCAGCCTTCAGAGAGAACCGCATTTTCGCTTTCATTTCAGGCCTTCCTGAATTATTCCGTTGATGTCGATCAGCGCGTCGAGATTGTTGTGCTCGCCCCGCAGGACGCGATCGGTTTCCCGCATTACCCAGAGGCCGATGGAGATGAGCTGCCCCTTCAACTGGTCGGGTAGCCCGTTGTCCGGATGCCCCAGATCCTTGATCAAGAAGGTCCAAAGCCGCTGGACGAAGATGATCGCCTCCAGCATTTCCTGGGACTGCGAGGGCTTTCCATTCGCCCCTTTCATCAGATTGATGGCGCGGTCGAACAATTCGTACTCGCGCAGGCGGCAGTCCCTCGAAGAATCTTCAATGATCTCTGCGTAAGAGAAGCGGTACACGACTTGACTCCACTATCAGATGAAATTGATCAGGCTTAAATTCTTGAGCTGCGCCGTCAGGGAATAGGAGGTCTGGATCTGGGTCATCAGCTGATCGACGCGGATCTTGGCCTCTGCCGGGTCGACGGCTTCGAGATGCGTGATCTTTTCGTCCATGATCGTCTTCTGCAGGCTCATCCGCTCGTCGGCCTGCTCGATCTTCTCCTGGACCGCACCGAGCTTGGATTGCATCCCGGTCAGGCCGGTGATCGCATCCGAGAAAGTATTGACGATCCTGTCGACCAGAAGCGTTCTCGTGTCGTCTTTCAGGTTGTCGATGCCCAGTTCGAACACCATGGTGTAGGCCATGGTCAGTTTCTGGATGGCTTCGTCATTCGCGTTGGCCGATGTCTCCACCCGCTGCTGCGGAGAGATGCGGCTCTGGATGTTTTCGCTCGAAGCGTTCGACCAGTTCTGCCAGTTGACGCCCGTGAAGAGGTTCGCGAAAGGTCCGTCGAGGAAGGCCTCCATTTCCGCGGGCGTGATCGAGGCGACCGCAGGTGCGCTCTGGCTGAAGCCGAAGCCTGCGGGAGGCGCCGCCGCGAAGGCGGCGTCGATCGCGGCCTTCGACGCCGACGGCACCGGGCCCTGGACATAGGCGTTGAGAGGCTTCTCCTGGGTGTTCAAGCCGCCGAATACATATTGGCCCGCCACGTCGATGTTCAGACCAGAGATCAAGCCGTCGAGGTTGACCTTGGCCTGATACTGAACAGGCCCGAGGCTTCCGTCGGTCAGGGGAGTCGCGATGAGAACGCCCATGAACTTCTCGGCGGTGGTCCTGGCATTGTCGAGAGCCTGATAGGTCGACTTGATGCGCAGCAAGGTGGAGGCATTGCTGTCGGTCAGCGCATCCAGCTCAGCCCTGCTCTGGCGCAGGGAGAGCGTATCGCCCGTTCTGTATCCGAGCTTCAGGCCCACATCGGCTTCGCGCCCGGTCACGAGTTCCTTGTTGGCCTTCACCAAGCCGGTCTGGAGCTTATCCAGGGTCGACTTCGACGAATTCCACAGCGATACGGTTGAGACGAACGTCGTTCTCATGGATCAGCCTACGACACTGAGGAGGGTTTTGAGCATCTGGTCGATGACGGAGAGCAGCTTCGCCGATGCGGCGTATGACTTCTCGAGCTGCAGCATGAGAGCCGTTTCGTCATCCATGTTGACATCGGTGGCGTTCGACAGGGCCTCCGAGGCATGGGCAAGAAGCGTGTTCTGGTAATCCACGCTCTGGCTCGCGCTCTGACGCGTGGCTTCGACCCAGCTTCCCGAGAGCGCCGCCAGGCTGTGCAGAGACGCGGTGGGTCCGAAGCCCAGGCTGGCATCGATGCCGCGCTGGGCGACCATGGCATCCGACAGACCATTCAGGCGCTGCGAGAAGGCGGCGTTGGCGTTGCCGTCGGGATTGTAGACATAATCGGCGCCGTTGATGCCGCCATCGCGAATGAAGTCGAAGGAACCGCCCTTGTCGGGATCGACGGTATCGTTGACCTTGATCAGCCCCGCAAGCCCGGCGAAGGCCGGCGGGGCCGGAACGCCCGTCGCTCCGGGGAACGTGAAGACGCCCGGCATGTCGGGCTGCGCCGCACCGCTCTGGTCGCTCTCCGCGAAGGCCGCGATGACGCTGCGCGCGAGCTCGTCGAGCTGAAACTGGTATGTTCCTGCCACATCGTCGCGAAGCCGCGCCAGGCCGACGAGGTTGCCCGAGTTCAAGGGCATCGTCGCCCCCGCGCCCGTCACCTGAATGCCGTCGATGGAGACGCTTCCTCCGGTTACGGTAGGGTCATAGACCGTCTTCGGCGTGAACTCGACCTTTCGCGGCAGCCGGTCGAACAGGGGCACGCCGCTGTCCGTATAAAGAGCGATGTCGTTGCCGGCGCGCGGCACGACCGTGATCCCGATCTCCTCGGAGAGCTGGGCGATCAGGCTGTCGCGCGTATCCATGGCGTCGGTCACGTCGGCGCCCAGGGCGGACCCGCTCATCACCTGGTTGTTGGCGGCCTCGAACTTCTGCAGCAGGTCGTTGATGCGGGCGACGGAATGCGCCATGCCCGTATCCGCCTCGAGGCGGATGGCCTGGATGGTGGCGGTGGCCTGGTTCAGAGATTCGGCCAGATCTGACGCGGCCTTCACGAAGGCCCGGGCGCGCGCCGCATTGTCCGGCGTGTTGGCATATTGCTGAAGAGCGCTGCTCAACGCGCCGATCCGGGCGGCCGGGGACTGATCCAGCTCCGGGTCTCCGATGGTCTCGCTGAGTTTCTTGAGCCCTTCGAGGAGGGCTTTCTGCGTGGCCGCATCGGATGTCGTTTCCAGCATCTTCGTCAAGAGCGCCTGGTCGCTCGCCCGGAAAACCGTAACGCGGGCATACCCGCCGCCGGTCGTCAGGGCCGCGATCTTGCGCGAGTAGCTGGGATCGGAGGCTCCCGACGTGTTGCGCGACACCACCGCCATCTGCGACTGCGATGCCTGGAGCGAGGAACGGGCCGTGTTGTAGGCGACGGACAATGACATGGATCAGGAGCCCCTGAGCAAGAGAGGAACGCGTTACCGCTTCAGGTTCATGAGGACGTCGAGCAGCTCCGAGCCGGTCTGGAAGACCTTGGAATTGGCCGTGTAGCTCGTCTGCGCCTCGATCATCGCGGTCAGCTCGGTGCCGATATCGACGTTCGATCCTTCCAGCGCGCCGGAGGCGATGGAGCCGAAGCCCGACGTCTCGGGGAAACCGACCTGGTAGCCGCCGGACGCCGCCGTCGGCTCATAGACGTTGCCCGCACGCGGATTGAGGTTGTCCGGGCTCGGAACGGTCGCCAGCGGAATCCGGTAGGCGCCGACGCGCGTGCCGTCCTCGTAAACCGCATAGACGGTGCCGTCCGCCGCGAACTCCACGTCCTTCACTGCGGACGGAGCATTGCCGTTGGAGCTGCCGGTGACGTTGTACTCACCCGCGAGCTGCGTCATGCCCGACATGTCGAGGGCGAAGGGCTCGCCGCCGGGAATGTTGAAGTTGAGCACGGCGGGAGCGATGATCTGCCCGTCCGCATCGAAGTCGAGGTTCATCGTCGTCGTGCCGGTGAGCGGATCGGTGGGATCCGTTCCGTTCGCGACCGTGATCGTCCAGCGCGTATCGCTCACCTTGGACAGGGTGATGTCGACCTTGATGGGATTGCCGACCTTGTCATAGACTTGGAGCGAAGAAGACTTAGTCACGGAAGTATAAGTGCCGGTTACATCCGTAGCGCTGAGCGGGTCAGTAGAGGTTAACACCAACTCACCTGTGGGGCTTACAGAAGCGTTTACCCCGCTGAGTGTGCCAGCCGTAACAGCAGCATTAATGTCGGCTGCCAATGCTGCGACTGTCTTCTGGGTCGTTACAACGAACGTTTGCTCTGGCCCGCCACCAACTCTGAATTTGACAGTTTCACCTTGGGTCATATTTGTCGCTGGAAAGCGAACCGCACCAGAAACGGGCGGAACGGCAAGCGGATCGGCGGCGGTTGAAGTACCGGCTGCCGTTGCAATTGATGCACTATATGGCAGGTTTCCTTTGAACGTTCCCTGGGTGGAGCCGGACGCCTGCATGGCGAAGGACGACATGTTGACCGGAACGACGCCGTCGAGGCTGTTCAGCGACGGACCGGCCATACCCGTTCCCAGCTTGTAGCCCATGAGCGTGAAGCCGGCGGCGTTGACGAGGTTGCCGCTGCGCCCGTCCACGACGAAATTGCCCGCGCGGGTCAGGTAGGGCGATCCGCTGGGATCCGAGACCACGAAGAAACCGTTGCCCGAGATCGCCAGATCCGAGCCCGACGAGGTGTAGGCGATGGGACCCTGATCGCCGATCGTGTAGCGCACGCGGCTCGTGACCGATCCCGAATTGTAGTTGCCCTCGCTGGAGGGCAGGATCAGGGACGAGAATTCGGTCGAGGCGCGCTTGTAGCCCGTCGTGCTCGAATTCTGGATGTTCTCAGCGACGGTTCCCAGCTTGTTCGACTGCGCGTTCATGCCAGAGACGCCGCTACGAAGAACGCCATAAAGACTCATGTGAAGCTCCTACGGTTTCAATCTCGAACCTAACACCACGTTGCTTGCGCGAAGCTGTGTTGCACACGGGTACGGAGGGTTCGTGTGTTGCCTGTTCATTGCTTGAGAAACTGGGCGAGATCCATGAAGGCGTCGCGGCTGGCAGGCATGGAAGGATCCTGCCGCAGCGCCTCGTAGATCTTCGGGACGAGCACGACGGCCTGATCGAGCTCCTGGTCGTTGCCGGGGTGATAGCCGCCCATCAGCCGCAGATCCCGGGTATCCTCGAAGCGCGCGATCATCCCGCGCAGCCGCCGCACCAATTCCTTCTGGTCCGGCGTCCAGACGTGATCGGCAAGGCGCGAGATCGAGCCCAGCACATTGATCGCCGGGTAGCGGCCCTGGTCCGCAATCGCGCGGTCCAGCACGATATGGCCGTCGAGCGTTCCGCGGATGTTGTCGGCGACGGGATCGTTGTGGTCGTCGCCGTCGACGAGAACGGAGAAGATGCCTGTGATCGCCCCCTTCCCTTCCTCGCCTGGCCCCGCTCTTTCCAGAAGGCGGGGCAGGTCGCTGAAGACGCTCGGCGTATAGCCGCGGGCCACGGCGGGTTCCCCTGCCGCGAGCGCCACGTCGCGGGCCGCATGGGCATAGCGGGTGACCGAATCCACGATGAGCAGAACCGATTCGCCGCAATCGCGGAAATACTCCGCCACGGCGACCGCCGTTCGCGGCGCCTGGCGCCGCATCATCGGGCTTTCGTCGCCGGTCGACACGACCATGACGGATTTATGCAGGTTGGACTGGATCGGCCCTTCCAGAAACTCGCGCACCTCGCGTCCGCGCTCGCCCACGAGAGCCACGACGATGGTGTCGAAGCCGTCGCATTTGGCGAGCATGGTCAGAAGCGTCGACTTGCCGACGCCCGAGCCTGCGAAGATGCCGATGCGCTGCCCGTGACAGATGGGCGTGAACAGGTCGATGGCCTTCACGCCCGTCCGCAGCGGCTTCTTCACCCGCGAGCGCGTCATGGCGGAGGGAGGCTCGGCGTCGTTATGGACCGGCTCGGGCCCGGGCACGAGAGGACCCAGTCCGTCGAGAGGCTCTCCGAGAGCGTTGATGACGCGCCCGCGCCAGGAGCGATCAGGCCTCAGGCCTGTGTCGCCGGCAAGGAAGGCTGGCATGCCGATGCCGGCCTCGATGCGTCCGTTGAACGGCTTGACGGTCACGCCCGCATCGTCGATGCGCACGACTTCGCCGATCTGCGTCTTGCCCTGGGCCTCGAACCCGACCCGGTCGCCGAGCTTGACGAACTGCGACAGTCCCGCGACCCGGTAATAGCTCGGCGTGACCTCCCGGATGGTTCCGCCGATCCGGATCTTGCGCCGGGCCGCCGCTTCCGTCAGGACGAATTCCTCAAGGGCCTGGAGAGCGTTCATCCCGTTCCTCAGCTGCTAGGGCCGAGCGTCCGTATGGCGTCCATCAGCGTCGATTCGCTTTCCTGGATCGTCGTCGCGGCGCTTTCGAAGCTTCTCTGCACGGCGATCATCTTCGTCAGCTCGAGAACGGGATTGACGTTCGACCCCTCACTGAATCCCTGCTGCACGCCGGCCGAGGTGAAATCCTGCACCACCTCTCCCGGCACGCTGGACATGACGCCCGAATTGCCGAAGCGGCTCAACTTGCTGTCGGCCCTCAGGTTGAAGAGGCCGATGACGCCGACCTGATTGTTACCCTGGGTGATCGTGCCGTCCCGGCTGATCGTCGGCGGCCCCTCCGCGGGATCGAGGGCGATGGGCGCCCCGCCCGCATCGAGCACCGGATACCCGTCCACGGTCAGGAGATCGCCGTTCTCGTTGACCTTGAAGCGGCCGTCGCGGGTATAGACCGGGCCGTTGGGCCCGCTGAAGGCGAACCAGCCCTCACCCTGGATGGCGACATCGAGGGGATTGTCCGTCTTGGTGACGGGGCCCGTGCGCCGCGACACATAGTTCTGTCCGGACGAGGCGAAGGAGACGCTCTCCTTGGCGGCGAGCGACAGCACCTCCTCGAACTTCACCTCATCCGCGCGGAACCCGCCGGTATTCATGTTCGCAACATTGTTCGCGATGGTGGCGAGGCGCTTCTCCATGGCGACCTGGGCCGACAGAGCCACATAAAGCGAGGATTGCATCGAAGATCTCCAGCGTCCGTCTCCGCAGGGAGGGCCTGTTACCGGCCGCAGGACGGTCCTGTTGTATTTTGGGGCAGCCGGTTCGGTGGCAGCTCGGTCTCTTCGTACCCGGACAGCCTTGCCCGAGGCTTGCTTCGGCGTTTCCAGCTTCACGCAAGCCTCCGTGTTTAAGACCTGCTCAACGGATAGGACTTTCGAAAGGGGCTACAGCTTTGGGCGTCTTGATCGGACTTGCAGTTGCCATCGGCTCGCTCATCAGCGGCTATGTCGCCATGGGCGGGCATCTGGCTGTCATCTGGCAGCCTTGGGAATACGTGATCATTTGCGGCATCGCGATCGGCACCTTCATCATCGCCAATCCCATGTCCCTCGTGAAGGACACGGGACGGGCGACCCAGGAGGCGATCACCGGGGCCGTGCCGAAGAGAGATCATTACCTGTCGATCCTCGGCCTTCTCTATGCCCTGATGCGCGAGCTGAGGAACAGGCCGCGCAACGAGGTCGAGGCCCATATCGACCAGCCCGAGGAGTCGGAGATCTTCAAGGCCTTTCCGAGCGTGCTGAAGGACAAGGACCTGACGCTCTTCATCTGCGACTACGCCCGCCTCATCATCATCGGCAACGCTCGTCCCCATGAGATCGAAGCCCTGATGGAGGAGGAGATCGCAACGCTCAAGCGCGACCGCACCAAGCCTTACTATTCGATCTATGCGGTCTCCGAAGCTCTCCCCGCCCTCGGCATCGTGGCGGCCGTTCTGGGAATCGTGAAGGCGCTGGGCGCCATCGACCAGTCCCCCGCCATTCTGGGCGGCCTAATCGCCTCCGCTCTCGTGGGCACCTTCGGCGGCATCTTCATTTCCTATGCCATGCTGTCCCCGCTCGCCAACAAGGTGAAGGCGACCCGCGAGAAGCAGACCCGCGTCTACGTCATCGTCAAGCAGGCGCTCATCGCCTACATGAACGGGGCGCTTCCGCAGATCGCGGTGGAGCACGGCCGCAAGGGCATCTCCGTCGAGTACCGCCCGACCATCGATGAGGTCGAAGCCGCGACGACGATGGGCGGCCGCTCCGAAGAACTGAAAGAGGCGGCTTGATCATGGCCGGAACGCAGAACGCCACCGATATCCGGGACATGCTTCTCGATGCGGCGGGCCTGTCGCTCGACCGGCTCCCGATGCTGCACGTGATCTTCGACCGCATGTCGACGAGCTGCGCGGAGCATCTGCGCCACCTGGCGGCCTCGCCGATGTACTACTCCCTGAGCGGCATCGAGAGCGGCCGCATCACCGAAATCCTGGAGATGTACGAAGCCAATGCGGTCGCTGGCATCTTCCACGCGCCGGAATGGGACAGCCACATCCTGATCGGCCTCGACCGCGACTTCATGTACACGATGGTCGAAGTGCTCTTCGGCTCCGACGGCTCCGAGCCGCCGGTGGAGGAGGTGCGGGGCTTTTCGAACATCGAGCTCCGGATGGCGCAGACCATCTTCGAGCAGATCGCCAAGGCCCTGCAGGCTTCCTTCTCCCTCATCGCCGATACGAAGTTCAAGCTCGAGCGGATCGAGACGCGCATGGACTTCGCCGTCATCGGCCGGCGCAACAACCAGGCGGTTGCGGCGAAGTTCCTCCTCCAGGCGCTCAACCGCGGCGGCGAGATGTTCGTCGTCATTCCGCAATCGGTGCTGAACCCGATGCGCAAGGCTCTCTCCCGCGTGGTCACCGGCGAATCGTCCGGACGCGACCCCCGCTGGATGAAGCAGATCGCGACCGAGGTGAAGAAAACCGAAGTCACGCTCAAGGCGGTGCTCGAGGAGCGGTTCCTGACCCTCGGCGAAATCGCCGACCTCAAGGTCGGGGACGTGATCGAGCTGCAGGCCACCCCGCGCAGCCGCGTCAAGCTCGAAGGCAACCAGCAGGGACTCTTCTGGTGCCATATCGGACAATCGGAAGGCTCCTATGTTCTGAAAGTCGACGAAGCCGTCGACCAAGAGAAAGAATTTCTCGATGATGTCCTCCCTCGCTAACACGATCCTGTTTCTGTCTCTCGTGATCACGAGCGTCATGGTTGCGGTCATGTACCGGAAGCTGAAGAAGCTGGACCGGTATCACGCGGAGTATCGGCAGATCTTCGACAAGACCGGCGATGCCCTGACAGCCGCGCAGAAGGCCGTTGCAGGCTTCGGCAAGGAGGGTAAGGAGACCCTGACCCTGCTCAGCCTTCGCATCGAAGAGGCCCAAGCCGCCGCCCGGCAGCTCGAGGCCCTGATCCAGGACGCCAAGCGCCAGGCTCATTCCCATTCCGCTTCCTTGAATTCGTAAGGTGAATCCACCATGACAAATCCCTTCGACACGAACTCTCACGATAAGCCGGTGTGGCAGCAGGAAAGCACCCTCGGCAAGGCCGACGGCGCCTCCTCCATGGACGAGAAGCTCGGCGGCGCGAGAAACCTCGATTCGATCCTGCGCATTCCCGTGACCATTCAGGTCGTTCTCGGTTCCGCGACCATGCCCGTCGCCAACCTGATGAAGCTCGGTCGCGGCGCCATCGTCCCACTCGACCACCGGGTCGGCGAGCCCGTGGACGTGGTCGTCAACGGGCGCATCATCGCCCGCGGGGAAGTGGTCGTGGTGGAAGACGACAATTCCCGTTTCGGCATCTCCCTCACCGAAATCGTGGGACCGCCCACCAACGATCTTAACGGCTGAAGTGGCGGCACGGCATGGTCGGTAACGTTCCTATAAAGGCGAATGGCTCCAAGGTTCTGAAGGGGCCTGAGCGTGTTGCGACCCTTCTCTTCGCGATGGGCAAGCCCGCCGCGAGCAAGATACTCAAGCATTTCAGCGAGGATGAGATTCGCCTCGTCACGAAATCCGCCGCCCAGCTCGGCGCGGTTTCGCCGGCCCAGATCGAGCAGCTTGTCGAGGAATTCGCCTCCAACTTCTCCGATGGGGCGGACCTGATCGGCGGTGCGTCTCATATCGAGAAGCTTCTGACCGGAGTGCTGAGCCCGGAGCAGATCGCCAGCATCATGAGCGAGGTGGTGGGCAACGCGAACAGGAGCATCTGGGAGCGGATCTCCACGGTCTCCGAAAGCGCGATCGCCTCCTATCTCATGAAGGAGCATCCCCAGACCGCGGCTCTGATTCTCTCCAAGGTGAAGCCTTCCTGCGCCGCGAAGGTCATGACCCAGCTTCCGCAGCCGCTCCGCAACAACCTCATGCGTCGCATGCTCAGCATGAAGCCCATCGTCGACGAGACGATGAAGAACATCGAGAAGACGCTGCATGAGGATTTCATGACGAACTTCTCGAAGAATGCGGGCTCCGATACCCATGCGAAGATCGCGGACATCATCAACAAGATGGACCGGGACCACATGGAGGACGTGCTGACGAACCTCTCCTCGGTGCGCCCGAAATCCGCCGAGATCCTCCGCGGCCTTCTCTTCACCTTCGACGACATCGTCAAGCTCACCCCGAAG
This sequence comes from Microvirga flocculans ATCC BAA-817, assembly GCF_000518665.1. Taxonomy (GTDB): domain Bacteria; phylum Pseudomonadota; class Alphaproteobacteria; order Rhizobiales; family Beijerinckiaceae; genus Microvirga; species Microvirga flocculans. The sequence continues at coordinate 236,589 of NZ_JAEA01000009.1, read as the reverse complement.
GACCGCACGACCCTTTTCGACCAGGTCCCGCCGGATCGTGTGGTGCTCGCCCTCAAGGGCACGACCGACGACTTCCGCAAGGTCGTTCTCTCGGCCCTATCGTCGCGCGTGCGCCGCATGATCGAGCACGAGCTGAACAGCAAGGAGCCGTCGGCGCATCGCGACATCGCGGAGGCCCGCCGGACGATCACGGATCTTGCCCTCGAAATGGCCGGACGGGGAGAGATCGTCATCAACTCCGAGGCCGAGGAAGAATCCTACTTCTAGGGCATCGTGCGGCAGGGTCGCCCCGGCCTTGTGCACAATCAGCCCTCTAACCACAGGAGCATCGGCCCCCGAAAGCAAAACCCCTTTGGGGGTCCGATGCCCAGCCCCGGCCTAGAGCATGTCTGATACGGACGACAAAGACAGCAAGACGGAAGCGCCTTCTGACAAGAAGATCCGCGAGGCCGTGGAGAAGGGCAACATCCCCTTCTCCCGGGAAGCGCCCATGTTCGCTTCCATCCTCGGCATCCTTCTCGTTCTGGCTTTTGCCGCCCGCAGCACGACCAAGACGCTCACGGAAAAGCTTTCGCTCTTCGTCAATCGCCCCGAGGATTTCCGCCTGGAAACGGGCGTCGATGCATTGGCGCTGATCCATGCCGTTGCCCTCGAAGTAGGCCAGTTCCTCGTTCCGGTCATCGCCATTCTGGCCGGATGCAGCCTCGCAGCCTCGATTCTGCAGAACGTGCCCTCCATCGTGTCCGAACGGATCAGGCCGCAATGGAACAGGATTTCACCCGTCAGCGGCTGGAAGCGCATCTTCGGCCGTCAGGGATTGGTGGAGTTCGCAAAGTCGTTGTTCAAGTTCGCAACGATGACAATCATCAGTCTCCTGCTCCTGAGATCGGAGCAATACAAGGTCTTGAATGCCATGCTCAGTGATCCCTCCCTCCTGCCGGAGATGATGTTGACCATGGCGATGAGACTCGTCTCCGCCATCGCGATCGCCACCATCGTCCTCGTTGCCGCAGACCTTCTGTGGGCCCGCTTCAAGTGGCACAGCGACCTGAAGATGACGAAGCAGGAGGTGAAGGAGGAGTACAAGCAGATGGAGGGCGATCCGATGGTCAAGGCTCGGATGCGCTCCCTGGCCCAGGACCGGAGCCGCCGGCGAATGCTGGCGGCCGTGCCGAAGGCAACCTTCGTCATCGCCAACCCCACCCACTTCGCCATTGCCCTGCGCTATGAACGCAGCGAAGCGAGCGCGCCGATCGTCGTCGCCAAGGGGAAGGATCTCATCGCGCTGAAGATTCGCGAAATTGCCGAGAAAAGCGGCATTCCGGTCATCGAGGACAAGCCTCTGGCAAGGTCGATGTACGATCATGTCGAGATAGACCGGATGATTCCTCCCGATTTCTACAAAGCGGTCGCCCAGATTCTGTTCTACATCCTCACGAGGTCCAAATGAGAAGCCTTCACACCGCCTTCATGGCGGCTTCGTCGAGAGAAAGCATGGACATGCGTGCTTTCGAAGAAGTGCTGGCATGCAACATCAAGGACGTGATCGCCGATTTCTGCCTCACGGACGCCGAGATCATCAGGTCCTATGCCGACAACCAACTGCACGGCAACATGCGCGAAATGCTGACCGCAGCCGCGGAACTGTATTTCAAGGGAGAGACATTGTCGTATGGCTATATCTCTCATGTCGAAACAGGGCGTGAGGAACTCTCCTCCATCGTTCTGGAGATGGAGTTCGTGCATGATTCCGTCACCGTCTTCTTCCAATTGATCTTCGAGGATTGCCATATCGGCGTGAAGATCAACGAGCTCCTGCTCGATGCCGCCATCCAGTGGACCGACTTCAACCCCTCTTCCTTCGCGCGGATCCTGTCCTCGGCCCGCCTGAAGCCGCTACCCCTGCGGTTCAAGTCGTCCTATTGCCCGCCCGACACGGCGCTTCACTGACGTAAGGCCGGCATGCGACCATCATGAAGCGCATAGTCCTGACAACGGCGATCTTAAGCACGGCTGCCCTGTCCGCCTGCAACTCGACCGACACGATCTACAGTCAGGGGCCTTGGGGTCCCAGGCATGTGAAGAGAAGCTATCCGGACTACCCCGCACCCTGGGGGCCGCGGCCTGTCGAGCCTGCGCCCTATGGCGGCGCGGGCCCGGTCGATCCCGCCTATGTCGCGGAAGACCGCGCATTGGACCAGGCCCGTGCGCGGGCCTACGCAGTTCGCCTGGAGCCGGATATGGGGCCTTCGCCGTTTCCGCACGCGGCAGAGCCGATGCCTGCGCCGGAGCAAGGCGGCGCGCCGGTCGCCGCGCCGGCCCAGCCGCCTCTTCCCGCCCCTGAATCCGGCGCCCCGGCGCATGCGAGCCCGCCCGGCGTCTTCACCTCTCCCCGGCGCGCATCGTCCTATTCCGGAACTTGGAAGGCGGCCGTCGGATCGGCCTCCTGCCGCGTTCAGCTCTCAAGCGTCCCCTCACTCGATCTCTACAAGGCCTCGACGCAGGGCTGCTCGCACGAGGGCATGCGCAGCGTCAACGGATGGAGCTTCCGCGACGATCAGGTGCTTCTGTTCTCGCGCGGAAAGGTCGTCGCGAGGCTCACCGGAGCGGAAGCCGCCCTCAACGGCAAGCTGAGCGGATCGGATATCGACGTGACGATGACGCGATAGAGCATTTTTCGGCGATGTGGATCCGGTTCGCCGTCATGAATGCGGCATGGCAAAGAAAAGATCCGATTCCACGGACGTGAAATCGGCTCTAAAAGATGCGCGGGACAGGACGATCCGCCGCGCCCAGCTCCTATCCGTCGGAAACCGTCTGCCCGCGGCTCAGCCCGGGATCGTCCGCGCAGAAGGCGCGCGCGCCGGGAGTCCATTGCCCGAATCCCGTCGCCACCATGTTGGCGATGACGCGGCAGACATAGCGCTTTTGGGCGGGATCGTTGTTGGGGCCTGCATGATAGCGGGCGACGGCCATCGTCCAGGTCTCGTGGCGGGCCTTCAGCTCACGCAGAAAGCGGGCCGCGTATTCCACATTGCTGCGCGGATCCAGCATGCTCTCAAGGGACGAGAAATTCTCCCGATGGTAGAGATGGTTGATCTGCATGCAGCCCAGGTCGATGAGCCTGGCGCCGGAGCGCCTGGCCTCGTCGAATTTCTGCATGGCTTCCACCATGCTGTTGGAGAACACCGCCTTGCCTTCGACGTTCATGGCATAGGGCTGCAGGCTTCCGCGACGGCCCGTCTCGGTGAGACCGACCGAATAGAGCATGCCCAGGGGAACGCCGTATTTTGCCGACGCGCGCATCATTTCCCGTTCGCACAATCCCGCCTGGGGCTGTGCCTGCGCAGGGACGACGGCGAGGCCGTTAAAGGTAGATGCCAGGAGACAGGCCACCGCCAGCGCTGCGGTCGTCCGGCGCATCGCGGCGCGGATGAGCGGCATCCCTGCCATGATGCTCGCTCCGGTGCTGGGACGATCCGCCCTGGCCGGCCGCGCCCCCCTGCTGGAAATCCTGCCCCTGCGATGGCTGTCCCTGCGAAGAACGTTGGAAAGATTGACGGTCATTGGTCGAGGCTTCGGTCGACTGAATGGTGATCATATCGGGGCGGTAGCCGGACGCCTTCAGCAGGCCCGACAGCTTGTCGGCATCGTTCCTGAGAAGTTCGGCCGTCTCCTCCCGTTCAGCATGGAGCTCCATTTCAAGGCCGTCGCCCGCCAGTCGCATCCGGATGGTGACGACGCCCAGCTCCGCCGGGTTGAGCTGAAGATTCAGAACTCTCAGAACCCCTGCGGAAGCCCGCGCGACGGTCACGCGATTCATCATGTCGCCATGGAAGGACGGCGCATGATTCTGCGCGGCCAGCTTCACATCCTTCAGGATCGCTCCGGCGAGCTGATGAAGCGTTGAGGATGGGAGCGTATGCCCCTCCCCCTTCACGCCGTTCGGCGCATTCTTCTGCATCTCGATCCGGTCGGCATGCCGTTCGGCGAGGCCGCCTCCGACATTCCTCTCACCGGCATTCCGCGCGAGAGCGAATGCATCGCCCTCTTCCGCCGGTGCCGTTTCGGCGAGAGTGCTGGGGTCGATGAGAGAAGCATCGTCCTTGGGCGTCTGCGACGAGACGTCCTTCGGAGCCTGCCCCGGCTTTGCCTCCACCATGGGCTCGGCGGCCTCCGTGAGAACCGTCTCGAAATTCTCCACCACGGGCCTGAAATGGGTTTCCTGGCCCTGGACGGAGACCGCGAGTTTCGATCCGAGAGCCGGATTCATGAGCGCGCTTCCATCGGCGTCATCCTGAGACATCGCCAGGGATGAAGGGAGCAGGGATCGCCCGTTCCGATCCGTTGCAGTTCCCTTGCCGGGAGACGCCTGTTCCAGGATTCGGGGAAGAAGATTTTCGAGGAGCGTATAGACGGCGCTTCCGGATTGAGGATCTGTTGCGCCTTGCGGCCCCGCGAGCGCTCCCGCATCGGACAGGCCTGACTCCCCATCGGCCCCCTTGAGATCCGTCTCGTCCAGAAGGCTGCTGAGAAGGCTTTCCTCCTGAGCCGCGCCGGACTTGATATCGTTCGAGAGCCCTTGAAGAAGAACATCGAATCCCTTCCCCTCGCCCGTGCCGCCCTCCTTGGATTCGGCATTGGAAGAGGGAATGCGCGATGCGGCCGCATCAACGAGCCTGGGGTTCATCTGCATGAGAAGATCTAAACGGCTCATTGAGGGGGCGATGCCTGGTTCTTGATCAGTTGATCGACGCGCTTGAGCGCATCGCGAGCCCTTGATAACGCCTGAAGCTGTTCCAGCCCTTGCGTCGCCGCGTCGGAGGAAGGCTTGTTGTCGGCGGACACCTTGGTCACCGACGGCTTCGCCTCGGCACTCTGGACCGGAATCTGGCCCGGCATGGTGCGGATCTGGCCCGCCATCCCGATAGCGGAATCGAGCAGGGCGAGATCGCTTGGCGCAAGGACGGACCGGTCGATGTCCTGCAGCGTTCCGACCGCATCGTGAATCGTCTGCGGCGAAACGATCATCGAAGCCGCCCGGTAGAGTTTCGCGCGTGTCGCGCTGGCCTTGTCGGTTTCCGACAGCTCCGCAGCCTTGTCGGCCAGGAGACGCGCCGAAACCGTAAATCCCTGCTCGATGGAGGCGCGGGCCGCAAGGAGGTAGAGATCGCGCCTCGCCTCCGGCTCCAGTTCGTTCATCATCGCCACGAAACCGTCGAAGCGCGAGGATTCCTTCGCGAAGTCGATGCGGGTCAGCGCCGAAGCCAGGCGCTGGCGGAAGTTGCCCGCGTAGATCGAATGGCGGTAACGCCTCAGGTAATCCGTCGCGAGCAACTGGAATTTCGCGATATGATGGGTCTGGCTCGCCACGAAGACCTGCCGGCGCAAGGCCGCTTCCTCGAACAGCGTTCCGGGTGCCTGGAGCCTCACGAAGTCCAGAAGCTCATCCGACTTGGCAGGGTTTTTACGCACCAGCAGCGCCGACTGGACCAGGGCCAGCTGAGCGCCGAAGGAGGGAGGCAGCGCATGCGGGTCGATCGCGGAGAGCGCCTCATGCGCGGCCTCCTCCCGTCCCTCCACATAGGCGAGGGCCCCCTCGACCAGAGGCCTGTCGGCCTCGGTGAGAACGGAGGAGCCGAGTTCCAGGAGCTTGCGCAGGATGCCGGGATTGCCTCCGCTGAGCACGAAGGAGACCGCGGCACGGACATTCTTGCCGTTCCGCCAGATCTCGGGCTCGAACTGCATGAACCGCTCGTCCAGAATGTTCAGGAGGCCGCGCTGGCCGAGATGCGCCTCGGTGGAGCCGATCGCGATCTGATCCTGCATCAGGTGCAGGGTGCGCACCATCTGGACTGGACCGGGGATTGCCGGCGCGGGAAAAGGCGCCGCCGCCTTTTCCGAACCCGCATCGACAGGCGTCTCGGCCCGGGCCGCCATGCCGGCGGCAACCGTCATGAGAACCACGCCAAGAGCGACCGGAAGAGGTTTCATCACCGCCCTTACTCCTGCAAGAGAATCTCAACCCGGCGATTCTGGTCCGCGTTCGGGTTGCCGGGGATCTTCGGTTCGCGGTCGGCATGGCCCTCCACGCGCACGATCCTGCTCTCGTCCAACCCGCCGCGAACGAGCATGTAGAGCGCCATCTGGGCCCGGGCATGCGAGAGGCGCCAGTTGTCATAGGTGGGAGATTTGAAGGGCCGCGCATCCGTGTGGCCGCGGATGACGATCTTGCCCGGACGAGCCTGCAGGATCTTCGCAATCTCCGCCATCGCACGGACGACCTTGGCATGCGGCTCCGCCGAGCCCACGGCGAACATCGTGAAATCGAAGTCGTCCGTAAGGCTGATCAGCGTTCCGGCTCCCGTCCGGCGAACCTCGATCTGCGGCTGTGGCGATGTATCCTTCGAGGGCTGAACGGCCTTGAGAATTTCGCGCTTCAGCTCCGCCGCCTTGAGGTCGCCCTCCGTGACGGCGGACGCCTTCGGCTCCGCGCCGGGTCCGGTGCCCGGCTCGGCGCCGGAAACGGGCTGCTGATTTCCTGGCACCGCCTGATTCGGGGATTGCCCGTCCTGCGCTCCACCCGTCTTGCCGGTCTGCGGCTTCTGGCTCAGGGCCGCGACCGCATCCATCAGGGCCTTCGGCGGGGCGGGCGGGGCCGTTCCGGGCTTTGCCGGCGTTTCCGTCTTCAGCTCGTCCACAGGCGCGACCTGCCAGTACAGGGGATCGAACGGATCGCGGAAGGCATCCCCGGACTTGAGACCGGGCCTGTCGCTCTCGCCGGGCGTCACATCCGCGCCGAGCGTGTCGTGCGGGTTCGCCTCGACTTCCTCGGCGATCTTGGCCAGAACGGCATAAGGATCCTGGAAGAGCGCGCCTTCCTTGAAGCGCGGCTTTCGCAGCTGGTGCGACTTGCCGCCCGTTCCCTCGCCGCTGCCCTTCTGCTTGCCGTCCTTGGTATTGTCCGTCTCGTTGTCGGGGGGCGCCTGCTGCGGATCGTCGAGCCCCTTCTTGTTGGGCGTCGATTGTGCGAGCTGGACCGGGTTGAAATAGTTGGCGACGCCGCTGCGGGTCTCCTCGTCGGCCACGCTGATCAGCCACATCACGAGAAAGAACGCCATCATCGCGGTCATGAAGTCCGCGTGCGCGATCTTCCATGTCCCGCCCTTGACCGCCTCTTCGCCGTCGTCGCCTCTGCGGACGATAACGATTTCATGCTTGCCTGACTGTGACATCGTTATTCAGCCTTCAAAGCCTGTTCCAGCCGGACCGCCCAGGCGCTCAACTGTGTCTGAATGGTCGTTTCCTGAGCCACGACGCTGACCTCGACATGGTCTCCGGGCAGGAATTCCAGCAGGCTCGCGCGTGAACCCAGATCGTGCCCGATGGCGGCGAGGACATCCTCGGGCCCGGCGATCCGCATGAGCTTCGTCTCGCCGTCGAAAAGCAGCGTCGCGAGGCTTTCCTTGAACTCGGCGATGCTCTGCTGGCGAAAGGCCTCGGTCACGAACGGCTTCAGGATGGCGGCCACTCTCTCGGAGACGATCAGCTCGATCCGCCCCAGGGCCTCCACGATCTGCATGGAAAGCTGCTGGCCCTGCTGCTCGACCCAGAGGGTTCGTTGCATCGCCAGTTCGTCCTCATGGCGCGCCTTCTCGGCGACGATCGCATCCTCGAGCGTTTTGCGGGCCGCTTCCCTTTCCTCTTCCCTCACCCGCGCCTCGGCCGCGTGGATGAGGTCGGCATGGCGATCCACGACAGGAACAGGGGGCTCGACGGGCGGTTCGCTGGCCGTCCTGACCGGCTTGAGGATGGCGATGCCCGCGTTCTCGCCGCCCGGCAGCGGCGAGAAATCGGCGAGCAGGCTGGCGATGCTCGCGGCCATTATGCGGCCTCCCGCCCGAGCCATTGCTTGAGAACGGCCGCCGCCTGCTCCTCACTGAGCTCGACGATCTGCTCCAGCTTGCGCTGCGGCGTGCGGGGCATCTCGATGAGGCTCTGGGGCTCGGCCGCCTCCAGGGCCATCTGCTGCGCAACCCTGTTGGCCTCGACGCTCTCCGCGAGGGCGGCTTCGGCCTCGGCCGCGGCCAGAGCGGCGGCCTGCTCCCGCTGGAGCTCGAGCTCAGCCTGATGGCGGGCCACCAGCATGCGCACGGCGGGGCGCAACCCGAACCAGATCATCATGGCGCACAGGGCGAGGATGGTCAGCGCATTCACGACCGTCCCGAACTGGCGCATGAGAATTTCCGTCACCGAGGGGCCCGGCACCGGCTGGAGCATGCCGCCGTCGTCGACGAAGTTCACGGCCGCGACCTTGATCTGGTCGCCGCGGGTCTTGTTGAAGCCGATTGCGGACGAGACCAGCTGCTCGATCTCCTGGATTCTGGCATCCATCTCCGCAGGCGTCGCCGCCTCGCCGAGCAGCGAAGCAATGCGCGACCGGTTCACCAGAACGGCGACGGAGAGGTTCTTGATCTGATAGCCGTCGCTGATCGTCTGGATCGTCTTCGACGAGATCTCGTAGTTGGTCAGCTCCTCGCGGCGCTGATTGTCCTCGCTCGAACTGTCGCCCGATTCGGCCCGCACGGCCTCGTCGGGCAGGTTCTGCTGAACGGTCGTCGGCTTCTGGCCGCTCTTGTTCTGGGAAACCTCCGTCTCCTTGATCGTGCGCGTGGAGCGCTCGACCTTCGATTCGGGGTTGTAGATCGTCTCGTTGGTGCTGACCTTGTCGGTGCTCAGGCGCGCCGCGACGCTGATCTCGAAGTTCCCGTTTCCGAGATACGGGGTCAGGGTGCGCCGCACGTTGTCCTGGATCTCCAGGCCGATGGTCTTCTCGAGCCGCGCCATCTTGCCCGTCGAGGCATTGGCGGCATCGTCGCCCGACATCAGGAGCGTGCCGTCCGTGTTCATGACGGTCACCTTGTCCACGGCCATGCCGGGAATGGCGGCTGCCACGAGATGCCGGATCGCCTGCGCCGACGACGCGTCGTCGGCGGGAACCGTGCGAATCACCACCGAGGCGGAGGGGGGCTGCTGCTCACGGCGGAAGGAGCCGCGATCCGGCAGAACGATGTGAACGCGGGCGGCCTTCACGCCCTTCATTCCCTGGATCGTGCGTGCGAGCTCGCCTTCGAGCGCGCGCACCTTGGTGACCTCCTGCATGAAGGAGGTCAGGCCGAGGGAACCGAGATCGTTGAAAAGCTCATAGCCGGATTTGGTGCTGTGCGGCAGCCCCTTCTCGGCCAGAAGCATCCGGGCCTGGGCGGTGTTGCCGTAGCTGACGAGAAGCGCGGTGCCGTCGGCGCTGACGTCGAACGGGATACCCGCATCCTTGAGGACCGCTCCCATGCGCCCGACATCCTCGCGGTCGAGGCCCGTATAGAGGGTCTCCTGGGCGGGCCTGCTGAGGTAATAGGCGCCGATGCCGACCGACAGGAACACGGCAAGGCCGATCGCGGCCAGGGCCGCCAGGCGGCGAGCGCCCAGGAGCATCAGGCTATTCCACAGTCTTTCGGCATGTTGACGACCAGGCATAGGGAATCTCGATACTGGTGAGTGTTGTCGAGATCACTTTTGCGTCGTCAACCTTGTGCGAAGGTTGCTGCCTCCTCGCGGGAGGCGCAAATTCCTGCGCCGGGCCTTCCCGCCCGAGCCGGGCTCAGAAGTAGGAGCGCACGAGGCCGCTCACCAGGATGTTCCAGCCGTCGATCAGGACGAAGAAGAGAATCTTGAAGGGCAAGGCCAGGACGGTGGGCGGCATCATCATCATGCCCATCGACATCACCAGCGTCGCCACGATCATGTCGATAACGAGGAACGGCAGCGCGATGAGGAAACCGATTTCGAATCCGCGCCTCAGCTCGGAGATCATGAAGGCCGGGATCAGGATCCGCAGGTCGATCTTCTCGCCTTCGGCAGGCTTCGGATAGTTCACGGCGGCCAGATCGCTGAACATCTGCAGATCCTTGGGCCTCACATGGGTGAGCATGAATTCGCGGAACGGCTCCGTCGTCTTGGTGAAGGCCTCGGCCTCCGAGATGCGGTTCTCGGTCAGGGGCCGGACGCCCTCGTTCCAGGCCCGGTCGAAGGTCGGCCCCATGACGAAGAACGTCATGAACAGGGACAGGCTGATGAGGAAGAGGTTGGCGGGCGTGCTCTGAAGCCCCAGTCCCGAACGCAGGAAGGAGAAGGCCACGACGAATCGGGTGAAGCTCGTCACCATGATCAGGAGGCCCGGCGCCAGCGACAGGACGGTCAGAAGAACGACGAGCTGGATCATCCGGCCGCTGACGGCTCCGTCTCCCGGCGGCAGCAGGGCGTCGAGGCTCGGCACCTGGGCATGGGCGGCCGACGCCAGAAGGAGAAATGCACCGGAAAGAATGAGACGAAGACGCATCGATGAAAAGCTTTCGGACGATAAAGAGGCAAGGATCCCGTTGGTGCGTGAAATGTCCGCCTACTGAACGACCAGCGTTTCGAGGACCAGTTCCTGGATAACGCCGTTCGAGCGCAGCCTGACACGCTCGTTGAGATCCTCGCGCAGGTGAAGCAGGCCGCTCGGCCCCTGGATCTGCGCGAGCGACATGGTGCGGATATAGGCCAGGATGTCCTGCCGCGTCTCCCCGGCCATGACATCCGCGTTCTGGTCGTCGCCCCGCTTGTAGACGATGGAGGCTTCCACCCTGACCCAGTCGCTTTCGGAGCCTGCCAGATTGGTCACCACCGGAGCGAGCTTCTTGATCGCCAGATTTCCCGTATAGGGGCTGGCGGTCTCGGTCTTCTCGTTGGCAGCCTTATACTTCTCCTCGACGCGCTTCTCGATTCCGGAGACCATCACGAGACCGAATCCTCCGCCGATCGCGGCGGAGAGCATCGTCAGGACGCCGAGGGTCATAAGCCAGCGCCATGATCCTTCACGGTTCGAGCCACGCTCGGAGGGAGCCGGCAATTCCAGAGCCTTGGCCATGACTCGTCATCCATCTCATGCGCCTAGAAAGGCGTGATCACGTCATAAATCTGCTGCCCGTAGGCAGGCTGCTGAACTTCCATGAGACGGCCGCGGCCGCCATAGGAAACCCTAGCCTCGGCGATCTTGTCGTAGCTGATCGTGTTTCTCGGCGAGATGTCGCGGGGGCGCACGATGCCGGCGATGTTGAGCACGCGCAGCTCGTAGTTCACGCGCACCTCCTGCGAGCCGCTGATCACCACGTTGCCGTTGGGCAGGACCTCGTTGACGACCGCCGCCACCGAGAGGCGCAGCTTCTCCGAACGGTCGATCGTTCCCTGCCCCGCCGACGAGGAGGACGAGGAGAGACCTGCATCGCCCGTGCCGTCGGCATCCCATCCCTGGAAGGAGAAGGCATAATCGAGGGCGCCGCGAATGGACGACTTCCTGGACCGGTCGCTCGCATTGTCAAACTCGGCCTTGTCGTCGATCTGGATATTGACCGTCACGATGTCCCCGACCTGCCGGGCGCGGGGGCTCGTGAAGAGATCTGCGCTGGCATTGCTCCAGGTGGAGTTCGCCGCGGCATAGTGCGTGCCCTTGAACAGATGAGGAAGCGGCTCGCGCTCCACGGCGACGCCCGCACCGACGGGCGTCATGACCGGCTCGCGGCCGATTTCCTCGGGCCTTGTCGCGCAGGCCGCCAGGAAGCCAACACAGGCAATCGCGATGAGGTGCTTCAATTTTGCCTCACAGGGTTCTTCTCGCGCCTGGGCGCATCGGTAATGACATTGGCGAGCTGGGCCGCCCTCGCGGGTTCCATCTCGTTCAGCACGGCGCTGGCGATCCGGGGATTGAGCTTGGCGATGACGGCCGCGGCGATCTCGTCGTCCATGTTGGTGAGCTGGAGCGCCGCCGCATCCGGACGCATGCGCGAGTAGATCAGCACGATGGTCTCGTCCGCCTTCTCGAGCACCTCGTTGCGGCGACGGAGCCACTCTTCGTATTCGGCCCGCTTGGCTTCCAGGACCTTCAGGCGGCTCTCGATTTCCTTCTCCATGTCGGCGAGCGCCTGCTTCTGCAAGGCGAAGCGGGCATCGGAGGCCGCATCGGCGATATTGGCGCAGAACTGGTTGCCTTTCGCAGCGGCTCCGTTCTCCTGCGCCTGAGCGGGAACATGGAACATGGCCGCCAGGAGCAGGCCCGCAGCGCCTGCGCTGCGCCGAATATCCTTGGTCACGAGACGATGGATCATTGGATCACCAGTTCGGCTTGGAGGGCTCCCGCCGTCTTCACCGCCTGCAGGATGGCGATGACGTCGGACGGCTTGAGGCCCATCTGGTTCAGCCCCTTCACGAGCGTCTGCAGATCGGCGCCCCTGACGATGGCGAGAGGCACTCTTTCCTCGGCGGCCGTCACCTGCGTGCGGGGCACGACGACGGTCTGGCCGAAAGAGAACGGATCGGGTTGGGAAACTTCCGGCGTCTCGGTCACGCGGATCGTGAGGGCGCCGTGCGTGATGGCCACCGTCGAGATCTGCACGTTCTTGCCGATGACGACCGTGCCGGTTCGCTGGTCGATGACGATGCGGGCCGGCGTATCCGGCCGTATTTCGAGATCGCCGAGCTCCGCGATGAACCGGGTCGCCGCAATGTTCTTCGGCTTTTGCAGCACCACCGTGCGGTAGTCGCGGGGAGAAGCGACGCGCACGCCGTATCTCTGCTGGGCATACTGATTGATGGCATCCGTGATCAGCGTCGCGGTCTTGTAATCCGGGTTCTTGAGCTCGAAGGCCAGCGGGCCGACGGCGCCGAAGCCGCCCTGGACTTCGCGTTCGATGAGGGCACCGTTCGGAATGCGGCCCGCCGTCGCGACGCCGGACGTCAGCGTCTCGGCTTGTCCTTGCGCGGAAAAGCCGGAGACGACGATGGCGCCCTGCGCGACCGCGTAAACCTGACCGTCGCCGCCCTGCAGGGCGGTCAGCATCAGCGTTCCGCCTTTGAGCGAGGTCGCGTCGCCCATGGACGTCACGGTCACGTCGATGCGCGATCCCGTGCCGACGAAGGGAGGAAGATCGGCCGTCACGATGACGGCCGCGACGTTGCGCGTGCGCAGGTTGATGTCGCGCACGTTCACGCCCATGCGGTCGAGCATGGATTGCAGCGACTGTTCCGTAAATTGGGAGTTGCGCAGCGTGTCGCCGGTTCCCTGGAGACCCATGACGAGGCCGTAGCCGATGAGCTGGTTGTCGCGCACGCCCTGCACGGCGGCGACGTCCTTGATCCGGGTCGCGGCCTGCGCCTGCGCGGCGAAGATGACGGAGAGGAGAAGAACGACGATGCGCAGCATTAATAGACCCCGATCCGGATCCGCCCATCGGCCTGAACGCGACCCGTGATGATCCGGCCGCTGTCGACGTTCTTGACCTGGACCGTCTCTCCCATGGTGCCGGACTGGAGAGGAATGCCGACACCCATGATCGACAGGCCGCCCTCCTCGAACAGGATCTGCGTCTGAACGCCGCGCGTAACGAGCTTGGGATCGTCGACGGCGTTGAGCGGAATCGGCTCGCCGGGAAGCAGGGTGCGGCGCGCCATCTTTCCCGCAAGAACCCGGGGCGATTCCACGACCGCGGTGCGATAGCGGTAGTTCTCGGGGAACGCCCTGTCCTTGAGCATCGATTCGGTGATGGTATCGCCTGGATAGATCGTGACGGACGGAACCGGGAGAATGCGCTCCTCGGCCGCGGCATCCCGCAGGAATGCCCCGGAGACGAGCAAAGCCGTCAGAGCGATGTGAAAGATGGTCTTCATGAAATCTTCGCCCGGTTCCCAGATTTAGCGGATACCCTTGGAGACGGTTCCCGCCATGTCGTCCGCCGCCTGGATCACCTTGGAGTTCATCTCGAAGGCGCGCTGCGCGGAGATCAGGTTCGTGATCTCCTTGATCGGATCGACGTTGGATGCTTCGAGATATCCCTGATGGATCTTGCCGTAGCCCGGATCGGACGGCATGCCGACAGCGGGAGCGCCGGAAGCCAGGGTCTCGCGATAATAGTTGCCGCCGATCGGCTCGAGCCCCGCATCGTTGGCGAAGTTCGCAAGGGTCAGCTGCCCCAGATTCTGCGGCTGGGCTTGGCCGTCGATCTTGGCGAAGACCTCGCCCGATTCGTTGATCGTCACATCGATGGTATTCGGCGGGATGATGATCGGCGGCGTGAGCGTATAGCCGTCGAGGGTGACGAGCTGCCCGTCGCCGTTCTTGTTGAAGGAACCCGCGCGCGTATAGACGATCTCGCCGCTCGGCGCGTTCACCTGGAACCATCCGCGGCCGTTGAGTGCGAGATCGAACTGATTCGAGGTACTCGCAAGCGACCCCTGCCGGTGCAGATTGCGGATTGCGGCCGTGCGAACGCCGAGACCCAGCATCGCGCCCTCCGGAACCGGGCTGGAGCCCGCCTGGTTGGGAATGGCCTGAGAACGCTCGGTCTGATAGAGAAGATCCGTGAACTCGGCCCGCGCGCCCTTGAAAGCGGTGGTGTTCACGTTCGAGATGTTGTTGGCAATCACTTCGACGTTCAGCTGCTGGGCATTCATGCCGGTAGCAGCAATCGCAAGCGCTCTCATCGTTCGTCCCCTTTAAATCGCCATCCGGGCGATTTCCTGATAGGCCGCAACCACCTTGTCGCGGATCGCAATGGCCGTCTGGAGCGTCTGCTCGGCGGACATGACGGCTTCGACGACCTGCTGCACCGAGGCCCTGCCTTGAATTCCGGCAATCGACGCCGCTTCGCCGGCCTTCAGCGTGTCGACAGCGCTCGTCGCCATCTGAGCCATCATGTCGGTGAAGCTCGTCTGGGTGACACCCGTTACGCCGACACCTCCCGGCTGGACGCCGAATGCCGGAGCGGCGGCGACCGCCGCGGGGCGGTCGATCATCGAGGTGATGGAGGAGACTGCACTGACCATATCAGGTCCTCATGAGGTCGATGGTTGCGGAGATCATGGCCCTGGCCTGCTTCATCATCTGCAGGTTGGCCTGATAGGAACGGTTGGCCTCGCGCATGTCGGCCATTTCAATCAGCATGTTGACGTTCGGCTTCTTGACCATGCCGTTCTCGTCGGCCGCAGGATTGCCTGGATCGAACTCGACGGGGAAGGGAACCTCATCCTGCCCCACATCCTTGACGGAAACCGAGGCTGCGCCGAGAGCGCGGTCGAGCTCTGCCTTGAACGTGATCGTCTTGCGCGTGTAGGGATCCGATCCGGGCGTGCGCCCTGTCGAATTCGCGTTGGCGACGTTCTCGGAGATGATTCGCAGGCGCGCGGACTGAGCCTCCAGGCCTGCACTCGAAAGCTTGCCGGAAGCAATGAGGGGGTCGATCATGACGAGGTCCTTACGCTGGCCAGCAGCATGCGGTGGAAGGTCTTGACGATGCTCGTGTTGAGCGAATGCTGCCGGTTGACTTCACCGGCCTTGATGAGTTCCTGCTCGAGGCTGACCGAGTTCTTCGAGTAGACCGTGTCCCAGCTGTCGGCCTTCTTAACCTTCGAGGCCTCGGCGCGGCTGGGCGATAACCCGATGTGACCGCTATTTGTGGCGGTCATGGTCAGCTTCGTCTTGTCGAGAACGTCGGCGAAGGGCTCAACGTCCCTGGCGCGGTAGCCGGGCGTGTTGGCATTGGCGACGTTTCCGGAAATCGTGGTTTGACGAGCGGCAAGCCATTGCGCCTGTCGCGATGCCAGGTCGAACAGATAGACGGGAGCCGTCACAGGTGCCTCCGAGCAAACATGGTAAAGAGGCATTTAACCCTCCAACCTTGCACGAGGCTGACGTGCCTGTCGTCCGCTGGGTATCGCGCAGCGGGCCCCAAGAACTCCACGCTGCTTCAGCGGGAGGCATTCGATCCTCGCGAGAGGCGTTTCATCCTAACGGCCGGAGAACCTGAAACGACGTTCCTCGGCTGCGCTTCGTTTTATGAATCAATATATCGTTTATAGAAGAGAGCTGCTTTGTCGAAGCGCGATCCAGTGCCGCTGTATCGCAGCCGTTCGACTAAGTTTCATCTCCCCTTTGCGGCATTTATTGTTACTGAGGAGCCAATCGGTATTGCGGGCAGCCGCATTCCTTTGTCATTACATGAAATCCTGCAGACGACGCAGCTTTTTGGGTTGGGGGCAATGACTCATTCTTCTGCGTTCGGGAATCGATGTGACAGTCCCGGCATTCCTTCCGGTGTCGAGGCAGATCGCATTCTCCACGCCGTTTCCGACTTTGCGCTGGTGACGCTCGACCCGGCTGGAAACATTGTATCCTGGAATGTCGGGGCGAGCCTCATCTACGGCTGGCGCGAGGACGAAGTCATCGGCCGCCATTTCTCACTGCTTTATTCCCTCGATTCACGCCCCGTCGAGAAAACCCGGCAGCATCTGATCGCCGCATCCGAAAGCGACCACGTCGAAGATCAGGTTCACTGCGCCACCCGCAATGGGAATTCTCTCTTGTGCCGTGTGACGATTGACGCGGTGCGCAACGAATCGGGAGCACTGAGCAGCTTTATCCTCGCCGCCCGCGACATCAGCCGCTTCATCGCAGCGGAGGCGGCGCTGCGGACCCAGGAGTCACGGTACCGGGCACTGATCGAAGCGAGCGCGGCCACGGTCTGGCGCGCGTCGCCTGACGGCTCCATCATCGAGGGATCCTCGACATGGGAGAAGTTCTGCAGTCAGGCCTTGGGCAGCTTCAAGGACGCCGACTGGCTGGAGGCAGTCCATCCCGACGACCGCGAGCGCGTGACATCCGACTGGCTAGAGACGCTGGCCTCCGAGCGGCCCAGCACGAGCGAATACCGCGTCCGCGCACCGAACGGCGATTACCGATGGGTTCTGGAAAGGGCAGTTCCTTTTCGTGGCCAGGACGGCACGATGCAGGAATGGGTCGGCACCGTCACCGACATCCACGAGCAGAAGTCGGCTGCCGAGCGGCTGCGCCGCAGCGAGGAGCAATACCGCGCGCTGATCGAGGCCAGCGCCGCCATCGTCTGGCGCGCGCGCGCGGACGGGTTCATCACGAAGGTCTGGGGCTGGGAATCCTTCAGCGGCCATTCCGCGACGACCTATATCGGCTTCAGCTTCCTGGACTCCGTCCATCCGGAAGACCGCGAGCAGGTCATCGCGCAATGGCAGCTCATCCGCGCCTCCGAAGAAACGGGCATGTTCGAGTACCGGATCCGGCGTGCAGATGGTCGCTATCGCTGGGTGCTGGCCCGCGCGGTACCCCTTCTGAACGAGAGCGGCGCGGTCCAGGAATGGGTCGGAACCATCACGGATATTCACGATCAGCGGCAGGCGGAGATCATGCTCCGCGACAGCGAGGAGCGCCTGCGCCTCGCCATCGAAACGACCGCTCTCGGCATCTGGGATCAGGATCTCGTCAGCGGGCATCGCCAATGGATGCCCGAAGCCCGCGAGATTCTGGGGCTCCAAGGCGATGTTCCCGTAACGCAGGAACTCGTTCTCAGCCGCGTCCATCCTGACGACCGCAAACGGGTGGCGCTGACATTCTATGCCGACGAGCCGGGCGGGAACCTGACCTACAGTTGCACCTTCCGGGTCGTCCGCCCCGATACCGGCGACGAGCGTTGGGTCACGGCTATCGGCCGAACCATGCTCGACGAGCGTGGACAGCCCATCCGCAAGATCGGAACCGTTCAGGATATCACGCAGAGGAAGCTGGCGGAGAACGCCCTGCGCTCCAGCGAGGAGCGCCTGCGCACGAGCGAGGCGCATCTGCGGTCGATCCTGGAAACCGTGCCGGACGCGATGATCGTGGCCGATGAGAACGGCATCGTGCGCTATTTCAGCGCCACGGCCGTGCGGATGTTCGGCTACGATCCCGAGGAGATCATCGGCTCGAACGTCGTGGTCCTGATGCCCCTGCCTTACCAGGAGCAGCACGACGACTACATCCGGCGCTATCGGGATACGGGCGAGCGGCGCATCATCGGCTCGGGCCGCGTCGCCATGGCCCAGCGCAAGGACGGCTCGACCTTTCCGATGGAAGTGCAGGTCGGCGAAATGGAATCCGACGGCGAACGCTTCTTCACGGCCTTCATCCGCGATCTGACCGAACGCCAGCGCACGGAAACGCGGATGCAGGAGCTGCAATCCGAGCTCACCTACATGTCGCGCTTCACGGCTTTGGGCGAGATGGGATCGGCCCTCGCCCATGAAATCAACCAGCCGCTGACGGCGATCACAAGCTACCTCAAGGGCTGCAACATGATTCTCACGCATATGAACGATGAGAATCTTTCCCTCGTCCGGCATGCGGTCAACGAAGCGGCAGAGGAGGCTTTGCGCGCGGGCGAGGTCATCCGGCAATTGCGGGAATTCGTAGCCCGCGGCGGGAGCGAACCGCAGATCGAAGGCCTTCAGCGGCTCATCGAAGAGGCCAGCGCCCTGGCCCTTGTCGGCGCCAAGGAGAAGGACGTCAAGGTCGAGTTCAATTTTCCCTCTGACTGCCCGTTCGTTCTCGTCAACCGCGTCCAGATCCAGCAGGTGCTGCTCAATCTGATCCGGAATGCGGTCGAAGCCATGCAGGACGCGAGCCGACGCGATCTGACGATCCGCGCGAATGTCATCGACGAGGATGGCATGGTTGAGGTGAGCGTTCAGGATACCGGATCGGGGATTCATCCGGAGGTCTTGAAGAACCTTTTCAAGCCGTTTACCACGACGAAACAGAGCGGGATGGGAGTTGGTCTATCGATCTGCCGGACGATTGTTGAATCGCACGGCGGCAAGATCTGGGCGGAATCTATTCCCGGCGAAGGAACAACGTTCCATTTCACCCTCAGAATTGTCGATAAAGAGGACATGGCCAGTGTCGAACACGCCGATCGTGCATGTGGTTGATGATGATCTCGGAGTGCGAAAGGCCCTCTCCTTTCTTCTTGTGTCGGCTGGACTGAACGTTCGTCTCTATGACTCCGCAAAAGCCTTTCTCGACGAGGTGAGCGATCCCGGCAGATGTTGTATCGTAACGGATGTGCGCATGCCCGGCATCGACGGGCTGGAGTTCATCCGTCGCCTGCATGCGCGTGGGTTCAACGTTCCCGTCATCGTCATGACCGGGCATGCGGACATTCCCCTCGCAGTGGAGGCGATGAAGGCCGGCGCGATCGACTTCCTCGAAAAGCCGTTTCGGGAGGACCGTTTTCTCGAAGTGGTGCGCTTCGCCCTGGTCTGCGATGAGAAAAGTGTCCTCAAGAACCAGGAATTGCTGCGCACGCAGGCGCGTCTGCAATCGCTCTCTCAACGCGAGCGCCAGGTTCTCGACGGTCTCGTGGCCGGCAAGGCCAACAAGGTAATCGCCCATGAGCTGAACATCAGCATCAGAACCGTGGAGATCCACCGCTCCAACGTCATGGCCAAGATGGAAGCAAAAAGCCTCTCGGAATTGATCCGCATGGCGTTGTTCCTCGAAGTCGTCAGCGGCAGCTGATCGGCACCTTGACGGACAAGACCGAAGAGATGGGGCACAGGGCCTTCTCGGACGCAGCCCCCTCGCACTTCCTTTCCACAATCCCCGGTAACTCCATGGCCGATGTCAGACTCATTCTTCCGGTTCCCGCCGAACAGGGCGCCGAGACATTGCCCGAGACCGCTCAGCGGCACTATGCCGTGTCGAACCAGAACCGGTGGTCGCGCACATCCTTCACGTTCAGGGATCTGACCGGCGACACATGGTGCGAGTTGACTTTCCAGCTTTCATGGAACCCGGAGGAGAAGAGCAGGCTTGTGCACGACTTCGCCGTCATCGGCGTCGATTTCATGACCGAGGACGGATCGAGCATCGACTTCAGCCATGTCCCGGGACTGTCGAAGACCGCCATCGATCCCCACAGCATCCCTGTTCCCGGTCCCGGCTCCTTCGATACGGGACGCGACCTTCACTGCGCCGTCGTTCGCTGCAGTTTTCTGGTTCCGTCTCCGGCGCGGCAGATCGGGGTGACGATCCGAAGCTGGCGCAATTCGCATCCTTTCACGGTCATCGATCCGCAGCTGAAGCAGCGTGCCGCAGGCCAACTGCACCCGACCTTGGAAGAGCCGGATGCCGCGCACGCCGGTTCACGGCGGGCCTGGTTGCCCTTGAACACCGAGCCTGCCTGGTTCCGTTATGGCGTCGTTCCCGGCCAGCCTCTTCTCGTCAGAGGGCAATTGATCAATGCCGGCTCGGAAGGCGGCGCGTTCGCGCGCGTTCTCTTCCGCGATGCCAAGGGCGCGCTTCTTCCCCCGCCCGATGGAATTCCCGTCTCGCCCGCGCTTGGCGCTTTCATCGATATTCCCGTGCACCGGCAGACCCGGCGCTTCACGCTCGAACTTCCCGCGCCTTCGCAAGCCGCAACGGTCGAGGTCGGATTTCAGGTCTGGCGGGACGAGAGCTTCTTGGAACTGGTGACGCCGCTCGAAGTGTCCCTCGGCGCGGATCTTCTGCTCGAGAACATTTTGGGCGAGCATCTCATGGGCGCCCGCGATTTCCTGAGCGAAGCGCTCGCTCGCCTCGAGGAAAGTCCAAGCGCAACCGTGCGCCAGCCGAAAGACCTGATCGATGATGGATCCCTCGCCGCGCTGTTTACCTATCACGACAAGCTGAGGGCTCTGCAGCGCGGCGATGCCTCGGCGATTGCCGGCAGCGCGCTGATCCTCGGCGGCCAACGGCCATGGACCTTGCCCGAAGCGCCCGAATGGACGGAAGATCCGTTTCGCTCCACGGCGTGGCGCATGGAGTACCAATCGCTTTGCTGGCTTATGGATCTTGCCGGCAGCGTGGAATCCGGCGGTCTTCAACGTGCGACGGAGCTTGCGGTTTCCTGGTCACGGGCGAACCCTTGGGGCCAGCCCAGGGACGCTCTCAGCGCCTATCCATCGCTGACGGCAGCACGCGCGGAGGTGTTCCTGAATCTCCTCGCCCTCAACGTGTCACAGAAGGGCGGAGCTGATATCGGAAAGCAGGAGACGCTCCTTGCCGAGGCCGTTCGCCATGGCTTCGCGCTGGCGGAAATTCTTGGCCAGAATCTCTTCTCGCTTTCCATCATCCAGATCCGCACCGCCTGCGCCCTGCTATCCCTGGCCCGCGCCGTTCCGCTCTTCCCGCTTGCGGGACATTGGGAATCCGTCGCGCTCCATCAGCTCCGCAATGCCTTCGAGCAGTCGATCGCAGCCGATGGTTCTTCGACAGAGCCATCCTTTCATGTCCGTCTCGAGATCGTGTCGCTCGGAATCATCCTGGCTCAACACCTTGAAAGCACGGAAGAGGCGCAGGAGTTGAGAAATCTCCTCATTCCGCGCCTCACCCAATGCCTCCGGCTCGCCGTCGCCGTCACGGATCCGGCGGGCATGCTGCCCGCCTTCGGCGACACGCTTCACCTGCACCATGCATCGTGGCTGCGGCGGCTCATATCGATTCATGGCCGGTGGCTGTTGGCCGACCGTGCCCTTGCGGAGGAACTGTCCTACCCGACAGGCCCGCGGATGTTTGTGTCCGGGAGCGCAGGGGTCGCCGCTTTCCGCAATTACGAGCGCAAGCCCGGCTGGAGCTATCTCTGCACCTCATTCCATGAGCAAGGCTTTGAAAACGGTCACCGTGACTGCACATCGTTCGTGTACACGGCTCAAGGCGTGGAATGGATCGTTGACGCAGGAGGCTCAAGCCTGCATGAGGCCGGTCCCGTGCGACACTATCTTCTCTCGTCGCGGGCGCACAATGCCGCCCTGCCGGATGGCAGGGAGCAATCGGCGGGCCAAGGATGGATCGAGGCCAGTCTTTCCCTCGACGAGGCGAGCATTGTCCGCATCGGGACGAATGTTCACGGCCCGGACTACGATCACGCCCGGATCTTCGTGTGCCTGAAGGATCTGAGCGCCATCGGCGTCTTCGACAGTTTCAAGTCACACCGTCCGGAACTGACGGTGGAAGGATTGCTGCATTTCAAGGACGATATTGCCGTCGCCCTGGCCAATGCGCAGCTCGCGGTCGGCTTCCATAAACGGGAGCGGCTGCGCATGGCCCCCTATGCGCTCGCCGGCCAGTTCAACGGGCTGGAGCTGCAGAACGGCCACAGCGACCGCCCCGGAGCCCTGGACGGCTTTGTTTTCGACCGCGCGGACGAGCTTCACCCCGCCAATGTCCTGCGCTATCGATTTTCCGGCTCAGGCCATGTTTGCGGCGGGATCATCCTCGGCCTCACCCTGCAAGCGCAGAACCGGATCCTCGAGCTCATCGCCTCGCAGGAAGTCAAGGATCTCCTCGTCTGACGTCGTTGCCGTCATCGGCGCTCAACCGAAGAGCGCATCGATGTCGGCCTGCGAGGTTACGCCTGAATCCGAGGCGAGTGCCGGGCCATTGAGCAGCGCCTCCTCTCCCTTCGGTTTCGCCGCGTCGAGGGTATCGATATCCTTGAAGCTCTCAAGCCCGCCCCAGATATCGATCATGTGATGAACGCGCTCTTCCACGAAGCGCATGGCGTTCACCACCTTGCTGATCCGCTGACCTGTAATATCCTGGAAATTGCAGGCCTCGAAGATGCAGATGACCTGATCCAGAATCTCACGTGCGATTTCCTGGTCGCCCCCGGACAAGCGCGAGGAGAGATTGCTCGACAACTCGTCGACCTTCTCAGCCGCCGCCAGGATGGCATTGGTCGCACTTTCCGTTCCGATGACGATAGCGCCGAGCTCGTCCGTCACGCGGGTCAGCTCCTGCCCCTGAGCGCCCGCATAGCGGAGGGTCGCAATTTCCTTCTTAGTCCGTTCGATGGCTTCGTAGATGGAATCGAGCTCCACCTTGAGGCGGAGAGCCTCCTGCATGTCGCGCCGGTGCTCTTCGAGCAGTGAGGTCGACAGTTCCCGTGCCGGAACGATGGATTCCTTGATGGCTCCGAGCATGTTCATGATCTCGGAATGCCGCTCAAGCACTCCATCGTCATCCAGAGGAGAACCTAGGCTTGCCTCGATGCGATAATTCTTGCGTGGCTGCATGGCCTGCACTCGTATTCCGTCACGCGCCGATGACGGCGCTGATCTTCGACCGCAAGGTCTCGGCGTTGAAGGGCTTCACGATGTAGTTGTTGACGCCCGCCTGCTTGGCGGCGACCACGTTCTCGGTCTTCGCCTCGGCCGTTACCATGATGAAAGGCAATGCGCTCAGCTCCGCGTCCGCGCGCACATGCTGAAGGAGCTCGAAGCCGGTCATCGGGGCCATGTTCCAATCGGAGATCACGAGCCCGTACTTCCTGTTGCGCAGCTTCTCCAGGGCCGCCTGCCCGTCGGAGGCGTCGTCCACATCGGTGAATCCGATCTGCTTCAGGAGGTTTCGGAGAATCCTGATCATCGTCTGATAATCATCGACGACGAGAACAGGGATGGAGAGATCTAAGCTCACAGGATCATATCCTCATCAACCGCGGGAGATTGTCTTCGCCGAACCGGAATTAGGCCGCCTCACGGCCGCTCTCGAAGGCGAGAACCGCATCGACGTCGAGCACGATCAGAAGCTTGTCCCGCAGCTGATGAACACCCTGGGACAGGCCGACCCATCCGCGATCCATGTGGACCGGATTGGGCTGCATCTCATCGGGGTCGAGTTTCAGCACTTCTCCGACCTCGTCCACGAGAAGGCCATAAGCCTCGCCGTGGTTCTCGAGGCCCACCGCCATTCTCCGCTCCGAATCCCGCAGGTCTTCCAGCCCCAATCTCCGGCGAAGCGAGACAGCCGTCACCACCCGACCGCGCAGGTTCAGGAGACCTGCGATCTCGGGCGGCGCGAGTGGGACGGTCGTCATCTCGCTGACGACGAAGACATCGTGCACGCGGTTGATGGGGAGCCCCAGCAACTGCCCCGCCACAGTGACGGTCACGAATTCCATTTGCCTGGACACGGTCTTTGCCGTTGCTGGCGCATTCGTATCGAGCATCTTCATGATTATGCAGCCTCCTCCAACGAGCCGCTCAACTCAGCCAGTGCAGAGAGCAGGCCACGACGGTCGATCTTGGACACGACTTCCGCAATCTGCAGCTTTCTCGCCAAGGCCATCTGCTGCTGGTCCAGCTTCACGGTCATCCCGATGACGGGGGTTGCGCTGTGCTGGGGATCGGCCCGCAGGGACGCGACGAGCGCAAAGCCGGAATGGCCGGAGAGTTCGAGATCGGTGATCACGATGTCGACCTGCAGGCCGTTGGACAGGAGACGGACGGCGTCCTGCGCGGTCGTGGCCGTATGGACGCGGTAGCCCGATGCCTTGAGAACCGGAACCAGCATGTCCCGGAAGAAGGCGGAGCTGTCGACGAGAAGCAGGGTCTTCTCCTGCCTTCCCTTATGGTCCTTGCGGGACCATGTCTCGAGAACCATCGGCAGGTAATGCGCGACGTTGACGATCTCCGTCGTCCGCCCGCGCACGACGGCCGAGCCGACCAGGTCCGAGCGCTCGGCCAGGAGCTCGACATCCAGCTTGTCCTCGACGATGTCGACGATTTCCGCCACGGCGAGTCCCATGGAGACATCACCATCGGAGAAGACCAGCAGCGATTGCATACCCTGGCGCTTGATCGCCAGCTCATCGTCGCAGGAGACCAGCGGCATGAGGCGTCCGCGATACTGGACGACCGGCCGACCGCTCGACCACTCGATCGTCGAAGCATCTATCTCCTCAAGGCGCGTGACGAGGGACAGCGGAACGGCCTTCAGGCTTTCGCCGCCGCCGCGGAAGACGAGAAGGCTGGTCATCTCGTCCGCCGCCACGAATGCCTGCTCCTGTCCCGAATCGGTCTGGAACTCGTTGCTGTCCGCGCCCGAGCCGACCATGCGCGCAAGCCCGTTCGGATCGACGATCAACACGACGGCGCCGTCGCCCAAGATCGTGTTTCCCGAAAAGAGTTGAATATGCTTCAGCTTGGAGGACATCGGCTTGACGACGATTTCCTCCGTATGGAAGACGCCATCCACCAGGATACCGAACCGTTGATGCGCAACCTGGGTCACGACGACGAAACCGTGATCGACATCCTCGTCCCTGCTCAGGCCCATGACCTTCGACAGGGGCACGATCGGCAGCAGCCGGTCGCGCAGACGCAGGATCGGCGTTCCATTGATGCGCTCGATGGAATGCTCGGAGGACGGCGCCACCCTCACGAGTTCGGAGACGGCCACCTGCGGGATCGCAAATCGCTGATCCTTGGAGGAGACGATCAGCGCTGCGACGATGGCCAGGGTAAGCGGAATCTTGATCGTGAACGTGGTGCCGCGCCCCTGCTCGGAACGGATATCGACGGTTCCGCCGATCAATTCGATATTCGTCTTGACGACGTCCATTCCGACGCCGCGGCCGGAGACGGAGGTGACCTTGGCCGCGGTCGAGAAACCGGGATGGAAGATGAACTTCGCCACCTGAGCGTCGCTCATCTTGTCCACCTCCGCATCGCTGGCGACGCCGCGCTCGACGGCCTTCTTGCGGATGGCCGCGAGGTTCAGGCCCTTGCCGTCATCGGCGATCTCGATGGTGATCGAGCCGCCCTCGTGATAGGCGTTGAGACGGATCGTTCCCTTCTCGGGCTTTCCGGCCGCCTTCCGCTCGGCCGGGCTTTCGATGCCGTGGTCGGCCGAGTTCCGGACCATGTGGGTGAGAGGATCCTTGATGACCTCCAGCACCTGCCGGTCTAGCTCCGTGTCGGCGCCCTGCATCACGAGCTCGATCTTCTTGGAGAGCTCGTTGGACAGATCGCGCACCACGCGAGGCAATTTCTGCCATGCGTTGCCGATGGGCTGCATGCGGGTCTTCATGACCCCGTCCTGCAGCTCCGCGGTCACCTGCGACAGGCGCTGCAGCGGAACCTTGTAACCGTGATCCTCGGAGCTTCTGCGAGCGATTTCGAGCAGCTGGTTCCGGGTCAGCACGAGTTCGGACACCATCGTCATCAGGTGTTCGAGCGTGTCGACATTGACGCGAATGGTCTGCACCTTGCCGGCGATTCCCTCTCCATTCTCTTGTGTCTCGGAGGACTCGGCGCTTTTCTTGGCAGGCGCAGCGCTGACCGCAGGTGGAGGCGCGCTTGCTTTGGCAGGAGCGGCCGCAGGTTTCTCGATGACGAGGGGGGCAGGCCCTGGCGCCTCGCGAAAGGCGCGCTCCAGCTCGTCGAGGGAAACCTCTCCGGGCTTCAAGGGTCGCTCGAGAACCTGATAGGTCAATGTGCCCATGGTGGAAGCCTTCTCAGGCCCCGGAGCTTCCTGGAACGCACGCTCTAGCTCATCGAGGGAAACTTCGCCCGGTCTCAGCTCGCGCTCCAGAACCTGATAAACCACGGTGCCCGAGGTTTGCGGCTGCGGCGCGGGCGCGGCCGCTTCAGGGGCCGGCGCCTCCTGAGACGCCATGCGCTCGAGCATCGCGATGAGGTCGGTGTCGGAGCCTTCGGGCTCGGCGCCCTGGCGCTCGAGCTCGCCGAGGATCTCCTTGATCCGGTCGAGGGTCGACAGAATCAGGGAGACCGCAGGGGTCGTGACCGGCATCCCATCGCGGAATTTGCCCATCAGGGTTTCCGCAGCATGGGCGAGCGCCTCGAGACGCGGCAGGCCGAGAAAGCCGCAGGTTCCCTTGATAGTGTGCACCAAGCGGAAGATGTTGCTGAGGATCGCCTCGTTATTAGGGTCCTGCTCGAAGCGGACCATTTCCACGTCGACCGTTTCGAGATGCTCGTTGGTCTCAGTCAGAAACTCAAGAAGAAGGTCGTCCATTGCCGTAACTCAACACTCACTTGGGGGCCGCCCCAAGGCGTCCGCGATGGGACACCTCGAGTTAGGTGACTCATGCGGCCTTCATGCCGGCAGTTAAGCGCTGAACCTCATGTCCATGCTTGAGAATCGTGGAGCGGCGTTGCGTTCGGCTTTCGATGCCCGGGCTGATCCTTTCGGCTTCACCGCTCCGCAGCCTACAGCCGTCGGACCGGTAGCCTCTGACCTTTTCCCGATACGTCTCGCTCGCTTCGTCGAACTTGCCTGGACTGCAAGAGCGACTTGCCCCTCGATATCTCAACAGGTTGAAAGCGCGAAATGACGGGGTCAGCCCCCTCGCCTTCAGCGGCTTCAACTCTGACTTCATAGAAGCTTACGTTACGGTTCCCTGCAATAAAGTTAACGCGCAGGGAGATTCGGGATCCATTTCTTTGCGTGGGGGCTTTGAACCGGAAGTCTTCGTCGCAACATTGCTGCATCGAGAAGAAGGCCGTCAGGACGGTCGGCGTCGTGCTGTCGCTGAATGTTTTTTGCTTGTCTTCTCGCCGCGACGAAAAGCGGCATCCTGCTTGCAATCTCGAACCGGGCATCTCTGTTCGGAAAGCCGCATCGGATCGACAGTTGACGGCCGGGACCTTTCACGATCCCGGCTATCGCGCATGGACGATGATGCCGACGCTGCGGAGCGACCAACGATCATGCTCCTCGTCAGAGGTCAGGACGTTGCGCCCACATAGGAGTAGCCGATATATCTTTTCGCATCGATCGGGTCATATCCGAGACGCTGCCGCAGCTTCTTGCGCAACTTGCTGATATGTCCTTCGACGACGCTGTCCTCGACATCCTCGCTGTAGATTCCATAGACCGCATCGAAGATCTGCTTCTTCGTCAGGCGATGTCCTCTCTTGCGGACAAGATATTCGAGGATATGCCGCTCACGGCGCGGAAGCGAGAGAGGAAGGCCGTCGATCTCGGGATCGCGGCCATCGAAGAAGACCTTGAGCCTGTCGGTGTCGTTCTGGATCTTCTTGCCTGAATTTGCATTCACACGCCGCCAGATCGCCTGCGAGCGAGCCAGGATCTCCCGCACATGGACCGGCTTGCGAACCACATCGTCGAACTTCGCGGTGAAGAGTTCCAGCGTTTCCTCAAGCGACCGAACATCGCTCAAGGCAATGATGGGCGCCTTGGAATAACGCCGGATGCTCTCGGCGGAATGAACCCGTTCTTCGAAGCTGCCCAGCACGAACCCCTGCACCGCCTCGAGATCCGATTCCGAGGCCGTCTCAAGCCACTCGTTGAATTCATCAGCATACAAGCCAAGGGAGGATATGCCTTCACGCTTGAAACTCGCAACATATCCGGACGTAACCATCTGCCGGTCATCGACGACGATATACATTTATTCTGCCCCGCCTTAGTAATTAAGCGCGTTTTGTAATTTATTGCTTGCCGCTTTCATTACTTTACTTAACTCGAACTCTTTTTTGCGGCTGAATCAAAAGCTATATTTCGCTGCCGCTTCGGACAATACGTAAATAAAGGGAGTCCGTTGCTGCTTATGGTTAATGGGCTTTAACGAAGCTTAACCAAACGTTTCAGGATCAAAGTAGGATCTTACCGCGGGGATCTGGGGAGCGGTGGCGCCGCCTAACACACTGACAGGGAAAGCGTCTTTCGGCCGCCCTCGCCAAGATCGGTCCGCCGCGTGAGACGGCATCGGACGATCGAAACGAAGTTACTACGTAGTTCCCGCAATCGACGCGATACGTAGAACCACTTACGGCGCGAGAAAGGTTTCGTTCATCAGCCGGATCCACGGCGGGAGAATCGCTCATGAGGCTTGGCGCTAGCTGGCGTGCCATTTTCGAGAAGCGCAGCAGATGATCCTTCCTTTCGATTCCACTTCCGAAGCCGATCGACTGCAAAGAAACCGGAAGGCATGGTCCCGCACGACGGCAGCTCAAGCGCGGACACCGTTGTCAGCGCAACGGCGCTCTTCCCGGCATCCGCTCTGCAATTAACCGGGGACTCACCGTGAGCGTCCGGCGCGTCTTGACCGACGGGACACTCGCCAGTACCTCAACGGGCGATTATGGTTCAAGACATTGCGGACAATAGGCCGTTGAGCATTATGGCGCGCCCTTCATGGGGCTTGCATGACGCATTGCCATTTTTCCGGTTTGAGCCCGGATACATCACCCACAACGGATCGCGCCATCGTCGAGACATGACGTTCCTCCATGAGGCGCTTCACATCCGTCGCTTTCCCACCTGATGCGCGCTTCCACAGAGGCAATTCCTGCATGAGAGAGAATCCTGGCCACGGCAATCTCCCGGAATGGAAGGAGATTGATCGCCTCGCAGCGCTCGAGACTTTCGGGATTCTGGATACGGAACCGGAGATCGAGTTCGATAATATTGCGGAAATCGCCGCCCAGATCTGCCACACGCCGATAGCCTTCATCTCGTTCATCGACGAGAACCGGCAATGGCTCAAGGCGAAGATCGGCTTGGAAGAAACGGAAAGGCCGCGCAGCGCTTCGATCTGCAATCACGCCATCCAGCAATCCGACCTGTTCGTCATCCCCGATCTCAACAAGGATCATCGCTTCCAGGAGATCATGCGCGACGAGACCATGTCATCCCTGTCATTCTACGCAGGGGCTCCCTTGAAAACCAAGGATGGGCTTCCTCTCGGAATGCTTTGCGTGCTCGACCATCATCACCGGCCGGAGGGCTTGAGCGAACAGCAGAAAAAAGCGCTCGCGGCCCTGGCTCGAACCGTCATGTGCCAGCTTGAGCTGAAGCTCGCCAACAGAACCGTTGCGGAAAGCGAGGAATTCACGCGGCGCCTGCTTGCGAGCTCGGACGACTGCATTCAGGTTTTCGACCTCAAGGGCCGCCTTCGCTTCATGAGCCAGGGCGGCATTCGCGCCCTTGAAATCCCAGACTTCAGCACGCTGGAAGGATGTCATTGGTCCGGGATCTGGAGCGACATAGCGGAACCGGATATCCGCGAGGCGATCGAAATCGCCAAATCCGGAGGCACGGGGCGCTTTCAGGGACCATGCACAACCGTCACCGGCAAACGAAAATGGTGGGACACCATCGTCACGCCGATCATGAACCGGGATGGAACGCCGCAAGGCCTTCTGTGCATCTCGCGCGACATCACGGAGCTTCGCCAGGCGGAGGATGACCTGCGCAACAGTGAAAAGCGCCTGCGCACGCTCATCGATGCCATGCCCCTCTCGATCCAGGCGCCGCAGATCGTCTGGTTCAGCGATGCAAGCGGTCGGCTCACATACTGCAACGATGTCTGGTACGAGTATATAGGCCTCCGCTCGGGCGACAATCTGTCAGAAGGCTGGGAAGCCGTCATCCATCCGCTTCATCGGGAGCGGACTTTGACGCTCTGGACTCAGTCCCTCGAAGCCGGCCGCTCGTTCGAGATCGAGATCCCGCTGCGCCGGGCCTCCGACGGAATGTATCGTTGGTTCATTCTGCGCGGCCAGCCCATCAAGAACGAGCACGGCAAGATCGACCAGTGGTTCGGTATCGCCGTCGACATTCATGAGCGCAAGCAATCCGAGCAGGCCTTGCGAGAGAGTGAGGAGCGGCTTCAGCTCGCGTTGAAGGCCGCCCACATGATCGCCTGGGAATTCAATCCGCAAACGGGAACGACCACGCGCTCCGCGAATGCCCTCGCGCTCCTCGGCATCACGCCCGGATGCGATGAAAGCTTCATGACGGGTATCCATCCTGACGACCATCGGAAGGTCGAGAATTTTCTGCAGCGGATCCGGACGGATGGAGCCGATTCCGTGGAGTGCCGTTATGTCCTGCCAAGCGGTGAAGTGCGCTGGCTGCGCGCCCGCGCGGAGCAGGCCGGCCCCGACAGGATCGTGGGCGTCACCTTCGACATCAGCGAGCAGAAGGAGGCCGAGGAAGAAATCTGGCGCTCGGCCAATCACGATGCCCTGACAGGACTTCCCAACCGGAACCTCTTTCAGCGCCGACTTGAGGCGGCTCTTGAGAAGGCTGAGCAAGACGGGACGAGCGTCAGCCTTCTTTCCATCGACCTGGACGATTTCAAGGACATCAACGACACCTTGGGTCATGATGCAGGCGATGCCGTGCTGCAGGAAACGGCGCGCCGCCTTTCCAAGCTCGTCCGCGACTGCGACACCGTGGCCCGCATCGGCGGCGATGAATTCGCTGTGCTCGTCATCGACCCCATGAAGCTGGAAGATGCCGCTCATCTCGGTTCGCTCATCGCAGAATCCCTGCGTCAACCCTTGACGCATCGAAGGCGCACGCTCATCAGCCGTGTGAGCATCGGCATCGCTGCCTTTCCCAATCATGACAGAAAGCCGGCCGAACTGGTCAAGGACGCCGATATCGCGATGTATCAGGCGAAAGCAGAGGGCCGGAACCGGGTGGTCACCTACTCGCCTGAAATGCGCAAGCCCATCGAACATCGCGTATCCTTGAGCAGGGGCATCCGCGAGGCTATTGCCAAGGGCGAAATCGTCCCCTTCTACCAACCGAAGGTGAGCCTCGCGACAGGAGAGGTTATCGGCCTCGAAGCTTTGGCGCGCTGGATTCACCCGAGCAAGGGAATCCTGACGCCTGGTTTCTTCGGCGCCGTCTTCGAGGACCATGAAGTCGCAGCATCGATCGGAAAGCTCTTGACGTCAAAGGTCGCGGCCGATGTCCGCCAATGGATCGACCAAGGCCTTTCCATAGGACGCATCGCGCTGAATCTGTCCCCTGCCGAATTCAGCCAGGAAGGAATCGTCGACAACATGTTGTCGGCCTTCGACAGGTTCACGGTTCCATCGGCGCTCTTCGAGGTCGAGGTCACTGAAACCGTTCTTCTCGGGAAGAACTCCGATAACGTTTCCTCCGCTCTCGCGGCGCTCAGGAATCATGGCGTTCAGATCGCCCTTGACGATTTCGGGACAGGTTATGCTTCGCTGACTCATTTGAAGCAATTTCCCGTCGATCACATCAAAATCGATCAGAGTTTCGTCAGCGATCTCGAGCACGACCCGGATGACGAGGCGATCATCGCAACCGTGATCCGGCTCGGAAAGAGCCTGAACCTTCAGGTGACGGCGGAGGGGGTCGAAACCCATGGGCAAGCGCGCCGTCTTCGCGAATTGGGCTGCGATCATGCCCAAGGCTATCTCTATGCGAGGCCCATGGCAGCATCGCAGGTCTCGGAACTGCTGAGCCGTTGGAATGCCATGCTCGTCAAGCCTCGGACTGAGCGAAGCTCGAAGGCCAGAGCCGGGTAGTTCCTCGGAGCCGATTCCGTTGAGCGGAATCGGCTCCTTGTCTTCATGATTCCGCATGTCTTACGGCGCTCTAGCGAATCTTTGCCGAGGAATGTTCCGCGCTTGGTTTCATCTCTGTCCGCGCCGCCTCCTTGAGAGAGCATTTCCTGTGACACAGACATTCTTACGTTGAGCAAATTTTCCCGCTCTCTGAAGTATAGTTGACAGATCGAAAGCGTCGTTCACTATCAACCATCCCATCATTGTTGCGTATCTTCAGCGCGACCCGTCGGCAGGACACGTCATGACGCATGGGATTCAATTGAACGACATCAATTTTTCATCCGGCATTCCAACCAGCAAAGTCATTACACAGCAATCCTGGTCGACATGGAGCGCAGTCGCGCGAGGAACGGGAGCGAACCCGTCAAGCAGCTCTGCTGCGCATGATCTGATCCGTCTCGACTCGGTTCGCGGCAATCCGCTTTATGCCGGCATCGATGGAGCTGGAACGACGGTGGTCGTGATCGATACCGGAGCGGATCTCGACCACCCGGCCTACGGTCCCGATGCGGATGGAAACGGCATCGCCGACCGTATTCTGTTTCAGTATGATTTCAACGAAGAAAACGATGCGGATGCCAGCGACGGGCACGGACACGGCACCCATGTCATGGGCATCGTAGGATCGCAAAATCCCACTTATCCAGGCATCGCGCCGGGGGTCAATTTCATCGTTCTGAAGATCGGAAGCGACACTGACGGCAGCGCTCCGATCGTGGACATGGAAGAGGCTTGGCAGTGGGTCGTCGAGAACGGTTCCGCCTATAACATCGTTGCCGTGAACATGTCCTTCGGCATCAGCAACACATACTATGACAGCGAGGTTTTTAATGAGCTGTCGGATGAAATCCAAACTCTCGCCGAAGCAGGGATCGCTTCGGTCATCGCGGCGGGCAACGACTACGACCATGCGCCAGGCGTAAACTACCTGTCGGCCTCTCCTTATGCATGGTCCATTGCATCGACGCTCAGCACCGAGAATGCATTCTCGGCCTTCAGCCAGCGGTCGACAACAATGTCCGATCTTGCCGCGCCTGGATCGAACATCATGTCATCGACGCTCGACGGTAACTACGGTATGATGAGCGGAACGAGCATGGCAACACCCATGGTCAGCGGCCTCGTCGCCCTGGCTCAGGATCTGTCGCAGGAAATCACAGGGGGGCAAAAGATACCGGTGATGGTCCTGCTGGACCTGATGCGTGCAGCCGGCGTTCCGATTGTGGACGATATCGCCGCCGTGCCCCGGATCGATGCCTTGAACACCCTCGACGCGATCGTGGCCTTTTACCGGAAAAGCACGAACGGCGACGATACGATTTGGGGCTGGCGCGGAAACGATGTCCTGTTCGGCTTGAACGGTCAGGATATCATCAGAGGGCATGACGGCAACGATACGCTCAATGGCGGCACAGGCATCGACGTTCTGGAGGGCGATGCAGGTGCCGACAGGATTTTCGGCGGCACGGGAAAGGACATTCTGCGAGGCGATCAGGGGAAGGATGCCTTCGTCTTCAACACGAGCCTGAACCGCACCAGCAATGTCGACCGGATCGTCGATTTCAGTGTCGCCGACGATTCGCTCTATCTGGACAATGCGGTCTTCAGGAAAACGGGCACCGGGAGCATGTCTCATCCCAAGCCCATCGCCAGCGACATGTTCACCAGCGGCAAGAACGCTCGCGATGCCGAGGACAGGATCGTCTACGACAAGGCCAAAGGCGCTCTCTATTACGATGCGGACGGGACGGGATCGTCCCGGCAGGTTCTGTTCGCGACGGTCTCGAAAAACCTCAAGATGTCCTACCACGATGTCTTCATCGTCTGAATCCGGATCGCCGAATATGTCCGGAGGCTTCCTGTCGATAATGGCCACGTTTCCATCTGGTGCGGCCGGATCCACGTGCTAGGGTCGGGGCTTCAGGCAAGGAAACGATCCATGACGATTGCCATCGCCGGCCCGCGCCTGCAGGCCGAGATCTCGGAGAACGGTGCCGAGCTCGTTCGACTGCGGGACGCGCAGGGCCGGGATCTGCTCTGGGACGGCGACCCTGCCTTCTGGACAGGGCGGTCGCCGCTCCTCTTTCCCATTGTGGGTCAGGTGAGAAACAACCGGATCCGCGTAGGGGGCTCCGAGTACGAATTGTTCCGGCACGGCTTTGCCAGGACATCGCGTTTCGAGGCGGTCGAAGCCGGTCCCTCGCAATGCCGCCTGCGTCTGATCTCCGATGAAGCGACGCTCAGGCGCTACCCGTTTCCGTTCAGGCTCGATGTCGCCTATCGCATCGCGGAGGAGACCCTGACGATGACGGCCTCGGTGACCAATACGGGTAACACCGACATGCCCGTCTCATTCGGCTTTCACCCGGCCTTCCGCTGGCCCCTGCCCTATGGCGCCGCGCGCGAGGCGCACGAGATCCGGTTCGAGCGGGAGGAAGGGGCCCCCATCCGGCGGCCCCTGGAGGGCTTGATCGGCAGACAACCTCTTCCCAGTCCGGTGCAGGGAAGAGCGCTTCGCCTGAATGACAGCCTGTTCGCAGCCGACGCTCTCGTTTTCGACCGTCTCGAAAGCCGCTCGGTGACTTATGGCGCTCCCGGCAGCGGTTCCATCCGCGTCGATTTTCCGTGCATGACTCATCTCGGAATATGGACGAAGCCAGGGGCCGGCTTCATCTGCATCGAACCTTGGCAGGGTTATGCGGATCCGGAGGACTTCGACGGCGAGTTTTCCGAAAAGCCCGGCCTCGTACTGATCCAACCCGGCATCGAACGGGACTTCGGCATGAGCGTAACCGTGAACGGCGCAGCCCTTTAAGACCGCGCCCTGCCTCAAACAACGTGGAACGAAACCAGCTCAAGCTGGTTCCTCCTGCTCAGTTCGCCTTTGCTGAATGGAGCAGAGCCATGACGTCGCACAAATTCAAGATCGGGGACCGCGTTTGCCTGACCGGCCCGGCGAATACGAACACCGTCGAGGTTTTTCTCAACAGGATGACGCCCTTCGGCGCCACGAGGCCACAGGACATTTGGGAAGTCACACGCCTGCTTCCCGCCGACATTCACGGCTTTCAGTATCACATTCGGGGCAGCCAGCCAGGCCCGGCGCGCCTTGCCCGGGAAGAGCAGCTCCAGCCCGCCTGAGGCCCATCCGGCCTCGACCGGCAATTCGGGCAGCCGGTCAGCCTGCCTTGCGCATGAGCTCTTCGGAGTGCAGCCCGGCTTGGACGGAATCTGACTGCCTGCGACGGAAATCATGCAGCTCCTGCCTCACCGTCTCGAGAACCGGATTGAAAGTGGGCCCGTGCTCCTTCGCAATCTCGACGAGAACATCGATCGCGCGAAGCAAGCGCTCCTCGGTCACCGGTTCCCACTTGCGCCCTGCCCATTCGTTCATCTCAGATCCTCTCCGAAGGTAGAGGCCGAAGACTGATCCAACATCCTTGCTTCCCGGTTAAGGTGAATGGTTAACGATTTCCAACCATGGGACCAAGCCCTTGCGGCATCGGCCTTCCGGCAACGGGAACCGCTACCTTATCCGCTTGTTGACGGATGAGCCGCGCCTTTCCGGCGGGCGCACGAACCATGAGGACAGGTCTGAACATGGCGAACAACCCTGCTGTGCCGCGATCCGGAGCGCCGCAATCCCCCTCGGTCGCAACGACCATGTGGGCCGTCGTGCTGGGCTGGGCGCTCGTGCGGCTCGTGGCGGGAGGCGAGCGCCCCACGAACCCGCATGCGGGTCGCCGGACCGTGCCGAGCCCGTCCCATGGAGCTGAACGGCCCGGCGAGACCGGACCGGGCTTTTCCGAGAAACAGCACGCGCCGCCCGAAGCCGCCGCCGAGAAAGGACGCGGACGAAGCGCCAATACTCCCGCCGAGATTCCCGCGAGGGGATGGAAGGACATTCTCTGGCGCACTTATGAGGAATTCGGCAAAGATCGCATCATGTCGGTCGCCGCCGGCGTGACCTATTATGCGCTGCTCGCAGTTTTTCCCGCTATCGCCGCGCTCGTTTCCATCTACGGCCTCTTTGCCGATCCCGCCGCGATCCAGGATCATCTCGTCACCCTTTCCGGCGTGTTGCCGGGTGGCGCGCTCGATATCATCCGCGAGCAGATCGTCCGCATCGCCTCACAGGGAAGAGGCGCTCTCGGCTTCGGCTTCATCTTCGGTCTAGGCCTGTCGCTCTGGAGCGCCAATGCCGGCATCAAGGCCGTCTTCGATGCGCTCAACATCGTCTATGACGAGGAGGAGAAGAGAAGCTTCGTCATGTTGAACCTGCTGTCTCTCTCCTTCACCCTGGGCGCGATCCTCTTCATTCTGTCCGCGCTTGCAGCGATCATCGTTCTTCCGATTCTCTTCACCTTCATCGGCCTGGGGACTGGAACCGAACGGATGCTCGCCATCCTCCGCTGGCCGGTTCTGCTGATCGGCGTGGTGCTCGGACTTTCCCTGGTTTACCGCTTCGGTCCGAGCCGCGACAAAGCCGAATGGCGCTGGGTCACCCCGGGCGGCATCGTGGCTGCCCTTCTGTGGCTCGCCGTCTCGATGCTCTTCTCATGGTATGTCGGGAATTTCGGCAGCTACAACGAGACCTATGGTTCTCTTGGCGCCGTGATCGGCTTCATGACCTGGATCTGGCTTTCATCCATCATCGTTCTTCTGGGAGCCGAGATCAACGCCGAGATGGAACACCAGACGGCCAAGGATACGACGGAAGGTCCCCATCAGCCGATGGGCGCACGCGGCGCCCGGATGGCGGATACGATCGGCGTTGCGAAGGGCTAGAAAGGTCTGGCGAACCGGATCCGGTTCGCGACATTCCGACGGGTGCGTGACAATGGGCATGCGAGCTCTTCTGTCCACCTGATGGGCAGAAGAGCCCAACATCGAGGTTTCCGCTCAGCTCAGCAGGTAAAATACGGCCGGCGCGGCCATGAGCAAGCCTGCGGTCGTCATCATCATGAGCCGATGGTCCGGGTTTGCGATCCGGTGAACTTTCCGGGCGGTCGTCCCGGCCTCCATGCTCCAGCCGTTCATGCAGGAGCAGAGAAGGCGGTGAGAGGCTCCCTCGGAGAGCTCGAAGAACTCCATGGCATCCCCGAGCGTATCCCCTTTGAGTCCTGCGGACCGCAGGACCGGGTCCTCGAAAGCGACCGTGATCGGCGATTCATCGGACCTCAATTCCGGGCGCTTGTCCTTCGGAACGAACTCGATCTCGCCCAGAGAGCGCAGGCGCCGTTTCGGCTGGCGCTCCAACACTTCGGCCCAGCGCTCGAGGCGTTCACGGCGGGACAGGAAACCTTGCTTGAACTCATGCACCTCAGCGACGCTACGCAGCTTCTCTACAGGCTTGTGTTCCATAGGTATTCTCCTGCAAGGGAGCCGACCCTGACATCCAGGGCCGAGCCCAGGGAAACCTATGATCGCCTGAGTCCCTGGCTTTTTTGCGTCAAACCGTCCCGTCAGAAAAGAGTTTCATGCGGGTGGGCGACGTGCTCCTGGAAGATCGCGCCGGTTGCGGGATCGACCTCCTTGAGCACCACTGCATAGCCCCAGAGATTGGCGACCATCTGAAGAACGCGCTGGGCGTCGTCCTTGTGGAGCATGGTCCGGTTGAGCACATGGTGATGAAGAATCAGACGCCGGTCTCCGGCAAGATCGACATCGATTACCTGAATATCAGGATCGCTCCAGCCGACATCGTAATGCCGGGACAGCGAACGCCGCAGGCGACGATAGCCACGTTCATCATGAATGGCCTCGACCATGAGCTCCGGCCTGTCCGGATCGTCCACGAGATGGAACATGCGCCATTGCCGGATCAGGTGCGGGCTTAAGTATTGCGAGATGAAGCTCTCGTCACGGTAGTTCGCCCACACGTCGCGCAGCACCGCCATGGCATCGCCGCTTCCTGCGATGGCGGGAAACCACTCCCGGTCCTCATCCGTCGGCCTCGTGCAGATGCGCTCGATATCCTGCATCATTCCGAATCCGAGCGCGTAGGGATTGATGCCGCCGTAATGCGGATCGTCGAATTCCGGCTGCCGGGTCACATTGGTGTGGGACTGCAGGAACTCGAGGAAAGCACCGTCGCTGATCTGCCCCTTCTCGTGCAGCCGGGTCATGATGCGGTAATGGCAATAGGTGGCGCAGCCCTCGTTCATGACTTTCGTCTGGCGCTGGGGATAGAAATACTGCGCGATCTGACGGACGATGCGCAGGATTTCGCGCTGCCAGGGCTGAAGGCGCGGCGCCGACTTCTCGAGAAAGTAAAGGATGTTCTCCTGCGGCAGCTCCAGGAGGGCGCGGCGGCGTTCCTCACTCAGCTGCGGCTTCGCGGCGGTTCCCTTGGTCGGTACCGTGCGCCAAAGATCATTGAAGGTCTGCTCCTGGTGGCGATGGCGCTCCTGCTCGCGGCGCTCCTCCGAGCGCAGGTCGGGGCGCTTCTTGCGCGGATAGCGGTGCACTCCGTGCGACATCATGGCATGCGCCGCATCGAGCACGCGCTCCACGGCGGCATGGCCATAGCGCTCCTCGCAGCGTGTGACATAGCCCTTCGCGAATTCGAGATAATCCAGGATCCCGTCCGCGTCGGTCCATTCCTTGAAGAGGTAGTTGTTCTTGAAGAAATGGTTATGACCGAAAGCCGCGTGCGCGATCACGAGCGTCTGCATCGTCGCCGTGTTTTCCTCCATGATATAGGAGATGCACGGGTTGGAATTGATGACGATCTCGTAGGCCAGGCCCATGAGCCCCTGCCGGTAGCTCGACTCGTGCAGGGCGAAGTGCTTGCCGAAGGACCAGTGCTTGTAGAACAGCGGCATGCCGATGGACGCATAGGCATCGAGCATCTGCTCGGCAGTGATGACCTCGATCTGGTTCGGATAAACATCGAGCCCCAGCTCGCCTACGGCAATGGCCTCGACGGCATCGTAGACGCGCTGGATGGTGCCGAAGTCCCAGTCGGCGCCGTGGAAGATCAGATTGTCCTGTTCGATCGCGCTCATGGCACCCTTGCAATTGCCTCCGCATCGCGCCGGCGGAAAAGCTCACGGAAGACGGGATAGATTTCCCTTCGGTGGTTGACCTTGCGCATGGCGAGGTTGGCGCCGTGTTCGATCAGGCTTTCGTAGGTCTGCCAGAGAGATGTCTTGTGATTGATGAAGCCCGTCTGCATGCGGTCGCTGTCGCTGCCGACTTCGAGATAGGCATAGTACTGGCAGATCGGCAGGATTACATCCCGCAGCAGAGCGGCGCTGGTGGTTCCGTCATTCGGGGAATTGTCGCCGTCGGAAGCCTGCGCGGCATAGATGTTCCAGCTGTCGGGCGAATAGCGCTCCCCGACGATCCGCTGCATCTCCCGCAAGGCCGATGAGACGACCGTGCCGCCGGTTTCCGGGCTGTTGAAGAAGGTCTCCTCGTCCACCTCCTTCGCCTCATGCGTGTGGCGGATGAAGACGATCTCCACATGCTTGTAGCGCCGCGTCAGGAAGATGTAGAGCAGCATGTAGAAACGCTTGGCGAGATCCTTCATGTGCTCCGTCATGGATCCCGACACATCCATCAGGCAGAACATGACCGCCTGGGCGACGGGCCGGGACACGGGCTCGAAGCGGCGATAGCGCAGGTCGATGGGATCGATATAGGGAAAGCGCCTGGTTCTGTGCTTCAGCCGGTCGAGCTCCTCGCGCAGGGCGGCGAGACGCCCGGATTCTCCACCCCTCTCCTCGAGGCGATCGATCTCCTC
The DNA here is from genome assembly GCF_000518665.1 of Microvirga flocculans ATCC BAA-817. Lineage (GTDB taxonomy): Bacteria > Pseudomonadota > Alphaproteobacteria > Rhizobiales > Beijerinckiaceae > Microvirga > Microvirga flocculans. Next base: position 196,763 of record NZ_JAEA01000009.1, on the reverse strand, counting down.
CTGGAGGCGCAGCAGCTCCTGCGGTTTCGGACGCCGCAGGGCGATGCGCCGTGACAGGGCGTTCCTCATGGAGCGCAGCAGAGCGAGGTTCACGGGCGATCCGGTGACAGTGTAGCCCGCTCGGCGCATGCCCTGCGTCTCGACCGTCGCGACGCGCCTTTTGGCGAGGTCAGGGAGTTCCAGATCGTCCAGAAAGAGATCGAGAAACTCGTCGCGGGTCAGGGCGAAGCGGAAATCGTCCTCCCCCTCCCCGCTGTCGCCCCCGGAGGAGCCGGAGCCTGCGCCGCCAGGAGGCCTGTCGATGGTGTCTCCCTCCACAAAGCGCTTGTTGCCGGGGAGAATGTGGTCATGTACGCCGCCCTCGCCGGAGCGGCGGAAGCTGGGCTCGCGAACACCGTCGGCCGGGATCGAGACCTCTCCGCCTCTGTCGAGATCGGTGATGTCCCGGTCTCCTGCCGTCTGGCGCACGGCCCGCTGAATCTGCGCCTTGGCGCGGCGCAGAAAACGTTGGCGGTTGGCCAGACTCTTGCCTCCTGGATTGAGGCGCCGGTCGATGATGTACATAGGAACGCCTGATCTGCCTCCGTCTTCTGTCAGCCCGCCTGCTTCACCCGCATGTACCATTCCACGAGGCGCCGAACCTGGCGCTCGGTATAACCGCGCTCCATCATCCGTGCCACGAACTCGCCGTGCTTCTTCTCGGTCTCGCTGTCCTTCTTGGAGCCGAAGCTGATGACGGGCAGAAGCTCCTCGACCTGGGAGAACATCCGGCGCTCGATCACGTCGCGGATCTTCTCGTAACTCGTCCAGGACGGGTTGCGACCGTTGTTGCCGGCCCGCGCGCGCAGGGAGAACTTGACCACTTCGTTGCGGAAGTCCTTCGGGTTCGCGATGCCCGCCGGCTTCTCGATCTTGGTGAGCTCCTGGTTCAGGAGTTCGCGGTTGAGGAGCTGTCCGGTATCGGGGTCCTTGAAATCCTGATCCTCGATCCAGGCATCCGCATAGGCCACATATCGGTCGAAAAGGTTCTGCCCGTAGTCGTGGTAGGATTCAAGATAGGCCTTCTGGATCTCATGGCCGATGAAGTCCGCATAGCGGGGCGCAAGCTCCGCCTTGATGAATTCCAGATAGCGCCGCTCCACGTCCGGCGGCAGCTGCTCACGCCTCAAGGACTGCTCGAGGACATACATGAGATGAACCGGGTCGGCCGCCACCTCGATGGTGTCGTGGTTGAAGGTGGCAGAGAGGACCTTGAAGGCGAAGCGGGTCGAAATGCCGTCCATGCCCTCGTCGACGCCCGCCGCGTCCCGGTACTCCTGAAGGCTGCGGGCGCGCGGATCGACCTCGCGCAGGCTCTCGCCGTCATAGACCCGCATCTTCGAGTAGAAGTTGGAATTCTCGTGCGGGCGAAGGCGCGACAGCACCGAGAACCGCGCCAGCATCTCAAGCGTCGCCGGCGCGCAGGGAGCACCCGCCAGCTCGGAACTGCGGATCAGCTTCTCATAGATCTTCTGCTCCTCCGTGACCCGCAGGCAATAGGGGACCTTGATCACGTAGATGCGGTCGATGAACGCCTCGTTGTTCTTGTTGGAGCGGAAGCTCTGCCATTCCGCCTCGTTGGAATGGGCCAGGATGATGCCGTTGAACGGAATGGAGCCGATATTCTCCGTGCCGACGTAGTTGCTCTCCTGCGTCGCCGTGAGTAGGGGATGCAGCATCTTGATCGGCGCCTTGAACATCTCGACGAATTCGAGGATGCCCTGGTTGGCGCGGTTGAGGCCGCCGGAATAGCTGTAGGCATCCGGATCGGCCTGGGAGAGCGTCTCGAGCTTGCGGATATCCACCTTGCCGACGAGGGAAGAGATGTCCTGGTTGTTCTCGTCGCCCGGCTCCGTCTTGGCGATTGCGATCTGGCGCAGGCGGGACGGGTTGATCTTGACGACGCGGAATTTTGAGATGTCGCCCTTGAACTCGTCGAGACGCTTGATCGCCCACGGACTCAGGAGGTTCGTCAGCCGCCGCCGCGGAATGCCGTAACGCTCCTCCAGAAGCGGTCCCATCTGCTCCGGGTCGAAGAGCCCGAGCGGGCTCTCGAAGACGGGACTGATCTCGTCGCCAGCCTTCAGCACGTAGATGGGATTGACCTCCATCAGCGCCTTCAGCCGCTCGGCGAGAGAGGATTTGCCGCCGCCGACGGGGCCGAGCAGGTAAAGGATCTGCTTGCGCTCCTCCAGCCCTTGCGCGGCGTGGCGGAAGAAGCTCACGATCATCTCGATCGTCTCTTCCATGCCGTAGAACTCGGAGAAGGCGGGATAGACCCGGATCGTCCGGTTCATGAAGATGCGGCCAAGCCGCGCATCTTTCGAGGTATCGACAAGCTGGGGCTCGCCGATGGCTGCCAGGATGCGCTCGGGAGCGCTCGCATACATCATGGGGTTGTCGCGGCACCCTTCCAGGTATTCCGCAAGGGACATTTCCGCCTCGCGGCGGGTCTCGTAGGATTTCAGAAAACTCGAGAACAGGTCGTCGGAATGAAGCATGGCGCCACCGAAATCAGATCCCTCTCACAGACAACGACTGTGCACCGCTAAGGTTGCCCAAACCCTGCAACAACTGCGATGCGGTCAAATGATGCGGCTACCCCTTTCGTTGCAGCGGGATGACGGCCGGTCACGGCAAGCCCATCGTTCTTGGAATTCGCCCTTAGGCCCTGAAGATTGCCCGCCCAGCAGATCCAGGGTCGCGGATTGCGGACCGGACGGCAAGTTAAAGTTTCTTGTCCGTCATCGAAATCGACCATGCCGCTTCGCTGCCGCACAAGAATGCGGCAGCCTGCCACATGCCAGGGCACTGCCCTGGCTTTCATGTGGGGGCGCCAGCACGGGAGCGCCAGATGCGGCACATATTCAAACGGCCGTGACAGCGCGAAAGGAACCTCCGCTGGAGCAACGAGCTCCTCATATAACCGTGAGCCATGCCGCGCGATCCGGCCTTCCTGACGATCCTGTCGGCAAATCTCGGACCGGTCTGTTGACGCTGGCACAATCCAGCCTATCGTCTTGCCTGCCGCCATGGCTCGTTCAATCCGGAGAACTGCCCTGTGATCAAAGCTTTCGGCTATGCCGCCCAGGATGCAACTACCCCTCTTGCTCCCTTCAGCTTCGAGCGCCGCGATCCCAGGGAACGCGACGTTCAGATCGAGATTCTCTATTGCGGCGTCTGCCATTCCGATCTGCACACGGTCCGCGCCGAATGGGGCGGCACGCTCTATCCATGCCTGCCCGGGCACGAGATCGTCGGCCGCGTCACCCGCGTCGGCAGCCATGTGCAGAAGTTCAAGACAGGGGATCTGGTCGGCGTCGGGTGCATGGTCGATTCCTGCCGCACGTGCCGCAGCTGCCGCGAGGGGCTCGAGCAATACTGCGAAGTCGGCTTCACGGGCACCTATAACGGCCCGGAACAGGACACCGGCGGCAATACCTATGGCGGCTATTCCGACGTCATCGTGGTCGACGAGAGCTTCGTCCTGCGGGTGCCGGACGGGCTCGACCCCGCCGCTGCGGCTCCCCTGCTCTGCGCGGGCATCACCACCTATTCGCCCCTGCGGCGCTGGCGCGTTCAACCGGGACAGAAGGTCGGCGTCGTGGGCCTTGGCGGGCTCGGTCACATGGCCGTGAAGCTTGCCCGGGCCATGGGCGCGCACGTGGTGCTGTTCACCACCTCTCCCAACAAGCGGGAGGATGCCCTGGCCCTCGGCGCGCATGAGGTGGTCGTCTCGCGGGATTCCGACGCCATGAAGGTGCACCGGAACAGCTTCGACTTCATCCTCGACACTGTCGCCGCCCCGCACGACCTCGACAGTTACCTCGTGCTGCTGGCCCGCGACGGCGCCATGGTGCTCGTAGGCGCTCCCGCCGAACCGCATCCCGCCACCACGGTGTTCAACCTGATCATGAAGCGTCGCCAGCTCGCGGGATCCCTGATCGGCGGCATCGCCGAAACGCAGGAGATGCTCGACTTCTGCGCCGAGCACGGGATCACCGCCGAGATCGAGGTCATTCCGATCCAGAAGGTCAACGAGGCCTATGAGCGGATGCTGAAAAGCGACGTCAAATACCGCTTCGTGATCGACATGGCCTCCCTGAAACAGGAATCTGCCGCCTGAACGGTTCCAGGCTCTTTCGGCAAGGCGGGTGTCCAAGCGCGAACGGGCGGGAAAATCCCGCCCGTTCCTCTCTGAGGCTGCAGCTTCGCAGCTTGTCTATTCGGCCGCCTGCCGCCGCGCCGGCGCTGTGGGAATTTTGCGAAGACCGCTCAAGACTTCATCGGCGGAAGCCTTGTAGTCTTTCACGGACCCCGTCCATTGGCCCCAGGCCTGCGGGTCGATCCTGTCGCCGTTCCTGCCGAGATTCTGCAGCCGCCGCCTGTCCTCGTCGGTGAGAACCTGCTTCGGCAGCGGAGGAAGCTGGTGCACGTCGTCAGCCCCGATTCCGATCATTTCGCCGACCCGCTTGCCGTAATCGTCATGAACCAGGAACAGGTGCCATATCATGCGCTCCTGCACATCGCGCTCGCATTGCCCCAGCAGGGTGCCCAGATTGAAGACGAGATCGTCCCGTTCCCAATCCATCATCGTGCAGTAGCGGCCACGCGCATGGGCGTAGTCGTTACGGCGCTCGATGATGCTGCGGGTCAGGCGGCCTCTTATCTCCGGCGGGTTGTTCGGCTCCTCCCGCAGGGCCTCGTGCAGGCCGTCGTGAATCGAGGGCTCGTAATTCACGTGCGCGTTCTGGCCCGGCGCAAGATCGCGGCGGTATGACATTTGCCCGCCGTTGAGATTGGTCGCGACCTTTGCGTTCTTGGTCTGGTTGACAGGGAGCTGAAGGTAGTTCGTTCCCACACGGTAGCGTTGCGTGTCGGAATAGGAAAAAGTGCGGCCCACGAGCATCTTGTCGTCGGAAAAGTCGAGCCCGTCCACGAGCACGCCGGTGCCCATGGCGATCTGCTCGTTCTCGTTGAAGTGATCCTGAGCGTTCCGGTTCAGGGTCATCACGCCGATATGCCGCAGCGGGAAATCCTTTTCCGGCCAGATCTTGGTGTCGTCCAGAGGATCCCAGTCGAGTTCAGGATGATCGTGATCCTCCATGATCTGCACGTACATATCCCATTGCGGATGATCGCCGCGCTCGATGGCTTCGTAGAGATCCTTCGAAGCGGAGCCGAGATCCTGGCCCTGAACCTTAGCCGCCTCCTCCGCCGTGAGGCTGGCGACGCCGCAGCGCGGATGGAAATGGTACTTCACCAGGACCGTATCGCCCTGGGCATTGACCATCTTGTAGGTGTTGACGCCGAAGCCCTCCATGTGGCGATACCCTGCCGGGATGCCGCGCGGACTGAACAGATGCGTGAGCATATGCATGGATTCCGGCGTCTGGCTCATGAAGTCGAAGATGCGGTTCGGCTCCTGGCGGAAGGTGACCGGATCCGGCTTCAGGGAATGGATCACATCGGGGAACTTGATGGCATCGCGGATGAAGAAGACGGGCAGATTATTGCCGACGAGATCCCAATTGCCGTCCTCCGTGTAGAACTTCACGGCAAAGCCGCGCGGATCGCGAGCGACCTCCGAGGAGTCGCGGCCTCCGATGACGGTCGAGAAGCGGATGGCGAGCGGCGTCTTCTTGCCGGCCTTCTGGAACAACTTGGCCCGGGTGTATTTGGAAGCGGGCTCGTCTCCGATCTTACCGGTCGCCTCGAACTCGCCGTAGCAGACGAAGCCTCGAGCATGGACCACGCGCTCCGGGATGCGCTCACGGTCGAAATGGGTAATCTTCTCCAGGAACTGATAGTTTTCGAGCGTGGCGGGTCCCCGGCTGCCCACGGTGCGCTGCGACTGGTTATTCGCGATCGGATGCCCTTGCCTGTTCGTCAGAACACGCTCGGACGTACCGGACGGTGCCTTGGGGTTCTTGCCCATCGATTATCTCCCTTGATCGATCAGCCATGGCTCGATTGCTCGAAGCCGATCCTCCGGCGCGTAATCATGAATGCGCGTGCACCCGCAGAGGTGGCGTCAGGGAATACCTGATGCAGGAACCGGGAAAGGGAATAGAAGGAGCCAGAATGCCGCTGCATGACATTCTGCGTGGCCGGAAGGCTCTCTCGCCTCCATGAGCCCCGACGGTTCGGAAGCCGAGCGTCATTGGGCCAAGCCCAATGATCCGATTCACGTCAACCAGCAAAGCGCGAATACAGATATCGGCGGACAGGCAGCCTGCCCCTTATGAGTGACAAGCGAACATGGCTCCGCCTGCAATACTACATTCAAGCTACTATCTAATGCGAGTTGACGGGTGCAACTTGTTTCGTGTGATCTAGGCGTTTGAAACACTTACTTATCTTTTTTGAACCGGCAGCCAGAAAAGCTTCAGGAAAGATTTTTTGTAAACGCGGAGGCCCTTATGAAAGGTGATGTAAGGACTTTGGATCGCATCAGATTTCACTACGAAGTCGAGAGATCGCTCTCCGATCAACTCCGTCATGCACCTGCGTCGGAAAGAGGCAAATTATACCACTCGCTCTACAATGAATTGTTCACGAGGGTCACCGATCACGAACAGTTCCAGATGAAGAGCAATGAGGAGGCCACGGAAAGAGAAACGGCTCTGCAGCTTGGCAGGATCAAGCCATTGCTAAGAAAAAGCGACATCTATTGCGAGATCGGCGCCGGCGACTGCGCATTAGCGATTAAAGTATCGAAATACGTTAAGAAGGCTTACGCGATAGACGTTTCTGAAATTATTTCAGATAATGTTAAATTCCCAGAAAATTTAGAATTCATCTTGTCCGATGGAATCAGCATTCCGATTCCTGAAAATACAGTTGACCTAGCTTACAGCAATCAACTTATGGAACACCTTCACCCTGAAGACAGCATATCGCAACTCAACAATATCTATAAAATCTTAAAGCCTGGCGGCAAGTATGTCTGCATAACGCCCAACAGACTCTCCGGTCCGCATGACATATCCCGCTACTTCGATGACGTGGCAACCGGATTCCACCTTAAGGAATACACCAATTACGACTTGAAGGACGTCTTCGCAAAAGCCGGCTTCCGCAAGTTCAGGGCGATACTGAGCTGGCAGCATTTGGTCGTTCCATGGCTCATGCCGTTGGCGCCGTTCATTCCGATTGAAAGAGCGTTGGAAAATTTGCCGAGAACACCCAGGCGTCGTGCATCCGCTGCCTTGGGAGCCATAAAATTTGTGGCGATCAAGTGAGGCTGTCCCTGAACCATGGCTTTGCCATGTTACCGGCCGGTCCTAGGAGAGATCGAGGCGAGAGCATTTTTCGGCGAAGTGGATCCGGTGCGCCGTCAAGAATGCGGCTTGGCACAGACGAGAGCCGATTCCAAGTCAGCGGAAAAGGCTGTCGCCCTGCTCGTCGATGATCTGCCGGGCCTTCACGATGGCAAAGGAGGCAGCCTCGTCCTTGCTGGGATGCGTCTCGGCGCGCACGAAGCGGTGCTCTTTGAGGCCGGTCTCGAAATCCTTCTCGATGATTCCGGCGGTCTGATAGCCGCCCCTGGCAGAATAGGGCGCGGGGCGAATGCGAAAGCCCTTGTATTCGACAGCCTCGGCCGCAGGCTCCTCGCGCTGCGCTGCGCCGCTTTTGCCCGACAAACGGTTCCAGAGGTCTTTCAGAAAGGAGGCCATCGCTGTCACTGGGTAGAGGGTGATTCGTGCCGGTGCAGCATAGCCGTGCTGCAGCGGGGGAGCGAATCGCGGCAAGCCTCGGCTTGAGAAGTGCAGAGGCCGCTCTCGAGCCGAATTCTCCGTTCGGACCGGATCTCCTTGGTAGGACGGATGATTGCCTATTTGTAACTTGAGCCTGGCCTGCGACGCCGGTTTGCGCCATTGCGAGAAAGGTCTTCCATGCGCTTGCGCCTGGCGCTCTGCGGGATCGTCCTTGGCTGCGGCGCGGCCTGGGCCGATCCCGGCGCGTCCGGAGAAACGGTCGAGCAGGCCCTGTGCCGGCTCATCGAAGGCGCCGCGCAATCCTATCGGATTCCGCATGAGCTTCTCACCAAGCTGATCTGGCAGGAAAGCTCTTTCCGTGCGCATGTGGTCAGCCCTGCGGGCGCACAGGGCATCGCCCAGTTCATGCCTGGAACGGCCAGGGAGCGCGGATTGATCGATCCCTTCGACCCGGAGCAGGCGATCCCCAAGGCCGCCGAGCTCATCGCGCATCTCGCCGATCGGTTCGGCAATCTGGGCCTTGCGGCCGCGGCCTATAACGGCGGCCCCAGCCGTGTCGCATCGTGGCTCGCAGGAGAGGCGGAGCTGCCTGCCGAGACGCAACGCTACGTAGTCGCCATCACAGGCCGCACGGCGCAGGACTGGGCTGCGGATTCCGGGGAAGCCAAAAGCGCAAACCGGCAGGATCCGGACGGCACGGAGCAGCCGACATGCCAGCAGATCGTCGCATCCCTGCGCCTGCCCGGCCGCGAGGAGGCGACCGAGGCGCCCTTTGCGCCCTGGGGCGTCCAGCTGGCGGGCAACTTTTCGAAGGAGCGGGCCCTCGCCGGTTTCAGGCGCGCGAGTCAGGCCTATGCTTCGCTCCTGAAGGACGTTCAGCCGATGATCATCGGGACAAGGCTGCGCTATCGCGGCACGCGCACCTTCTATCGCGTGCGGGCTCCCGCCGAAACCCGGCAGGCGGCGGAGCAATTGTGCCGCAACATCCGCACGGCCGGGGGAAGCTGCATCGTTCTGCCGAGCTGATCGGAGGATCGACGAAACCGAAGACACGGATCAGGGGGCAGAGGCATCCCTTCCCGCTCCATGCAGAGAAAAGGCCTGCGTCCCGGATCGACGCAGGCCTCGTTCCGTCAACTCTCGTTCGAGCGATGAAAGCCGATTCCACTGATGTGGAATCGGCTTTCGTCTTTCCCGTGTCGCATTCTTGAACGGCGCAGCAGATCCACTTCGCCGAAAATGCTCTACCGGCGCTGCGGCCGAAGCGAGCGGGCCAGCTCGCGGATCACATTGTCCTCGATGTTGAGGTTCAGATCGTTCTCGTCATGAGATTCTTCGTCGCCCATGTCGGCATCGACCGGAGCCGCAGGCCTGGACAGGACGCCTCTCTGACCCGGCGCAGCTCTCTCTCCGGACGATGGAGCGGATGCCGCAGGCGGCGCATGGCGCGGAGCGGGAGCGGCTTCGGCGGGGCTGCGCGTCGGAGCGGATGGCGTATAACCACGGGGAGCCACGTAACGGTTCTCGAGGGCGTCGAGCAGGCTGTTGAGCGCCGCGTTGGACATGGGAACGTCCGGCGCCTGAGGCGCTCCGTTCAGGGCGATAGAGCGGTTCTGATAAGCCACTTCCGCCGTCACATCCGGCCCGAACCAGGAAAGCGGCCGGAAGTCGCGGGCCTCTTCGTCGCTCTCGAACGAGACGGAGATCAGGTCCAGCGGACCCGGAGTGACGAAGCGGACGATCTGGATGTCGCGCGTGCCGACGGTCAGATGGGTGAGCAGATAATCGAGCTTGCCGGGGGTGACATCGAGCAGGGCTTCGGCGTGAGCGCGCGGAACCTCGGTGCGCTCCTCGACCGGCCCGCCCGGACCTGCGTGGAGCAAAACGAGGCTGCCCTTGTCTCCCTCGACCACCACGAAGGAACTGCGGTCGGCCTGGTTGGGGAAGTGGCCTTCCGTCACACGATTGCCCCCTCTCTCCTTGCGAATCAAACGCGCAAGAGAGGAAGCAATGAGATAACGCCGGGAAGTAACCATATTAAGTTCTCTATTATTCGCTGAGTGCCACTCACCAACTCATGAAACCAACAGCCTACGAATCTGAAGCAGCGATGCTGCGCGCCCTATCGTCGAGGTGAAAGATTCGACATCGGCATGCAACAACGTTTGCAATCGCAGACGTTTTGAGCGTGTAAGCTGGAAGCTTCCTGAAATGCTATGATGGCGTTCGCGTGGCAAAGTTCAATGGAAGAGCCCGAAAGCTGCCTGGGTTTTGTCGATAAAGTTAATGCTGCGTGCAACAAGGTTCACGCAGCATCTTGAGCCATCATATACGATCAATGGCCCCGGCATCCAAGAGAAACGATGCCGGGGCCATCGCTGTCATGCGGAGAGAAAGAAATTATTCGCTCGCTTTGGTCTTCAGGCCTTAAGCGGCATTTCCATCGAAGGTGTAGGCGGTCTTGACCGTAGTGTAGAATTCCTGCGCGTAGCGTCCCTGCTCGCGCGGTCCGTAGGACGAGCCCTTCCGCCCACCGAAAGGCACGTGATAATCCACGCCCGCCGTCGGCAGGTTCACCATCACCATGCCCGCTTCGGCATTGCGCTTGAAATGCGAGGCGTATTTCAAGCTCGTGGTGCAGATACCCGACGACAGGCCGAACGGCGTGTCGTTGGCGATCTCCAGCGCCTCGTCGTAATCCTTCGCCCGGATCACCGTGGCCACCGGCCCGAAGATCTCTTCGCGCGCCACGCGCATCCAGTTGCTCACCTCCGTGAACAGGGCGGGCGCCAGATAGAATCCGGGCGACTCTCGATTCAGCAGTTCGCCGCCGGCGACGAGCCTGGCGCCCTCTTCCTGTCCGATCCGGATGTATTTCAGATCCTGGTCGAGTTGGCTCTGATCCACCACCGGGCCGATATGGGTGCCGGCCTTCAAGGCATCGCCGACGACAAGATTCTGCATGCGCTCCTGCATGGCCGCCACGAACCTGTCATGGATGCCTTCCGTCACGATGAGGCGCGACGAGGCCGTGCAGCGCTGGCCTGTGGAGAAGAAAGCGCTGTTGACCGCGCATTCGACGGCGACCTTCAGATCGGCATCGTCGAGAACCACCATCGGGTTCTTGCCGCCCATCTCCAGCTGCACCTTCTTCATCGGATCGGCGGCGATGCAGGACTGCGCCACTCGGCGGCCCGTGGGCACGGAGCCGGTGAACGAGATGGCGGCCACCTTGGGGCTCTGCAGCATGGCCTCACCCACGATGGAGCCCTTGCCCATCACGAGGTTGAACACGCCCGCCGGCACACCGGCGCGAACGATGATCTCGGAGAGCGCATGGGCCGAGCCCGGGACGAGTTCGGCAGGCTTGAACACCACCGTGTTGCCGTAGGCGAGCGCCGGAGCGATCTTCCAGGCCGGAATGGCGATGGGGAAATTCCAGGGCGTGATCAGGCCGACCACGCCCACCGGCTCACGGGTGATCTCCACATCGATGGCGGGCCGCACCGACGGCACCTTCTCGCCAGCCATGCGCAGGCACTCGCCCGCGAAGAAGTGGAAGATCTGGCCGGCGCGCGTCACCTCGCCGATGCCCTCAGGCAGGGTCTTGCCCTCTTCCCGGGAGAGCAGGCGTCCGAGCTCCTCCTTGCGGGCGAGAATTTCGTCGCCCACCGCCTTGAGGATGTCATGACGGGTCTGGATCGACGAGCGGGACCAGGCCGGGAAGGCATCGTAGGCGGCCGCGATGGCGGCTTCGGCATCCGCCGCGGAGGCGCGGGCATAGTCGCCGATCACATCGTTGGTGTTGGACGGATTGACGTTCGGCGCCGCCTCGGACGAGACGCGCCACTCGCCCGCAATGTAGTTCTTCGTCATCGTTAACCTGCCATTCTGGTATGGATGAGGCCGCGTCGGGCCAGGTTGGACATGAACGCGCCGATCCCGAAGGTCCAGGGCTCGCACTCGGAACTCGGCTTCATGCGGTTGATCAGGGCGCCGAGCTTCGGGGCCGCGATGGTGACGATATCGCCGCGCTTATGGGTGAAGCCCATGCCCGGCTCGCCACGATCCTGCGTCGGAGCGAACATCGTTCCCAGGAAGAGCGCAAATCCATCCGGGTACTGATGGTGCGATCCGACCGTCTGCGCGACGAGATCTTCGGGATCGCGGCTGATCTTGGTGATGGAGGACGAGCCTTCGAGCCTAAAGCCGTCCTCGCCTTCGACCGTGAGCGTCACCGTGGTCCGGCGCACGTCGTCGAGGGAGAAGGTCCCGTCGAAGAACCGGATGAAGGGACCGACCGCGCAGGACGCATTGTTGTCCTTCGCCTTCGAGAGCAGCAGCGCGGAGCGCCCCTCGAAATCGCGCAGGTTGACATCGTTGCCCAGCGTAGCGCCGACGATCTTTCCCTCCGCCGTGACGATCACCACCACTTCGGGTTCCGGATTGTTCCAGGTGGATTTCGGATGCAGTCCCGCATCCATGAAGGCGCCGACGGCGGACAGGGTCGGCGCCTTGGTGAAGATTTCCGCATCCGGGCCGATCCCAACCTCCAGATACTGGCTCCAGGCCCCCTGGGCGACGAGAACCTCCTTCAGGGCCATGGCCTCGGGCGAGCCTGGCTTGAGGCGGCTCAGGTCATCCCCCACGAGCCGGAGAACCTCGGCCCGGATCGCGGCCGCGGCGCTGGCGTCGCCCCGGGCGCGCTCCTCGATGACGCGCTCCAGCATGGAAACCGCGAAGGTGACGCCGGCGGCCTTGATGACCTGCAGGTCGATGGGCGCGAGAAGCCATGGCTTTGCGGGATCCCGGCGGTCGGGCGCCGTGTTTCCGGCGATCTCTTCGAGCGATCCGATCCTCTCGCCCTTCGCGGCCTTCGCCACCGCCGCCGGGTTCTCCAGGGCGGCAAGCCCGCTGACCGTGGAGGCGGTCTCGGACATGTCGAAGAGGCCGTCCTCTCTCACCGCGACGACGGAGGGTCCGAGGCCCGGACGCCAGACGCGCCCGACGAGTGCCCCCTGAAACCCGTCGGCCGGCAGGATTCTGGCGATGTTCGCTGGAGATAGGTGGTCCATCGGCTGGCGCTCGCTTCCTCTTGGGCTGTTGCCGCCCTCTTTCCTCGGCGCTCTTGATATAGCCGCGATGAAGCTGGCGGGCATAGCGAAAACGACGCCCGCTCCCTCAACGGGGGAAAGCACGGAACAAACCCGGTTTCTCCGCCGTTCCGCAGCGTGGCTGCGCTGAAGCTCTTGTGTTGTGGAACGGATCCGTTCCGCCGCTCAAAATGCGGCAGAGCAACATGATGAGCCGATTCCCCGACCTGAAATCGGCTCTAAGATCGATTCTGTGGAACGCCGGCCCGGCGTTGCGAAAGGAAGGGATGCAGGTTCATGTCCGATACACTAGCGCCGACTCCGCCCTCTCCCACGCCGCAGCCCGATGTGCCCAATCCCGCCCCGCAGCCCGTGCATCCCGATCCGGGTCCGCCCGGCATTCCCGGTCCTCGGGAGCCCGTGGGCGTTCCTCCAGAGGGACCCAGCGAGACGCCCAGCCCCTCGGAACCGGTGGGTATCCCGCCCTCGGGGCCGCAGGAACTTTCCATGGGCCCCCTGGGGAATTAACGAAGCGTCGAAAGTGTGCTTTGTGCAGGGTCGGGTCAGAGGAGCCCCAGCCCATGGATGACAGCATGCCTTCGAACACCCCCCAGATCGCCTCGCCGTCCTACCGGCTGGCCGCCTTGGACCAGGATTTCCTCCTGGGCGATTCCATGCGCGGCGTCCGGTTCCAGCTGGAATATGCCAAGGCCGAGGAGCACCTGCGCAACTGGGGTGTGCGCTCCACCCTTGTTGTGTTCGGCAGCGCCCGCGTCCGCGAGACCGGCCCCGGACGGCACCCCTTCTGGTACCAGGAGGCGCGCTCCTTCGGCGCCATCGCCTCGCAGCGCGGCGGCGCGCTGACATCCAATGGCGGAGTTCGGGACAACGTGATCGCCACGGGCGGAGGCCCCGGCATCATGGAGGCCGCGAACAGAGGAGCGGCGGATGTGGGCGCGCCTTCGATCGGCTTCAACATCACCCTCCCGCACGAGCAGGAGCCCAACGCCTATTCGACGCCGGACCTGACCTTTCGCTTTCATTATTTCGCGATGCGCAAGATGCATCTCGCGATGCGCGCCAATGCCCTCGTGGTCTTCCCCGGCGGTTTCGGCACCCTGGATGAGCTGTTCGAAATCCTGACGCTCCGCCAGACAGGAAAGGCTCCGCCGATTCCCATCGTCCTCTTCGACAGGGCCTATTGGCGCTCGGTCATCGACTTCGACGCGCTGCTTCACCACGGCATGGTGAGCGAGCACGACCGCAAACTCGCGCATTTCGCGGAAACGGCCGAGGATGTCTGGAAGACCCTGATCGAGAACGGCCTCGTGGTGCAGACGCTGGAGCGCGATTCCAATCAGGAAGTCTGACGGGATGGCGCAGATCTCCGACCGGCCTTCTCCCCAGGGCGTTCCCCATCATGGCGTCTCGCGCGGAGAGGCTTTCCGCGTCTGGCTGCGCGTGGCCGCCCTGAGCTTCGGCGGGCCTGCGGGGCAGATCGCGGTCATGCATCGCATCCTGGTCGAGGAGAAGCGCTGGATCTCCGAAAGCCGGTTCCTGCACGCCCTCAATTACTGCATGCTGCTGCCCGGGCCGGAAGCGCAGCAGCTCGCGACCTATATGGGCTGGCTCATGCATCGCACGCCTGGCGGCATCATGGCGGGCGGGCTGTTCATTCTGCCTGGCGTCGTCGCCATCATGGGGCTGAGCTGGGTCTATGCCCTCTACGGTCATGTGGGCCTCGTCTCCGCCCTCTTCTTCGGCCTCAAGGCCGCCGTGCTCGCCATCGTGCTCGAAGCCGTCATGCGGATTGGAAAGCGCGCCCTCCGGAGCCGGATCATGATCGGAATCGCGGCCGCGGCTTTCGTGGCAATCTTCTTTCTCGATGCGCCGTTTCCCCTGATCGTTCTTGCGGCGGGCCTGACCGGCTTTCTCGGCGCTCGTGCCGGACTGCAGCCGTTCCAATCTGGCGGAGGCAGCGATGACAGCGCGGACGAGGCCGGCGATCTTTTCGGCGCGGACACGCCGGCTCATGCAAGGCCGGAGCTGAAACGCAGCCTGCGCGTCGCGGCTTTGTGGCTGGCGCTCTGGCTCGTGCCCGTCCTGGGTCTCGTGCTGGGCCTCGGCACAGGCCATGTCTTCAGCCAGATCGCAGTCTTCTTTTCCAAGATGGCGATGGTCACCTTCGGCGGGGCCTATGCGGCGCTCGCCTATATCGCGCAACAGGCGGTCGACACCTATGGCTGGCTCAAGCCCGGAGAGATGCTCGACGGGCTCGGCATGGCCGAGACGACTCCCGGCCCCCTGATCATGGTGCTGCAATTCGTGGGCTTCATGGCGGCCTACCGGGATCCGGGAACGCTGAACCCGCTCCTGGCGGGCACCCTGGGCGGGCTTCTCACCACATGGGTGACGTTCGCTCCCTGCTTTCTCTGGATCTTTCTCGGCGCGCCCTACATCGAGGTTCTGCGCGGCAACCGGGCCCTGAGCGGGGCCTTGTCCGCCATCACGGCGGCCGTGGTGGGCGTGATCCTGAATCTCTCGATCTGGTTCGCCATCCACACGATCTTCAAAGAGGTCAGACCCGTCGCATGGGGACCCTTCAGCCTCGACGTGCCCTTATGGGCGAGCATCGACCTTTGGGCGCTGCTGCTCTCAGGCGCAGCGATCCTCGCCATGTTCCGCTTCCGGGTCGGCATGCTGCCGACACTGGCGGCGACATCCGCTGCGGGTATCCTTATCTATCTGGCAGGCATCATCGCCTGAAAGGGGATGAGACGGCGGCCGCCTCATCCCGCATCATGAGAGATCAGGTCACGGACGAGATCTGCCCGCCATCGACACGCAGGATCGAGCCCGTCATGAACGAGGCCTTCTCGCTGGCGAGGAACACGGCAGCCGCCGCGAACTCCTCGATCTCGCCGTAGCGACCTGCCGGAATGCCCGCGCGGGCAGCCGCTGCGACGTCCTCCACGGAACGGCCCGTGCGCTCCGCATTGGCCGCATCGAGCTGCTTCAGGCGATCGGTCGCGATGCGGCCCGGCGCGATGGCGTTCACCGTGACGCCGGAAGACGCGACCTCGCTCGCCAGGGTCTTGCCCCAGCCCACGAGGGCGGGACGGATCGCGTTGGAAATGGCGAGGTTCGGAATGGGCTGGATCACGCCGGACGAGATGACCGAGATGATGCGGCCCCACCGGCGCTCGATCATGCCGGGCAGAAGCTGATCGGCGATGCGCACCAGATTGACGAACATGGCATCGAACGATTGCCGCCACTGATCCGACGACACGCCCTGCGCCTTGCCGGGAGGCGGGCCGCCGCTGTTGAGCACGAGAATGTCCACGCCGCCGAGCGCTGCCACCACGTCCCTGGCCAGGGCATCGACCTGGTCGGCCTTGCCCGTGTCGCACGTGAAGGGGAGCGCGCCTGCGCCGATCCTGTCGGCAGCGGCTTTCGATCCCTCCATCGTGCGGCTCGCGATGGCGACGCGCGCGCCTTCTTCGGCCAGGCCCTGCGCGATGCCGAAGCCCAGCCCCTTGCTCGCGCCGAGAACCAGCGCGCGCTTTCCTTCCAATCCTGTCTTCATGAAGACCCCCCCTTGTCTTACGAGCGCTCGATGCGCTCCATCAGCCATTCGATTTCGGCAATCGTTTCCGGGCTCAGCTTCGGCCCGGGCTTGCGCAGCGTATCGGATGCGATGATGCCGCGCCGCTTCAGAACGTATTTGCGCACCGCCAGGCCAACGCCCGGCTGCGTCTCATAGCGCACCAGCGGCAGGTGGCGGTCGAAGAGATCGTGCGCTTCCTTCCGCTTGCCCCGGTTGATGAGATCGACAACGCCCACCAGCATTTCGGGATAGGCATAGCCCGTCATGGCGCCGTCGGCTCCCCGTTCCATCTCGAAGGGCAGGAACATGCCGCCGTTGCCGCAGAGAATGGAGACGCGGCGCACCTGCCCGGCGTCGCTCGCGCGCCGCAGCGCGGTGATCTTGTCAAGACCCGGCCAGTCCTCGTGCTTGAGCATGACGCAGGAAGGGCTCTGCTCGATGATGCGCATGATCACCTTGGGCGTCATGACCACATTGGTGGTGAGCGGATAATCCTGGATCACGAATGGCACGTCCGCCCCGATGGCCTCCACCGCATCGGCGTAATAGGACACGATCTGATCGTCGGTCTTCAGGGTCGAGGGCGGTGCGATCATGACGCCAGCCGCTCCCGCATCCATGACCTTGGCGGAAAGACCGGACATGGCCGCGAAGCCCGCGGCCGAGACGCCGACGATGACGGGAACGCGGCCCGCCACGGTGGCGATCACCTGCCGGGCGAAGGCCAGCGCCTCGTCCGCCGCCAGCTTGGGCGCCTCGCCCATGATGCCGAGAATGGTCAGCCCGGTCGCCCCGGCCTTCAGATAGGCCTCGACCATGCGGTCGGTCGAAGCGACGTCCACCCGCCCGTCCGCCTCGAAGGGCGTGGGACAGATGACATAGACGCCGGCGGCAGAACTCGTGAGCAAGGCTTCCTCCATGGCAGAGCTTCTTGAAGCTCCTCATACACCTGCTCGCTGCCTTGCGCACTAGCCTTGCACGGTGGACGCACGCGGTCTTCACGCCGCTCCGACCGGAAGACCGGGGCTCGCGGAAAAGAACTTGGGTGTCCGTGCGGTGGTTCAGCCGCGCCCGGAGCCGCCCTTCTTGCCGCCGCTATCCTGCTTGTTGACGGTGGCCCAGGCCCGCCGCTCCGCTTCCTTATCGGAAACGCCGCGGTTCTCGTAAGATTCCTCGATATGCTCGGCCTTGCGCTTCTGCTTGTCCGTATAGGCGGATTTGTCACCACGGGCCATGACGCCCTCCTTGTCCTGTCGGTTCCTTGTGATGAGCCCGGACCGGGCCGCATCTTTCGCAGATTCAACCGAATAGGCGAAGCGCGGTTCCGCAACCTTATCCTCTACCCGCTGTTGCGCAGTCCCGCCGCGATGCCGTTGATGGACAGGTGGATGCCCTGCACCACCTGCTCGTCCGCGTCGCCCGAACGGTGACGCTTGAGCAGCTCGATCTGCAGATGGTTCAGTGGATCGAGATAGGGAAAGCGGTTGCGGATGGAGCGGGCGAGGAGCGGATTCCCGTCGAGCAGCGCCTGCTGCTGCATGATGGCGAGCAAATGCCTGATGGAATCTTCCCACTCGCGCCGCAGGCGCGGGAAGATGGCATCGCGCAAGGCCTCATCCTCCACGAGCTTCGCGTAGCGCGAGGCGATCGCGATGTTGCTCTTGGCGAGCACCATGTCCATGTTGGAGAGAAGCGCCTGGAAGAAGGGCCACTCGCGATACATTTCCTGCAGCAACGCCAGTCCGTTCTCCGGATGCGCTTCGAGCCAGGCGTTGACGGCGGAGCCGAACCCGTACCATCCCGGCAGCATGAGACGGCACTGCGCCCAGCCGAACACCCAGGGGATGGCGCGCAGATCCTCGATCCTCCGCGAATTCGTCCGCGAAGCCGGCCTGCTGCCGATGTTGAGATGAGCGATCTCGCCGATCACCGTCGATTCCCAGAAATAGCGCTCGAACCCTTCCGTCTCGTAGACGAGGGCGCGATAGACCTTGAAAGCGCTCTCGGACAGCTCCTCCATGGCTCTCAGATAATCCTCGCGCGGCGCGGATTCGCCCGAATGCAGCAGAGAGGCCTCGAGCGTCGCCGCCGCGAGAATTTCGAGATTGCGGCGGCCGAGATCGGGATTCGAATATTTGCCCGCGATCACCTCGCCTTGCTCGGTGATGCGGATGGCGCCCTGCACGGCGCCGCCCGGCTGCGCCAGGATGGCCTGATAGCTCGGCCCGCCACCCCGGCCCACGGATCCGCCGCGGCCGTGAAAGAGGCGCAAGCCGACGCCGTGACGCGCGAACACCTCGACCAGGGCGATTTCCGCCTTGTAGAGTTCCCAGCCGGAGGTAAGAAACCCGCCATCCTTGTTGCTGTCGGAATAGCCGAGCATGACCTCCTGCGCCTGCCCGCGGCTGCGCAAAAGGCGCACGTAATCGGGCAGCGCAAAGAGCGCGTCCATGACTTTACCGCAATGGCGGAGATCCGCGATGGTCTCGAAGAGCGGGACGATGTTGACATGCATCTCTCCCTCGCGCGGGCGCAACAACCCCGCTTCCTTCAGGAGCAGCGCAGCTTCCAGAATGTCCGATGGATCGCTCGCCTTGGAGATCACGTAGTTCGGCACGGCGGCGCGGCCGTAACGACGATGGGCCTCGGCGGCCTCGTGAACGATGGCGAGTTCCGATGCGGTTTCCGGCGAATAGTCGAGATAGGGCGATGTGAGAAGGCGCGGCGTCCTGAGCTCCTCCAGAAGCAAGGCGACGCGCCTCTCTTCCGAAAGCTTCTCGTAACCCGTGCCGGGCATCGCCTTCTCGAACAGCTCGGTCACGACGCGCTGGTGGACGTCGGAGTTCTGGCGCATGTCGAGGCTCGCCAGATGGAAGCCGAACACATCGACGGCGCGGCGCAGCCTGCGCAGGCGGCCGCGCGCGAGAGCGCCGGAGCCGTTCGCGCGCAGGGAGCGATGCAGGCTCGACAGGTCGCCGACGAAATCCTCCACATTCTCATAGGCCGGCGCCTCGCCCACCGCGTGACGCGCCACGTCCTCATGGCCGAGGGAAGCGGCGGTAGCGGCCAGCCGCGCATAGAGACCCGTGATGGCGCGGCGATAGGGCTCGTCCTGGCGGTGGGGCGATGAGTCCGGCGAGGATCTGGCGAGATCCCGCACCTCGTCGGATACGTTCACGTAGCGCTCGTCTAGAGAGAGTTCGCCGCCCAGGCGATGCAGCTCCTCCAGGTAGAAGCCGAGAGCGTGCTTGCTCTGGAGCAGCAGGGCCTGGCGCAGCGCGTCCGCCGTGACGAAGGGATTGCCGTCGCGGTCGCCGCCGATCCAGCTGCCCATGCGCAGGAAGGAGGGAAGCTCCACCGTCTCCCAGGCAGGATCCATGGCGGCGAGCTGATCCTCCAGCGACGCATACACGCGGGGTAGTTCCTGGAAGAAGGTGTAGTCGTAATAGGACAGGCCGTTATTGACCTCGTCGATCACTTTCAGCCTTGTCCGCCGCAGGATGCTCGTCTGCCACAAGGTCAGAATCGCGCGGCGAAGGCTCTCCTGGCACGCGCTCTCCTCCTCGGGCGTCAGGTGCTGACGGTCGCGCTGCGCGAGAATCTGCGCGATTTCCATCTCGCGGTCGATGGTGCTCTTGCGGCGCACTTCCGTCGGATGCGCGGTCAGGACGGGGCAGACCAGGGCGGAGGCAAAGAAAGCCTGCAGGGCGGCCTGACTGACGCCGGCCTCCTGCACAAGCTTGAGAGCCCGCGCCAGCGTTCCCTCCCGCGGCGCGGAGGCCGTCATGGCGTGAGCGCCGGCCATGGCATGGGCGCGCGAGCGCCGCACATGGTGCTGATCCTCGGCGATGTTCGCCAGATGCGAGAAATAGGTATAGGCGCGGATGATCTGGTTCGTGCGGCCGCGCGAAAGAGAGTTCAGGATCGTCTCGAGCTCGCGGCGCGCACCTTCGTCCTCGTCCCGGTGGAAGCGGATCGAGGTCTGGCGGATGCGCTCCACGATGTCGAAAGCCGCCTCCCCCTCCTGCTCGCGGATCGTGTCGCCCAGGATGCGTCCGAGGAGCCGGATGTCGTCGCGAAGCGGGAGATCCTTGTCAGGGGTCGCGTCGGGATTGATCTGGGACATGGGAGGTTTCCGCCTCGGGTGCTTTTGTTGCACTGCGAGGTAAAACCCTTTCCGTCCCGCCCGCAAGCGCAATCAACGGTCAAGCACCGCCTTCAGCCTGCGACCGCCCAGCGGCCCGGTTCCTCCGTCTGGCCGATGAGGGCCAGCCCGTAGGCGATCGATTCGAACTGGTCGGCGGACATCAGGCGGCTCTCGCCGAATCGCTCCACGAACAGGCGGCGGATCGCGGGCACGAAGGACGTGCCGCCGGTGAGGAAGACGCGCTCGATCTGCTCCGGCCTCACGCCGGCCTTGGAGAGCGCCTCGTCCACCGTGCCCGCGATCTTCTCCACATCCTCTGCGATCCAGCTCTCGAAATCGGCGCGGGTGATCCGCGCCTGAATGTCCACGCCCTCGCCCTGGAAGCGGAAATCCGTCTCCTCCTGGCTCGATAGCGCCACCTTCGCCGAGGACACGGCGCGGTAGAGGGCAAAGCCCAGGTCGTATTCGATGATGTCGATGAAGCGTTCGAGCGGCTCGGGTTCGAGAGCGGCGCGGGCCAGCTCCCGCAGCTCCTTCAGGTCCCCGCTGCCCTTCATCATCGCCAGCTGGTTCCAGCGGGCGAAGTTGGCGTAGTAGTGATTCGGGATCGAGAGGATCTTTCCCATCGAGCGGTAGAGCCCGCCCTTGCCGAGGCGGGGCGACACGACCCGGTCGACCATGCGGTAGTCGAAGGCGTCCCCGGCCAGGCCGATGCCCGCATGCCCCAGGGGCTCGGCCCGCAGCACGCCTCCGGTCTTCGAGAAGCGCATGACCGAGAAGTCGCTGGTGCCGCCGCCGAAATCCGCCACGAGCACGGTGGCGTCGTGATCGAGCTGCTTCGCATAGAAGAACGCCGCGCCTACCGGCTCATAGACGTAGCGGGCCTGCTCCGCCCCGAGCCGTCCGAAGGCCGCCCGGTAGCGCTGCATGGCGAGCGCGTCGTCCGGGTTGTAGCCGGCGAACTGGACCGGCCGGCCGATGATCACGTTGCGGGCGCCCCAATCCAGGCGGGAACCGCCATGGCGTGCAAGGGTGCGCAGAAAGGCGCTCAGAAGATCCTCGAAGCCGTAGCGCTCCCGGAAAATGCGCGTTTCCTTGAAGGTCGGGCTCGCCGCGAAGGTCTTGAAGGACTGGATGAACCGGTGGGCATGGAGCCCTTCCAGGAACTGCTCGATGGCCCAGGGACCGCCCTCGACCTCGGTGCGCAAGCCGTTGCCGTGACGCTCGTCCCAGAAGCAGAGCGCGGTCACATAGACCTTGAGGCGCTCACCCCCATGCTCGAAGGTCAGGGCTTCCACATGCCCGTCCGGGCCCGCAATGGCGACGACCGTGTTGCTGGTCCCGAAATCGATGCCGATGGAAAAATCGTGGGATGGGGGCATGGAGACCTCGGGAACGGGCGGGAAGGGCCGGACGGTCTATACGCCAAGGCTTCCCGCGCCAAGACCCTCCGGCGAAAAAGATCCTTCCGCACCGGCACTGCGACCCCGGCGGTGTGGACGGGTCGTTGACCTGGGGGCTTTGCGCGCCGTAGAAGCCGCGCATTGGCTTTTTCCGGAGATTTTCATGCTATCCATCGGTCAGCGCATTGCGAACGAACTGAATGTTCAGGAATGGCAGGTCAAGGCAGCCGTCGAATTGCTCGACGGCGGCGCGACCGTTCCCTTCATCGCGCGCTACCGCAAGGAAGTCACCGGAACCCTCGACGATGCCCAGCTGCGCACCCTCGAGGAGCGCCTGCGCTACCTGCGCGAGCTGGAGGACCGGCGCAAGACGATTCTCGACAGCATCCGCGAGCAGGGCAAGCTCACGGACGAACTGGCGCTGCAGATCAACACCGCCGACACCAAGGCGCGGCTCGAAGACCTCTACCTGCCCTACAAGCCCAAGCGCCGCACCAAGGCGCAGATCGCCAAGGAAGCGGGCCTCGAGCCGCTGGCGGACCTGCTTCTGGGCGAACCCACCCGCGAGCCGAAGGAGGCCGCCGCCGCTTTCGTGAATCCGGAGAAGGAAGTGGCGACGCCGGAGGCTGCGCTGGAAGGCGCCCGCTCGATTCTCGTCGAGCGCTTCGCGGAGAATGCGGAACTTCTCGGCGCCTTGCGCGAAATCTATTGGGAGCGCGGCAGCCTGACTTCGAAGGTACGTGACGGCAAGCAGAATGACGGCGCGAAATTCTCTGACTATTTCGACTTCGCCGAACCGCTGCCGAAGCTCCCCTCCCATCGCATCCTCGCGCTCTTCCGCGGCGAGAAGGAGGAAATTCTCGATCTGCGCATGGAGGAGGACAAGGAGAGCGCCGAGCCCGGTTATGCCAGTCGCTACGAAGGCCGCATCGCGCTGGCCTTCCATATCGCCGATCGGGGCCGCGCGGCCGACAAATGGCTTCTCGAGACCGTGCGCTGGGCCTGGCGGACGAAGTTGCGCTTCTCCATCGAACTCGACATGAAGATGAAACTCTGGCAGCTCGCCGAGGACGAGGCCGTGAAGGTCTTCGCCGGAAACCTGCGCGACCTGCTGCTGGCGGCTCCCGCGGGAACGCGCCCGACGCTCGGCCTCGATCCGGGTTACCGCACCGGCGTGAAGGTGGCGGTGGTGGACGCCACCGGCAAGGTCGTTGCAACGGACACCATCTATCCACACGAGCCGAAGCGCCAGTGGGATGAATCCATCGCGACGCTCGCGCGACTCTGCCGCGTCCACAAAGTCGAGCTCATCGCCATCGGCAACGGCACGGCCTCCCGCGAGACCGACAAGCTCGCGGGCGAGCTGGTCTCGAAGCACCCGGACCTGAAGCTCACCAAGATCATGGTCTCGGAAGCGGGCGCTTCCGTCTATTCCGCTTCGGCCTATGCGAGCCAGGAGCTGCCGGACCTCGACGTCTCGCTGCGCGGGGCGGTCTCCATCGCACGCCGCCTGCAGGACCCGCTGGCGGAACTCGTGAAGATCGACCCGAAATCCATCGGCGTCGGGCAGTACCAGCACGATCTCGCGGAGTACAAGCTTTCCCGCTCCCTCGACGCGGTGGTGGAGGATTGCGTGAACGCGGTCGGCGTCGATCTCAACACGGCCTCCGCTCCGCTGCTGGCGCGTGTCTCGGGCCTCGGCGAGTGGGTGGCGCAGAACATCGTCGCCCATCGCAATGCCAACGGCCCGTTCCGGACACGCAAGGCGCTCACCGCCGTCTCCGGTCTCGGACCGAAGACCTTCGAACAGGCGGCGGGCTTCCTGCGCATCCCGAACGGGGACGATCCGCTCGACGCATCGGGCGTGCACCCGGAGGCCTATCCGGTCGTGCGCCGCATTCTCGAAGCCACGAAGAGCGACATCAAGGTGCTGATCGGCAATGGCGGCGTGCTGAAGAAGCTCGACCCCAAGAGCTTCACGGACGAGAAGTTCGGCATTCCGACCGTCAAGGACATCCTGAGCGAACTTGAGAAGCCCGGCCGCGACCCGCGCCCCGAGTTCAAGACCGCCACCTTCATGGACGGCGTGGAGAAGATCGGCGACCTGAAGCCTGGCATGATGCTGGAGGGCGTCGTCACCAATGTGGCGGCTTTCGGGGCCTTCGTGGATATCGGCGTGCACCAGGACGGGCTCGTGCATATCTCCGCGCTCGCCGACACCTTC
Organism: Microvirga flocculans ATCC BAA-817; assembly: GCF_000518665.1. Taxonomy (GTDB): domain Bacteria; phylum Pseudomonadota; class Alphaproteobacteria; order Rhizobiales; family Beijerinckiaceae; genus Microvirga; species Microvirga flocculans. Next base: position 172,526 of record NZ_JAEA01000009.1, on the reverse strand, counting down.
GTGAAGGATCCGCGCAGCGTGGTGAAGCCGGGCGACATCGTGAAGGTGAAGGTGCTCGAGGTCGATATTCCCCGCAAGCGCATCTCGCTCACCATGCGCATGAGCGACCCGGCGGAAAAGCGCCCCTCCGGCCGGCAGGACGACAACCGGGCGGCGTTCCAGAAGCACCGGGCCCAAGCGGACAGGAAACCGGCCTCTTCGTCCTCTTCGGGCGGCGCGCTCGCCGATGCCCTGCGCCGCGCCGCGCTGGCGAACGGCTCGGGAAAGGACAAGGGCGGCGGCCGCTGAAGGCTGTGCCGGCCATCCGGCCCGGAAGGGATCGTGACAGGGGTGGCTTGTAGCCGCCCCTGAACTGTTCTAGAAGCAAGGCGTCTCACGGGGGGCCTCAACCGAGGCTGAGAGGCGGTCAGGCCGCCGACCCGTCGAACCTGATCCGGGTCATGCCGGCGGAGGGAATGAGCATGCGACATCGCCAGACAAGCTGTGCCCCGTGCAATCTGCGCCGCCCACCCGGCCTGCCTCATGCATGGGAGCGCCCTTAAGATGCTACGCCGATTGCTTCTCACCCTCGTTTCGCTCGGGCTCGCCAGCGGCTTCGCCCAGGCCCAGACGAAGCCGACCCTGACCGTCTACACCTATAGTTCGTTCTCCGGGAAATACGGCCCCGGCAAACCGGTGAAGGAACGTTTCGAGGCCGTCTGCGGCTGCGAGCTCAACTGGGTTTCCGCGGAAGATGCTGGCAGCATGCTCGGCCGCCTGCGCCTGGAAGGCGAGAACACCAAGGCCGATGCGGTCGTCGGCCTCGACATGAACCTCGTCGCGGAGGCGAGAGCCCTCAACCTCTTCGCACCGCACGGCGTTGAAGTGAAGGATCTCTCGCTTCCCATCGCCTGGAAGGACGACACCTTCATTCCCTTCGACTGGGGCTATTACGCATTCGTCTACGATTCCAACAAGCTCCCGCAGCCACCGAAGAGCCTGAAGGAACTCGTCGACAACCCCAACGGCCCGAAGGTCGTTCTGCAGGATCCCCGCACCAGCGCGCCGGGCCTCGGGCTCATGCTCTGGATGCAGAAGGTCTATGGCGACAAGGCGGGCGAGGCGTGGAGCAAGCTCAAGCCCCGCATCGTCACCTTCACCAAAGGCTGGTCGGAAGCCTATGGCCTCTTCCTGAAGGGCGAAGCCGACATGGTGATGTCGTACACTACGTCTCCCGCCTATCACATCGTCGCGGAGAAGAAGGACAACTACAAGGCCGCCGCTTTCACGGAAGGGCATTACCTTCACGTCGAGCTTGCGGGCATGACCCGCACGACGAAGCAGCCCGAACTCGCGAAGAAGTTCATGGCCTTCATTCTCAGCGACGCCTTCCAGACGGCGATTCCCGAAACCAACTGGATGTATCCCGCGAAGAACCCGCCGTCAGGCCCGCCCGCGATCTTCAAGGACATGATCCAGCCGGGGACGGCGCTCCTCTTCAGCCCTGAAGAGGTTCAGCGGAACCGGCGCGCCTTCACCGATACCTGGCTCAACGCCACGGCGCGCTGATCGCTCATGACGACATTGAAGCTGCCCCATCCCGGAAGCCTCGTGGCCTTCGCCATCCTGGCTCTGGTTGCGGGCGGCTTCATCGCTCTTCTCACGTTCGATGGAGGAGCGCCCTCGCTCTTCTCCATCAGCCCCTATCTCGGCCGCGTGCTGGCTTTCTCCATTGCGCAGGCCGCGCTCTCGACGCTTCTGTCGCTCGCGCTGGGCGTCGCCCTCGCCCTCGCCCTCGCGCGCCGCAGCTTCATGGGCCGGGAGATCGTTCTGGCCCTTCTGAGCACGACGATGGTGATGCCGACCATCGTGGCCGTCTTCGCGGTCTTCGCCGTCTACGGCCGGAGCGGCTGGCTCGCCGAGCTGCTCGCCTTCCTCGGATGGCGGGAGAGCTTCAGCGTTTTCGGCTATCCGGGCATTCTCATCGCCCATGTCTTTCTCAACGCGCCCTTCGTGGCGCGGATCACGCTCGACGGCCTGACCCGGATTCCCGCCGAGCACTGGCGTCTCGCCATGGCCTTCGGCTTCACGCCGGCCCAGGTCTTCCGTCATCTCGACTGGCCGGTGCTGCGCGCGGAACTCGCCGGAATCGCGGGTCTCGTCTTTCTCATGTGCTTCAAGAGCTTCGCCATCGTGCTGGCGCTCGGCGGCGGGCCGAGCCGCTCTACACTCGAAGTGGCGATCTACGAGGCACTCAAAATCGATCTCGATTTCGGCCGCGTCGCCTGGCTCGCCCTGATCCAGCTCGCGATCTGCCTGTCGATGACGGTGCTCCTGCACTGGGCTTTCGCGCGGCCGCCGGCCGGCCACACGATCCGCAGCCTCATCCGCAGGCCCGACGCGAAGGACCGCACCCTCAAGGTTTTCGACGCCGTCATTCTCGGTGCCGGAACGCTCTTCATCGCGCCGCTCGCCTTGAGCGTGCTGATGGGCCTGCGCAGCATGATCGGCATTCTCGATAGGGATCTCCTTCGGGCCTTTGCGACGAGCATCGGCATCGCGCTGGCCGCCGCAACGGTGGCCTGCCTTCTCGCGCTTGCCCTCGCCTCCGCCGCGCGGCGGCAGCGGCTGGTGCTGCGCTCGCCGCGCATTGCCGCCTTCTACGATTTCCTGCCGGATACGCTTCTGGCCGTGCCGCCCTTTGCGCTGACGGCCGGTCTCTTCCTGCTGATCCAGCGATTCGGCGATCCGGCGACAGCCGGATTCGTGCTGCTGCCGCTCATCAACGGGCTCGCGGCGGTGCCCTTCGCCTATCGCTATATTGCGCCTCACCTCCTCACGACGGAGGAACGTTACGGCCGTGTCGCGGCCTCTCTCGGCCTCACGGGCTTGGCGAAGCTCGCCATCATGGACTGGCCCGCGCTCAAGCGGCCGCTCGCGGCAGGCTTCGCTTTGGCGATGGCCCTGTCCTTCGGCGATTTCGGCATCATCGCTCTCTTCGGCGGCACGGAACTGGTGACCTTGCCCTATCTGCTCTATGAGCGCCTCGGAGCCTACCGGCTCGACGAGGCATCCGCCGTCGGCCTCGTCATTCTCCTCGTCGCGTTTCTCCTCGCTCGCGTTTCAGGTCGCTTGTCCCATGCTGGTGATTGACCATTGCCGCCTCACCTGGCCCGACTTCGTGGCCGATTACTCGCTGAAGGTTCAGGCGGGGCGCCTGTGCGCCATCATCGGCCCGTCCGGAGGCGGCAAGACCACCCTTCTCCACATGATCGCCGGTTTCGAGAAACCGGAGAGCGGAACCTTGACGTTCAACGGCCAGGACCTTCTTCCGCTGGAGCCCGCCAAGCGCCCGGTCTCCATCGTCTTTCAGGACCACAATCTCTTCCCCCATCTCACCGTCACGCAGAACGTGGGGCTGGGCCTGCGCCCATCGCTGCGCCTGACGGACGAGGAGACAATCTTGATCGAGGAAACGCTGGATGCCGTCGGCCTCCGGGGCTTCGGCGCGCGCAGGCCTGGCGAGATGTCGGGCGGGCAGCGCCAGCGCGTGGCTCTCGCCCGCGCGCTCGTCTCGGGCCGCCCTCTCATCCTGCTCGACGAGCCTTTCAGCAGCCTCGATCCCGGCTTGCGCCGCGACATGATCCTGCTCGTCGACAGCATGCGCCGCAAACGCCCCGTGACCATCCTCATGACGATCCACACGCCGGAGGATGCGGCGGACGTGGCCGATCAGATGGTTTTCGTGGCCGACGGAAAAGTCGTCGCCTCGGATGAGCCCTCGCGCATTCTGGGCGGATCCCTGGCTGCGCGGATCGCAGCCGCGGTCTCGGACACGTAACGGCGATACGCTTCCAAGCCTTTCCCGCGCATCGGAATCCTGCAAGGACGCAGGCCCCAAGTGACCTCATACTGGTATCGAAACCGCTCGACGCTGTCGCCTTCCCGCCTTTTCCCCCCGAATTCGCCTGTTGTCGTTTCATTCTCTCCGCTCTCCGGCGGCATTGCCTCGCGCAGGGCTTTCTGCACAGCGAAGGCCTATTCCCGGCCCCGAGCTCTTCCCCAACTGGATATTAAGTGGCATGGTGCCGTTTCACAGATCGCACCCAGGTTCCTGGCCCTTATGACTGACCTCCTGTTCCTCGGCATCGATGGCGGCGGCACCAAGTGCCGGGCCCGGCTGCGCGATGCGCAGGGCAACCTGCTCGGCGAGGGAACGGGCGGCCCGTCCAACATCAGGCTCGACCCCGATCTGGTATGGAGCTCGATTCTCACCGCCTGCCGCGCGGCGCTCGCACAGGCCGGACTTCATGAGCGCGACCTCGGCAGGATTCACGCCGGCATGGGAGCCGCAGGCGCAGGGCAGACCAGCGCCGTCGACCGTCTGCTCGCGCGTTCTCATCCCTTCGCATCCTTCGCCATCGACACGGATGCGCACACCGCCTGGCTCGGCGCCTTCAACGGGGGCGACGGAGCGATTCTCATCGTCGGCACGGGCTCCTGCGGCTACGGCGGCGTGAGCGGCCGCTGCCATTATGTGGGCGGCTGGGGTTACGAGATTTCGGATGACGGCAGCGGCGCCGTGATCGGACGTGAGCTTCTGCGCCGCTGCGTCTGGGTGCATGACGGCCGCGCTCCGGGAACGCCGCTCTCGGATGCGGTTCTGGCCGAGTTCGGAAACGATCTCGAAGTCCTGGTGGACTGGGTCGGCAAGGCCCGCCCGAGCGATTACGGGCGCTATGCGCCGCTCGTTCTGGAATATGCCGGGCGGCGCGATCCGCTGGGCATGGCCATCGTCACCGAAGCCGCCGCGGGTCTCGGTTCCATCGCCACGCGCCTTCTCGACCTCGGCGCCCCGGCCCTGTGTATGTTCGGCGGACTGGCGGAGCCCTTGAGGCCCTGGCTTCCTCCCCCGGTGCAGCGGACCATCACGTCTCCCATGGCGGATGCCCTCGACGGCGCCATCCTTCTCGCCCGAACGGCCCTGTCAGGGAGACAGTCATGAGCGAGACATCCAGCGAGGCTCTGGCGCTTCTTCCCCTGGACGAAGCCAATCCCACGCCGCTCTACCTCCAGCTCCAGCAATCCATCGAGGAGGCGGTGCGCCGGGGTGCGCTCAAGGCCGATGCCGCCCTTCCGGGGGAACGGGACCTCGCCAAACAGCTCGGCATTTCGCGCGTCACGGTGCGCAAGGCCATCACGGGCCTGGTGCAGAAAGGCGTTCTCGTCCAGCGCTGGGGCTCGGGCACCTTCATCGCGCCGCACATGCGGCTGGAGCAGCCTCTCTCGCGCCTGTCGAGCTTTACCGACGACATGGCCGCCCGCGGCCTGAAATCCTCGGCGGTGATGCTCAGCCAGTCGCGGGGACCGGCCTCGACCGACGAATTGATGGCGCTCGGCCTCTCGCCGGGCGATCTGGTGAGCCGCGTCAACCGCCTGCGCCTGGCGAACGGCATTCCCATGGCCATCGAGAACGCCGTGGTTCCCTCGCGGGTCCTGCCCGATCCCTCTCTCGTCAGGCAATCGCTCTATGCGGTTCTGCACGAGAAAGGGTTCATGCCCACGCGGGCTCTTCAGCGGCTGCATGCGGTGCTGCTGACGGAGGAACAGGCTTCCTTGCTCGGCGTTGCGCCTCAGAGCCCGGCCCTTTACATCGAACGCCGCTCGTTCACCGCGACGGGCGAAGTGGTCGAGTTCACCTCGTCCTATTACCGGGGCGATGCCTATGATTTCGTGGCTGAGCTGACGATCAGCCAGCCCGAACGGATGCACGATGACAATGTCTGATTTGAAGAATACTCCCTCCACCATCACCGCCATGCTGCGCGAGGCGCAGGAAGCGCCCCAGGTGGTCGCGCGCCTCCTCGCGAACAATGCGCCGCTCTGCCGGGATCTCGGTGAGCGCCTGCGGGCTTCCCCGCCGCCCTTCGCCGTGACCTGTGCCCGCGGCAGCTCCGACAACGCGGCGACCTTCGTCAAATATCTTCTCGAGATCCATTCCGGACTCGTGACGGCTTCCGTCGGCCCCTCGGTTACGTCCGTCTACGAGGCGCGCCCGCGCATGCGCGATGCGCTCTTCATCGCCGTGTCCCAATCGGGCCGCAGCCCGGACATCCTCAACCTCGCGCAAGCCGGCCGCGACGACGGCGCGCTGACCGTCGCGCTCGTCAACGACACGACGTCCCCCCTCGCCTCCACCTGCGAAGTCGTGCTGCCGCTGCAAGCGGGGCCGGAGAAGAGCGTCGCCGCGACGAAGTCCTTCATCGCGGCGCTGGCCGCAGGATTGCAGCTCGTCGCCCATTGGTCGCAGGACAAGGAGCTGCTCGCCGCGCTCGACACGCTGCCGGATGTTCTCGCAAAGGCGTCCGCAGCCGACTGGTCGTCTGCGCTCCCCCTCCTCTCGGATGCGAACAACCTCTTCGTCGTCGGGCGTGGCGTGGGCTTCGCCGTGGCGCAGGAGGCCGCGCTCAAGCTCAAGGAGACATCGGGCATTCACGCGGAGGCGATGAGCGCCGCCGAACTGATGCACGGCCCCTGGACGCTGGCGGGCGACCACTTCCCCATCCTGGTTCTCAGCCAGCGGGACGAGACCCTGAGCGGCGTGAACGATCTCGTGACGAAGCTGAACGAGCAGGGCGTTCCCGTCGTCGTCGGCGGCGCGGCGGAAGGTTCCGCCGCCGTGAAGCTGCCGTCCGTCGAGAATGTGCATCCCTACCTCGCGCCCATCGCCCTGATCCAGAGCTTCTATCCCCTCGTGAACGCCATCGCTCTGGCGCGCGGACGCAACCCCGACAACCCGCCGCGCCTGCGCAAGGTGACGGAGACCGTCTGATGGCCATCGCGCTGACCGGAGCCCGCCTGTTCGACGGATCGCACATGCTCGACGGCCGCGCCGTCGTGATCGAGAACGGCCACATTGCCGCCGTGCCGCTCGAAAAGGATCTGAGCGCCGGAATCCGGCGCCATGCCATCGAAGGACTCCTGGCGCCGGGCTTCATCGACGTGCAGGTCAATGGCGGCGGCGGCGTCCTCTACAACGACGTGCGCACGGTCGAGGGCCTGAGGAAAATCGCGGAGGCCCACCGGCGCTACGGCACGACGGGCCTTCTGCCGACCTTCATCACCGATACCCGCGCGGCCATGGCGGAAGCGGTCGAGGCCATGCGCGCGGCTTTGGCGGCCCGCGTCCCCGGCGTGCTCGGCATCCATCTGGAAGGCCCCTTCATCAGCCCCGAGCGCAAGGGCGTGCACGATGCATCCTTCATCCGTCCGCTGGAGGATGAGGACATCGCCATCATGACATCGCTGACGGAAGGCCGCACGCTCGTGACCCTCGCTCCCGAGCGCACCGGCATGGACGCAATCGCGCGCCTTGCCTCCGCGGGCGTCCTGGTCTGCGCCGGTCACACCGCTGGCGATTACGACACCGTCATCGAGGCCACGCGGCATGGCCTGCGCGGCTTCACGCATCTCTTCAACGCGATGCCGCCGCTCGTAGGCCGCGATCCCGGCCCCGTGGGCGCTGCCCTCGACAGCCGGGATACCTGGTGCGGGATCATCGTCGACGGACATCATGTGAACGATGCCTCCCTGCGCATCGCGATCGCGGCCAAGGGGACGGAGCGGATGATGCTCGTGACCGACGCCATGTCGGTGACCGGCACGGACCTGACGGACTTCGAGCTCCACGGCCGCACGATCTACCGGCGTGAGGGCAGGCTCGCCACGGCGGACGGGACGCTGGCAGGCTCCGACCTCGACATGGCAAGCGCCGTGCGCAACAGCGTCCATCGCCTCGGCCTTGCCCTGCCGGATGTGCTGCGGATGGCCTCGCTCGTTCCGGCGCGCTTCCTCAGGCTCGATCACGAATGCGGACGCATCGCGCCCGGATACCGCGCCGATTTCGTGTTGCTCGACGACGCGCTGAACGTGCGGCAGACCTGGATCGGCGGCAGCAGCGACTGAGCGGATCAACCCTTCCGGTAGAAGACGAAGCTGCGGCTCCTTCCTGCGAAGTCGCGGTCGTATTCCCGCTCGACGCGCCAGCCGTGGCGCTCGTAGAAGCGGCGGGCGGCATGGTTGTCGCGGAAGCATTCGAGCGTTCTTGCTCCTCGCCGCTCCGCCTCATTCAAGAGAAGCGGGCCGCCGCCCCTGCCGCTCTCGCCGGGATCCATGAACAGCATGTCGATATGCCCGTCCGTCATGAGCAGGAAACCTGTCGGCCGATCGTTCAGCGCCGCAACCAGGACACGCTCCCACGAGGTGGCGAAGCGCTGCGCGAAGAACGCCGCGTGCTTGGCTCGAAGAACGTCCGCTTCCAGAATTCCGGCAAAGGCCGAGCGGTATGACCGTTCGGCGATATCGGCCAGCGCCGGAATGTCACCGGCCCTGGCGGCGCGGACGATCACGGCTGCCCCCTGAGACGCGGATCGAGGGTATCGCGCAGCGCATCGCCGAGCAGGTTGAACCCGAAGGACAGGAAGAGGATGGCAAAGCCCGCGAAGACGGCGCTCCAGGGAGAGAGCATGAGGAAGTTGCGGCCTTCCGACAGCATCAGGCCGAGCGACGGCGTCGGCGGCTGGGTGCCGAGCCCGAGGAAGGAGAGCGAGGCCTCGACCAGGATGGCGGCGGACAGGAGAAGGCTCGTCTGGACGAGGATCACGGAAGCGAGGTTCGGCAGGATGTGCAGGAAGATGATGCGCGCATCCGATGCGCCGATGGCTTTCGCCCCCGCGACGTACTCGCTCTCGCACAGAACGAGCGCAGGGCCGCGCAGGAGCCTTGCGAAGATCGGCGTGTAGACTACCGCGATGGCAGCCGCTGCGCTGTAGGTGTGCGGCCCCAGCACCGCGATGATGCCGATGGCGAGCAGCATCACCGGAAAGGCGAAGAGTACATCCATGACGCGCATGATGATGCGGTCGAGCCAGCCGCAGTAATAGGCGGCCACGAGCCCGAGCGCTCCGCCCGCGACAAGCGCGATGCCGACGGCGAGGAGGCAGGCGATGAGGGATGTGCGGTATCCGTAGAGAATGCGCGTGAGCACGTCGCGGCCCAGCTGGTCGGTGCCGAACCAGTTCAGCGCGGAGGGCGCGCGCAGGCGCCGCGCGACGCTCTGCGCCATGGGATCGTAGGGCGCGAAGAGCGGCGCGCCGATGGCGAGAATGAGTTGGATCGCCACCAGGGCGATGGCGAAAGTCAGAAGCTTGTTCTTGGCCAGACGCGACATGGCTCAAGCCCTCACGCGGGGATCGACGACGATGTAGAGGAAGTCGACGAGGAAGTTGACGACGACGAAGCCCGCGGTGACCACGAGGATCGTGGCCTGGATCAGCGGATAGTTGCGCTCGGCGATGGCTCCGAGGATGAGGCGGCCGAGACCCGGAATGGCGAAGACCTGCTCGACCACGATGGCGCCGCCGAGCAGATAGCCGGTCATGATGCCGACGCTGGTGAGAAACGGGATCAGCGCATTGCGCAGGGCGTGCTTGTAGACGACGGTCCGCTCCGCGAGACCCTTGGCGCGCGCGGTGCGGATGTAGTCCTGGCCCAGCGCATCGAGCATGGCCGAGCGCACGAGGCGCGAAAGGTTGGCGAGGATCGGCAGCGCCAGCGCCACCGCAGGCAGGAGCATCCGCTGGAGGTTGCCCACCGGATCTTCCGAGAACGGCACGTATCCGAGCGAGGCGAAGCCGGGCGCCCAGGCGGAGAGGAGCAGGATGAGCACGATGCCGAGCCAGAAGGAGGGAATCGTCAGGCCCGCGATCGCCGTCACGCGCATCGCCACGTCGGCCGCGCCGCCGCGGGTCTGGGCCATGAGGCAGCCGACGGGCACGGCCAGCACGGCTCCGATGAGGAGCGCAAGGAAGGTCAGCTCCAGCGTCGGCCACAGATGCAGGATGATCTCGGTCGAGACGGGACGACCGGTCCAGAGCGACGTGCCGAAATCGCCGCGCAGGGCCGCACCCGCCCAGAGCAGGTATTGCTCGACGATGGGACGGTCGAGACCCACGCGACGGTTGAGCTCCGCCATGCGCTCGGGCGTAATCTCGGTGTTCGCGCCGAGCATGATCGCGACCGCATCGCCGGGGATCAGCCGGATCATCAGGAAGACGATGATCGACACGCCGAAGAGAACGACGATCAGATCGATGAGGCGCGCGAGCAGAACACGGTTCATGCGGAAAGGCTCTTGAAACGAAACACCCCGGCGCGCGCAATCGCGGCGCCGGGGCGATGGATGACACTCAGTAGGACGCGTTGCGCAGCAGCATGAGCGAGCGGTTGGGCATCACATCGTAACCCTGCAGCTTGCTGTTCATGGCCGAGAACAGCGTGCCGTAGGTGAGATGCGCCACGGGGCCGGAGCAGGCGAGCTTCTGCTGCACCTTGTCGTAGGCCGCCTTGCGCGCCGCCTGATCCTGCAGGGTGCGGGCCTGATCGAGAAGCCCGTCGAGCTCCGCGTCCGAATACTTGAACACGTTGGTCGAACCGCCCGTGCGGAAGGTGCGGTAGAAATACTCGTCCGGATCGGGCTGGCCCGCATTGATGGATGCGAACATGTCGAAGTTGCTGTTGCGCCAATCCTGAATGAACTGGCCCTGCTCCTGGTTGACGAGCTCGACCTTGAAGCCCGCCTTGTTGAGCTGCTCCTGCACCACCTGCGCGATATCCTTGACGTCCTGGCGCGGCAGCACCTTCAGGGTCACGGCCACCGGCGTCGCAACGCCCGCTTCCTTCAGAAGCGCCTGCGCCTTGGCGGGGTCGGGCTTGTAGCAGGCGAACTGCTTCACATCGAGCGCCCAGGATTTCAGGGCCGGAGAGAGCGGCCCGCCCGGAACGCCCGCGCCGAAGAGCGCCGCATCGACGATCTCCTGGCGGTTGATGGCGTAGTTCACCGCCTCGCGCACCTTCGGGTTGTCGAAGGGCGGCTTCGACACGTTCATGCCGATCAGCATGTAGGCGAGATCCATGGTCTCGGCGAGCTTCACGTTCGGCTTGCCCTTGAGCTGCAGGGCCGTCGCCGCGTCGATGTTGGGCAGGAGAGCGTACTGACCGTTGCTCAGGCCCACCTGGCGGGTGGCCGATTCAGGCACGATGTTGAACTTGAGCCCGGAGAGCTTCGGCAGTCCCTTGTCCCAATAGGCCTCGTTCTTGGTGAGAAGGATGAAGCCGTTGGGCTGCCATTCCTGGAACTTGAACGGGCCCGTTCCGACCGGCGCCTTCTGCAGGGCGTCCTTGTTCGCCTCCATGGCGCTCGGCACGATGGCAATGGTGGCAAGCGAACTCAAGAGCGCCGCGGAGGGTTCCTTGAGCTTCAGCTCCACCGTCTGCGGATCGACCGCGCTGGCGCTTTCAACCGCCGAGAGACGGCTCGCCAGCGGCGAGGCGATGTCCTTGCTCTGCACGCGCTTGATCGAGGCCACCACGTCCTCCGCCTCCATGGCGGAGCCGTCGTGGAATTTCACGTTCGCGCGCAGCTTGAAGGTATAGGTCTTGCCGTCGGCGGACACGGTCCAGGATTCGGCAAGGGCAGGAACGATCTTCAGATCCTTGTCGATGGCGGTGAGGCCCTCGTAGATATTGCCGTTCACCACCATGAAACTCGGGAAAGCGGTGATGAGATGCGGGTCGAGACCGGTGGGGCTCGCATCCGCTCCGATCTCCAGAACCTGAGCCGAGGCGGATGCCATCGCCGCCATTAAGAACCCCGCACCCAGTGCGCTGCGCAGTGCTGACCTGACCATGCGTCTTTTTCTCCCTTGGAAGCCGCAGGGGTTTTATAGGCCATCGCCGTGGACCTGTCATGGTCCAATATCATACCACTCTAGACCGGCTCGACGCTTGTGCTATGGTCCGCCAGGACCTGAAAGCATCCCGGAGAGACCGATGCCCGAACGCCCCGTCGTCAAAGCCATTGGCGCGATCAGCGGCACGTCAATGGACGGCATCGACGTCTCCATCGTGGAGACGGATGGGGACAGCGTGGTGAAGCCGGGTCCGGGACGGACCTTTTCCTATCCGGAGGATCTGCGCGCGACCCTGCAGGCTCTCATCGCCCAGCCCGCCCGCGCGCAGAGCGAGCCGCTGGACGATCTCGAGCAGGCCGTGACGCAGGCTCATATCGCCGCCATCCGCCGCTTCATGAGCGAGACCGGAATTGCCGCAGGCGACGTGAAGCTCATCGGCTTTCATGGGCAGACCGTCTATCACCGGCCGGAGATCCGCTTTACCCGCCAGCTCGGCCTCGGCGCACAGGTGGCGCGCGAGCTCGGCATCGATACGGTCTATCGTTTCCGCCATGCGGACGTGGCCTCCGGCGGCGAAGGCGCGCCCTTCGTTCCGCTTTATCATCGGGCCCTGGCAAGCGGATTGCCCCAGCCGGTCATGGTTCTCAATCTCGGCGGCGTCGGGAACGTCACCTATATCGATGGCGACGCGGTGATCGCGTTCGATACCGGCCCGGCCAGCGCACTGCTCGACGATTTCATGCTGCGCCGCCGCGGCCTGGGCTTCGACGAGAACGGGCAGCTCGCGGCTTCCGGTAATGTGGACCAAAGGCTCGTTTCCGCATTCATGACGAACCCGTTCTTCGACCGGCCCGCGCCGAAATCTCTCGACCGGCAGGATTTCCACGACCGCGCCAAAGGCGTTGAAGCGCTCTCCGATGCCGATGGCGCGGCGACGCTGGCGGAGTTCACGGTGCAATCCGTCATCGCCGCGCTGCGGCATGTTCCGCGCGCACCGCAGCGCTGGCTGGTGACCGGCGGCGGGCGGCGCAACGCGCATTTCATGAAGCGCCTGCGCGAGGAGCTCGGCGTCGCGGTCGATCCGGTGGAATCCGTGGGCTGGAATGGCGATTTTCTGGAGGCCCAGGCCTTCGGCTATCTCGCCGTACGCTCCACGCTGGGGCTGCCCCTGAGCCTGCCCACCACCACGGGCGTGCCGCATCCAATGCCGGGCGGCGAACTTCATCGCGCCGCGTGAGCGCCATGCCGCTTGAATCATGGATCGGGCAGGCCTTCGCGCCTGCCGCCGCGTCCATCGGGACGGGCAACATCCCCGGCGCGGTTCTCGGCCTCGTCACCGCTGACGGCAAGCGCGCCGTTCACTGGTCCGGCGCGGCGCAGATCCAACCGGAGCACGCGCCGATCTCCCGCGAGACATGGTTCGATCTCGCCTCCCTCACCAAGGTCATCTTCACGACGACGCGCATCCTGCATCTCGTCGAGGAGGGGAAGATCGCGCTCGACGATCCGCTGGCGACGGTCATTCCCGATCTGCGCCAATACGACATGAACGCCGCCGAACGGCGGCTCACCTTCCGCCAATGCCTGGCGCACCAGACCCATCTTCCGGCCGTCGAGCCGCTCTACACCTACGGCCAGGATCCGAACACCCTGCGCGCTTTCATCCTGCAGCGCGTCTGGCAGCCCGGGCCGCCGGTCTATTCCGACATCAATTTCATGCTGCTCGGCATCGCCATCGAGCGTCTCACAGGGCAGGCGCTGATCGATCAGCCGCTGCCGCCGCGTTTCTCGTTCCGGCCCGATCCCGCGCTCTGCGCCGCCACGGAGCGCTGCACCTGGCGCGGGCGCGTGATCCGCGGCGAGGTGCATGACGAGAACGCTTTCGCGCTGGGCGGAGCCTCCGGCCATGCGGGCCTGTTCGGCACCATCGACGGCGTGCTCGACTTCGCGCAATCGGTCCTCGACGGATCGGCGTTGTCGCCGGACTCCGTGAAAGCCATCCGCACGCGCGAGTCGGACAAGCGGACGGTCGGCTGGGAAGGATTCCATCCCGGCTGGCACGGCGGCGATTCCTGCTCCGCCGGCACCATCGGCCACACGGGCTTCACCGGCACCGGACTCTGGATCGATTTCGAGCGCGGGTTGGCATGGTCGCTGCTGACCAACCGCGTGCATCCCAGCCGCCACAAGGACAGCGGAATCCTCGCGCTTCGCCGCGCGACGGGGGAGCAGACGGTCGCGCTGTTCAACCGCCACGCCCGTCCTTAAGGATGCCGGTAAAAAGTTTGCCGACGGCTCCGTCCGGGCGCCTGCGGGCCATTGTTGAGGCCCTTCACTGGTCCTATACTGGTCTGGAAGAAGGTTGGCACAATGGCGACAGAACATTTCAGCACCCGCTACCAGGATCTCGACACGTGGCCGAGCCTCGACGTCCTCTCGGCTTTCTATGAGGGGCAGCTCTCCGCCGTTGCAGCCGTCAGGCCCTCCCTGCCCGCCATCGCCGCGGCGGCGGAAGAGGCGGTCAAGCGCCTGCGCCGTGGCGGCCGGCTCGTCTATGCGGGCGCCGGAACGTCCGGCCGCATCGGCGTGCAGGACGGAACCGAGCTTCCGCCGACCTTCAACTGGCCGGAGGACAAGCTGGTCTATCTCATCGCCGGCGGCCAGGGCGCCATCATGCAGGCCGTCGAGAATGCCGAGGACTCGGTGGAGGACGGCATCGCCGGCATCCGCGACAACGCAATCGGGCCCGACGACGTGGTGATCGGCGTCGCCGCGAGCGGACGGACGCCCTTCACGATCGCGGTGCTCAAGGAAGCCGCCGCCCGGGGCGCTCAGACCATCGGCATCGCCAACAACCAGGACGCACCCCTGCTCGGCGTCTGCTCCCATCCGATCCTCGCCGATACGGGCGAGGAGGTGATCGCGGGCTCGACCCGCATGAAGGCGGGCACGGCGCAGAAGGTCATCCTCAACCTGCTCTCGACCCTGATCATGGTGCGGATGGACCGGGTCTATCGCGGGCTGATGGTCAACATGCGCGCCACCAACGCGAAGCTGCGCCGCCGCAGCGAGATCATGGTCTCGCAGATCACCGATTGCGACGATGCGACCGCCGTCGAGGCCATCCGCAAGGCCGACGGCGATCTCAAGACCGCCGTGCTCATCGCCATGGGCGCGGGCCTGCCGGAAGCGCAGGACGCGCTCGCGCGAAACGATGGCAATCTGCGCAAGGCCCTGGCAGATTTCTCGAAACGGGAATAACTGAGTCGGCCGTTCAGCCGGCCGACGAGAAGAAGGCAGAGGTCATGGGGCTGGGGCTTGGCATCGACGCGGGCGGAACTGCCACGCGCTGGCGGCTGGTGGACGAGAACGGCCAGCGCGTGGCTCAAGGCTCCGTCGCTCCCCTGACCGGCCATCTCTTCTCCGCCGCCGCGGAAGAGCGCGCCCGCCAGATCGTTCTCGACATGGCCCAGGCCGTGATGAAATCCGGCAGGCCAATGGGCATCGTTGCCGGAATCACGGGCCTGACCCGTGACACCCCGGCGGAAGCCACCATGCGCGCCCTGTTCGCCGAGATTTTCGAGCTGTCCCCCGACAGGATCTTCGTCGCGGAGGACATGTGGATCGCCTACCTGTCCTATTTCACCCTGGGCGAAGGCATCCTGGTCTACAGCGGCACCGGCTCCATCGGCTACTACCTCTCGGAGAAGAAGGAGGTGATCCGGGTCGGCGGGCGCGGCAACCTCATCGACGACGGCGGCTCCGGGTTCTGGATCGCCCGGGAGGCCTTGAAGTCGGTTCTGCGCACCGAGGAAGAAAGCCCCGGCGAGGGATGGACGACGAAGCTCGGCATGTGCCTCTCGGAGGCGCTCGGCGGCACGGATTGGAACGTGGTCCGCTCCTATGTCTATGGCGGCGACCGCGGCAAGATCGGCTCGCTTGCCCGCAGCGTGGGCGAAGCGGCTCACAAGGGAGACGAGACGGCCCTGCGCATCCTGCGCGAGGCCGGCGAAGAGCTGGCCCGTCTCGCCAATTGCCTGATCAAGCGGCTCGGCCCCCGCCCGGTCGCCCTGGTCGGCGGATCGTCCCGGCTGCACCCGGTCCTGGCCCAGGCGTTCCAGCGGGACCTCGTCGCAAAGGTGGAGTTCATCCACAGCGATGTGGATGCCGCCTTCACGGCCGCGCATCTCGCCGCGAGCGTGCGGTGAGGCGAAGCAGCCTTCCCATTGATCGCCATGGGGCTCGTGTGGTCTATCCATGGCCGGGGCCGCCTTGCGCCGTCAGGCGGATCGGGGCCCATGCCACGTGGGGGATACGGTGATTTTCGATACCTGGCTCGACATGCCGACCTGGGGGATCTTCGGCTCCCTCGCGCTCCTGTTCGCCCTCTCGGCCTTCTCCATCCATTGGCTTTCCTTCGGGAAGCCGAACCGGGCACGCGCCGCCGGCTTCGTCGGCGTCGTCCCGCCCTTCTCGGGCACGATTGCGGTGCTCTTTGCGCTGCTGACGGGCTTTCTCGCCAATGAGGTCTGGGACAGGAACAGACAGGCCGACCGGGCGATCTTCGCGGAGCGCGATGCGCTTCTCTCGCTCCACGCCATCAGCCTCGCGACGGTGTCCGACATGGAAGACATCCGCGCCGCCGTGCAGGATTATGCGGAAACGCTCATCAACGATGAATGGCCGCGCATGATGGAGCAGCAGAGCTCCCCGAAGACCGGCGAGGCCCTCCGCACCCTGCTCACCAAGGTCTCGAATCCGCAGATCGGCGTCGAGGCCGGAACGGCTGCGCAGAGCGCTCTCCTCAACATCGTTCTCAAGCTGCGCGCGGCGCGCTACGACCGCCTCGCGCTCAGCGGCGACCAGACCGACAGGACCAAGTGGAGCGCCGTGGTCATCCTGGCCCTCATCAGCCAGCTCGCCATCGGAATCGTGCACCTGGAAAAGCCGCAGGCGCAACGGGCCTCTCTCGCCATCTTCTCCGTCGCCGTCGTCATCACCCTCGGCCTCGTCGCCATGCGGGAACGGCCTTTCGACGGTCCCGTGCGGTTCTCGCCAGCGCCGATCCAGGAGGCGCTCCAGATCATCAGGAGCGGCTGAGGGCGGCATCGGGCCTCACGGCTTGCGCAAGCCCTCATCCTCGGCCAAGACTTTCGTCTCGGCCATTTCCGGAATTCCAGTTCGAAGCGAAACTCAACGATGAAAGCTCTTTTCGTAGGCCAGACCTATATCGACGTGACCTTCCTGGCGGATGAACTGCCGACCGGGGACGAGAAAACCGTGGCGCGGGATTATGCGATCTCGTTCGGCGGCAATGCGGTCACGGCCGCTTTCGCCTGCGCCAAGCTTGGGCTCGCACCCGACCTCCTCACGTCCATCGCCGACGACTGGCTGGGCCGCATGTTCATCGACATGGCCGCGAAATACGGCATCTCGGTCCATCACCGGAAGGTTGCGGAATCCTCACTGTCCTTCATCATGCCGCGGGGCGGCAAGCGCGCCATCGTCCGCTGCCGCGACGACCATTACCTGCATCCCGTGCCGCCGCTGAACATCCAAGGCTGCAAGGCGCTGCACCTGGACGGCCACCAGGCGGACGCCGCCATGCACTACGCCAAGGTCTGCCGCGAGGCGGGCATCCTCACCTCCCTCGATGGCGGCGGCCTGCGTTCCAACACGCACGAGCTTCTGGAATTCATCGACGTGGCCATCGTGGCCGAGCGCCTCTGCGAGCAGATGAACCTCACGCCGTCCGGCATGCTGGGCTATCTCAAGAGCCGGGGCTGCAAGATCGGCGGCGTGACCCTGGGCGAGCGGGGCCTCGTCTGGTACGACGAGACGGGCACGGAAGGCGTTCTCCCCGCCCTCGACGTCCCGGGCAGCAAGGTGGTGGACACGAACGGCGCGGGCGACATCTTCCACGGCGCCTACGTCTATTCCGCCATGGCCCGGCCCGAGCTGCCCTGGCGCGAGCATTTCATCTTCGCCCGCGCGGCCTCGGCCCATGCCATCCAGCATCTCGGCAACGAGGCGAGCCTGCCGACCCTCGAGGATATCGCCAAGGTACAGGTGCTGTTTCCGGAGAAGGCGCAATCTGCCGCAGGCGCAGAATCTTATTTGGAAAATGCGGGCTAGAATCTTATGAGATAAAATTACATTAACTATACGATCCAGCTCTGCCCGTTTCTCGCCGAGCGTTCATCCGAAAGGGATACAAGCGTGAGTCCTACTCAGTCCTGGGCTTATGGACTCAACGAAATTCGCTTTCAGGCGGGAGCAGAAGGGTTCAGCCGCGAAGCCCTCTCCGAGCTGCTCGAGAACGTTCCTCTGGCCATTGCCGTCACCCTGGGCCCGCAGCAGCGCTTCGTCTTTGCCAACCGGCTGTTCCGCTCGGCCATGTCCGCAACCGAGGAAAACCTGATCGGGCGGACCGTGCAGGAGGTCATGGGCAAAAGCTATACCCCTGACATCGGGGTACTTCGGCAAAAGGTGTTCGAAACCGGCGAGCCACAGGGACTGGAGGGTTATCCTATCGTCCTGACATCCGGCACGACCACCTATTGGGACGTCAAGCTGCTGCCGGTTCGCGACGGGGACGACAGGATCAGCGGCATCCTGACCCTGGCGGCGAACGTGACCGAACGGGTCAAAGCGCGCAGCGAGGCCGAGATCAAGGCCCGCGAGGTCGCGCTCCATAACGAACGCCTCGCGCTTGCCGTCGAAGCCACCGAGATGGGCCTGTGGGAGTGGAACGCCCAGACGGGCGAGACCTTCTGGTCCGATCGGCAGAAAGATATCTTCGGCCTTTCGAAGGGGGAACCCGCCACCTACGAGTTCTGGCACTCGGCCATTCATCCCGAGGACCGCGAGCGCGTGGTGAGCAGCGTCGAGGCCTTGAGCGACCCACGGTCCGGCGGGCAGCTCCACATCGAACACCGGATCGTCCGCCCGGACGGGGAGCTGCGCTGGATCCTGAGCCATGGCCGCATGCTCTACGAGATCGTGAACGGCGAGCTGAAGCCCGCCCGCCTTCTCGGCACCATCATCGATGCCACGGAGCGCCGCAGGAACGAGGAGATCCGGCAGCTTCTGGTGCAGGAGCTTAACCACCGGGTCAAGAATCTCTTCGCCATGACGAGCGGCATGATCGCGCTCACCGCGCGCATGGCGGAGACGCCGAAACAGATGGCGGAGGCTCTGCGCGGGCGCATCGAAGCCCTGGCCCGTGCGCACGAACTCATCCGCCCCGCCATCACAGGCACCGAGCCCACCGATGGAGAAACCTCTGTCGAGGAGATCGCGCAGGCCATCCTGGCCCCGCACATCAACCGGGATGCCCCCTCTTCGATGACGCTGGAGGGGCCGGCCGTGCGGATCGGCCCGAAGGCGGCGACGATCCTGACCCTGGTGCTGCACGAATTGGCCACCAACGCCTCGAAATACGGCGCCCTGTCGGCTCCCGAGGGCCGGCTGAACATCGCCTGGAGGCAGGGCGCAACGCTCACGCTGCTGTGGCGGGAGGAAAACGGGCCCATCCTTCAAGGCCCGCCCGCAACGGAGGGATTCGGCTCGAAGCTCGCCCGCAGGAGCGTAACGGATCAGCTCGGCGGTGCAATCGCCTATGAGTGGGAGCCGGAGGGCCTCAAGGTACGCATCGAAGTGCCGCTCAGCCACTTGAACGACTGAGGCGAAGGGAAGGCGGCTATCAAGCCGCCTTCTTCTGGTAATCCTTCACATCCGAGAACCGGATCGCCTTGTAGCGGTCGATCTCGTATTGAAGATTGAACATGTTCGGCGCCATGAACACGGGCGCCTCGTCGAGATCCCGCGCCATGGACGAGAGATGGCTCTCGATGAACTTGTCGAGCTCCTTCGGATCGTCCGCCGTGATCCAGCGGCAGATGGAGAAGCGCGTCGGCTCGTAGTCGATAGGCAGGCCGTATTCCGCGGCGAGCCGTTCTTTCAGTACGTCGAGCTGCAGCGCGCCCACGACGCCGACGATGGCTCCGGAGCCGTCGTTCGGCACGAAAAGCTGCACCACGCCCTCTTCCGCCATCTGCTGCAGCGCCTCGCGCAGCTTCTTCGCCTTCATGGCGTCCTGCAGTTTGATGCGGCGCAGGATTTCCGGCGCGAAGCTCGGCACGCCGCGGAAGACGATGTCCTCGCCTTCAGTGAGCGTGTCGCCGATGCGCAGGGTGCCGTGGTTGGGAATGCCCACCACGTCGCCCGCCCAGGCCTCGTCCGCGATGGCGCGGTCCTGGGCGAAGAAGAATTGCGGCGCGTTCAGGCTCATGGGCTTGCCCGTGCGCACGAGCTTCGCCTTCATGCCGCGCTGGAGTTTTCCTGAGCAGATGCGCATGAAGGCGATGCGGTCGCGGTGGTTCGGATCCATGTTGGCCTGGATCTTGAACACGAAGCCCGACATCTTGGGCTCGCTTGCCTCGACAAGGCGCTTGTCCGCCTCCTGGCCGCGCGGCGGCGGAGCATATTCGGCGAGTGCGTCGATGAGGTCGCGCACGCCGAAATTGCGCAGGGCGCTGCCGAAGAACACAGGCGTGAGGTGGCCCTCGCGGAAGGCCTGGAGATCGAAGGGCTTGCAGGCTTCCTGCGCCAGCATCACCTCTTCCTGCCAGGCCTCCGCCTCTTCCGGCGGCAGCAGGGCGATGAGCTTGGGATCGTCCGGGCCGGAGACGGGCATCAGCGCGTCATCCGTATCGATGCGGCGCACGGCGTTGCGGCGCAGGTCGAAGGTGCCCGCAAAGCTCTTGCCCTGGCTGATCGGCCAGGTGACGGGGGCGGTGTCGAGGGCGAGCGTCTTCTCGATCTCGTCGAGGAGATCGAAAGGGCTGCGCGCCTCGCGATCCATCTTGTTGATGAAGGTCACGATGGGAATGTCGCGCATGCGGCACACCTCGAAGAGCTTGCGCGTGCGCGCCTCGATGCCCTTCGCCGCATCGATCACCATGATGGCGGAATCGACGGCGGTCAGCGTGCGGTAGGTATCCTCCGAGAAGTCCTCGTGGCCTGGCGTGTCGAGCAGGTTGAAGACGCAGCCGCCATATTCGAAGGTCATGACCGAGGTCACCACCGAGATGCCGCGCTCCTTCTCGATTCCCATCCAGTCGGAACGGGTCGAGACGCGGTTCTTCTTCGCCTTCACCTCGCCGGCGAGCTGGATCGCTCCCCCGAAGAGCAGCAGCTTCTCGGTAAGCGTGGTCTTACCCGCGTCCGGGTGGGAGATGATCGCAAAGGTTCTGCGGCGGCTCACGGGAGCCGGAAGATCGGTCATGGTTCTTTAAAAATGCCCTGGGGACGGTGGTGGACAGTACGCCGCAGCGCGCCGCCCTTTCGCTATTCTCTTCTGACCCCATATGGGGGTTTCCCGTCAACAGCGAAAGGAGGTGATCCAGTGTCTCATTGTCATACCCTACGGTCCCCGGTTGCCGTGACCTGGATCTTGGCCTCTGCCGAGATCGGTGCGTAACGCACGCGCATCGTAGCGGAAAAGTGGAATCCGATTTTCGCTAGCGCGGCCCGCTGGGTCCGCACCCAACGATGCGTCCTTGAAGAAGGGGCATCGAATGGATCCCAAAAGCGGGGTCCACTTTTGGGTCCGATGCCTATGGCCGGCGTTCAGCGGGCCGTGGAACCGACAATGGAAAGGCCGCCTCCCAGGGCGGCCTTTCTTTTTGCCTTGCCGAGCCTCAGGCGCCGAGCAGCTTGCCCGTCCGCTGGGCCGTGGTGCCGGCGACCTTGGCGATCCGCATGCCCCGGGTCACGAAGCGCAGGGCGACCCGGGCGAACATCACCCCGTCGCAGGGGGCCTTGGCCTGAACGGTGGCGCCGGTGAGCGGATCGATCACGTCCGCGATCGCGTCGCCCGCCTTCACCCGGTCACCCACCTGGGCCTTGAAGACCAGGATGCCATAGCCCGGAGCCGGAACCGGCTCGGACGCCGCCAGGGGCGTGGCCCGGCAGAGGGGCTCCGGCAGCGTCGGGGCCGTGCCCTCGATCGCCCCGCGCAGGGTCAGGTAGGCGACGATGGCGGCAGCATCGGCCCTGGCCGTCTCGTGGTCAACGTCCCGCTCGCCCCGGAATTCCAGGGTCGTCGCGTGGCAGGAGAACGGGATCGGACGGTCCGGGAAACGGTCGGCCAGTTCCGCCCAGGGACGGCTGCAGGCCTCGTCGAAGGGCTCGTCGCCCGACACGTCGGCCAGGAGGTAGGCATGGGCTCCCATGAGCGCCGCAAGGGGAGCGAACTCCTCCGCCGAGCGCGTATGGGTATAGAGATGCACCACGGCCTCCGCATCGCAATGCAGGTCGAGGACGATGTCCGCCTCCTGGGCGAGGCCCAGCAGGGCCTTCTTCATGACCTCGGCAGGATTGGACGGCTCCCAGGCTTCGAGCTCCGCCCGCAGGGCCTCGCGAATCAGGCGGACATTGGCCTCACCGTCATCGGTCAGCCGGCCCTCGACCCGCTCGGCGACCTTTGGCACGAGATGGGGATAGCCGCGATTGAAATTGATTCCGTCGGCCAGGTTGAAGCGGCCGATATGGCTTCCCGATACCCTCTGGCTCAGGCCGATGGGATTGGCGGAGGGGACGAGCACGATCTCGCCCCTGATCCGGCCTTCGGCCTCGAGGACGGTCAGGCGCTCGCGCAGGTGGTGGGCGGCGATCATGCCGGGAATCTCGTCCGCATGGAGCGAGGCCTGGACGTAGATGCGGGGGCGCGCGCCTGCGGTGCCGAAGCGCTGAACCGTCAGGGAGAGGTCGGCTCCGGGGGCGAGGGGCGAAAGGGCGATCTGTTCTGTTCTCATATCCAATCGACAGGGTTCGGGCGCGGACAAGGGCCTTGGCGGCAGCCCGCGCGTCTTGACAGGCCCTTCTCAGGTAGCCTGCCACCCCTGGGATTGGAAGACGAAGCTTTGCGGCCTGGCCACGATGGCGGCGAGACCCAAAAGGGCCGGCTCCGGATTGACGATGGCGTAGACCGGCACCCTCTTCGCCCAGGCCTCGTGCGGCGCCTTGTGGTCGAAGGCTTCCCGGAAGCCTCCGGCCTGAAGGATGTCGACCATGCGCGGCGCGATCCCGCCCGCGATGAAGACGCCGCCGGAGGCCTCGAAGGTCAGGGCGAGGTCGCCCGCGAAGCGGCCGAGGAAGCGGGCGAAGAGAGACAACGCATCCTTCGCCAGGCCGTCGCCCTCGCGGGCGGCGGCGAGAACATCGTTGGGAATCGTGAAGGGGCACGCGACCCGGCGATGCGCCGCCAGCGCCCTGGCGATGCGGAACAGGCCGGGCCCGGACAGAACGACCTCTCCCGAGACCCGGCCGCCGACCCGCTCCAGATGCGGCCAGAGGGCGGTTTCCTCGTCGGTCGTCGGCCCGAATTCCATATGGCCCGCCTCGGTCGCCAGGATCGCGAAACGGTCCTCCACGGGAACGAGAGCCCCCGCGCCGAGTCCCGTGCCGGGGCCCAGGACGACCCGCGGCCCGTGCTTGGGCGGCGGGAATGTTCCGACAGGAGCGAGATCGCCCTTCGCCTCGTCGAGAACGGTCACCGAGGCGGCGACCGGCGTGTAATCGTTGACGAGGGTCACGCGCTCGAGATGAAGCGCCCGGCCGATGGCCTGGGCATCGATGACCCATTGGGCGTTGGTCAGGCGGATGGCGGGCGCGTCCACCCGGGTCGCCACGGCGATGATGGCGGAGCGGGGGGCCGCACCCGCATAGGATCGAAGCGCGATCTCGATGGCCCCGATGGGATCGGGCGTCTGGGCCGTCAGGGCGCGGGGCAGGAGCTGAACCGGCTCTCCGGGCGCGGGCAGAACGGCGAAACGGGCATTGGTGCCGCCGATATCGCCGAGCAGAACGGGAAATGCGAACATGAGAGCCTGGGATCCTTTCCGCCTTTCGCACCCGAATACCACGATCAGAACGCCTCCTCCCAGCTCCGGCTGAGGCGCACGGCCGAGTTGATGAGGCCGACCATGGAATAGGTCTGCGGAAAGTTGCCCCACAGCTCCCCGGTCGTGAAGTCCGCATCCTCCGAGAAGAGCCCGAAGGAATTGCGCAAGCTGAGGATGCGCTCGAACAGCTCCCTCGCCTCGTCCCTGCGTCCGATGGCGTTCAAGGCATCCACGTACCAGAAGCCGCAGATCATGAAAGCGGTATGCATGAGGCCGAAATCGTCTTCCACATCATAACGCAGGAGAAGGTCGCCGCGCCGCAGGGCCTTGCCCACGGCCTCCACGGTGGCGATGAAGCGCGGATCCTCCGCCTTCACGAAGTCGAGCTCGGCCAGCAGGAGCAGGGTCGCGTCGAGGTCCTCGCCGTCGAAGGACGAGACGAAGGTGCCCTTGGCGGGATTGTAGGCCCGCTCGTCAATGATCCTTTGCATGTGCTGGGCCTTCTCGCGCCAGAAGGCGGCGCGGTCCTCCCGCCCCATGGCTTCGGCGATCTTGACGAGCCGGTCGCAGGCCGCCCAGCACATCACGCTCGGAAACGTATGCACCGCCGCCTTGGTGCGCAGCTCCCACGGGCCTGCATCGGGCTGGTCGAAGACCTCGACGGCCCGGTGCCCCAGCTTCTCCAGATGTGCGAAGAGCGCCCGGTTGCCGGTGCGGATCAGGCGCTTGTCCAGGAAGGCATGGACGGAAGCCAGCACGACGCTGCCATAGGCATCGTTCTGGATCTGCGTATAGGCCGCGTTGCCGACGCGCACGGGCCCCATGCCGCGATAGCCGGCCAGCGCCGTCGCCTCGCGTTCCTCGAGATCCGGCGAGCGCGTGATGCTAAAGAGCGGCGGCATGTCCTTCTGGTCGGGAATGGCCTCCATGTCGTCGACGATGTTCGCGATGAAGTTGAGGTATTCCTCCATCGTCCGCGTCGTGCCGAGGCGGTTGAGCGCCTGGATGACGAAATAGGCGTCGCGCAGCCAGCAATAGCGGTAATCCCAGTTGCGCTGCGTGTTCGGCGCTTCCGGCACGGAGGTGGTGAGCGCCGCAACGATGGCGCCGGTTTCCTCGAAGTTGCACAGCTTGAGCGTGATGGCGGCGCGGATCACCGCCTCCTGCCAGTCGAAGGGAATCGACAGCGAGCGCACCCAGTCGCGCCAGAAATCCAAGGTGCTGTCGAGAAAGCTCCGGGCCGTGGTGTCCGTCTCCGAGCGGAGCGGCTCGTCCTCGCCGAAGAAGAACGACATGGGTCGGTCCACGACGAAGGGGCGCTCGTCCTGCACATAGGAAAGCGGCGCATCGGTGGTGAGGCGCAGGGAATAGGAAGGCCCCACGAAACGCAGGTGATTGCTGCCGCGCGTGCGGCTCGGCAGGCAGCCGCCCCAGTCGTAATGCGGCCTTAATCGCACGCGGATACGCGGGCGGCCCTTCACCGGATGGACGCGGCGGACCAGCATCGGAGGGCGGAAAGTGCGGTCGTAATGCTTGAAGCGCGGCGCGAAATCCGTGACCTCGAGAATGTTGCCGAAGGAATCGGTCATGCGCGAGACGAGCACCGCCGTGTTCTGGAGATAGCTCTGCTCGCAGCTCACCATGCCGACCATGTCGATGGCGAAGACGCCCTTCTGCTCCGCATCGGTTTGGCCGGCGGGGCTGTCGAGCAGGGCGGAGAAGACGGGATCGCCGTCGAACCTCGGGAAACAGCTCCAGACGATCTGCGCGCGACGATCCACGAGGGCTGCGATCGTGCAATTGCCGATGACGGCAAGGTCCAGCGAACTCATGTCAGAAATCATCCCCTTTGAAAGGAAGAGAGGCATCGAAGGCCCATGCGGACAGGCAATGACGCAGGGCCGCGGGCGTTCCAAGCCGCACCTTGGCGACGGTCTCGCCCGGACCGATGCGGATGGAGACGCCGCCATGGGCGTTCACCGCCTTGAACCCGTTCTCGTCGGTCAAGTCGTCGCCGATGAAGACCGGGCACCGTCCCTTGTAGGGCGCTTCCTGAAGAAACCGCTCGATCACTTTTCCCTTGCCTGCCGCCGATGGCAGGATTTCGGCAACGGCCTTGCCGTGCTGAACGCGATAGTCGCCGCCGAGGGCCTCGACGGCGGCATGCGCGGTCGCGAGCGCAAAGTCCTTCTCGTGTGGCGCAAGCCGCCAATGGATGGCGACGGAACATCCCTTGTCCTCGATGAGCACCCCTTCCTTGTCCGCCACGATTCGCCTGAGGCGCCCGACCATGTCGCGCAGGGCCGGATGATCCTCGGGATCGCACATCGAGAGCCGCCCCGCGACGCGCTGCTCGAGTCCGTGCAGCCCCGCCATGTCGAATTCATGCGGCGCGAACCGGCTGTCGAGGAAGGCGATGGGGCGTCCGCTGATGATCGCGAGCGCGCCGCCGAGCCTTTCCTGCAGCGCCGTCAGGATGCGCGGCAGGGCCGGATCGACCGCAACCGCGTCGGGACGCTCGACGATCTCCACGAGAGTTCCGTCGAAATCGAGGAAGAGAGCATAATCGTCGGGCGCATCGGGCATCGGGCTTCGTCCTGCATATGCGTCACGCATTGGCTGCGGCCCGCTTGCGTCCCCTGGCGATCAGCCGCCTGATCCGCTGCTGCTTGCGCAGGCGCGAGGCGGCGAGGAGCATCTGCCCCGCCCAACGATAGACGTTGCGCTCCTTGACCTGATCGCGCATCAGCCTCATCCGCTCCCGCTGCTCCGGCTGGGGCATAGTGAGCGCCCGGTTAATGGCCTCGCTCATCGCATGGGCATTGTACGGGTTGACGATCAGAGCCTCCGACAATTCGCGGGACGCACCCGCGAAGGCTGAGAGAATGAGCACGCCCTGCTCGTCGTCGCGGGCCGCCACGAATTCCTTCGCGACGAGATTCATCCCGTCGTGCAGGCTCGACACGATGCACAGATCGGCGGCGCGGAAAAGTTCGAACACCTCGTCAGGCTCGTGATGACGGATGAGGAGCTTGATGGGCTCGTACCCATCGCCGCCATGGCGCTGATTGATGTCGCGGGCAAGCGCCTCCGCCTCTTCCTGCAGGATGCGGTAGTTCTGCAGCTTGCTCCTCGTCGGAGCCGCTACCTGGACGAAGGCGAAGTTGCCATGCCAGTCCGGATTTTCGGTCAGCAGAACGTCGATGGCCTGCATGCGGTCGAGAATGCCCTTGGTGTAGTCGAACCGCTCGATGCCGACGCCGATGCGCATGTCGGGCGACAGGCCGAGGCGCTCGCGCACGATCCGCCGGCATTCCTCGACGGGCTTCTGCCCCTCGAGCGCCGTCGGCGGCCATTCGATGGAAATCGGATAAGGGCGGATCAGGGTTTCCTCACCGCCGAAGAACACCGAATCCTTCTCCCGGTCGATCCGGCTTTCCACGTAGGAATCGACCGCATCCATGAAGTTGTTGCAATGCGCCTGGGTGTGGAACCCGAGGATGGACGAGCCGAGAAGCCCGTCGATGATCTCCTCACGCCAGGGGCAGATGCCGAAGGTTTCCGCATTGGGCCATGGGATATGCCAGAAGGTCACGATGGTCGCCCGCGGCAACCGATCGCGGATCATGCGCGGCAGAAGCGCGAAGTGATAATCCTGCACGAGGATGATCGGATCCTCGCGTTTGGCTTCGGCCACGATGGCCTGTGCGAATTTCTCGTTCACCGAGCGGTAGAACTGCCAGTCGGCCTCGCGGAAGACCGGCCGCACGAAGGCGATGTGGCACAAGGGCCAGAGCCCTTCGTTGGCAGCGCCGTAATAATACCCGTCCTGCTCCTCCTCCGTGAGCCAGACGCGGCGGAGGGTGTAGGACGGATGGCTCGGCGGAACCGGCACCCGGTCGTTGACGTCCACCGTCTCCCGGTCCGCCGTGCCGCTGCCATGGGCGACCCAGGTTCCGCCGCAGGCGCGCACCACCGGCTCAAGAGCCGAAACGAGGCCGCTCGCCGGAATCTGCAGGGCGATCTCGCCGCTCTCCGTGCGGTTGTGGATGTAAGGCTCGCGGTTCGAGACCACGATCACCTCGGAACCGGACAATTCGTTGGACAGGGCCGCCCGCAGCGTGGCCGGGTTCCAATCCGTATGGGCGGCATCGATGGTCCGCCGCGAAGCCTCCAGCTCGTGGAGGACATCGCGGATCTCCTGGCCCAGGGGCATGATATTCTCTTCCACCGCCGGCTGGGCATTGCCGGACCGGGCGTGCTCGACAGCTTGGCGGATGGAGGCGAGCCAGCGCCGCATGATGATCGCGGCGATCATGGCCGCCAGCGCCGCCGCCCCGAAGGCGACGCCCGCCAGGGCCAGGAAGAGGTAGTTTCTCGCCTCCCCGCCCCGCTGCTCGGCATAGCTCAGATCGTGCAGGACCACGAGATGTCCGCGTCGTCCCCCGGCGTTTAGCGGGAAGGAGCTCACCAGCACATTGTGATCCTGATTGCGCACGATGGAGAAGCTTTCCGAATCGGAGCGCGCCGCCTCCGCGCAGGAGAAGGAGGGCGGCATGTTGCGCGAGGGGAAGCGCAGCTCCTGCCCATCGCAATAGCCGATGGCGAGCACGCGCTCGTCGGAGGCGATGCGCTCGAAGAGAGCGCTTACCTTCTGGGCGTCGTTGCGGGCCAGGAGCCCGCTGACCTGGTCGCGGACGGAGTTGAAGACGAGGCGGGAACGCAACTCCACGTCGCGACGCGACCATTGTTCCACGAAGGATGTCGCAAAGGGGAGAACGGCCAGGATGACGATGGCCGCCACGAGCATTGCGATGCCGCCAAAGCGGAAGATGATCCTCAAAACACTCAGTTCCTCAATAATGTGAACACCGTCATCGAAGCGGCCGGGCCGGCCTCGGGACGCCCTCGGAGAGGGATCGCTTCGATGGAGGACCGCAAGGAACGCGGTCTTCGTCCCTGTTATGGGTTCCGAACCGGAACTTTCCAGGCTTGAGGAGAATGGACGGGGCTTTCAGCGCCCGATTCAAACGAAAACCGCGGCCGGCGCTGAGGGCACCGGCCGCGGGGATAAGCTTTTCGCGCTGAAGGAAGATCAGTGCTCGCGGAAGGCGCGGGCGATCTGCTCCTGCATGGGCTTGAAGAAATATTCGAACGGGGTGCGCTGGTTCACCTCGACGAAGACCTCAGCCTGCATGCCGGCGATGAGGTGAATGTTCTCGAGCTTCTTCAGCTCCTGCTGCGGAAGCTCGATCCGGATCGTATAGAAGGTGGTGCCGGTCTGCTGATCGCGGGACACGTCCGCCGAAATGCGGCTGACGCTGCCGTGCAGATCCGGGATCATGCGGGCGTTGGAGGCGTGGACCTTCACCGTCGCCTTCTGGCCGAGCTTCACCTGATCGATCTCGTTCGGGAGAACCTTGGCCTCGAGTTCGAGCTTGTCGTTGATGGGCACGATGTTCATCACCGGCTCGGCGGGCGAGATCACGCCGCCGATGGTGTGAACGTTGAGCTGGTGCACGTAGCCGTCGCTGGGCGCACGGATGTCGATGCGCTTCAGCTGGTCCTCGGCGGCCACGCGCCGCTCGGTGTACTCGGCGACCTTGGCCTGGATCTCGCGCAGCTCCTGCACCGCTTCCGCGCGCATCTGCTCGTCGATCTGGATGATCTGGAACTCCGTCTCGGCGATGCGGCTCTCCGCCTGGGCGACCGCGGCGATGAGCTGGCCGCGCTGGCCTTCGATGCTGGCGGCATCGCGCTCGAGCGCGTTCAGGCGCGTGATCGGAACCAGATTCCGCTCGTAGAGATCGCGGACGCCCTTCAGCTCGTCCACGATCAGCGCGGCCTCGCGGGCCTTCGCCTGCTGCTGCGCCTTCAGGCCCCCGATCTCGTCCTGGGACTGGGCGATGCGCTTGCGGAGCTGATCCTTCTGCGCGTCGCGCGAGGCGCGGCGGGCCGTGAACAGGGTCCGCTCCGACGACATGATCTTCTGCACGGCCGGATCCGTGAGCCGGTTGGCGAATTCCGGCGGCGTCATGACTTCGGAGGCCCCGTCGCGCTCGGCCTCGAGGCGCGCCTGGCGGCCGAGATACTCGTCGAGCTGCTTGGCCACGACCTGCAGGTTGGCGCGGGTGACGGTCTCGTCCAGGCGGATCAGGAGATCGCCCTGAGAGACACGGTCGCCTTCCTTGACCCGCAGCTCGCCGACGATGCCGCCGGTCGAGTGCTGCACCTTCTTCAGGCTGGTATCGACCACGAACTGACCGCCCGCGACGACGGCGCCCGACAGGGTCGAGGTGGCGGCCCACAGGCCGATGGTTCCGCCGAAGAGCGCGATCATGGCCATGCCGCCGATGGAGGATTGGCGCAGAATCCGCTGATGGACGGAGGGTTTTTCGGGAGCTTGAATGACCAACATTTAACCAACCTCTCGCAGGCTCGCGGCCTGGGCACCGGGGGCCTGCTGCGGGCGCACCGGAGCCGGCGCAGGCGCAGGCGTCGCGCTGCGTTTCATGACGGATTGCAGGACCTCGTCCCGCGGACCCATGGCCTTGATCCGTCCTTCTTCCATGATGGCGACCTGATCGACCTGGCCGAGGGCGGCGGGGCGGTGGGTGATGACGACGACGATGCCGCCGCGCTTCCTCACCGACAGGATCGCCTGGTTCAGGGCCTCGTCGCCCGCGCCGTCGAGGCTCGCATTCGGCTCGTCGAGCACGACGAGGAACGGGTTGCCGTAAAGGGCGCGCGCAAGCGCGACGCGCTGGCGCTGACCGCCTGAGAGGGAAGCGCCACCTTCACCGATGCGGGTGTCGTAACCGTCGGGCAGGTTCAGGACGAGCTCATGCGCGCCGGCCATCTGCGCCGCGGCGATGACGTCCTCCGGCTTCGCATCCGGCTGGAAGCGGGCGATGTTCTCGGCGATCGTGCCTTCGAACAGCTCCACGTCCTGCGGCAGGTAGCCGATATGGCGGCCGAGCGGGTCGGATTCCCACTGGTCCAGAGCCGCGCCGTCGAGGCGGATCTCGCCGCGCAGGGTCGGCCACACGCCCACGAGGGCACGGGCGAGCGTCGACTTGCCCGAGGCGCTCGGGCCGATGAGGCCGAGGCCCTGGCCGGCCTGGAGCTGGAGCGAGGCGGCCTGGACGATCGGCAGCGAGGCTCCCGGAGCGCCCACATAGATCTCCTCCACCGACAGGGCGGATTTCGGCGCGGGCAGCGGCATGCGCTGGCCCTGGGCCGGAACGAGCGACATGATGTGCTGGAGGCGGCGATAGGCCTGGCGGGAGGCGGTAAAGCCCTTCCAGTGCGCAACCGCGATCTCGATGGGCGCCAGGGCGCGGGACATGAGGATCGAGCCGGCGATCATGAGACCGCCCGACATCTGACCCTGGATCACGTAATAGGCGCCCAAGCCCAGCACGGCCGACTGCAGCACCATGCGGAAGACCTTGGCGAAGGCGCTGATGCCGGCGGAGGATTCGCTGGCCATCAGGCCGTCGTTGACGTGGCGGACATGCACCTCGTCATAGCGGCTTGCCAGGAAGCCGAGCATGCCGTTGGCGCGGATGGCCTCCGCGTTGCGGCGGCTGGTCTCCGCGATGGCATGCCGCTCGGCGCCGCTCTTGGTCACCTCGTAGGAGGGGCCCTTGCTCTTGGCGTCCGTGTAGATGGTCAGGAGAATGATGACGATTCCGCCCACCACCGAGAGCACGCCGATGCCGGGATGGATCATGAAGCAGCCGATGAGGAAGATCGGCATGAAGGGCATGTCGAACAGGGCCGTGGGACCCAGGCTCGAGAGGAAGCCGCGGATCGTGTCGACGTCGCGGATCGGCTGCATGCTTTCCGCCTGCTTGGCGCCCTTGAGCGGCATCGTCGCCACGAGATCGAAGACGCGGCGGGAAAGAAGCTCGTCGAAGCGGGCGCCGATACGCGCCAGCATCCGGCTGCGCAGCATGTCGAGGCCGCCGGACAGGGAATAGGCCGCGAGCGTGATGAGGGAGAGGCCGATCAAGGTGGGGATGCTGCGGCTCGACAGCACCCGGTCATAGACCTGGAGCATGTAGAGTGAGCCCGTCAGGGCCAGAAGGTTGACCACCGCGGAAAAGACCGCGACTCCCGTGAATGAAGGAAGACAGGACTTCAGAGCGTCTTGGACCTCTGTGCTCTCTTCCCGATGTCTCGATGCCTGCTTCATGTCTTCTTTTCCATAGGCGGCCGGTTGCCCGACGCCGTCGTGATTGCAGTATCACTGTGTAAGGATGTTACCTTAACACAGCGTTCGCCATCTGGCGATGGCTGCGATGCCGGGCTTGTGGCCCCACAAGAGTATCTCGTTATAGTTAGGCCGTCAGGCCCTGCTGTCTCTGCACTCTTATGGGTATCGAGATGCCCCTAAGGTGTCGCTTTCCGTTACGCCACCTTTTGTAACCCTATTCTATGTAACTTTGTCAACAAAAAGTCTTAGCAAATATGAAATGATCGTTTCTTCCCCTGTATTTGGAGGGGAACGCAACGTAACCACTTAACCTTGAACGTAACGTTTCAGTAAAATTCCGTGGTTCCCGCTCTCTGGCCTGCAAATGCGGTCGCATTATGGACGCCGGCCATGCCCCCGGCGCCGCAGCGAATCAGCCGCCATGTCGAGCTGCGGCGTCAGCGGGGAACGATGCCCCGCAGGCCGTAGACGAGGGCTGCGAAGACCGCGAGGCTCGCCACGTAGAGGAAGACGAACCAGAGCAGGCGCTTCGCGCGCTGCTCCGACGGGCGGGGCGTGTCGCTCGGCATCAGTGATACCCGTAGCCGCCGCCCGAGATTTCCTCCGCCACCTTGCCGCGGAACACGTAATAGGCATAGGCCGTGTAGGCGAAGGTGATCGGCAGGACGATGGCGAAACCCACCAGCGCGAAGAGCTGCGAGTTCACCGTGTTGGCCGTGTCCCAGATCGTGAGGTTCGGCGGCACGTTGTAGGGGAAGAGGCTCACGCCCAGGCCCAGATAGCCGAGCAGGAACATCGCGATGGCGAGGAAGAACGGGCGCACGTGGCGCCCCTCCTCGAGATCCCGGAACAGGCGGTAGGCCATATAGGCGGTGATCAGCGGGATCGGCGCCAGGAAGGCGACGTTCGGCCAGGTGAACCAGCGAGTCTCGATCTGCCGTCCGAGGAAGGGCACCCACAGGGAGACGACCGCCATCGCGACGATGGTGGCGAGAAGAAAGCGGACCGCCATGCGGCGCGCCCAGATTTCCAGCTCGCCCGTGGTCTTCATCACGCACCAGGTGGCCCCCAGGAGTCCGTAGCCGCAGATCAGGCTGAGGCCGGTGACGACACTGAAGGGCGTGAGGAAATCGAAGGTGCCGCCGGTGAACTGGCGCCCGTCGTTGGAGAAGCCCTGCACGAAGGCGCCGAGCACAATGCCCTGGAAGAAGGTGGCGAGCAGCGAGCCGAAGAAGAACGCATAATCCCACAGGAATTTCGAGCGCTCGGCCTTGAAGCGGAACTCGAAGGCGACGCCGCGGAAGATGAGCGCGATCAGCATGAGGATGATCGGCACGTAGAGCGCCGGCATCAGGACCGCGTAGGCGACGTGGAACACGGCGAAGAGTCCGCCGCCGCCGAGGATGAGCCAGGTTTCGTTGCCGTCCCAGATGGGCGCCACGGAGAACATCATGCGGTCGCGCCAATTCTCGCTGCCGGCGGCCCTGAACAGGATGCCGACGCCGAGATCGAAACCGTCGACGATCACGTACATGGCGACCGCCACCGCGAGGAGCGCCGCCCAGATCAACGGCAGCCAGAACGCCAGTCCCTCGTATTCCGTCCCGAAACCGAACATGGTCCTTGCCTCCTATTCCGCAGGCTGCGCACGATGGCCGGGACGTCCTTCCAAGCCTTCGTCCGGCACCGAGAGCGGACGCTTCGGCCTCTTGCCGAGATCGTCGCCGCGCATGTCCTCCACGGGATCGGGCCCGCGGCGCAGGAGCTTGGCGAGGTAGTAGGAGCCGAAGCCGAACACGAAGGCATAGACGACGATGAAGATGATCAGCGTCGAACCGACAGCCTGCGCAGAGACGGGAGAGACCGCATCCGCCGTGCGCAGATGCCCGTAGACCACCCAGGGCTGGCGGCCGATCTCGGCAGTGAACCAGCCGAACAGCACCGCGCCGAAGCCTGAGGGCGTCATGATCATGGCGGCCGTCAGGAAGGCCCTGTTGGTGAACAGCGTGCCTTTCCAGCGCAGGTAAAGGCTCCAGAGACCGATGCCCAACATGGCGAAGCCGATGCCGACCATGATGCGGAAGGAGAAGAAGACCGGCCAGACCGGCGGGCGCTCGTCCGGCGGCACTTCCTTCAATCCGGGAACCTCGCCGTCGAAGGCGTGGGTGAGAACCCAGCTGCCGATCTTCGGGATGCCGATCTCGTAATGGTTCGTCTCCGCCACCTCGTCGGGGATGGCGAAGAGGCGCAGCGGCATGTTGGACATCCGGTCCCAGTTGCCTTCGATGGCGGCGAGCTTCGTCGGCTGATATTTCAGCACGCCGAGGCCATGAAGATCGCCGATGAGGATCTGGACCGGCACGAAGAGGGTGGCGAACCACAGGGCCATGGAGAGCGAGCGGCGGGAACCGGCGAGCTTGGCCTCCGGCGCGTCGTGCGGATGGCGCAGCAGCATCCAGGCCGACATGCCCGCCACCGCGAAAGCCGTCGTCAGGTAGCAGCCCAGCACCATGTGGAAATAGCGCAAGGGGAAGGACGGATTGAACACGGCCTTGAACCAGTCGACCGGCACCGCCTTGCCGTTCTCGATGGCGAAACCGTCCGGCGTCTGCATCCAGGAATTGGCGGAGAGAATCCAGAAGGCGGAAATGAGCGTGCCCAAAGCAACCATGCAGGTGGCGAAGAAATGCAGGCGGTCCCCCACCTTCTCCCAGCCGAAGAGCATGATGCCGAGGAAGGCGGCCTCCAGGAAGAACGCCGTGATGACCTCGTAGGCGATGATGGGGCCCAGGACGTTGCCGGTGAATTCCGAGAAGCGCGA
Source organism: Microvirga flocculans ATCC BAA-817 (assembly GCF_000518665.1). Taxonomy (GTDB): domain Bacteria; phylum Pseudomonadota; class Alphaproteobacteria; order Rhizobiales; family Beijerinckiaceae; genus Microvirga; species Microvirga flocculans. Next base: position 137,846 of record NZ_JAEA01000009.1, on the reverse strand, counting down.
CCAGTTGGTTCCGAACTGGTAGCTCATCACGATGCCGGACACCACGCCGAGACCGAAGGAGACGGCGAAGACCTTCACCCAGAAGCGGAAGAGCGTGCGATAGAGCGGATTGCCCGTCCGGAGCCAATTGAACTCCAGGGCCGCGAGCCAGCTGGCGAGGCCGATGGTGAAGGCCGGAAAGATGATGTGGAAGGCAACCGTGAACGCGAATTGGATGCGCGAAAGCATCAGGGCGTCGAATTCCATGCCGCTCCCCTTTGACGTTCATGCCTGCTTTTAGGGCAGAAGGCAGGCCTGGACCAGAGGGGCGAAGCCTGACGGCCCTGCATATTCGGAATTTCGTCTTCGGGGAGGACAGGGCGTCCATCCGTTCCGGCGCACCGGAAGGATTGCCGCCTCGGTCTCAGGGGATCTTCACGTTGCTGCGAGGTCGCGCAACGACGACTTGCGGCAGAAGAACGGTGGAAAGGTACTCGCCGTACCGGCATTCATGGCCGCCACGACCATGATGTTGGCCATGTCCAGCTCCTCGGCGGACCGAGGGCAGACATCGGCCCTCGCCGTGCATCCCGACGCAAGGAAGGCATCGTGACGCTCGATGAACTCCTGGCTCAGGCCCCGCGTGCCGCGCCGCGCGAGCGCCTCGGCCCAGGCCTTGCTGTAGCGTTCGCATTTCACCTCTGGCCAGCTCTTCGACTGGATCTCCTGCGCGACGGCGGATGAGCCTCCGCCCAGGGCCGAGACGATCAGCCACACCGCAACGCCGGCAATTGTCTTCATCGCATGCCCCTTCGCACCGCAGACTCCATCATCGGGCCCGCGTTCGGATCGGGCATTCCTTGTCTCGAACGGTGCATTCTTTCAAGGAGAACCGGAGGTCCGCATCTCCGGCGGGTTCCGGGCAGGCTTGCTCCCCGCCGACGCGCGACGGCTCTTCACCGGTTTTTTCTCATCCTGCTCCCCGAGCTCGCGGGAGAGGCGCTCCTTCAGCAAGGTCAGAACCGCAGCCTCCTCTGGCCTGAGGGATGGCAGATCCTCGCGCAGCTCGGCCTCGATCTCGTCCTTGATTTCGAGAAGCAGCTCGCCTTCCAGGTAGAGGGAGAACACCTCGGGATGCACATAGCATTTGCGGCAAATGCTGGGTGTGTTGCCGAGCCGGGCCGAGACTTTCTCGATCGCCGCACGGATGTTCTTCTTGGCCTTGGCCTCGCTGTCGAACTCTTCGAATTCCGTCAGCGCCAGGGCCGCGAGAACCGTTCCGGCCCAGGTGCGAAAATCCTTGGCGGTGATGTCGCGTCCGGTGATCTCCTTGAGATAGGCGTTCACATCGGACGAGGTGATCGATTGCCGGTCGCCGTTCTCATCGAGATACTGGAACAGATCCTGCCCCGGCAGGTCCTGGCAGGCCTTCACGATCCTGGCCACGCGCCGGTCCTTCACCTGCAGACGCCAGGTCTTGCCGCTCTTGCCCTTGAACTGGAAGCGCAGCGCGCCGCCTTCGACCTTCACATGCGGATCGCGCAGGGTCGTGAGGCCGTAGCTTCCGTTCTGCTTCGCATAATCGGCGTTGCCCACGCGGATCAGCGTGTTCTCGAGCAGATGCACCACCGTCGCCAACACCTTCTCGCGCGGCAATCCCCGCAGGCGCATGTGCTCGTCGATGGTCTTTCGGATCGCGGGCAAGCCTTGCGCGAATTCGATCATGTGCTCGTATTTCGTGCTCTCGCGAATTTCGCGGAAGGCCGGATGATAGCGGTACTGCTTGCGGCCCTTGGCGTCGCGACCCGTTGCCTGGATATGGCCGTTGGCCTTCGGGCAGATCCACACATCCGTGTAGGCCGGCGGAATGGCCAGCGACCTGATGCGGTCGAGGGTCGGCCTGTCCGCGACCTTCGCGCCGTCGGGCTTGAGATAGGTGAAGCCTCTGCCGGTCTTCCTGCGCCGGATGCCGGGCGTCTCATCGGACAGGTAGACGAGCCCCGCCGTCTCGGCGGCGTCGCGCGGATCGACGAGGTTCTCGGTGGTGTCATTGGGTTCGAGCAGCATGGGGGCCTTGCTTGACGGGCAGAACGGCAACGGCTGCGTGCAGGGGGAGTTCCCTTCCGGCCCTCGAGGGGGTTACAAGGGCGCACCCGTTCATCCGGATCATCCCTTGCCCTCCTCTGCTCAGCTCGCCCTTCAGAACCGCAAGCTCGTCTTCGTCGTGACCGAGGACTGGTTCTTCGCCTCCCATTTCCTGCCCATGGCCAGGGCCGCGCGGGAATTGGGACTCGCGGTGACCGTGGTCACGCGGGTGCGCGAGCACCGGGAGGTCATCGAGGCGACGGGCGCCAAGGTGATTCCGCTGGAGGCCGAAAGGCGCAGCCTGAACCCCATGGCGGCGGGCTATGCAGCCGGGCAGCTGGCCGCGATCCTCAAGGCCGAAAAGGCCGATCTCGTTCATTGCATCGCCCTCAAGGGCATCCTGGTCGGCGGCTTTGCCGCCGCGCTGGCCGGCGTCGGACGCCGCATCTACGCGCTCACCGGCCTCGGCTTTCTCGGAGCTCGCACCGACAGCGTCGGGCGCCTGGCGCGGCGGGCCGTGCGGCTGCTCGTGCGCGGTCTCGAGACGCGCCGGACGCGCTATGTCTTCGAGAACGCCGACGACCCCCGGCTCCTCGGCCTCGATCCCTCCGGCGGGCAGGTGACCATCGTCGGCGGGGCCGGGATCGACCCCGATCTCCTGAAGCCGGAGCCGCTTCCCGCCCAGCCTCCGCTCAAGGTCGCAATCGTCGCCCGCATGCTCTGGTCCAAGGGGATCGACGTGGCGGTCGAGGCGGTCCGGGCGGCGAGGGCCGGGGGCGCGTCCATCGAACTGTCGCTCTACGGCGCGCCCGATCCCTCGAATCCGAAGGCCATTCCCGAGGAGACTCTCAAGGGCTGGAGCGCCGAGCCCGGCATCGCCTGGCATGGGGCGACGCGGGACATCGCGGCCGTCTGGCGGGAGCACCATGTCGCCTGCCTGCCCTCCCGCGGCGGCGAGGGCCTGCCGCGAACCCTGCTCGAGGCCGCGGCCTGCGGCCGCGCCATCGTCACCACGGATGTGCCCGGTTGCCGCACCCTGGTGCGGGACGGCATCGAGGGGCTCATCGTGCCGCCCGGCGATGCGCAGGGCCTGACGGAGGCCTTGCTGGCCCTGGCCCGCCAGCCCGAACGCGTCGCCCGCATGGGCGAGGCCGGCCGGGCCCGGGTTCTCGATGGCTTTACGGAACGGGATGTGATGGAAAGCGTCAAACGGCTCTACCGCTCAATGCTTGCCTCATGATCGTCGATCCCGTCGCCTTCATCCGCACCGAGACCCGCCTGCGCCTCGTTCCTCACGCCCCGGAGATCGCGCTCCATGTCGCCGACGAGGCGACGGAGCTGTGGCAGAAGACGGAGGAGGAACTCGGCGAGATCGGCCTGCCTCCGCCCTTCTGGGCCTTCGCCTGGGCCGGCGGACAGGCGCTCGCCCGGTATGTCCTCGACCATCCCGAAACGGTCCACGGACGGCGCGTGCTGGATTTCGCCTCCGGCTCGGGGCTCGTCGCCATCGCGGCCATGAAGGCCGGGGCCGCTGAGGTGACCGCCTGCGACATCGATCCCTTCGCCATCGCGGCCATCGGGGTCAATGCGGACGCGAACCGGGTAGCCGTCACCCCGTTGAAGGCCGATATCGTCGGCGAGGACCGGGGCTGGGATACGGTTCTTGCGGGCGACATCTGCTACGAGCGCGATCTCGCCGAGCGCGTCGCCGAATGGCTGTTCGCTCTGAACCGCAGGGGCGCGACCGTCCTCATCGGCGATCCGGGACGCAGCTACCTGCCGAAGGACCGGCTGGAGAACCTGGCCGCCTACGAGGTGCCCGTGACGCGGACGCTCGAGGATTCGGACATCAAGAAGTCGAGCGTCTGGCGTTTCCGCCAGCCATGAGGGGCTCGAGGCCCAGCCCGAAATTTTTGTGACAGAATTTCATGCGGCCCTATTTACCCCCATGAACATGTAGTGTTATATCCTCTATGAACGAGGTGGGTTCACCCAGATTGCGGTGTCCATCGCCTCGAGCCGACCTCAGTCTCGAACGAAGGTGATCCCGATGGTCCATAGCCCGTCTCCGCAGCACCGCATCCCCGCCAAGAGCCCCCGATTTCCTGCCGCGAATGCCTCCGAGACGGTCAAGCAGACCCTTGTCGAGATGGAGGCCCTCTGCCGGGCGAGAAGAGCCCGCCTGACGCCGATCCGCCGCCGGGTGCTGGAGGTTCTGCTCTGCTCCCAGAAGCCTCTCGGCGCCTACGATCTGGCCTCCGCGCTCGCCTCGCATGGACGCCGCATGGCCCCGATCACGGTCTATCGCGCGCTGGACTTTCTCATCGAGCAGGGCCTCGCCCACCGCATCGCCAGCCGGAACGCCTATGTGGCCGGGACCGGCAATCGCGGGACGACCGCGTTCCTGGTCTGCGAATCCTGCGGGGACGCCACCGAGATCGCGTCTCCCGAGGTGGCGGCGACGGTGCTCAAGGTTCTGACGGAGCGGGGCTATCAGCCCCACGCCCGGATCCTGGAGATCACGGGGCGCTGCGCCCATTGCCAGGACATTCACTGAAGGCAGTCCGCTTCAGGTCGAACAAGCCGCGCTTGACGACGGGGGTTTTTGCCATCAGCTAAACGACGGCAGCCCGGAGCTGCCGTCGTGGATTGCAGCATGTCCTTCATCTCGTCTCCTGAGGCCGAAACCCCATCCGAGCGCCCGGCGGGTCCCGCCCCGCGCCACCGCACGGTCGGCGTCCGGGTCGGCTCCGTCACGGTCGGCGGCGGAGCGCCCATCGTCGTCCAGTCGATGACGAATACGGACACCGCGGACGTGGACGCAACCGTCGCGCAGGTCGCGGCCCTCGCCCGCGCGGGGTCCGAGATCGTGCGCATCACCGTCGACCGCGACGAGGCGGCCGCCGCCGTGCCAAAGATCCGCGAGCGGCTCGACCGGCTCGGCGTGGACGTGCCGCTCGTCGGCGATTTCCATTACATCGGGCATCAGCTTCTCGCCGATCATCCGGCCTGCGCCGAGGCGCTCGCCAAGTACCGCATCAATCCCGGCAATGTGGGCTTCAAGGAAAAGAAGGACCGGCAGTTCGGAGCCATCGTCGAGCAGGCGATCAAGCACGGCAAGGCCGTGCGCATCGGCGCCAACTGGGGCTCGCTCGATCAGGAACTTCTCACGCATCTCATGAACGAGAACGCGGCCTCGGCCCAGCCGCGCGACATGCGCTGGGTGACCCGCGAGGCCATGATCCAATCCGCCCTCCTGTCGGCGGCCCGCGCCGAGGAGATCGGCCTCGGCCGCGACCGGATCATCCTCTCGGCCAAGGTTTCGGCGGTGCAGGATCTGATCGCCGTCTATCAGGAACTCGCCCGCCGCTCCGACTACGCGATCCACCTCGGCCTGACGGAGGCAGGCATGGGCACGAAGGGGATCGTGGCCTCGTCCGCCGCCATCGGCATCCTGCTCCAGCAGGGCATCGGCGACACGATCCGCTACTCCCTCACGCCAGAGCCCGGCGGCGACCGGACGGTGGAGGTCAAGACGGCCCAGGAGCTGCTCCAGACCATGGGGTTCCGCACCTTCGTGCCGCTGGTGGCCGCCTGCCCGGGCTGCGGCCGCACCACCTCCTCCGTCTTCCAGGAGCTGGCGCGCGACATCCAGAACTGGATTTCGCATTCCATGCCCGAATGGCGCCGCACCTATCCCGGCGTCGAGAACCTGAACGTGGCGGTGATGGGCTGCATCGTGAACGGCCCGGGCGAATCGAAGCACGCGAATATCGGCATCTCGCTCCCCGGCACGGGCGAGCAGCCGGCTGCTCCGGTCTTCATCGACGGCAGGAAGGCGCTGACCCTGCGCGGACCGACCCTGGCGCAGGATTTCCAGAAGATCGTCCTCGACTACATCGAGAAGAGCTACGGACGCTCGGGACGAGACGCTGCGGAATGAGGCCGCCGTCGACGGCTGGAACCTTAAGCGAAATTCCGTTTTAAGCTGAGGCGCGATATGCTAGAAGCCCGCCGCGCCGGCAATGACGGCCGCTACGCTCTTTGAGAAGGGGCCGCCCTTCGTCGTCTGGCAGTATGTTTCAACAAGGGCCGTCCGCGGGCTTATCCGCAAAGAAAAGCATCCATGACAGAACAGCAAGCTGTCGCCCCCGGACATGCGGATTCCGCGGTCCCTGAGGCCACCCTCCCCGAAAGCCACCACAAGGCGAGCTTCTGGACCCTGACCCTTGGCGCCATCGGCGTGGTCTACGGCGATATCGGCACGAGCCCGCTTTACGCCATGCGCGAGACGGTGATGGCCGCCACCGGCGGTCATCACGGCACACCCGTGGAACTGACCCGCGATCTCGTGATCAGCATCCTGTCGCTCCTGCTCTGGGCGCTGATCCTGACGGTGTCCGTCAAATACGTCGTTCTTCTCCTGCGCGCCGACAACAAGGGCGAAGGCGGCTCGCTGACGCTGGTGGCCCTCACGCAGCTCGCCCTCGGGCGCAGGAGCCTGCCCGTCCTGGTGATGGGCATGGCGGGAGCGGCCCTGTTCTACGGCGACGCCGCGATCACGCCGGCAATCTCCGTGCTCTCGGCCCTGGAGGGCCTGAAACTCGTTGCACCCGCCTTCGAAAGCTATGTCCTGCCCGGTGCGCTGGGAATCCTGATCGCTCTCTTCGCCGTGCAGAGCCGCGGCACCGGCAAGGTCGCCGCCTTCTTCGGCCCGCTCACGCTCCTGTGGTTCGTGACGATGGCGGGGCTGGGCCTTCTTCACATCGCGGACGACTTGGAAGTCCTTCTCGCCTTCAACCCCTATTACGGCGTCTCCTTCCTCGTCACGCACCCGGGAACCGCCTTTGCAATCCTCGGCAGCGTATGCCTTGCGGTCACGGGAGCCGAAGCGCTCTATGCCGATCTGGGCCATTTCGGCCGCAGGCCGATCCGCATGGCCTGGGGCACGGTGGTCTTCCCGGCCCTGGCCCTGAACTACCTGGGCCAGGGCGCTCTCGTCCTCTCGAATCCCGAATCCATCGCCAATCCGTTCTTCCTGCTCGCGCCGCCATGGCTGCTCCTGCCGCTCGTGATCCTCGCCACCCTGGCGACCATCGTCGCGAGCCAGGCCGTGATCACGGGCGCCTATTCGCTGACGCGGCAGGCGGTCCAGCTCGGCCTGCTGCCGCGCCTCGATGTCCGCTTCACGTCGGAGACCCACCAGGGGCAGATCTACCTACCCCGCGTGAACTGGCTCCTGCTCGCCGCCGTGGTGTTCCTCGTGGTCACGTTCGGTTCGTCGAGCAGCCTGGCGAGCGCCTACGGCATCGCGGTGTTCGGCACGATGGTCGTCACCACGCTGCTCGCCTGCGTGGTGATGAGCCGGAGCTGGGGATGGGGGCCGGTGAAGACTGCGCTGGTGATGGTTCCCCTGCTGCTGATCGACCTGACCTTCCTGTCCTCGAATCTGGTGAAGCTCCTGGACGGCGGCTATGTGCCGCTGCTGATCGCAGGCGTGTTCTTCGTGATCATGTTCACCTGGGTGAAGGGCACGCGCATCCTGTTCGAGAAGACGCGCAAGATCGACGTGCCCCTGCTCGAACTCGTCCAGATGCTCGAGAAGAGCCCGCCGCACCGGGTGAAGGGCACCGCCGTTTTCCTGACGAGCGATCCCGACACCGCGCCTGCGGCCCTCCTGCACAACCTCAAGCACAACAAGGTGCTGCACGAGAAGAACGTGATCCTGACCGTCAACAGCGCGGACATTCCCCGCGTGGAGGACGAGGACCGCGTCGCCATCGAGCATGTGGGCGATTCGTTCTGGCGCATCCGCCTGAGCTACGGCTACATGGAGACGCCCAACATCCCGCGCGGGCTCGCGATCCTGCGCAAGCAGGGCTTCAAGTTCGACATCATGGCGACGTCGTTCTTCCTGTCGCGGCGCTCGATCCGCCCGGCGAGCCAGTCGGGCATGCCGCTCTGGCAGGACAAGCTGTTCATCAGCCTCGCCAAATCCGCCAGCGACGCCACGGACTTCTTCCAGATCCCGACCGGCCGCGTGGTCGAGGTCGGCACCCAGGTGACGGTGTAAGACGGTTGCCTCCCGGGCGGTGCGATGCCACCTTCATGTCGCCATGACAGACATCGCCCTCATCCGCCCCAGCCTCGACTGGCTGCCCGCCTATGAAGACGCCCTGGCGAGGGGCTGGTCGCCGAACACCGACCACGATGTCAGCCGCGAGCAGCTCGCTCAACTGCGCCGCGACCCGGAAGGCTTCCTCCACGACCTGTACAACAGCCCTATGATCCGGCTGCCCGACGGGCGGGAGGTTCCGCGTCTGCCCGCGCACGATTTCTGGATCAGCGACGGCACGTTCTGCGGCCGGATCGGCTTTCGGTTCCAGCGGGGAACCGAGGAGCTGCCCCCGACCGCCTTCGGCCATATCGGCTATACCGTCGTGCCCTGGAAGCAGCGGCGGGGCTACGCCACCCAGGCGCTGCGCCTGATCCTGCCCGTCTGCCGCTCGGAAGGCTTTTCGCGCGTGCTGATCACCTGCGACGACGACAACGAGGGATCGCGCAAGGTGATCCTCGCCAATGGCGGCGTGCCCGCAGGCACGCTCCCCCATGCCACCCGCCCCGGCCATGTGAAGCTCACCTTCTGGGTGCCCACATCCGAACGGTGACTTCGGCGTCCCGCGTTATTGACCCTTCCCATCATTATCCCTACGCATCGGGCGCATCCGCGCGAGGACCCGTTCTTTGACCACCGCCCCGTCCGTTTCCCACCGCCCGTTCCTGCCGAGCCGCAGCGAGGCCGTGCTCATCTTCATCACCATGATCTGGGGCGCGACCTTCCTGATCGTGCAGAACGCCCTCGCGGTGAGCGGGCCCTTGCTCTTCGTCGGCCTGCGCTTCGGCACAGCGGCGCTGATGATGGCGCTCATCGCCTTGCCCGTTCTGCGCGGCCTGACCTGGGCCGAGATCAAGGCCGGCGTGATGATCGGCGTCGCGATCTTTCTCGGCTACACGCTCCAGACCTACGGGCTCCAGACGATCCCGAGCAGCAAGTCCGCCTTCATCACGGCTCTCTACGTGCCCATCGTGCCGCTGCTGCAATGGCTGGCGCTCAAAAGGCCGCCCGGCATCATGTCCTGGATCGGCATCGCGCTGGCCTTCACCGGTCTCGTGCTGCTCGCCGGGCCTGACGGCGCATCCCTGGGGCTCGGCGTCGGCGAGTTCCTCACCCTGCTCAGCGCGATCGCCATCGCGGCAGAGATCATCCTGATCGGCGGCTTCGCGGGCCGCGTCGACGTGCGCCGCGTCACCGTGGTGCAGCTGGCCGTGACCTCGCTCCTCGCTTTCGGCTTCATGGCGCCCCTGAACGAGACGATGCCGGAGCCGTCGTGGCTGCTGCTCCTGAGCGCCGTGGGCCTCGGCCTCGCCAGCGCCGGGATCCAGCTCGCCATGAACTGGGCGCAGAGGACCGTCTCTCCCACCCGCGCCACGGTGATCTATGCGGGCGAGCCGGTCTGGGCGGGAATCGTCGGCCGCGTCTATGGCGAGCACCTGCCCGTCGCCGCCCTGGCCGGCGCGGCCCTCATCGTCGCGGGCGTGATCGTCAGCGAGCTGAAGCCGCGCCGCTGGCTGAAGGCGCGGCCTTCGGCCAGCGCCTGATCAAACCTCGCGCTCGACGACGAAGCGCACCGCCTCGCGCAGGATCTGCGCCTTGTCGCCGAACCCAGCAAGCGCGGCGTCGGCCTTCTCCACGAGCTGGCGGCATTCGCGCTTGGCGCCGTCGAGGCCCAGCAGGTCGACGAGCGTCGCCTTGCCCTTCTCCCGGTCCTTTCCCGTGCGCTTGCCGAGCGCCTCGGGCGTCGCCTCGCGGTCGAGAATGTCGTCGGCCACCTGGAAGGCCGCGCCCAGCGCGCGTCCGTATTCCACGAGGCTCCGGCGCGCCGCCGCATCGGCCTGTCCCAGGATCGCCCCTGCCTCCACCGAGAAGCTGAGGATCGCGCCGGTCTTCATCATCTGGAGCAGGCGCACCTCGGCCTCCCCCAGCTCCGCGGGGCCGTAGCGGCCTTCCGCCGAGAGGTCGAGGAGCTGGCCGCCCACCATGCCACCCAGGCCGGAGGCGCGGGCGAGGCCGAGCACGAGGCCGGAGCGTACCGCCGGGTCGGACGAGGTTGCCGGATCGGCGAGAACCTCGAAGGCGAGGGTCTGCAGCGCATCGCCCACCAGGATGGCGGTGGCCTCGTCATAGGCCCTGTGCACGGTCGGACGCCCCCGGCGCAGATCGTCGTCGTCCATGGAGGGCAGGTCGTCATGCACGAGGGAATAGCAATGCAGGAGCTCGACGGCGCAGCCTGCTCGCAGGGGCCCCTCTCCCTCCACCCCCATGAGGCGCGCCGCCTCGATGGTGAGGAAAGGGCGCAGGCGCTTGCCGCCGCCCAGGACGGCATACCGCATGGCGTCCATGAGCCGGGACGGGCGGGCAAGCTCGCCGGGGGCGGCTTTGTCTGATAGCAAGGCCTGAAGACCCGCCTCGACGATCCTCGCGGCTTCGGAGAGCCGCGTCGTAAAAGTGCTGATGGATGACGCCATGATGAGCCTGGATTCGGGGGGAGCGGCCGCTCCGCCCGAGAGCAACGTGGATGAACGATCGAAGCCGAAATGGACGCTGCGCTCGGGCCGGCCGCGGGAGCCGATGAACGCCGCGCGCCTTCTCCGCCGCCTCGTCCGGATCGGCCTCGGCCTCATCCTCTTATGGGCCGCAGCGGTCTTTTGGCTAGGGCTTTTGTACGGGGCCGCGCCCCCGGTCTCGACCCTCATGCTCGGCCGCTGGCTCACCCTCCAGCCCGTGGAGCGGGTCTTCGTGAATCTCGAGGAGATGTCGCCCCACCTGCCGCTGGCGGTCATGACCTCCGAGGACAGCCGCTTTTGCGAGCATCACGGGGTGGACTGGGGCGCTCTCTGGACCGTGGTGGAGGCGGCCGACGAGGACGGGCCGGCCCGGGGCGCCTCGACCATCCCAATGCAGGTGGCCAAGAACCTGTTTCTCTGGCCGAGCCGTTCCTACATCCGCAAGGGCCTGGAGATCCCGGTCGCGCTTTATCTCGACCTGATCTGGTCGAAACGCCGGATGATGGAGGTCTACCTCAACATCGCCGAATGGGGCGACGGGGTGTTCGGAGCCGAAGCCGCCGCCCAGAGATATTTCCGCAAATCGGCCAGGAACCTGACCCGCGGCGAGGCCGCCCTGCTGGCGCGGGCCCTGCCCAATCCGCTCGTGCGCAACCCGGCCCGGCCGCGGCCCGGCCACCGGGCGCTGGCCGGCCAGCTCCAGGCCCGCATCGCGGGGGCAGCCCCCTACAGCGCCTGCCTGAAGCCGTAAGGCGCCGCCTGCGGCAACGAAAAACGGCCGGAATGCTTCAGGGGACTAGATATTTGCCGAAAGACCTTGTATGAGGCGCAACCTCATCAAGTTTGAGATGTGAGCGTTCCCCGGTTGAGCGGGCGCTCCGCTTTTTTACCGGAGACGAGAAATGGCCGTTCCAAAGAGAAAAACGTCGCCCTCGCGGCGTGGCATGCGTCGCTCCGCCGATGCCTTGAAGGCCCCGACCTACATCGAGGACAAGGATTCCGGCGAGCTGCGCCGTCCTCACCACATCGACCTGAAGACCGGCATGTACCGGGGCCGTCAGGTTCTGAAGGTGAAGGCCGACGCGTAATCCTGCGCGACATGCGAAAGATCCAAGACCGGCGCTCCATGCGCCGGTTTTTTTATGCCCGCTATCCCCAAGCCTCCTGATTTCCCGTCACTTTTTACGCTTCGTTAAGCCCAGGGGCCGATCCTGCATCCTTGTTTTTCGGGGTCTTGGCCGGGCTTGCGACGACGCGCCTTCCGCCTCCCCGATCCATGCGTATTCCGAGGATGAGGGTGATGGCGACGAAGCGGCAGGGCCGGACGGGACTTTTCAAGGGCACATCCCGGCCGCCGCAGAAGCGCCAGACCGTGAAGGACAGGCCTTCGCCCCTGGCAGGCGTCACCTATGCCTGGGACATGATCGGGGACGGGCTGACCTGGGGTCCGGGAGCCGCCGAGGCGCTGGGCCTTTCGCCGAAGGATCTGCCGAAGACCGGCCATGTCTTCGCGGCGATGATCGAGCCGGGCTGCGGCCTCCCCCGCCGGGAGGCCATCGCCTCGGCCCAGGATCCGGGCCGCGCCTACGAGACCCGCTACGCGCTGCGCCTCGAGCCGGATCGGGTTGTGATGATCGAGGACACGGGCCGGTGGCAGCCGGACGTCCAGGGCCGCCCGGCCTTCGCCCGCGGCCTGCTCCGCATCGATCCGGCCTCGGCCGCGCGGGACATTTTGCCGGCCCGGCTCCAGGCTCGGTCGGAGCTTCTGTGCGGCATCCAGAGCAGCATCAACGAGGCCCTCAGGGTGTCCCAGACCTGCACCCTGATCGCGGGCGCGTTCGATGAGGACGAGGCGGACCTCATGGCGGACATCGCCCGCAGGCTGCGCCCGATGATGCGCCGCCACGACCTGTTCAGGGCGCTCGGGCCGAACCGTTTCACGCTCACCCTCACCTGCTGCCCCGCGGCGGATGCGGTCAGCGCCATGAAGCGGCTCCAGGGGCTCCTGAGCGACAGCCCGGCCGCCGCCACCCTGCGCCTGGGCGCGGCCTGCGCGCCGGACCACACCTTCAAGGCCACCAAGCTTTTGCGTTTCGCCGAACTGGCCCTGAGCCGTGGCATCGAGCGGGACGAGGCCCTGGCCTTCTACACGCCGCGCCTGGCAGCACCGCCCCAGGCCGACCAGGCGCCGTTCGACTGGATCGCCGCCCTCAACGGGCGCAGCCTGGCTCTGGCCTGCCAGCCGGTGGTGGATGCGCAAAGCCGCGCTCCCTCGCTGATGCAGGCCTGCGCCGCCATCCCGAGCGCCGATCCCGCGACGATCCCTCTCGCGCCGGCGCCGGGACTGGCAGGGGAGAACCTCGCCCTGCTGGTCGACGGCCGACTGCTGGAGCTGGCGGCGGATCACCTCGTCCGGAACCCCGCCCAGCGCCTGGCGCTGCCGGTGTCTTCCAGGACCCTGCAGGATCCGGAATGGCTGCCCATGCTGGCGGCGCATCTCGGCGCCCGCCCGGGCATCGAGTCGCGGCTCATCGTCGAGGTTCCGGAGATCGCGCTCATCGAATCCCGGCGCAATCTCGGCCGCCTCCACGCTATGAAGGCCCTCGGCATCGGGCTTGCGCTCACGGGATACGGGGCCGGATACATCACGCCCGCACAGCTCCGGATGCTGCCGGTCGACCTCCTCAAGATCGACGGCGTCTTCATCCAGCCGCTCAAGCGCTCCACCGACGACCGCCTCCATGTCCGCACCCTCATCGACAGGGCGCAGAATCTCGGCATCGCCGTTGCGGCGGAATGGGTGGACGACGAGGCGACCGCCCGGCTGCTGGCGGCCTGGGGCGTGGATTACCTGCAGGGCGCCCTGTTCGGGGAGCCGGAGGCGGTGATGCAGCCTTCGGCGTTTCATGCGCTCCTGAAGCGCGCGCAGGCCTGAAGCCGGGCGGCTACTTGCTCGCCAGCTTGTCGAGTTTGGCCTGCATATCGGCCATCTGCCGCTTCAGGGCGTCGAGGTCGCCCGCCTCTTCCGCCTTCGTCGCGGGCTTCGTCTCGGCATTGCCCGCAGCCCCCTGCGGGAAGGGCGAGAACATGCGCATGGCCTCGGTGAAGAAGCCCATGTTCTTGCGCACCTGCTCCTCCATGGCCTGGAAGGCCCCGGGACCGAAGGCCTGGGCCATCTGCTCCCGCAGCTTCTGCTGCTCCTGGGAGAGGTTGTTCATGGAGAATTCGAGGTAGCTCGGCACCAGGGCCTGCATGCTGTCGCCGTAGAAGCGGATCAGCTGGCGGAGCACCGTGACGGGCAGGAGATTCGGCCCTTCCTTGTTCTCCTGCTCGAAGATGATCTGGGCCAGGACCGAGCGGGTGATCTCCTCGCCGGACTTCGCGTCATAGACCACGAAATCCTCGCCCTTGCGCACCATGCCGGCCAGATCTTCCAAGGTCACGTAGGTCGAAGTGCCCGTGTGATAGAGGCGGCGGTTGGCATATTTCTTGATAACCGTCGGTTGTTTGTCCGTCGCCATGTGTCCCGATACGCTCCTGGGAAATCCACCGGGCCGCCGTCCTGCGGGAGGTCGGCCTCCGTTAATTATAGACCTTATGACGGACGAGCAAAGCGCCAAAAGTCTAAGGCACCCCGCGGACGGCTCGTTCATCCGGTCCTTGACAGAGCCCCCCTGGGGCTTTCATCGGATAGGCACTACATTCATTCCGGCATTGCCAATCAGCACAGGAGAGAGGAATGGCCCGAGACAGCATCGTCATCGTCGGCGCGGCGCGCACCCCCGTCGGCTCGTTCAATGGGGCCTTCGCCAATACCCCGGCCCATGAGCTCGGCGCCGTCGCCATCAAGGCGGCCCTCGAGCGCGCCAAGGTCCAGGCCGGCGAAGTGGACGAGGTGATCCTCGGCCAGATCCTCACCGCCGCCCAGGGCCAGAACCCGGCCCGCCAGGCCGCCATGGCCGCTGGCGTGCCGCAGGAAAAGACCGCCTGGGGCCTCAACCAGCTCTGCGGCTCCGGCCTGCGCACGGTGGCCATCGGCATGCAGCAGATCGCCAACGGCGACGCCGGCATCATCGTCGCCGGCGGCCAGGAATCCATGTCGCTCGCCCCGCACGCGGCCCATATGCGCGCCGGCACCAAGATGGGCGACTTCAAGCTCGCCGACACGATGCTGAAGGACGGCCTCATGGACGCCTTCCACGGCTACCACATGGGCAATACCGCCGAGAACGTGGCCCAGCGCTGGCAGCTCACCCGCGAGGAGCAGGACCAATTCGCGACGGGCTCGCAGAACAAGGCAGAGGCGGCCCAGAAGGAAGGCCGCTTCAAGGCCGAGATCGTGCCGGTCACGGTTTCGACGCGCAAGGGCGACATCGTCGTCGACCAGGACGAGTACATCCGCGCCGGCACCACCCTGGAGGCGCTCGCCAAGCTCAAGCCGGCCTTCTCGAAGGACGGCACGGTCACGGCCGGCAACGCCTCGGGCATCAACGACGGCGCGGCTGCCGTCGTGCTGATGACGGAAGCCGAGGCCGAGCGCCGCGGCCTGACCCCTCTCGCCCGCATCGCCTCCTGGGCCACGGCCGGCGTCGATCCGGCGATCATGGGAACGGGCCCGATTCCAGCCTCCCGCAAGGCCCTGGAGAAGGCGGGCTGGAAAGTGTCCGACCTCGAACTCGTCGAGGCCAACGAGGCCTTCGCGGCCCAGGCTCTCGCGGTCAACAAGGACATGGGCTGGGATCCGTCCATCGTGAACGTGAACGGCGGCGCGATCGCCATCGGCCATCCGATCGGCGCATCGGGCGCCCGCGTTCTCGTGACCCTTCTGCACGAGATGGGCCGCCGCAACGCGAAAAAGGGCCTCGCCACCCTCTGCATCGGCGGCGGCATGGGCGTCGCCATGTGCCTGGAAAGGTAAGCGGCCGCGAGCGCCAACACCGCAAAGAAGCCCCGTACGGGAAATTACGGGGCTTCCCCTTCTCCGTTCTGCCACATGTACTAAGCTAAGTTGCGGGGGCGGCGGAAACCTGACCGCCCCGTTACAGACGGGTCCTCGAACGATCCGCATGGGAACGGTCCTGGGAAGGGAAACAGCATGGCACGAGTCGCATTGGTCACCGGCGGAACGCGCGGCATCGGCTCCGCGATCGCAAAGGCTCTGCAACAGAGCGGATACAAGGTCGCTTCCAATTATGGCGGCCACGACGAGACCGCCCAGCATTTCAGGGACGAAACCGGCATTCCGGTCTTCAAGTTCGACGTGTCCGATGCAGAGGCCTGCGAGGCGGGGATCAGGGCCGTCGAGGCCGAGCTCGGCCCCATCGACATTCTCGTGAACAACGCGGGCATCACCCGCGACGCCATGTTTCACAAGATGACCTTCGACCAGTGGTCGGCGGTCATCCGCACCAACCTCGATTCCATGTTCACCTGCACGCGCCCCGTGATCGAGGGCATGCGCGAGCGCGGCTTCGGGCGCATCATCCTCATCTCGTCCGTCAACGGCCAGAAGGGACAGATGGGACAGGCGAACTATTCCGCGGCCAAGGCGGGCGTGATCGGCTTTGCCAAGGCGCTGGCGCAGGAGAACGCCAACAAGGGCGTCACCGTCAACGTGATCGCGCCGGGCTACATCGCCACCGAGATGGTGAAGGCGGTTCCCGAAGAGGTGCTGAAGTCCAAGATTCTGCCGCTCATCCCCGTGGGCCGTCTCGGCGAGGTGGAAGAGATCGCACGCGGCGTCGTCTTCCTCGCCAGCGACGAGGCCGGGTTCGTCACCGGCTCGACGCTCACCATCAACGGCGGCCAGTACATGGCCTGAAGAAGGCCTGGACGGCGCTGCGGGAAAACGCCGAAGGCTCTCCTCATCCGGAGAGCTTTCGTTTATGGCGAAGGCCATGACAACCCGCACCGCCACCACCATCGGCCTTTTCGCCATACTGCTCTGGTCCATGCTCGCCGTGTTCACGGCGGCGACGGGAACGATCCCGCCGTTCCAGCTCAACGCCATGACCTTCCTGGTCGGAGGAATGGTGGGCGTGGTGAGCTGGATCGTCCGGCCTCAGGGGTTGAAGGCCCTGCGCCAGAAGCCGGTCGTGTGGGCCTTGGGCATCGGCGGCCTGTTCGGCTACCACGCCCTCTATTTCGCCGCCCTGCGCTGGGCGCCCCCGGCCGAGTCGGGGCTGATCAACTATCTCTGGCCGCTGCTGATCGTGCTCTTCTCCTCGCTGCTTCCCGGCGAGCATCTGAAGCGGGCGCATATTGCCGGCGCGCTTCTGGGCTTTGCCGGCGTCGTGGTGCTGATCGCCGGACGCGGCGCCTTCGATGCGCGGGCGGAATACATGCCCGGCTATGTCTGCGCCTTCGTCGCGGCCTTCGTCTGGGCCGGGTACTCGGTTCTCTCCCGAAGGTTCGGCCAGGTGCCGACCGATGCGGTGGCGGGCTTCTGCCTCATGACCTCGCTCTTGAGCCTGGTCTGCCATCTGGCCTTCGAGACCACCGTCTGGCCCGAGACGGCGACGCAGTGGCTCGCCCTTCTCGCACTCGGCCTCGGGCCGGTGGGCGCTGCCTTCTACGTGTGGGATATCGGCATGAAGCGCGGCGACATCCGCTTCCTCGGCGTCGCATCCTATGCGACGCCGGTGCTCTCGACCCTTCTGCTGGTGGCGGCGGGCTACGCCGAGCCGACGCTGACGCTCGCGCTGTCCTGCGGCCTCATCGTGGCGGGCGCGCTCGTGGCGACGCTCATGCCGAAGCGGAGGAGCGCCCCGGCATGACGCGGTGGGTGTAGCGGTAAGCGGTCTGGAAGCCGAACGCCCCGTAGAGCGAGCGGGCGATCTCGTTCTCCTCGCGCACCTGGAGATAGGCCGTGTGCGCGCCCTGCGCCGCGCCCCAGGCCATGAGGCTCGACACCACGCGGCGGCCGAGCCCGATGCCGCGCAGATCGGGGGCGACCACGATGTCGTAGAGACCGATATAGCCGCGCTCCGCGACGCCCAAGCCCCAGGCCACGGGCTTGTCGTCCAGGCTGAGCGTGGCGAAGGCCGCCTTCTGGCGGATGCGCGAGACGATCCTCATCAGCGTCTCGTCATCGGCCTTGTCGCCGCCGTAGGATTCCGCCGCCGCGCGCACCCAGCGCTTGGAGGCATGCGGCTCGAGAGCCACCTCGGGATCGATCTCGCGGTCGCCGCTTTTGACGGGCGCGGTCAGAACATGCGTCGGCTCGATCTCCTTGAAGCCGCGCAGCCTCAGCCGCTCGTCCGCCTCGGGCGCCTCGACGCCGTTGAGGCGGAAGGTCGGGCGCACATTGGCCTCGACGAAGCGGGCGATCATGTAGTCGATCAGCCCGTCGTCGAGGGTCGCGCCGGGCAGGAAGGGCGTCGCGGAATTGGCGCGCTTCGAGTAGCCGTTGGCAAGCCGCAGGATCCAGCCGTCATAGGCCTGATAATCGAAGGAGGGCCAGGCGTTGAGGAGCCGGCTCTCGAGTCCGATGATGAGGCTGTGGTCGGTCATGAGGCTGTCCGCTCCTGAAGGGTCCTGACGTATCAGAACCTGTTCTTCCATTCGCGCAAGGCCTGAAAGACCTCCACGGGCGCTGCGCCTTCCTTATGAACGGCTTTTGCGAGCGCGGGCTCCCCGGCGCGCAGAAACGGATTCGTCGCCTTCTCCTGGCCGATGGTCGTCGGCACCAGGAAGCGGCCCTGGGCCTTGGCCTCCTCTGCCTCGGCCGCCCGCGCCTTCAGCGCCGCGTTGTCCGGATCGGCCGCGAGCGCGAAGCGCGCGTTCGAGAGGGTGTAGTCGTGTCCGCAATAGACGCGCGCCTCGTCCGGCAGCGCCGCGAGCCGCTGCAGCGACGCCCAGAAACCGGCATAGGTTCCTTCGAACATGCGTCCGCAGCCGAGGGTGAAGAGAGTATCGCCTGCGAACAGCGCGCGATCCGCCGCGAACCAATAGGAGACGTGATCGGCGCAATGGCCGGGCGTCTCCCACACATGGGCCTGCAGGCTGCCTACATGCACCGTGTCGCCCTCCGCCACATAGGCATCGGCGGCGGGCACCGCCTCGCGGGCCTTCAGGGGCGCGACGACGCGGCAGCCGGTGCGGCGCTTCAGGGCGTCCACGGCCTGCACGTGATCGGCGTGGCGGTGGGTGACGAGGATGTCCGTCAGCTGCCAGCCCGTCTCGGCCAGTGCCGCGAGAATCGCCCCCTCCTCCGGCGCATCGATGGCAGCGCAGGCGCCCGTGTTGGGATCGTGGACGAGAACACCGATATTGTCCTGAAGGCAGAGAAAGGCGTGGATCTGGGCGGTCATCGAGGAACCCTGTCTTGATGTGCTCTGAGCTATCATGGAACACTCGGCTCATGAAACCAGATCCCGCGCCTTGGACGATCGCCGGACCGGATCGAAAGACGGCATGCTGAGGCCATGAGCATCGACATCACCGATCTGCGCGGCTTCTACGCGAGCCCTCTCGGAGGCGTGACGCGCCGCTTCGTCGGACGGGCCATCGACAGCTTCTGGGGCCCGCTTACGGGCCTGCGCGTGCTCGGCCTCGGCTATGCGCCGCCCTACCTCTCCGCCGTGAAGGGGGAGAGCGAGCGGACACTCGCCTTCATGCCGGCGAGCCAGGGCGTGGTGAACTGGCCCGGCACCGGGGCCTCGGCCTCGGCCCTCGTCGACCCGCTGATGATGCCCCTGCCCGACGCCTCCATCGACAGGGTTCTCGTGGTCCATGCCCTGGAGACGGTGGAGAGCCCCAGCGAGCTCCTGCACGAGATCTGGCGCATCCTGACCCCGGGGGGGCGGATCATCCTGGTGGCCCCCAATCGGCGCGGCCTCTGGGCGCGCATGGACACAACCCCCTTCGGCCACGGCCAGCCCTACAGCCGCTCCCAGCTCAAGAGCCTCATGCGCCAGACCTGGTTCTCGCCCGAGGGCTGGGCCGAGACCCTCTACGTGCCGCCCCTGCGCAACCGTTTCCTGCTCCGGACCGCCCAGGCCTGGGAGCGCGTCGGCGCCGGGTTCTCCCTGCCCTTCGCGGGCCTGCACATCGTCGAGGCGACGAAGCAACTCTACCGGCCCGGCGCCGTGCGGGCGGTCCAGCGCTCCCGCCGATTTGCCCCGGTTTTCGTTCCGGCACCGGCGGCTCCGGCCTCCCGCATCGCCGATTGTCCTTGATTTTGCCGGGTTTTCCGGGGGTAAGACCGGGCTCACCTTGACTTGACGCCCCTGAAACGCCAGTGTCCGCCCCGTTTCGGCAGGGCTATAGGGTCACGCCGATTTTCATTTTTCATAGAGTCTGATGCGCAGTTATCTCGATTTCGAAAAGCCCGTCGCCGAGCTTGAAGCCAAGGTCGAGGAGCTTCGGGCGCTCGGTGAGAACCGGGACGCCGTCTCCATCGCCGACGACATTTCGCGCCTGGAGGTCAAGGCCGCCGACGCCCTGAAGGACCTCTATGCCAAGCTCACGCCCTGGCAGAAGACGCTCGTCGCGCGCCATCCGCAGCGCCCCCATTTCGTCGATTACTGCGCCGGGCTCATCACCGAGTTCACGCCGCTGGCCGGCGACCGCAAATTCGCCGAGGACGAGGCGATCGTGGGCGGCTTCGGGCGCTTCCGCGGCCAGCCCGTCTGCGTGATGGGGCAGGAAAAGGGCCACAACACAGAAACCCGCATCCGGCACAATTTCGGCATGGCCCGTCCCGAGGGCTACCGCAAGGCCGTGCGCCTGATGGAGATGGCGGACCGCTTCGGCCTCCCCGTGATCTCCTTCGTGGACACGGCCGGAGCCTATCCGGGCATCGAGGCCGAGGAGCGCGGCCAGGCCGAGGCCATCGCCCGCTCCACCGAGATGCAGCTGGCGCTTGGAGTTCCCAACGTCTCGGTGGTGATCGGCGAAGGCGGATCCGGCGGCGCCATCGCCATCGCCACCGCCAACAAGGTGCTGATGCTGGAACACGCCATCTACAGCGTGATCTCGCCGGAAGGCGCGGCCTCGATCCTCTGGCGCGACGCGGCCCGGGCCCAGGACGCCGCCACCAACATGAAGATCACGGCCCAGGACCTCCTGCGGCTGGGCATCATCGACGGCATCGTGGTGGAGCCCGTGGGCGGAGCCCATCGCGACTCCAAGGCCGCCATCCAGGCGACCGGCAACGCCATCGAGGAGGCTCTGCACGATCTGAGCAACATGGGCCCGTCCGAGATTCGCGACCACCGCGCCGAGAAGTTCCTCAATATCGGCCGCAGGCTTTAAGCCCGGCCGATCCCCCGTGGCCGCTCCGACCCCGGTGCGGTCATCGCCTTCGAGCGGGCCGCCACAGCGGCCCTTTTCCTTGCGTCATCCTTCCCAAGAATCCCCCGGAAGAGGGATTTTTACCTCCTATTAACCGTGCCTGCAGGCCCCTCCCGCTTGCAGTAAGGACCGGTTAAGGCTAACGATTTAGGGGTAAAGGGGAACTGTCAGGCACAGAGGCCGGCAGATCAGAATTGCGGGGTCCCCCATGATGAAGCGTATCGCATTGGCCGCGAGTCTTGCGCTCGCGCTCGCAGCCTGCCAGGACGAGCAGCTTTCCCGTGGCTCCACACGTCACCTTGCGCCGATTCCGCCAGCTACCATGGCGTTGATGTCTTCCAAGGGGATGTCCAAGAGCGACCCGATCCTGATCCGGGCCTACAAGAAGGAATCGGAGCTGGAGATCTGGAAGCGCGGCTCCAACGGCAAGTACGCGCTGCTCA
This sequence comes from Microvirga flocculans ATCC BAA-817, assembly GCF_000518665.1. GTDB lineage: Bacteria > Pseudomonadota > Alphaproteobacteria > Rhizobiales > Beijerinckiaceae > Microvirga > Microvirga flocculans. The sequence goes on along the minus strand of NZ_JAEA01000009.1, from coordinate 116,418 downwards.
AGACCTACCCGGTCTGCCGCTGGTCGGGCCAGCTCGGCCCCAAGACACGCGAGGGCGACCGTCAGGTGCCGGAAGGGTTCTACACGGTCACCCCGGCGCAGATGAACCCCAACTCCAACTTCTACCTCTCGTTCGATACCGGCTACCCGAACGCATTCGACCGTTCGCTGGGGCGCAACGGCGGCGACATCATGGTGCACGGCTCGTGCTCCTCGCGCGGCTGCTTCGCAATGACGGACCAGAACGTGGCCGAGATCTACGCCATCGCCCGCGAGGCGCTCGGCGCAGGGCAGCGCAGCTTCCAGTTCCAGTCCTATCCGTTCCGGATGACCCCCGAGAACATGGCCAAGCACCGCCTCGACCAGAACATCGCCTTCTGGAAGAACCTGAAGGAAGGCTCCGATACCTTCGAGGTCACGAAGGAGGAGCTGCAGGTGGCCGTCGGCCGCGGCCGCTACGAGTTCAACCTGGATCCCGACACCGCCACCGCCGTCGCGCAGAAGCGGAGCCAGGACGAGCAGCGGGTGGCCGAGCTCGTCGCCAAGGGCGAGAAGCCGATCAAGCTCGTCTATCACGACGGCGACACGCATGATTCGTTCCGCGAGGCGCTCGCCAACGTGACGGGCGTGTCCGACAGCAGGCTCGGTTATGTGAGCCGGATCGACGGCATCTCCTCCGGCCCGCAGGTGATCGCGCTCAACGACGCCGGCAAGGAAGAGAAGCCCGAGGCGCCCGCCACGGCCCTCGCCTTCGCTTCCATGAAGGAAGTCCCGGTTTCGCAGCCCGAGGCCCGCCCGGCCGCCAAGGAACAGGCCGCTCCCGCTGCAGCAGCAACGGCGCCCGCATCGCAGGAGACGCCCTTCTACAAGCGGATGTTCGGCAGCGTGGCCGACCTCTTCAGCACCTCCGCCTCGCAGCCCGTGGCCGAGACGGTGCAGGCGGCGCCCGTGGCGCCGGTCTCGCCCGCCGTCAGGACGGCTCCCGCCGCGAAGCCCGTGCCGCAGAAGCGGGCCGACAACGCGGCGGGCCTCAAGGTCGCCAAGGTGAACTGACCTCACCCTTCATGCCATGTGAAAAGCCCGCCTCACGGCGGGCTTTTTTGTCATGCGCGGTCTTGCGCCGGTTCGCCAGCGGTCCGAACGAAAACGCCGCCTGAAGGGCGGCGTCGGAAGTCCTGCTCTGAACTCCTGCTCTCTTGGCGGAAGCGATCACCCGAAAAGGGCGTCGATGGCGTCCTGAGACGTGCGCGTGGGATCGCCCTCCAGCGCCGGCCCGTTCAGGAGCGCCTCGTCCCCCTCGCGCTCCGGCATCTTGTAGGCTTCCACATCGTCGAAGCTTTCCAGCCCACCCCAGATCTGCACCATCTGGGTCACCCGCTCCTCGATGAACTTCATCGAGTTCACGACCTTGCTGATGCGCTGGCCCGTAATGTCCTGGAAGTTGCAGGCCTCGAAGATGGTGATAACCTTTTCCGAAATGCGCAGCGCCATCTCGGCATCGTCACCGGACAGGCGCGAGGCCAGCTTGCCCGTGATCTCGTCGATCTCCTCTGCGGCTGCAAGGATGCTGTTGGTCGCCTCCTCCGTGCCGGAGACCACGGCCCCGAGTTCGTCGGTCACGCTCGTGACCTGGCCGCCCGGCGTGCGGGAATGCAGGGTCGCGATCTCCTGCTTCGTGCGCTGGATCGATTCCGTGATGGCGTCGAGCTCATCCTTGAGCCTCAGGGCCTCGCGCAGATCGGTCCTGATCTGGTCGAGCAGAGCCTTCGAGGCCCCGCTGTTCGGCTCGAGCGCGGCATGGATCGCCGTGAGGCCGCGCATGACCTCGGCATGACGCCGGGCTGCGATGCTCTCACGCGACTGCGCCAGGAGATCGAGACTCAAGGGATCGAAGGAAGAGGGAGGCGGAAGGCGCATGACGGCTACTCACCCAGCACGGCGGCGATCTTCGAGCGCAGGGTCTCCGCATTGAAGGGCTTCACGATGTAGTTGTTCACGCCCGCCTGCTTGGCGGCGACCACGTTCTCGGTCTTCGCCTCGGCGGTGATCATGATGAAGGGCATGGCGCTCAGCTCCGCATCGGCGCGCACCTTCTGGAGCAGCTCGAAGCCGGTCATCGGCGCCATGTTCCAGTCGGAGATCACGAGCCCGTACTGCTTCTCCTTCAGCTTGGCGAGCGCCTCCGTGCCGTCCTTGGCCTCGTCCACATCGGTGAAGCCGATCTGCTTGAGCAGGTTGCGGATGATGCGCAGCATGGTCTGGTAGTCATCGACGATGAGCACCGGAAGCGACGTATTCAATGCCATAATGTTTCGATCCGTAGAGTGAGAAGAGAAAGACGGGCAGGCTGTGCCACATCTTTCTTCAGAAATGGTTGTGATCTCACTCTACGGGCCGATGCTTGCCTGATGCTTGCATGACGCGGGCCATCCCGTCCTGCGCGGAAAGGATGCCGACGCAGAAAGAACGATGCGCTGTCTTCCTCACCAATGATCAATGCCGCAGGCCGGGAGCCTCCTGGCCCGTCCGCGCTACGTATTCGGTGTAGCCGCCTCCATATTGATGGATACCGTCCGGCGTGAGTTCGAGGACCCGGTTCGAGAGCGCCGCCAGGAAGTGGCGGTCGTGCGAGACGAAGAGCATGGTGCCCTCGTATTTCGACAGGGCCTCGATGAGCATTTCCTTGGTCGCCATGTCGAGGTGGTTGGTGGGCTCGTCGAGCACGAGGAAGTTCGGCGGATCGTAGAGCATCCTGGCCATCACGAGGCGTGCCTTCTCGCCGCCCGACAGCACGCGGCACTTCTTCTCCGCATCGTCGCCCGAGAAGCCGAAGCAGCCCGCGAGCGTGCGCAGCGAGCCCTGCCCCGCCTGCGGGAAGGAATCCTCCAGGAACTCGAACACGGTGCGGTCGCCCTCCAGGACCTCCATGGCATGCTGGGCGAAATAGCCCATCTTCACGCTCGCGCCGATCGTGACCGTTCCCTGGTCGGGCTCGGCCGTGCCCGTCACAAGCTTCAGGAGCGTCGACTTTCCCGCGCCGTTGACGCCCATGACGCACCAGCGCTCCTTCCGGCGCACCATGAAGTCGAGCCCTTCATAGATGCTGCGGCTGCCATAGCGCTTGTGCACGTTCTTGAGGCTGACGACGTCATCGCCCGAACGGGGCGCGGGCAGGAACTCGAACGCCACCGATTGCCGGCGCCTGGGCGGCTCCACGCGGTCGATCTTCTCCAGCTTCTTGACCCGGCTCTGCACCTGCGCAGCGTGGGAGGCGCGCGCCTTGAAGCGCTCGATGAACTTGATCTCCTTGGCGAGCATCGCCTGCTGGCGCTCGTATTGCGCCTGCTGCTGCTGTTCGTTCAGCGCCCGCTGCTGCTCGTAGAATTCGTAATCGCCGGAATAGGTGGTGAGCGTGCCGCCGTCGATCTCCATGATCTTGTTGACGATCCGGTTCATGAAGGCGCGGTCGTGCGAGGTCATGAGCAGCGCGCCGTCATAACCTTTAAGGAATTCCTCGAGCCAGATGAGGCTTTCGAGATCCAGGTGGTTGCTCGGCTCGTCGAGCAGCATCGCGTCGGGGCGCATGAGGAGAATGCGCCCGAGCGCCACGCGCATCTTCCAGCCGCCGGAAAGGCCGCCCACGTCGCCGTCCATCATCTCCTGGCTGAAGCCCAGGCCCGCGAGCACCTCGCGCGCGCGGCCCTCGAGGGAATAACCGTCGAGCTCCTCGTAGCGGGCCTGCACCTCGCCGTAGCGCTCGATGATCGCCTCGAGATCGTCCGCCTTGTCCGGGTCCACCATCGCGGCTTCGAGCTCGCGCAGTTCGGCCGCCACGGCGCTCACGGGGCCTGCGCCCTCCATCACCTCGGCCACGGCGCTGCGGCCCGCCATCTCACCGACATCCTGACTGAAGTAACCGATGGTGACGCCGCGATCGACGGAGACCTGCCCTTCGTCCGGCTGCTCCTCCCTGGTGATCATGCGAAAGAGCGTCGTCTTTCCCGCCCCGTTGGGACCCACCAGGCCGATCTTCTCGCCTTTCTGAAGGGAGCCGGAGGCCTCGATGAAAAGGATCCGGTGGCTGTTCTGCTTGCTGACGTTCTCGATTCGAATCATGATTTTTGAAAGCTTGGAGGAGTTGCGGCGGCCTTATGGCACGGCTCGCGCCCGGCGGCGAGCGTTCCGGACGGGGCAAACTGTCCGGCGCTCGTCGGACGCCCGCCTTGCGGCGATCTGCGTGTTACAGATGCGCAAGTTGCGCCACAGAAAAAGCCCGGCGCGACGGCCGGGCTCTTTCGCTTTTTGTCTTGGGCTTCCGCCTCAGGCCACGAACTGCCCGTGGCAATGCTTGAACTTCTTGCCCGATCCGCAGGGGCAGGGCTCGTTGCGGCTGACGCGACCCCAGGTGGACGGATCGTTCGGGTCGCGGGCGGAGGCCTGCTCCGTGCCCACGGCCGCGGCGGCAAAGCCGAGCGCCGGCCCGGCGCCGGAAGCGCCCTGAGGCATGTCGAACTCGTTCTCGCCGGTGGCGGGATCGAGGTGCTGGGCGAACATGGGCGGCAGGGATTGCGGCTCCGGCTGCTGGAACACCACCTGGATGCGCATGAGCTGGCCCGTCACCTGCTCGCGCAGGTGAGCGATCATGGTGTTGAACAGCTCGAAGGCCTCGGACTTGTACTCGTTGAGCGGATCGCGCTGGGCCATGCCGCGCCAGCCGATGACCTGGCGCAGGTGGTCGAGGGTCACGAGATGCTCGCGCCAGAGATGATCCAGGCTCTGGAGCAGGACCTGCTTCTCCACGTAGTTCATGACGTCCGAGGTGTTGGCCTCGACGCGCTGGGCATAGGCCTCGTCCGCAGCCTTGGTGATGCGCTCGCGGATCTCGTCATCGGCGATGCCTTCCTCCTTCGCCCATTCCTCCACCGGCAGATCAAGGTTGAGGAAGTTGATGACGCTGTCCTTCAGGCCCTGGACATCCCATTGCTCCGCATAGGCGTTCTGGGGGATGGCGCGGGCAACGATGTCCTCGATCACGCCGTGGCGCATGTCGTCGATGGTCTCGCGCACGCTCTCTTCCGCCATGAACTCCTTGCGCTGCTCGAACACGACCTTGCGCTGGTCGTTCATGACGTTGTCGTATTTGAGGATGTTCTTGCGGATGTCGAAGTTGCGCGCCTCGACCTTCGCCTGCGCCCGCTCGATGGCCTTGTTGATCCACGGATGAATGATGGCCTCGCCTTCCTTCAGGCCGAGCTTCTGCAGCATGCCGTCCATGCGGTCGGAGCCGAAGATGCGCATCAGGTCGTCCTGGAGCGACAGGTAGAACTTGGAGCGGCCCGGATCGCCCTGACGGCCGGAGCGGCCGCGCAGCTGGTTGTCGATGCGCCGCGACTCGTGGCGCTCGGTGCCGAGCACGTAGAGGCCGCCGGCGGCCAGCGCCTTCTCCTTGAACGCCGCCACCTCGTCGAGAATTTCCTTCTCGCGGCGCGCGCGCTCTTCGCCCTCGATGCCGGCGAGCTCGCGCTCGATGCGCATCTTGGCGTTGCCGCCGAGCTGGATGTCGGTGCCGCGGCCCGCCATGTTGGTGGCGATCGTGATCGCGCCCGGCACGCCGGCCTGGGCGACGATGAAGGCTTCCTGCTCGTGGAAGCGGGCGTTCAGAACCGCGAAATGCTTGGTGCCGCGCCCGGCGCGCGCATCCTTGTAGAGCGGCTCAAGGGCCTGCGGGTTCTCGAAGTCGATGAGCTTGTAGCCTTCCTTGACGAGGAGTTCGGCCAGGTATTCGGACTTCTCGATGGAGGTCGTGCCCACCAGGATCGGCTGGCCGCGCGAGGACGATTCCTCGATGTCGCGGATGACCGCCCTGTAGCGCTCCTCGGCCGTGCGGTAGACCTCGTCGCTGTCGTCGATGCGGGCGACGGGACGGTTGGTCGGGATCTCGACCACTTCGAGGTTGTAAATCTCCAGGAACTCGTCGGCTTCCGTGGCGGCGGTGCCGGTCATGCCGCCGAGCTTGCCGTAGAGGCGGAAATAGTTCTGGAAGGTGATGGAGGCGAGCGTCTGGTTCTCGGGCTGAACCTGCACGTGCTCCTTGGCCTCGAGCGCCTGGTGCAGGCCTTCCGAGTAACGGCGGCCCGGCATCATGCGGCCGGTGAACTCGTCGATGATCACCACCTCGCCGTTGCGGACGATGTAGTCCTTGTCGCGCTGGAACAGGGTGTGGGCGCGGAGCGCCTGGTTCATGTGGTGAACGAGCGTCGCATTCTGGGCGTCGTAGAGGTCGCCCTCCTTCAGGAGGCCCTCGGCGCGCAGCAGTTCCTCGATCTTCTCCGTGCCCTCTTCGGTGAGCGCCACGGAGCGCTGCTTCTCGTCGAGCTCGTAATCGCTCTTGTTCAGGCGCGGAATGACCTTGTCGATGGCGTTGTAGAGGTCCGAGCGGTCGTCGAGCGGGCCGGAGATGATCAGCGGCGTGCGCGCCTCGTCGATGAGGATCGAGTCCACCTCGTCCACGATGGCGAAGTTGTGGCCCCGCTGGACCATCTGCGCCATCTCGTACTTCATGTTGTCGCGCAGGTAGTCGAAGCCGTATTCGTTGTTGGTGCCGTAGGTGATGTCAGCCGCATAGGCCGCGGCGCGCTCCGCGTCGTCCAGGCCGTGGACGATGACGCCGACGGAGAGGCCCAGGAAGCGGTAAATCTGGCCCATCCACTCGGCATCGCGCTTGGCGAGGTAGTCGTTGACCGTGACCACATGGACGCCCTTGCCGGAAAGCGCGTTCAGGTAGACCGGCAGGGTCGCGACGAGGGTCTTGCCTTCACCGGTGCGCATCTCGGCGATCGAGCCCTCGTGGAGGACCATGCCGCCGATGAGCTGGACGTCGAAATGGCGCTGCCCCAGGGTGCGCTTGGCCGCCTCGCGGACCGTGGCGAAGGCGGGCACCAGAATGTCGTCCAGGGTCTTGCCCTGGCTCAGCTGGGCCTTGAACTCCGCCGTGCGGGCCCGGAGCTGCTCGTCCGACAGGGCCTCCAGCTCGGCCTCCAGCGCGTTGATAGCCGCGACCTTGGGCCGGTAGGACTTCAGCCGGCGGTCGTTGACCGAGCCGAAGATTTTCTTCGCGAGAGAACCGAACATCGAGAGCCTTCGAAAATTCCAGAAGAGGTCAGGGGGCGTTTGGGCCGCCTTATAGACCTAATTATGCCAGAGTGCACCTTAAAGACTGTGCCCGATTGGCACGGCCTTAAAGCCCCGCCGGGGCCGGCCGGCCCCGGCGAGTGGCGATGCTGTGACATAAATAAGCCATCACTTGCAAACGTAAACACATTCGGCCATCTGTTCGTCGCTGTCCGTGGGCGATCATGCTCACCAGAGGAAATTCTATGTCCCGTTCCCTCACGCTTCGGAAAAGCCTTCTGACCCTCGGCGCCGCCCTGCCCCTCATGGCGGGCGCCGCCCTCGCCCAGACCCCCGCCCCGGCCTCGGCTCCGGCCACATCGCCGGCGGCCGTTCCCGCCGTCGATCCGGCCAAGGTGATCGCCCGGGTCAACGGCATCGAGATTACGGAAGGGGACCTTTCCATCGCCGCCGAGGATCCGGCCCTCCAGATGCCGAACGTGCCCGAGGAGCAGAAGCGCGAGCTTCTCACCGGCTACATGATCGACCTGAAGCTCGGCGCCAAGGCGGCCGAGGCGGCGAAGGTGGGCAGCGGCGCGGATTTCGCCCGCAAGCTCGCCTATAACCGGGACAAGACCCTGCTCGACACCTATCTCGAGCAGGAAGCCAAGAAGGCCATCACCCCCGAGGCGACCCGCAAGCTCTATGACGAGACGGTCAAGAGCGTGCCTGCCGAGCAGGAGGTCCGCGCCCGCCACATCCTGGTGGACAACGAGGACGAGGCCAAGAAGATCGCGACTCGGGTGAAGGGTGGCGAGGACTTCGCCAAGGTGGCCGGCGAGGTCTCCAAGGACCCCGGCTCCAAGACCGACGGCGGCGATCTCGGCTTCTTCACCAAGGACCGCATGGTGGAACCCTTCGCCGAGGCTGCCTTCAAGCTCGAGCCCGGCCAGATCTCCGATCCCGTCAAGAGCCAGTTCGGCTGGCACGTGATCAAGGTCGAGGAGAAGCGCACCAAGCCGGCCCCGACCTTCGAGGAGACCAAGGACCAGGTGGAGGCCTATCTCGCCCGCAAGGCGCAGCAGGACCTGATCCTGAACCTGCGCAAGAACGCCAAGGTCGAGCGCCTGGACGACAAGGGCAACCTCGTCGAACAGAAGCAGCCCTGAGCGCTCTTCGACCGGCACGACCTTCAGGGGCGGCCTTCGGGCCGCCCTTTTCGTTGCCGCGGCTTCTCGCCGAACCTTCACCATGACCTTCGGTGAAGCTTGCACTTGACAAAAAGCCTTAAAAAACCACAGGTCGCGGTCGCAACGTCGTATCCCAACAGCTCCTTCCGGGTTCCTCCATGTCCAAAACCGTGTCCCCGCTCGCACCCAAGTCGTTTCCGACGCTTCCCGCCCTCGAGGGCGTGAGGATCGCGACCGCGGAGGCCGGCATCCGATACAAGAACCGGACGGACGTGCTTTACGTGACCCTGCCGAAGGACACGGCCGTGGCGGGCGTCTTCACCCGCTCCAAATGCCCCTCCGCACCGGTCGACTGGTGCCGCAAGAACTTAGGCAAGGGCACGGCCCGGGCGCTCGTGGTGAACTCGGGCAACGCCAATGCCTTCACCGGCAAGAAGGGCGCGGAAGCGGTGAAGCTCACCGCCGATATCGCCGCCGCCGCGGCAGGCTGCCGACCCTCGCAGGTCTTTATCGCCTCCACGGGCGTCATCGGCGAGCCCCTCGACGCCACGAAGTTCGAGGGCGTGCTCGCAGCCTGCGAGAAGAAGGCGAAGCCCACCGGCTGGACCGAGGCGGCCAGGGCCATCATGACCACCGACACCTTCCCGAAGGTGGCGACCCGCACGGCCAGGATCGGCGGCGTCGAGGTGACGCTCAACGGCATCGCCAAGGGCGCGGGCATGATCGCCCCCGACATGGCGACCATGCTCTCCTTCGTCTTTACCGATGCCCCCATCGCCGCGCCGGTGCTCCAGGCCCTGCTGAAGAAGGGCGCGGACAAGAGCTTCAACTGCGTGACGGTGGACAGCGACACCTCGACCTCCGACACGCTGCTCTTCTTCGCGACCGGCACCGCCGCCGCGAAGGGCGCGCCCACGATCTCGCTGCCAAGCGACCGCCGCCTGAAGGAGTTCCGGGCAGCGCTCGAAAGCCTCCTCTGCGACCTCGCCCAGCAGGTCGCCCGCGACGGCGAGGGCGCGCGCAAGTTCGTCACCGTGAAGGTCACCGGGGCCACCGGCGCAACCTCCGCCAAGCGCATCGCCATGGCGATCGCCAACTCGCCGCTGGTGAAGACCGCCGTGGCGGGCGAGGACGCCAACTGGGGCCGCGTGGTGATGGCGGTCGGAAAGGCCGGCGAACAGGCCGAGCGGGACAAGCTCGCCATCTGGTTCGGCGATATCCGCGTGGCGGTGAAGGGCGCGCGGGACCCGGAATACAGCGAGGCGAAGACTTCCGCCTACATGAAGGGCGACGACATCACGATCCGCGTCGACTTGGGCCTCGGACGCGGCGAGGCCACAGTCTGGACCTGCGACCTCACCAAGGCTTACGTGGAAATCAACGGCGATTACCGGAGCTGATCAAAGGCTCGGGACGACCGTGACCTTGCGCTTGACCGTCACGCGCATCGGGCCGCCATGGCGGTCTGTTCCGATGAAAGCGTACGAAAATTCGTCATCGCCCTGATAGCCCGGCTTGGCCACGTAAAAGGGCATGAGACCGCGTACACCCGCTACGCCGAATTTCGGCTTCTGGACGATGACAGCCTCGTCGATGGCCCCTTCGATGCCATTCATGCCGAAGCCGCAGCCTTTGCCGGCCTTGATCGTCATCGTGCCTTCGACCTCTGAGCGATAGCCGTTGATGTAGGTCGGCGGGACGACGCAATCCTGCGCCTGCGACTGCATCGGAAACAGGAGGACAGCACTGGTAATCAGACAGAAGGATAGCTTTGTCACTTGTTCCAAGAGAAGCCCCGAGGTTGTGATTATTCTCCTCCAGGTTGTGTTCTGTTGTTACGCTTGTCAAGCGTAGGAAATCTGTTCGCTTGTGAGAGAAAGCACGCTATGAGAGCGGCCTTCGCCGAGCTCTACCCAACCGAAGCAGCCTGATCGTGCCCCCTCTCAAGCTCACCCTCGTCGTTGCCGTCGCCCTGATCGACACGGACAACCGCATCCTCCTGGCGCAGCGCCCGGAGGGAAAGCAGCTGGCCGGGCTGTGGGAATTTCCCGGCGGCAAGGTGGAGCCGGGCGAGCGGCCGGAAGAGACCCTGATCCGGGAGCTGCGGGAAGAACTCGGGATCGCCGTGAAGGAGCCCTGCCTCGCGCCGCTGACCTTCGCGAGCTTTGCCTATGAGACCTTCCACCTGCTCATGCCGCTCTATGTCTGCCGCCGCTGGGAGGGCTTCGTGCAGCCGCTCGAAGGGCAGGCGCTCGCATGGGTGAAGCCGCAGGACCTGCGCAGCTACCCCATGCCTCCGGCCGACGAGCCGCTGATCCCCTTCCTCATCGACCTCGTCGGCCCCTGAGTCGCGTCCATGTCCGCCCCGCATGCCGGAACCGTGGCGGCGATGCCTGCCGCCCCCACCGCCGCCTTCGTCCTTTCCAATCTCCTGATCTGCTCGTTCCTGTGGGGCAGTTCGCTCCTTCTCGTGAAGCTGAGCGGGAATTTGAGCCCCTTCGTGCTGGCGGCCATGCGCGGGCTGATCGGAGCCGCATCGCTGGCCCTGTGGTTCGCCATCCAGGGCAAGAGCATTCTGCCGCAGCGCCATGAATGGCGGATCTGGGCCGTGCTGGGCACTCTCAATGGCTGGCTGCCGAACGTGCTGATCGCCTATGCGCTGACACGGATTCCCACCGCCCCCGCCGGCATGATCCAGGCCTCGTCGCCGCTCATCGTCGCCACGCTCTCGCATCTCCTATTTGCCGACGAGCGGCTCACGCCGCAACGGCTGGCAGGCGTTCTCGTCGGCTTTGCCGGCATGGGCATCCTGATCGGTCCCGCCGCCCTCCCCGACAGCGGCATCGACGCCACCGGCGTGCTCATCATGGTGGCGGTCGCCTTCAGCTATGCGAGCGCGAACATCTATGTCCGGACCGTCAGACAGGCGGTCCCGGCCAGGATGGCCCTCGGCCAGCAGATCTGCTCGGGGCTCGTCGCGTCGCTGCTCGCCCTCACCGTCGTCGGTCCCGACGCTTTTGCGTCCGTGCCCTCGCGCCTCGCGCCGCTCCTGGCGCTGGGCGTCCTGTCCACGGCCCTGCCGATCCTGCTCTTCATGCACCTGATCCACCGCACCGGCCCGACCCGCGCCTCGATGGTGGGCTATCTCGTGCCGATCTGGACAACCATCATGGCGGTGCTGTTTCTCGATGAAAGCATCGGCTGGCGCGAGCTGACCGGCGGCGCGGTGGTGATGACGGGCGTCGCGCTGGTGTCGCTGAGCGGACGGCTCAGGCGAGTTCGCTGAGGGCCCTGCGGGTCTCGGGCGAAATCGCCACCGGCCGCTGGGTGGCGCGGTCCACATAGACATGGACGAAATGCCCCTGCGCCGCCGGCAGGCGCGCGTCCTGCCGGAAAATGCCGATCCGGTAGCGCACCGAGGAGCGTCCGAGATGGGCGACCGCGATTCCCGCCTCCAGCGCCTCGGGAAAGGCGACGCTCTCGAAATAGGTGCAGCCCGATTCGACCACGAGCCCGATGACGGGGCTTCCGGCGATCGCGAGCAAACCCTTCTCGATGAGCCAGGCGTTCACCGCCGTGTCGAAATACGAATAGTAATGCACGTTGTTCACGTGCCCGTAGGCGTCGTTGTCCATCCATCGGGTGGCGACGGGGCGAAAGTGCCGGAAGGCGGAACGGTCGAGGCGCGCGGGACGGTCGGACATGGCGCTCGTCACCAGGCCGCCTCGTAGATCGCGCGCGCATCCTTCTCCGTGAGCGGGCGCGGATTGTTCACGAGAAGCCGCGTCTGCTTCATCGCATCCTCCGCCAGAATCGGCACGGCGTCATGCGGGATGCCGACATCGCGCAGGCGCGACGGAAGGCCCACCTTCACGCACAAGGAGGCCAGCGCCCCGGCGAAAGCCATGGCGGTGGCACGGCCTTCGAGCTCGGGGAAGGCATGGGGCGCAAGCTCTGCATAGGCCGCCTCGCAGGCGCTGGCGTTGAAGCGCAGCACGTGCGGCAGCACCAGGGCGTTCGAGAGCCCGTGCGCCACGCCGAAACGGCCGCCGATGGGATAGGCCAGCGCGTGCACGGCGGCGACGGGCGAATTGGCGAAAGCCTGGCCCGCGAGCAGGGAGCCCAGCAGCATGGCCGACCGGGCTTCCCCGTCGCGGCCGTGCCGCACCGCGCGTTCGATATTGCGACCCAGAAGCCGCAGGGCCTCCTTCGCGAGCGCCTTCGAGACAGGATTGTTGTTGGGGCTCGCCGACGTATAGGCCTCGATGGCATGGACCATGGCGTCGATGCCGGTCGCGGCGGTCACGGGCGGCGGAAGACCGAGGGTGAGATCGGGATCGAGCAGCGCGATGTCGGGAATGATGAGGGCTGAGACGACGCCCTTCTTCTCATGCGCGCCGGTGGTGACGATGGAGATCGGCGTCACCTCCGATCCGGTGCCCGCCGTGGTGGGGATGGCGAGCAGCGGCAGCCGCGGCCCTTTCGCAAGGCCGACGCCATAGATGTCGGAGAGGTTCTCGCCGCCCGGCGCGAGCAGCGCCACGAGCTTTGCCACATCGAGGGAGGAGCCGCCGCCGAAGCCGATCACGGCCCGGGCCTCGAAGGCCCGCGCCTGCGCGATCGCCGCGAGCACCACGTCCTCGGGCGGATCGGCCACGACCGAATCGAAGACATCGACGGCGATCCCGGCCTCTTCGAGCGAATGCAGGGCGGGCGCGACGAGCCCCGCCTTCACGAGCCCGGCATCCGTGACCAGCGCCACCCGCGGACCGAGCCGCTGGGCCACGATCTCGCCGAGGCGCGCGATGCTGCCCGAGCCGAAGACGAGAGAGGGCGTGGTGCTGAAGGTGAACGGCGACATGAGCGCTTCCTCCATCATCGGAGATTGCCTTGGACGCGCCACGCCAGCAACCCGCAGGCCTTACGCCCTTAGGAGAACGCCTTAATCCTTGAACTCCTCGATGGCGTCGACCTTCTCGGGATAGAAGGCCAGATGCTCCTTGATGGCCGCGACCGACGGAAACGGCTCTTCGTAGCTCCAGGCCGCGTTCTCCCGCACGAGCCCGCCTCCGTTCACGGTGAAATAGGAGGCGCTGCCCTTGTACGGACAGTTCGTATGGTGATCGGTGGCATCCAGGAGATCCATGCGCACATCCTCGCGCGGGATGTAGTACACCGGCGGAAGCGTCGCTTCCTGCAGGGTGAGCGCCTGCGTGGTCTCCGCGACGATGAAGCCGCCGAGCATGACCCGGATGCGATGCGGGTTCGGGGTGATGGTGATCGGGTGATCCGGGCCGGGCTCCTTCATGGCGCTTCCCTCTCCAAGGCGGTCTCATCGGAGAATGAAGATAGAGCGGCCCGGCCCCGGCCCAAGGCAGGGAGGGTCAGGCCTTCCCGGGCTTTTGCGCGGGAGCGCCCTCCTTGACGCCCAGGGCATCGGACAGCCGCATCCTGGCCGAGCCGGGCCTCAGGGGCTTCTGCTGGCTCTCATGCGGCGCCCAGCCCGAAAGCCAGACGATCTCGAAGGTCGCCGGAATGCGCCCGTCGGGCTCGCCGAAGCGCTCGGCATAGATTTCAGCCGCGCGCATCAGGGTCGAGCGACGCAAGGGAGTCCTGCGGCGGTCGTGAAGGGCGTTTGTCAGGCCCATCCGGCGCAGGTCCCGCATGAGGGCGAAGGCATGGGCATAGCGCACCCGCACGATGTCCGAATCCGTCACCGGCAGGGCAAAGCCCGCGCGCTGGAGCAGCCCGCCGATGTCGCGCAGATCCGCGAAAGGGGCGACGCGGGGGCTCACCCCGCCCTCCACCTCCGCTTCGGCCTGGGTCAGGGACTGGCGCAGCTCGGTGAGCGTGCTGCCGCCGAGAAGCGCGCCGATGAACAGCCCGTCGCCCTTGAGGGCGCGGCGGATCTGGACGAGGGATCCCGGCAGGTCGTTGACGCTGTGCAGGGCCAGGAGGGACACCGCGAGGTCGAAGCGCTCGCCGGAAAAAGGCAGGCGCTCCTCGTCCCCCAGAACGCTTCCGGGCTCCGGCACAGGCGACAGGCGGATCACGGCCTCGGCGCGGCCTTGCGCGCGCAAGGCCTGCGCCGCCAGGGGAGTGGGCGTTCCCACGTCGAGGGCGAGCGGGAAGGCCCGCAGGACGGTGGAGAGCCGTTCCTCCAGGTCCTCGACGGCGCGGACGAGCAGGAAGTCGGCATAGCCCTGCCGCAGCGCGCGCGACAGGCGGCGGCGGACGAGAGGACGGTCGAAGACGAGGGGCGTGCTCATGAGGCGCTGGATATGGCGTGTGCGGGCGAAGGTCCAAGAGTTTTTTGCGAGAGTTTTTTGCAAGTGTTTCTTGATGGGCCCTTGCGCTCTCCGTCCGGGGAGATGCCATGGGGAAGGCCATCGGATAAGCTTGGCCGATGAGCGAACCCTTCGACGCCACCGACGCGCCAGTGCCGTCCCGCCTCGGCAGGCGCGCGGGCGCCCTGTGGCGCCGGGCCCTGGGTCTTCTCTACCCGCCATCCTGCATCGCCTGCCAGGCGGCCACTGGCGAGCCTCACGCTCTGTGCCCTCACTGCTGGTCCGGCATCCGCTTCATCGAGCGCCCCTTCTGCGAGCGGTTGGGCATTCCCTTCGCGGTCGATCTGGGCCAGCCCCTGCTCTCGCCCGCAGCCATCGCCGATCCGCCGGTCTTTCAGCGCGCCCGCGCCGTCGCCGAATATGACGGGATCGCCAGCCTCCTCGTCCACCGGCTGAAATACAACGACCGGCTGGAGCTCGCCCGGGCGCTCGGCGCCATGATGGCCCGCGCCGGAGCGGAACTCCTGGACGAGGCGGACGTGATCGTCCCCGTGCCCCTGCACCGCTGGCGGCTGTGGCGGCGGCGCTTCAACCAGGCGATGGCGCTCGCCGGAACCGTCTCCGCGCAGAGCGGCATGCCCTGCGATCCGTTCCTGCTCGCCCGCGTCAAGCGCACGCGCCGGCAGGTGGGCCTCACCAAGGCGCAGCGGCAGGAGAACCTGCAGGGCGCCTTCCGCGTGCCAGTGGAGGCGACGGCGCGGCTGAAGGGCAAGAGGGTGCTTCTGATCGACGACGTGCTGACCACCGGCTCCACGGCCAATGCCGCCTCCCGCGCCCTGCTGCGCGGCGGCGCGGCAAGAGTGGACGTCCTGGCCTTCGCGCGGGTCGTGAAAGAGTTGTGAGAGAGGCACAAAGCTTCCTATATGCTCCCCGTCACAGGAGATTTGCCGCCCATGCCGCCCATCACGATCTACACGAAGAGCTGGTGCCCCTATTGCTCCGCCGCCAAGAAGCTCCTGAGCGAGAAGGGCGCCGCTTTCACCGAAATCGACATCGAGAAGACGCCCGAGGCGCGGGCCGAGATGATCCAGAGGGCGATGGGCCGCTCCACCGTGCCGCAGATCTTCATCGGCGAGACGCATGTCGGCGGCTGCGACGATCTTTACGCCCTTGATGACAGGGGCCAGCTTGAGCCTTTATTGCAGGCCTGACGGAGATTTGAGATCCCATGAACCCGACCCGCTTCACCGCCGCCTGCATCCAGATGCGCTCCGGGCGCGACGTCCTTAGGAACCGCGACGACGCGGTGGCCCTCGTGCGCCGGGCCGCCGACGAGGGCGCGGATTTCGCCCAGACCCCGGAAATGACCTCCCTCGTCTGCCGTGACCGGGACGAATTGTTCGGCAAGGTCGGGCCTGAGGCGCAGGACCCCGTGCTGGCGGCCCTCCGCGAAGTGGCGCGGCATCGCGGCATCGTGATCCAGATCGGCTCCATCGCCGTGAAGGAGGGCGACAAGGTCGCAAACCGCGCCTTCCTCATCGACGCTGACGGCGAGGTGATCGCGTCCTACGACAAGATCCACCTCTACGACGTCGACCTGCCGAACGGCGAAAGCTGGCGCGAATCGGCCACCTATACGGGCGGCTCGAACGCCGTGGCCGCCGAGACGCCCTGGGGCTATCTCGGCATGACGATCTGCTACGACGTGCGCTTCGCGGCGCTCTACAAGGCGCTCGCCGAGAACGGGGCCTCGTTCCTGTCCGCTCCTGCCGCTTTCACGAAGCAGACCGGCGAGGCGCATTGGCATGTGCTGCACCGGGCGCGGGCCATCGAGACGGGATCCTTCATGATTTCGGCCGCCCAGGGCGGCCTGCACGAGGATGGACGCGAGACCTACGGCCACTCGCTGATCGTCGACCCCTGGGGCCGGGTGCTGGCGGAAGGCGGCACGGAGCCCGGCGTGTTCCTGGCCGAGATCGACACCGCCCTCGTCGCCGAGGTGCGCGGGCGCATCCCGACCCTCAAGAACGCCCGCCCCTTCCGGGTCGAGGTCGTTCCCACCATCGAGACGGATCGGGCGGCGAGCGCCTGATCCTCTTTTCTTTCCGAGCCTGAACCCTCACATCTCACCGGGACATGATCAAGTACGCCCTGGCCTGCGAGCAGGCCCATGAGTTCGAAAGCTGGTTTCCCTCGAGCGAGGCGTTCGAAACGCAGCGCAAGCGCGGTTTCGTGACCTGCCCGTTCTGCAACTCCGCCAAGGTCGAGAAGCAGATCATGGCGCCTGCGGTGTCGCGCACGGACAAGACACCGACAGCACCGGCTGCGGACCCTCAGGCGGTTGCCGTGCTCACGGAGCGCGAGCGGGAGCTTCGCGCCGCGCTGCGGGCCCTGCGCGAGCACGTGATGAAGAACGCCGAGAACGTCGGAAAGGCCTTCGTCGAGGAGGCGCGCAAGATGCATTACGGCGAGACGGAAGAGCGCTCGATCTACGGCGAGGCGGACATGGAGGAAGCCCGCGCCCTTCTCGAGGAAGGCATCGAGGTCTTGCCCATGCCTGTCGTGCCCGACGACAGGAATTAGCGCAGCGTACCGAGCGATGCGTGCTTGAAATGCGGGCACCGGAATGCTCCGGTGCCCGCGCATTGGTCCTGTGAAAGGACGATAGGAAGAAGACTATTTCTTCGGCGAAATCTTCTCGATGCCGAGTCGCGTCTCGCCATCGAAGGCCCAGATGCTCTGGTAGCCGCCCTTGTTCTCGTCGTCCTCGACGAGAAGCGCGGTGCCGCTCGATTTCTTGTTGCGGAAGCTCGCAGCAAGAACCCGTTCGTCGCCGACGGCGTACCCCTCGTAACGCTCGCCCTCGATATTCCAGGTGAGCTTGAACGTGTCCTTGCCCGTCTGGACGATAGTCAGCGTTCCCGAATAATCGGTGTCGGGCTCGCCATTATTGCCCTTCACGGTATAGACGCCGGCGCCGCCCGCCATCGCGGGAACGCTTGCGATCGTGGCAAGCGCGATCATCGCCGATCCGATCAGCTTCAACATCATTGCAGGTTTCCTCGTCATGAGGCCGCGCATGGGAAAGACGCGTCAGCGATAGGTGTATTTCGAGATCGAGCAGACGTTCACGCCGCGCTTGACGCGCTCGGTGCCGTCGGTGAACACCGCCTTGAAGTCGAACTTGCAGGCGCCGGAGCCGTCATTGATGTCGATCTCGACTTCCTCGCCGTCGGCGAGAACGTCCTTGCCGAGGATGTCCTCTTCCCAGTCGTCGGTGTCGACAGCGGAAGCATAGAATTCCTCCATGGTCTTGCCGGTGTTGTTGACGATGTCGACGCGCCGATCCGCGGCGAATGCAGCGTTCACGGCGCAAAAAACGAATAACCCGGCCGCGGCGAGCGTTGTTAAATTCTTCAAGATTGCCCCCAAAAGTGGAATTTGCATTGAATTTACAATGCTATTATTTGCACGATGCGATAGTTTCTATATTCTTTGTGATTTTGTTCACTATCGAACAATAATGCAGGATAGAAATAACATGCCTTACGTTAAGAAAACAATCTCTTTCTGCCTTTCCGCCCCGGCCTTCGAACGGATGTCCCGTCGTTTCAGGCCGATCCGATCCCTCGATCTTCCGGCATCCCGCCCCATGTGAGAGCGAGGCTCGGCCGATGAGGGGTCGCTTTGACGGTTTTCTTCACCAGCGATACCCATTTCGGCGACCCCCGGGTCTTGCGCATCGACAAGCGCCCCTTCAAATCGATTCCCGAGCATGACGAGGCGCTGATCGCCCACTGGAACGCAACCGTCTCCGGCGGCGACGAGGTCTGGCACCTCGGCGACTTCGCCCTGCATATGCGCCCCGAGCGGATCGAAGACCTGCTGAACCGGCTCAACGGCCGCAAGCATCTCATCACCGGCAACAACGACGGTCCGGCGACCCTGGCGGCGAAGGGCTGGGAGAGCGTGCAATCCTATGCGGAACTCACCCTCGGCGACCGCGCCGTCGTCATGTGCCACTATCCTTTCCGGACCTGGAAGAACATGGGCCGCGGCTGGATCGATCTGCACGGCCACTCGCACGGCAGGCTGAAGCCGCAGACCCGGCAATACGATGTGGGCGTGGATGCCTGGAACTATCGGCCCGTCACGCTCGAGACGATCCTCGGCACGCGGCGCCGGAGAACGGCACAGCCTTCCTGATGCGGTGCGGTTCCTCCTCGTTTTGTGATCGAAAGAACGCGTTCCCGGCTTTCCATGCCGCCGTTTCGCCTTATGACCTTCATGCGACAGGGAGACAGGAATGGATCAGCCTAGAAGCGACTTGAGACCTACGCGCCGCATCTCGCTGATGCGGCGGTTCTTCGACAGCGAGGCCTCAGGCGGCATGATCCTCATGGGCGTGACGGTGATCGCCCTCGTCATCGCCAATTCGCCCCTGGCCGCAGCCTATTTCGGCCTCCTCAAGACCTATGTCCTGGGCCTCAGCATCCTGCACTGGATCAACGACGCGCTCATGGCGGTGTTCTTTCTGCTGGTGGGGCTCGAGATCAAGCGCGAGATGCTCGACGGACAGCTGTCCACATGGCCGCGCCGGATGCTGCCGGGCATCGCGGCTTTCGGCGGCATGGTCGTTCCTGCAATCGTCTATCTCGCGGTCACGTGGGACGAGCCGCAGCTCCGCCAGGGCTGGGCGATTCCGGCCGCCACCGACATCGCCTTCGCCCTCGGCGTGCTCGCGATCCTGGGCTCCCGCGTGCCGGCATCGCTCAAGATTTTCCTTACGGCGCTCGCCATCCTGGACGACCTCGGCGCGATCGTCATCATCGCCCTTTTCTATACAAGCGAGCTTTCGCTCGCGATGCTGGGGGCAGCCGTCCTCTGCCTTCTCGTGCTGGCGACCTTCAACCGCCTGCGCGTCGGAGCGCTCCTTCCCTATCTCGCCGTGGGCGCGCTGTTGTGGTTCTTCGTCCTGCAATCGGGTATTCACGCCACCCTCGCGGGCGTCGCCCTCGCCTTCGCCATCCCGCTCCAGCCCGATCCGAAGAAGACGCGGATGGAGGATGCGCCCCTCCACCGCCTGGAGCATGCGCTTCACGGCTGGGTCGCCTATGCGATCATTCCGATCTTCGGCCTTGCCAATGCGGGCGTGCCGCTCTCCGGACTGTCCCTGGACGCCGTCTTGAGCCCCCTGCCGCTCGGCATTGCCCTGGGCCTGTTCATCGGCAAGCAGGTCGGCGTGTTCGCCTTCTCGGAGCTCGCGATCAGGCTCAACCTCGCCGATGTGCCGGCGGGCGCGTCGCGGGCGCAGTGCTACGGGGTCGCGCTCCTGTGCGGCATCGGCTTCACCATGAGCCTCTTTATCGGCGCCCTCGCCTTCCCGGACCAGCCGGAGCTGGGGGATGCGACCAAGATCGGCGTGCTCATGGGTTCCGTCCTCTCCGCGCTCGCCGGCTACGTGGTGCTCAGCCTCGCGCCGCGGGAGCAACCGCTCAGGCCTTCGAGGCCAGCAGCATGTAATTGACGGCCGTATCGCGGGACAGGGACCAGCTGTCCCGCAGCGGATTGTAGGCCACGCCCGTCAGGTCATCGACCCTAAAGCCCGCCGTCCCGATGGCGTCCGTCAGCTCCTCCGGCGTGACGAATTTGTCCCATTCATGGGTGCCCTTGGGCAGCCAGCCGAGAATGTACTCGGCACCCACGATGGCCGAGGCGAAGGAGCGCAGGGTCCGGTTGATCGTCGCCATGGCAAGGCAGCCCCCGGGCTTCACGGCCTGGACGCAGGCCGTGACGAAGGCCTGCCGGTCCGCCACGTGCTCCACCACCTCCATGGCGAGCACCATGTCGAAGGTCTCTCCGCGGGCGACCACCGATTCCACCGTCTCGTTGCGGTAATCGACGGCCACCCCCGCCCGCTCCGCATGCAGCCGGGCGACGGAAATGTTGGTGGGGGCAGGATCGAGGCCCGTGACCCGTGCGCCGAGCCGGGCCAGCGGCTCGGAGAGCACCCCCCCGCCGCAGCCAACGTCGAGGATCGCGATCCCCTCCAGAGACTGCGCGGAGCGCGGGTCGCGCCCGAAGCGGCGGCAGGCCGCGTCGCGGATATAGGCCAGGCGCACCGGGTTGAACTTGTGCAGGACCTTCATGGGGCCTTTCGGGTCCCACCAGGTCTCGGCGATCCGCTCGAATCGAGCGACCTCGGCCGGGTCGATGGTCGTGGATGCGCCGTGGGTCATCGAAGCCTGATTCCTTAGACGAAGAAATGATTCCCGCGCGTTGACAGGGCGCGGCCCTACCGTCATGTATACGCGCCTTTCGCGCCGCGAAGGGCAAAATTTTCCCTGACCCTTAACGGCCTTCTTCGCCCATGCCCCGTCTTGTCATGAAGTTCGGCGGAACATCCGTCGCCACCGTAGAGCGCATCCGCAACGTGGCGCGGCATGTCAAACGCGAGGTCGAGGCCGGTTACGACGTGGCCGTGGTGGTTTCCGCCATGGCAGGCAAGACCAACGAACTCGTCGGCTGGGTCAAGGAGGCCTCCGCCCTTTACGACGCGCGGGAATACGACGTGGTCGTCGCCTCCGGCGAGCAGGTCACGTCGGGACTGCTCGCCCTCGCCTTGCAGGAGATGGGTCTCAAGGCCCGGTCCTGGCAGGGCTGGCAGATCCCGATCATGACCTCGGACGCCCACGGCTCGGCCCGGATCGCCGCCATCGACGGCACCGGGATCGTCAAGGGCTTCACGGATTCGAAGGAAGTCGCCGTGGTCTCCGGATTCCAGGGGATTCATCAGCCCACGGGCCGCGTCACGACCCTGGGGCGCGGCGGCTCGGACACCAGCGCCGTGGCGCTCGCCGCCGCCATCCAGGCCGAACGCTGCGACATCTACACGGATGTGGACGGCGTCTACACCACCGATCCGCGCATCGTGCCCAAGGCGCGGCGCCTGGATAAGGTTTCCTATGAGGAAATGCTGGAAATGGCCTCGCTGGGGGCCAAGGTGCTCCAGGTGCGCTCGGTCGAGCTCGCCATGATGCATCGCGTGCCGACCTATGTGCGCTCCAGCTTCGACGATCCCGCCGATCCCAAGCTCGGCACCCTCATCTGCGACGAGGAAGACATCATGGAACAGCAGGTTGTCACGGGCATCGCCTATTCGCGCGACGAAGCCCAGATCACGCTGCGGGACATCGCGGACAAGCCGGGCATCGCCGCTTCGATCTTCGTGCCCCTGGCCGAGGCCAACATCAATGTGGACATGATCATTCAGGTCGTGTCCGACAACGCCGCCACCACGGACCTGACCTTCACGGTGCCTGCGGCCGATTACGAGCGGGCCTGCGCGATCCTGAACGAGCGCCGGAACGAGATCGTCTTCAAGGAACTCCAGGGGGCGACGGACGTCGTCAAGGTCTCCGCGATCGGCGTCGGCATGCGCAGCCATGCAGGCGTGGCGGCGCGGGCCTTCAAGGCCTTGGCCGACAAGGGCATCAACATCCGCGCGATCACGACTTCTGAGATTAAATTCTCAGTGCTGATCGATTCTGCCTACACGGAGCTTGCGGTGCGTACGCTCCACTCGCTATACGGCCTTGATCAAGCCTGATTGACGAAGGATCGGTCGGGCTGCGACATTGAAACTGCAAGTCGCCGGTCCGCCTTGCCGGCCCTGATAGGACGGGAACTGATAAGCTCATGCCAAGCGCCCCCGGCGGTCCGCGCCTCTTGCTGCGCCGCCTCCGCGAGATCATGGCGGAGCCGGTGGGGGCGCAGGACCGCCTCGACAGGATCGTCACGCAGATCGCCGCCAACATGGTGGCGGAGGTGTGCTCCGTCTATGTGATGCGCGGCGACGGCGTGCTGGAGCTCTTCGCCACCGAGGGCCTGAAGCGGGAAGCCGTCCACCTCACCACCATGCGCTCGGGCGAGGGCCTCGTGGGCCTCATCGCCTCCACGGCCGAGCCCCTGGCTCTCTCCGACGCCCAGAGCCATCCCTCCTTCTCCTACAAGCCCGAGACGGGCGAAGAGATCTACCACGCCTTCCTCGGCGTCCCCCTCCTGCGGGCGGGCAATACGCTCGGCGTCCTCGTCGTCCAGAACCGGACCTACCGGGTCTATACGGAAGAGGAGGTCGAAGCCCTTCAGACCACCGCCATGGTGGTGGCGGAGATGCTCGCCACCGGCGAGCTTCAGGCCCTTGCGCCCGTGGAGACGGGCATCGCCCTGCGCCGCCCGGTCTACCAGAAGGGCGTCGCGCTCGCCGATGGCGTGGGCCTCGGCTACGTGGTGCTCCACGAGCCGCGCGTGGTGGTGAAGAACCTCATCGCCGAGAATGTCGAGGCGGAGCTGTCGCGGCTCGAATCGGCCATCGCCGAGGTGCGCCTGTCCATCGACGAGCTCATCGAGCGCGGGGATGTCGCCCATCATGGCGAGCACCGGGAGGTCCTGGAGACCTTCCGCATGTTCGCCCATGACCAGGGCTGGCTCCGGCGCATGCGCGAGGCGGTGACCTCGGGCCTGACGGCGGAAGCGGCGGTGGAGCGGGTTCAATCCGACAACCGCGCCCGCATGCTGCGCCAGACGGACCCCTACCTGCGCGAGCGCCTGCACGACCTCGACGATCTCGCCAACCGCCTGCTCCACCGTCTCGTGGGGCGCAACCTCGTGGCGGAACGCAGCCATCTGCCGGAGAACGCGATCATCGTGGCCCGCTCCATGGGCCCGGCCGCCCTGCTCGACTACGACCGCTCGCGACTGCGCGGCCTCGTGCTCGAAGAGGGCGGGCCGACGAGCCATATCGCGATCGTCGCCCGCGCGCTCGGCATTCCGGCCGTGGGCGAGGTGCCGAACGCGACCTCCCTGACGGAGCCGGGCGACGCCATCATCGTCGACGGCGCGGCGGGCGAGGTCCAGATCCGGCCCAATCCCGACGTCGAGGCGGCCTATGCCGAGAAGGCGCGGCTTCGCGCCCGCCGGCAGGAGCAGTACCTCAAGCTGCGGGACGTGCCCTCCGTCAGCAAGGACGGGGTCGAGGTGACCCTGCAGATCAATGCCGGCCTCGTGGTCGACCTGCCGCACATCGCCGAAACCGGCGCGGCGGGCGTCGGCCTGTTCCGGACCGAACTGCAGTTCATGATCGCGGAGCGGATGCCCTCGGCCTCCGAGCAGCAGGCGCTCTACAGCACGGTCTTCGCGGAGGCGGGCGACCGGCCCGTGACCTTCCGCACCCTCGATATCGGCGGCGACAAGATCCTGCCCTACATGCAGGCGGTCGAGGAGGAGAACCCGGCCCTCGGGTGGCGCGCGATCCGCATCGGGCTCGACCGCCCGGGCCTTCTGCGCGCCCAGATCCGCGCTCTCCTCAAGGCGGCCGCCGGGCGGCCCCTGAAGATCATGTTCCCGATGGTGGCAACCTGCGACGAGTTCGAGCGCGCCAAGCAGATCGTGGAGCGGGAGAAGACCCATCTCGCCAATCACGGCCATCCCCTGCCCTGCGACCTGAAGCTCGGCGTGATGCTGGAGGTGCCCTCGCTCCTGTTTCAGCTCAAGGAGATCTGCGAGAGCGCGGACTTCATTTCGCTCGGCACCAACGATCTGATGCAGTTCCTCTTCGCCATCGACCGCGAGAACCGGCGCGTGGCGGATCGCTTCGACCCCCTGAGCGCGCCCATGCTGCGGGCCTTGGAGATGGTGGCGGAGCATGCGCAGGCGGCCGGCTGCCAGGCCACGGTCTGCGGCGAGATCGGCGGACGCCCTCTCGAGGCCATGGCCCTGGTCGGCCTCGGCTTCCGCTCGCTCTCCATGTCCCCGGCCGCCATCGGCCCGGTGAAGGCCATGCTTCTGGAGACGAATGTCGCGGAGCTCAACGCCCTGATCCGCGAGGAGCTGAAGAACGCCGGAGGCGGCGAAACGCTGCGCCCGAGGCTTGCCCATTTTGCGGAAACCCATGGTATTCCGGTCTGATGTCGATTGCGCCTCCCTCTGATCGCCTGAACGCCATTCTCGCCCGCCATGACATCATCACGGCGACGCTCAATGCCGGGCCGGACCCGGAAACCTTCGTGGCCCTGTCCCGCGAACTCGCCGAGCTCGACGGCGTGGTGGAGGCCATCCGCGGCTACCGGACGATGGAGGACAACCTGAAGGGCCTTCAGGCCCTGCTCGACGACCCCGCGACGGATGCCGAGATGCGCTCGCTCGCCGAGGAGGAGCTGCCCCAGGCGCGGGACGACCTGGAGAAGGCGGCGCAGAACCTGCGCGTCATGCTCCTGCCCAAGGACGAGGCGGACGAGAAGAGCGCCATTCTCGAAATCCGCGCCGGAACGGGCGGCGACGAGGCCGCCCTCTTCGCGGGCGACCTGCTGCGCATGTACACCCGGTACGCGGACCTGAAGGGCTGGAAGGTCGAGATCGTCTCGGAAAGCGAGGGAACGGCCGGCGGCTACAAGGAAGTCGTAGCCGAGATCAAGGGACGCGGCGTGTTCGCGCGGCTCAAGTTCGAGAGCGGCGTGCACCGGGTCCAGCGCGTGCCGGACACGGAGACGCAGGGGCGCATCCACACCTCCGCCGCCACGGTCGCCGTGCTGCCGGAGGCCGAGGACGTGGACATCGTCCTCAACGAAGCGGACCTGAAGATCGACACCATGCGGGCGCAGGGAGCCGGCGGCCAGCACGTCAACAAGACCGAATCGGCGATCCGCATCACCCATATCCCCACGGGAACGGTGGTTTTCGTCCAGGACGAGCGCTCCCAGCACAAGAACCGCGCCCGTGCGCTCTCTCTGCTCAGGGCCCGCCTCTACGATGCCGAGCGCACCGCCAAGGACGCCGCCCGCGCCGCCGACCGCAAGGCGCAGGTCGGTTCCGGCGACCGCTCCGAGCGCATCCGCACCTACAATTT
Organism: Microvirga flocculans ATCC BAA-817; assembly: GCF_000518665.1. Lineage (GTDB taxonomy): Bacteria > Pseudomonadota > Alphaproteobacteria > Rhizobiales > Beijerinckiaceae > Microvirga > Microvirga flocculans. Next base: position 90,929 of record NZ_JAEA01000009.1, on the reverse strand, counting down.
CCCGCAAGGGCGCGTCACCGACCACCGGATCAACCTGACCCTCTACAAGCTCGAGGAGGTCATCGGCGGCAACGCGCTGGACGAGCTGATCGACGCCCTCGTGACCGAGCACCAGGCCGCCCAGCTCGCCGCCCAGGACCAGGCGGCATGACCGGCGGCACGCCGATTGAGGGCTTGAGCCACATCACGCTCATCACCCGCGATCTCGCCCGCATGACGGCCATCGTCGAGGGCGCCCTGGGGGGCCGGGAGATCTATTCCTCCGGCGAAGACACCTTCTCGCTCTCCCGGGAAAAGTTCTTCGACGTGGGCGGCCTCTGGATCGCCGTGATGGAGGGGGAGAGCCTTCCCACCCGCACCTACAACCACATCGCCTTCAAGATCCCGGCCGCCGCCCTGGAGACCTGTCGCCGGCGGATCGAGGCGCTGGGCCTGGAGATCCGCGAATCCCGCCCCCGGGTCGAGGGCGAGGGGCATTCGCTCTATTTCTACGACGACGACAACCACCTGTTCGAGCTGCATACCGGCACCCTTCAGGAGCGGCTGGAACGCTACCGGCGGGGGCCGACGCCTTGAAAACCCGCGCCCAGGCCTTGAAGGACCTGCGCCGGACCCTCGCCGAGGCCGGCTTCGACACCGCGGCGCTGGATGCAAGGCTGCTCCTGCTGGCGGCCTTAAGGGTCCCTGCCACCGAGCTCATCACCCGGCCCGACGCTCCCCTGACGCCCGAGCAGGATGAAGCCCTCGCAGCCTTTACCGAACGCCGCCTGAACCACGAGCCGGTGGCGCGTATCGTCGGGGAGCGGGAGTTCTGGGGCCTGCCCTTCCGCCTCTCCCCGGAAACCCTGGTGCCCCGGCCCGATACGGAAACCCTGGTCGAGACGGCCCTCGCCCTGCTGCCCGACCGGCAGGCGCCTCTCAGGATCGTGGATTTCGGCACCGGCTCGGGCTGCATCCTGGTGGCGCTCCTCCATGAGCTGCCGAACGCCACGGGGCTGGGCATCGACCTGTCCTTCGGCGCCCTCGCGACCGCGCGGGCCAATGCTCGGCTCAACGGGGTCGACGACCGCGGCCGGTTCGTCCTGTCCCGCTGGGCCGAGGCGATTGCCGGCCGGTTCGACCTGATCGTCTCGAACCCGCCCTATATCGCCTCGGACGTGATCCCCGCCCTGGACCGGGAGGTGCGTGAGCACGATCCGCGCCTTGCCCTGGACGGGGGGCCGGACGGCCTCGAGCCCTACCGGATCCTGCTGGGGGAAGCGGAGCGGCTCCTGGCCCCGGGAGGGCTGCTCGTGGTCGAGATCGGCTACGATCAGGCGGAGGACTTGAAGAGCCTGGCTGGCCTCCACAGCCTTGAAATTCTGAAGATCGCGCACGATCTATCGGGTAACCCGCGATGCGTCGCCATGAAGCGATTGTGAAGGGCGGAGCGAGGCTTTCTTGTCCCAAGACGGGATAAAGTCGGAAATAGCCCTTGTTGGACCGAGAGGAACCCGCTAGATTCCAGCGTAGAGATCGTCCTCGGTCTAAACGAATCGGTAGCCTTGAGGGGCATGCCGGAAGACCAAACGATATCAATCGCGCAGGCAGGGGCTTTTGAACGGAACAGCCTGGCGCGATCCCTGAACCCGACACTGAAGGATGCCTCAGCCTCTCGAAGGCCATGGCGAACGTCAGACGGTTGCCACGCGAACGGTGGGCGTTGAGCCCGTTCGGTGAACATTGGCTTGCATATCGCGTGGGCTTGAAGAACCAGCGAGGCTCGTAGAGCGAAAATGAGACCAGGACAGAACAGGCGTATGCGCGGTCGCAACAACAACCGCAACAGCAACAAGGGGCCCAATCCCCTGACCAAGAGCTATGAGTCGAACGGACCGGACGTGAAGATCCGCGGCACGGCTCAGCATATCGCCGAGAAATACAGCCAGCTTGCCCGTGACGCCCTTTCGAGCGGCGATCCTGTGGCGGCGGAGAACTACTTCCAGCACGCGGAGCACTACTACCGCATCATCGCAGCCGCCCAGGAGCAGCTGCGCGAGCAGTACGGCTACCAGCAGCGGTCCTTCGACGAGGAAGGCGGCGAGGAAGAAGGCTTCGCCCAGGGCGAGCGCCAGAACTTCGATCGCGCCTCTTCCGAACGTCAGGATTTCGGCGGCACCGGCGAGGACATGGATTTCGGATCCCAGCCGCAGCCCTATGAGGGCCGGGCCGAGCGCCAGCCCCGCTTCGACCGCGGAGACCGTCAGGACCGGCAAGACCGCCAGGACCGCCAGGATCGCGGCGACCGGGGTGACCGTCGTGAGCGCTTCCAGCGCGACCGGGGACCCCGCCAGGACTTCCAGCGCGACGAGCAGCCTTCCGAGGCGAGATCCGAGAGCGGCGAGCGCCAGCCCCGCTTCGACCGCGGAGACCGCCCCGAGCGTGGCGAGCGTCAGGAGCGTGGCGAGCGGTTCGAGCGCCGCGAGCGCTTCCAGCGCGACCGCCGCCGGGACGATTCCGACGCGCCGGAACAGGGTGTCCTGCCGGCCTTCCTGACGAATCCCGTCCGCGCGCCGGCCCCCGCAGCCGTCGAAGAGCCTGCTCCGGCCCCCGTCGAACAGGATGCAGGAAACGACGAGGCCGCGGCCCGTCCGCGCCGCCGCCGCCGCACCCGCCAGGAAATGATCGAGGCGGCGAATAACGAGAATGCCGGCTTCGGCTCCGACGCGATCGAGACGCCGGCCGCCGAATAAGGCCAGGCGAACGGAACGACGTGAAAAGGGAGGGCTTGGCCCTCCCTTTTTTGTGACGGACTCGCTGCGCCGCCTGGAATTGATACCTAATGATATAATCTCTAGGATGGCGGCCACGCTTGCCTTTTCGGTGGATCCGCCATGACCGTCTCGAAGCCCCGCTCTTCCCTGTTCTTCGCCTCGACGCTCTCCAGCCCGGCAGCTTTCGAGGCCCCGACGTTTCCGGAGGCGAATGTCCTCTCCCTGTCCGCCAGCCTGAGCCGTTCCGGCACGGGGCGGGCCGACCGTCTCTTCGGCACCTCGGGCAGCGACGTGCTCTCGGGGCTGGGCGGCAACGACCTGCTCGACGGGCGCAAGGGCCGCGACCGCATGGCGGGCGGAACCGGCAACGACACCTACATCGTCGACAACGCGGGCGACCGGGTGAGCGAGAAGGCCGGCGGCGGCACGGATACGGTCAAGGCCTCGATCCACTGGACCTTGGGCGCGCAGGTGGAGAACCTGATCCTGACCGGGCGCGCCAACCTGAAGGGCACCGGCAACAGCCTCGCCAACACGCTCACCGGCAACAGCGGCCACAACACGCTCGACGGCAAGGCGGGGGCCGACAGGCTCGCCGGAGGCCGGGGCAACGACACCTACATCGTCGACAATGCCCGGGACAGGGTGACGGAGAAGGCCGGCGAAGGCACCGACACCGTGCGCGCCTCGGTCAGCTACACCCTGGGATCGCAGGTGGAGAATCTGGTGCTTCTCGGCGCGGCCGTGTCGGGCCGCGGCAACGGCCTCGACAACGCCATCACCGGCAACGCGCTCGCGAACGCGCTGAGCGGCGAGGCGGGGAACGACACGCTGGAGGGCGGAGCCGGCAACGACACCCTCGACGGCGGCACGGGCGCGGACCGTCTTGTCGGCGGTCTCGGCGACGACACCTACATCGTCGACAATGCCGCCGATGCGGTGGTCGAAGCCGCCGGTGGCGGCAGCGACGCGGTCTCGGCTTCGGTCGACTACACCCTGAGCGATCATGTCGAGCGCCTCGTGCTCGTCGGCGCTGCGCTGCGCGGCACCGGCAACGCACAGGCCAATACGATCATCGGCAATGCCGACAACAACACCCTCGACGGCGCAGGCGGCGCCGACACCCTCGACGGCGGCGCCGGCAACGACGTCTATGCCGTGGACGATGCCGGCGACTGGATCGTGGAAGCCGAAGGCGGCGGCATCGATACGGTGCGGGCTGCGTTCGACTACACGCTGGGTGCGCATGTGGAGAACCTGGTGCTGCTGGGCTCGGCCCTGTCGGGCACTGGCAATGCTCTCGACAACGCCATCACCGGCAACGGCCTTGCGAACTCTCTCATCGGCAGCGAAGGCAACGACACCCTCGACGGTGGACAAGGTGCGGACACGCTCGAGGGCGGTTCGGGTGACGACGTCTACATCGTCGATCACACCGACGATACGATCGTGGAAGCGGGAGAGAGCGGGAGCGACACCGTCCGCTCGTCGGTCGATTACGTGCTGGGCGATCATCTCGAGAAGCTCATCCTTATCGGCGCAGCCGTGAGAGGAGTCGGTAACAATCTCGACAACAACCTCATCGGCAACGCCCTCGCCAACGATCTCCAGGGCGGCGGCGGCAACGATGTTCTCGACGGGGGTGCAGGTGCCGACCGTCTGGAGGGCGGAAGCGGCAACGATTTCTATCTCGTCGACGATGCGGGCGATGAGATCGTGGAGACCGAGGATGGCGGATACGACACCGTCCATGCCTCCACCGACTACACGATCGGCGACCATGTCGAGTGGCTCGTCCTCGTCGGCGGCGCCATCGCCGGCACGGGCAATGGCCGGAACAACCTCATCACCGGCAACGATCTCGGCAACAGTCTCTCGGGCGCCGATGGCGACGACACGCTCGAAGGCGGTGCCGGCAGCGACACGCTCATCGGAGGCCTCGGCCGTGACTCCCTCGTCGGAGGTGACGGCAACGACGTCTACGTGATCGACGGCGATACCTCCGATGTCATCGATGAACGGGGCGGCGACGAGGACATCGACACGGTCCGGACAACGCTTCGCTCCTACACCCTGGGCGATAGGATCGAGAACCTGATCATCGAGAACGATACCGAATCCAACAGCGCAATTGGAAACGCGCTCGCCAACGACATCACCACCGGCAGCAACAACGACATTCTTTCAGGCGGCGGAGGCGACGACACCCTGCGGGGCGGCCACGGCAACGATACCTACTTCATCAATCAAGGCGACAGCAACGATGTGGTGGTCGAAGAGGCCAGCGGCGGACGAGACCGCATTTATTCGTCGATCTCCTACGTGCTTCCCGACCATGTGGAAGAGCTTATCGTTCAGTCTCCAGACGGATCGGGCCTCCAAGGCACCGGGAACGACTCCAATAATACGATTACCGGGGGAATAGGGAATGACACCCTGTTCGGCGGAGGCGGCAATGACAGCCTCTCCGGAGGGGGAGGAGGTGGCACCGACAGCCTGGTGGGCGGCACGGGCAACGATGTCTATCTGGTCTACCGGGAAGAGGACGTGGTGGTCGAGCTCGCGGGAGAGGGAACCGATCACGTCATGTCGATAGCCGCAAGCTTCACCCTCCCGGACAATGTCGAGAACCTGGAGCTGGTCGGCACCCTGGGGAGTACCGGCTACGGCAACGGCCTCAATAATCGCCTCGTCGGCAATGGCAGCAACAACCTTCTGGAGGGAAGAGACGGCAATGACAGCCTCGATGGGGGCAGCGGCAGCGACACGCTCACAGGCGGTCGCGGGGACGACGTCTACACCATCGATAACCTGGACACGCTGATCGAAGCGATCGATGAGGGCACGGATACGGTCCGGGTCGGCTTCAGCTATACCCTGCGCGACAACTTCGAGAACCTTGAGATTACGGGCTTCCAAAATATCGACGGCACGGGCAATGCCGCGAACAACCGCATCGTCGGCAACAGCGGCCACAACATCCTGAACGGCATGGGCGGAACGGATACCCTGATCGGCGGCGATGGCGACGATATCTATACGGTCGATAGCGCGGCCGAGGTCGTCATCGACACATCGGGCACCGATACCCTGCGCGCAGGTTTCAACTTCGGCACCTTCAATCCGGACAGAAGCCTCACCCGAACGATCCTGCTCCAGGACGACCTCGAAAATCTCACTCTGATCGGAGGCACCGAGGTTGTCGTCGGGCTCGGCAACCTCGGCAATAACTATATTCGGGGCAATGCCGGAACCAACGTTCTCGACGGCGTCTACGGCAACGACACCCTGAACGGGGGCGCAGGAGACGACATCCTGTTCGGCTCTCTCGGCGCAACGATCTTCGAATACAGCGATCGCGTCAGCGTCGAGAAGATCCGCGGCTTCGTGCCGACCGAGGGCGACCGGATCGACCTCAGGCCCCTGAGACAGGCAGGGCTGATCTCAAGCTACGACGTGGGGACGGAGAGGGACCCGGACAACCCGAGTGTCTTCATCTACCGGATCGGAACCTACAGCCCCAGCGGGAACGGCAAGATCTTCATACAGGACACGGCGACCACCATTTCAAACATCCACCAGTATATTCTCTTCTGAAGTGTCGTTTCCCCGATTGGCCGCTCAGGCGAAGGAGAATTGCGCCTGGGCGTCCTGCTCCGGCTCCAGTGTATCGCCAGGGCCTATGGCCCCGCCATCCAGAACCTCGGCATAGATGCCGCAGTCGAAATGGCCATAGGCCTGCATGAGGCCCTTCGGAATTTCCAGGTCGCGGATGCCCGTGTCCGGATCCACGTTGGTGGCGGCGCAGCGCTCGATACGCTTCGTCACCTTGAGGCGCGCGCCCGAGGGGGCGGCGAGCACCTGCCCCACGAGATTGAACTCCGCCCAGGGCTCGAGACCTTCGATGTGAATGTTGCCGCGAAAGCGCAGGGGGTCGACGGGCGCACCCACCACGTTCTCGAGCGCCCGCACGCTCGCAAGGTTGATGAGCGAGACAAAGCCGCGACGGGAATCGGTGAACCGGAAGCCCTCGGGAGCGGTCAGCAGCTTCGGCGGGCCGCGCAGCTCCTTCGGCATGAAGCGGCGGAAGAAGGCCTCGATGGCGAGCCTTCCCTGCGCCGTGGAGAGATCGCCCCGCGCCACCTCGCGCCCGCCCTGTTCGATGAAGAGGGTCGTGATGCTGTCGAGATAGCGGGTTTTCAGCCGGGCCAGGCTCTCGTTGCGCATCAGCATCAGGAACTTGATCTTGGGCTGGTGCTGCGGGTTTCCCGGATCGAACCCGGCCGGGCCGTTCTCGATGGCGAAAAGCCGGTCACCCGGGAAATAGCCGCCCTTCGCCAGGGTGGCGGAGGACAATGTCTCGGGGGAGAGGCCCTTGACCGGATAGCGCTGAAGGGAGGCGATGCGGATGCTCATGGCCTACCGATAGAAGGCGCAGAAGTGCGGAGCAAGGTCTCCGGCTCCTTTCCCAGGGGCGATCAACGCAAATCAGAAAGCCCCGCCGGACGACGGGGCTTCTCTTCGCGAGCGCTCGCGGAACCTAGAGCCGTTTGCATTTTCATGAAATCGCACGTCGCTGCACAAGTCCTTGCTGGCCTCCATTTCGGACGAAAAACCGGTTCCCACTTTTCCTGAAATGGCTCTAGGAAGCATCCCCCGAACGGGCGACCCTGGAGCGCTTCAGCTGGGGCGTGAAGCCGGCCTCGCGGCCACCGGAGGCGTCGACCTCCACCCGATGCGGGTCCGCCTGCATGCCTTTATTGGCGGTCCGGTGCGCCGGAATGCTGGCCTGGGGGCCGGCCTCCTGCTTCATGCGCAGCGCCTTCTCGGCATTGGCTTTCAGGTCCTCGCGGGCCTTCTCGGCCTTGCGCTTCTTCGGGTTGAGGCGGGCGAAAAAGTCTGAAAGAGCCATTCTCCTACTCCTTGGCGCGGGTAAGCACCCCATCCTCTTCGTCGCTGCGGTGGGTCGGCGGGGCCTTCACGCGCCTGGGATCGACCGGGATGTCCCGCGACGTGGCGATGCTGCCGGTGGAATCGCCGATGTCGCGGCTGGCCTCTACCTGCTCGGGCGTCTGGCCGGGCAAGGGAGGAACCCGCCCGTTCTCGGTCGTGTCGCCGAAGGTTTCGGGCGTCACCGAAGGCTCCTGCTCGGCCGGGCTTTCCGGGACGGCCAAGCCCATCTCCGCATTGCGGGCGAGATCGGCGCGGGCTTTCTCGGCGTCCGTGCGCGGGTCGCGTGTCATGCAGGCCTCCTCCATCTGTTGCCTTCGTCAATGCGAGGAAGGAAAGCCGGTTCCCCTCTTGTTGTTCTGGATCAATGCTCCCACCTTAAGCGCAGCGGATGCTCCTCCGAGGGGGTCCGACATCGCAGGGCCGGCCTGTGCCTCCAAGAGGGCGGGCTGGCCTCAGGAGGGATGACACGATGAATTTCGAGAAATACACCGAGCGCGCCCGGGGTTTCGTTCAGGCTGCGCAAAACCTGGCCATGCGGGAAGGCCACCCGCAGCTGTCTCCCGGCCATGTGCTGAAGGTTCTGCTCGACGACCCCGAAGGTCTGTGCGCCGGTCTCATCGACCGCGCCGGCGGCCGCTCGCGCGATGCGCATGCCGCGGTCGAGCAGTGGCTCGCCAAGCAGCCGAAGGTGTCGGGCGCAGCTGCGCAGCCGCAGGCGACGCGGGAGCTGATGCGCTTCTTCGACACCGCGGAGAAAGCGGCCGAGAAGGCGGGCGACTCCTTTGTCACAGTCGAGCGCATGCTGCTGGCGCTGGCCGTCGAGAAGGATTCGGAAGCGGGCAAGATCCTGGCCGCCGCCGGGGTGACCGCTCAGGGCCTCAACACCGCCATCAATGCCCTGCGCAAGGGCCGCACCGCCGACAACGCGACGGCGGAAAACGCCTATGATGCGCTCAAGAAATATGCGCGCGACCTCACCGAAGCGGCGCGCGACGGCAAGCTCGACCCGGTGATCGGCCGCGACGAGGAAATCCGCCGCACGATCCAGGTGCTCTCGCGGCGCACCAAGAACAACCCGGTGCTTATCGGCGAGCCCGGCGTCGGCAAGACCGCCATCGTCGAGGGCCTGGCGCTGCGCATCGTCAACGGCGACGTGCCGGAATCGCTCAAGGACAAGCAGCTGCTCGCCCTCGACATGGGTGCGCTGATCGCGGGTGCGAAATATCGCGGCGAGTTCGAGGAGCGGCTGAAGGCCGTGCTGCAGGAAGTGACCGCGGCCGAGGGCGGCATCATTCTCTTCATCGACGAGATGCACACGCTGGTGGGCGCAGGAAAGGCCGACGGCGCGATGGACGCCTCGAACCTGTTGAAGCCCGCGCTCGCACGCGGCGAGCTGCACTGCGTCGGCGCGACGACGCTCGACGAGTACCGCAAGCACGTGGAGAAGGACGCGGCGCTCGCCCGCCGCTTTCAGCCGGTCTTCGTGAGCGAGCCCACGGTCGAGGACACCGTGTCGATCCTGCGCGGCCTGAAAGAGAAGTACGAGCAGCATCACGGCGTGCGCATCACCGACAGCGCGCTCGTGGCGGCCGCGACGCTCTCGAACCGCTACATCACCGACCGGTTCCTGCCCGACAAGGCCATCGACCTCGTCGACGAGGCCTCCTCGCGCCTGCGCATGCAGGTCGATTCGAAGCCCGAGGAGCTCGACAACATCGACCGCGAGATCGTGCGCCTGAAGATCGAGCAGGAGGCGCTGAAGAAGGAAACGGACACCGCCTCCAAGGATCGCCTCGAGCGTCTCACGAAGGAGCTGGCGGATCTCGAAGAGCAATCGGCAGCCATCACCGCCCGCTGGAAGGCAGAGAAGGACAAGCTCGGCACCGCCGCGGATCTGAAGAAGAAGCTCGACGAGGCGCGCAACCACTTGGCCGCCGCCCAGCGCGCGGGCGATTGGGCGAAGGCGGGCGAGCTTTCCTACGGCGTCATTCCGGGGCTCGAGAAGCAGCTTACAGACGTCGAGGCGAAAGCGGATGGCGGCGGGCTGATGGAAGAGGCCGTGACGCCCGACCACGTGGCAGGCGTCGTCTCCCGCTGGACCGGCGTGCCCGTCGACAAGATGCTCGAAGGCGAGCGCGAGAAGCTGCTGCAGATGGAGCAGGAACTCGCCAAGCGCGTCGTCGGACAGCGTGAAGCCGTGGAAGCGGTCTCCACCGCCGTGCGGCGCGCCCGCGCCGGGTTGCAGGATCCGAACCGGCCCATCGGCTCGTTCATGTTCCTCGGCCCAACGGGCGTCGGCAAGACCGAGCTGACGAAGGCGCTCGCCGCCTTCCTGTTCGACGACGAGACCGCGCTCGTGCGCCTCGACATGTCGGAATACATGGAGAAGCACTCGGTCGCCCGCCTCATCGGCGCGCCTCCCGGCTATGTAGGCTACGAGGAGGGCGGCGCGCTCACCGAGGCCGTCCGCCGCAGGCCCTACCAGGTGGTGTTGTTCGACGAGATCGAGAAAGCGCATCCGGACGTGTTCAACGTCCTCCTGCAGGTGCTCGACGACGGTCGCCTCACGGACGGGCAAGGGCGCACCGTGGACTTTCGCAACACGCTCATCATCATGACCTCGAACCTGGGCGCCGAATATCTGGTGAACCAGAAGGAAGGCCATGACACCGACGAGGTGCGCGACGAGGTGATGGCCGTGGTGCGCTCGCATTTCCGGCCCGAGTTCCTCAACCGCGTGGACGAGATCATCCTCTTCCACCGGCTGCAACGCAGCGAGATGGGCGCGATCGTCGACATCCAGCTCGGCCGTCTCCGGAAGCTCCTGGCCGATCGCAAGATCACCCTCGAGCTCGACGAGGAGGCGCGCAACTGGCTCGCCGACAAGGGCTACGATCCGGCCTATGGCGCGCGTCCCCTGAAGCGCGTGATCCAGAAGCACGTGCAGGATCCGCTGGCGGAGCTCATTCTCTCCGGCGAGATCAAGGACGGCGAGACCGTGCCCGTTCATGCAGGCCCCATGGGCCTGATGATCGGCGATGTCACGGTGAGCGGCACGGAGCGCCCGCCGCAGGGCGTGCGGCTCAACTGATCCACGATCCGCAGATGCGGGAAAGGCCGGGCGTCACGCCCGGCCTTTTTCATTTCGGAGCTTCCAGTGTCTTCTTCGTCCGATCATTCGGCGGCGATACGGTAGTCGCCCTCGTCGGCGGCAGCGGATTCAGCGGCGCTTTCATCCTGACGATTCGGGCGGCGCGGCGCGGTTCCCTCGCGCAGGACCATGCCCTTGTCGAGTCGCTCCGCCTTATCCTCGCGCAGCTCCCGCTTGGAGCGGCGAAGCTGCTTGCCGGTCTTTTGCAGCGCGGCCCTGAAGGCGGCGTAGAGATCCTTGTTCTTGGCCTCCCCGCTCATCTTCTTCAACGCGCCCATCTGCATGTTGACCGTGCAACGGTACGTGATTCCTTCCCGGGCGACGTGCACGGAGGCCGCACTCAGCCGCCCGAAATATTTTCCGGCGATGCGATGGATGTTCGTTTTGGCGTATTCGGGAAAGTTTTCCCCCAGGTCGATAGTCGAGCTTTGCACCAGGATCTTGTTATCGGCGCCTTCGGGACTCATTCGCTCCTCCATTGTGAAGGTTCGATGGCTAACGGCGGGGAAAGGCGAAAGTTTCAAGGCGGATGAAACAAAAAGGCGCCTTGCAAAGTTATAAACTGTTTGTGGCCTGCGGTTTCGAGCCCTCTGCTCTCGCACGTCGACAAAGCCGACATCGACATTCTGCGAGCGGTCGTCGCGGAGGCAACGGATAAGCTTGCGGGAAGTTCGCGTCTGACCGCGCATGCGGGACGCGGCTCGAACCAAATCTGCCTGCGAACGTTCGCTCACAGATCGCGCAAGCAGGAGCATCCCATGTCGTCACGCCATCTCGTGATCGCCGGTCTCGCGGCCGCCGTGAGCCTGCCGGCTTTCGCCCAACAGCAAAACCAGGCCATCCCCTATCCTGCCACGCCGCGTCCCGCCGAGACACAGACCAATCCGGGCCTTGGACAGAACGCGCAGGATCGCCAGCAGCGCACGCAGCAAGGCGGTGCGCCGCAGGACCTCCGGACACCAATGCGCCAGGGTCAGGCCGCCGCGCCCGCCGCGCCCGCCGCGCCCGCCGCGCCCGCCGGCATGGATCAACAATCGCTCCAAGCTCAGCAATCCTACATCCAGCAGATGCTGGCGCTCGGCACGGTCTCGCTGCAGCAATCGAACTTCGCTCACGGAAAGGCCCGCGATCCCCAGGTGAAACGGTTCGCGGATTTCGAGATCGCCGAGCAGAATCTCTTGACCGAGATCATGCACTCCTTCGCGGAACCCAGCGCGACGGCCTCGACGTCCGAGGGAACCCGCCAGGCCGCCTCCACCGCGCCCGAACTGCCGCAGAAGGACGCGCAGGCCATGGAGCGACTCTCCCGCGCGGAAATGGGCGCGGCCTTCGACAGAGATTATGTCGCGCTGCAGATCCAAGGTCATCAGGAGATGCTGAATCTCCAGGAGGCCTATCTCCGGCAGGTCTCCGGCAACCGTGAGATGACGAACATTGCAAGGCTCGCGCGCAACCATATCAAGGATCATCTGACATTGTTGCAGGACATTCAAAAGGAAGTCGGCCGGTAACGTGCGAATCGGCCCCCGAGATTTCCGCTTCGGCGGACCAATGGCACAGATGGAAGAGGAGTTTTTCATGGCGCACGACAAGCGAGGCCGCCCTCCCGAACCGGACCTGGATGAAGCGATGAACGAAGCGTCGCAGACCGAGACCGGCGACGACTTCGTCGCGGGACCGACCCAGCGCAACGAGGTCGGCAACACCAAGCGCGCAGCGGCAAAGGTTACGGGCGCCATGGGCGCCTCGAAGAAACGCGACCCCGATCTCGACATCGACCACGTGGATGACAACCGGGTGGATAGCGGATCGAAAGCCGGCATCCGTTCCTTCAAGGACGTTCCGCCGGACAAAGGCGCAGCCGACGCCCATTTCGAATTGTCCAACGAGGAGATCGCCGAAGGCGTCAGCACGACTGCCGCCAAGAGCCCGGCTCCCCGCCGGGGACGGTGAAAGTTCACCGGCTTCCGAACCGGGGCGGTTCCGACGGAAGGAGGGGTGACAGCGGACGGCCTCGCCCTTTATGAAGTGTTCAGCCAATCCGGCATGAACGACATAAATCTGTCGAGGACACGCTCATGGATAGAAGAAAAGTTCTCAAAGGTGCGGGGCTTGCCGCCGCGGCGGGCGCCGTCGCCTCTCCCGCCATCGCCCAGGCGCAACCGGAGATTCGCTGGCGCATGGCCTCGGCCTATCCGAAGAGCCTCGACACCCTCTTCGGCGCCGGCGAGATGATCTCCAAGCGCGTGGCCGCTGCCACCGACAACAAGTTCCAGATTCAGACCTTCGCAGCGGGCGAGATCGTCGGCGCGCTTCAAACCCTCGACGCCACGCAGAACGGTACGGTCGAGTGCTCCTACACCCTGTCGAGCTTCTTCATCGGCAAGGACCCGACCTTCATGTTCGATACCTCCGTGCCGTGGGGCATGAACGTGCGCCAGCATAATGCCTGGATGTATTACGGCGGCGGCCTCGAACTCATCCGCGAGTTCATGAAGGACTACAACGTATTCCCGATTCCCGCCGGTCAGACGGGCGCGCAGATGGGCGGCTGGTTCCGCAAAGAGATCAAATCCATCGAGGACCTGAAGGGCCTCAAGATGCGCATCGCCGGCATGGGCGGCCAGATCATGCAGAAGCTCGGCGTGGTGCCGCAGGTGCTTGCCGCAGGCGACATCTATCCGGCGCTGGAACGCGGCACCCTCGACGCGGTGGAGTTCTCGGGCCCGCACGACGACGAGAAGCTCGGCTTCGTGAAGGTCGCTCAGTACTATTACTATCCGGGCTTCTGGGAAGGCGGCGCGCAGCCCTCGCTCTATGTGAACATGAGCAAGTGGAACGAGCTGCCCGCGCATTACAAGGCAATCCTCGAAGCGGCCTGCGCGGAAGCCAACGCCATGTGCGTCGCCAAGTATGACGCCCAGAATGCGGACGCGATCCGTCGTCTCGTCGGCCAGGGCGTGCAGCTGCGGCCCTTCCCGCGCGACGTGATGGAGCAGAGCTACAAGGAAGCCTTCAAGCTCTACGGCGAAATCGCGGCCTCGAACCCCAAGTTCAAGAAGATATACGAACATTGGAACGCCTTCCGCGAGAAGGAGATGACCTGGTTCCGCATCGCCGAGCTGCCCTTCGATTACTTCGTCAACCAGCAGCAGGGCCAGCCGCGCTGATCATTTCAACCTTCGGGAAACGACGCCGTGAGGCGTCGTTTTTCGTTTCAGGCGACAAAAAGGACGGATCGAAGCTTGGCCTGATGCGTTGTCTTCCTGACTGGACACCCCGATCCGAGAATGGAGAGCACCATGACGGACAAGAACCGCAATCCGAACGCCGCGCAGGAAGAGAAAAGGCGCAAGGACGAGAAGAAATCCGCGAACAACAAGAAGCACCAGGAAGATCTCCTGGACGAAGGCGTGGAAGAAACCTTTCCCGCCAGCGATCCGGTCTCCGTGAAGATCACGAAATAGGCCTTCCGCTTCATGAAACCCCAGGCCCATCCGCCTGGGGTTTTGTTGCGATCAGCTGCGGCTGGCCACGGCGACGCCCAGGGCCGCCAGCGCCATGCCTGCGAGCTGGACGAGGCTCAAGGTCTCGCCGAAGAGCCCGAAGGCCATGAGCGCCGCGACGGGCGGCACGAGATAGAGCAGCGTCGCCACCCCCACCACCGCGCCTTGGCGGATCAGGAAGAGCAGCAGGCCGATCGCGCCGATGGAGAGCCCGAACACGGCCCAGGCCAGGGCGCCGAGGAGCGGCGCAGTCAATTCCATGCGTCCCTCTTCGAACAGCAGCACCAGCGGCAGGGTGGCGGCGGCCGCGCCCATATACTGGATCGCCGCGTTCACGCGCAGGTCCAGCGTGCTTCCGGTGCGCTTCTGCCAGATCGTGCCGAGGGTGATCGAGAGCATGCCCAGGATGCAAATGCCGAGAGCGAGCGGCGGCACGCCGCCAGTTCCAAGCTTCGGCGCGACCACGAGCGCAGCCCCCAGAAAGCCGAGGGCGATGCCGGCCCAGCGCCGGAGAGAGACCTGCTCGCCCAGGATCGGCCCGGCGAGAAGCGCCGTGGTGAGCGGCTGGAGACCCGCGACGAGGGCGCTGATGCCCGCCGGAAGCCCATGCTTCACCGACCAGAACACGCCCCCGAGATAGAAGCCGTGCAGAAGAACCCCGGCGATCAGGCTGTTGCGCCAATCGCTCCAGCGCCGCGGCCAGGAAACCCGCGCCGCCGCGACGATGGCGACGAGCACGAGAATGGCGAGCGCGTAACGGACCAGGAGGAAGGTCAAGGGCTCGGCATAGGGCGCGACGAAACGCGCCACGATGAATCCGGTCGCCCAGATGAGCACGAAGAGCGGCGGTGCGAGGCGGGCGAGCGGATTCGGATTCATGGAGGATTCGTGGATAAGGGCAGCGGCAGGATCATCCGTCTTGTAGGCCCGCGGTCGGGCCCTTGTCGATCCGGGAGCGGCTCGTTCCATCGTCGAGGGGTACGGGCCCGGAAGAGAACTTCCTTGGGATCGGGCCATGGACGCCTGGTTCCCTTTTGCATCCGATGCTTCCTGAGGGAGCGCATTGTTCAAGCGAAAACCGGGTCCACTTTTCCACACGATGCGCTAGGCTGGCCGACGTCATTTGCTTGTCCTTTAACCCCTGCCGCACCATCTCCAGCAGCCTGGAGACCCCGCTCTTGAACCGCCTTCGCCTCTGGCTCGAACTTCTCGCCATCGCCTCGACCCGCTTCGTGCTGCACGATGCCTGGGCCATTGCGAGCCATATCGCCCTCTCGGTGCTGACCTCGCTGTTTCCGTTCCTCATCCTGGTCACGGCGCTGGCGAGCCTGTTCGGCACCGGGACGCTGGCGGACGAGGTGGCGGACATCATCCTCGAAGCCTGGCCGCGGGAAATCTCCGGGCCCATCGCGGGCGAGGTGCACAACATCCTCACCGTCCGCCGCAGCGGGGTGGTCACCTTCGGCCTCGTGCTGGCGCTCTACTTCGCCTCCAGCGGCGTGGAAAGCCTCAGGGTCGGGCTCAACCGCGCCTATGGCGTGCGCGAGACCCGGGCCTGGTGGCTGACGCGGCTCGAATCCATCGCCTTCGTCATCGCGGGCGCCTTCGTGCTGCTCGCCATGGCGCTCCTGGTCGTGCTCGGTCCCTTCGTCTGGCGCGGGGTGGTTTCCTGGGTCCCGGCCCTGAAACCCTTCGACGGTCTCGTCGCCTTCCTGCGCATCGGCGTCGCGACGGTGGTGATCGTTGCGGGGCTCACGCTGGCCTACAAGCTCGTGCCCGCGGGGCAACGGAGTTTCCGGGCGGTGCTGCCGGGCGTGGGCGTGACCCTGGCGCTCTGGCTCCTCGGCGGCTTCGCCTTCAGCTCATATCTCGAGTTCTTTCCGGGAGCCTATGCCTCCACCTATGGAGGGCTCGCCACCGCCATGGTGGCCCTGATCTTTCTCTATACGCTGGGCGCGATCTTTCTCTTCGGCGGAGAGCTCAACGGCACGATCCTTCTCGCCAAGGGCCGCCGCCTCGGCCAGGAGCCCAAGCCGGAGACCATGAGCGATGTCATCACGCTGCCTTGAGCGTGGCTCGGACCTCAACCGGTGAGCTGATGTCCGACGAGGCCCAGCAGGGCCAGCCCCGCCAGGAAAGCGAGAAACCAGCTCGGGCAGTGGTGGGAGCAATCGTCTGCATCGAGCGCACGATCGATACCATCTTCGTTGAAACGGCTCATCATGTGAGCGCGCATAATCCCGGAACATCTCAACCGTATGACATTGTACGATGCTCAGAGCATTTCCGACATCGTGGCGGAGCGCCCGCGGCGCTTCAGGAGATCAGAATCGCCATCGGAACGAAGCCGATCAGCCCGAGGACTGCGATACGGATCAGGCTGAGCCGGGGCTTGCGTTCACGGTCCGGATGCAAGAACACGCCGCCTCGATAGCCTCAAAGCGATCCTTCCGTTACGGGGAGCTGTGTGGGTAAGCCTAATTCTAGACGGTGAGCCCGACTACCCACAGGCAGAGACCGACGCCGACGAAGACGGCAAGCCAGTTCAGGGACCGGTCGATGAGCAGGTTCCACGATACGGACAAGGCTGAGTCCGGCTTCTGGCGCGGGGGCAAATCGACGGGCATGGCTGATCCTCCAAAAGCCTGGGAAGCTTCGAGACGCAGCATGCGCCGAAAAGGGCAACGGCCGACTAGGGAACCGCTGGCAATTGAAGCATATAGCGGCAACACGTCATTTGTAAGGGTGTCCGGAAACCGTAATGGGGACGGGCTATTGGAAACGGCTATGCTTTGCCGCCCGGTTCGGCAGGGGCGGGAATGAGGCGACCAGCCGCGCTCCACGCCACAGCTCCACCCGGCACGACTGGGCCAAGCGGCGAGCCCATTCCATTGCCAGCTCATGATCTTGGCTATTGAAATGATGGGTGGCAAAAGTTCCTGTCGAGCGACTGACGACACGAGCGTGATAGCCTTCGGCCGAGGAAAGATGCGCATCCATGAGAAAACCTCGAAATATGGAGTTCTTCGAGGGCAGTATTGCGCCTAAAAGGACAGCGTCCGATTCATGAACTACTGATTTTTAGAGGATAGTATTTGAATAAGGCTTTTTTAAAGATCGACGGACTGAAATCCGAATATCAGTCAGGTCTTTCATCCTCATGCCAATCGAGGAACGAGTATTGTTCGCAAGATCATCGAACGCGAAAAATGGACTTGCAATTTTAGGATCTGCTCGATGCACGATCCCTCGAATGACGCATTGCCAGGCAAACCTTGAAGTCCGCTCGATGATCGTCGAATCGTCCGATCCTACACCGGCGTCACGATCCGGCGTGCAAGCTTGCCACACTCTTCCCCCCGACCGTAGATGCGGACGAGTCTCCGCGATCCAAGGGCCGAGAGCCTGACGGGTTTGGGCCGGGCCCGCACAACAGTCGATGTCTCGTGCGAAAACGGCCGGGCTGTGGCCCGGCCGTCCCAAATTCCGCGCGATGCGCGATCAGCTCACGATGCGATATTTGACGAAGCCTTCCGGCGCATCGCCCATCTTCTCGACCTTGATGCCGGCCGGCTGGTAATTGGCGGCGTTCGGGCCGGTGGTGAAGGTCATGGTGACGCCCGCAGGCGCGACGAGCGACCAGGAGCCGTCCGCCTTCGGCGCGACTTCCTTCTTCTCGACGATGTAGCGCATGATGGCGTCGCGGGTGAGGTCGGGCGCCTCGAACACGATGGTGGTGCCGTCGGCGCCGGGGAAGTTACCGCCGCCGCCCGCGCGGTAGTTGTTCGTGACCACGATGAACTGCTGATCGTCCGCCACGGGCTTGCCGTTATAGGTCAGCTCCTTGATGCGATGCGCATCGGGATTCACCAGCTTGCCGTCATTGTCATAGCGGGAGGCCTGGGTCGGATCGATCTTGTACTGCACGCCGGCGATGACGTCGAAATTGTAGGCCGGGAACTTCGGATTGATGAGATCCTGCTCGCCGCCCTTGGCCACGTCGATCTGGTTGTAGATGCCGGCCGAGCGCTCGAGCCACTCGCGCACCTGCGCGCCCGTGATCTTCACCACGCGGATCGTGTTCGGATAGATGTAGATATCCGCCATGTCCTTGATGGCGAGCGGGCCGGGCTTGATCTCGGTGAAGTAGTTCGGGCCGCCGCGGCCGCCGGCCTTGAAGGGCGCCGCTGCCGAGAGGATCGGCAGGTCCTTGAAGGCGGAGGCCTTGAGCTGGTCGGCCACGTACCAGGCCTGCGCCTCGGCTACGAGCTTCACGGAGGCGTCGTCGGCCACGAGCGAGTAATAGGAATGGATCGGCACCGCCGTCGTGCCCACGGGCTCGCGCACGTATTTCAGCGTGGCGTCGTGACCGGCCTGGGCCGCCGCCATCACGCCCGCATCCGATTCCACCTTCGCGACGACCTTGCGGTCGACGCGGTCGTAGATCGGGCGCGCCTCGGTGCGGAAATTCGCGACCTTCCAGGCATCGCCCTCCTTGGTCAGCTCGAGGTCAACGAGGCCGAGATGACTGCCCCAGAAGCCGGCCATGACGGCGGGCTTGCCATGGAGCGTGCCGGCCTTCACGTCGACGCCGGGAATGTTGTTGAACTCCTTGCCGCCCGGGAACACGAAGTGCTGGTGGCCGGTGAGGATGACGTCGATGCCGTCGACCTTCGCGAGGTGCAGCGCCGCATTTTCCTCGCCGCCCTTGCGCTCGCCGCCCGCGATGCCGGAATGGCAGAGCGCGACGACGATGTCGGCCCCCGCCTTCTTCAGCGCAGGCACGTGCTTGTTGGCCGCATCGACGATGTCGATGGTGGTGGCCTTGCCGTCGAGATGCGACTTGTCCCACTGCACGATCTGCGGCGGCACGAAGCCGATCACGCCGACCTTCAGCTTCTGCTTCGCGCCCGATTCATCGACGAGTTCGCGCTCGAGGATGATCCAGGGCTTCTGCAGGGTTTCGCCATTGGCCTTGAGAACGTTGGCGCAGACCAGCGGGAATTTCGCCGCGCCCAGCGAGTTCTGCAGGAATTCGAGGCCGTAGTTGAACTCGTGGTTGCCCAGGGTTCCGCAATCGTAGTTCAGCTCGTTCATGGCGGCGACCATGGGATGGACGTCGCCCGCCTTCATGCCGCGGCGATAGGCGATGAAGTCGCCGAGCGGCGAGCCTTGAATCAGGTCGCCGTTGTCGAAGAGCAGGGTGTTCTTGGCCTCGGACCGGGCCGCCTTCACGAGGGTGGCCGTGCGGGCAAGGCCGACCGTGTCGTCGGCCGCGTCGCGGTAGTAATCGTAAGGAAAGACGTTCACGTGCAGGTCGGTGGTCTCCAGAATGCGGAGCTTCACGACCGGGCCGGCCGCCCAGCCGCGATGCGGCATTCCGGCGATGGCGGCGGCGGCAACGCCCGTCTGCAGGACGCGGCGGCGGGTTACGGATTGTGTCATGGTCTTCCCCTGGATTTGTTCTGTTGCGAAACAGCGTTCGCATTAGCCGAGAGAAGCACAAGTTTTGTGACAAGATCAATATAGCTGGCTAAGGGGAGCCCGTAATCCACCGATCTGTCGAAACGTGAGGGTGTCATCCCGGGAGCGCGAAGCGGTGGACGGGGAGCCATCCATGCGCGAAGGCGCCATGGGTCCCCTTCCCCTTCGCCGCTTCGGCCGGGAACGATGTCGGGACGTTACCCCCGCAAAGCCTCGTCGAGGTCGCGATAGAGATCCTCCACATCCTCGATGCCCGTGGACAGGCGCAGAAGATCGGGCGGGCACGGCGTGCCGGGCCCCTCGATGGAGGCGCGGTGCTCGATCAGGCTCTCGACGCCGCCGAGCGAGGTCGCCCGCTTCCACAGCCCAACCCGCGCCGCCGTGCGGATCGCGGCGGCCTCGCCTTCCGACACCTGGATGGAAAGCATGTAGCCGAAGCCGTTCTCCATCTGCCGGGCGGCGATGTCGTGGCCGGGATGCTGCGGCAGGCCGGGATAGAGCACCCGCGCCACCTTGGGATGGGCGGAAAAGCGCTGCGCGAGGTCGAGCGCGCTCTTGGCCTGGGTGGCCGTGCGGACATGGAGCGTGCGCATGCCGCGCATGAGCAGATATGCCTCGAAGGGGCCGAGGATCGCGCCCTGCATCTTGCGGATATTGGCGATCCGCGCCCAGAACGCATCGGCCTTCGCGCCCGCGAGCGCGCCCGCCACCACGTCGGAATGGCCGTTGAGCACCTTGGTGGCCGCATGCATGACGATGTCGGCGCCGAGGGTCAGGGGCCGGGTATGGACCGGCGAGGCGGTGGTGGAATCGACCGCCAGCCGCGCGCCGGCCGCATGGGCGATCTCGGCGGCGGCGGCGATGTCGGTGATGGTCCAGAGCGGGTTGGAGGGCGTCTCGACCCAGACGAGCTTGGTGCGGCCCGGCTGAACGGCCTTGGCGAGGGCGTCGAGATTGTCCGTCTCCACGAAATCGACCTGGAGGCCCCAGCGGACGGCTTCGGTCATCAGCCAGTTGCGCAGGGCCCAGTACATGACCTTGGAGGCCACGATGTGATCGCCCTGATCGAGCGCCTGGAACACGGCGGTGGCCGCCGCCATGCCAGACGAGAACAGGAGCGCGCCGGCCTCGGCCTCCTCCAGCATGGCCAGAACTTCCTCCGCCTCGCGGATCGTGGCATTGTCCGGCCGGCCGTAGACGAAGCCGGAGGAATACGCGTTGTCTTCATCGCGGATATAGGTGGTCGCCACATGGATCGGCGGCACGACGCCCTTGGTGATCGGGTCCACATGGCCCATGGCCTGGGCGGTCAGGCTGCGCTTCGACCATGGGGAACGCGATGACGGCATGGGGAACCTCCGGAAGCGTGACAGGTTGCATCACTGAAGAATGACGCACCGTCTTAAAGGGATTTCGAGAATGGATACAGAGCAAACCATGACGGACGGTCATGCAACGCCGCCGTTTCAACGGATTCTGATCGCGGTGCTGCCGGTCGTGGCCGTGGCGGCGGCGGGCAGCCTCGTCACCAACCCCAACATCCCGACCTGGTACGCAGGCCTCGAGAAGCCGGGCTTCACGCCGCCGAACTGGGCCTTCCCGATCGCCTGGACGCTGCTTTACGCCCTCATGGCCTATGCGGTCTGGCGCATCCTGTCCCTGCCGAAGCATCTCCCGGGCCGTTTTGCCGCCATCACGGCTTTCTTCGTGCAGCTCGCCTTGAACTGCCTGTGGTCCTTCGCCTTCTTCGGCGCGCACAGCCCGATCCTGGGGCTCGTCGTCATCGCCGCCCTGATCGTGGCGATCCTGGCGACGATGCGCCGTTTCTGGAATCTCGACCGCGTCGCGGCGCTTCTGCTCGCGCCCTATCTCGCCTGGGTTTCCTTCGCGACCGCGCTGAACGCGGCCGTCTGGCACCTCAACGGCTGACCGGCCGCCCCTTATGCGGACGGCTTCTCGTCGAACAGGTCCGGGTCCGGGTCGTGATGGTCGAGGACGCCGACGAAGGGCAGCTGGCGGTAGGAATGGGCCACATCCATGCCGTAGCCGATGACGAACACGTCGGGGCAGGTGAAGCCCACATAGTCCGGCTCGATCTGCACGGCGCGCTTGCCGGGCTTCTCGAGGAGAACCGCCGTCTTCACGCTCTTGGCGCCGCGCGCCATGAGCAGATCCTTGGCGAAGGTGACCGTGCGGCCGGATTCCAGGATATCGTCCACCAGCAGCACGTCGCGCCCGCGCACGTCACTCTCGATGTCGCGCAGGATCGTGACGTTGCCGGTCGAGACCGTGCCGTCCAGGTAGCTCGACAGGTGAACGAACTCGACCTGCGGCGAGAGGCCGGCGCGGTGCAGGGCGCGGATCAGGTCCGCGGCGAACATGAAGCTGCCCTTGAGCACGGCCACGACGAGCAGGTTCTCGGGCTTCGCATCCGCGATCTCCTGAGCCAGAGTCTCGTTGCGCTTGGCGATGGTGTCCTCGTCGAAGAGAACCCGGATACGGTGGGCAGCGGTCATCATGATCGTCCAGAAAGAATGCGACAATGGCTTGGGGCCTTTCCCCTTCACGACCATGCTTGGCCGAGGATGTCAAACGGTGACGGTGCTTTTCGGCGCCGTCCTGCGGCAATGTCCCGCGAGGCGGCCGCTTCCCGTGCCTCCTGGGCAAGTTTATGGCTTGCTAACCATGGCGGGGCGATAAGGGAGCGAATCGGGGCTTTTCCCGCCACGGGACCATGAATTTCCAAGGATGGCTTGAGCGCGCGTGAGAGCGTATTACGACGAGGAATTCGATGACAGCGCGGCCCCGGTCGTGCATTTCGAGAATGTGGGCGTGCGCTACGGCATGGGGCCCGAGGTCCTGCGCGACCTGACCTTCTCCATCGAGCCCAACTCCTTCCAGTTCCTCACCGGCCCCTCGGGCGCCGGCAAGACGACGCTCCTGCGGCTGATCCTGCTCTCCGTGAAGCCGACCCGCGGCCTGATCTCGCTCTTCGGCGAGGACGTGTCCCGGATCTCGAAGGACGAACTCACGGGCCTGCGCCGCCGCATGGGCGTGGTCTTCCAGGATTTCCGCCTGCTCGATCACCTGACCACTTACGAGAACGTGGCCCTGCCGCTCCGGGTGCAGGGCAAGGAGGAATCGAGCTATCGCGCCGAGGTCGTGGAGCTGCTGCGCTGGGTGGGCCTGGGCGACCGCATGCACATGCTCCCGCCCGTGCTCTCCGGCGGCGAGAAGCAGCGCGCGGCAATCGCCCGCGCGCTGATCGTGCGCCCCGACCTTCTGCTCGCGGACGAGCCCACCGGCAACGTGGACCCCTCGCTTGCCCGCCGCCTCCTGCGCCTCTTCATCGAACTCAACCGGCTCGGAACCTCCGTGGTCATCGCGACCCACGATTTCAGCCTCATGGACCAGCTCGACGTCCGCCGCCTCGTGCTCGGCGACGGCAGGCTGCATATCGACGAGTGAGCCGGATGAACGCCCCCTCCCAGCCTCGACTGAGGAAGGCCGCGGCTCCGGACGGGCCGAAACGGTCCCTGCCCGCCTCGCTGAGCCGCAACGCCCCCCTCGTGCCGGTGGATTCCGCGGGCGGGCAGGCGCTCGCCGCGGTCATCGCGATCCTGACCTTCCTGGCGGCGCTCTGCGCCGGCGGCGCCGAGCTCGTCTCCGCGAGTTCCGCCCAATGGCGCTCGGAGATCGCCCGGGAGGTCACGATCCAGATCCGCCCCAATCCCCAGCGCTCCATCGAGCAGGACGTGGAACGCGCGACCGCCCTCGCCCGCCAGGCGCCGGGCGTGGAGAAGGCCCAGGCCTTCACCAAGGAGGAATCGGAACGCCTGCTCGAGCCCTGGCTCGGAACCGGCCTCGATTTCAACGACCTGCCGGTGCCGCGCCTGATCGTGATCAAGATCCAGGAGGGCGCGAAGCCCGATTTCGGCAACTTGAGGCAATCCCTCCAGCGCGAGGTGCCGGGGGCAACCCTGGACGATCACGCCCTCTGGGTCTCGCGGCTTTCGACCATGGCCAACACCATCATCGGGATCGGCGTGTTTCTGGTGGTTCTGGTGCTCGTCGCCGCGGGCCTTGCGGTGATCTTCGCGACCCGCGGCGCCATGGCGGGCAACCGGGAGGTGGTGGAGGTGCTCCATTTCGTCGGCGCGAACGACGATTTCATCGCCAGGGAGTTCCAGCGCCGCTTCTTCCGCCTCGGGCTGCGCGGCAGCGCCATCGGCGCGGGGGCGGCCCTGGTCCTGACCCTGCTTCTCGGGCTCGTGACCCGGTCCCTGCGGGCGAGCCCCACGGGCGACCAGATCGAGGCCCTGTTCGGCGCCTTCACGATCAGCTGGAGCGGCTATGCGGTCGTCGTCCTCATCGCCCTGCTCGTGGCGCTGATCACGGGCATCGTCTCGCGCCTGACCGTGAGACGTTTTCTTAACGAAAGCGGTTGATGGTGACAGCCGACCGGACAAAGCGGGTTGCCTCTCCCTTGCCGCATTCTCCACTATCTTCGTCCAAGATGACCTCGCGAACGCAGAGTTGGAGTGCGCCGGACGCCAGGGACACCATGGAAGCCCTCGGCTGGGGCTGGACGATGCCCGAATCGTCCCGAGCGCCCGCCCGCCGTTCATGGGCACGGCGTCTGCTGGGCCTCGGCTTCTGGGCCGGCGCCGCTGCCGCGATCGTCGGCTTCCTCGGCTTCTTAAGCTTCGTCTACAGCCTCGACCGCTTCGAGCAGCCCCCGGAGACCCGGGCGGACGGAATCGTCGCCATGACCGGCGGCGCGCAGCGCATCGGCGACGCCATCGACCTGCTGGCCAAGGGCTATGCCCAGCGTCTGCTGATCTCGGGCGTCAACGAGAACACCAGTCGCGAGCAGATCGCCCGGCTCAACCCCGGCCAGCGCCGCCTGTTCGATTGCTGCGTGGACCTCGACTACCGGGCCCGCAACACCATCGGGAACGCCATCGAGACCCGGCGCTGGGCCGAACAGAACGGCTTCAGCACCCTGATCGTGGTGACCTCGAACTACCACATGCCGCGCACCCTCGTGGAACTCGACCACGCCCTGCCGAACCTCCAGAAGATCCCCTATCCCGTCGCCGCGACCATCGATCCGCACGAATGGTGGCACAATCCGGCCGTGGCCCGGGTAATCTTTTCGGAATACCTGAAGTTCCTGGCAGTCTGGGTGCGCACCCGCTTCGAGGAGGACCCGGAGCGCTCCTCGGTCGTCCAGATCATCAGCGGCGGGTCGCCGGTCAATCGGCAGCTCGTCGCAGAGCCCGTCTGGCGCTAGAGAAGCCGCAAAAAACCTTATAAGGTGGCGCGCCCGCGGAGCCCGTTGCTCCGCTTTTCCTTTTTCAAGAAGCCATGCTGATCGTCCGTTCCCTGCTGTTCAACGTCGCCTTCTACGTCAACCTGGTCCTGTGGCTGATCATGCTGATCCCGGCCTTCCTGGTGCCGCGCCGCGTGTTCATGCGGCTAGTCCAGACCTGGGCCCATACGTCGCTCTGGCTTCTGCGCGTGATCGCGGGAACACGGGTCGTCATCACGGGCCGGGAGAAGATCCCGCCGGGCGGGGCGCTGGTCGCCGCCAAGCACCAGTCGTTTCTGGAGACCTTCGCCCTCGTCACGATCCTCGACGACCCGACCTACATCCTGAAGCGGGAGCTGATGTGGATCCCCTTCTTCGGCTGGTACCTTGCGAAAGCCCGCTGCGTGCCCATCGACCGCAAGGCAGGCTCGCTCGCGCTCGTCCAGATGACGGCCCGCGCCAAGGACGAGGCCCAGCACGGACGCCAGATCATCATCTTTCCCGAGGGCACCCGCCGTCCGCCGGGAGCCCCCCCGGCCTACAAGTACGGCGTGGCGCATCTCTACCAGAATCTCGGCTTCCCCTGCATCCCGGTCGCCATGAATTCGGGCCTCTACTGGCCGCGCCGCCGGTTCATCCGCCGCCCCGGCACGGTGCGGATCGAGGTGCTCGATCCCATCGCCCCGGGCCTGCCGCGGGAGGAATTCTTCCAGGAAGTGCAGGCGCGGATCGAGGGAGCCTCTAACCGGCTCTACGAAGAGGGCCGGAGGGAGCTGGGACTCGGCCCCTCATCCTCTTCGGAGACCTCGCTCTCGAAGGCCTGACGAACGTCATCCCATCGCGTCATTCCCGGCCGGAGCGCGGGGCGGCCCCTGCCCGGCCTCCGTTGCCCGGGGACGGCAAGAAAGCTCGAAAACCCAGTCCAGCCAAGGTTTCCGGCGTCTTGACGACTCTTCCGCCGATTCTTACATATAAGAACATATGGCGAACAAACGAACCATATCCTGGAATGCGGCCATGCGGGATCTCCGCAACGACCGGATGCGGAGGGCTGGCGTGCGCGAGGAAAGGCTACGGGCGACCGCAGGGCTTCGCTCCTCTTCCACCTTGAGTTCCTGGCGCGGGCGTTCCGGCCGCCGCTACATCGTCGGCGTGCACCCGCTCAACGAGGCGGAGCTTCTGGAGGTCGCCGACGCCGTGATTCTCGCCGTGAAGCGGGACCGCGCCGGAACCGGCATGGTGGTCGATGCCGCCATGGCGGGCGCGGAGCCTGCCGAGCAGACGCGCCTGCGCTGGCTCGCCAAGGTCCGCGAACGGGGCGCCACCGAACTCCACATTCACCGGCTCGCCACGACGGACGAGGATCGCCGCGCGATCTTCGAGGATCTGCGCGAGGAAGAAACTCAGGCCTCCTGAGCGAGAGCGGCGACGATTCTGTGCAGCAGCGGATCGATCACCTGCATGCCGACGAGATGATCGTAGGTGTTGCGGACGTAATCCGGGTTACGCCCCGAAATGCCCTGTCCCTGACGCACGAGCCGGACCACTTCTTCGAAGGAGAGGCGGCCCGCATATTGCCCATGGTTGCGGTCGACCACATAGGCGAGCGCGCGGACCCGGCGCGCATCGGCCAGGCGCACCGGCAGATGACGCTCCAGGTAGACCGCCGTGACCTGCTCGCGCTCGCGCAGATACCCGATGGTGGCCTCGGCCTCTTCCGGCGCCACGCGGAACGCCACGCCGTGGCAGCGCCCGCCGCGATCGAGCCCCAGCACCAGCCCCGGATGCTCGGGTGTCCCGCGATGGACATGGGAAAAGACGCAGAGCGAACGGTGATAGCCGTAGAGATGGGCGTGCACGCGCTCGCGATACGCAAAGCCCGGCCGCCACATGAGCGAGCCGTAGCCGAACACCCATAAATCCTCCGTGAGGTCCTTCATCTCACCCGTGCCCGAACCTTGCCTGTTTCGGGCGTATAGCATCGGACCCGGAAGGGAGCACCTTTTTTGGAATCGATTCGCCGCCCGTTTTGAAGAGCGTTTCTCAATGAGAAGGCGGGTCCACTTTTCCGCACGCGGCGCTTGGGTTACGAAGCGCCGGCACAACAGGAGATCGCACATGGATCAGGCCGCCCCGGTGGGGAATGTTCGTCGCAGCCGTTTCTGGCTCTACACGCCTTTCGTTCTGCTGCTCCTCGTCGCCATCGCCTGGAGCGTTGCCTGGTTCGCGATCCGCAACCGCGCGGTGGACGCCCTCGACGGCTGGCTCGCGGCGGAGGCCCGCCAGGGACGGCAATGGACCTGCGCGGACCGCACCATCGCAGGCTATCCCTTCCGCATCGAACTGATCTGCAATTCCCTCGACGTGAGGCGGGGCGTCGTGACCGCTTCCTTCGGCCGCACCGAGGCGGTGGCGCAGATCTATCAGCCGCGCCGCATCATCGCCGAGCTGGCGGGGCCCCTGCGGGTCAGCGACGGCACCGTGGCGGTTGAGGGCAGCTGGGATCTCCTTCAGGCGAGCGTGAATGCCTCCCAGACGGGCCTGCAGCGCCTTTCCATCGCGGCGGACGCGCCGAAGGTGACCGTCACCGGCCTGGGAACCGGCGAGCTGTCGGGCTCCGGCAAGCACCTGGAACTTCACGTGCGCCCCAACCCGTCCCGCACCGCCGAGCAGGCCCGCGACGTCGCGGCCTCCGTGACGGAGGCGCGCCTTCCCCTGCTCGATGCGCTCATCGGCGGCGCCGAGCCCACGAACCTGAATGCCGACATCACCGTCACGCAGGCCGACGGCTTCAAGGGAGGAACCATCGCGGAGGAGCTGGAACTCTGGCGCGGAGCGGGCGGCAAGATCGACGTTCTCATGCTGTCGGCCGCCAAGGGCGCGCGCCGGGTCGAGACCAAGGGCGAGCTGCGCCTCGACGATCAGCGCCGGCCCACGGGCCGGCTCGACGTCGCGGCGGCCGGGCTCGACGGCCTCATCGGCACCCTGACCGGCGGCCGCGTCGGCGGCAATATCCTGGGCATGCTGCTGGGGCAGAATCCGCGCGCCGGCACAGCCCAGCCGGGCGACAAGCCGCGCCTTGCTCCCATGCCGCCGCTGCGCCTCGAGAACGGCCTTCTCGCCATGGGACCCTTCGTGATCCCCAACGTGAAGCTGCAGCCGCTTTATTGATCGGGGCTTTTACTGGCCCTCGCGCCGGCGGCCGAAATCCGGCTCCGGCGTTTCCTGGCCCGACGAGATGATGCCGCGCCGGATGGCGCGGGTGCGGGTGAAGAGGTCGAAGAGCTTGTCGCCCTCGCCCCAGCGGATGGCGCGCGCGAGCAGGGCGATATCCTCGTTCAGGCGGCCCAGCATTTCCAGCACGGCCTCGCGGTTGTGCAGGAAGATGTCGCGCCACATGGTCGGGTCGGACGCGGCGATGCGGGTGAAGTCGCGGAAGCCGCCGGCGGAGAACTTGATCACCTCGCCCTGCGTGACGGTTTCCAGATCTGCCGCCGTGCCGACGATGTTGTAGGCGATGAGATGCGGCACATGGCTCGTGATGGCGAGCACCAGGTCGTGATGCTGCGCGCTCATCGTCTCCACGTTCGAGCCCATGGCGGACCAGAACGCGCGCACGCGCTCGACGGCTCCCTCGTCCTCGCCTTCGGGCGGGGTGAGGATGCACCAGCGATTGTGGAAGAGCGTGGCGAAGCCCGCATCGGGGCCGGAATGTTCCGTGCCCGCCACCGGATGCGCAGGCACGAAATGCACGCCCTTCGGCAGGTGCGGCTGCACCTGCGCGATCACGGAGGCCTTCACCGAACCCACATCCGAAACGATGCAGCCGGGCTTCAGGCCGGGGCCCATGGCCTCGGCGACCTTGCCGCAGACGCCGACCGGCACGCAGAGGATGACGAGATCCGCATCCTTGACGCCGGCCGCGATGTCGGTGGTCGCCTCGTCCGCGATCCCGAGTTCGCGCACCCGCGCGACAACGGCCTCGCTCGCGTCGACGGCGACGATTGTGCGCGCGAGGTTGAGATGGCGCGACGCGCGCGCGATGGATGAGCCGATCAGCCCGAGGCCGATCAGGGCGACGCGCTCGAAGAGCGGCGTTTCACGGGGAGGACCGAGGCGCTCAGGCATGCTTGCCGCCCATGAAATCCTTGACGCCCATGAAATCGCGCAGGGCCTCGACGACGAGGCGGTTCGCCTCCTCGTCGCCGACGGTCAGGCGCAGGGCATGGGGCAGACCGTAGCTCTCGATCCGGCGCAGAATGAGGCCGCGGCCCGACAGGAAGGCATCGGCGTCCTTCGCCGTCCGTCCGGGCTCCTGCGGGAAGTGGATCATGATGAAATTGCACACGCTCGGCGTGACCTTGAGGCCCAGTGCCTCGATCTCCTGGGACAGCCACGAAAGCCAGCGCTCGTTGTGCTCGACGGCCTTCGCCACATGCGCCTCGTCCTGGATAGCGGCGATGCCGGCCGCCATGGCGGGGCCGTTGATGTTGAAGGGGCTGCGGATCCGGTTGACCGCATCGACCACATGGGCCGGGCCCACCATCCAGCCGAGGCGCAGATTGGCGAGGCCGTAGATCTTCGAGAAGGTGCGCGTCATCACCACGTTCTCGGAGGTGGCGACGAGTTCGAGGCCCGCCTCGTAATCGTTCCGGCGCACATATTCCGCATAGGCCGCGTCGAGGACGAGCAGGACGTGCGGCGGCAGGGCCGCGTGCAGCCGCTTGACCTCGTCGAACGGGATGTAGGTGCCGGTCGGGTTGCTGGGATTGGTCAGGAAGACGATCTTCGTCCTGTCCGTGACCTTGGCGAGGATCGCGTCGACATCGACCCGGTAATCCTTCTCCGGCGCGACGACGGGCGTGCCGCCCGCAGTCAGGATGGCGATGCGGTAGACCAGGAAGCCGTATTGCGAATAGATGCCCTCGTCGCCGGGGCCCACATAGGCATGGGCGAGCAGGGAGAGAAGCTCGTCGGAACCGGCGCCGCAGACGAGCCGGTCGGGATTGAGCCCGTATTTCGCCGCGATCGCCTCACGCAGCTTCGCAGCCGACCCGTCCGGATAAAGCTCGAAGTGACCGGCGGCCCGGATGGCCTCGATCGCCTTGGGCGAGGGTCCCAGCGGCGTCTCGTTCGAGGACAGCTTGTGGATTTTCTTCACCCCCGCAACGGCGCTTTTGCCGGGCACATAGGCCTCGATCTGCATCACGCCGGGACGGGGCTCGGGACGGGCGGACATCTTGGGACTTCCTGAAAACACTTGGATCGGCAAAAAGGGCTCTTGGGCTTTGGAGCATGCGCTCATCGGCGAACCGGTACCCACTTCGCCGGGACATGCTCTAGCGCAGGTCGGGTCTCATTTCACGTGGAAACGTGCGGCATGGCTGCCGACCTCGGCGAGCTGGGCGAGGCTCGCGCCCGCCTGGGTCAGGGTCTCGCGCAGCTGCGCGGGCGAAACCGTGCCGGGCACGGCGATCAGCTCCGACAATCCGTTCGTGTCGGCGGCGCTCGCCACCACCTCGCCGCCGAGGCGGCCCAGGGCTTCGTTGGCGCCGCGATGCCAGCGCTCGAACTGCGCGGCATAGAGCACCACGTCGCGCACGGCCGCATCCACGAGAGGCTTCGAGATGACGAAGACCGGCGTGCCGGCGGGATGATCCGGCCGCTCGATGAAGGGCAGGCGCGCAATGACCTTCGGGCGGTCCCGGTCGGCCAGCGTGCGCCACCAGGCGCCGCTCGTGGCGCCCTGGTCGAGCCGGAAGATGCCGAGATCGCCGCGCGAGGCCGCCACCGCCTCGATCACCGCCGCCGCGCTCGGATGCGTGACGTAAGGAACCGTGAAGCCGAAATGGAACCGGGCCGAGTCCCGCATGGGGGCATCCCCGCCCGAGATGTCGGCATGGACGGAGTAGTTGGACTGGACATAGGTGAAGGTGCCGATGATCACCCGCCAGATGCTCTCCACCGTATCGAGGGGCAGGAGACCCTCGTGGCGCTCGGCCAGCGCCTTCATCATCGACGCCTCGCGCCCGGGCCGGAAGGCCGAGCTGATCCCCGTCTCGGAGGCCTTCTTGGAAGCAATCAGGCGGTCGATGATGGTGCCGCGCTCCATGAGCAGCCGGTGCATCGCCTCGTCGATGCGGTCGATCTCCTGGCGCAGTTCGGCAAGGGACGGAGCGGGCTTCTCGGCGGACATGGACGGGTTCCTCGGATCGATGCCCTTCTTTCGCAGCCTTGGGCGCGCCTGCCAAGTGCAGGATGGCGCTTTCAATCCGGCCTCCGACATCTCCCCGCGCCGAGGCGTCATGTTCGTTGACGTGGCAGGCGCTCCGCATTACCGGTTGTTCGGAAGAAAGAACATTTCCGACACGTCATGTCCTCTGCACCCCTGTCCTCCGAACCGCGAAGCCAGGTCGACGACCCGTCGAGCCTGGTCATGCGCTTTGGCGCGGACGCGCCGCTGCTGATGGATGCGGGCGTGGCGCTCGGCCCCTGGCAGATCGCCTACCAGACCTACGGCACGCTCAATGCCGACAGGTCCAACGCCGTGCTGATCTGCCACGCGCTCACCGGCGACCAGCATGTGGCCAATGCGAACCCGGTCACGGGCAAGCCCGGCTGGTGGACCACCATGGTCGGCCCCGGAAGGCCCGTGGACACGGACCGTTTCTTCGTGATCTGCGCCAACGTGATCGGCGGCTGCATGGGCACCACCGGCCCGGCCTCGATCGACCCGGCGACCGGCGAGCCCTATGCGCTGGATTTCCCGGTCGTTACCATTCGCGACATGGTGCGGGCGCAGGCGGCCCTCATCGACCGGCTCGGCATCGAGAGCCTGTTCTGCGTCGTCGGAGGCTCCATGGGCGGCATGCAGGTGCTGCAATGGGCCGTGAGCTACCCGGAGCGGGTCTTTTCCGCCCTGCCCATCGCCACGGCGGCGCGTCACTCGGCCCAGAACATCGCCTTCCACGAGGTCGGCCGCCAGGCGGTCATGGCCGATCCGGACTGGCGCGGCGGACGCTACCTGACGGAGGGCACGCGTCCCTCCAAGGGCCTCGCCGTAGCCCGCATGGGGGCGCATATCACCTATCTCTCCGAGATGGCCCTGCACCGGAAGTTCGGCCGCAACTTCCAGGACCGCAGCGCCCCGACCTTCTCCTTCGACGCCGATTTCCAGATCGAGAGCTACCTGCGCTACCAGGGCATCGCCTTCGTCGAGCGGTTCGACGCCAATTCCTATCTCTACGTGACGCGGGCGATGGATTACTTCGACCTCGCGGCGGAGCACGGCGGCTCCCTCGCCAGGGCCTTCAAGGGCACGGCGACGCGCTTCTGCGTGATCTCCTTCACCTCCGACTGGCTGTTTCCCACCTCCGATTCGCGGGCCATCGTCCATGCGCTGAACGCGGCCGCCGCCTCGGTGGCCTTCGTGGAGGTGGAGAGCGACAAGGGGCACGACGCCTTCCTGCTCGACGAGCCCGAGATGTTCGCGGCGGCGCGCGGCTTCATCGATGCCGCCGCGCGGATTCGGGGGATCGCATGAGCCTGCCCGTCGCCCTCCCCTCGCCCGAGACCGAGCCCGGCCATCGCCTCGATTTCCTGCTCGTCGCCGACATGGTGGAGCCCGGCTCCCGCGTGCTGGACGTGGGCTGCGGCGACGGCTCGCTCCTCGCCCTCCTGCGCGACAGCAAGGGCGTCGACGGGCGCGGCATCGAGATCTCCCGCGAGGGCGTGAATGCCTGCCTCGCCAAGGGCCTGCCCGTGATCCAGGGCGACGCGGACACGGACCTCGCCGATTACCCGGACGATGCCTTCGACTACGTGATCCTGTCGCAGACCATCCAGGCCACGCGCCGGCCCAAGGCGGTGCTGGAGCATCTGCTGCGCATCGGCCGCCGGGCCATCGTGTCCTTCCCCAATTTCGGCCATTGGCGCGTGCGCTGCGAGCTGGGGTTCCGGGGCCGGATGCCCGTCACGGAGAACCTGCCCTATTCCTGGTACGACACGCCCAACATCCATTTCTGCACCATCCGAGACTTCGTGGAGATGTGCGGCGAGGTCGGCGCCCAGATGGACAAGGCCGTGGCGCTCAACGCCGGCGGGAAGCCCATGCGCGTGAGCCTGCCCTGGTGGGTGTGGAACCTGCTGGGCGAGCAGGGGGTGTTTCTGCTGAAGCGGCGGTGAAGGGAAGCGCTATTTCCCCTCCCCCGCCGCCAGGGGATGCAGGTCGCGCACCATGCTCTTCAGGCGCTCGTCCAGCACATGGGTGTAGATCTGCGTGGTCGAGATGTCGGAATGGCCGAGCAGTTCCTGCACCACGCGCAGGTCCGCCCCGTTCTGGAGCAGATGGCTCGCGAAGGCGTGGCGGAGCACGTGGGGGCTGACCTTGTCTGCGCGCAGGCCGGCGGCTCCGGCCACGGCCTTCAGGTCGCGGGCAAAGGCCTGGCGGGTGAGATGCCCGCTCTCGCTGTCCGCCGGGAAGAGCCAAGGGCCGGCGGCGTTCTTGCCCTCCTCCAGCATGGCGAGATAGGCCCGCGC
This sequence comes from Microvirga flocculans ATCC BAA-817, assembly GCF_000518665.1. Lineage (GTDB taxonomy): Bacteria > Pseudomonadota > Alphaproteobacteria > Rhizobiales > Beijerinckiaceae > Microvirga > Microvirga flocculans. Next base: position 57,230 of record NZ_JAEA01000009.1, on the reverse strand, counting down.
GGCCTCCCGCGCCGCCTCGGTGAGCGGCACCAGCCGCTCCTTCGCGCCCTTGCCCCGCACCACGAGGAAGCGGTCGCGGGTCCTGGCGGCGCTGCGGGGCAGCGCCACGAGCTCCGAGACGCGCAGGCCCGTGGCGTAAAGAAGTTCGAGCAGGCAGGCCATGCGGGCCGCCCGCAGGCGCTCCGCAGGCGGGGCATCGGGGTTTTGCACGCCCTCATGGGCGACCCGGAGCAGGCGGTCGACCTCGGCAACGGACAGGACCTTGGGCAGCGCCCTGCCCCGCTTCGGGGCCGACACGGCGGCCGTCGGATCGGCGGGGGCATAGCCCTCCACGTAGAGGAACTTGTGGAACTGGCGCACGGCGGAGAGGCGGCGGGCGGCGGAGGAGGCCTTCAGGCCCCGCTCCTCGAGGCTCGCCATGAAGCCGCGGATGGTGGCGGCGACGGCTTTATCGGGCTGCCCCCCGGTTTCCGCCAGATAGGCGAGGTAATCGTCGAGGTCGCCCCGATAGGCTTCGAGCGTGTTCCTGGAAGCGCCGCGCTCGGCGGCGAGCATGTCGAGGAAAAGGCTTGCGAGGCGCGCGCCGCTCATGAAGCGGAGGGCGTGGTGCGGTGGGTGGGCACCGGAACCGTGATCTCGCGCGGGTCGGGGTCGACGAGGGTCGCGAGGGCGAACATGGCCGCAAAGCCAAGGCCCGCGAGAACGACGAGAACGACGAGGAACCGAAAGAGCGTGGGCAACCTGAGCCTCTTGATGCGTTATCCCGCTAGAACCATGCCATGGACCCGAAGGCAAGTCCCTGCCATTGGTCAAGTTTCCGAGGACAGGGGGATAACGTCCTTGTGACAGCGCGCCGCGCCCGTGCTAGGACAAACCCATGAACAATTTCAGCCGCTTCAATTCGCTCGATGAAGGCGGCGGGCAGGACCAGTCAAGCCGGCGCGGCCCTTCCATCAGCCGCCAGCTCGGCATGCGATCGCTTGTGCTCGTCGGTCTCATGGGCGCCGGGAAAAGCACCGTGGGCCGCAGGCTCGCGCAGGCGCTTCACTTGCCGTTCCGGGACGCCGACCACGAAATCGAGGCCGCGGCGGGCATGACCATCCCCGAGATCTTCGCCATCCATGGCGAGGAGCATTTCCGGGACGGCGAACGCCGCGTGATCGCCCGCCTGCTGCAGGAGGGCCCCATCGTGCTCGCCACAGGCGGCGGGGCCTTCATGAACGAGGAAACCCGCAAGCGCATCGCCGAGCGGGGCATCTCGATCTGGCTCAAGGCCGATCTCGACATCCTCATGCGCCGGGTCCGCAAGCGCTCGACGCGGCCGCTCCTCCAGAACCCCGACCCGGAAGGAACCATGCGCCGCCTCATGGAGCAGCGCTATCCGGTCTACGCCACGGCGGACATCACCATCGATTCCCACGAGGCGCCCCACGACCGGGTGGTGGCCGATATCGTCAAGGCCCTGAACGCATGGCTTTCTCAGGAACATCAGGGAAGCGCCCGAGCATGACCAGCGCCGCCGCCCGGACGGGCAGCCCATCCTTCATCGCGGTCCCCGTGCCGCTCGACGGCAGGGCCTACGACATCCTGGTCGGACGCGGCCTGATCGGGACCGCGGGCGCGCGCATCGCGGCGCTCGGCGCCCGGGCCGCCGCCATCGTGACCGACGAGCATGTGGGCCCGCTCTATGCCGGGGCGCTCGCCCGGTCGCTGGAGGCGCAGGGCCTGCGCTCATCAATCATCACGCTTCCCCCCGGCGAAGCCACCAAGTCGTATGCCGGCCTCGAGCGGGTCTGCGATGCGGTGCTCGCCGCGAAGATCGAGCGCGGCGACCTCGTGATCGCCCTCGGCGGCGGCGTGATGGGAGACCTCGCGGGCTTCGCCGCAGCGGTGGTGCGCCGGGGCGTGCGCTTCGTCCAGGTGCCGACCACCCTGCTCGCCCAGGTCGATTCCTCCGTCGGCGGCAAGACCGGCATCAACTCGCGCCACGGCAAGAATCTCGTCGGCGCGTTCCATCAGCCGAGCCTCGTCATCGCCGACACCGCCCTCCTCGATACGCTGCCGGTCCGCGAGATGCGCGCCGGCTACGCGGAAGTGGCGAAATACGGCCTCATCGACGACGCGCGCTTCTTCGCCTGGTGCGAGGCGAACTGGCAGGGCATCTTCGCGGGCGGCCCCGAGCGCGACGAGGCGGTGGCGCAGAGCTGCCGCGCCAAGGCCGCCGTGGTGGTGCGCGACGAGCACGAGAACGGCGACCGCGCGCTGCTCAATCTCGGCCACACCTTCGGCCATGCGCTCGAAAAGATCACGGCCTACGATTCCGCGCGCCTCGTCCATGGCGAAGGCGTCGCCATCGGCCTCACGCTCGCTTTCCGCTTCTCCGCCGCGCTGGGGCTCTGCCCGATGGCCGATGCGGAGCGCGTCGAGGCTCACCTGACGGCCGCTGGACTTCCCACGCGGCTGGCCCATGTTCCGGGAGGCTGCGGCACGGTGGATGCGCTGCTCGAGGCTATGGCGCAGGACAAGAAGGTGAAGGGCGGCGCCCTGACCTTCATCCTGGCGCGCGGCATCGGGCAGAGCTTCATCGCGCCCGGCATCGAGGCCGAGAAGGTTCGCGCCTTCCTCGACAGTGAACTTCAACCGTCGCGCGCATGATCGAAGAATCCTCCGGCGATCTCTGGCTTGCCATCCTGGTCGTCATCTTCTGCCTTCTCCTCTCCGCCTTCTTCTCGGCGGGCGAGACCGCCTTCACGGGCGCCTCGCGCTCCCGCATGCTGGTTCTGGAGAAGGGCGGCGACAAGCGCGCCAAGCTCGTGAACCGGCTGCTCGCGATACGCGAGCGCTTCATCGGCACGGTTCTGATCGGCAACAACATCGTCAATATCGGCGTCTCGGCCTTCGCCACGAGCGTGCTGGTCGCGATCTTCGGCCAGGAAGGTGCGATCTACGCCACCGTCATCATGTCCGTCCTGGTGATCGTGTTCGCGGAGGTGCTGCCGAAGACGATCGCGATCTCCTCGCCCGAGACCGCCTCGCTCGTCCTGTCGCGGCCCATGTCATGGGCCGTGGCCTTCCTGGGGCCGCTCGCCATCACCATCGAGCGCCTGGTGCGGCTGATGCTGCGGCCCTTCGGCATCAGGATCGGGGAGAACACGGCGATCCTGTCCGCGAGCGAGGAAATCCGCGGGCAGGTGGCCCTGCTGCACAAGGAAGGCGGCGTCGCGAAGGCGGAGCGCGACATGCTGGGCGGGCTTCTCGACCTCAAGGACCTGACGGTTTCGGAGGTGATGGTCCATCGCACCAAGATGCGCACGATCAACGCGGATCTCTCCTCCGAGGAAATCGTGCGCGAGGTACTGTCATCGCCCTATACCCGCATGCCTCTCTGGCGCGGCAGCCAGGAGAACATCGTCGGCGTGCTGCACGCCAAGGACCTGCTGCGCGCCCTCGACGCGGTGGGTGGCGATGCAGGCAAGCTGAAGGTCGAGGCCATCGCGCTCGAAACCTGGTTCGTTCCGGATACGACGTCGCTGCGCGACCAGCTGCGCGCCTTCCTGGCCAAGAAGACGCACTTCGCCCTCGTGGTCGACGAGTACGGCGAGGTGATGGGCCTCGTGACGCTGGAAGACATCCTCGAAGAGATTGTCGGCGACATCAAGGACGAGCACGACCTCTCGGTGCAGGGCGTGCGCCTCCAGCCCAACGGCTCGGTGAACGTGGACGGCTCCGTGCCGATCCGCGACCTCAACCGCGCCATGGAGTGGAACCTGCCGGACGAGGAGGCCACCACCATCGCGGGTCTCGTCATTCACGAGGCGCAGACCATTCCCGACACGGGCCAGATCTTCACCTTCCACGGCTTCCGCTTCCAGGTGCTGCGCAAGTCGCGCAACCGCATCATGGCATTGCGGATCACGCCGCTGTCGGCGGTCGACGGGTTGCCCGTCAAGCCCGCAGGAAATCCAGCAACGCCGCGTTGACGGCTTCCGGCTCCTCGTGCTGGACCCAGTGGGAGGCGTTCTCGATCCAGCGAACATCGCCAGAACGGCACAAGGAAAGACTCGCCTCCGCCAATCCCCTTTCGAGAAACCGGTCGCGGCATCCCCAGATGACGCGCGCCGGCGGGCGCACGGCGGGGTCCTCCATGGCGGGCCTGAACGGGAGCGCCCGATACCAGTTCAGCATGGCGGTCAGCGCGCCGGGCTGCGACCACGCTTCCTCGTAGAACCCCATGTCCTCCTCGGAGAACGTGCCGGGGCGGCTCGTGCGCCAGAGCGCATCCTTGAGGCTGCGATAGCCGTTGGCTGAGAGCATAACCTCGGGCAGTCGCGGGATCTGGAAGAAGCCGACATAGAGACTTCTCAGCATCTGGCTCGGATGCGCGCGCAGATAGGATCCGGCCACGCTGGGATGGGGCGCGTTGAGAACCGCCACCCTGTCCACGCGATCCGGGCAGCGGGAGGCCGTCCACCAGGCCACCAACCCGCCCCAGTCATGGCCGACGACGGAAAACGTTCTGCGGTCGAGAGCGTCGGCGAGCCCTGTCACGTCCTTCGCGAGCGTATCGAGATCGTAGGCGCGGCGGCCCTGCGGCTTGTCGCTGAAGCGATAGCCGCGCTGGTCGGGCGCGAGCACGCGAAATCCCGCTTCGGCCAGGGGGCCGATCTGATAGCGCCATCCCCACCAGAACTCCGGAAAGCCGTGGAGCAGGATGACCAGGGGCCCGGTTTCCGGCCCGGCCTCGACGACCTGCAGCGTGACGCCGTTGACGCGGCGGCGGATGCCTTGCGCTTTCGGATCGAAGGCGGACGTCATGCGTGCGCCGATGCCTTGGCCACGCGCTTGCCCGGCTCATCGGCGGCCATGAACTGCGCCTTGGCGAGCTCCGCGAAGCGTCCGCCCCGGGCTACGAGATCGTCGAAGGTGCCGCTTTCGACGACGCGGCCCCCATCGAAGACGAGAATGCGGTCGGCGTTGCGGATGGTGGCGAGCCGGTGCGCGATGACGAAGGTGGTGCGCCCGCGCATGACCTCGTCGAGGGCCATCTGCAGCTTGCGCTCGGTGGCGGCGTCGAGCGCGCTCGTCGCCTCGTCGAGAATGAGAATCGGCGGGTTCTTCAACAGCGCGCGCGCGATCGAGAGGCGCTGGCGCTCGCCGCCGGAGAGAGAGCGCCCGCGCTCGCCGATGACGGTGTCGAGTCCTTCCGCCTGCCGTGCGATGAACTCGATGGCCTGCGCGCGCTCCAGCGCCTCGATCATCTCCGCATCCGTGGCGTTGGGCAGCCCGACCTGGAGATTCTCGCGGATGGTGCGGGCGAACAGCATCGGCTCCTGGAACACCACGCCGATGTTGCGGCGCAGGGATGCGAGGGTTACGTCGCGGATGTCGAGCCCGTCGATGCGGATGGAGCCCGATTGCGGATCGAAGGCCCGGTGCAGCAGGCCCAGCGTCGTGGACTTTCCGGAACCGGTGGCGCCGACCAGCGCCACGTTCTCCCCGGCCTGCGCGGCGAAGGAGACGTCCTGCACGGCGGAGCGCTTGCCGTCGTAGGAGAAGCTCACATCCTCGAAGGCCACGTCGCCGCGAAAGCGCTCGACGACCTTGGCATTCGGGCGATCGTGAACGGCGGGCGTGGTATCGAGGATCTCGAAGAATTCCTGCAGCTTCGGCGCCTGCATGAAGAGCTGGTTGATGAAGCTCACCGCCTGCTCCAGCCGCCCGATGAGCATGGTCGCCATGCTCATGAACATCACGACCTCGCCGATGGTGGCGAGCCCGTTCAGGTGAAGCCACGTGCCGAGCAGGAAGATCGCGGTGACCGTGATGGTCGCCGATGCGCGCGAGGCGACGGAGGCGAGCGCCCACCAGGACAGGACCGGATTCTGCGCCTGGAGCAGCTGCTGGATGATGAGGCGCAGCGAGCGCGCCTCGGCCTCGACGCGGGTGAAGGACTGGATCACCGGCACGTTGCCGAGCGCATCGGAGGCATGTTCCGCAAGGCTCGAATGATAGCGCTCGACGGAGCCCTGCAGGGTCTCGGTCTTGCGCAGCACGATGGCGGTGAGCACTGTGAAGATGCCGACGAGCGCAACGAGCAGCAGCCCGAGCCGCCAGTTCAGGAACACGGTGAGGGGCAAGAGGACGATGAGTGCGATCAGCGCCGCCAGATGCTCGCGGAAGAAGCCGAGCCAGAGCCAGGACATGGCCCCCGAGCCGTCGAGCATTACCTTGAGCACGCGGCCCGAATGGGTGGTGGTGTGGAAGGCGAGCGGCAGTTCGAGCACGTGCTCGAAATAGTTCGCCACCACGGCCAGCCGCCGCCGGTGGGCGAGCCGGTCGGCATGCAGCGCCACGAGGGCGCCGGCGGCGATGGAGAACAGGCCGAAGGCGACCCAGGCGACAATCAGCGGCGTCAGCACGCCGAAGGAGACGGGCGGCGCGCCCACTCCCTGGCCCCGCGTGAGCACGTCGATGATGCGGCCGAAAAGGATGGGCTCCGCGAAGGCGGAAATGGCGAGCCCCACATTCGCGAGCGCCAGGACGGCGCCGACCCTCAGATCGGACCCGAGCAGGCCGAGGACGCGGATATAGAGCCTGATCAGGCGCATGCGGTTCTACCTGTGAAGGAACCCGATCTTAGAACATCGAACCCGCCAATGGACATCATTTTTGGAGGTCAACTTTCCTGGGGCCGCAGCCTGCGTCGGAAGCGGCCGATCCAGCGCGGCCCGAGTCTCGGCTTTTCGGATCGGGCCTGTCTCTGGGGCCGCGCGAGGAGCACGGCGCCCTCGCTCGTCTTGCGGATGTGCAGCGTGCGGGTGTGGAACTCCTCCAGCCCCGGGCGGTGCCCGATGGACAGCACGCTCGCGCCCTTCAGCTCGTTCTCGAAGAGCGCGAGCATCGAGGCCTGGTTCTCCTCGTCGAGGGCGGAGGTCGCCTCGTCCATGAAAACCCATTGCGGCCTGTGCAGGATCACGCGGGCGAAGGCCACCCGCTGCTGCTGGCCGAGAGACAGGCTGCGGTCCCAGCGCTCGTGCCGGTCGAGCATCTCCACGAATTCGCCCAGGCCGCAGCGCTCGAGGGCCGCGCGCACGTCCGCATCCGCGAAGGTGTCGGGCGAGGCGGGGTAGCTCACGGCGGCGCGAAGCGTTCCGAGCGGCAGATAGGGCCGCTGCGGCAGGAACATCATCTGCTCGGGCTGAGGGATGCGGATCTTGCCGGAACCCCAGGGCCAGAGTCCGGAAATGGCGCGGAAGAGCGTGCTCTTTCCGGAGCCCGACTCGCCCATGATGAGCACCCGCTCGCCGGGCCGGATCTCGGCCGTAGCGTCCTCGATGAGAATGCTGCCGTCGCTCAGCGCGATCGCCACGCCCTCAAAACTGAGCCAGCCCTGGGGATGGGCTGCGATGTCGATGCGGCGGTTTTCCGCGGCGACCTCGTCGAGATCGATGGCGGCCTGCCGGAAGGTGGCCACGCGTAGCACCGCCGAGCGCCAGTCGGCAATCTTCGGAAAATTGTCGACGAAGTAGCGCAGGGCCGCCTGGACCTGGTTGAAGGCTCCCACCACCATCATCATCTCGCCGAAGGAGAGACGACCTGCGAAATAATCAGGCGCGGCGGCGAGGATCGGCACCACGATGGCGAGCCAGCCGTAGCCCGAGGTGATCCAGGTGAGCCGCGCCAGGCCGCCGGAAAGACGCCGCGACGCCGTGAGGACGGCCTCGACGAAGTCGTCCAGGTTGCGCCGCTCGTCCGGCTCGCCGTTGTAGAGCGCGACGCTCTCCGCGCTCTCGTTCACGCGCACGAGGGCGTAGCGCAGTTCCGCCTCGCGGGCGTAGCGCTCCGTGTTGAGGCGGATCAGCGGGCGGCCGACGAGCCAGGTCAGTCCCGAGCCGAGCCCCGCATAGCCCATTGCGACCCAGACCATGTAGCCGGAGATGGTGATGGCGGTGCCACCGATCGAGAGGCTCACGGGACCCGACAGGCCCCAGAGCACGCCGATGAAGCTGACGAGCAGGAGAAGGGCCTGCAGCATGCCGACCCCAAGCTCCGTCGAGAGTTCGGAGAACAGGCGGCAATCCTCCTGCATGCGCTGGTCCGGCTGGGCGCCGCTCTGGCCCACGAATCCGAGCTGATAGGCGTGGTTGGGCTTCAGCCAGAGGTCGAGCAGGACCTGGGTCAGACGCTCCCGCAGCCGGATCTTGAGACGCTCCTGCAACCAGGTCTGCGCCACCACGAGGCCGAGAAGCACGGCGACGATGACGACGAAGACCAGAAGCTGATGGAAGAAGGCGGAGGTATCGCGCTTCGACACCGCATCGAAGAACGCGCCGTTCCACTGGTTGAGCCGCACCTGTCCGAACATGTTGCCGATGAGGACAACCAGAATGGCGGCTCCGAGCCGGAGCATGGGCCAGCCCTTGCGGTTGCGGAGCATGTCCCGAAAGAGCAGGAAGAGCTCCCGCCCGATGCTCGGCTTCACCGTATCATCGAGGTCCTGCTGGGGTTCGGGCTGATGAGCTGCGGCGGCCTTGGCTTCCTTGGCCAGGGTGTTGTCCTGACCGGGCCCGACCTCCTGCTCGCGGCCTGTCGCTGGGGGCGGCGGCATCTGCCTGCCCAGTTTGGGGTCGAAATCCGGCATGTGTTGAAACGCGCACTTTCAGTTTGGGAGAACTCTCAAGCTAAAGCGCGTGGCCGGGGGTTGGTTCCGGGGCCCCCTCGGTCCGTCTTGCCGCAAGCGGTCAGCGCCTGTCGGTCGCGACGGCCAGGACCCAGTAGACCTTGTACTTGGAATTCGGGGCATAGGCCGTGGCGATGCCGATTCGCGCGGCCCTGGAATCGAGGAGCACCCGGTTGTGCTGCGGGCTCTCGCGCCATCCGGAAAAGGCCTCGGCCAGGGTATGGTAGCCTGCGGAGAGATTAACGGCCGGGGCTACGTATCCCATGGCGGCGAGCCGCCCCTTGAAGGCTTCCGCCGAGCTCGGCCTGTCGGCTATCGCCATGGCATCGGCCTCCGCCTGGGCCGCCGCCTGGAGGTCGGGATCGAGGGTCAGGGGGCGCAGGCCGTTATTGCCCCGATAGGCTCCGATCATGTCGCGGGCCATGGCGGCATCGACCTGCGCCTGGGCATCGGCCAGGGAGACGTAAAAGCTCGGTGTCCGCCCGCTCTGGCTGCGCTGCTCGTTCTGGCAGGCGGAAAGGGCAAGGGCGGCGAAACTGATGAGGATGAGACGCTTCATGCGGGCGTCTTATCCTTGAGAAGGGTTAAGGTTTCGTCCTCTTTCTCCTCGGCCTGCGGACCCTTTTGCGCCTCTTCCTCGGGTTCGGGCGCGGGAGCCTGCGCGGGAGCGCCCACGCCTGCCTTCCGCAGGCCGCGGAAGATCTCGAAATACAGGTCGCTCGACACGCGTCCGGCGGAATCGATGTCGTCCACGAAGCAGACGAGATCGAAGTCGATGGTGTTTTCCGTCACCTTCTTGAACAGGACCCGCGGCGCCGGCTCGCTCATGATCTCGCGATGCGCCAGGGCGGCCTTGCGCATGATCTCCGCCACCAGGTCCGGATCCGTCGCGCGCGGCACGGGAATGGAGACGAGCACGCGCCCGATGCGGTCGTTGCGCACGCGATTACGGACGACGCCGGAAATCAGGTTCGAGTTGGGCACGATCAGCATCGCCCGGTCGCCGGTCTGGATCTCCGTCGAGCGCACGTTGATCCGGCGCACATAGCCCTCCGCATCGCCCACCACCACGAGATCACCGACGCGGATCGGACGCTCCCAGAGCAGGATGAGGCCGGAGATGAAGTTGTTGACGATGGATTGCAGGCCGAAACCGATACCGACAGAGAGGGCGCCGGCGACGATGGTGAGCCGCTCCAGGCTCAGGCCCAGATAGGAGAAGGAGATGACGCCCGCCGTGATGATGCCCACATAGCCCGCCGCCGTGCGGATCGAATTGCGCAGGCCCGCATCGAGCTCCGTCGCCGGCAGGAAGGTGTTGTCGAGCCAGCGCTGGATGACTCGGGTCACGGTGAAGCCGATGGCGAAGAGCAGGGCCGCGATCAGGATGGACGACAGGGAGATGGTGACGTCGCCGACGCTGAAGCCGAAGAACAGCGCCCTGAGCGAACCCATCACATCCGTCGATTCGATGCCCCAGGGCAGGAGCACGAGCAGGATCGCCAGGACGATGAGCGCAAGTCGCACGATGCCGCTCGCCAGGATGCCGATCTGCTCCAGGGAGCGGCGGCGCAGGCCGGTATTGGCCTGGAGCGTGGTGGCGAGCCGTGTCTGCCCGCGCAGGGAGCCGCCGATGAATTCGTCCGCGAAGGCGATGCCGAGGATCAGGAGCGCGATGATGATGGAAATGCCCACCGCCTGATCGACCAGGAAGGAGGCGAGCGCGATATAGCCGCCCACCACGCTGCCGATGACGAGAACCGCCAGGACCCAGCCGAGGCTGCGCAAGGGGCCGCCGAGATCGACCTCCATCGGGACATAGGGGCCGAGGCAAGCCTCTTCCTGCTCCTCGCGGTTCGCGAAGCGCCGCAGGAACTCCGCGAAGAGGAGGGCCGCTGCGAGCGCGAAGAACGCCCGGGTGATGACCGTGATCGGGAGGGCGGCCGCAATGGCCTTGTTGAAGGACTCGATGACCTTGCCGATGACGATGACCGTCGCCAGGGTGACGGAGAAGTTCATGATCCGCGCGGCCGAGGCATCGCGCACCGGGATCAGCCGCCATGTGGTGTGGTCCGGCGCGAGAATGGCATCGATCAGAGCGCGCACGAAGGCGATGAAGGCGAGCCCCCCGAGAAGCGCCCTGACCACCTGTTCCAGCCGGGTCGGCACGATGTCGACGGAATCGAACGCGACCCAGACGACCCAGCTTCCTGCGATGGCCGGCGCCGCTCCCAGAAGGAAGACGGCCAGCGCCGCCAGCAGGCGGCTGCGGCGCGAGGGATCGGTGATCCCGGGATCGCGCCGTACGAGGCGCGGCGCGATGGACCGACGGCCCGCATAAAGGGCGATGGCGATGCCGACGGCGAGCCCGAGCAGCAGCAGCACGCCGAGCGTGGCTCTGCGCCGGAGCTGGTCGAAGGCATCCTCGGCGATGATCCCGAGCGCCCGCAGCTCGCGCGGAATCGCCTGGACCACGCTCATCCAGAGATCGGGGCTGAAAAGACCGTCGCTCTGTTCGAAAAGCGCGCGGGTGAAGCCCGCCCGGCGCATGTCGCCGATCTGCGCGCTGAGCTGCTCTGCCTGCACCAGAAGGGTGCGCCCGAGACGCTGGGTCTCGTCGAGCTCCGCCACGGCCGCTTCGCGCTCCGCGCGGTCGCGGGCCACATCGGCGCTCTCCTCGGGCTGGCCTTTGTCGGGTTTGGGCCCGAGCTGGCTCAGGCGCTGCTTGCTGGCCTCGAGCCGCGGCGCCTGCTCGCTGATAACGTTACGGATCTCCGAAAGAATAGGCTCGATCTGCTGCCGGATCGCCTGCAGATCCCCATCGGACATGGTGCGGGCCTGGATGGCCGCTTCCTTCTGGTCGAGATCGGCCTTGAAGCCGTCGAGCTTGGCGCGGGCGGCCTTGGTCTCCGAGGAAATGACGGGCGGTGCCGCCTGCGGCTGGGACGGGGCCTGAACCTGCGCCTGAGGATCGGGAGCGGCCGGGGCTTGCTGCGCCTGGGACGGGCTGCCCGCCGCAACGCTCAACACGATCATGGCGGCCTGCAGGAGCCGCTTCATGCCAATCCTCGTCATTCACTCTACCCTATCGCATGGCCTGGCGCGTCGGGCGACGCTGCGGCGACGCTTGTTCGCGAATCATTACGGCGAAAACTCGCCGCCGGGCAAACCGAGCGCAACAAAAAAGCCGGAGCGGCGATAACAGCCGTCCGGCTTCCCATAGGGTAATGCGATTAAGGCTTCGGCGGCTCGCTGGCCGAGGGCTGCGCGCCGGGGACAGGATAGGCCGGGTTCGCAGGCTCGACCCGGCTGCTGGGGTTCCGGGTCGAACCCGTCGTCGAGCCCGTGGTGGCCGAGCGGGCGGCATCCGTTCCGGGATTGTCGGGCGAACGCGCGGACACCCAGATCATATATCCCGCGACGGCAACGACCAGAAGCAGCAGCGACCCGACCAGAACGCCCAGGACCGGGCGTCCGGGTCCACCCTGGCGAGCACGATCGTCGGGAATCTGTTGAGCCATCTCCTGCCTCTTCGAAAAGCGTGACGTGTGGGGCGAGCCGCAGGGCCCGGTCGTGTGATGGCAACGCCAGATGGCGCAGGCGGTTCCTGCCGCGATCCGGACCGCCGGCGTTCGCCAGGCAGGCCCGTGCCGGCGGCAGCGGATCCAATGGGGCCGTTTGCCGTTGTCCGGAACGGGCCGCGAACCGGTATCGGAGATCAAGGGCGATGAGTCGGACAAGCTTGAGCGGTGCGCGGTGTCGCAGGCCGGGCGGGCGCCTGCGACAGCCGGTTCTCAGTCATGTTTTCGCCGCTTTCGGCACCCTTGGCTAATCTCTGATTCAAGGAGAGATCATGCAGGACAATCGCATCAGTCTGGACGGGACTTGGGAGTTTCTGCACGTGGCCGACGACCGTTTGTCCGGCCCGGCGGAGGTTCGCCAGATCACGGTGCCGAGTCCCTGGCAGGCCCAGTTCTCGGACCTGCGCATGCGCGCCGGCATCGGCATCTACCGCAGGACCATCGAGATCGGCGAGGACTGGCTCGGCGACAGTGTGTGGATCCGCTTCGGCGCGGTCTTCCACAACACCAAGGTCTTCGTGAACGGCGAGATGGTCGGCCACAACGAGGGCGGCTTCCTGCCCTTCTCCTTCGACGTCACGCCCTATCTCAAGCCCGGCGCGAACGAGATCAAGGTGCGCGTCGACAGCCCCACCGACAACCCGGCCGAGTTTCCCGACTCGCCCTTCGCCGAGATCCCCTTCGGCAAGCAGAGCTGGTACGGCCCCCTCTCCGGAATCTGGCAGTCGGTCTATCTGGAGCGCCGCATTCCCGACCACATGAACCGCGTGCGCCTCGTGCCCAGCCTGGCCACGGGCCGCGTGGCCTCCGGCGTGTTCTTCGCGCGCCCGCTGACGGAGGCGACGCAGATCCGCATCCAGGTCGCCGATCCGTCGGGCGACGTGGTGCTCGACGAGATGCACGAGACGCAGGTGGGCGTGACCTCGATGCCGTTCGAGTTCGCGATCCAGGATGTGCGCGCCTGGTCGCCGGACCATCCCCATCTCTATCGCATCCGCCTGGAGCTGATCCGCAACGGCGCAGTAATGGACGCCATCGGCGACACGTTCGGCTTCCGCACCATCGAGACGCGCAACGGCAAGTTCTATCTCAACGGCGAGCCGCTTTATCTGCGCGCCGCGCTCGACCAGGATTACTATCCCGACACGATCTGCACCGTTCCCTCGGTGGAGTTTCTGGAAGATCAGTTCCGCAAGGCGAAGGAGCTCGGCCTCAACTGCCTGCGCTGCCACATCAAGGCGGCCGATCCGCGCTATTACGAGGTGGCCGACCGGCTGGGCATGCTCATCTGGACGGAGCTTCCGAACGGCGGCATGGCCACCGACCGCTCGCGCGGGCGCAAGGAAAAGCTCCTCAAAGGCATCGTCGACCGCGACGGCAACCATCCCTCCATCGTCATCTGGACGATCATCAACGAGAACTGGGGCGTCGATCTCGTCAACGACGCCGACCACCGCGACTGGCTCAAGCGCACCTTCGCCTGGCTCAAGGCCTATGACCCCACGCGCCTCGTGGTCGACAACTCGCCGCTTGCGCCGAGCTTCCATGTGGAATCGGACATCGCGGATTATCACTTCTACGCCGCCTATCCTGATCACCGGGCGCAGTGGGACCAGTTCGTGGACGAATTGTCGAACCGCGCCTCCTGGCTCTACTCGCCCCATGGCGATGCGGTGATCACGGGCCGCGAGCCTCTCATGTGCTCCGAGTTCGGCAATTGGGGCCTGCCCTATCCGAAGGATCTGCGCGACACCAGGGGCGAGGAGCCCTGGTGGTTCGAGACCGGCCACGACTGGGGCGAGGGCGTGATGTATGCCCACGGCGTCGAGAACCGCTTCTCGGACTGGAGCATGGACCGCGTCTTCGGCGATCTTCGCCGCTTCGTGATCGCCGCGCAATGGCAGCAGTTCCGCGCGCTCAAGTACGAGATCGAGGCGATGCGGCGCAAGCCCAGCCTCGCGGGCTATGTCATCACCGAACTGCACGATTGCCACTGGGAATCGAACGGTCTTCTCGACATGCGCCGCAACACGCGCGTGTTCCATGAACTCTTCCACATCGTGAACTCGGACACCATCGTCGTGCCGAAATGGGAGCGCGCCTCCTACTGGTCGGGCGAGAAGGCTTCTCTCGAGCTTTCCGTCGCTCACGGGGCCGGACCCGTCCTGGAGGATTGCAAGCTGGAGATCGCGGTCTGCGGCGAAAGCCAGATCCTGTCCCTGCCGCGCCTCGAGGCACCGACCGTCCTCGACCTGGGCCGCGTCGAGCTTCAGCTGCCTGCCATGGACGAGCCCTCGCTGCGGCGGATCACCCTCGCCTTGCGCGGATCCGACGGACGCGTCATCGCGCACAACCATGTCGACATCGCGATTCACCCCCAGCGCGCCAAGCCCATGCATGCCCGCGAGCTGGTGTGGTCTCCGGACGATGACATCCGCGAGCGTTTCCAGGCGCTCGGCTACACGTTGGCCCGCGCCTTCGAGGAATCCACCGTCGTCGTTTCCCGCACGCATAACAAGGCCATCGCCGACCATGTGCGCGCGGGCGCCAAGCTCCTGCTGCTGCCGGAAACCGACATGCCTCTCTATCCGTTCTTCCCGCACTGGCAGGCGGTGAAGGTGCGGGCGCGCCATGGCACGCTCTGGTCCGGCGACTGGGCTTCGTCCTTCGGCTGGCTGCGGCGCTCGGGCCATTTCGCGCGCTTCCCTTCGGGCCCGTTGCTCGACGAGACCATGGACCGGGTGCTGCCCGAATTCGTGATCTCGGGGTGCAACCTGCTCGACTTCCAGGCGCGCGTCTTCGCAGGCCTCGCGGTCGGCTGGATCCACAAGCCCGTGGCGCTGGGCGTCGAACGTTCCTACGGACGCGGCCGCATGGTTGCATCGACCCTGCGCCTGCTGCGGGATGAGCCTATGGCCGATCCGACGGCGACGATCCTGACCGACGCCCTGGTGGAGCTCGCCATGGAATCGCGAATCGCCCGTCTGGAGGAAGCGGTGCGGGCCGCGGAAGCCGCGGCCTGACACGTCGCGCGACCGCGTTCATTCCGCCGCCGCGCGCACCGAACGTCCGTGTCTCCTGCCAGGATTGCGGCTGAGGCGCAGCATCCTTTCACGGCGCTTCAGCCGCCTGGCATGCAGCGCATCGAGCCTCTGCGCGTCCTGAAAGGCCTCCAGCATGGGCTGGTAAGGAATGCGTTCGCCGTGCGGCTCCCGATGGCAGACGGGATCCCACAGGCCCATGGCGGTCCAGTCCTCGGGAGAATGCCATTCGGGCATGCCGAGGATCGGGTACAGGCAAACCCCGTGCAACGGCACGTCCTCGCGCAGCAGGGCATCCGCCTCCTCGGCGACCTCCCGCAGCCAGGGGCCGCGACGCTCTCCCACATGGGCCGTTTCGGTGATCAGGAGATCGCCGCCGTAGCGCTTGTGAACCTCACGCACGAGGTCCCCGATTTTCATGCGGCGCGGATCGCCGTCGGAAAGCGGGGGGATCAACCCGTCGGGTCCGGGTGCGATGCGCCATTCCCACTGGTTCGTCCAGTAATAGTTGATGCCGACGATATCGAGATGGGCCCGGCTGCCGCCAAGCTCGGGCAACAATCGGCCGCACAGCATGTCCCAGGATTGGAAGACAAGGCGGTTGTTGAAGTCATGCGCCTCGTCGTGGCATTCCGGCTTGTCGTCCGGCAAGGCGACACGGCAGAGCGGGTCCGCGTTGACGATCCGCGCATCCGGGCGAACGGAGCGGATGGCGTCGATTCCCTGGATGGCCGCGTTCACGAGCGCCACCTTCAGATCCCATCCCCGCCCCTCGGCGTGAGGCGCGAACAGACCTTTCTCCCCGGCCGCATAGGCCATGAAGGACGGTTCGTTGACCGGCGTGACGTAGAGCGTTCCCTCCGTATGCCGGTCGGCGTAGCGCGCGGCCGCGTAGCAGTAGTCCGCGAAGATCTTCGGGAAATCCACACTCCATAGATCGACATGGGTGGGAAAGCCGTAATGGAAGAGATCCCAGATGACCTCGATCCCGTTCTCCCGCGCAGCCTCCATGAAGGGATCGACGGACGAGAAATCGTAGCGCCCCTTGCCGGAATCGATCAGCGGCCAGCGCATCACCTCCCGTGCGGCGCGGATGCCGAGATCGGCGAGCATCCGGTAATCCTCCCGGACGGTGGTCTCATGCCCGGTGGCGACAACCTGATCGAACCATTGGCCGTGCCGATTATAGCCTGTCGACCCTTCGAACCCCGCCAGAAAGAAGCTATGAAACATGCAACCGTTCTCCGCTTGCATCGGCGATGGCGGACAAGGGCCCCACCGCGGAGATGCCACCTTTCACATAGGACCGGTAGGAATCCGCGAGAGGTGTCGCCGTGCGCTCAAGGGTCACGGGATCGAGATCCCACAGGCCCATCCTGATGAAATATTCCGCGGGCTCGCGCGAACCCTGCCGGTAGGCCCAGGCCACCATGTCGAACATGGGCCACCACGTATAGCCGACGAGAGGAACGCCTTCGCTGCGAAGCACACGTACGCTGGCGAGCGAATCGTCCATCCAGCGCTGGCGCTTGGCGACGGAGCCCAGCGACGCGGTTTCGCTGACGAAAAGCGGCGCTCCGTATCGCGCGTGATAGAGCCTGCCGAGACGGGCCACGAGATCGCCGGAGGCATAGGGCTGCCGGATGCGCAAACGCCCGCCCGCCTCGCGCCGCAGGCGCTTGTGCGTGAACATCGGATAGAGGTTCATGCCGATGAACGGCAGGTCGATGGCATTCTCCTCGAACCAGTCGAGATCGCTTTCACGTGCCCCGTTTTCGAGAAGCCATGCCCTGAGCCTGTGCTCGCGGCCGACGCGCCCGCTGACGAGGTCGAGAGCGAGAAAGACGATCTCCTGGCGCAGCTCCACTTCGTCGGCCAGGGCCGGATCCTGGGTTTCGTAGAGATCCGTCGCATCCACATGCACCGGGACGATCTGAGGATCGACGGCCTGCAAGGCCTGGCAGGTGCGGACGATCCCCTTGGCGAGCGCGATCATGACCGCGATGAAGCCGGGCCAGCCCCGGCGGAAAGGCGGCCACCAGCCCAGCCGGCCGCAATACCAGGCCGTGATGCGCGGTTCGTTGAGCGGCGTGTACCAGAGAATGCGGCCCTGAAAGCGCTCGGCGAGGCGCGCCGCGTATTCGCTCACCCTTTCGGGATAGGCAGGATCGAGATAGGCGCCGTCGAGCCAGCGCGGCAATCCGTAATGCACCAGATCGACGATGGGATCGACGCCGAGATCGAGAAGGCGCCCGAGCGCCTCGTCGCAGAAGCGCCAGTCCCACCGGCCCCGCTCGGGTTCGATCCTGTGCCAGGGAACGCCGTAGCGCACCGTCTTGACGCCGAGCGAGGCGACGAGATCCAGGTCCTCCCGCCAGCGCTCGTAATGCCCCGTCAGCTCGTATTCGTCGAGGATGCGCCCGGTGGACGGCCAGGGCTCCGTGATGAACGTGTCCTCGATCCCCGTCGCCCACCAGAAGGCGTCCGGGGCGACGAGGCGAGACAATTCGGAACGGGCCGGAACCGAGGTCATGGCCGGGCCACCGCGCCGTCAGGACGCAAGCGCGGCCTTGGACCGGATCACCTGAACGCCAAGGCTGTCGGCCCCGACCGGCACGGATTCGCCGATGCGCCGGAAGGTGGCGAGCGCCTGGCCGACGATCTGGTCCATGTTGTAGTAGCGATAGGTTGCGAGACGGCCCACGAACCACACATCGGGCGTCGCAAGCGCCAGGCGCTCGTATTTCTTGAACAGCTCCTGGTTCTCCGCCTTCGGAATCGGATAATAGGGATCGCCTTCCGCCGACGGATATTCGTAGGTGAGCGCCGTCTTCGCGTGCTCCTGACCCGTCAGGTGCTTGTATTCCGTGACGCGGGTATAATCCTGCGTCTGGGGATAGTTCACCACGCCCACCGGCTGGTGCCAGCTCTTGTCGAGCGTCACGTGCTCGAAGCGAAGCGAGCGATAGGGCAACCTGCCGAACTGGAACTTGAAATATTCGTCGATGGGCCCGGTATAGATGACGCGCCGATGGGGGATGGTCTTGCGTACATCCTCGTAATCGGTCTGCGTCATGACGTGGATATTCGGGTGACTCACCATCTTTTCGAACATCCGGGTGTAGCCGTGCTTCGGCATGAACTGGAACTCGTCGTTGAAATAGCGGTCGTCCCGGTTCGTGCGCGTCGGCACGCGCGAGGTCACCGACTTGTCGAGCTCGGACGGATCGAGCCCCCATTGCTTGCGCGTGTAGCCGCGGAAGAACTTTTCGTAGAGTTCACGGCCCACGGCCGAGACCACCACATCCTCCGACGTCCTGATCTCGCCCGGCTTCTCGGCCCGCGCGGCGAACCAGTCCTGAAGCTGCTCCGGCGTGAGGTTCAGCCCGTAGAGCTTGTTGACGGTATCGAGGTTGATCGGGATCGGCACCAGCATGCCGTCCACCTCCGCGAGCACCCGATGCTCATAGAAGCGCCATTCGGTGAAGCGGGAGAGATAATCGAAGATCTGCTTGGAATTGGTGTGAAAGATATGCGGCCCATACTGGTGGATGAGCAGCCCGTTCTCGTCATACCGGTCATAGGCGTTTCCGCCGATATGGTTGCGGCGGTCGATGAGAAGGACACGTTCGTTGCGTTCGTTCGCGAGACGCTCCGCCAGGACGCTGCCCGCAAAGCCAGCGCCGACAATCAGCCAATCATACATTCCGCATCACTCCGCAGGCGTTGTGGCATAACCGGGAAGGGACGAGGCGGGACGATCCTTGGCGGTTTCCCCCATGGCCTCCAGCATCAGCCTGTGCATCGACGCCCAGGTCTTGTCCCATGAACCCGCGGCGAGATGACGGTCCACTTTGGCAAGCCATGGATCCTTCGGACGCTCGAGAAGGGTCTCGACCTTGGCGACGACCTCCTGCGCAGTGCGGGCGATCTCCACCAGCCCCTTTTCGCCGTAGGGCCGCATCACGTCGGTGATCGGCGTCGAGACCACGGGCACGCCTGCTGCCAGGAATTCCGGCGTCTTCGTCGGGCTGATGAACTTCGTCGCCTCGTTGAGGGCGAAGTTCATGAAGCCCGCATCCCAGCCCGAGAGGTAATGGGGCAGCTCGTTGTAGGACTTGCCGCCGAGCCAATGGATGTTCGCCCGCCGCGGCAGGATCGACGGATCGATCTTCACCACCGGACCGATCATCACGAAGTTCCAGTCGGGCCGCAGAGCGGCGGTCTCGGCCAGGAGATCGAGATCCATGCGCTCGTCGACGACGCCGAAGAAGCCGATACGGACATGCCCGATCGCCGCCTGGTCCTCGGGATCCCGACTCATCGAACGGGCCTGCGCGAAATGATGGAAGTCGATGGAGGATGGGAAGGCGTGAACGCTGCGGTGGCGGTTCTTCTTGGCCTCATAGAGACTCAGGCCGCCCGTGAAGACGAGGTCGCAGCGCGCGAAGAGAGCGTTTTCCAGATCGAGCAGTTCCTGCGATGCGCCCCGGAAGAGGGACAATTCGTCCATGTTGTCGTAGATGCACAGGTCGCATTCGAGATCGCTGGTGAAGGCCATCGCCATGGGCGTGTAGTACCAGAAGACGCGAGGATTGACGGCTTCGCGGCCGATCAGCTCTTCGATGAGATCGTGCTGCTCGGCAAGCACGTCTTCATGCGACAGGCCTTCCGGAAGGATCGGAACCGCGACGGTGACGCCCTGCGGCCGGCCGCTCACGTCCATATGCGGCCTCACGCCCGCCTTGAAGAGCGGCTCTTCGACGATCAGCACATCGTAATGCCTTGCAGCGCGGCTCAGCAGATGCTGCGGGCGTTGCCAGACGAAGTCCCAGCGCAGATGGGAAAAGCAGACGAGAAGCGTTTTGTCTGAACCGGCTTTGACAGGCGATCGAAAGGCATAGGATTGCGTCGTCAAACGCTCATGCATAGTGCCATCCTCAAATACAGATGTGTGGTCGCGCTCGGACGAAAGAATTAAGTCCGGTGTGAATGAGGCGATGTCTTAAATGAAGCGCACCGGCAAAGGGTCGCGGCCGCAATCGATTGGAAAACTCGGAAGGAGCCGATTAGTTCCGTCTGCATTCATCTTCGTGAACGGCTATTCATGCGAATAGCCTTGAGTCACTTCTTCTCGAGCATGAGCGTGCCCTGCTTTTGAATGAAGATCTTTGCCTTCTCTGCAACCATCGCGAGGATCCACGGCAGCTGCACTTCCACATGGACCTGATCCTGCATCACTTCCAGGTGGCCCTGGACATGCTGGCCCATGGCGCCGACGCGGAAATCCATGCGGTTTCCGCTCCAGCTTTCATCGATGGAGGCGACCTTGTCCCCGAACTGGGATTTCAGGCGCTCCAGGCCGCCCTGCAGACGGTGCACGGCTTCGGCCTGGCCGAGATTGTGGGGAATCGAAACGAGAAGAGGCTTGGTCATCGTGATGCTCCGCTTTCAACGACAAGCGAAGCCGTGGCGATCGGTTCCCCGGTCGCCGGCGGCGCATTACAGCATCTCCACGCGGATTGCGCGAATGACGATGGTTTCCTGATCGAAGCGGCGCTCCAGATCGGCGCGGTAGCGCTCCCACCAGGCATGGTCGATTTCGCGCGCCATGACCTCGAACACGACGATGTCGTCATGCGCCGTGTGCCCGCCCTCCTTCCAGACGCCTTCGGCCGGGGCGCGGGTGAAACTGGTCACGCCGCCGAAACGCTCCGACAGTTCCCCGCGGACCCGGCCATAGGCTTTGCCATCGAACCGGCGGCCCGCATTGTCGGCCAGCGGCAAAAGGATCTGAACCAGATGCATCGCCCTCCCCCGTCAAACGCCATGGTCAGCGACAGCAAATAGTCCGGGGGATGCAAAAGGCGAGGCTTGAGCGGGAAGCCCGGACGGGCCAGAACGGAGACCGCCGTCCGGGCCGGACGCCCGATGTCAGGCGTTCAGGGCCGCGAACATCTCCCGATCCGTGTCGGGATAGCCGTCGTCGACCCGATAGCGGCCCGAGGGCTTGGAGACGCGCCAGGGCCAGTCCGTTGAAGCGTGAAAGGCTTCCGACGGGCGCAGCCGCCGCACCGTGCCGTCGTCACGCATTTCGTCGATCACGACGAAGCCGAAGATGGTCAGCCGCGTGGCCATGGCCTTGGTCGCGCGGTCGCCCGCCTCGATCGGCAGGGAACCCGCCGCATAGACGGCATCCATCAGGCTCTTCTGATCGCGTCTGGGATTGGCCGAGGAGCGCGCGCCCGGAAAGCGGATCACATTCGTCGGCTGAGACGATATCGATTCCATGTAAGCAACCCTTGGTCCCGAATCGGCCCAAGAATCGCCGCAAGGAATTAAGAAGCGCCTAATCGAGCCGATGCAGGGACACGTAGGCCGTGCCCGCGCTCGTCAGGCCGAGCTCCTGAGCGGGCCCCTTGGCGAGATCGATGATCCTCCGGTGAGTGAACGGGCCGCGATCGTTGACCCGCACGACGACCGAGCGGCCATTCGATTCGTTGACGACCTTCAGCCGCGTGCCGAAAGGCAGGGAGCGGTGGGCAGCCGTCATGGCCTGGGCGTTGAAGCGCTCCCCGCTCGCCGTCTTGCGGCCGTGGAAGCCGGGTCCGTACCAGGAGGCGGCGCCGCGCTGAATCGCTTTGCCGGTCCCGATTGCCGGACTTGAGATGGATCCTGTGACCGAGGGGTCGTTCGAGGCGGTCGTATTGCAGGCTGCGACAAGAAGAAGAGGCATCACTGCCGATGCCCGCGTAATGATGTTCTTCAAGGACAGTCTTCCCTTCCATTTCTATGGAAAGTCAAACTGAACCTTAAAGAGGCGAGAATAAGGCACCTCGATTTTTTCGAGCCGGGATCATACTTCAGAGCAGTGAAGTTCTTGGCTTGATTTAGCCTGAGACTGCGCTATCGCGCGGGGATATTGCCTGAACGACGCTTCATATTCCGTTAAGGAAAATCCAAACTTCCTTTACAGGCTCCGGATCCGGCAAGGCAGCGCAAGCCGTCCGGTGCGGACCGACAATCCGCGCCGGCGAAAACCGGGCTGCTGCTGAAGAAGGCGGGCCTAGAGCATCGTGCGGAAAAGTGGACCCGGTTTTCGCTGACGCGGCCCTTCGGGTCCGCCCTCAACGCTGCTCTCACTCAAGAAGAAAGCATCGGATCGATCCCAAAAGTGCAAGTCCACTTTTGGGTCCGATGCTTTAACGCGCGAAGGCTTCCTGGACGTCCTGCGGCGTGGCCGTGACCAGGCCCAGCCGGTCGCGGCGCAGCCAGCGCCACAGCATCAGGGAGGCGACCGCGGCGAGGCCGCTGGCCAGCCCGATCCAGATGCCGATGCCCCGCAGCGAAGTTCCGAACGCCAGGATGACGCCGAGCGGCAGGCCGACGCCCCAATAGCCCAGCGCGGCATAGAGCATGGGCACGCGGGTGTCCTGAAGGCCGCGCAGCATGCCCGCGCCGACCGCCTGCGCGCCGTCGGCCAGCTGGAAGATCGCTGCCACCACCAGGAACGAGCGCGCCAGAGCGATCACACCCGCATTGTCAGGATCGCTGAGATCGAGGAAGGCGCCGAGCAGCAGATGCGGCGCGAACATCATGAGCGAGGCCGTGACGCCCATGAAGCCCATGGTCAGCGCGAACGACGTCCAGCCCGCACGGGTGACGCCCTCCGCGTCCTGCGCCCCATAGGCGCGCCCGACGCGCACCGTCACGGCCTGGCTGATGCCGAGCGGAACGGAGAAGCAGAAGGACGCGATCTGCAGCGCGACCGCATGCGCCGCGAGGTCGTTCTCCCCGATTCGGCCCATCAGCATGGCGGCCGCGTTGAAGATCGTGACCTCGAAGGTCAGGGTCAGGCCGATGGGAATGCCGATGCGCCACAGGGTGCGATAGCGCGGCCAGTCGGGACGCCAGAAGCGCCCGAAGATGTGATAGCGCCGGAGCCTCGGATGGAACAGGATCACCAGGGCGAGCGCCACGAACATGAAGGTGCTGGAGATCACCGTGCCCAGCCCGGCCCCGATGAGGCCCAGGGCCGGCAGGCCGAGGGCGCCGAACATCAGGGCATAGGCGGCGGCGAAATTGACGGGCACGGCGAGCAGGCCCATGAACAGGGCCCAGCCCGGACGTTCCAGCGCAGCCAGGAAGGAGCGCAGCACCAGGAAGAACAGGAAGGGCAGAAGGCTCCATTGGAGCGCGCGCATGTACTGGCCGGCATTGTGGGCCAGCACCGGCTCCTGGCCGATGGCGAGGAGGATCGCCTCCCCGTTCCAGGCCACGATCCAGATCGGGATCGCCACCGTCACTGAGGCCCAGAGTCCCTGGCGGACCGTGCGTCGCACCTCGCGCACCGAGTGGCGGCGGCGGCCCAGCTCCTCGGCGATGATCGGCGAGGTGGCATTGACGAGGCCAATGCCGAAAATGAGGAACGCGAAATAGAGGTTGGTGCCGAGCGCCCCGGCGGCCAGCGCCTCCGAGCCCATCCAGCCCATCAGGATCACATCGGATGTCATCAAGGCGTTCTGCGCCATCGTGGCGAGGACGAGGGGCCAGCCGAGGGACAGGGTCGCGCGCAGTTCCGCCAACCAGGCGGCGCGCTCGGTCGGGGAAGAGCGAGGAATCATGGTGTCAGGCTTGTAACCAAACAACGGCCCGAACGCCACAGGAACGGACCGGAAAGAACCCGCCCACTGCGCCGGCAATCCGGATGCACAAGCAACGAACGCATCCGTCAAAGCGTGTCCGGCATGAAGCGCCGCTCAACAATCGAAGCGTCAAGCATCGGCCGCGAGCTCAGCTCGCGGTCGTTGCTCACGCGCCGTCAGCGCCGGCGCGTCGATGTGCGCGGGAAGAGCGGGATGACCTTGTCGTCGCTGGGCAGGGAGAGGTGCCGTTGAATCGCGGCATGGAGATCGCGGCTGAGAATGGGCTTGTGAAGAAGCGGGAATTCGCTGTCCTCGCCGCTCACGAGCGGATTGCCCGTGATCAGCACTACGGGAAGGTTCGGGTGGGTCTGACGCACCTCGCGCGCGAGCATGACGCCGTTCATGGTGCCCGGCATGGCGACATCCGCGAGCACGAGCGCGGGCCTGCGGGCGTTCAGGAGCTTCACGGCCTGCGCGGCGTCGGTCGCGATGCTGGCGACGTAGCCGAATTCCTCCAGGGTGGATTGCAGGGCGAGGGCGACTTCGAGCTCGTCGTCCACCACAAGGATCTCCGTGTGATTGGGCACGCCCTCCTCCGGCAGGTCCTCCTCCCTCGGAACGCCGGAAGGCAGCCATGCGGCCGCCGCGGCCCGCGGCAGATAGAGGACGATGGCCGTCCCCGCTCCGTCCCGGCGCACCTCGGAGGCGCCGCCGAGCGCTTGCAGGAAATGCAGGCTCCGGCGCAGGGACATCCAGGACGAGAGGTCGAGGTCCCGCAGGGCGAAAGCCTGTTCCGGATCGGCCTCCGCTGCAGGGCGCCCGTCCTCGGGGCCGGCGCTGCGGATGGTGAGCTGCACGAAGTCGCCCTCGCGCGTCAGGTCGGTCAGGGTTCCCTTGGCCACCTGCACGTTCCTCGCCTCCAGCGTGATGGTGCCGCCCTGAGGCAGGGCATCGCGCACATGCGCGCTCAGCGTCACGATGGCGGTCTGGATGTCGTCCGGGCTGGCCTCGATGGACCAGAGGTCGTCGGCGAGAGACAGGCGCAGCTCGACCGTGTCGCGCAGAAGCGAGCGGCTCAGAAGATCGGCGACGGCATGGATCTGCTCGGCGATGTTCACGTACTGAACCGGCGCCTCGCCCGGTCGGGAGAAGGCCGCCGACTGCGCGATGAGCTTGGCGGCCTGATCGGCGGCGACGAGGGCGGACAAAAGCTTGCGCTGCAGGATCGGTTGGTCCTTCAGGTGTCGCGCCGCCGCGTCGATATTGGCGCTGATCACCATGAGCCGGTTGTTGAGGTCGTGGGTGATACCGTCCCGCAGCCGCTCGACCGCCTGCGCCTTCTGCTCGCGGCGCAAGCTTTCGTCCTCGTCGGATGAAATCGCTCCCTCCGCCGGGGGCAGCAGGACCTCCGGCTGGCGCGCGGGGGGACCGGCGAGATCCTCGAAGACCGACAGCTCGTCTGGCGCGCCACGCTTCCGGTCCCGGAGAGCCCGGCGAAACTGGCCGGCCAGCAGCAGGGGCATCCCGGTGGCGACCAGCAGGAAAACCCCTGCCGCGGCCGCGATCAGGGCGGAATTCCTGACATAGGCGGCGCCCGCCAGCGAGAACCCCGACAGCATCAGGGCGCAGGACAGAACCAGGAGCGACAGCTTCATCAGGGCAGGCAAAGACGGTATTCCACTTTTGAAAATATGATTTGACCGGGAGGTCCCCAGACGCCACTTGCAACGCTTATGTGTATCACAACCGGGCGGCGCGCGAGGGCGGCCTCGCGATAATGTGTTACTGCTCGACAAAGGAGACGAGAGTGCGGCTTTCTGATGTCCACGGCTTGGCGCGGCTGGCGCTCGCGCTGGTTCTGACGGGTCCGTTCCTGCCGCAGGCCAAAGCCCAGGAAGCGCCCGGACCGTCCATCGAGCGCCGCGTGAACGAGCTGCTCGGGCGGATGACCCTGGAAGAGAAGGTCGGCCAGCTGAACCTCGTCTCCCACGGGCCGCCCCTGCGCTGGGAGGACATTTCCGAGGGCAAGGCCGGGGCGCTGCTCAATTTCAACAGCGCCCAGGACGTGGCCCGCGCCCAGGCCCTCGCGCGCCAGAGCCGCCTCAAGATCCCGCCGCTCTTCGGCCTCGACGTGCTGCACGGCTTCCGCACCCAGTTCCCGCTTCCGCTCGGGGAAGCCGCCGCCTTCAGCCCGCGCCTCTCCCGGCTCGCCGCCGAATGGGCCGCCCGCGAGGCGTCCTATGTGGGCGTGAACTGGACCTTCGCGCCCATGGCGGACCTTTCCCGCGACAGCCGCTGGGGGCGCATCGTGGAGGGCTTCGGAGAGGATCCGGTGCTCGGGGCCGCGCTGACCGCCGCCCGGGTGGAAGGCTTCCGCGACGGCGGTCTCGCCGCCTCCACGAAGCATTTCGCGGGCTATGGCGCGCCCCAGGGCGGACGGGACTACGACACCACCTATATCCCGCGCGCGGAAATGTACGACACCTACCTGCCGCCGTTCCGGGCCGCGGCGGAGGCGGGATCGGCCAGCTTCATGGCCGCCTTCAACGCGCTCAACGGCGAGCCTTCGACGGCGAACGGCTGGCTTTTGACGGACGTGCTGCGCGGGCAATGGGGCTTTACCGGCTTCGTCACATCCGACTGGGTGGGAATCGGCGAGCTGGTCAACCACGGCATCGCGGCCGACGGCGCGGAAGCCGCCCGCAAGGCGATCCTCGCCGGGGTCGACATGGACATGATGGGCCAGCTCTACATCAAGCACCTGCCCGACGAGGTGCGCGCGGGCCGCGTGCCGGAAAGCGTGGTGGACGAGGCGGTGCGCCGCGTGCTGCGCACCAAGTTCCACATGGGTCTCTTCGACCGCCCGGACATCGATCCCTCCCGCCTGGACTCGGCCTTCCCGACGCCCGAATCCCGCGAGGCCGCCCGCGCGGTCGCCCGCGAGACCTTCGTGCTGCTGCAGAACCGGGGCGACGTGCTGCCCGTGCCCGCGAGCGCCCGCTCAATCGCGGTGATCGGCCCCCTGGCCGATGCGCCGCAGGACCAGCTGGGACCGCACGCCGCCCGCGGCCACAAGGAGGACAGCGTCACCATCGTAGAGGGCATCCGCCGCCGCGCCCAGGGCTCGGGAATCACGGTGCGCCATGCCCCGGCCTGCGACCTGCTCTGCCGCGACGCGAGCGGGCTTCAGGCCGCTCTCGAGGCCGCCCGGCAGTCGGATTTCGTCATCGCCGTCTTCGGCGAGCCGCAGGAGCTCTCCGGCGAGGCGGCCTCCCGCGCGGATCTGGCGCTCAACGGCAAACAGGCGGAGGTGCTGGAAGAGCTCGCCAGGACCGGCAAGCCCATCGCCCTCGTCCTCATGGGCGGTCGCCCGCAGGTGCTGGGCCCCGTGGCCGAGCGGATCCCGGCGATCCTCATGGCCTGGTATCCGGGCACGGAGGCGGGCCCGGCGGTGGCCGACGTGCTGTTCGGCGACGTGAGCCCGAGCGGCAAGCTCCCGCTCACCTGGCCGCGCTCCACGGGGCAATTGCCCCTCTACTACAACCGGCTGCCGACGGGCCGCCCGACGCTCCCCAACAACCGCTTCACCCTGCAATACATCGACGAGGCGATCACGCCGCTCTATCCCTTCGGCTGGGGCCTGAGCTACACGAACTTCGCCTATTCCGGCGCGGCGCTGGCCAAGGCGCAGCTCAGCGAAGGCGAGGCGCTGGAGGTCTCGGTGAACGTGACGAACACGGGCGCGCGGGACGGCCAGGAGGTGGTGCAGCTCTATATCCGCGATCCGGTGGCGAGCCGCAGCCGCCCCCTGCGCCAGCTGAAGGCCTTCGAGAAAATCGCCCTCAAAGCCGGCGAAACGAAGCGCGTGACCCTTCGGGTGCCGGTGGAGTCCCTCGGGTTCCACCTCGACGACGGAACGCTCCTGGTGGAAGCCGGCGCAATCCAGGTCTTCGTCGGCGGATCGTCCCTCGCCGAGCAGGTCGGCGAGGCCGAGATCGCGCAGACCTTCCGCATCCCGCCCATGGGGCGGCGCGCCTCAGCCTCCAGCCCGATCGCCCAGTAACGGGCAAGGCGCTGCCCGGCCTTTTCCCGCCGGGCAGCCTTTCGGCGCATTGAACCTGTCAAGGGATCGGGATTAGGCTGGGCTTCATGATGAGCGCCCCGTCGACAAAGCCGGAATCCCGCGATTTCACCATCCGCGCGGTGAAGGCCATCGCGGCGTCCGAGCGGACGGGAACGGCGGATACCCTCCTGGGCATGGCCCTCACCTTCGTGGCGGGCGCGATCAATGCGGGCGGCTTCCTGGCCGTCGGCCAGTATACGTCCCACATGTCGGGCATCCTTTCCGCCATGGCCGACAACACAGCCCTCGGCTCACTCGAGCTCGTGGGGCTCGGGCTCGCGGCCTTCCTGCCCTTCGTCGCGGGCGCGGCCTGCTCGGCCATGCTGATCAACTGGGGCCGCCGGCACCATCTCGGCAGCCGCTACGCCATGCCGCTCATGGTCGAAGCCTTCCTGCTCCTCGGCTTCGGCCTCCTGGGCTGGCTCGCCTATCCCTCGCCGGGCTTCGTCGCCGCCGCGGTGCCGCTCCTGTGCTTCATCATGGGGCTGCAGAACGCCACCGTGACCAAGATCTCCGGCGCGCGCATGCGCACGACCCACGTAACGGGCATCGTGACCGATATCGGCATCGAGCTCGGCAAGCTGATCTACTGGAACCGGAACCCGGACAATCCCGAGCGGGTCCTGGCGGACCGGGGCAAGCTGCGCCTGCTCAGCCTGCTGCTGGCCTCCTTCTTCATCGGCGGCGTCACGGGCGCAATCGGCTTCAGCCAGATCGGCTTCCTGTTCTCGCTGCCCTTCGCCCTCCTGCTGCTCCTGCTCGCCGGCCCGCCCCTGGCCGAGGACGCCGCGACCCTGACCCGGCAGATGGGACAGCGCTGACGCGGAACCCCCGCGAAGGCTTGGCGGTTCATTCCCGACAGAGTGGAGCCACCCATGCCGCGTCTCAGCCGTAACCCTGTCGAAGCCCTGGCGCGGTTGGGCTATGGCGCACGCGGCGTCGTCTATGGCCTGGTCGGCGGCCTGGCTCTGCTGGCCGCCATCGGGTCCGGCGGCCAGACCGGCGGCAGCCGAAGCGCCCTGCAGACATTACTGGCTCAGCCCCTGGGCCGGTTCTGGCTCCTGCTCATCGCGCTCGGTCTCTTCGGCTTCTGCGCATGGCGGGTGCTGGAGGCGCTGACCGATGCCGACAGGCGCGGCTCCGACATGAAGGGCTGGGCCGTTCGGGGGGCGCATCTTGTCAGCGGGTTCATCTATGCAGGCCTTGCTCTCTTCGCCGTGAACCTCGCCCTTGGGCGCGGCTCCGGCAGCGGGGAGGATCAGGCCGCCAGGGACTGGACCGCCTGGCTTCTGAACCAGCCCTTCGGCCGATGGCTGGTGGGGCTGGCGGGTCTTGCCGTCATCGGCGCCGGCCTCGGCTTCGTCGCGAAGGCCTGGCGTGGCCGGGTGGCGGAACGCCTGTCCCTCCCCGCCGACGCGCAGGGCTGGGTCTGCGCCCTGGGGCGCATGGGCTTTGCCGCGCGCGGCGTCGTCTTCCTGCTGATCGGCGGCTTCCTGGGGCTTGCCGCCCTGAACGCCTCGTCCTCGGAAGCCCGCGGCCTGGGCGGCGCGCTCCAGGCCCTCCAGCAGCAGCCTTATGGCTGGGTGCTCCTGGCGCTCACTGCGCTCGGCCTCTTCGCCTTCGGCCTCTTCGGCCTCGTCCAGGCCCGTTACCGCCACATCGATGCCCCCGACCTGGAAGACGCCAAGGCCGCCGTCGCCCGGGCCGGGTCATGAACACGTTGTCGGAAGAAAAATCTGGCGATCCCGGGAAGACTCGAACTTCCGACCTTCGGTTTAGGAAACCGCTGCTCTGTCCTGCTGAGCTACGGGACCGCGTGAGACGAGGGGATTTAGCACGGTCGGGAGGGGCATTCCAGAGGCTTGCGGGGTTTCGGCATCGGCGAAGCGAGCATGGCCGTCTGCGCCGAAAGAGGTATGATCCCTCCCATGACGGGACCGGCCCTTCGGATCATCTGGATTTTGAGCCTCGCGGCCGCTCCGGCGGCTTTCGCGCTGCCTGCGCCTTCGGCAGGGATCCCGGCGGAATGCCGCGACGAGGCCCGAACGGACCGCCTGGAGGGCCTCAGCCCCGAGGGCGATCTCATCCTGGCCTCGGGCCGCCTGGCGAAGCTGTCCGGCCTGCGCCTGCCGGACGGACTGCCCCACCGGGACGCGGCCCTGGCCTGGCTGCGGGGGCGGATCGGCCGGCCTGCGCTCGTGCAGGGGCCGGAGCGCCCGGACCGCTGGAACCGTATCGCCGTCCGGATCCGGTCCTCCGACGGGCCTCAGGCCCTCGACTGGGGGCACGGCCTCGTGGAAGCCGGCCTCGCCTTGGTCGATGCGGGTGCGGACGAACCCTTCTGCCAGCCGGAATTGCTGGCCTTCGAGGCGACGGCGCGCGAACGACGCCTTGGTCTTTGGGCCGATGACCGCTATAAGCCCGTTGATGTGAATCAAAGCGAGCGCCTGCGCGAGCGGATCGGCACCTTCCTGCTGGTCGAGGGCCGCGTCAGGAGCGTCGGCGAGCGCAAGCAGCGCACCTATTTGAACTTCGGGGGGCACTGGGCAGAAGACTTCACGATCATCATCCCCAGGAAGACCTGGAAACGGATGCTGGACCGCGGCCTGGACGCCGAAGCGCTGAAGGGCCGCCGGATCAGGGCCCGAGGCATTTTGGAGCCTTGGCAAGGAACGGCTTTTTCCATTGTCATACCGGACATGATCGAACCCCTCGAGGGCGACCGTCTGCCACGATGAACGCGCATGAGCACACCACGTCCAAAAGGTAGCCTCAGGGTCCTCGGCAGCCTCATGCTCGCAGCCTCTCTCGCGGGCTGCGCCGGGTTCGGCGACGTCTCCCTGCCGGCGAACGCGCCGCGGGTCATCGGCCCCGACCGCGACCAGGACCACGTGCGCCTGGTGCGGGCCTTCGGCGGCGAGGGCCGGGCCCCGCAGCTTCAGCAGCTCCTGACGGACGTGACGAACCGGCTGGTGATGGCCACGGACCGCCCGGACGAGGCCTTCCAGGTCACGATCCTCAACTCGCCCCTGGTCAATGCCTTCGCCCTGCCGAACGGCCGCCTCTACGTCACGCGCGGGCTCCTGGCGCTCGCCAACGACACCTCCGAGGTGGCGGCGGTGCTCTCCCACGAGATCGCGCACGTCACCCTCCGCCATGCCTCCCAGCGCAGCGAGCTGCAGGCCCGCTCGAACCTGATCGAGCGCGTGGCCGAGAACGTGCTGAACGACGCCGAGGAGGCGGCCATGGCGCAGTCCCAGTCGCGCTCGGCCCTGGCGAGCTTCTCCCGCGCGCAGGAGCTGGAAGCGGACCGGATGGGCGTCAGGGTTCTGGCCCGGGCGGGATTCGACCCGTTCGGCGCTCCCCGTTTCCTCACGGCCCTGGGCCGTTCGGGCACGAGTTCGGATATCTCGACGGCAGATCGCGACGCCTCGCATCCGCGCACCAACGACCGCGTGGCGCGGGCGCTCCAGGCGGCCCGCGCCACGGAGATGGCCGGGATGGGCGAGACGGGACGGCTGGCCTATCTCACCGCGCTCGACGGCCTTTCCTACGGCGACGATCCGGCCGACGGCGTCGTGAAGGGGCGCCGCTTCATCCATTCGCGGCTGGGCGTGGCTTTTGAGGCGCCCGAGGGCTTCACCCTCGAAAACACCTCCCAGGCGGTTCTCGGCGCCTCGGCCGACGGCGAGCGGCGCCTGCTGTTCGATGCGGCCGACACGCCGGACGGGCAGAGCCTGGAGGACGTGCTGCGCTCCACCTGGACGGACACGATCGAACAGGGCTCCCTGACCTCGTTCACCGTCAACGGCCTGCCGGTGGTGACTGCTCTCTCCAACGGCAAGGAATGGACCTTCCGCCTCTCGGCGGTCCGGATCGGCAACACCACCTTCCGCCTCATCATGGCCACCCGCAGCACCCGGGGCGACCTGGAGAGCATGTTCCAGCAGACCTTAAGCACCGTCCGGCAGGTGCAGCCCGAGGAGGCCCGGCGCATCAGGCCGCTCAAGCTGCAGATCGTCACCGCCCAGCGCAGCGACACCGCGCAGACCCTCGCGGCGCGGATGCCGATCGACCGCCCCCTGGACCGCTTCCTCCTCCTCAACGGTCTCAGCCGCAACGCACCCCTGAAGGTCGGCGAGCGCTACAAGATCGTGGTGGAATAGGACGCCTCTTCAGGCCCGACAAAGCAAACGGCGGAGCGATTGCCGCTCCGCCGTTCGAACCTTCGCCCGATGCCGGGTCTTGGGAAAATGCCGTGCCTCTACACGAAGGCGCCTGTGGCCTGAGGGTATTTCTCGATGAGCGCGCGCTTGAGCTTCTCCAGGGCGCGGTTCTCGATCTGGCGAACGCGCTCCTTCGAGATCCCGAGCCGGTCTCCCAGGAATTCCAGGGTCACCTGCTCGTCGTCGAGACGGCGGGCCCGCAGGATGCGCAGCTCGCGCTCGTTCAAAACTTCGAGAGCCTGCCGCAGCCAGCGCACCCGGCGCTCGGTGTCGATCACGTCGCTGACGCTCTCGTCCGGCAGCGGGCTGCTGTCGACGAGGAATTCCACGCGCTCGGCGGAATTCGACGCGTCAGCATCCAGAACAGGCGCGTTCAGCGAGGTGTCCGGCGCGGACAGGCGGGCATCCATGAGGGCCACATCGGCCTTCGAGACGCCGATCGCCTCGGCGATCTTCTCGTGGACATCCGAAGAGATGCGCTCTTCCCCGCCGCGGGTCAGGCGGGCGCGAAGGCGCCGCAGGTTGAAGAAAAGGGCCTTCTGGGCGGAACTCGTTCCACCGCGGACGATGGACCAGTTGCGGAGGATGTAATCCTGCACGGAGGCGCGGATCCACCAGGTCGCATAGGTCGAGAAGCGCACCTCACGCTCCGGCTCGAACCGGGCGGCGGCCTCGAGCAGCCCCACATGCCCTTCCTGGACGAGATCGGCCATCGGCAGGCCGTAATGGCGGAAACGGGCTGCCAGCGCGATCACGAGGCGCATATGGGCAGCCGTCAATTGGTGAAGCGCTGCTTCATCGCCGGCCTCTTTCCACCGCACGGCAAGCTGATGCTCCTCTTCCCTCTCGAGAAAGGGCGCATTCATGGCGGCGCGGACGAAGCGGCGGCGAACCCCTGAGATTTCTCCCATTGTGTGCTCTCCCTTGGCAGAGACACAACGAGCGAGGCCGCAAAAAGTTCACGCCCAACGGCCAAGTTCTGCAAAATAGATTCCGAGCCTTGAAAAACAAGGCTTCGGAACGAAAAAAGCCCGGCCTGAAGCCGGGCTCTTTCGGATAGATGCAGTTCTGAGATCGTCCGGTCAGGCGGCCTCTTCCTGAACGTCGTCGGCCTCGGCCTCCGCCTCGGCGCCCTTGGCGCGGCGGGGGGACTTGGCCAGGCTCTGCTCGATGAGCTTCAGGGCCTCCGTATCCGTAATCTTGTTCACGGCCGCGATCTCGCGCACGACGCGGTCGAGGGCGGATTCATAGAGCTGGCGCTCGCTGTAGGACTGCTCGGGCTGGGCCTCGGAGCGGTAGAGGTCGCGCACGACTTCCGTGACGGCGATCAGGTCGCCGGAATTGATCTTGGCCTCGTATTCCTGGGCGCGGCGCGACCACATGGTGCGCTTCACGCGGGCACGACCCGTCAGAACGTCCAGAGCCTTTTGCACCAGGGCCGGTTCGGCAAGCTTACGCATGCCAACGCTGGCAGCTTTCCCCGTCGGAACGCGAAGAACCATCTTGTCCTTATCGAAAGAGACGACGTAGAGCTCCAGTTTGAAACCTGCGATTTCCTGCTCTTCGATGGCCGTGATGCGGCCGACGCCGTGAGCGGGATAAACGATCGCTTCGCCGGACTTGAACCCAAGGCGCGGGGCGGACTTCTTGGCGGTTGTCATGCGAGAGAGGCCTCCTTGCATGGACCTCGCCGGAGGGCGAGGGCTGCAGTTCCACAGGGCAGGGACCCTGGGGAACAAGATAAGATGCGAGCGTCACGGAACTTGACTATTCCGTTCGTCTCCCTGATTAAGCCAGCAGCTGAAAACGCTCTTGCCCTTGACCAAGGCAGCAACGCTCCCTTAAGTCAAAGGACGCGAATCTTTGCTTCATTGTGTGAACCGCCGGTCTGCAGAGACGGTGCACGGCTTGAGCGCAAGCGACGGCATTTGCGGACCCTATCACAGTCCGGCCGAAAAAGCAAAAATATTTCAAAGCACAGCGTAAAGACGCGCCGTTTCGGCTCCTGTCCCGAACCTCGAACGCCAGCCTCCGAAACGGATTCTTTGCCCCCGACCGCGCACCGGCGGCAAGGGATCGTCAAAGCCGCCTTTGCATGGGCCGCGCGGCTTCTTTCAGGCCATGGTCGCGCCGTGAGCGATGCCGTCGGAAGGCGCGGCCTTCCGCTTGAAACGCGGATCAGTCGCCCTCGCCGGGATTGGGCGAGAAATAGGCCTCGAACTTGCCAGCCACGCCGTCGAATTCCTTGGCGTCTGCGGGCGGGTCCTTCTTCACGGTGATGTTGGGCCAGCTCTTGGCCATGTCGGCGTTGAGCTTCAGCCATTGCTCGAGGCCCGGCTCCGCATCGGGCTTGATGGCCTCCGCCGGGCATTCCGGCTCGCAGACGCCGCAATCGATGCATTCGTCCGGGTGGATGACGAGCATGTTCTCGCCCTCGTAGAAGCAATCCACCGGACACACCTCGACGCAGTCCATGTATTTGCACTTGATGCAATTTTCAGTGACGACGTAGGTCATGAACGGTCCTTCGAGGGTCTGTTCGAACGGGGTATGGCGCCGCTCTATCCTTTGTCGGCCTCGCTGACAAGCGGCCCGTTGTCCCGGTTGAGATCGGCGTAGAGCTGCCTTGCTTCCGGCGCAGGGCCGCGGCGCTCGCCGAGCCCCTCGATCCGGACCACGAGGGTGGCCCGGGGAAGGGCGAGAGTCACCACGTCGCCGACCGCGACCGCCCTGGCGGCGTTGTCGATGCGCTGGCCATTGATCCGGACATGGCCGCCGGTCACCAGCTTGGCGGCCAGCGTCCGGGTTTTCGCAAAGCGTGCGAACCACAGCCACTTGTCGAGCCGCTGCCGGTCCTCACGCATGCGGTCACAGCCTCACTTCTTGCTGTCCTCAAGCTGGGCCTTGAGAGCCATGAGCTTGGCGAAGGGCGAGTTCGGGTCCGGCTGCTTCTCGCGCCTTTCGTGACCGCCCTCGCGGCGGTTGTCGGCGCGCTTGTCGGGACGGGGGCCGCGGCGCTCCTCCCCGCGGCCGGGGCCGCGCGGCGGACGGTTCTGCGGACGCCCGCCCTCCCCTTGCGCCTCGCGGCGCTCGGGACGGGGACGGCGCTCGCCGGACTGCTCGCCCTGGGCTTCCCCGTGGCGGGGACGGCGGTCGCCGCGCTCCTGCCGGCCGCCGCGGGCCTCGCGGCCATGGCGGGGCTGGCCGCCCTCATGGTGACGGCGGCCCTGGCGCCAGACCTCGATCGTCTCGGGCTCGGCGGATCCTTCGTCGGCGGGCTCTGCGGGAGCCGCAGCCTCACCTTCCGCGAGCATGGCCTCGGCCGCAGCGGCTTCCTCCGCCGGCTGGGCGGCGGACGCCTCGGATGCCTCCGGGGCGACAGCGCCCGCCTCCTCGGGAGCGGTGTCGGACGCCTCGGCTTCTACAGCCTCGAGAGAAGCGGCAGCCTCGCCCTCGGCGGGCGCGGCCTGAGGCTCGACGGCCTTCGGCGCTTCCACGAGCGGCACGGTGATGGCCGGGCCGGGGCGGCGCTCCATGACGTAGCCGAGCGACTTCAGGATGGTGGCGAAATCCTCGCCCGCGCAGCCCACGAGCGACGTCATGGCGACCGTCGGCACGAAGCCCTCGCCATCGGCGGCGCCCGCCGGCGGCTCGCCGGGGGTGATGCCGGGCCGATAGGCGATGGCGGGACGGATCAGGTCGGCCAGGCGCTCCAGGATGTCGACGCGCACGGCGCGTCCGCCCAGGACGCGGAAGCCAGCGGCGCGGTAGAGGCCATGGGCGATCTCGGGATCGACCGGGATCGAGGTGCGGCCGGACTGGGCGAGATGGGCGATCTCGTCGATGCCCTTCTGGTCGAGCCCGCCGTTCTGCAGCGCCCAGAGCTGGGTCGCCAGGACGCGCGGGGCGGGCTTCAGCAGGGCCGGAAGATAGAGATGATAGGCGCCGAAGCGCACGCCCACCTTGCGCAGGGACGCGCGGGCGTCCTGGTCGAGGCTGCGCACGTCGTTGAGGACCTTGGCGCGCTCCAGCACGCCGAGCGCCTCCCCAATCTGGAACCCGATGCCGCGGGCCAGGCCCGTGAGCTCCGGATTGTCCTCGAGCTGCAGCAGCGGCCCGAGGAGGCGCACGACATAGGCCTTCAGCCAGGCGCGCAGGCGGGTATCGACCTTGTCCCGGGCCGGGCCCGTGAGATGCTCGTCGGAGAGGATGCGCAGGCGCGGCTCGAAGAGCTTGTCGCCGGGCTCCAGCTTCGCGACCGGATCGCCCATCCAGCGGATCGTGCCGTCGTTCGACAGCACGAGCATGGCGTCCGGGGTTTCGGCGAACCGGTCCGCCCGCGCCTCGATCTCGCCGGCCAGCGCCTTGCTGGCGGCATTGCGCAGGGTCTTGGCCTCCGTGGTGTCGGCCTGGGGATCGGGCACGAAATGGAAGCCGTGCAGGTGACCGATGTGCTGACCCTCGACGGTGACGTCGCCGGTGGTCGTAATTTCCGCTTCGAGCATTGTGTTCTCTCTCAAGCGCCGCATGAGAACGCTGGTCCGCCGGTCGATGAATCGTTGGGCGAGGCGTTCATGAAGCGCATCCGATAGCTTGTCCTCTACCTGACGCGCAACATCCTGCCAATGCTCCGGATCCTTCAACCAGTCGGGACGGTTAGCGACGAAGGACCAGGTGCGGACCTGGGCGATGCGGTTGGAGAGGGTGTCGATATCCCCGTCGGTCCGGTCCATGGCGGACAGATGGCGGGCGAACCAGTCGGCGGGGATGGCCCCGTCCTTCATGACGAAACGGTAGAGCTGGCCGATGAGATCCGCATGGCTTTGGGGGGAAACCTTGCGGTAATCCGGCACCTGGCAGACCTGCCAGAGGCGCTCCACGGCATATGGCGTACGGGCGAGGGCCTGGATGTCGTCCTCGCGGGACAGGACTTCGAGGGCCGTCACGTCCTCGCCCGAGGGCGCCCGCACGAGGCCGTGCTCCCGCGGCTGCTGGCCGAGCGAATCGCGCAGCCGGGGGAGCGAGGAGAAATCCAGGTCCGGGTTGCGCCATTGCAGGATGCGCACCGGGTCGAAGGTGTGGTTCTCGAGCGCCTCGACGGTTTCCGCAGAGAAAGGCGGGCAGCGGCCGGTGGAGCCGAAGGTGCCGTCGCGCATGTAGCGGCCCGCGCGGCCGGCGATCTGGGCGAGCTCCGGGTTGTTCAGCTTGCGGAACTGGAAGCCGTCGAACTTCTTGTCCGACGCGAAGGCCACATGGTCCACGTCGAGGTTGAGCCCCATGCCGATGGCGTCCGTGGCGATCAGGTAATCCACGTCCCCGTTCTGGTAGAGCTCGACCTGGGCGTTGCGGGTCCGGGGCGAGAGGGCTCCCAGCACCACGGCCGCGCCGCCGCTCTGGCGCCGGATCAGCTCGGCGATGCCGTAGACTTCCTCCGCCGAGAAGGCCACGATGGCCGAGCGCCGGGGCAGGCGCGACACCTTCTTCTCCCCCGCGAAGGACAGCTTCGACAGGCGGGGCCGCGTGACCACGTGAACGCCGGGGATCAGCGCCTCGATCAGCGGGCGCATGGTCGCCGATCCGATGAGCAGGGTCTCCTCGCGCCCGCGCTGGTTCAGGACGCGGTCGGTGAAGACGTGGCCGCGGTCCAGGTCGGCGGCGAGCTGGACCTCGTCCACAGCCACGAAGGCGAGATCGAGATCCCGCGGCATCGCCTCGACCGTGGAGATCCAATAGCGGGGACGGTCCGGCTTGATCTTCTCCTCGCCCGTGATCAGGGCGACGTTGTGATGCCCCGCCTTCTCCACCACCCGGTTGTAGACCTCGCGGGCGAGCAGGCGCAGGGGCAGGCCGATCATGCCGCTGTCATGGCCGAGCATCCGCTCGATGGCGAGGTGGGTCTTGCCGGTATTGGTCGGGCCGAGCACGGCCGTCACGCCGCGCGCACGCACTTGCGGAGGAAGGGAACGACGGGCCATGCCTGGATGTCGGGTAATGCTTGAACGTCCCGGTAAAAGTTCGAGGGCTTCAGGGCCGGGCACCGGTCAAGGCAACCTGCTCCAAAAAGCAGCCTGAACCCGAAGGCCGGCTGCGGGCCATTCCCTTATATGGGACCGGCCTCCGCTTTCGCTACCCGCCCCGGGCCGGTTTGCCAAGGCTTCCCGAGGCTTATTGGATCGCTCCGGCGGTGATGGCGCCCTCGGCCTTCACGGCCCTGCGGGTGGGCTGGGCCGGCTTGCCGTCCTCCTCCACGGACCAGAGGGAGGCCTGCATCTCCCCCATGCCGATCATGGTGCGCACCGCGACCTTCAGAGGAAAGAGCAGGCGCGGCCCCTCGACGGGCGCGAGCCAGACGGCGATGTCCCGGTTCTCCTGCATGAACTTGGTGGCCGGACGCTCGGCCCGGTGGCCAGAAATCGGCACGTAGCGCACGTTGCAGACGAGAACGGGGCCGGAATAGCCGGGCACCTCGACATTCTTCGTCTCCGCATAGGAGAGAACCACGTTCATGCGCGACGCGCCGTCGAAGACGGGGATGGTCCGGTTGCAGTTTTCCGGGTCGGTCAGGCTCGCCGAGGCCAGAGCGGGCATGAGCAGCGCGCTCATGGGGTCGACGACGCCCTTCTTGTCCTCGGCCTTGACCGGAACCCTGTCGGGCCTGGGCTCGAGGGGCGGATCGATCTCGACCTTGGCGACCCGGCCGCCTCTCAGCCCCATGCGCACGCTGCGCTGGTCGTCGGAGGTGCTCGACACGACCGCAAACGCGCTCGACAGGGGCGTCTCCCGCCCGAGCCTGCCGGACGCCGCGGCCACGCCCTTGCCACCGGTCAGGATCATGGCGAGCCCGGTCAGCTTCGCCGAGGCTTCCATCTGATATTTCGTGCCGTAGAAGGACGACGACAGGTCGGCCTTGCCGAGGGGCAATCCGGCCAGCGAGAGGTCGTAGGTCACCTTCAGGGTCTGAGCCCGCGGGCTCTGGGCCTGCGCGGCCGAGCCAAGCCCTGCCAGGGCGAAGATGACGAAAGCTGAGGCGATGAGGCGCATAGGGCTGTTCCGATAGTCTATTCCGTTGCATCGCACGAGATTCGGAATAAATCGTGACCGCGGCGACGAAAAAAACGAGGTGCGACGTCGCACTATTCTTGACGTATGCCCCGTTTCTGGCCTATAGGCTCGCACCTTCCAAGGACTTCTGGTGTCCGGCCACGCGGGATCTGCGATCAGGCAAACCCGCGGAATTCAAGGTCGCGACCCTCTATTGACGATAGGATTGAACCATGTCGCGCCGTTGCGAACTGACCGGCAAGGCCGTGCTGAGTGGCCACCTGGTGAGCCACTCAAACCGCAAGACGAAGCGGAAGTTCCTGCCGAACCTCTGCAACGTCACGCTCCAGTCCGAGGCCCTGCAGCGCTCCGTGCGCCTGCGCGTCTCCGCCCATGCTCTGCGCTCGGTCGAGCACCGCGGCGGCCTCGACGCCTTCCTGGCCAAGGCCAAGGCCGAGGAGCTCTCCACCACCGCCCTGGCGGTGAAGCGCGAGATCGAGAAGAAGCTCGCCGCTGCGAACTAATCTCGGATCGGCTTTGAGATCTGCTTCGCGGGCGGCCTTGGTGCCGCCCGTTTTGCGTTGTGTGTAATGCTCAAGCATCCGCCCGGAAGAGACCGCTCATGACCCAGACCGGCCGCCGCGACTTCCTCATCGCGCTCATCGCGATGACCCTGGTCGTCCTCTCGTCGAACATCCTGGTCCAGTATCCCTTCCAGCATCTGGGCCTGCAGGATTACCTGACCTGGGGCGCCTTCAGCTATCCCTTCTCGTTCCTGGTCACCGACCTGTCGAACCGCCGCTTCGGCCCCCATGGCGCGCGGCGGGTGGTCTATGTCGGCTTCGTCCTGGCCGTGGCGCTTTCCGTGATGCTCGCGACGCCGCGGATCGCCATCGCCTCGGGCGCGGCCTTCCTGACGGCCCAGCTGGTCGACATCAGCATCTTCGCCCGCCTGCGCGACCGGGCCTGGTGGATGCCCCCCTTCGTCTCCTCTGTGATCTCGTCGGGGCTCGATACGGCGATCTTCTTCTCCTTCGCCTTCTATTGCGGCCTGATCCCGGGCTTCGAGCAGACGATCAGCGACACGCTGGCGCGCGCAGGCATCGCGGATGCCTGCATCGCTCTCCCCTGGGTCAATCTCGCCGTCGCGGATTACCTGGTGAAGCTCGCCCTCGCGGCCCTGGCGATCGCGCCCTACGGCGCGATCCTGCGGCTCATGCGCGCCACCGCAACGCACCGCCCCCAGACGGCTTGACCGCTTTAAGGATTGAAGGCCCTTGCGAAAGGGGCGGCCTTTTGAAGGCCGCCCCTTTTTTATTGCCCGGAGGCTCGCCGGGAGAGCGGATTGAAGCGCTCAGAGAATGAAATCCGAGCTGTAGAGCTTGGACACGGTTGTCTTCACCTGGATCGAGAAATCGGCAACGCCGTCGCCGTTCACGTCGCCGCTGAGATAGAAGCCTGTCGAGGTCTTGGTCCATTCAACCTGGCCTGCCGACTTGGTGAAGTCCTTCACGAACTTGAAGACCTGGTCGCCCGACCGTTTCGTGTTCGCATCGATTCCTGACAGGTCGATCTTGTCCCCACGCTTGAAATCGGTGATCAGGTCCCGAGCCGAAGACGTGACACCGCTGTCCGAACGGGCTTTGAAGACGAACCGGTCATGGCCCCCGCCTCCGGTGAAAACATCCCGCCCGGATCCTCCTTCGAGGATGTCGCTGCCGTATCCGCCGCTGAGCTTGTCGCGTCCGCTGCCGCCCCGCAGATGATCGCTGTCGTTGCCGCCGGACAGGCTGTCGTCCCCGCTGTCGCCGAACAGGTCGTCGTCGCCGCCGGCGCCCTTCAGGCTATCGCGCCCGGTCCCGCCACGCAGGTCGTCCGCTCCCCTGCCGCCGTCGATGTCGTCGTCTCCGTCCCCGCCCTTGACGTGGTCGTCATCGTCGCCGCACAGGATGTCGTCATCCTCCGGATCGTCCTCATCGTCTTCGTCGTCCTCATCGTCCTCGATCTCCAGATCGACCATGTCGAGGAATGTGGATGCCTTGAGCGAGAGGCCGGTGATGCTGATGTCGGTCCCGGTCCCGTTCGTCAGAGAGAGGCCGGTGATCGTGCCCGTGCTCGGGAGGCCGTAGGAACCCGAGAAGCCCGTTCCGGTCAGGACGAGCTTGTATCCGGCATAGGACGGGGACGTGAAATCGACGGTCCAGGTCGTTGCCGACGAGGTGAAGGTAAAGGTTTTCTCGAACAGGCGCTCGAGATCGCTGAAATCGATGAATGACGACATGGTACCCACGGAACAGCTTAATTAGCCGATGCTCATACAATACCACATCGTTTTCGATGTGCTATAGGCTTGGCCGTAAAAAAGGCCGCGGCTTCTTTACGCAATTCGAAATCGATCTGGCGGCGCTGGACAAGGGCCGCCGCCCGCCCGCTCACGCGGCGAGCGCGAATTCGAGCAGCAGGGTCCTTTGAAGGGCGCTGAAGTTGTTGTCGGAGATGAGGGAGAGAACGGTCTCGCCGCCCTCGCGATGGACGGCCAGGCCTTCCATGTTGTCGACCTGGTGCGAGGCCTCGCTCTCGTAGAGGGTCTCGCCGTCGACGCGCGCGCCCGGCCCGATGGCCTTCGCCTCGATGCGGCGCAGGCGGCAGCCGAAACCGCCGAGGAGCGAGAAGCGCCGCTCCAGGATGACGGCATCGCCCCCGGGCAGGAAGGCGAGATCGGTCACGTCGTAGCCACCGGTGAGGTTCACCTGGAAGCTTCCCTGCCGCGGCCCGGTGAGGATGAAGCCGCTGCCGCCTTCCGCGATTCCGACCAGGGCCCCGCTCAACGGCGAGCGCCCGGGTGCGATGCCGAGCGCCTCCAGCCCCCCGTTGCCGGGCAGATCCGCAAGCGCCTTGGGCACCGGAATCGGAACGCCCCGGACGATGCTTCCCGCCGCATTGCGCTCGAAGCGGATGACCGCGTGGTTGCGCTCGACCCCAATGAAGACGCCGCTGCCGGACAGCGCGAAGCTCTCCGTGTCGTAATAGCGCGACCGTCTCAAGGGAATGCCGCTGTTCAGGATGAGGGGCGAGAGCACCGCGCCGGACAGGCCCGACAGCCGCCCGTCCGAGGTCACGATCCGGGCCTTCAGCACTTGCGCGTTGTCGGCCAGGGCGATGAGGTCCTGCCCGTCGCCCGAGCGCCACAGGCCGGAAAAGCCGCCGAAGGCCGAGACCGAGGAGCGCAGGTCGATCCCGGAGCGGAACAGGAGCGCGCCGAAGCGGTTGCGGTCGGGATCGGCGGTGGAAAGACGGCCGATCGGCTGCGCCTCCACGGAAACCGGCATCGCGCGCCCGAAGGCCTGCGGGCGCTGCGCGAGGGCGGCGCCGGTGCAGGCGGCACTGGCGGCGACCGCGCCGCCGCCGACCAACAGGCTCCGGCGCGTGAGCCTCAAGCGACGGCCCTGCGGCGGGGCGCGCCGCGGGCCGGAGGTCCGGCATTCTCCTCGAAGAGTTCCGCGAGCTTCTCCGTCATCACGCCGCCGAGCTCCTCCGCATCGACGATGGTCACGGCGCGGCGGTAATAGCGCGTCACGTCGTGGCCGATGCCGATGGCGATGAGCTCGACCGGCGAGCGGGTCTCGATCTCCTCGATGACGTAGCGCAGGTGCCGCTCGAGATAGTTGCCGGGATTGACCGAGAGCGTCGAGTCGTCCACCGGCGCGCCGTCCGAGATCACCATCAGGATGCGCCGCTGCTCGGGCCGGGCGAGCAGGCGCTTGTGCGCCCAGTCGAGGGCCTCGCCGTCGATGTTCTCCTTCAGCAGGCCCTCGCGCATCATCAGGCCGAGATTCTTGCGCGCGCGCCGCCAGGGCGCATCGGCCGACTTGTAGATGATGTGGCGCAGGTCGTTGAGACGGCCCGGATTGGCGGGCTTGGCGTTCTGCAGCCACAGCTCGCGGGCCTGCCCGCCCTTCCAGGCGCGGGTGGTGAAGCCGAGGATCTCGACCTTCACGCCGCAGCGCTCCAGCGTGCGGGCGAGAATGTCGGCGCAGGTCGCCGCCACCGTGATTGGGCGGCCGCGCATGGAGCCGGAATTGTCGAGCAGCAGCGTGACCACCGTGTCGCGGAAGTTCGTGTCCTGCTCCTGCTTGAAGGAGAGGGGCTGGAACGGGTCCATGACAATGCGCGGCAGGCGCGCCGGGTCGAGGGCGCCCTCCTCCAGGTCGAACTCCCAGGCGCGGTTCTGCTGCGCCATGAGGCGGCGCTGCAGGCGGTTCGCCAGACGCCCGACGACGCCCTGAAGATGGGCGAGCTGCTTGTCGAGATAGGCGCGAAGCCGCGTGAGCTCGTCCGCATCGCAGAGATCCTCCGCATGGATGATCTCGTCGAACTTGGCGGTGTAGGCCTTGTAGTCGGGACCGCGCGCCTCGTTGGAGCGGGACGGTGGCCGCCAGGATTCACCGGCCTCGTCCGAATCCGCCTCCTCGGCTTCCTCGGGCATCTCGCCGGAAGGGCCCTCGGCCTCTTCCGTGGCGCCGTCCTCCAGCTCGTCGCTGGAATCCTCGCTGACCTCCG
Source organism: Microvirga flocculans ATCC BAA-817 (assembly GCF_000518665.1). Classification (GTDB taxonomy): domain Bacteria; phylum Pseudomonadota; class Alphaproteobacteria; order Rhizobiales; family Beijerinckiaceae; genus Microvirga; species Microvirga flocculans. The sequence goes on along the minus strand of NZ_JAEA01000009.1, from coordinate 13,333 downwards.
TCTCGGCGCGGTCGCCTTGGGCTTCCTGCTCGGACTCGCCCTCGCCCTGCTGCTCCTGCTGCTCGGTTTCGGTCTCGTCTTCGTTCTCCTCGTCCTCGGAATCGAGGGCTGCGTCGTCGGCCATGTCGAGGGAGGACAGCATCTCGCGGATGCTGCGGGCGAAGCTGCGCTGGTTCTCGATGTTCTTGAGCAGGCCATCGAGATCCTTGCCCGCGCGGTCCTCGACGAAGTCGCGCCAGAGATCGACGATCTTGGCGGCGGAGGCCGGCGGCTTCTCGCCGGTCAGGCGCTCGCGCACCATCAGGGCCAGCGCGTCCTCGAGCGGCGCATCGGCGCGATCCGTGATGTCCTCGTACTTGCCGCCGCGATGATATCGGTCCTCCAGCATCGCGGAGATGTTGGAGGAAATGCCCGCCATGCGCCGGGAGCCGATGGATTCCACGCGCGCCTGCTCGACCGCGTCGAACACCGCGCGGGCCGCCTGGCCCTCGGGCGCGAGCTTGCGGTGAAGCGCGGTGTCGTGGCAGGCGAGCCGCAGGGCCATGGCATCCGCATTGCCGCGTAAGACAGCCACGTCCTGCGGCGTGAGCTTGCGCGGCGGCTCCGGCAGGCGCGCCTTGTCCGTGCCCATGAGCACCGGGCGGTCGGAGGCGAAGGCGACCTCGAGATCCGGCTTGCGCGCGATCGCCTTCATGGTGCCGGCGATGGAGCGCTTCAGCGGCTCCGCCGGCGCTTCCTTCTTCTCACCCGGTTTGCGGTTCGAGATGGACATCTCACCTCTCCTGACATCCGCTTTCCGTCATCCCCGCGAAGGCGGGGATCCATAAACACAGGCTGCGTTCCAGCCCTGCACCGTCAGCGGCTATGGATCCCGGGCTCCGCCGCGCGGCCCCGGGATGACAGGCGTGCAATTACGACAGCACCATGTTCACGGCGCTTTCCGGCAGTTCCTTGCCGAAGGAGCGCTGGTAGAACTCGGCGACCAGCGCCCGCTCCAGCTCGTCGCACTTGTTGAGGAAGGTGACGCGGAAGGCGAAGCCCGTATCACCGAAGATCTCGGCGTTCTCGGCCCAGGTGATCACCGTCCGCGGGCTCATGACGGTCGAGAGATCGCCGTTCATGAAGGCGGAGCGGGTCAGGTCCGCCACGCGCACCATCTTGTTGACGATGTCGCGCCCTTCAGGGCTCTCCTGGTAGTGCTTCGCCTTGGAGAGGACGATATCCACCTCCTTGTCGTGCGGCAGGTAGTTGAGCGTGGTCACGATGGACCAGCGGTCCATCTGGCCCTGGTTGATCTGCTGCGTGCCGTGATAGAGGCCCGAGGTATCGCCGAGACCCACCGTGTTGGCGGTGGCGAAGAGGCGGAAGGCGGGGTGAGGCCGGATCACGCGCTTCTGGTCGAGAAGCGTGAGCTTGCCCGACTGTTCCAGCACGCGCTGGATCACGAACATCACGTCCGGACGGCCCGCGTCGTATTCGTCGAACACGAGGGCGATGTTGTGCTGGAGCGCCCAGGGAAGGATGCCGTCCTGGAAAGCGGTGACCTGCTTGCCGTCCTGGAGGACGATGGCGTCCTTGCCCACGAGGTCGATACGCGAGACGTGGCTGTCCAGGTTCACGCGCACGCAGGGCCAGTTGAGGCGGGCGGCCACCTGCTCGATATGGGTCGACTTGCCGGTGCCGTGATAGCCCGTGATCATCACGCGGCGGTTGCGGGCGAAGCCCGCGAGGATGGCGAGCGTCGTCTCCCGGTCGAAGAGGTAATCGGGATCGAGATCCGGCACATGCTCTTCCGCCTGGGAAAAGGCCGGGACCTCCAGATCCGAGTCGATGCCGAAGACCTGTCGCACGGACACCTTCATGTCGGGCAGAAGGGTCGTTGTCTCGGTTTGTGCCGTCATAGGGGCCTCTTGGTGGAATGGAAGTGTCTTGAAGGTGTCATGGGCTTCTTAAACCCCATAACGGAATGGCGCAATTTCCTAAAAGGCCGGGCTGTCCTGCATGAAAGGTCTCTTTTCAGCAGAGCCCGGCGGCCTTGAGGGTATCGTGCGCCTTGAGATGTCGCGCAGCCGTTCCTCGAACGAGCGGTCGCCGCCGTTGGCGTCCGGATGGAAGCGTTTCACCAGGGCCTTGTACTGGGCCTTGATGGCCGGCCCGTCGGCGGTCTCGTCGAGGCCGAGAATGTCCAGGGCGCGCCGCACGGCGCCCGTGTGGCGCGGCCGCCTCGGCTCGGGAGCGGCCCGGCGGGTCCGCGCCTGGGTGAAATCCTCTCCTCTCAGGATCCCGAGGGGGTCGAAATAGCCCCAGTCCCGCGTTTCTCCCTTGGCCGCCTGCCCTTCCCCGCCGGAGGCGTTCACACCCATGGCCCAGGTGGGGCGATGGCCGACGATGGAATCCTTCTGGAAAGCCGCCACGGCCGAATCGGACATGCCGGCGAAATAATTGTACGAGGCGTTGTATTCACGCACATGCTGGAGGCAGAAGCGGAAATACTGCCCTTCCCGGTCCCGCCCCTTGGGCGCGCGATATTCGCCCGCGGCCTTGCAAGTGGGGTGCTCGCAGACGGGTCCCTTGACCTCCTGCGGCTCCTCGCAGGAGGGTTTGATGCGGATGCGGTCGAAAAGAGGCGAGTTGAGATCCATGATTCAGCGATTATGAGTGGCTTCAGGCCCAGAGCCAAGGCCTGAGAGCTTTTGGCCGCAGACCCGTTCAAAAAGGTTTACACATCGCATGACCCTGACTGACTGGATCAAGCAAACGTTGCAGGAGCACCTGCACCCGCTCCAACTGACCGTCACGGACGAGTCGGAACAGCATCGCGGTCATGGCGGATGGCGGGAGGGGGGAGAAACTCACTTCAGGGTACATATCGTATCGGACGCCTTCACGGGCAAGAGCCGCGTCGAGCGTCACCGCCTCGTGAACGGCGTGCTGAAGGAGGCCTTCGACCGGGGCCTGCACGCCCTGGCCGTTCAGGCCAAGGCGCCGGGGGAGTAGGGCGCGGTCCGTTGTCATTCCCGGCCTTCTGCCGCCGGGGATGACAAGGCGCCCCGTGCCTGGTTACTTGATCCGCTCGAGCACGCTCACGTAATTCGCGACGGCCGCGCCGCCCATGTTGAAGATGCCGCCGAGCTTCGGGTTCCGGACCTGGATGCCGCCCGCTTCTTCGCAGAGCTGCATGGCGGAGAGCGCATGCATGGACACGCCCGTCGCGCCGATGGGATGCCCCTTCGCCTTCAGGCCGCCAGAGGGATTCACCGGCAGCTTGCCGTCGCGGTTCGTCCAGCCTTCCTTGACCGCTACCGCACCCTGGCCGGGAGGCGTCAGGCCCATCGCCTCGTATTCGATGAGCTCGGCGATGGTGAAGCAGTCGTGGGTCTCGACGAAGGACAGGTCGGAGAGCTGGATTCCCGCCTGATCCAGCGCGCGCCGCCAGGCCTCCGCGCAGCCCTCGAACCGGACGATGTCGCGCTTCGACATGGGCAGGAAATCCTGCGCATGCGCCGTGGCGCGGAAGGCGACCGCGCGCTTCATGCGCAGGGCCGTCTCCGTATCGGCGATGACGAGGGCGGCCGCGCCGTCGGAGACGAGGGAGCAATCCGTGCGCTTCAAGGGGCCGGCCACGTAAGGGTTCTTGTCGCTCTCCGTGCGGCAGAACTCGAAACCCAGATCCTTGCGCATCTGGGCATAGGGATTGTCGACGCCGTTCCTGTGGTTCTTCGCGGCGATCATCGCCAGGGCGTCGGACTGGTCGCCGTGGCGCTGGAAGTAAAGGCCCGCGATCTTGCCGAAGACCCCAGCGAAGCCGCCCGGCGTTCCGCCGTCCTCGGGCAGGTAGGACGCCTTGAGGAGGATGTTGCCGATCTCCGGGCCCGGCGTCCTCGTCATCTGCTCGACGCCGACCACGAGCACGGTTCTGGCGCGCTTCGCTTCGATGGTCTTGATCGCCTGGTGCACGGCGGCCGAGCCGGTGGCGCAGGCGTTCTCGACACGGGTCGCAGGCTTGAAGCGGAACTTGTCGCTGGCCTGGAAGACGAGGGAAGCCGTGAAATCCTGCGGGGAGAAGCCGCCGTTGAAATGGCCGAGCACCACCTCGTCCACGTCCTCCGGGCCGATGCCCGCATGGTCGAGCGCCTCGCTGGCGACGCGGACGATCAGGCTCTCGACGGTCTCGGCGTCGAGCTTGCCGAAGGGTGTATGCGCCCAGCCGACGATGCAGGCTGTCATGGGTGTCTCCTCAAGGATGGATTCTCGAGGCACAAGGTGGCGCTCTTTGCCCCGTTCAGCAAGTCGGAGAATGGGGACAGGCAGTCGCCGGGGCTTGAGCCCCGAGCGGTCCTGCCGTCTATCCATGGGAGATAACGAATCATGAAGGACAATCCCATGCGCCTCTGCGTCTTCTGCGGATCCAATGCCGGGCAGGACCCTCTCTACCTCGCCATGGCGCGCGCCCTGGGAGAGGCCTTGGCCGCAGGCGGAATCGATCTGGTCTATGGCGGCGCTTCCGTCGGCCTCATGGGCGCGGTCGCGGATGCGGTTCTGGCCAAGGGCGGCCACGTGACCGGCGTGATGCCTCAGGCGCTGGTGGACAAGGAGATCGCCCATCGGGGATTGAGCGACCTGCGGGTGGTGGGCTCCATGCACGAGCGCAAAGCGCTCATGGCGGAGCTGGCGGACGGCTTCATCGCCCTGCCCGGAGGCTTGGGCACCTTCGAGGAACTGTTCGAGGTCTGGACCTGGGCGCAGCTCGGCTATCACCGCAAGCCCTGCGCCCTGCTCAACGCAGGCGGTTTCTACGACAAGCTGGCGGACTTCCTGGACGACGTGGTGGCGCGCGGCTTCGTGAAGCCGGTTCACCGGGCCATGCTGATCGTCGAGAACGAGCCCGCCGCGCTGATCGAGGCCATCCGCGCCTACGAGCCGCCCAAGGTGGACAAGTGGATCAAGGCGGGCGAACGATGAGCAAGATCGTCGCCGCCCTCGTGCGCAACCGGGACGGGAGCGTTTCGGTCGTGCGCTGACACGGCGCGGAGAGCGTCATGCAGCCCGGCTGCCCGCCCTGCTCGCGCGGGACATAATCCTGCCCCCGAGAGCATTTTTCGGCAAAGTGGATCCGGTTCGCCGTCAAGAAAAGCGGCACGACAAAGAAGAGAGACGATTCGATCTCAATGGAAACGGCTCTCCCCCTTCTCATAGCGCCGGACGTCAGGCCTTGTAGGCCTCCACGCCCTCGCCGAGGCGGGCATTGTTGGCCTCGCGGATCTTGGCCGCCTCCTCGTCATAGAGGAAGGGCAGGAAAGCGAAACGCCGTCCGGACGTGACCTTCGACACCGCGTGCAGCAGCGGGGTCGAGAACACCACGGCGCCGCCCAGGGGCGCCTTGTAGCTGCGCGGCCCGTATTCCGGGAAACTGACCTCGCCGCCCTCGAAGTCGTTGTTGAGGTTGATGGAGACCGCGAAGCGGCGATGGGCCGTGCCGCTCGTCGTGTTGTCCCGGTGTGCGCGGAAATGCCCGCCATCCTCCGATGCGTAGCAGGAGACGATGTAGCGCTCCATGCGGGTCGGCTTGAAGAAGTGCACGCGCTCGATCTCGGGGTTCACGCGGCGGATGATGCGGTGCTGCAGCTGCCGCATCAGGTTTTCGTCGGTGATCGTGTAATCCTTGCGCCGCTTGTGGTTCGGGTCGTGCGCCGCGACGGTCTTGCCGTCCACCTCGCGCATGAAGCCCGATTCCTCGCCGCCATGCCGCTCGTAGAGATTGATCAGGTGACGGCAGAATTCGGGCTCGAACACATCGGGAATGACGAGAACGGGAGCCGGAAGCTCGACCCCGGCATAGAGACCGACGGGCGGCAATTCCCGCAGATAGGCCATGACCTTCTCGCGGTCGCCGCCATCCTGTTCGAAGGGGAAGATGGCCCGCACGCGCAGGGACGGATTGAGAACCATCCAGAACCGGCGAACCGGGATCTGCGTCTGTCCTGGCGCCGCATTGTGCGGGAGAGCGCCGTAAAGACGCCCGACCGAGCCGTCGAAATCCCAGAAGTGGCGGATGCCGGGGAGAATCTGCCTCGCCCGCATCTCCGACTCGTCCGACGGATCGAAGCTCACGCCGAAGAGCGCGATCTTGTCATCGTCGAAGAGGTCGCGATGTTCCTCCTGGAACGACGCCAGCGTCGCGCGACCCACCTCGTCGGATCCCAGGCCGTAGAAGCAAAGAACGATGTAGCGGCCGGCCACCGTGTCGAAGCTGAAATGCGGATTGCTGGTCGAGTTCTGCTTGAACCAGGGAACTGGATCGCCGACTTGGAGAACGCGGTAAGCGGGTTGCACAGGATCGGCAGCGTCGGTCATGAAACGGTTCCAGCCCTTATGTGAAATGTAACGTTGTTCGTTATCATGTTGCTGCCGCAACGACAAGCCAAAGCGTCGCCGTAATCTATCCGGCAAAGGCATGTCTCATGGTGCGAACGTCAGATCGCACCATCGGCTCGGGCGGATCGAACGGCCGTTCCAGAGAGCACGGATCATCGCGCGCTCGGAGGTAGTCCGCAATTGTCCCTGCCGGGGCATGAGACGCGTGTTTCAGAGCCCATCGATCCGGCGTTAAACTCAGCACGATTCCAGAAACGAGAAGAGGAGACTGCCGGGGCAGGTCCATCGTGGACCCGGTGTCGTCGAACACCGTCCACACCTGACGTTTTCAGAACGTGGAGTGCTGGAGATGACCGCCCGCAATTCTTCCCTTTCGTCCGAACACAGCCCGACGGCATCCCGTGAGTACAACCTGCTCGATTCGACCTGGCTATCGGGCAGCAATCGGATCGACTCGCTCCTGTCGGCCTTCAAGTGGCACCAGCTGTCGGGAACGATCTCGACAACCCTCACCTACAGCATGGCAGGTTTGGGAGATTCTCGGTATATTGAAACCTATCCCGATGGCGACGGCGATACGCGGCCGCCCTACAACGATGGCTGGATGACCCTTAACAGCTTCGAGATGCAGCAGGTCCGGCTCGCTCTCTCGAAATGGTCGAACGTCGCGAATATCACGTTCACGGAAGTTCAGGATTCCCAAACGGTCGCGGGCGATCTGCGCTTCGCCTTCACCTCGGATGCGCCAACAGCCTATGCCTATTATCCCGGCGGCAATCCCTGGAGCGGAGATGTCTGGCTGGGCGACAACCCGTACAATCACAACCCGCAGCTCTATACCTACGGTTTCGGCAGCGTTCTGCTGCACGAGATCGGCCATGCACTCGGTCTCAAGCATCCGCACCAGGAGACGAACGCTTACAATATCGGTCCGGTCGCAACGTTTGGGAACGATGCCCTTCTGTACACGGTGATGAGCTATTTCGATCATGTCGGAGACGAGAATGACGGCATCGAAAGCTCGCGCCTTCCGATCACGCCGATGGTATCGGACATCGCCGCCATCCAGTGGCTCTACGGCGCCAACATGACGTACAACCGCGGCAACACGGTCTACGATTATTCATCCTACGACCAGATTCTCGAAACCATCTGGGATGCTGGCGGCAACGATACGATCGCGTGGGGCAACAGGCCCGAGGCCGTCGTCATCAACCTGACGCCCGGCTCCTACAGCGAGATCGGGCCGGGCTATTCGACGGGCGATCTGGAATTCGAGACGCGTACGCTCGGCATCGCCTACAATGCCTGGATCGAGAACGCCAAGGGCGGCAGCGGAAACGACAGGATCACCGGGAACGTGATGGCCAACAGGCTGTATGGCGGAGCGGGAAACGACACGCTGAGCGGCGGCAGCGGAGCTGACAACCTCAGCGGAGGAGCAGGAAATGATTGGCTGAACGGCGGCGCGAATGCCGACATCTTTACGTTCAGCACGCGTCTGAACCGCAAGACGAACGTGGATACGATTTACAAGTTCTCCCATGCCGACGATACGATCTACCTCGACAACGGCGTGTTCACGAAGCTCGGATCCGGTTCGACGAGCGCACCGAGAAAGCTGAAGAGCGCCTATTTCGAGGTCGGTTCCCGGGCCGACGACAGGAACGACTACGTCATCTACAACAAGAAAACCGGCGTTCTGTCCTACGATGCAGACGGTTCTGGCTCCAAGCATGCGGCCATCGAGTTCGCCAAGGTCGCGAAGGGCCTTTCGCTCAAATACGACGACTTCTTCGTCGTCTGAGAAGACATGGATCGAGGCGCGCCGCACGCAAAACCGGTTCCCTCTTTTGCGTTCGATGCTTCTGGTTTGGCGCATCTTTGCAAGCAAAACCGGTTCCCACTTTTGCGTTCGATGCTCTAGCGATGCGAGAGGAGAAGCAGGGCGACGCCGCCCAGGATCAGCAGCATTCCGGCCACCTCGCGCTTCGTCGTCGCCTGCGCCAGGAAACGGTGGGACACCGCCTGCGCCATCAACACCTCCACGAGCGCCAGGGTGCGCACATTGGCCGCGGTCGTAAGAGCGAAGCCGATGAACCAGAACTGGGACGCGAGCGCCCCGAGGAAGCCCGCCCCCAGCGACGGGCACCAGGCCGCGAAGCTGCCCACCAGCGCCTTGCGGTCGAACAGGCCGAGCCAGGCGATCAGAATCGCCGTCTGCAATCCCAATCCCCAGGCCAGGGTCGTGGAAGCCCGGATGAGAGGCGAACCCGCCTCGAGGGACAGGATCGCGCCGCGGAACCCGATGGCCGCGAGAGCGAAGAAGGCGCCCGAGGCGAGGCCGAACACGACGGGCTTCAGGCCGGACGAGGTCAGCCCCGCGCCCGGCTTGACGGACATGAGCACGACGCCTGCGGTGGCGACCGCGATCGCCAGGGACGCGGCCGGCGTCAGGGTGTCCCCGAGGAGAACCAGCCCGAACAGCGCTACCTGCACCGGCTCGGTCTTGGTATAGGCCGTGACCACCGAGAAGGCCCTCTCACGCATGGCGGAGAGCATGAGGGCCGTGGCCAGAATCTGGGTCAGGGCGCCGCTCAGGACATAGGCGAGAAAGGCCGCATTGGGATGAGGCATGGTCTCGCCCGTCACGAGGCTCACGGCGGCGAGCGCCAGGAGCGCGAAGGGAAAGCCGTAGAGGAACCGGACCTGGGTCGCGCCCACGGTTCCGATGGTTTCGGTGAGCCGGCGCTGGGTCGCGTTGCGGCCCGTCTGGGCGGCGGCCGCCGCCAGGGTCACCGGAATCCAGAGAAGGGAAGCCGTCATATCAGTCCACAATCCGCGCCGCTCTTGCCACTCTCTTGCCATGGAATTTGTTAAGAAGGGGGGTTTAAGCAAGCAAAAAACCGCCCAACCTAGCCAAGGCCAGGGTTTGGCTCTAAAAATAGCCCAGCTGACAGGCGGGGCCGATCGATCCTCTCCTATCGTTGAACGAAGCCAAGGAGTCGTTCCGCATGAACGTTAGCCGCGCTCTCCGCGTGATCGCCTTCGCCCTTGCAGCCCTTGTCGGCGGCCCGGTCCTGGCCGCAGGCGGACCCGCCCTCGTCGTCGAACTCGAGTCCGGCCGCGTCCTCCACGCGGAGCGGGCGACGGACCCCTGGTTTCCAGCCTCCATCACCAAGCTGATGACGACCTATGTGGCGCTCGATCAGGTTCGCTCCGGCCACATGGCCATGGATACGCTTCTCGTCGTCTCCGACAGCGCGGCAGCCCTGCCCCCCTCCAAGATGGGCTTCAAGCCCGGTACGCAGATCCGGCTCGACAACGCCCTCAAGATCATGATGGTCAAGTCGGCGAACGACGTCGCCGCCACCATCGCGGAGAATATCGGCGGCTCCATCGACGATTTCGCGGCCCTCATGAACGCCCATGCCCGGCGCCTCGGCATGGTCGGCAGCCGCTTCGCCAATCCGCACGGTCTGCCGGACGAGCGGAACCAGACCACGGCCCGCGACATGGCGATCCTGGCCCGCGCGCTGCTCCGGGAATTTCCCGAGTACCGGAACCTGTTCGACATCGGCGCCGTGCAGTTCGGCCGCCGCATCATGCGCAACACCAACGGCCTCATCGGCCGCTATCCCGGAGCCGACGGCATGAAGACGGGCTTCATCTGCTCGTCCGGCTTCAACGTGGTGGCCAGCGCCACCCGCAACGGCCGCCACCTCATTACGGTCGTGCTCGGCGCTCCCTCCGCCAACGAGCGCACCATCAAGGCGGCCGAGCTGTTCGACCGGGGCTTCAGCAGCAAGGTGAACTTCACCAATCCGGAACTCGCGGCTCTGCCCGCCTCCGCCAATACCAGCCCGCCGGACATGCGCCCTGTCATCTGCGACCGCAAGGGGCCGATGCCGCAGGAGGAAGATGCGCCGGTCGTCGCAGAGACGGACAGCAACATCCCGAACCTCTTCTCCTCCGAGGTCATGGCTTTCGCGGGGGACACCGCCGCGAAGCCGGTGCGCACGGTGCTCGGCCCCCGCACAGCGGTGGAGCCCGAGCGGGTCTGGATCGGCCTGAATCCGCCCAGCGAGGCGGAGCTCGCCGCCCAGGCCGCCGCCGAAGATGCCGCCGAGCAGGCGCGCAAGGCCAAGACCGGCAAGGCAACGGCGGCCAAGAAGGGCAATGCGGTCGCCAAGCAGGCCGATGCCAAGGCACCGGACAGCGCCAAGACCACCGAGAAGGCTGCGGCCAAGGGCAAGGACCAGCCGCGCGCCAGCGTGAGCGTCAAGCCGGTCAGCGGCACCGCCAAGCCGGCTGCGAAACCGGCAGCGGATACGAAGGCCAAGGCTCCTCAGAAAGCGGAAGCCTCCAAGCCCAAGTCCGTCGCCAACTGAGCCTTTCCTTCATCGCAGCATCCTTGCAGCGCCCGGCCTTGCCCGGGCGTTTTGCCTTGCGCCTCGATCCGAAGAGGGGGGCCTGCTTGTGAGAACAATCTCTCGCCCTTGCATTTCCGGCCTATCCGGGCGAACGGTTCGGACCTCGCCTCGCCGGTTTTCCCATGACTCGCTCCTCGCCCGCCAGCGGCCTCGTCTTTGCCCTCGTCTCCGCCAGCCTCTACGGCTTCAACATCGTCTATGCCCGCATGGCGTCCTTCGCCGGGGCGAGCGGCTCGGCCATCGTGGTCTACCGGGTCTTCCTGATGCTGGTCCTGGTCGGCATCGTCGCCGCCGTGACGCGAAGCTCCCTCAAGGCGGCGCGGGAGGAGAGGGGCACCCTGCTGCTCCTCGGCATCGCCACCGCCTTCGTGGGCATCTGCTATCTTTCCTCCGTGGCCTTCATCCCGGTGACCGTGGCGGCGGTGGTGTTCTACACCTTCCCGATCCTCATCGTGCTCGCGAGCCCCTTCGTCGAGGGGACGAGGCTCACGCCGGCCCTGCTCGGGGTCGTCGCGCTGGCGACCCTCGGCGTCGCGCTCGTGGTCGGGCCGGTTTTCGGCGGCCTCGACTGGCGGGGGCTGGCGCTCGCCTTCGGCGCGAGCCTCGCCACGGCCATCCAGTTCTTCGCCGCAGCGCGCTGCCGCAGGACCGGCGTGATGGCGAAAACCTTCTGGATCCATCTGCTGGTCCTGCCGACCGCCGCACTCATCAGCCTGGCCGCGGGACAGCTGGTGCCTCCCACGGCCCTGGCCGTCGCGCCCTTTGCGGTCGCCATGACCATCGGCGGCTACGTGTTCGGCTTCGTGCTGCAATTCCTGGCGCTCGGCCGCATCACGGCGGTCGCGGCCGGGATCATCTATTGCACCGAACCGGTGGTCGCGGCGATTTCCTCGGCGCTCATCCTGGATGAGGCCCTGTCTCCCCTGCAAATGACGGGCGGCGCTCTTGTGCTGGCGGCCATCATCGCCAACGTAGTGCTGGAACAGCGCCGCCTGAAGGATGCGCCCCTGGTGCCGATTGCGGATTGAACACGATGACCAGCAGCCCCCTGTCCCCTCCCGCCCCCATTCCGCTCACCATCCTCACGGGCTTTCTGGGCTCGGGGAAAACAACCCTGCTCAACCGGATGCTCAAGAGCCCGGCCTTGCAGGACACGGTGGTCATCATCAACGAGTTCGGCGAAATCGGCCTCGACCACCTGCTCGTGGAGACCGTCGACGAGGGCATGGTGCTGCTCTCGGCGGGCTGCCTCTGCTGCACCGTGCGCGGCGACCTGATCGCGACGCTGGAAGACCTTCTGCGCAAGCGCGACAACGGCCGCATCCTGCCCTTCAAGCGCGTGATCATCGAGACCACGGGCCTTGCAGACCCCGCGCCGATCCTGCACGCGGTGCTCTATCACCCCTATCTCTCCCTGCGCTACGCGGTGGAAGGCGTGGTGACGGTGATCGATGCGGTGAATGGCGGAGCCACCCTCGACGCCCACCGGGAAGCCGTGAAACAGGCCGCCGTGGCGGAGCGCATCGTCATCTCGAAGACCGATCTCGTGGACGACGCAGCGGAGCTGTCGCGGCTTCGCGAAAGGCTCCATGGGCTCAATCCGGGCGCTACGTTCCTGACAGCGGATGCGCCCGTGGAAGCGGTCATCGCCGGCGGCCTCTTCGATGTCGAGGGCAAGATCGCCGACGTCGCCGAGTGGCTGAAGACGGAGGCCGTGGAAGAGGCCGAGCGCCAGAGCCACGCGCACCAGCACGGACATCATCACGGTCACGGGCATCACCACGGCCATCACCATCATCACGACGTGAACCGGCACGACGAGCGCATCCGCGCCTTCTGCCTCACGAGCGACCGGCCGATCCGCCAGGGCACGCTCGACATGTTCCTCGACCTGCTGCGCTCGTCGCAGGGCGCGAGGCTCCTGCGCGTGAAAGGCCTCGTGGCCCTGGCCGAAGACCCGGAGCATCCGGTCGTGATCCACGGCGTGCAGCACGTGATCCATGTGCCCGCCGTGCTGCCGCGCTGGCCGAGCGAGGACAGGCGCAGCCGCCTCGTCTTCATCGTGGACGACCTGGAGCGCGAGACGGTGGAAAAGCTCTGGAACGCCTTCCTCGGAAAGCCCGCCGTCGACCAGCCGGACGCGGCGGCGCTCTCGGACAATCCGCTGTCGTTGAGGCGCTAAAGCATCGGACGGGCGGACCCGCAGGATGCGCTAGAGCAAGGGCAATTCTGACGGAATCGTTTGGACTATACGATGTGACGGCTTCGTGATTCACTCATCTTGGCCCTCTTTGGAGGAGATGAGCGATGACCAAGTCCTACTCGTTGGACCTTCGCCGCCGCGTGGCGCGCTTTGTCGAGGCGGGGCACTCCTGTCATGCCGCTGCCCGGCACTTTGACGTGTCGGTCGCCTTCGTGGTCCGGCTGATGGCTGCCTATCGGGACACCGGCAGCCTAGCGCCCAAGCCGGAGGGCGGCTGGCGCTATTCCAAGCTCGACCCGCACCGCGAGTTCCTCATCCGCCG
>NZ_JAEA01000008.1 GCF_000518665.1 Microvirga flocculans ATCC BAA-817 | reverse complement strand
TTCGGCCTCTATACCCTCTGACATCCGCCCGAGCGGCGCCAAACCCGAACGCCATCGCAAAAAGCCGGCCCCACACAGGGCCGGCTTTCTCGCGTGGCGGAGAGAGCTGCCGTTCCTGCCAGCTCGAGCAGGATCGCCAAAGACGCCGTGGATTTGGGGCGGCGTCTTTCGCTCAGATATCCAGGTCCGCCTCGTCCGCGAAGGCAGCGCGTTCCTGGATGAAGGTGAAGCGGGCTTCGGGCTTGTTGCCCATCAGGCGCTCCACCGTATCGTTGGCCTCCAACCTGTCGTCGGCCTCCACGACGACCTTCAGGAGCAGGCGCTTCTTCGGGTCCATGGTGGTTTCCTTCAGCTGGCCCGGCAGCATTTCGCCAAGACCCTTGAAGCGGCTGATCTCGACCTTGCTGCTGCCCTTGAACATGGTCTTCAGCAGCCGGTCGCGGTCGGCCTCGTCCCGGGCATAGGCCGACTTCCCGCCCTGGCTGAGGCGATAGAGCGGCGGCACCGCGAGATAGAGGTGCCCCCCGTCGATGAGCTTGGGCATCTGCCGGTAGAAGAAGGTGATGAGCAGCGTCGCGATATGGGCGCCGTCCACGTCCGCGTCGGTCATGATGATGACCTTCTCGTAGCGGAGATCGGCTTCCCGGTACTGGGAGCCCGTGCCGCAGCCCAGCGCCTGGACGAGATCGGCGATCTGCTGGTTCTGGTGCAGCTTGTCGCGGCCCGCCGAGGCCACGTTGAGGATCTTTCCGCGCAGAGGGAGCACGGCCTGGGTGGCGCGGTCGCGCGCCTGCTTGGCGGAGCCGCCCGCCGAGTCGCCCTCGACCAGGAAGAGCTCGGAGCCCTTGGCGCCCGCATTGGAGCAATCCGCCAGCTTGCCGGGCAGGCGCAGCTTGCGGGTCGCGGTCTTGCGGGCGACTTCCTTCTCCTGGCGGCGGCGAAGGCGCTCCTCGGCCCGGTCGATCACCCAGTCGAGCAGCTTGTTGGCCTGCTGCGGCGAGGCGGCGAGCCAATGGTCGAAGGTGTCGCGGATCGCGGTCTCGACGATGCGCCCGGCCTCGACCGTCGCGAGCTTGTCCTTCGTCTGGCCCTGGAACTCCGGTTCGCGGATGAAGACCGACAGCATGGAGGCGCAGGTGGCCATCACGTCGTCGGTGGTCACCGCCGCCATGCGCTTGGACTGGTTCACGCGCTCCGCATGGTCGCGCAGGCCGCGCAGGAGCGCAATGCGAAGGCCGTTCTCGTGCGTGCCGCCCTCAGGGGTCGGCACGGTGTTGCAGTAGGAGGTGGAGAACCCGTCCTCGTTCGCCATCCAGGCGACCGCCCATTCCAGCGAACCGTGGCTGCCGGGCTTGGTGATCTTGCCGGAGAAGATCTGGTCCGTAACCAGTTCCTTCCCCTCGATATCGTGGAGCAGGTAATCCTTCAGGCCGTTCGGGAACTTGAAGACGGCCTCCGCCGGGACGTTGTCCGTGCCCTGGAGAAGGGCGGGAGCGCATTTCCAGCGGATCTCGACGCCGCCGAAGAGATAAGCCTTGGAGCGGGCCATCTTGAACAGGCGGCGGGGCTGGAAATGGGCGTCCTTGCCGAAGATCTGCCAGTCGGGCTTGAAGCGCACCTTGGTGCCGCGCCGGTTGAGCACGCGGCCCACCGTCTCCAGCTTGCCCTGGGGTTGGCCGCGCGAAAAGATCTGGCGATAAAGCGTCTGCCCGCGGGCCACCTCGACCTCGAGGATCTCGGACAGGGCGTTTACCACCGACACGCCGACGCCGTGCAGGCCGCCCGAGGTCTCATACACCTTCGAGTCGAACTTTCCGCCCGCGTGCAGGGTGGTCATGATGACTTCGAGCGCCGACTTCTTCGGGAATTTCGGATGCGGATCCACCGGAATGCCGCGTCCGTTGTCGGTCACGGAAAGCCAGCCGTCCTCCTCCAGCTCCACCTCGATGAAGGTCGCATGGCCCGCGACCGCCTCGTCCATGGAGTTGTCGATCACCTCGGCGAAGAGATGGTGCAGGGCCTTCTCGTCCGTGCCGCCGATATACATGCCCGGCCGGCGGCGGACGGGCTCCAGCCCCTCCAGCACCTCGATGGCGGATGCGTCATAGCCGGCCTCGCCCGGCGTGCCGGTCTGCGGCGCCGAGCGGGACGCCTTGACGGCGGCATTGCGAGCCGTGGCAGGCGCGGCGCGCTTGGCCGCTGCGCCCCCGAAGAGATCGTCGTTGTCTGTCATTGGGACCTTGGTCCGAGATGATGATTCGCGTTTCTTTACACTATATCCCATGCCGTTTTTATATGGGAACAAAACGGAAACGGGAAGGGCGATTACAGGTCAAAATTCAGAAAAATCGCATTCCTGATAGCGCTTAAAAGTTACCATCCAATTCCCTCTAAAGAATGTCTTCCGGATGTCACCTGGAACTGTTTAGCTCTCATTCACGTTACGGCGATAAGAATGAACCAGAGCAGGAACCGAGCTGACGATGACGACGCGGACGACCTTGGCACCGGCCCAGAAACTCCACTTGGACCGCGCGGCGCGCAATGCGGGCGAGGCCTTCGCGTTCGAGGAGCCGGATACCCGACCGGCCGTGACGCGCAGCTTCGGATCGAGCCTCGTCTGGCTCATCATCGCGATGGCCGCGATCCTGGGGCTCTTGCTAGCCCTCTAGCCCATCCTGTTCGGGACGCCCTTTCCCCGACAACAGCCGCATCAGCCGGTCTTCGATGGGTTTGCCGAGAGTCAGCAGGAAAAGCGTGACTGCCGTCCCGGCGAAGGTGATGAACCAGGCGCCAAGGCCGGCGGTCAATCCGAGCGCCGCGGCGATCCAGACCGTCGCCGCCGTGGTCAGGCCCCGAACCTGCATCCGGTTCTCGTCGCGCAGGATCACGCCGGCGCCGAGGAAACCCAACCCCGTCAGGATGCCCTGGATCACTCTGCTGACCGCATCCTGCCCGAAGTGGAGTCCTTCATAGACCGAGCCCGAGAGGATCACGAGCGCCGATCCCAGCGCAACGAGTCCCAGCGTCCGCATGCCGATGGGCTTGTTGTGGATGTCCCGGTTGAGGCCGACGGCCATGCCTGCGATCGTCGCCACGAGGAGCCGCAGCACAATTTCGATCTGGCCGGCATGCTCCGTCGACATCGAGGACAGCCACTCCTTCATGGAGGTCAGCCTGACTTCGCCGTCTTCTTGGCCGCTGCCTTCTTCTCCGCCGGTTTCTTAGCAGCGGTCTTTTTGGCCGCCGTCTTGGCGGGAGCCTTCTTCGCTGCGGCGGTTTTCTTCGCAGCAGGAGCTTTGGCGGCAGCCTTCTTGGCTGGAGCCTTGCGGCCGCGCGCCGGCTTCTTCGAAGGCCCGGCGGCACGGCGGGCGACGAGAAGCGCGACGGCCTCGTCGAGCGTCACGGCGTCCTGGCCGAGGGTTTTCGGCAGGGTCGCGTTGGTCTCTCCGTCCGTCACATAGGGGCCGAAGCGTCCGGCCTTCACCACGACGGGCTTGCCCGTTTCCGGATCGGTGCCGAGCGGACGCCCAGGATCGGCCGCGCCGCGGCGGGCACCGCCGCCACCGCTTTCCTTGGTGACGATCAGGTCGATGGCTCGGTTCGCGCCGATCTCCAGCACGTCGTCGCCTGCTCCGAGATTGGCGTAGGTCTTGCCGTGCTGAACGTAAGGTCCGTAGCGCCCGATGCTGGCGAAGATCGGCTCGCCGGTCTCCGGATGGGTCGCCACCTGACGCGGCAGCGCCAGGAGCTTGAGCGCCTTTTCCAGATCCACCTGTGCGGGCGTCAGTCCTTTCGGCAGGGAGGAGCGCTTGGGCTTTTCTCCCTCGCCGAGCTGGACGAAGGGACCGAAGCGACCGTCGCGCAGGGTGACCTGCTCGTTCGTTTCGGGATCGACGCCCAGCACCTTCACACCGGGCTGGCCGCCGTTCTCGGAGGAGCCTTCCCCGTCGCCGTCGACGCCGGAAGCGGCGAGCTGGCGGGTGTATTTGCACTCAGGATAATTCGAGCAGCCGATGAAGGCGCCGAACTTGCCGAGCTTGAGCGAGAGCTGACCCGTGCCGCAGGTCGGGCAGGTGCGCGGGTTCGAGCCGTCGCCCTTGTCCGGGAAGATGTGCGGGCCGAGCAGTTCGTTCAACGCATCGAGCACTTCCGTGGTGCGCAGCTCCTTCGTCTCGCCGATGGCGGCGGAGAAGTCCTGCCAGAACTCGCGCATCACCTGCTTCCAGTCGATCTCGTTGTTCGAGACCCGATCGAGCTGCTCTTCCAGGTCCGCCGTGAAATCGTATTCCACGTAGCGGCGGAAGAAGCTCTCCAGGAAAGCCGTGACGATGCGGCCCTTGTCCTCGGGCACGAGGCGCTTCTTCTCGATGCGCACATATTCGCGGTCGCGCAGGGTCTGAAGCACGGCTGCATAGGTCGAGGGACGGCCGATGCCGAGCTCTTCCATGCGCTTCACGAGCGAGGCTTCCGAGTAGCGCGGCGGCGGCTCGGTGAAGTGCTGGCTCGCATTGATGCGGCGGCGCTCCAGCGGGTCTCCCGCCTTCATCGGCGGAAGGCGACCTTCGTCCTCATCCGTCTCGTCGTCCCGGCTCTCGTTGTAGAGCGTGAGGAAGCCGTCGAACTTGATCACCTGGCCGGTGGCGCGCAGGTCGAGCTTGCGCGGGCCCACCTGGGCCAGGATGTCGGCGGTGGTGCGCTCCAGCTCCGCCGATTCCATCTGGCTCGCCACGGTGCGGGTCCAGATGAGGTCGTAGAGCCTGGCCTGCTCGGGCTCAAGATATTTCGCGACGTATTTCGGCAGACGGCTCATATCCGTCGGGCGGATGGCCTCGTGCGCCTCCTGCGCGTTCTTCGCCTTGGTCGAGTACTTGCGCGGGACGGACGGCACGTAGCGGTCGCCGTATTCCTTGCCGATCACCCGGCGGGCGGCCTGCACGGCCTCCGGCGCCATGTCGACGCCGTCGGTACGCATGTAGGTGATGAGGCCCACCGTCTCGCCGCCGATATCGACGCCCTCATAAAGCCGCTGCGCGATCCGCATGGTCTGCGCGGGCGCGAGGCCCAGCTTGCGCGAGGCCTCCTGCTGCAGGGTCGAGGTGGTGAAGGGCGGGTAGGGGTGGCGCTTGGCGGGCTTGGCCTCCACATTCGCCACCGAGAAGGTCGCAAGTTCCAGGTCCTTCTTGAAGGCTTCCGCGTCCTTGCCGTTGCCGATGTCGAGGCGCTGGATCTTCTTGCCGTCCGCGCCGACGAGGCGCGCATCGAACACGGCGCCGTCCTTCGTGACGAGCGTCGCGACCAGCGACCAGTATTCACGGGGCTTGAAGGTCTCGATCTCGAGTTCGCGGTCGCAGACGAGGCGCAGGGCCACCGATTGCACGCGTCCGGCCGAGCGCGCACCGGGAAGCTTGCGCCAGAGAACGGGCGAGAGGGTGAAGCCCACGAGATAGTCCAGGGCGCGGCGGGCCATGTAGGCATCGACGAGCGCTTGGTCGATCTGGCGCGGCTGGCGAAGGGCGGCTTGGACCGCGTCCTTGGTGATGGCGTTGAAGGTCACGCGCTCGACCGGCAGGTCCTTGAGCACCCGCTTCTCGCGCAGGGCCTCGACCACGTGCCAGGAAATCGCCTCGCCCTCGCGGTCCGGGTCGGTGGCGAGGATGAGCTTTTCGGCGCCCTTGATCGCCTTGGCGATCTCGGAGACCCGCTTCGAGCCCCTGTCCTCGAGCGTCCAGATCATGCGGAAATCGGCATCCGGGTCGACCGAGCCGTCCTTGGCTGGCAGATCGCGGATATGCCCGAAGGAGGCCAGGACCTCGTAATCCTTGCCGAGATATTTGTTGATCGTCTTGGCCTTGGCAGGCGACTCGACGACGAGGACTTTCATGAACGGCTTCCTACAGCGGGATCAGGCAGAGGCCTTGTTGCCAAGGCGATACGCGGCGGTCAGACCCTGACCACCGCAGGGCGGGATAAGTGGTTGAACATCGCCGACAAGTCAAATCGGACTTTTACCTAGGCCCTTCATTTGGAGATGAAGGCCCGCTCCAGCAAGGGATCCAGGGCTCGCCCCAAGGGGTTGGCGCCGATCATCCGGGAGGGCGAGGCGAGCCGGGTGAGGGCATATGCCTCGGTGACCGGGGGCGGCGCGGAGCGGGCGAGAGCCGCCGTCGCGGCCAGGGAGAACAGCCTTTCGGCGATGAATCGGGCCTGTCCCTCGGCATCGGGGGCATGGAGCGCCATGACGATGTCCCGTGCCGCTTCGGAAGCTCCCGGGAGGTCGCGGACATCCTCCATGAGGCGCTCCAGCACGGAGGTTGCGGCCTCGGACTCGCGGGTTTCGGCGCGCAGGATGTCGAGGGCGATCACGTTGCCCGAGCCCTCCCAGATCGCGTTGACGGGGGCCTCCCGGTAGAGCCGGGGCAGGGGGCTTTCCTCCACGTAGCCGTTGCCGCCGAGGCACTCCATGGCCTCGTAGAGGAGGCGCGGGGCCGCCTTGCAGATACCGAACTTGGCCGCAGGCGTCACAAGGCGGGCATGGGCGGCTTCAGGCTCGTCACTGGCCTGCCGGTCGAAGGCATGCGCCGTCCGCAGGGCGAGCGCCGTCAAGGCCTCGCTTTCGAGGGCGAGGTCGGCCAGGACCGTCCGCATGGCGGACTGGTCGATCAGCTTCTTCTGGAAGACGCTGCGGTGGTGGGCGTGGTGCATGGCGAGCGCCAGCCCCATCCGCACGAGGCCCGCCGAGGCCACGGCGCAGTCGAGGCGGGTGAGCTGCACCATCTCGATGATGGTCCGCACCCCGCGCCCTTCCTCCCCGATCCTCCAGGCGAAGGCGGCCTCGAACTCGGCTTCGGCCGAGGCGTTCGAGCGGTTTCCGAGCTTGTCCTTGAGCCGCTGCAGGCGGATCGTGTTGAGCGCACCGTCAGGCCTGAAACGCGGGACGAGGAAGCAGGTAAGCCCGCCGGGAGCCTGGGCCAGCACCAGGAACGCGTCGCACATGGGAGCCGACATGAACCATTTGTGGCCCGTGAGCGCATATTCGTCCCCGGCTTTCGGTTCCGCGCGGGTCGTGTTGGCGCGGACATCCGTGCCGCCCTGCTTTTCCGTCATCCCCATGCCGAGGGTGACGGCCGTCTTTTCCCAGAACGGGATGAAGCGGGAATCGTAAGTGCGCGAGCGGATCTTCGGCAGCCAGTCCTGCAGCCGGTTCGGGGCGGCGGCCAGCGCCGCCACGGAGGCATGGGTCATGGTGATGGGGCAGACATGGCCGCTCTCGACCCCCGCCGCCATGTAGATCCGCGCCGCGCGCGCCGCATGGGCGTGCCCGCTCCCCGGTTCGTCCCGGGTCGAGGAATGAAGCCCGTCCTCCATGCTGGCGCGTATGAGCACGTGATAGGCCGGATGGAACTCGACCGCGTCGATCCGGTAGCCTCGGGCATCGTGCGTGCGCAGCTTCGGCGGGTTCTCGTTGGCGAGCCGGCCGATGTCGAGCCGCTCCGCCGCGCCCCAGGCTTCGCCGAAGGCGAGCAGGCCTTCCGCTTCCGGCTCGACGCCGCAGGCTTGGAGCGCATCGCGCAGGGGGCGGTCGGCGGCAAGGAGATTCACGTCGCCGAAGGGCGGCGTCTGGTTGAACACGTCGTGGGTCTCGAACGAGGGCATGGGCATCCCTTGGGCATCCCTCCCGCAACACAATCCCTTGTTTATTCTAGGGTAGAGCGCCGTCTTGCGTAGAGAGCCTGCTTGCCGCCGTTTCCCGGAGCGCCTATAGCCATCGCTTTAAGATGACTGACGCCCCCCGATCCGTTTTCCCCCACCGGCATCTCCTCGGCATCGAGGGGCTGTCTCCCTTGGACATTCAGGCGCTGCTCGACCTCGCCGACCAACAGGTCGAGGTGAGCCGCCAGATCGAGAAGAGGAAGTCGACCCTCCGGGGCCGGACCCAGATCAATCTCTTCTTCGAGCCCTCGACCCGCACCCAATCCTCCTTCGAGCTGGCCGGCAAGCGCCTGGGCGCGGACGTGATGAACATGTCGGTCGCCTCCTCTTCGGTGAAGAAGGGCGAGACGCTGATCGACACGGCCGCGACCCTCAACGCCATGCGGCCCGACATCATCGTCGTGCGCCATCACGCGGCGGGCGCGGTGCATCTGCTCGCGCAGAAGGTCGATTGCTCGGTGGTGAACGCCGGCGACGGCGCGCACGAGCACCCGACCCAGGCGCTCCTCGACGCGCTCACCATCCGTCGCAACAAGGGCCGCATCGAAGGCCTCGTCGTCGCGATCTGCGGCGACATCCTGCATTCGCGGGTGGCGCGCTCCAACATGATCCTGCTTGCGGCCATGGGCGCGCGGGTGCGCCTCGTCGCGCCCTCGACCCTGCTGCCGCCCGGCATCGGCCGCCTCGGCTTCGAGACCTTCACGAGCATGGAGGAGGGCTTGAGGGACGCTGACATCGTGATGATGCTGCGCCTCCAGCGCGAGCGCATGAACGGCTCCTTCGTGCCGTCGGTGAAGGAGTACTTCCGCTTCTACGGGCTCGACCAGGACAAGCTCAGCCTCGCCAAGCCCGATGCGCTCGTGATGCATCCCGGCCCCATGAACCGGGGCGTGGAGATTTCCTCCGACGTGGCGGACGGCGCGCAATCCCTGATCCGCGAACAGGTCGAAATGGGCGTCGCCGTACGCATGGCGGTGCTGGAGGCTCTGGCGAGCCATCTGCCGAACCGGTGAGGGCGTCATGAGCAGCAAACCCATCCTCTTCAAGAACGCCCGCCTCATCGATCCCGCCAGCGAGCGCGAGGAGCGAGGGGGCGTGCTGGTGCGCGACGGCGTGATCCAGGCCCTCGGCCCCCAGGTCGCGGAGGCTGCCGACGCGCAGGTGATCGATTGCGGCGGGCAGGTGCTCAGTCCTGGCCTCATCGACATGCGCGCCTTCATCGGCGAGCCGGGCGGGCCCTATCGCGAAACCCTCAAGAGCGCGGGCGAGGCCGCCGCCGCGGGCGGCGTGACCACGGTCGTGTCGATGCCGGATACGAGCCCGGTTCTAGACGATCCGGCGATCGTGGACTTCATCGTCCGCCGGGCGCGCGACACCTCCATCGTGAACATCCGCCCCGCCGCGGCCCTCACCAAGGGGCTTCAGGGGCAGGAGATGGCGGAGATCGGCCGCCTCAAGGAAGCGGGCGCCATCGCCTTC
The DNA here is from genome assembly GCF_000518665.1 of Microvirga flocculans ATCC BAA-817. GTDB lineage: Bacteria > Pseudomonadota > Alphaproteobacteria > Rhizobiales > Beijerinckiaceae > Microvirga > Microvirga flocculans. The sequence continues at coordinate 261,711 of NZ_JAEA01000008.1, read as the reverse complement.
ACGGATGGGGCGCGCTCGGTGACGAACGCCCAGGTCATGCGCCGGGCGCTCACCTATGCGCGCGATTTCGACGCCTTGATCGTCCATCACCTGGAGGATCCCGATCTTGTCGGCCAGGGCGTGATGAACGAGGGCGAGTTCGCCTCCCGTCTCGGCCTTCCCGGCATTCCGCGCGAGGCCGAGACGGTCATGCTGGAGCGCGACATCCGCCTCGTGCGCCTCACGGGCGGGCGCTACCACGCCGCGATGATTTCCTGCGCCGATTCGGCGGAGATCGTGCGCGAGGCGAAGGCGAGGGGGCTGCCCGTCACCTGCGGCGTCTCCATCAATCACCTGGCGCTCAACGAGAACGACATCGGCGATTACCGCACCTTCCTGAAGCTCTCGCCGCCCCTGCGCCACGAGGACGACCGGCAGGCAATGATCGAGGCGCTGGTCGACGGCACCGTCGACGTGATCGTCTCCGACCACAATCCACAGGATGTTGAGAACAAGCGCCTGCCCTTCGCCGAGGCCGCTGACGGGGCTGTGGGGCTCGAAACGCTGCTCTCCGCGGCGCTGCGCCTCGTCCATGCGGGCCGCATCTCCCTGCCGAGGCTCCTGCGGGCCATGTCCACGAAACCTGCGGAAATTCTTGGATTGCCCGGCGGGCGCTTGGCCGTGGGCGCCCCCGCCGATCTCATCCTCTTCGATCCGGACGCGCCTTACGTCCTCGACAAGCGCCATCTTCGGTCCCTGTCCAAGAACACGCCGTTCGACGAGGCCCGCCTCGAGGGGCAGGTGACGATCACGATGGTGGCGGGCAGGGTAGTCTTTCAGCGCGATACGATGTAACGAGAAGTGAATGTCTGACGAGTCTCAACTTTTGTACCTGCTGGGCGCCCTGCTTTTCGGCTATCTCCTGGGTTCCGTCCCGTTCGGGCTGATCCTCACCCGCATGGCGGGCCTGGGCGACGTGCGCAAGATCGGCTCCGGCAATATCGGCGCCACCAACGTGCTGCGGACGGGCCGCAAGGGCCTTGCCGTCGCGACCCTTCTCGGCGATGCGCTGAAGGGCACGCTCGCCGTCGCGGTCGCCGCACAATGGGGAGCGCAATTCGCCATCGTCGCGGCGCTCGGCGCTTTCCTCGGGCACCTGTTCCCGGTCTGGCTCAAGTTCAAGGGCGGCAAGGGCGTCGCCACCTTCATCGGCGTCCTGATCGGCCTGAAGCCGCTCGCGGCCCTCATCTTCGCCGCGATCTGGCTCGGGATGGCCTTCGCCTTCCGCTATTCCTCGCTCTCCGCCCTGATCGCCAGCGCCGCGACGCCGGTCGTTCTCTGGCTCCTCGGCGAGCCGGTCATGGCCGGAATGGCCGTGATCCTGGTGGCGCTGCTGTGGTGGAAGCACAGCGAGAACATCAGCCGCCTTCTTGCTGGAACGGAAGGCAAGATCGGACAGAAGGGATAAGTCCATGGTCCTCACGGATGAGCAGCGTCTCGACTGGCTCCGCCTCATCCGTTCGGAAAACGTGGGACCGCGCACCTTCCGCGCCCTGATCAACCAATATGGCGGCGCGGCCGCCGCGCTCGAGGCCTTGCCCGATCTCGCCCGTCGCGGCGGCAGGTTGCTTCTGAAGGTGTGCAGCCGGGCGGAGGCCGACAGGGAAATGGCCGCCGCCGCGCGTCTGGGCGTGCGCTTCGTCGCCATGGGCGAGCCTGATTACCCGAAGACCCTCCAGGCGATCGACACCGCGCCGCCCCTGATCGCCCTGCGCGGCAACGCTGCCGTGCTGGCAAGGCCGTCCGTGGCCATCGTCGGGTCGCGCAATGCCTCCGCCTCGGGGCTGACTTTCGCCGAACGCCTGGCGCACCAGCTCGGCGAAGCCGGTTACGTGGTGATTTCGGGTCTGGCGCGGGGCATCGACACCAAGGCGCACAAGGCCACTCTGGCGACGGGCACCGTCGCGGTCCTCGCCGGTGGGCACGACAGGGTTTATCCGGCGCAGAACGAGCCGTTGCTGGAGGCCATCGTGGAGCAGGGCGGGGCCGTGATCTCCGAAATGCCCATGGGCTGGGAGCCGCGCGGGCGCGATTTTCCGCGGCGGAACCGGATCGTCTCAGGGCTCTCCTATGGCGTGGTCGTCGTCGAGGCGGCGCGGCGATCCGGCTCGCTGATTACCGCGCGCTTCGCCTTGGAGCAGGTGTCAAATCTCACAAAACTTGGCACAGTCTCGTATTTCGTGTCATTGACCGATCAGTCAATCTCACGAAGTGTCACTCGCCTCCGAGTGCGCCGCGGCGGGGATTTTGCAGACATCGCTCGACACACAACACCGGCCTCTTCGGCCGGTGTTTCTCTTTGATGGTCGTGCAAAATCCCGACCCCAGGGAGTTTCGTCCTGAAGCGTTGAGGATGGGTTAACCGTGGCTAGGCTCGGCAGTGGGGGCTCAGCTTGGATGTCGCGGCGAGCTTTCCCTGCAACGTATGCAGGTGCCATAACGGGAAGGTCTTAGAAGGTCTCAACTGCAGCCCGCATTCGATAAGAGCAAGGGGCTAATGCCAGTCCAGGAGCTGAAAGCATGTCCAGCCAGCAGATCGCATGCCGCCTCATGGCAGCCCCAGACCTCGGCGGCGTCGCCGCGATGTACCGGGAGCTTCAGGCCTATCACGGCTATGCCCAAGACAGCCTGGAGAGCCTGAGCGAGCAGCTGAGAGGCATGAACCAGAGCTTCGAGATCGTCGTGGCCGAGCAGGAAGGAAGGCTTCTCGGCTTCGCACTGTTCTCAGCGTATCCGGGGCCGGGCCTCCATTCCGGCATGTTTCTGAAAGAGTTGTTCGTGACGGCCGAAGCCAGGGGCGGGTGTTCTACCGGTTTGACATCAATGCCATCGCATCGATGACGAAGGAAATCGACTGAAAAGCTTGGATTTGTCAGCTCCAGGCGTTTCCAAAGGCATCCTGCCACCTAGGGTAGGATCGAAGCGGTGGACAGCCTTTGATTGCGCCAGATCGCTCATAGACAGACCTCTCCCCGTGTTGGTATTCCGCCAACTTCCGTCTCCCAAAGCCCTTTTGCCGTGAAAAACCCCTTCCTCCCGTTCCTCAAGCGACTGCTGGCATTGCCCGCCGACGTGCCAAAAGACACGAGGAAGGCCCTGATCCGCGCTTACCTGCGCCAGGAACGCAAACGGCTCGAGGCGACGCCCCATAGAAAAGGGGACAGCCCGGCTGAGCACCTGAACCGGAAAAGGTTCGCGCGAAAGGTGGTTGCCCGCAGGGCCAAGGACCTGCGCCGGCAGCAAGGGCCGCGCAAGGAGCTGGAGAAACAGCTCTTGCTCACGCGGTATCGGGAGTCGCCTCTCCTGTCGGGCCTGATTCCTGACCGCAAGGATCGCTGGGTGAGGGCGCAGGACCGTAATTCGGGGCCCGAGCGCACAGAGATCGAGCTGGAGAACTTCTCCTTCATCGACCGGCCGGCGGAAACCTTGGCCAAGCTCAAGCAGATCGCCGAGGTCGAGTGCGGCGGCCTCAATGCCCTGTTGCACTTCAAGGACCAGTATTGCCTCGACATCGGCCCCTATCTCGTCCTCGGCGAGCTTTGGCCTTGCCTATCGCCGTTCTTCGCCGGCGGCGAGATGGGAGGTTCCGTCCAGAAGGTGATGGAGGCCGTCGGGCTCCGTCGGATCATGAAGATGAAGCTGGCGCATGTGCGTGACCTTCGCAACGTCTGGGCCTTTCCCGTCCACCGGCGCACGCCCCAGGGACCGGCGCGCTCGGCAAACCAGCTTCTGGAGCCCCAACGGGACAACCAGGTTGCCGACGACTTCTGCGATGCCATCGATAGCTGGCTCGATGTGCCCGAGATCGGCCAGGAGCTGACGCCAGAGGGGCGGGCTTGGATCTCGACCATCATCCTGGAGCTCCTCGACAACGCGATGCGACATAGCGCGCCCGCCACCAAGGACGGCGGCTGGTCGATTGCCGGCTTCATGGCCCGACGCCAGGAGGGCGCGGACTGGGTCTACCGATGCTATCTAGGGATCCTGAGCGTTGGGGCGACCATTGACGAGAGCCTTGAGTTCGCCTCAGACCGGATCAAAGATGAGCTAAATCAATATGTTGCCCAGTTCCAAGGGGAAAGGGAGGCACCTTCCGCAGCCACGCTTCGGACCCTGTACGCCTTGCAGGACGGGGTCACATGCGACCCAAAGGCCGACGGAAAAGGGCGGGGCGGTTTCGGCCTCCAAGAGGTGATGGGGCTTGTCAACGAGCTCGGAAACACCGATAAGCCCGCACGGGATCCCCGGTTGGTCATAATTTCTGGACGATCCTGCATTATGGTCCGAGCGCCCTATATGAGGGGAGTGCAGATGGCTGGGGAGGATTCCCCGAGGGTTCTCTGGTTCAATCCCGAGAACGCCGCGGAGAAACTTCCTGATCCCTCCTACGTTTTTGATTTGCAAGAACGCTTCGCAGGAACGATCATCAGCTTGGCATTCACTTTGGATCCGGACTATCTGAACGAGGCCCAGAATGACTGACATCAACCTTTTCGAGTTGACCGGCGACGGAGCCGTCCGCAACCTCACCGGGCATGAGCGCGGTGTCGAGGCGCGCGTCCGCTACGACCTCGAGAAGCTTGACGAGGTGCAGGAGCCCGTCCGCGTCATCGTGCCAGAGAGCGTCTACACCCTCACGCCGTCCTTCTTCCAGGGCATGTTCGCGGAGAGCGTGCGCAAGCTCGGAGAGACGTTTCTGACCCACTACCGCTTCGACGCCAGCGCCCTGATCATGCGTCAGGTGCAGCGTGGCATCTCGTCCGCGAACATGCAGCGCGGCAGCCTCCTTCAACACTGAAGCCTCCTGAAACTCTACGCCCATGGCTGACGCGAACGCCAGTAGCTGGTCCCAGGCTGTGCCTTGGGTGCTCAGTGGAGCTGGCTTGATATGGAACTTCATCAATTATCGCCGCACGACCGGGCTTCAGAAGCAGATCCGGTATGACACGGTCAAGCTTGAGGAATTCCGGCGGGTCCGCAGCGTCATCGACACGGTCCTGACGGAACTCGGCAGCGAGAGACAGACGTTGCGCGGCATATCGGCGAGCGGCGTGACCATTGAGGAGCTGCGCACCCAGGTGGGAGAGCGTCAGGTAAAGCTGGTGGAGATCTTCGACCGCCTCGAGGTCGCCCTGCAGAAGGCCGATCAGAGCGACTTCGCTTCCGGCAAGGATTGGACTGCCACTGTCCATGGGACCTGGGACAGGTTCAACACCACCATCGATAAGGTCTACAGCCCGCATCGGCGGGAAGAGGAAGCCCGCGCCGCGCCGGCAGAGGCCGCCAAAATCCTCAACGAGATGATCTGCGCCGTCGACCAGCGGCTCGAAACGGAAATGAAGCGCTTCGTCGGACAGCACCAAGGCGCTCGCTAAAGGCTGTCGCTTTCCTCAGGCGGAAAAGCCCTGCACAAACTTCCGGATCGTCACTCCCAGGCGGGCCGTGTTGAGCTTCCCGGCCACGCTGCTGTGGCTCCAGGTCTGGCAGTGCGCCAAGAGGTCCGATACGCCGCTGTCAGCGAGGGCGTTGTCCCACACGCCCCGAGCCCGGCCGCAGGCGTCAAGCAGACGCCCGATGGCCTCCGTCTCGTCGAAGCCTTCGTCGATCCGTGCCAGGAGCGACCGGTAGCCGTCGTTCGCGTTGCGGTGCTCGATCTCGATCCAGTTAAAGCTCTCGTCGGCCGCCGTGATCCTGCAGATCAAGGCTGACCGGGTGCCTACAGCCAGATCCGTCCAATTTGAAAATCCGCCGCGGTCCAGAGGGATCCGCTTGAAGATCCAGACCGGACGAGACCCTCGCATGCCTCCGCCTCCGGGGGCGGGGAGGGCCTGCCAGCTCGTGATCGACCCTCTCTTGAGCAGCTCGTCGAACGCATGGGCGAGTTCTTCGAACCGGTCGTGTTTCTCCCGGATCTCGACGCGGATGCCATCCGACGTTTCCGTCTCGCTTTCCCTGGCCCTCGCCGCTCCGTCTCCTTCATCGGTCAGGGTCTGGATTTCCGCAGCCTCGCGGACGCGGCACTCGCGGCTGACAGGCGGCTTGCCGGACCATTGGAAGTCCGGCGGCGACCATCCCAAGGCGTCGGGCTGGCCAGACGTGTCGCCGCTCTCTGCGGCTGCAGCCTGCTGCCAGCGTGACGGTCGTGCCCTGACGGGATCGGCGGATTCATTCTCCCTTTCGCCTGTGCGCATCTCGGGCGCGGGACCGCCCACAACCGTGATTTCTGCTGCGCTCGGCCAGGGGGCAGCCATGATCTGCAAGATGAGAGAGACGGGCCGGTTGTCGCGCCGCTGTACGTTTCGTAACTGCACGCTTCGTACCGCAAGCGCCACGGTGCCATCATTCGGGAGCGGCGTCCGGAGTGCCCACGGCTCGCCGTCTTGCATCAGGCCCACGCGGATTCTGCGCGCCGCGTCGTATGCCTTTGGATTGAGCATAAGATTGGCCAACGCCGCCGCGATGCCCCTTGGCACGCCGTTCTGAAGGCCGACCTGCCAGCGACCCTCCTCCAAGATGCGGGTTTGGGCCGCATCGACGAGTTTCCGAAGCGCGCGCTGCCAATTTCCCTCGGCCAAGGCTTCGGCAAGGATGGGATCGGAGGCGTAGAAGGCGCGGAACATCTCCCAGCACGGCAGGAGAAACGTCTCCTCTCCCTTGCGAATGACGAGGCAGGCGCTCCTGTCGAACCGATCCGGCAAGAGATAGTCGGCACGATTCAAGACACGGAAGACACCGTACTTCTTGTCCCATCCGCTAGGAGGCGGGCCGGGGAGTTCCTGCCGGATCGACTGGAGGTCGTCCTTCCCGGCGGGCGGGACGTCGATGGTTTCCATCTGGGCCGGCACGTAGCCGACCGGCACGCCATTCTCGAAGACCCTGCCGAGCACCAAATGCGGAATCAGGGCGGCTGGCAACTCCAGGTTCTTTTGCTCCTGAACAAGCGTTCGGCCGTCTGGTCCCAACGGGAGCTTGCCTTTGATCTCGTGGCGCAGCTGCGAGCCGTCCAACCGGTTGAGCGGGCCGTCGTGCGACAGGCGGCAGAACAGCGCCTCGACTCGAGCCGGAAGGTTTGCAGAGGCGGGAAGAATGTGGTCGGCCCATCTCAGCCACCAGCGTCCCTGCAGCTCGTTTGCCAATATCGACCGTGGATCCGCCGCCGGCTCGCGCTGGGCCAGATGGTTTGAATTAAGGTCAGGATGATCGGCAGGCGGCATCGGCGGCAACTCCACGCTCAAGCAAGCTTGACCGTCAGGGTTGCTACCGGCGGCGCAGGCGTCAAGCCGGCCGGTAAAATGAATCCTTTCTCTACTCTTCAGATGGGAAGCGCCCGGTCACAGCCCGCTTCGGCAGCTGAGGGTCTTGAGTTTCGGAGGAAGCGAGGATCTCTCCGATTTGTGGAAGATGGGACAGGTGAAGGTCCCGGGATCGAAAATCCCTTGAAGGACCTGACCCCGCCGGCATGGGCGTACTTGCATTCGAGAATGAATGCGCGAGAGCTTATGGTCGGGTCGCCTGCACATGTCGTCGCGGAGACTTCCCATGGTAAAAAACCCATCTGCGCCCTTGCTGATCGCTACATCAGGGCATCACCGAGATGCTCCGTCTGACGACCCGACGGCACCCGTGAGCGAACAGGCTTCGGCTCTTGTCGACTTCTCTACAGGGCAGGGGGAGGATCCATCAGATCAGGGCAGTGAGATCGACGGCATCGCGATGAGCGCGGAAGATCGCGAGCGCCTCGACTTGATCGAGCAAGCCCTCCAAGCCGAGCGCAAGATATCGATCCGCTACATCGACGCCAAGAAGACGATATCCGAACGCGTTATAAGACCTCTGTGGCTTATGGAGTGGAGCAGCACAGTAGCAGTCATCGCGTGGTGCGAGCAGCGAGAAGACTTTCGTCTGTTTCGTCTCGACAGGCTCATCTCCGTCGACCTGCTCAATGATACGTTCCGGTCGGAGCCCCTGCATGCATTATATGAGTATGTGTCGAGGTTGCGCCGAGATGCGGACGACGGCGATCCTTATTGAGGAGAGTGGTCATGCATCCAAGCCTACCGGACCACCTTCCTTACGGTGGAACAGATAAGTACCGCGAACACATTGCCGAAATGCTGTCGCTGGTCAGTGTTGAGGCGGAGCTCGGGCAAACATATTGCGGCATGCAGGACGACGCCGGCCTCGACTATTCGATCCGGAAAATTATCGCGTATATCCGCGCCGCGCACGAATCCTTGCGTGATCTCAAAGCGATGAAAGTTGACCAGGCGAGACGCGAACAATCGCCTTCTCGCCTGGCCGCAGAGTAACCTTTTGCCGCTCAACCGCGGGCGAGCGCCCGGCGCAGCGTACGCGGACGGACGCCGCAGCGTTTCGCGACAGACTCAAGATCGTCTCCAGCGCCAAGATCTTTCCCAGCCGCGACGAGCTTTTCCGGGGTCAACACTTTCGGCCGTCCCGGAAATCGCCCGCGTTTCCTCGCTGCTGCTTGGCCAGCTCTCGTTCGTTCGCTGATGAGCGTGCGCTCGAATTCCGCAAAAGCGCCGAGCAGGTGGAAGAACAGGGTACCCCCGGCCGATTTCGTATCGACCGCTTCTTGCAACGACCTGAATTCGACCTGCCGGTTCCCGAGATCTTTGATCAGGTCGATCAGGTGCGCGAGGGATCGCCCCAATCGATCCAGTTTCCAGACGATCAGAGTGTCGCCCTCTACCAGCTCCGACAACGCTTCGGCGAGGGCAGGCCGTTTTCTCCTGGCTCCTGAAACGCCCTGATCGGTAAAGATCGTCTCACAACCTGCAGCTTTGAGCGCATCAATCTGCAAATCTGCCTTTTGGTCATCGGTCGACACCCGCGCATAGCCTACTAACATCTGATTTCGTCCCGCTTTTTCTGATTTCGTTCTTCAATCGTTGCCGTTGACTCAAATTGAATGTTTCACGCCCCCGTTTGATTGCTTGCTTGCCGCCGCAAAAAGTCCTTTCAATTCAACCTACAGTGAGCGCTCGACTCATTTCGTTAGAACATTACTCAAAATGTTCGTTTTCTGGTCATCTCAGATTAAGCAGTCTCTCATAGAGAATATGCTCGCTGAAAGCGCGTATCTGTCAAGTAATACTTGATGGAGTCGGTCTGAACGTGCGCCGATACGCTGCCGTAAATCTCAATACATCGGAATTCTAAACGGTATTACCAGAAGCGAATACGGTATTCGCGTCGACGAATACCGATGAGATTGCTGCGTCTCTTTTTTGACGAGTCCAGCGCAACGCGGCTGCTGCACCCCGAGCGGCTGTGCTCGATCCAGGGGTTTTGACGCAAGGATAACGCTTATGAAAACATCGATCACGCTCGCCGGCCTCGTCGCAGGCCTTGCACTCAGCGTCGCGACGCCGGCGCTCGCGGAATGCCGCGTGCCGACGATCCCAACCGCCGACAACCAGACGGTCCAGGGCCAGATGACGACGACGTCAAATGCATGGTGCTCCGTCGGGATGGGTGCGGGCGCAGCCGGCATCTCGGATCCCGCCGTGCTGAAGAAGCCCAAGAACGGGGAAGTCGTGCTCAAAGGGTTTCGTGTTTATTACCGTTCGAAGAAAGGCTTCACGGGGACAGATTCGTTCACGTACACCCGGACGCAGATGGACCGCTACGGCAACAGCGCCAAGCGCACCGTCGACATGACGGTCACAGTCCTCCCGTAATGAAGGGGCTCCCAATTCTCGCGCTCGCCGGCATTCTCGTCGCCGGAGCAACAGCTCCGGCGTTCGCAGAAGATCCTGGTGCCGCAGGTGCCCTTCAATCTAGTACCTCAGAGATATCCGGTATCCTGCAGCGTCTCCAGGTCACGCTGGATGAACGGCCCATCCGTTCCGAGAGCACTCTGTGTCGCAGCTTCTCTCAGAAAGGCTACGGGACGGTGGAGCAGTGCACGGCGGACGCCGAGAAGTACATCTTGGGGGTCTTAGCCAGCTACGCTCTTGGGTACCAGGACGCCGCCAAGAGGGAAGCCGTTAGGGTGGCAAATGCGCCGCGGGCAGACATCACGGATCTCTGGCCTTTCGTCCTGAGGGAAGAGGAACTGACCCAGATCGCTGGCCCGGATCACAAAAGCCCATTTTTAGCCCCGTCCGTCCGTCAGCGGTTCAAGGAGATGCATGATCGCGCGGTTGCTCCCTACCTTACGTCCGTCGTTGAGAGAGTACGGGCTCGGATCGTGCAGGAATACGACGATGCAGGCCTGTCCAACGAGGCTCTCGGTGCCGCAAACGACAATTGCGCTCCTTTCATCTTGCAGGTTTGCTTCGGCAATTGTGTGAAGCGCCCCCTCGATGATCTCCCCTCACCGGCGTGGGCCGAGCTAAAACGGACCTGCGAGGCGAAGAAGCGCGAGATACCGGGTCAGCGGTGCAGGGCAGCGTTGAAGGCTGCTGATCCTGATGAAGCCTTCAGCGGTGAGCTCCTTGCGTTGCGTGGCAGGCAGGGACTGGAGGCCTTTCATTTCGGCAAACTCGTATGCAGCGCCGGGATGGAGGGCGTCCAGGTGCGCTTGCGCCAGAAAGGCTGGATCTGGAAAACCCGCTGGCTCGAGTTCGGGCCCATAGGCGAGGAGGAGACTATCGCGCAGGCGAAGCTCGCCCCGGTCGAGGACGCCAACGGACGCACGGTAGAACTGATCGAGACGCTCGACCGGCCCGCTGCCCCTTTCGATGGCCCTGGGGCATTTGTGAGCTGCCTCGGCATCAACTCCACCAACGAAGAGCTGGTCGCGATGAAGGATGCGGCGGTGGGGGGCATCTTGGCAGGCCTTGGCGCAGAAGGCGCGGGAAGCAGCAGCATTTTCGATGCGTTTCTCCGTGGCGCGAAGATCGACAAGTGCAGGTCTGACATCAAGACATTTGTGGGGAAGAGGTAGCCCTGTCCCGTCCAAATCAGCTCTGGAGATCATCTTTGAAGAAGATCGTCATAATCATATCTGCTCTCGCGGTTTCCGTCTGCGCGGCTCTTGTCGCCCAAGCTCAGTCGCCCAATGACGAGATGCATGCGCTCGCGGTCAACAAACCGGGTGCGGATCGCTTTCCGGTCGTCGAATTCTGGAAGGACAGGATCGCAGCGATGAATGCTGCCTATGTACGCAACTCTGCGGAGCTCAGCTTCATGCGGAAGCTCGCTCCAGACGAGAATGGCCCGTGGACCATTCTGTGGAAAGAGATCAAGGACGGCGACAATGTCGTCATCGCCAGCATCGTCCTGGATAACACCTCCGAGGACGGCTGCGCGGCCTCGGCAAACTCCTCTGCCAGCGCCGTTTCGTGGGCGGAGGACTGCCCAGCAAAGATCGTGACGATCCTGCCGACGGGTGAGAAAAAGGCGCAGGACACCCGCGCCTGCTATCAATGGTTCCCGCTCGGCAGTCGCGGCGACCTTGCCGAACCGGACGAGCGCACGTATGCCACCTATGATCCATCCGAGAGAACGGTATCGTTTCGGGTAACGGCCAAGGGAAAGTTTGTGCGATCCTGCACGAAGAACGTCGAGGTTCGGTGACACCTGCTCGCACGTGTCTGACTTCTCGATCATTCCATTGACGATGAGATTGCCTCTTGATCGGATTTACGGGATCTCCACTCGGACATGAGGAGGACTATCCCTCCTATGTCAGCATGGCTATGACGGAAGCATTGGCGAAGATCCGCTCCTGGGGGAACCGGCCACGTCTGAAGACGGTGCGCCGCCCCAGCATCCAACGGTCAATGCATTTTGCTGAAAGGGGCCTTTTTATGAGGGTGGTTCGAAGGACGTTGAGGGCGCTGCCGCTTGCGCTTGCCGCGGGGCTGCTTGCTGCGCCCGTGAACGCGCAGAGCCTCGTCGGGGTGGCTGAGGTGATCGACGGCGACACCTTGGCGATCAGGGGCGAGAGAACACGGATCCGGCTGTACGGCGTCGATGCTCCAGAGAGGGACGGCAGACCTGTGACGATGCACAGGGCAGGCGATATCTGTGCGGATCACGGGCGGCGGATGCGCTCGCGAGCCTGATCGGACGCAATGGCCGGGTTTCCTGCCTGGAGGAGGACCGCGATCGTTATGGCCGGTCCGTCGCGGTCTGTGAGGCTGGTGGGCGAGACATCAACGGCGAGCTGGTCCGTCAAGGATGGGCGGTCGAGTACGGCCAATACTCCGATGGCCGCTATGCCGATGGGGAAGCGGAGGCGAGGAACGCCAAGCGGGGTTTGTGGGCCGGAACTTTTGTGAAGCCGTGGGCATGGCGCAGAGGAGAGCGATTGGCCTCGGAAACGGGCGGAGCACCGCGTCCAGGCTCGCGGACCTGTGCCATCAAGGGTAATGTCTCGGGCTCGGGCCGGATCTACCATCTGCCCGGCAGCCGCCACTATGAGAACACTCAGATTGACGAGGCGCGGGGCGAACGGTGGTTCTGCTCGGAAGAGGAGGCCAAGGCGGCAGGTTGGCGATCTCCTAGGGGCTGACATCCAGAAGGTCCAATCAGACCCCCTGACACTTCCTAAGTAGCGCTTTGACGAATGGGAGACCTCCTATAAGTTGCAAACTAATCAGCGGTGAAGCTGTATCTGCAATATGAGGGGCGCATCATGAAGAAGCTGGGTCTGGCACTGGCCATCATCACCTGTGGCGCGATATCTTTCGTGTCTTACGCGGAAGCGCGAAACACGCCATGCTCCGGCAAAAAAGGCGGCGTCGCCGCGTGCCGCAGCGGCAAGTTCGTCTGCAAGGACGGCTCGATCAGCGCGTCGAAGAAGATCTGTTCGCGCTGAGCCCGACGCACGGCTCGGCATCGTCATCGGCCCCCAGACATCCGAACACTTTCTTCAAGGTGATGCCATGCACATGGATCCCAAGCACGTCACGCTCAACAACCTGCTGCTGGGAAGGCTTTTCCGCATCCCGGATTACCAGCGCGCCTATGCCTGGGGCACCAAGCAGCGAAAAGACCTTTTCTCCGACATCGAGGAGGTCGCCGAGACGGGGCGCGAGCACTTCATGGCGACCGTCGTCTGCCTCGCGCGCGACAAGCGCCGCATCGCCGCAGACGAGTTCCTCACCGTCGACATCGTCGACGGCCAGCAGAGGCTGACCACCTTCGTTATCCTCCTCAAAGCGATCGAGAGGGCCCTTGACCCGGAGAAGGCTGGGGAGGGGAAGATCAAGCGGGAGATCGCCGAGCTTCTGGTCAAAGGCGATGACCATTGCCTCGTGCTATTGCAGACGAACCATGACAGCAGCAGCGTCTTTCTCGACTATCTGAGGCAAGGCGAGATCCACGAGGACCGCGTCAAGACAGCTGCGGATCGCAACTTGGTTGATGCCGCCAGAGATTGCGAGGGGTTCGTCAAACGGTGGCATGAGAAAAGGACGCTGATCGATCTCGTCGCGATCCTGCGCAACAGTCTGTCCCTGATCTACCATGAGATCCATGACGAGGCGATCGTCTACCGCGTCTTCGAGGTGCTCAACAGCCGCGGCCTGGACGTGAAGTGGATCGACAAGCTCAAGAGCCAACTGATGGCTCTTATCTTCGCGACGCCGCAGGAGGCGGGGCGCGCGGAATCCCTCCACGAGATGCAGGAGATCTGGAAAGATATCTACCGCGTCCTCGGCCTGCGCGCCGATCTTGGGGACGAGGCCCTCCGCTTCGCAGGAGCCTTCAAGCTGGCGCAACGTCCCAACAGGGTTATCAGTCAGTCCGACGCCGCCGCTGTTCTCACAGATGTCGCCGGAACGCACGTGAAGACCATCGTTGCGGCTGGCGAGTTCCTTCGCAAGGTTGTTGAGGTGGTGAACCGCCTTGACAGCGACGTGCGCCGCAGAGCGATTACCCGGATCATGCACGCGCGCTTCCTCGCCGCAGCCATCCTCCTCAGAGGATTCCCCAAGGAGGTCGAGGAGGATCTTCTCGGGCGATGGGAGCGGTTGACCTTCCGCATCTTCTGTCTGGCGGGCGCGGACACGCGGCGGCTCGTTGGAGAGTACGTTCGCCTGGCGTACGATGTTCTCTCTAGTCAACTCGATGAGACAAAGATCCGCGAGCGCCTCGCCGCTGTTGGAAAAGGATACTCGATCAACGAAGTCCTCAAGAAGATCGAATGGGATCAATGCTATGAGGGTTGGACCGAAGAGCTTCGATACCTCCTCTTCCGTTACGATGAGCATCTGGCGCGGGAGGCCGGCGAAAAATTCGACGCCTCGCAGTGGAATAAGATTTGGGGCGTGGAGCCGTCGAAATCCATCGAGCACATCGAGCCTCAGAGCTCCGGTGCCGAGCACATCCATCACCTTGGGAACCTGACGATGCTGCCGCCTGAGGTGAATTCGGCGCTGAAGGACAAGCCGCCCGCTATAAAGGCGGAAACGTACATTACACTCGGCCTCGCAGCGACGCGCAGGGTAGGCCAGACCATAGCGAAGTCGGGCTGGGATGAGGCCTCCGTGCATGCAAGAACAAAGCTGATCGAGGACTTCGTCCGGCAAGAATGGGCTGACTGAGATTTTTCTTCAGCGGCTGATGAGAGGCATTGAGGCCAGGACAGCATCCTGGCCTTAGCGCATCAAAGCCTTCCCTGAACCGGCGCGGCTGATGAAGGCCCTTAGGGGCGCGTGCCTCATCAATCGGTTGAACGCCCTAGGGCTTCTGCTGGGCGGTCTCCACGCGCGTCGCGCGAGCGCTTGAAAAAACAAAGCGCTGAAATCGTCTCTCGACACGGTCTCAGGCATATCCGAGGACTTGCAATTTCTTCCCGCTTACAGGCGGTTGAATTGACGGCTGATTCGCTCTCCAGGTAGAATCTCTCCGCTCCGGCCTTTAAGAAACCCTTCGCGAATCGGGGCGCAAGCCGTTTCGGGCCCTGGCCCAACCCTCATTGAAGATGTGGAGAACCTTCCCGCCCGCGGCGATGCGGCCTGATATGGCCGCCCGCCGTGGTATATTAACCCCCAAACCGAAGTAGCGAGATATCCTGATGAACCGTCCCTTGAACCTCACCGAGGCTCAAGCCGTGGAGCGAGCCAATTATGATGTGGCGCGGATCCGGCCCAGCAAGCAGAAACGATTTGAGGTGATCTCGCTGTTTTCGGGATGCGGTGGCATGGACCTGGGCTTCCGGGGCGGGTTCAGCTTCCTCGGGAAGAAGTACGCCCGCCATCCGTTCGACATCGTGTGGGCCAACGACCTGAATGAGGTGGCGTGCCGGACGTACCGCCGCAACTTGGGCAGCGAGGTGCATCATGGCGACATCTGGCAGCTCATCGAGAGAATGCCCTCGACCGCCGACATCGTGATCGGCGGCTTCCCCTGCCAGGACATATCCGTCAACGGCAAGGGGCGCGGCGTCGATGGAGCGCGGAGCGGGCTCTACCGCGCCATGGTGCAGGTCGTGAGGAACACGAAGCCGCTGGTCTTCGTCGCGGAGAACGTCAAGGGCCTGCTCAACAGGAACAACCAGTCGTCCTTGAAAAGGGTGATCGACGACTTCAGCTCGCTTGGATACGACCTCTCGGTCGAGCTCTATCATGCCGCGAGCTACGGCGTCCCGCAGTCGCGGGAGCGCGTCTTTATCGTCGGCACGCTTCCGTCCGTCCCAAAGTTTCAGCCGCCCAAGCCCATTCTCTCCGAAGAGGAGTGGGTCACCGCCGAAACCGCGATCTCGGATCTTGAGGCCGCGGAGTGGGACGAGCGTTTCAGCCACATCTGGAGCATGGCCAAGCGCAGCCCGGAGCAAGGGAACAGGAAGCTCCGGGCTGATCGCGCCGCGTACACCATTCGTGCGGAGTGCCACGGCAACATCCAGTGGCACTACTCGCTGAACCGCCGCATCTCCATGCGTGAGGCCGCGCGCATCCAGAGCTTCCCGGACGATTTCATCTTCGATGCGAAGCTGCGCGAGACGGAGCGCCAGATCGGCAACGCCGTGCCGCCGGTGCTCGCCTGGCACGTCGCGAACGCTGTGAAAAAGCTGCTGAAATAACTCCCGGCATATACCACAAGTAGAAATTTTGAGATAGGCATAGCCATGCTGCGAGGAGCGCTTGGCTATGCCTGTGACCTACGAAGACTTTCTCGAAACCTTGTGCGAGCGCCTCCGTCAGGAGATCGCCGCGGACGCTCCCAAGAGCGCCGCCGCGTTCGAGCGCCTGATCCGCGAGTCCATCAATGATCTCGGCGGCTTTAACGGCGAGCTCGTGAGCACGGAGCCTAAGGCGCAGGAATTCCCAGACGTTCCCATGGGCCGATATGGCATTGAGGTGAAGTTCACCGAGAAGGACACGTGGAGGAGCATCGCTAACAGCGTCTCCGAAGGCAGCCGGAACGCGGATGTCACGGACATCTATGTGGTCTTCGGCAAAATGGGCGGGACGCCTGAGATCCGATGGGCGCGTTACGAGGATGTCGTAATGCACGTCCGCACCTCCCATGTTCCGCGGTTCGAGATCGAGATGGGGGCGGAGGAGTCGCTCTTTCGAAAGATTGGTGTGTCATACCCTGAATTTTGCAAGCTCCCCATGCATGAAAAAATGGAGCACATTCGCGGCTATGCCCGAGGGAGGCTGAAGGAGGGCGAAAAGCTTTGGTGGCTTGAGGGTGATAACAAGCCCTCTTTTTCGCTTCCTGTTGAATTGCGCCTATATATGAATCTTTCGCAACAGGAGAAGCGAAAGCTGAGAGCGGAAGGAGTCCTGCTCTGCCCACAAGTTGTTGCGGGTTCGCGGGTTAGGACCAAATATAGCGATGTCGTCATGTACATCCTTATGCGACATGGCGTTCTTTGCCCTCAGGCTCGAGACCTGTTTTCGGCGGGCAGCGTCGCCTTGCGTGGAAACGCAAGCCGCGGGGGCAATTATATTCTCAGAGCACTGCTTGATATCGCAGATGAGATGCGCGAGGCCGCTTACTATCTTGAGGACGAGCTCTTCATCGAGTATTGGGGGCAACCCTGTGCGCCCGAGCATCGGATCAAGGAGTGGCTGAGGCGGGCTGACGAGTTCGCCAAGGGCCAGGACTGGAAGCCGTCCGAGCATTTGTTCCTAGAAAATTATGGATCAAACGGGTGAGCGCCTCCCTATCCCTCGTCTGGCACTCCCAGATCACGAGCGCCTCCCATCCTAGCTCTGTGAGGCGTTCGAGGTTCACGGCGTCCCGCTCCCGATTTCTCTCGAATTTCGGCCGCCAGTAGTCCAGATTTGACTTGGGAGTCCTCGAGAGCTTGCAGCTGGGATCGTCATGCCGGTGCCAGAAGCAGCCATGGACGAAGATCACCTTGCGCCGGCCTGGGAAAACCAGGTCTGGCTTGCCCGGCAGCTTTCCGCCATGAAGCCGGAACCTGTAGCCCATCGCATGGACAAGACGGCGAACAACCATTTCAGGGGCTGTGTCTTTGCTCCGCACGCGGGACATCGTCCAACTGCGGTGTTCCGGCGTCTCCGCGGGGCTGCTCATGTCCTATCAATTTCCGCTACGTTCATTATTCGAGTCGGCCTCGCCAGCAATTGGCTTTTGGCTTAAGCTCACCTCGGGCAAACGCCTACAAGCCGATTAGGATCCTACGATGCGTACAGTCACCTGCGAGTGTGGCGCGGTCTACGAAGTGACCGAGACGAAGGTGCCGTTCCGGGATAGGGACAACTTTAACTGTGATCGCTGCGGGGAGGAGGTCGAGAGGTGGAACGGCTCGACGATCCCAAGCTTCCGGCTCATCGCGGGGCCGCCAGAGAAGAGCGGCGACGCGGAGTAAGATGCGGGGAGCCTCTCCAACAGCACCGATCCTACAAGACCAAGGCAGGCCCATGGACGAGGGTTACGCGCGAATCCATCCAGACGACCGCGACGCGGTCTACGACTGGGAGCTCTACGGCCCCAAGAGCGGCCGGATCCCGGAGCTGATCATTCAGCTCGCTCAGGCTGGCATGCGCCTCGCCGATATCGAGGCGCGGGTCGAGGCTGCGTTGCAAGATGCGCTCGCCGAGCGCGAAAACGACGGTTAGACGAGAAAATCGCGGAGAGGCGGAGCATAGTCGCTGCGCTGATGGCAGCCGGGAGACGCTAAGGGGAGAGCCGCGTTTAGGTTGTTAGCGCACACTATCAAATTTTCGGCCTAGGAGGGCCGCGGCGGCCCTCCTAGTTGTTCGGGCAAACGGCATTACCGGGACACGAACATCCTCACAACCTTGCCGTCGCGATCAAGGACAAAAGCCCCTGTGACCTCGTCATCGAGATAGAAGCGGAGCGTGCGCTCGCCAGCGATGTCGACCGCGGCCAAGCTCTTGGTGGCGAGCGGCGCGCCGAGCGCCTTGACGACCTGTTCCTTGTTGTCGCCGAGACCGATGCCCGCGATCTTGCCCTTGAAGGGCTCCTCAACGCGGACCGTCTTTGCCACCCCTTTGTCATCAAAGAAGTATTGGACGCCCTTCGTCTTGAGCCACAGGGCCGAGCCTGACTCAGACATCGTCGGCTTCAGAGGGGTCTCATAGGCCGCTCTCACCTCCTCGATCTTCGATCCGACCGGCGCTCGAAGATCGGAGGTGAATGCGAGGGTCGGAGTGGCGCTGACGGCGATAAGGGCCGCAAGGCTTGCTTTCATGGTATTCATCGTTGCATCTCCTGGTCATATTATCTGCATTTTTGCTATCGGAAGTTGAGTCCGAATCTACGGATTTAGATTCGGCCGGACTCGCGACAAGAGGGCCAGGCAAGAAAAATGTAATTTTATCCGGAGCGGCGGGAGGCGTCGGCTAAATCCAGCCTGGCCCTTCGAGATCGAGACGTTCCGGCCAGGGGCCAATCCGCCGCTCGGCACAAGGCCTACGGGGCTGGATTACCTAAGCATGAAGCGCCAGCGGGAACCTAATCTCTGTAAGTCCAATCGTTCACCGATGCGATCGCTTCAAAGATAGCCTCAACTCCATGATTAAGAGGATCGGCCTGTTCAAGACGCTGCTCCGCCCACGTGATCCAATCGCGCAGACGCAGGCCTCCGACCTCTTTCCCAAGGTCCTTGTCGGTTTCTTTCAGAGCATTCAGGAAGTTGCGAGCCACCTCGGCCTCCCTCCATTGAACTGCAAGGCCATTGAACCGACGCCAGCGATTGTCATCCTGCTTCTTGCGCTGTTGCTCCTCGTAGCGTTTTTGCTCGGCAATCCGCCTCTGGCGTTCTTCCTCTTCTCGCTGCCGCCTCCGCTCAACCAATAACGGGCCTGCAGCGACCAACGTCGCAATGATGTCGGGTAAGAAGCTCTCCAAACGCTTTTCGGCCGTCTCCAGCCATTCCGTGCGGAGGTTATTGGGGAGATAGGTCTTGATCGCGAACACAAGATATCCGGTCGGCTGAAGCTCTTGCTTCCAGTCGCGATCTCCTGGCTGATGCCAGCGCTTCTCCCGCTCCGTAAGAGATCGGCGGATTTGTTTCTGCTTTTCCCGGATCTGAAGCTCAACTCGCTCCCCCAACAGCTCGGCATATAGGGTACGGCGCTCCCCCTCCTTGATCTTTGCTCCATGGCGCTCAAGCTCCTTGAAGAGAGCGTTGAGAATCCGATGCTTCCGCTGGTCAGAGGGGCTGAACTCGCCTGGGTCCAAGAGGCTCTTTCTCCATGGATCACGCTCTCTGCGTGCCTCCTGCTTTTTACGGTCGTGCTCGGCGAGCCAGCCCGCAATAACGGGATGAGGACGCACCAGTCGCTCAGGCACCGATATCTGAGATGTGCTCTCCCTAGCCTGTTCTGCCTTCAGTTTGATATCCGGAGGCAACTCAGGCGGCTTCTTGGGAGGCGGGGAGGGAATGATGGTCACGCTCTTGGGCGTGTTCGCATCCGGCGCGGGAAGGCGATATGTGACGACCTTCTTGCCCGCAGCCTTCTTGGCCCAGTAGCCCCGTGGCGGGTATGGCACCTTCAGCCGGTCGCAGATCTTCGCCAAGCCATTGCCGGTGATGCCGTACTGGGCGGCCAGACGGCTCATAGGAGTTTCCCAGACGCGAGCGTACAGCTCTTGGCGCGCAAGTTCCATCGCAGGCTTCCTCTGATGGTTTGATTGTTTGTGAGTCGGCACGGATTTTGGGCTGCCTGCACAAGTGGCCGAAGCCATCGACGATCAGTTCAGATCACGTTGGCTTACCGGTCAGCCACCGGGCATAAGCCCGGATATCGACCATAGGCACGGTTGCGCTCGCCTGGAGCCGCGCGATCAGCTCGAAGAGAAACGCTGTCGCCGGCCTGCCTTCCGGAACAAACGAATACCTTGCCGAAGCGTCAAAAGCGTAATGGCCATGAGCCGCGACGCATCCGAGATCGAGGCGGCCAGCCGCGTCGACACCGTCGAGCGCATCGGCTAAGGGCTGGCCAAATGCCGGTTTCCAGTCGCTCTCGAGCGTGAGCAGGCCCGCCAGGATGTGCGGCAGAGGCTTGGGTGGATAGACGCCGCCGGCGTGCGGGATGGGAAGGCTGGTGCGATGCAGCCTGCGGACGCTCGCCGCCTTGTCCTGGGCATAGCCGACCTGGGCAGCATTGACGGATTGTTTCGCTTCGAAGACGGCGTAGACGCTTTCGGCCGGAATGACCTTCTGCCCTTCGAACTTGAAGATGAAGGGTGAATATTGGCGGTCGTAGACCACCACGTCGATCTGTTCGCTGAAGGCACCCTCGCTGTCCACCACGAACGCCGTGTCCGCGCGGTAACGCTCAGGCAAATACGTCTGGAGCAGCTCCAGCCAAACGGCCTCGCTGGCCGCGCCCTTCGACGGTGAATGCCCGATGGAGCCCCGAACCCGGGCCAGGCGCTGTTGGATATCGTCATGCAGATCCGATAACAGGCGTTCAAGAGACCAAGTCATGTGACGATCTCCTCCCAATGCTGTGCACTGAGTGCTTGGATTGCAGTTCGCTTGATGGTCATCTTCGCCTCTTGTGTCAGCTCGTCCGAAAGGATGTTGTTCGTGTTGGCGGGATCCTGGACGCGAGCCGTCATGAAGCTGTCCCGCAGGTATTCGAACACCATCCACACGTTGGCCGAGAGGCTGCCGTAGTAGACGGTTCGCAACGCCTCGATCACCGTAAGTTCAAGGTAGAATGAGGGGAAATCCAATCTCTTCTGGTTGCGCCAGAGCTTGAGGATGCGAATCTCGTCGAGCCGGCCCGAACCGGACACGAGCCCGATATGGGTGGCGACGTTGGTCTTGGTCCAGGTGCCCGTCCGGTTGCGGAATAGGCTATGGTCACCGCTCAAAGGATCCTGGCGCTTGCCCGGGACGAGGTCCACGTCGAAGCCGCCAACCTTCACACCGATAGACACGTTTTGGCGGCGCGGCGAAAACTGATGGTTTCGCATCCATTCAAAAAGGCCGTCGTAAATTTCCCTAAGGGTATTGGTCGTATCGCTCTTAAGAGAGATGAACAGGTCGATGTCGGTTCCGCTAGCATTCGCCGTACCCTTTGCGAATGAGCCGCTGGGAGCAACGCCGGCAAGCTGATTGCCAGCCCATTGCTGAATGATAGGCAGCAGCAGCGCTTGACAGCCCCTGGCTGGAGAGTGAGGCCCGCTGTCAACGGCCTCGCGGCTTAGGATTTGGTACAGATACTGGTCGGCCGTCATGATTACCTTTCGTGCTGAAGCCTCAGTCCGTATGCGGATTGGCCACTCATCGCGTAGCAGCTGCCTTTTCCGGGGATGCCGCGCTCAGATGATTGCTAACGCCGGAGTAGTCCGGCGAACGCTCAACCCTGCCAACCAAATCCGAAAACTCAGGAGACTTCGATCGAGCCCGGCGGGCATTTTCCCACGTACGCTTATCGATGAGGGTAAGATCGATATAAGGCGAGAGGCACATGAGGTACCCGTCGACCAAGTCGCTTCCTTTACGCTCCCTGAGATCTTGTCCATGCCGAACCAGAGACTTCTCAACGATCCAGGATGGAATCTGGGACGATGAAACCTTTGCCTTGAGGTCGGGAAAAGGGATGCCGTTCACGCGGCTGGCGACCTGAAGTTTCTTGCGGAACTCGATCAATTCGGTAGCCTCACCGACCGTCATCTCAGGTCCGATATCCCCCTCATCCAGGCCTTGATGCACCAGATGGCGCAGCACCGCATTTCCAGGAGTGGCGAGGACGTGGCTGCTCTCCTCCTTCACAACGGCGAAAAACTCCGCGGCAACCGCCTTCGCGTCTGAAATCCTCTTGTCTCCCCGAGCCTTGATGTCGGCAGCCAAGCGCGCCTGGAGAACCTTCAAGTTCCGTTCGGCCTCGTCTGGCTTGTAGAGCGCTCTCGTCATGAGATCGGAGATCTTGGTGTCGGACATATCCACGAAGCCGGAACGGGAGATAGCCACGACTTTCCGGCTCTTCTCCGCCTGCCTTGAGAATACTGGCTGAAGCGCTAGCCACATTTCCTCATGCGGGCCTACGATCTCTGTGCCCGGGCCCACTTTGATGATGTCCTGGGCGACTTTATCGCGGACCGCCAATGCGCTTGGTCCCGGTAAAGTGAAGGCAGCTTCCGTCTCGGCAGCGAGAATGTCCGCGATCGATCCGAGGCTCACATCTTTGTTGTAAGACCTGACCCAGGCAACCATGGGAAGATCGCGGATGTATGCGATACGCTCCGCGACGACGGCTTGGTCGCCATGCGTCAGCAGTTCTGCGAAGTGATGCCAGCAGAGGAACAGGACATAGCCATGCTCAAGTAGGCTTGCCTCGAAGGCCTTGGCGGCGTTTCGCTTATGGCTGTTTCGCTCAAACCGGTCATGAATCAACTTGCAAAGATGAGAGGTGTCCAGAGCTACGAACTTCGCCCTGACGAGACCTTCGCCTGCTCGCGCGCTGCTTTCCAAGTCCACTTCCTTATCCAAGAGCACGAGGCCCGCTGCCAACCAGAGAACGGCACACTCCCTCGTGGGCCGCTCTCTCATTCATCAATGCGAAACCGCGACACGGCAGGATCCCCGGAGACAAATTCGATCTCGAGCCAATCATCGTCGTTGTGCTCATCGCGCGACACTTTGATGTCCTTGATCAGCTGACCTGCCTTTACGGCATGTAAGAACGGGTTCTTGAGCCAATCCGGATCATTCGGCTGGCCGGTCTTCTCCGCCAGCTCCGCAGCGGTTATCTCGCCCGCGAGGAGATCGAGAACCAATCGAGCCGAGATCTTCACATTGTTGACGCCGCCCATGATGCTTTGAACTCCATAGCGCACATTGGAAAAGGGTTTGCCGGCGTAAGGGTTCGGCCTCCGTTCCATCCAGCCCAAGGCCGCAGCCGGCGTCGCGATCGGCTGGGGCAACGTACCGAGGCCACGATTCAGCAGGTCCAGCATGTGGTCGTGATCGATCGGGGCCCTTGCTCTAGGATTTGAATAGAGTGTTCCCAGAATCATGTGGTCCTGGTGAGCTCCGAACATGTCGAGCCTAACGGGAGGAAAGGTGAGTGCCAGGACGAAGCTGATCGACGTGGTTTGCTCGAAGAAGCGGCCGATCACGCGGGGCAGGCTAATCTGCCCGGATGCATCGAGCTGCAACAGGCGGCAGTTCCCGTCACAGAGCACGATGCCGAGAGGCGGTGCAGAAGCCTCAGCGGGGTCAGATGAATCCTGGATAGACTCTTTCAGCTGCCGCGCCTTCTTCTTTAGCGCAGAGAAGACGGAGTTCTGATCGGCGGAAGACGCAGCCACATAGGACGGGTAGTGACCGCTCCAGAACTTTTCTCTAGCGTCATAACCAATCGAGAAACTGACGTCCGGCGGCTCCTCAATATCGAACCGATGGGTCTCGGGCTTTTCCCGCTGGATCCGCTTCAGTTCGGGCGTGACCCGGCTCTCCAGAAATTCGCGAAAGCGCTCTCGGGGCAGCATGAGGCGCATCTTGCCTGCGGCGTCCCTCTGGCCGCGCACATCATAGTTGAAGCCGCCCGGGATGCCGAGTTTCGATGCTTTCTCCCGGAGGAACGCCGAGAACTTGAGCACTGGGTTGTCTTCCTCAAGACCCTCATCGGTGACAGTCGTGATGTCGGCCAGGAAGTGGATCGGCTGCTCGTCGTCTGAGCTGAAGAGCACATCGGGCCTGCGCGAAGCGCCTAGATCGGGTTCATACCGGACGGATCCGATACGGTTGAGGAGCGTGAGGACAATCAATTCCCACTCGAAGCCTAAGGCCACAGAGGCCTTGCGTCCATTGAGGCTGCTCAGAATTTTCTTCCGAGCCTCATCGTCGAGCCTTGGAGCCAGCTCGTTCAGGAAAGTTTGGAGAGTGCGGCGTGAGAAAATTGCCATGGCTTGTACGTAGAAGATACGCCTATGCCTCTGCTAGCAGCAGGGAAAGGGAGCGGGATCCGTCATTTACAGGATAGCGTGCAGGCGGATAGTCTCTGTTCATCCAGTTAAGTTGCTCAAGCCCCATGCTTTCAATATTCAGACGCTGGCGTGACGCCAGGATCCAAGTTCGTGATGACGCCTCCGCGCTCATCAAAGATCATGGCGAGTCTGCCTACTTCATCGCCCGCGATCATGCCCGTGATGCGGGCAGGGCAGGCAACAGACTGACCCAACGTCGCTGGAGCCGCGTCGCGGTGCGGATTGCGAAGGATACCGGGTACGTTGTCGGCCAGAAAGCTGCAGACCGCTATTGAGCTATGTCCGCCAGCTTGGATGTCGCTGAGTTCATGAAGTCGCAGAGCGCCTCAAATTCTTCACTGGTCACGTTGTGGATCTTCATCTGAAGCTCCATGCGGGCCATCTTGAGGCATAGCACGGCGATGGCGGCGTCCGTCCCTTCCAGAAGCTTGATGAGCCAATCCAAATCGGCGACAATGCCGGTGAAATCATGCTCCTTATCCATTGAGCCAGCCCGTGTTGAGCAGCGCTTGGCTCGTGGAGACGACCCATTCGGCCGTCGTTTGGATCTCACCGTAGATGCCGGCAAGCTTTCCGATGACATTGTGGACCTCCGTTCCGTCGAGTTCTTCAAGGGAGTGGCTCGCTGACGCGTCCGTGAGATAGGTGATCTGTTTGCCGCGGTGGAATGCGTCGACCATGGTCGAGAGACATGCCGCCTCCCCAGCGAACCCGGCCATGACGATGCTGCTGGACGAGCCCATCACCTCGGCAAACGGCTTGCTCGCAAAACATGAGGGCCGGTCGCGTTCGAAGACCATGTCGCCGCCGGTCGGTTCGAAGCCTTCAATCCAGCGCGAAAACGGAGCCGCCGCATTGAAGAACGGCGCGCGGCCCATCCACCGCACGAACGCCACGGGGAAGCCCATGGCCCGCGCGTGCACTAACGCGTCGCGGCACTTGTCGAGGGCCTGCTCCGCCTGCGGCATGGCGAGGCCGCGGGGCGGCGTGACGTATTCCTGCTGCAGGTCGACCAACACCAGCGTCGGAACTGCGGAAGAATCCACATAGGACCGGAGAGGGATGACGGCCATTATGCGGCCTTTCCGTCGACGGAGGGGCGGGTGACCGCGCGCTGCGCCGAACTCTCCAGCACGCCGGGGCGATGCCAGCGGCCTTCAGGGCGGATGATCCTGTAAGGGTCCGTGCCGATGGAAATGGCCTCGGGGTGCCGTTCGGTCTCGAGCACCATCTCGACGTAGTCGAAGTCCGAGAAGACCAGCTCCTGCGCGCCGTCGAACACCTTGAAGCCGAACCGGCCCCAGAATGGGACGAGGCGTTTCTGAGCATGTCCATAGAGACGGCGGTAGCCTTTCACCCGGCAGAGATCGATGGCGGCCCGGACGAGCTGGAAGGAGAGACGGCTGCTGCGGAACTCCTGCCGGACGGCGAGGCGCTCCACCTTCGCGAAGTCCGCGAAGTAGCGGATGCGCAGGCAGCCGGCCGGCTCGTCGCCGATGTAGCCGACGAGGTGCGTCGCCGAGAGGTCGTTGCCGTCGAACTCCTCGTCATAAGGGCAGGTCTGCTCACCAATGTAGACGGCGCTGCGGATGCTGATGACGCGCGCCAGATCCTCCATCGACCGGGCCACGGACACGGTAAGCGCCTTGCCCGTCCCTTGGCGGTAGCTGTCGTAAATCGGACGGACATCCCCGGTTTCGGCGGAGCGCTTGTAGACGTGGAGGTGCGGCGCGGCATGCCCCCGCCAGGACGTGCCCTGCACGAACCCGAGCGCCTCAAGGAACCGGTGGCCGTCAATCGTGACGGCGCGGGCATAGAGGTCCGCGTCCTGGTACAGAGGCGACGAGATCTTCTCGAAGACCAGCGGGACCGCGCCGGCCAGCGTTCCGAGGGCATGGATGGCCCAGACGTAGATCGCGGCAGGCTTTTCGCTCTGCGTCGTCAGGAGACTGGTGTCGGGGTTGCTCGCGTCGAAAGTCCCACGGACCAGTTGCTCCAATCCGGCCTCGTTCAGGGGCAGGAGGGCCACGAAACCCTCGCCCTTCGGATCCGCCGCCGAGTACCTGTCCCGCCGCGCAAGCGCCCATAGAACGTCAGGGTTGTGGGAAAGGACGCGGTGGACGACGTCTGCCCCGGTCAGGCCCGGGAGTTCCCGCCGGGCTTTCTCGATCAAGGCGTCGACCTGGGGCCCATTCGGATTGAACACGACGTGTCGGCGCGCAAAGCGTTGGGGATCAAGGTCTTTCAGCGTCCGGCCAGCGGCTTGGCTCGAGCGTGCCAAGTTGGCTTCACGGGTCGTATTATGGTCATGCACGCTCATGGCTGCCCCGGGGGTTGTGCAACTAGAAGGACTTGATAAAGGTTAGGTTGTTGCGGGGAGTGCGTATGCAGCCGAAAGTGAAAAGGGGTGTTCCATGTGAGGAACGCCCTGGCTCGACAGCATTGAGACAGCCGGATTGGGACGGCATACGGATCTTTCTCGAGGTTGCCCGTCGCGGAAGCTTCCGGTCCGCTTCCGAACATCTTGGGCATTCGATCAATGTGCTGCGCCGCCGCATCCAGGAGCTTGAGGAGCAACTCGGCACCGTCCTGATGACGCGCCACGTCGACGGGATCCGGCTGACGCCTGAGGGCTCCAAGATCCTGGTTTCCGCTGAGCGGATGGAGGTGGCAGCCTTCGATCTGACCCGGACCCGTGACCAGGCCGTTCCGCTGCTCTCGGGTGAGGTGAAGATCGCCGTCACGGAAGGGCTCGGAACCTTCTGGCTTGCGCCGCGCCTCGTCGAGTTCCAGCGCGGATATCCGCGCCTGATCGTCGACCTGAACTGCGGCATGCGCTCCGCCGACGTCCTGCGCATGGAAGCGGACGCATCGGTGCAGCTGACGCAGCCGACCGCGCCCGACCTCAAGGTGGTCAAGCTAGGGCGTCTCCATTCAATGCCCTATGCGTCGCGGTCATATATCGACACGTACGGGGCTCCGAAGAGGTTCGAGGAGATCTTCCAGCACCGCATCGTGCTGCAGATGGCGGAGCAGACCACGACCAAGCAGGTTTTCGAACAGCTTGCCGGCGGCGTTCCTCAAGAAGGATTTGTCGCCATGCGCACCAACGTGAGCAGCGCGCACTACTGGGCGATCGCCAAAGGCGCTGGGATCGGCTGGCTGCCGACTTACGCCTCGGCGATCGGGGCGCGGATCGTCCCGCTCGATCTTGATCTCCGGTTTTCTTTCGACATCTGGCTGACCTATCATCCGGAAGCAAAGCGCATTCCCAGGATCAGGCGGAGCATTGAGTGGATCGTCGAGAGCTTCGACGCCCGTCATTTCCCGTGGTTTCGGGACGAGTTCATTCATCCGAAGGATCTGCCGCAGGAATATAAGGGGCAGCCGCTCGTGAATTGGTTCGAGGGATTTGCGGGAGCTTCCTAAGGGAAAAATCCCAGCTGAACTTCCAGGATGGTATTGAAGGTAGCTACCATGACAAAGAAAAAGCCCAGCGCACGGGACGAGGAGATCGGCCGCCGCATCCGTGCGCGGCGCGCATCGATCGGGATGTCGCAATCGGTCCTCGGGGAGAAGCTCGGGGTGACCTTCCAGCAGGTCCAGAAGTACGAGAAGGGCATCAACCGGATCGGATCCGGACGCCTGGAAGAGCTGGCCCGGGTCCTCAATGTGCCGATCACCTTCTTCTATGACGAAGTAGAGCCCAACGAGGGGGATCCGAACAGCATCCTCGGGCTCGCCAACACCGTTCAAGCGTTCAGGCTGCTGAAGGCGTTCTCAACGATTGAAAGTTCCGACACGCGCCAGGCGATCGTCAATCTCGTGGTTCAAATCGCCTCCGGCGGTACGGGCGGCGATAAAACACTGCAACCTTCGAAAGGCACATGATACTGGCCTACGCCCCGATGCAGTCTTTGGCAGATATAAATGGCTTCTGCAGCCAAGTGTTCATGCCATCGCTCGGTCGGAGCGGCTGTCAGAGATTAAAGGGCGACCGACGCTAACATATCGGAAGCCGGTCCGCTCGAGTTCCCGCGGATCATAGACGTTGCGTAAATCGACGATTACCGGTTCGAGCAGAAGGTGTTTCAGACGCCCCAGATCCAATGCGCGGAACACATCCCATTCCGTCACGATGACCAACGCGCTGGCATCATGGGCGCAAGCGTAGGGATCCGGCGCGAATTCCACATCCGGCAAGAGATCTCGAGCCGCCTCCATCCCCTCCGGATCATAGGCGCGCACCCTTGCTCCTGCATCCTGCAGGGCCGTGACGATCGCGAGAGACGGGGCGTCTCTGAGATCATCCGTGTTGGGCTTGAAGGTCAGGCCCAGCAGCGCCACCGTCTTTCCACGGACCGAACCGCCACAAGCCGCGATAATCTTCCGGCTCATGGCGCGCTTGCGCTGGTCGTTGACCGACGCAACAGTCTCGACCAGCCGGACTGGAGAAGCGTGGTCTTGTGCTGTCTTGATCAGGGCTAAAGTGTCCTTTGGGAAACACGATCCGCCATAGCCGGGGCCAGCATGCAGGAACTTCGGGCCGATCCGTTTATCCAGGCCGATCCCGCGGGCGACATCCTGGACATCCGCCCCGACCTTCTCGCACAGGTCGGCCATTTCATTGATGAACGTGATCTTCGTCGCCAGAAAAGCGTTGGCGGCGTACTTCGTCAGCTCTGCCGTGCGTCGAGACGTGACGACAAGCGGCGCTTGATTGAGGTAGAGGGGCCGGTACAGCTCCGCCATGACGGCCTGTGCGCGACCGTCCTCAGTCCCGATCACGATTCGGTCCGGACGCTTGAAATCCGAAATGGCCGCGCCCTCGCGCAGGAACTCAGGGTTGGAGACCACCGCGTAGTCCGCATCGGGACGGGTCTCACGGATGATCCGCTCCACCTCGTCGCCGGTACCCACGGGCACGGTCGATTTAGTGACCACCACCGTATAGCCATGCATTGCTCCGGCAATGTCTCGTGCCGCCTGATAGACGTAAGAGAGATCGGCATGGCCGTCGCCGCGGCGGGACGGGGTGCCGACGGCGATGAAGACCGCAGACGCTGATCTGACGGCCTCTTGCAGGTCTGTCCCGAATGTCAGTCGTCCGCCTCTCACGTTGTCCGCGACGAGATCCTCAAGCCCAGGCTCGAAGATTGGGATCTGACCCTTGACGAGGGCGTCGATCTTCCCCTGGTCCGTGTCGATGCAGCAAACTTCATGGCCGAAGTCCGCAAAGCATGCTCCGGACACCAGCCCGACATAGCCGGCCCCAATCATCGCGATGCGCATAGTATTTTCCTTGGGCGAAACAAGCGGATACGGCCGCTCGATAGAGAAGGGTGGATGGACAAGGTGCGCCTTCGCAAGCCGGGACTGCCATGGTCTGGGCAGAGGGCACTTTACGGTGTGGCGGGATGCCGGTCACACCGCTCGGGCAGGCCGCAGAACGGAGTGGATCATGGCCACGGCCAGTGCGGTACTCGCCAGAAGCGTCACCACGCCGAAGAGAGTTCCTAAAGACAGATATGCGATGCCGTAGCTCAGGGCGATCGGACTCAGGAGCTTGGCGACCCCGTTGATCAGGCCTAACGTCCCGAAAAGGCCGGTCTTGGCTCCGTCTCCTATCGAAAGCAGGATCCAGTCGGTACATGCCGAGGCGCAGAGGCCCGCTCCGGTGGTCAGGAAAGCGATGCTCACCATCAGGTTCACGGTCCCGCTGCCCGCAACCTGAAGCAGTGCGCCAAGAGCCAACAGGCCGATAGAGTAGAGAGCGAGGCGCTTGCTCTCCACCTTTTTATGAATGAGCGGAAATACGAAGAGCTGCGCGGAGGCGTTGCACAAGCTGAAGAACGAGTAGGCGAAGCCGATGACCGCCGTGTCGGATCCCTCGCTGAGCGAGACCCAACGATACAAAACACTGAACACCCCCGAATAGATGAAAAGGGCGGTCACCGATACAATCACGGGGACCACGACGATGGAGAGCATCGTCGTGGTTCCGTTCCCGGGCTGCTGACTCCAAGCGTGAACCTTCCGCTCAGCGGGTGGGGCCTCTGAGGCCAGCGCATTTCTGATCGCGACGGCGAAGACCAAAGAGGCCAGGCAGGATAGAGCGCCAGCGACCGCGACCGCCGTCTCGATCCCCTGACCCGATATCGAGTTCAGGAAAAGCCCCGACAGGGCAGGACCGACAACGAATCCGACAGGGATCAGCCCTTGTATCCACGAGGCAACGACGCCTCGCGTTTCCCGCGGAACTGAGGCGCTTAGTGCCGCCAGCAGCGTCGGGATGCCAGCTGCGTGAACACCGCCCACGAAACGCCAGAACAACAGCTCTCCGAAGCTGTCGGAAAAATAAGTCCCGCAAATGCTGACGCTGCTCAGAGCAAAGACAACGATGCAGATGTATTCCGCTCTGATGCGCTCTGCCGCCCGCCCGACTAGAGGAGCTCCGACAATGCTGACCCCAGCACCGATGGCGAAGAGAAAACCTGTCTGGCCGACACTGACGCCGAAGCCTTGAGCGTACAGTCCGAGGACAGGGTTGATCATGCCGAAAGAGATCGTCATGAGGAAGTGGCCCAGGAAGACCGGGCCGATCCGGGTGAACAATTTCGCGCTCCGTTGAATGTGGCTCAGACAGCAATCCGTTCGTCACGGTGCACAGCGTCAAAGCGCTGTGGCAGACGAAGTCCCGAAGCCGAAAGCATGCTGCGAATGTCCGCGCCATAATGGGCCGAGGAGAGGATGACGAGACGCTCCCAGGCAGAAACGTAGATGCCTTCGGCCTCGAGCGTCTTCAGGTGCGCTAGCGCTGCGTCGTCGTCCAATTCGGGAAACAGGAGCAATCCGGCAATGGCGCTTCCCAGCAATGTGGAAGCGTGCCCTCTGTCCTGGTGGCGAAGCTGCCCCTGCAACCTGATCCCGGCCGCCATGAGCAGCGTCCAAGCATCCAGGCCTGAACGATCATGCCATGCCGCATCCGACGGAGTCATGATCGCCCCCAACTTGCCTGCTAGGTCCACAAATTCGGGAAGTGCCGTTAGCAGCGCTCTGGTCGCGAGGTGCGCGATGCATCTCGGCAGGTCCGTATCGATCCTCGTCCCCTCCATAGACGCGAGGGCGAGGCGGGCCTGCTCCAAGGCTTCACGATGGAGACCTGAAGTCCTGCCGAACCGCCGCGCTTCAGCGCCGGTCCTGACAAGGGCGCGAAGGCGCTCGGGATCCGTGAAGATCAAGAGTTCCCGAGCCATCGAGACAGGATCATCGGAGGTATGGATGAGGTTGACGGAGCGGTTGCAGCCGGCGAAATCGTAGCGCAGGTCGCCCGGTCTGGCCTGATAGGGGTTCGACGGCCCTTTAAGGGACGCAAGCTCAGCATGGAGGGAGGCCGGAAGGGGGCCCGGTCGGGTCACAACCATGATGAGGGAGGGCCCCATCGTGTAAAGCTGCCTGTTCACCCACCAACTGGCGATCTGGTTCTGCGAGTTCCGAAGGGTCAGGTTGAACTTGTAGAGATCTTCGAAGTATCGCTCGCGCGGGTTCAACACAGGCAGGGCCGCTACAGCATGGTAGCCTTTATCGAAGATGGCGGCGAGGATGCCGTCCGCCTTGCCCGACCTGATCGCGTCGGGCTTCAGCAGCAACATGGCTAGACTGCCGAGGGCAGGGACAAGATCCTCACCCAAAAGGCCGTTGAGCGATCCTAACATCTCCTCGTGGAAGCCGCCGTCCACATAGTAGTTGGATCCGCAGCTGAGCTGCTCAGGCGTAAACGGCGCGGTCTTCATGCTGGGTCATCCATTTGCTGAGAAGCGCAAAGCCGCCGACGAGGGTGCTTGTGATCTCTTCCTCATTGTCCCTGACGAAATGATCAAGGTCTCTGACATGCACGAAGGTCAGATCCGCGAGCTCGCTGCTCCAATCAAGCTCGCTTAAGTCCGCTTTGGCGAGAGGGAGCCGGCATCCGAAGGAAATCTCAGGGTGGCAACTTAGCTCGTCATAGACAATACCAAGGCCTTCCAAGGCCTCCTCTGGGAGGGCCAAGCCGAATTCCTCTTTGACCTCGCGCTGCGCGCAATGGAAGAGATCGGGACGCCCTGTATGCCGGTCGCAATCTTGCTGCCGGTCAAAGAAACCGCCGAAGGTAAAGAACCGGCCGGGGTTCACCTCCGCCTTTGACGAGCGCCGCCCGACGGGTATGAACCCGTCGGCGCTGATCGGGATGATGGCCGTTCCGATCGGGTCAGCCCGTTTCATCGTGCAAGATGGGAGGCGCGTCGCGATATACTCTTTGTACGAAGTATCTCCGAGATGCAGCACAATCCCTTCCGGTCTCGCAGAAAAGCTGTCCAGCCGATAAAGCTCGGAGTCGTACAAGTCGCGCCCTTCGGCTCTGGAGCGCAGCTCCCGCTGCAGCCACACCTCATCAATATGGCTCGTCTCCCCGTTGCTTCGGTCTGCGGACCAGGCACGAGGCTGATAATCGATCGCTAAGGATCGGCGCGTGAAGCCGCGGTCAAGCAGTATGCGATATGTCGGTTTCGTCATGGATAGTGGATCCTGCCCGCGCCTTGATCGCGTCGAGCCATTCCGTGAGAGTGTGGATGCCCCATACAAGGCGATCGTCCAGCCGCGAAGCCTCAGCCGCCAGAGAATCGATGAAATGGGCAGAGAAGAACCGGTCCAGCCCTGTGCCTCCGTCGCGGATCCGTCGGCAGACCTGCTCGGCGACAGGCTGCGTCAGCCACGTGCCGGGCGGAACCTTGAATTTATGCTTGGGCTTGCTCCATACGGATTCCGGTACGGATCCGCGATGGAAAGAGCGCAGGAGCTCCTTGCCGCTACAGCCGCGCAAATGCTCGTGGTTTGACAGGCCGGCGACGAACTGCATGCACAGCCGGTGAGCCAAGGGGAAGCGGGGACGGGCCCCGATGACATCTGCCGCGGCCCGGTCCTTCGCGATGACGTTCTCGGGAAGCCAAGTGCCGATTTGCGCCGCCTTGACCGCCTGGAAGCAGTCTTGCGGCTCTGCCGCGACCATCAGCGATTCCAACAGTTTGGCAGCGCGGTCTTGTTCCTCTTCGATTTCCGCAGCGAGCGAGGAGCTCAGCATATGACGGCGGTCATCTATGCTGGTCGCCGCGGATGCGCGCAGGTAGGTGCTCGCGAGATCGCTCGCAGTAAGGAAGGGGGCTGCCAGATCAACGTGTGCGGGCCAGCGCCGGGGAGGGCCCCAAAGCTCGTCACCACCTTCGCCCGAAACGATGCTGCTCAGGTCATGGCCGCAAGCGGATAGCAACGCGCCTGTCGGAATGAGGGCCCGGTCGCAGATTGGCTCCGCCAGGAAGCCGATCAGCCGCGCCAGGTCTCCACGAGGCTGGGCTGTGACCACATGGGTCCGCAGTGAAAGGCCAAGGTGAGCGCTCAGATCTCGGACATACGGCGTTTCGTCGAACTCCGGATCTTGGAAGCTGGCCGTCAGGAGAACAGGCTCGGCTCCGACACGCTTCAGCCAAAGCGCGTTGGTCGTTGAATCGACGCCGCCGCTCGCCAAAACGCCCACCTTGCGGCCTGCGACCGAATCCCGGAGCTGCCCGTATACTTCGCCGAACACATCCTCGAGCTCTCGTCCGGACAGGGTGTTGGAGCCGAAGCGAAGGGGAGAGAGCCTCTGAACGCCGACGAGCGCGCCATCATGGATGCGGTTGGTCCTGACCTCGCCCGGATGAAGCTTTTGGACGCCGCTCAGCAGGGTGAAGGGTGCAGGCGTGTACTGGAATGTGAGGTACTGGATAAGCCCCTTGGGGCATACGGACAGCTTGTCTCCAGGCCGGATCAGGAGTGCAATGTCATTGGCGATAGTTGTTCCCTGCCGCGTGTCGGCGAAGAAAAGACTTCCCAAACCGACGGGATCGCGGGCCGCATGGATTTCACCCGCGGCATGGTCGACCAGCAGGAAGCTGGCCCGGCGCGTGAAATCGGACAATGCAGCCGGCCCCCGCTCCGCATACGCTGAGGCAAGTTCTTCTTCGACTTTCCAGGGCTCTTCTTCCAGAGCCTCAACAACGGCGACGGATATTTTTCCGAATTCCTTAAAGCCAGAAAGACGGAGCCCGTGCGTTACCGAGGCGGATACACGACAGGAGCGCTTCATCGGCTTGCCCCTGCGAGTTTCTTGCCCTCACTGAGCGTGAACACATTATGCGGCGATGCGCACAAGACCTCGGTCACGTCCGACCCCTGGATGAAGTGGGCGTGCCAGAGCTCGAGGGACATCAAGCCCCAGATCAGCTTGCGGTAGTTCTTTTCGCTGCGCTCGTGCCGACTAAGAACATCCTCGAGAGCGTTGATCCCGATCAGGCCCGATACGAGGCCGCCTTGACGCAGGAGGACTGCTCTGACCAGAGGGGACAGGACGCTCCTGTACCATCCTCCTTCAGGAGCGACAAAGCCCATCTTCTTGCGGTCCAGGATATGCGCCGGCAGTCTTCCGCGCATCGCGCGCCGCAGGAGATGCTTGCTGGGTTGGGTGGGATCATGACGCCAGCCGACGGGACTTGTCCTCACAAACTCGAAAAGATCGTTGTCCAAGAAGGGGTAACGCCCCTCCAAACTGAAGTATCCTGCCAGCTTGTCAGCCTGGACGAGCAGGTACTGCATGAAATGGCGAGACTCATAGGACATGATCTCATCGAGGGCGTCGGCGGACGGGGATCTGTCGAAATCGGCTTGGAAGCGGTTCCGGACATTGCTTCGCACTGACGGGTCAATTCTTCCGAGAGACGACAGCCAGCTCTCGTCGCCCGCGCAGAGGGCCGAGAAATATGCAGACGCACGCTCGTCCCGCACGGGATTCTGGCTCAATGCATACTTCCACCAATAGCCGCCGAAGAACTCGTCGCCACCCTCACCACTGAAGAAAACTCGGGCAGAGCCACTGATCTCCCTAGCCAAAAGGAAATGGGGCACGCAAGAATTCCCTTTGGGCTCTTCCAAAGCCTCAACGAGAGCAGGGAAAATGTCGTAATAGTCGGAAGGGGAGACGCTTACCGTGCCGTGACTAACGCCGACGGAGGCTGCAACCTCTGCCGCATAGTGAGCTTCCTCGAACTCCTCCTCTCCAGGATAGAGGCCCGACGTGTCACTGCCATATGTACAGCAATAGGTCCTCAAATCCTGAGGGGCTTCACCCCTCAAAGTCGCGACGATGGCGCTTGAGTCCAGGCCGCCGCTGAGGTGAGCGGCCAGCGGCCCGCCCACGCGGGATTGCCTCTTGGCAGACTTGGCGAAGAGATCGTAGCAGAGGTCTACTGCCTTGTCCGTAACCGCTCCTTTGCCCGGATCGGCCTGGAACGTGGTCTCGACGAACTGCTCCGCATGCAACTCAACGGCAGCATCGGAGAAAACGGAAAGGGTTGCGGCCGGGAAGTGGCGTACCCCCTTGAACAAGGTGCGGTTGTCAAAGGTATCGAGCAGATGGAGGTATTCGCGCAAGGATTGCTCGTCCACATCTACCGCCACGTCCGGATGGGCGAGGATCGAGGATATCGATGAGGAGAAAATCTTGAGGCGCGAGGACATGAAGCAGTAAAGGGGCTTCTGCCCGAAACGGTCACGAGCAACGATGACCCGCCCTGTTGCAGCGTCATGAATGACAAGGGCGAACATGCCGTTGAGCTTCGCGACGAAGTCCGTGCCGAAATGCTCATAAGCCCTGAGGATCACCTCGGTGTCCGTATCGGTTCTGAACCGGATGCCCGCAGTTCCCAACTGCTCGCGAATTTCCAGGTAATTATAGATCTCGCCGTTGAAGCATATGGAAAGCCGGCCGTCGTCGCTTGCCATCGGCTGCCGCGACATGGCGTCCGGGAAAATCCGCAGCAGATTATGGCCGAGGGCGACGGAGCCTGAGACCTTCACGCCAGCTTCATCCGGCCCGCGGCGCATCTGATGCCGGAGCATCTCGGAAACGAGCCCCGCTCTCTTATGCGCCGGAGCGGGACGGTCATCAATGATCGCAAGTATGCCGCACATGATCGGGGGCTGCCTCCGACGTGTCTCGTCGTGCTGATGGTTCGATTCGAAATGAGAAGACGGCGGGCTTCGTCAGTCGAAGGAGTAGGTGAACTTGGACCTCACCGAGGCCAGCGTTCCCTTGACCATGGGGTTGAGGCACAGGTAACCCTCAACTTTCTGACGGATGCCATCGATGGCGGACACGAGCTGGTCGCGATCCTGGATGTCGCGGATGCTGAGGAAAGCATGGTGAACGATCTGCTCGATCAGCGCTTGGCCTACCGGGTCGAGCTTGCTCGCAACGCGGTTCAGGTGCTTCCAGGTCCATTTCTCGTTCTGATCCGTGATCCCTCCCGCACCAAGGAACGCCATCGCGGCTCGAACCATGCATATCCTGACGATGCCGCAGAGCGTGGCCGGATCCTCGTTCTTGAGCGAGATCACGTCCTCGAAATACTCCAGCATCTGGATGGTGTTGTAGACGGCGAAATAGATGGGCAGGAGATCGGCCTTGAAGCTGCTCTTGAACAGGTCGATCTGCTGCTCTCCGGAGATGGCCCATCCGTGTCGCAGCATGTCGATCAGACGCACGTCCTCCTGCGAGAGCTCGGGAATCGGCTCTGACGAAGACTGTGTCGTGAAGAAGCGGTAAAGCGAGCCAACGCTTGTCTTCAGTTCCGAGAGCGTCTCTAAGGAAATCGCTTCGACATCGATTTCGATGCCATTCAGGGAAACCTTGTGCATGTAGGTGCGCGAGTTCGCCCCTGCCTTGAGGACCAGGGTCGGGCTTCCCGGCAGATGATCCGCCTCACGCTCCGTTATGACCAACAGGTCAATGTCGGATTCCGGCTTGGCGAAACCCTTCGGGATGGAGCCGACAACGACAATTCCAGGGTCCACCGTGTCTTTCACGACCGTCGAGACCAAAGACCTTGCCGAGAC
This sequence comes from Microvirga flocculans ATCC BAA-817, assembly GCF_000518665.1. GTDB lineage: Bacteria > Pseudomonadota > Alphaproteobacteria > Rhizobiales > Beijerinckiaceae > Microvirga > Microvirga flocculans. Next base: position 224,343 of record NZ_JAEA01000008.1, on the reverse strand, counting down.
GCCATTTTTCGCCAGTAGGTTGTTGAACTCCAAACCTGACTTAACGTGAGTGAACTCGGAAATGCTGCTTTTCAAGGTGCGCCCCTGTTGCTTCTGGTTGTAGGTTTGTGGTCTTAGACCTGATGATTGCGCCCGCTTACACAGCCGGCTCAACAATGTAAAGTTACAACATGTGGATAAATTAGAGCTGTGGTTGTATCGAGGGGTGGGCTCGTGTGATCAGCGGCAGGCAACAGGAGCATGACGCCGTGAAGGCCTCGAAGCGCCATTTGGTCTGGACCCTCGCTAAGGCCGGACTGTCCATAGCCGGCTTGGTGTACCTGCTTGCCTTGGCATGGCTTTACATTGGGCAGAGGGAGTTCGTTTTCTCGCCGGATCGCGTACGCATGTCCCCGCAATCCCTAGGTCTGAGTGGGCTTGAGGCCGTCGAGCTTCAGACCCGAGACGAACAGGTTCTCCAGGCTTGGTACCGTCCGCCACCCGAGCGCGGATGGGTCTTCCTCTATTTTCACGGAAAAGGCGGAGCGCTCGGACGTCGCGTCGATCGCATCGAGGGACTCCTCAGCATCGGAGGCGGCCTCTTGGCAATCGATTACAGGGGGTTCGGGGGCTCAACGGGCGCTCCGAGCGAAGCCGGATTGCGCATGGATGCTGAAGCGGCATACCGCTGGCTGGCCGCTCGCGTCGAGCCAAGCCGAATCGTTGTAGTGGGCGAATCCTTGGGATCGGCTCTCGCCGTACATGTGGCTGCTCAAGAGAAGGTAGCGGCCGTTATCCTCCAGGGATCATTCACGTCGATCGCGGCCGTCGCCTCGCATCGGTACCCTTGGTTTCCTGTTCAATCGCTGATCCGGGATCCCTTCCGGTCAGACCTGCAGATCGCAGCTGTCCATGCGCCAATCCTGTTTCAGCATGGAGAACAAGATAGGACAGTCCCGATTGGTTTCGGCGAGGGATTGTTCAAGTTGGCGAACAAGCCAAAGACATTTGAGCGATTTCGGCCCGCGGCGCATAATGACTTGTTTAAATTTGGTGCTAGGGAATCGATAGTGCGCTTTTTAGAAAGCCGTATTTCTGACGTTTCGATAGCGCCGCAAAGGAAAACTATTCGCGCCAAATCTGTCGATTCTACCGTTCTCTCCACCATCCCACTCATCGAAGAACATCTTTGAAGAGCAAAACCATAGGTCCTAAGGGCCGCTCGGATCCACGGGCGCTGTAATCTGCACGGCACCGAGCGCCCGGAATCGTGGCCCCGGAAAATCCAAGGCCGCCAACAGCTCGTCGCCGAGGAAGCCGAGCGGGCAGGCCGTCAGGCCGAGCCACTCCGCACACAGGCACAAAACGGCGACCACGCAGCCGGCGTCGCGCAGGACCAGGCTCTCGGGATTTTCATAGGCCGCCTCGACCTTGCCGACGTCGGCGACGAGCCGGAGCGTACACCCGCGCGACGCGCCCAGGATCTCGCCCACGACCGCCGCGTTCTTCGCGGAGACATCCTCGTGGTCGACGTCGAGCACATGGAAGGCATGGTCATGGGCATCGTAGAGGCGGACGCGCCCGTCGCCATCGCCATTGATGCAGACCAAGTGGATCGGATGCAGTCCGCCCGCCGACGGGCTGGCGCGCCGTTCGACCGGGATGCCCGCGCGGCCCGACGGGGCCCGGTCCTGGATGCCGGCGGCGTGCCACAGCAGCCCCGCGACTTCGGTCCAGCCGACCGGACCGGCGAGGCCGGACCGGCGCGAGCGTAGCACGTCGCCGAAATCCCGCGGGCGGGGAGCTTCCGGTCGCGCGAGCGGCTCCGTCTCCAAGACGCGAGGACGGAAGGCTTGCCAGGGGAGCGGCGTGCCGCGCGGACGCGGCTCTTCAGCGGGGATCCCAGCCAAGCTCTTCACATGTCCTGGAGTGCTTGAAGCAGCCGCGGCACCGGCCGCAGGCGTGATTGGCGACGTGGCATGAATGGGTCCAGGCGAGCACCTCCTTCGGGATCTGCGAGATCCTGACCAGATCGACGGCGGTCAGCTCGATGGCCGGGGCGGAGACGGTGATCCCGCCCTCCTGCAGCGCCATCACGGCGGACATCGCCTCGACGAATTCCGGCCGGCCGTCGGCGTGCGCGCCGTCGGTCAGGAGCGCGCCGATCATCAGGTGCGTCACGCCGAGCCTGACCGCCGCGATGCCGGCGAGGGTGAGGACCAGCTGGTTTCGGAACGGCCACCATTCCGGGACCGGCGCGATGTCCGCCGGAGGCAATCCCGCCATGTCGCCGGAGCCAAGGGAGGAGCAATCCGCGCGGACGACTTCATGGCGGATGCCAAGGGCCTTGCAGACCGCGCCGGCCGCCTCGATCTCGGCGTCCGCCGGGCGCTGACCGTAATCGACCGTGATCGCCACGTCGGGCCTCTTCCACCATGCGAGGCAGGCGGAATCCATGCCACCTGACAGAAGGAGCGCGATCATGGATGGGGGAGCCTCCAAATGGTCCGGTAGAGAGCCGTTGTGAAATCGTCCGTGACCTCGCATCCGGTGCCGACGATCATCTTGAGATCCTCTTCCCTGACGTTCTGGGCGAAGGCCACCACCGGGATCCCTCTCTTGACGGCATAGCCGATCTCGAAGACCGTTCCGGTATCGAGGCCGTTGAGGATGGCGAGGACCACGTCGGACCTTTCAAGGCCTTCGATATCGGCCGGCGCGACGACTTCGGCCAGGCCGGGGCCCACCGCGTGGACCGGGGAGAACACGCCCGCGCCGAAGTCCCTCAACAGCGTATAGGTTTCCTCCACGAGCCACCGTTGGCCGAGGTCGAAGAAAGGCGCGGCGAGGTAGACGAGCCCTGTTCCGGGGCTCACCGGCGGGTAGGCCAGGGCCCGCAGCGCCGCAGGATCAGGGATCGGGAGCTCCCGCGTGTCGCAGTACCGCGCCGTGGCGCGCGAGGCCAGGTCTGCCGCCTCCGCCGCCGGCATCTCCTGACAACCCCAGAAAGCGGCGAAGGCCGCCGAGAAGACATCGCCGGAGCCGATCTTCCAGACGCGCTCGGTCTGGTAGAGCGGCACGACGTCCTTCCCGCCGGAGGTGATGACCCAAGCGCCGTGCCCGCCCATCTTGAGGATGACGACCTCCGCGCCTTCCTCGCGCAGCAGCCATTCGGCTGCCGCAGCCGGATCGTCCAGGCCCGTCATCGACACGGCCTCGTACCGGTTGAGCACGATGGCAAGCCGCTTCGCCCTGGAGCCGTTCTCAGTGAAGCGCCTCGCGCCGAACGCCGACTGCGGGTCATAGACGGCGGTGCCAGCGTCGACGACCGCTTCTCCTTCCAGCATGCCGTAGCGCAGCACGACGTCGCCGTTCACCCGAATAGGCTCGCGGGCTACGATGCGGTCGGGAGGCGGACTGATGGTCGGCGTGGCAAGCGGGTGAAGATAGTGGAACTTGATCGTATCGGCGCTGGCGTGTCGTTCCAGGCCGGCCCGGGACCGCTGCGCCAGTTGGTCCGCCGCCCTCAGGTCCCTGTCGCTGACATACGACACCAGGGTGGTCTTGCCGTCGACAAGACCGGCCACGGCCGCGACGGCTCGACCGGCCGATCCGTAAAGCTCCTCCCAGAACGGTTGGATGCACACCTCGAGATAGACGCCGCCGACGACGGTGAGATCGGCCATCACACCGGCTCCACGCGGACCTCGTGAGCCCCGCCGACAATGTTGGTCACGACGGCCCGATAGGCGACGCCTTGGTTCTGGATGCAGTCGATGACGTCCAAATAGCCATAGAAGGTGAGGGAGCCGGCCAACTGCCCGGCCGCGTCCTCCACCACCAGGGCGGTGGTCGGCCCTGCCGGCCGCGTGCGGACGGCGAGGATGCTGCCGACCCTGAGGCCGGCGACCACAGCCGGCTTCGGGCTGGTGATGGTGCCGTTCCGGACCCGCATGCACGGGTTGTCGGACCCGCCGCCTCCGCTCCCTCCGCCCCCTAGGGAGCCGGAGCCGCCGTTGCTACTCCAATCGCTTGGACCTGACCCTGACACTGAATGCTCTCCTGTTCGAATCCAGCGCGAGCATTATAAAACTTCTGGTTTTGGTCAATGAGCTGGTTCAACAAGCGCTTGCTGACCCGGCGCATCGTGCCCCACATCACCGCGTCGACGACGGACGCCCGGGCCCCGGCGGCCAAGCAGAAGTCAAGAAACCGCTTTTCCAGCCCCAGATAATGGCGCGCCGGGCACGCCGATTCCGGGAAGACCCCCATGATCTGGCAGGCCCGGATGATGTGGACGTCGAGGATCGCCACCGCGTCGCTTGCCCGGCGGTTGCGGACGATCCAGGACGCCGTCTTGGGCCCGATGCCCGGCAGGGTGCAGAGCGCGTCCCGGAAGGCCACGTCGGACAGGCCGGCCTCGTCGATGGCCTTCAGGCCCCGAAGCGTTCCCGCCAGATAGCGCGCCCGCTGCCGCGCGAAGCGATAGCGGACCGGTCGGCCCCCGACCAGGAAGGGTTCGAGCAGCAGGCGCTCGCATTCCTCGTCCGACAGGAGGTTGTCCGCGGTGTCCGCCAGGGCCTTGCAGATGCGGTCCGACGCGGCCAGGCCGACCTCAGCCGGCATGCCGTGCCCGCCGAGCAGGCAGACGACAACCTCCTCGACGAGCGTTTTGCCAAGCCGAAAGGACGGGGCCTGGGCCTCGTCGCTCATCCACGCCTGGCTCACCCAGAAGGCCGGGGTCAGGGCATGCTCGAAGCTGCCCCAGCGGATCCCCGGCATCAGCCATGCGTCGGGATCGGGGAGGTCGAGGGCCGCGTATGTGCCAGCGATCTTCGCGATGACCTGTTGCATGTCCTGTGATCCTATGTAATGCATATATATTATGCATTTTGAGGCATCCGATGTCAACTGATCCTCCCGATATCCTGCGGCAAGTCCGTGGCCGGATGCAGGCCCTGCGCCTCACTCAAGCGGAGGTCGCCAAAGCCTGTAGGGTGACGCAGCCTCACCTGAGCAAACTGCTATCTGGCAAGATAAAAATGGGGCGAAAGACGGCGGCAGCGCTGTCGGAATGGTTGGCGCGGAGCGAGCTGCCGGCCGAGGAGAACGGCGAGTTGAGGCGGATCGTCGAGGGCCTCATGGCCGCGCCGCCGGAGAAGCGTATGCAAATTATGCAATTGTTGCGAGCCGTGCAGCAGATCGCCCATTAAGGCGACGGCTGCTCCCAGCATCTTAAGAGGCGTCAGCTGAGGAGTTTAGCGTCCCGTCGACGGAGCCCCACGATCAGGGGCAGCATCAGTAGCACGGCCCAGCATTTCCCGAGAATTTGCCCCGCCACGTAATCGAGGCTGCCGAAGGCGAGGCCGACGAACAGGACGCTGTCAGCAACGGCTCCAGCGACGCTGCTGAGCGCCACGGCCCAAACCAGCCTCTTGCGCTGGAGCGGGGTATAGACGGCGAAGTCGAGCGCCTCTGATACGAGAAACGACACGGCCGAGGCCAGGGCGAGGGAGGGGGAGGCGAGCAGGGCGGACAGGCCTGTTCCCGTCAAGATGGCCCCAAGGGCGACCGACGCACCAACACATCTCTGCACCAGGTCGCGCAACACGAGCGCGACGCCGACCATCAGCACGCCGCTCGGAGCCATCAGGCCTGGCGCGACGGGAATCAGGCACGGTCCTTGCGGGACGCAGACCGTGCCGACGTGGCCGATCAGCCAGTTCGCCGCCGGGATGCAGGCGCAGTACGCGGTGAAGAGCAGGAATCCTCGCGCCATCGCTGTGCGTGCGGACCGTGCCCGCCTGCCTGGCCACCAGTCTGACGAAATCCCGTCTGTCATGCTCCTCAGCATCCTCTCCGCCGGAAATCAGATCAAGAAAGATTGGAGGGACGACCCGCACCATAACGGCAGACAAAACCGAAATTCCAGAATGTGGCAGGGAGCCACCTGCTTGAGTTAGGGACTCTGACCGTCGTCAGGCCGCCTCGCTGTAGGGAGCCAACGCCGGAACCAGCTTCGGACAAGATGGCGGAAGATGGCCCATTTGGACTTCCTAGCAGCGGCAACACGCTCCTTCGTGGTTTCAGCGAGCTCGTCCATGTCCGGCATGGCTTCGATTGCAGTGCAGTTCTCGGGATTTTCTAGCCTATACCCATTGTCGGCAGGAAGGGTTCGAATCAAATCGAGGGCGTCGACATACTGCCGGTGCAGCCACAGATACTTCTCGGCGACACCAGCATTGTCATGCTGAAGCCCCTGCTCAATCAGCCTTGCCAGCTTCTCGAGATACTTGGGGTAGCGCTTGTCGTTCCCGCCAGCGACCTCAATCACCGATTTCCAAGACACATAGTCCAGAAAGAATAATCCATCGAGGTCTTTGGTGATGAACGCGCGGACATATTCCTCCTCCTCATCGGGGGCGTGACCGATGGCATGACTTTGGCGAGCAACTCGAACGACCTCGGGATCGATGATCACACGGGGATGCTTGGCCTTCTTGCTCTCCATCTCGTATGCGCGGACCATCGCAGGCCCGACGACATGCCGGTCGTGGTGGTAGAGGTCACCAACCGTCACCGCACCGCGGATGAGAAAGCCGCGCTCCACAAGCCCGATCACAGCCAGTGAGATCTGACTCAAGAGCCAGAAGACGGCGGACTCTTCGTCAATGCGGTAGGATAGGACAATCGAATCCGAGAATTGGGTGAGGCGTTGGCTCCCGAATATCTCAGGCTCCATTCCAATTTCCCCGAGGACATCCATGGCTCTCAGGATCTCTCCCAGATAATCTGGATCATGCGTGGTGCGCTCCACGATTTCTTTGAAGCCGAGGAAATCGATGAAGACGACGAGACGTCGTTCGTAGGTCGGGTTTGCAGCAGGATAAGATTGGGGATCGGGCATTGGATTTTCGGTGCGGTCGTGAAGCGAGATTCTGTCGCCTCTCCTCGTTCACGTCTAAGCGTGTGAGCTGAGGCTCTCAAGAACCGAGAGTTCCGCCAAGTACATGCGACGCCAGCTTGGAAGCTGCTAGGTACAACCTTTAGAGGAAATTTGCAATCTAAAGTTACGATTAATTGACGACTTTTGCTCAAGCTCGTTCATATGAACCACGTCATCGCGCCCACGGACGAGCACAAGCGGCCCCTGAACGGCGACCTGGCCGACGTCCGGGCGCTTGCTAGCACGGGTGATGGCGTTTGGGTTTTAGTCGGCGGAGCCGCCGCGGAACGCGGGAAGGGTGCGGATGAAACGCACCTTCTCACTCATCAAACTCTGGAAAGGACCAGAATTGATGAGTGAAGGCTTTGTCATTCGAATCCCTGAAAGATGCAGGCGGGACGGGTCCCGCCAACCCGGGACATTTTTAGGGTTGAGCGTGGGATCGAGCGGCGAGCGCCTTGCTACCGAAGGTGTTCAGATGCTGTCAGATCAGTTCAAGTCGTTAATGAGCGGCCCGCCCGTGCGGAAAGTCGTGCGTCGCTCTCATTCGACGCATGTGGGGTGGTTCGCGAGCCGTAAGTTCGAGCAAATCGGCTACGAGTCGCACCTCGAGCGCGACTTCCTGCGGTTGTGCGAAGCCGACCCGGCGGTCACGTTTTTGCGCGAGCAGCCATGCACGCTGTTTTATGCCGACGAGAACGGCGTGACGCGGGACCACACGCCTGATTTCGCGCTCGTGCGGAATGGCGCGGCGATGATCGTGGAGACGAAATACGCAGACGACGCGGCGAAGTATGCGTACCGCACGAAAGTGCTGACGCGCGAGCTGGCGCTCCGCGGCATTGCCTATAAAGTGATGACGGAGCACGAGATCCAGCGCGAACCGCGCCTTGGCAACGCAATCGAACTCTTGCGCGGCAGAGGAACCAAGCCGTCGCCCGAGTTCGCCGAAAGGGTACTGGAGCTGCTCCTCGCATCACCCGGGGGCGTTGCGGTCGGCGACATCCCCGACATGCTCGGTGTGGCCCGCGACGCGCGCTACGCCCTATACGCCATGATCCTCGACGGCGCGATATTCCTGGCCGATGCGGACGCGCCGCTCACGCCGCAGAGCAAGCTCGTCGTCGGAGGCGTGCCATGAGCATCCGGTTCGACCTCAACGAGCGGGTGCAACTCGACGGGGTGGAATGGTCGATGCACCGTCGCGTGCCGGAAGGATATCAGTTTGTCTCGCCGCTCACGGGCGAGTTCCGCATCTTCTCCGTCGACGATCTGCTCGCCGCGTTCACCGAAGGCCGGCTCTTGAGACATGTCGCGCCGAAAAACGCGGACGCGGCGCGGCGGTACAATCCGCTCGAGCGCGATTACGTCGCGATCCCGGAGCATCGCCGCGCGACGGCGGAGACGCGGTCTAAGTTCCTGAGCGCGTTGCAAGAAGAATGTGGCCCGCGACCCTATTCCGACGCTGTTCTCGCCGCCGCGGCGCGGAAGTTCGCCGATCTGTTTCCAAGCGGCAAACCACCGTCGACCCGCGCCATTCGCCGCTGGCTCGCGAAGAGCTTGCAGCACGGCAACGACATCCGAGCTCTCGTCCCCGGCCATCCCGGGCCGCGTGAAGAGCGCCTGAAAAGCGTCGAGGTCGAGGAGATCTTCATGAGCTTCTTCACGCGCGCGGAGCTGCGGAACACGCCGTACCGGCACATGAGCGCGGTGTATCCGCGGTTCGTGCAAGCGATCAAGCGCCGCAATCTGATCCGGTCCGATGACCCTCTCCCTGTACCGAGCCGGGCAACCTTTTACAGATGGAGCCTAAAGTTGAACGACGAAGAACTCACCGCTGCCATGCATGGACGCCGCGCAGCGAAGCTGAAGTACGACATCGTCCGTCGCGCCAAAGACGAGGTCGCGCCGTTGAACGTGGTCGAGATTGACCACTGGTATATGGACATCAATGCCCAGGATCGCGACGGCCTGCTGCTCGGCCGGCCCAAGCTCACGGTCGCAATTGACCGATATTCGCGCATGGTTCTCGGATTCGTTTTGACGTGGGAGTGGCCGAGTTTCGCCTCGGTGATGCTATTGCTGCGGCACATGATCCTGCCGAAGCTGTATGTCCAGGAAGCATTTGGCGGCAAGATCCGGCGCGAGTGGCTCGGCTACGGCATGCCAGATGTTATCGTCGTGGACAACGGTCAGGAGTTCCATTCCAGGAACTTTGTCATGGCATGCCGGAGCCTGGGCATCTCGATCGACTACGCACCGCCGCGTAATCCGCAAAAGAAGGGAAAGATCGAGCGCTTCTTCCGCACGTTGCGAACGGCTTTGTTCGATCAGATGTCGGGCGTCACGCTGAGCCGCACCACGGCTGAGAGCAGCTATGATCCCGCCCGGGCCGCCATATACACTCTCGAAGAGATCAACTACTTTCTACATCGGTTCATCGTCGACATCTATTCGATAGACACGCACAACGGCCTCGACGGCCGCGCCCCGGCGGAACTTTGGGCCGAGGGCGTCGAGCGGTATCCCGTCCGCATGCCGGACAACGTCGAAGATTTGACCATTCTTGCGTCTGGCGTGCTCGATCCGCGAACTGTCCAGAAAACCGGCATCAGCGCCTTCAACCTGTACTATCACAGCGATTGGCTGCGCGAGCAGCGCGTGAAGCGCCGAGGCAACTTCAGGCTCGAGGACATTCGTTACGATCCGACGGATTTGTCGGCTGTCTTCGTGCTCGACGACGAGAGCGGCAAGTTCCAGCGCATACCATGCACCGCGCCGAACTTCGCTGACGGTCTCACGCTCTGGCAGCACAGGGCGTTCATGAAAGCCAAGGGCGACCGGGTCCGCGGCGCGTCCGAGGAGGAGGTCCTCGCCGTGAAGGCGGAGTTCTATGACGAACTGGCCGCTGACGCCCAGAAACACGGGCGTCGCAAGAGGACGAAGTCCGGCGACGCCCGGCTCGCGGACCGACCGGGTACGCCTGACAAGCTCGCTGGGCGAGAAGCGTTCGCCATGGCCGATCTCAGATCGCCGGCTGCAACGCCGATGCCGCCCGAGCCCGAGCCAGGCCCGACGCTCTCGGACGAGGAGCTCGAAGCGCAGATGCGCGAAGCACAACAGAAATTTGGCATCGATTCGGAGACGCTGTGATGAACGATGAAACCATTATTTTCGACGGTCCGAGTGACGAGGCCGTACAGGACGGCAAGGCTCCGGCACGACCGTACACTGCGGTCCAACGAGCGCAGCGTCTCCGCAAGATAAGGGGGCTCTTCGTCCGCTACGACGAGATGATGCGGGTCTGCGACGAAATTTTGGAGCGGCTCGAGACGGGGTCGGACGGAGAGAGCGCGGAGCTGACGATGCTGACCGCGCCCTCAGGATGCGGAAAGACAACTTCTCTCCGTTACTTCCTGTCTCAAGTCCGTAAGCTCGGCCGGGAAGGCGAGGTGCTGTTCATGGCGGTCCCGGCCCACGCGACGATCAAGGCGATCACGGAGGCGTTTTTGGAAGCGCTCGGCGACCCCGTCAAAGACCGGCAGAGCACCGCAGCGAGGAACTCGACGAGGATCGTCAGCGCGCTTCACCGCACGGGGAAGCGGCTTATCATTCTGGACGAATTTCAACACCTTCTCGATAGAGACCGCGACCGCGTATCGTTTCTCGTCACGGATTGGCTCAAGCAGCTGCTCGACAACGCTCAGGTCCCTGTCGTCTGCGCCGGGCTCCCTGACTCAATGACCATCATCAGCCGGAACGAGCAGCTCGAGCGGCGCACCGCGCAGGTGATCGAACTGGAGCCGATGGCCTGGGACGGAGGCGAGAAGACCGTCCGGTTTCAGGCGTTCTTGAAGATGTACGAAGATCAGCTGGGGTTCGAGCGGCCGCCGCAGATGTGGCGGCCGGAACTCGCGAAGCCGATCCACGAAGCGACCGGCGGCGTCATCGGCATGATGACGCGCCTGGTCCGCGCCGCGGCGCGCGTGAGCCTCGAGCGCGGCGACGGTCCGGACACGATCACGAGAGAAGACTTCGCCAAAGCATTTAAGAAAACGGGCAGAGGCAAGAACCCGTTCGACCCGACCGTGAAGTCGACTGTCAAAGGCGGGCCAACCGTCATCAACCCGCGATCCGGACCGAAAGGGCCAAAGGATTCGAAGAAGTGATGCATCATCCGCTCCGTCCCGTCCTGTTCCCGGTCCGCCCGCACCCGGGCGAGAGCCTCGCAAGCCTTCTCGCGAGGACGGCGGATAGCAATAATTATGACAATGCGGGGTGGCTCGTCGACGTAATCGGCGCGACGCGCCGGCAGCACCTGTGGACCGCGGCGAATGTCGAGGCCGCGGCGCGTCTCCTCGGCCTTGCTGCCGACGACGTGGCGTCGCGCGCCTATCTCCGGAAAGGCGAGGTTCGCAACTTTCTGGGACACCGGCTGCGGGACAGAGCGCTCGAGAAAGAGGCTTACAAGCACTGCCCGAAGTGCCTCGCGGACCACGGATACCATCGGGCGACATTCGACCTCGTCGCCATTGACGCGTGTCCGCGTCACGAGTGCCGTCTCGCCAGCGCATGCCATCGATGCGGGAAACCGTATCTTCGGAGCCAGCTCCTCTTCGAATGCTATGCGTGCAAAGCAGATCGGCGGAATGCCCCAGTCCAGGCGGTGCCGCCAGAGAGGTTACAGGGTACGGCATGGCTCGCACGCTTGGCCGGCTTTGGTGCCATCCGTTGGCAGGACGTTCCTGCGGCGCTGGCCCATCTCAGCTTAGACGAGCTGTCAGAACTGCTGATCACACTTGGAGCGCTAGACTTAGGCGTCTCACTAAGCGGCGGAGCATACACGGCAATCCGCCGCGCCGGTGACAAGTTCGCCGTGCTCCAGGCAGGATATGACGCTGTCAGCGTCTGGCCGGAAGGCTTCCGTGCGTTTCTGCGCGAGGTTTCCGCCCGGAACAACGCGCGGCGCAGGCGCGGGTCGCCGGGCGACCTGGGGCGGCTTTGGTCGATTGTCTCAAGTGAAGAGCGGGAGCCGTGGCTGACGCTTCGACACCAGGTGGCAGCTTACATCGCTGGCGAATGGAGCGGGATCGTGACAGGGCCCACGGCGGCAACGGTCGAGCAGTGGCTCGGCCAGCCTCTGCCATATGTGCCGCTTGAGGAACTGCGAGCGAGGGTAGGTCGTTCCGAGAGGGTCTGGAACGCGCTGGTCCTTTCCGGCATCGTGAAGACGCACCGTGCCCGTGAACCTGGCGGGCGTCGTGTCGTCGCGCTCGACCGCGCATCGCTTGACGCCGTCTGCCCGTCTGGGCAGCCTTTGATCGGACTGAAGGAAATGGCCCTGCACGTCGGCCTGCCATTCAAGCTCGCTCAGAGGCTCGTCGCGGCAGGCGTGATCCCCCCGCTCCTCGGACCCTCGCGCTCCGGCGCGGCGCGTCTGAAAAACCACTTCTTCGCGCGGCCGCAGATCGACGCTTTCGTGCAGGGGCTCATCGCGTCGCCGCGCATTGACAGCACGCGCTTGAATAAAACTTGGTCGTTCAAGTCGCTGATGAAAGCGCAAGAAGCGGCCGGCGTCGATCCTGCCGATGTGCTCGCCGCGATCCGGAACAGGCGACTGCCAGCTTTTTCAACCTCTGGAGCAAGCGAGGGACTGGGCGGACTTGCATTCGACGGCACTCAGGCGCGGCGGCTTCTAGCGGAGCTTCAAGAGGCCGGAAGCGGAGACGTGGTCTCTGTCGCATGGGCTTGCCGGCTGCTCGGAGTCCACTCGAGCGTCGTGCATGCACTGGTGAAGGCAGGGCACCTCGATCGCATGGGATCAGGGAAGTGGATCCGCCTGAGCCGGAGATCCGTCGAAGCGTTCAATGCAGAATGGATCGCCTGTCAGCACGTCGCGCCGAACCATAAAGTCACATCGCTTGCGCTGAACCGCGCGCTCTTGAAAGTGGAGGGGATCGGCGTCTTGCCGGTAGCGGCGCGGCACCGGTCGCCGTTTTACCGGCGGGCCGATATCGCCCGGCTTCCGCTCGTGGACTTGTTGCAGCGCCCCCGCAAGCGCCCTAGGCATCAACCGTCCGACAGGAAGAGGTGATGGACACGATCCGGCCGGTTCTCTTTCCTCTTGAGTCCTTTCCCGACGAAAGCCTAGCGGGCCTTATGGGACGCGTCGCTGCGCATAACAATTATGACGAGCCGTCATGGATCGTCGCGGTGCTAAAAGCGCCTGCCGCGCTCTACAAGTGGTCCGAGGCGGACGTCCGCGCAGCGTCGGCTATCCTCGACATCCCTGAGGACGAGGTGGCTCAGCGGGTCTACTTGAGGGTCGGCGGCGAGCGCAGGTTCTTCTGTCATGCCGTCGATGAACGCGTACTCGAGCGCAAGACTTACAAGCACTGCCCAGACTGCTTAGAGGAGCGCGGATATCACTCGGGCGTTTTCGACCTCAAAGCTATCCAGGCGTGTCCGCTGCATCTGCGGCGGCTGGTAAGGGCGTGTCCCGTGTGCAACAAGAGCTACAACAGGTCACGGCCGCTCCTCACATGCAGCGGGTGCTCGGTAGACATCCGCTTCGTGCCGCGCATCCCGATCGCTCCGGAACGACTGCGCGGGACTGCGATGATCGCGCTCGCCGCCGGATTTCCTAAGGTGCACCCCGATCTTGCCGAGATCTGCGCCGTTCCGCCGGGACTGTCTCATCTTTCCTTGAGCCAGCTCATCGAGGCGGCTGTAGTGCTCGGCGCATACGCAGGATTTCGTGGACTTAGCCCGCAGTACGGATATGGCCAGACGCATGAGGACGTCGGACGCATCATAGCGCAGCTGCAAGAGGGAGCGGAAGCCCTGCGCGACTGGCCCGCAGGGCTTTCGCCATACATCAACGAGCGTATCACGGCCAAGAAGCGGACCGGCCACAGCTCCGGAGGCATACGCGAGCTGCTCGGCGGGTTTTGGCAATTTCTCGTAAGACACGACCACGAACCGTGGGCGACCGTGCGGAGCGCGATCGCAAAGTATGCGGTGGTGGAGTGGGATGGCATCCTCACCCGCGGCAACACGATAACCGGGCCAATGCACGAGACGGAGCGTCCTTACCTGTCCTTCTCGGAATTCGGCGAGCGTCTCGGCAGGCCCCGGCATTTGCGCCACCTCCTTATAGAAGCCCGGATCATCAAGGTCGGGACAAGGAAACAGCATAGCCGGTACATTGCAGTCGACCGCGCGTCCGTGGACGAGATCTGCCCGCCTGGGAAGCCGCTGCTCGGGTTCAATGAAGTGAAACGGAGGCTCGGCATAAAAGACAGGATTGCGCTGAGGCTCGTCGAGGACCGGGTCATCGAGCCACTACTTGGACCCGTATGCGCCGGGGCAAGGAAGACAAAGCTCTATTATTTCACACATTCGGAAGTCGAACGCCTCATCACGTCCTTGAATTCCGGTTGGCGTCCGCGTCGGGAGGACCCGGGAAAGACGTGGAACTTCTCTCGGGTGATGGCGACGATGACCCGCGACTACTCCGCAAAAACGCTTGTCGCAGCCATTGCGTCGGGCGAGATCGCGCCGCTCGCGCAGATTCCCGAAGGCGCGGGGCTTGACGCGCTCCTCTTCGACGCCGACGAGGCAAGCCGGTTCATGGCGGGGATCCGCAAGTTAAATGCAGAGGGCGAATGGGTAACACTCAGGTGGATTCGCGACAACCTCGGCTTCCACGTCACGGTGACACTCGGGCTGGTGGCGGGAGGGCACATCAGGGCCGCGCCTCACGCCCGCCGCGAAATCCGCGTCGACAAGGCGTCAGCCAAGACGTTTCATGAGAAATGGGTGTCTGTCCAGTCAGTCGCTAAGGAAAATGGCAGTGCTCCGCGGGTAATGGCCCGGATGCTCCAGAAGATCCCGGACCTCGAAACCATAAGGGCGACGGATACGCCATTGTGCCTTTTTTACAGGCGTGACCAGTTGGATGCGTTGCCGATCAAAGACATGATTCTGACATTCCAGAGGAGTCGCGTCCGATCCGGTGAATGACAGACACGGCGGGCGCTGCGACAGCCGCCATGCTCCTTCTTACGAACGAGGCGTCAGTCACGCGTCTTCCGGCACTCTTCCTTCCAGCTCTCAAGGCGGTCCGGCTCGAGCCAGCTCTTCACTTCGGTTTCGTTGTCGATCGCAGCCGCGGCGAAGACGTGGGCGATGGCCTCCCGCGCTTGGCTGAGGATCACGTCTCCCGAGGCATGCGCGTCGAGGACGCCGTCGAGAAGGGCGTCGAGCTTGTTGTGATCGGCTTCGGTCAGCTTGATTGCCATGGGTAGTCATTTCTTAGGTTGAAAGAGGCGAGACGGACGTAGGACGCGCCACGACGACCTTCAATTGTAGAAAATGACAGGGTCTGCGGCGGACGCTGGACCGAGTCCTGGCTCCGACGGGGAAGGAGAGTTTGACCTCCGAAAGCGCACTGCCTGACTTTATGAGATTCCGTGAGTCGAGTGTCAGGATTCCTAAGATTCGTGGTGACGTTGTCATGAGACTTGGGTTCGTAACCCCTTGAGAAATAAAGAATGGCATTGTCGAGCTTAATGAGACACGACACGCGAGGTTTTCGCCGTTCCGGGGTCCCCTCTCGATCCCCGCGCCGAGGGAACCAACGACCTGATCCGCGACGGCGCGACCCTCTGCGCCGGCGTCGAGCATGTCACGAGCGTGCTCGAACCTCTCATCGCCACCGGACCAAGCCTCGACCGCAGCGCCGAGGAGCCCCATTACGCCCTCGGGTCCGAGGAGCTGTGGGACGAGCTCGACCTGCCCGATGTCGTGCGCCCTCCGGTGACGCCCGTCCTGCCGGATTCCGGCGTCGAGGACGAGGCCGATGAGAGGGAGGCCGACCTCATCGCCTTTCTCGGGCCGTCTCCTGTCGCCATCGACGATCTGGTCAGGCAATCGGGCTTGCCGATCCGAGCCGTCCAGATGGCGCTGCTGGAGCTTGAGATCGCCGGACGTCTCGAACGCCACGGCGGCAATGCGGTGTCGCTGATCGAAGCGTGATTCATGGCCTGAAACGGAACGGCGATCCTGCCTTTCCTTAGAGCTGTTCCCCTTGCGTGGAATCATCTCTTTTCTTTGATAGGCCGCATTTTTCACGGCAAACCGCATCCATTTCGCCGAAAAATGCTCAAGTGCGGCTCAAAGATCCTTCGTATCCATCCGGACGGCGCGGATCGCTTCAAGGCGCGCCATGTCGAGCAGGTAGGCCAGAAGGTCGAGTTTCGATTGCCGCGCGAGATAGGACAGCTCGGCCGAGAACTCTGCAATATACCCGGCCGTCTCCAGCGGGCTCATTCCCTCACCAGTGGCCACCTTTTCCTGCGCCTCGCGCTGGCCGTTCGAGGATCGGTCGTTCAATGGGCGCAGAGATTTGGTCATGAGGCGGGGAACTGTCTCTTTATTGCATATTTCCTAGATAGCAGCACAACTAGAGATAAGACAAGTCTTGAGATATAAATCATTGGTTGCATGACCGAAGTTCAACCTCAACTTCGAAGGGAGATAGCGGTCGGGCAGGCGCACGATCCGCCTCCGGAACGGGGAGGACCGAAGTGGGGATGAGCGGCCTGAAGCCGGGACGGTTCTCGACAAGCGGCGGATAAGCCTGCATTGGAAATCCATTCGCCTGTTCCATCTGTCATTCTCCCCCGCCTGCTCCAGAGCCCCCCATGATCCGTGTGACCCCTTCCATCGCTATCGACGAGGCGGAACTTGAGGAGAGTTTCATCCGCGCCTCGGGGCCGGGCGGGCAGAACGTCAACAAGGTCGAGACCGCCGTCCAGTTGCGGTTCGATGTGCGCAATTCTCCCTCGCTTCCCGATTACGTGAAGGAAAAGCTCGCAAGACTTGCCGGGAGGCGCATGACGAACGAAGGCGTTCTGGTCATCACCGCCCAGCGCTTCCGCGTTCAGGAGCGCAACCGGGAAGATGCGGTGGCGCGCCTCGTCGAACTGGTCCGCGAGGCCACGGAGCGGCCGAAGCCCCGACGCCCCACGCGTCCGACCCTCGCCTCCAAGAAACGCAGGCTCGAGGCGAAGGGGCGCCGGGCCGATATCAAGAAGGGACGCAGCGCGAAGCCTGTCTTCGACTGATCCGGTCGGCCCTGGAGCACGATGCCGCCCAGGCCGAAGAGATCGGCGAAGATCGCCAGCACGATCCCGGCTCCGACGAGGATCAGGTCGGCGAGGAAAATCCGGATCGAGCGGTTGTAGCGCTTGATCTGAAGGGATGTGATCAGGAGGAGGTCCGCCAGCGACTTGATCTGCAGGCCGAGGCCCAGGGCGATCATGACGACCGAGACCAGATCGGAATGAGCCCACTGACCTGGAAGCGCGGACCAGCGGCTCAGGAATCCGAGGGAAAACCCGACGACCACCCCGATGGCGGTGATGGATCCGTTCCGGAACGTCGCCTCGATCAGGCTCTGCTCATCGGGCTTCGGTTCAACCGTCTCGTTCGACATGATCGGCCTCTTCGCCGGATAGGGCGGCAATCTGCGTGGCGCCGCTCCAGATCGTTCCTGCGCGGCGGCCACGGGAGACCCGCCACTCTGGTTCCCGATTACGGCGGAGTTCGCGCGGCTGCAGGCGGCGCTGAGGTTCTTTGGGAGGAGAGCCGCCGAAGGAGCTTGTCGATTTCCATCACCACGAGGACAGAACCGGCGATGGGCACGAGGATCAGCCACATCCCGAGGGAAATCGGCTGCATCTGAAGCACGTCGCGCACGCCCGGCAGGAAGGCGGCGGCGATATGGACGCTCTGCGCTCCGACCACGGCCGCCACCAGCGGCCAGTTGTTGCGGAAGGGGGTTGCGAAGGCCGAGCGCTGCTCCGAGCGGCAGTTGAACACATGCACGTTCTCGAAGGCGACCATGAGGAACAGCAGGAGATTGCGCGCCTCGAACGCGCCCATGCCCTGTCCGATCAGCCAGGCGAAGAAGACGTAGGCGACGAGGCCCGTATAGATGCCGGAGATCGCCACCTGCCGGATCATCAGCCGGTCGAAGATCGGCTCCTTGGGGGATCGCGGAGGCTGGTCGAGCAGGCCCGGCTCCCGCCGCTCGAAGGCGAGCGCCACGTCCTGGCCGCCATTGGTGACGAGATTGAGCCACAGGAGCTGGATCGCGGTCAGGGGCACCGGCAGGCCGGTTCCCACGGCCAGCAGGAACATCACCACCTCGGCGGCTCCCGTGCTGATGAGCAGGTAGATGACCTTGCGAATATTGGCGTAGGCCGCACGCCCTTCCTCGACGCCCGCCACGATCGAGGCGAAATTGTCGTCGGTAAGCACGAGATCGGCGGCATCGCGCGCCACGTCGGTGCCGCCGCGTCCCATGGCGACGCCGAGATCGGCGCGGTGAAGGGCGGGAGCATCGTTAACCCCGTCCCCGGTCATCGCGACCACGTGGCCCGCAGCCTGAAGCGCATCGACGATCTCTACCTTCTGCGCAGGCTCCACCCGCGCAAAGACGGAGGCCTTCGCCGCGAGGGCGGCGATGCAATGCGGCTCGAAGGCGAGCGCCGCCAGGTCGCGTCCGGTGAGCACATCCTCGCTGCGCTCGGCGATGCCGAGGTCGCGGGCAATGGCGAGGGCGGTGGAAGGATGATCGCCCGTGACCATCTTCACCGCGACGCCCGCCCTGCGGCATTGGGCGACTGCCTCCCTGGCTTCCGGGCGCAGCGGATCGATGAAGCCGACGAGGCCGAGGAGCGTCAGGCCGCAGAGTTCCTGGTCCGGGAAGGGCTGCTCATGCGAGAAGACCGGCGCGATCCGCTTGGTGGCGACCGCGAGCACACGGTAGCCGTCGCCCGCCATTCCTTCCGCGATCTCCAGCGCCTCCCGGTGGCGATTTCCCCGGCAGAGCGGCACGATGACCTCTGCCGCGCCCTTGACGTGAAGGCGATGGCCATCGCCGTGGCGGTTCAGGGTCGCAGCGAATTTACGTTCCGCCGAGAACGGAATTTCCGCCAGCCGGGGCGTGTGCCGCCGCAGGCGGCCGGGATCGAGGGACGCCTTCACGGCCAGAACCAGGAAGGCGAGGTCCACCGTGTCGCCGCTGCCGCTTTGCGCGCCGAGGGTGGGATCGAAGGTCGCATCGTTGCAGAGGGCGCTCGAAACGCCCAACGATGCCAGGGCCTCGTAGGCCGAACCCTCCAAGGGAACGCCGTCCTTCGTGAAGGCGGCGTCCAGCGAGAAGCCCTCGCCGCCGACCGCGACCAAGCCTTCGTCCGGCAGCCAGACGCGTTTCGCGGTGAGCTGGTTGACGGTCAGCGTCCCGGTCTTGTCGGTGGCGATCACCGTGCAGGCTCCCAGCCCCTCGACGGCGGGCAGGTGGCGGACGATCACGTGGCGGCGTGCCATGTGCCGGGTCGCGACGGAGAGCGCCACCGTGACCGCGACCGGCAGTCCCTCGGGAATGATCGATACGGCGAGCGCGATGGCGACCAAGAATGTCGCCTGGAGGGAGTGGCCCTGGAGCAGCTGGACCGCGATGACCCCAGCCACGAGAGCAAGGGCGACGGCTCCCAGCACGTGCGAGAAGCGTGCCATGCGGCGGGTCAGCGGCGGCTCGGCGGACGAAACCTCCAGGGTCTGGGCGATCCGGCCGAACTGCGTCCGTGATCCGGTTTCCACCACGAGGCCCTCGGCGCGTCCGCGCTGGACCATGGTTCCGGCGAACAGCATCGTCATGCGGTCGGCGAGCGGCGTGTCCTCAGGAAGGGCATCGGAAGCCGCTTTGTCGACGGGCAGGGATTCGCCGGTCAGGGAGGATTCATCCGTCTGGAGTTCGGCCGCCTGAAGAAGGCGCAGATCTGCCGGAATGCGCTCGCCCGCCTCCAGATGGACGATGTCGCCGGGCACGAGCTGGGATGCATCGATCCGCTTCACGCGGCCGCCCCTGAGAACGCGGCTCGTGGTCTGGATCGCGGAGCGCAGGGCCGCCGTATGGGTTTCGGCGCGCCATTCCTGGACAGCGCCGATCGTGGTGTTGATGGCGAGTACCAGCAGAATGAACCCGGCATCGTCGATCTCGCCGAGCCAGAGGGAAACCACGGCTGCGGCGATGAGCAGATAGATCAGCGGGCTTTTCAGCTGACCGAAGACGATGGCCAAAATCGTGCGCCGCGCCGGTTCAGGCAGAGCATTGGGGCCATGGCGGCGAAGGCGCTTCGCAGCCTCCTCCTTGGACAGGCCGGCAGCGGAGGCTCCCAGCCGCGAAAGAGCCTCCACGGCCGAAACCGCGTGCCAAGAGGGCCGGTCGGAAGCCCGGTCTTCTTCCGGTTCGCGGAGATCGCTGTCCATTTCGCTCGGCTCCGAGGGGCTGGGCACCGTTCGAGAATGCCCCGTCATCTCCCGGGCCGCAAAGGGCTTTGGCCCGTATCAAGGCTCGGGCGGATAAACGTGCTCGTTGCCCCTGAAGTCCGACACCGTGTAGCAGCCGTCCTTGGGCCGGACCGCATCGGCGCCGATCACCGCCTTTCCATGCCCGCCGGGAATGTCGAGGATGTAGGTGGGCTGGCACAGCCCCGAGAGCCGCCCGCGCAGAGCCGCCACGAGGGCGCGGCCCTCCTCGATGGAGAGGCGGAAATGGCTTGTGCCGGGTGCGAGATCCGGGTGATGCAGGTAATAGGGCTTGATCCGCGTCTCCACGAAGGCCCGCATGAGGGCGGCCAGGGTCTCGGGATCGTCATTGACGCCCTTCAGCAGCACGGATTGGCTGACCATGACGATTCCCGCATCCACGAGCCGGGCGCAGGCCGCCCGAGCATCCGACGTCAGCTCGCGCGGATGGTTGGCATGGAGCGCCACATAGGCCGTCTTGCCGCTCGCCTTCAGGGCCGCGATCAGAGCCGCGTCGATCCGCTCCGGCTCGACCACGGGCACACGGGTATGGAAGCGGACGACCTTCACATGGTCGATGGCGGCCAGCCGTTCCATGATCTCGGCCAGACGGCGCGGGGAGAGAACCAGCGGGTCGCCGCCGGTGAGGATCACCTCCCAGATTTCCGGGTGAGCCGCGACATAGGCGAAGGCCTTATCCATCGCGTCGGGCGAGAGGGTGCCGAGCCCCTGCGGCCCCACCATTTCGCGACGGAAGCAGAAGCGGCAATAGACCGGGCAGACGTGTACCGCCTTCAGCAGGACCCGGTCGGGATAGCGATGCACGATCCCCTCGACCGGGCTGTGGGCCAGATCACCGATGGGATCGTCCCGTTCCTCGGGAGTCGTCGTGAGTTCGGCGGCATCCGGCACGAACTGCCGCGCGATGGGATCGTTCGGATCGCTCGGATCGATCAGGCCGGCCATGGCGGGACTGAGGGCGATGGCGTAGCGCTCGGCCACGGCTTCGATCCGGGCAAGGTCTTCCGGGGCGACGAGGCCGGCCTCGGCCAGCTCTGCGGGCGTGCGGAGGGGGCGCCGGGCGTTCAACGGCTCGCCTCCGGAACGGGGGCCCAGAGCACCTGCTCTATACGGGCGGCGCCGGTGGCGAGCATCACGAGCCGGTCGAAGCCGAGCGCGATGCCGCTCGCCTCGGGCATGCGGGCCAGGGCTGCCAGAAAATCCTCGTCCACGGGGTAGCTCTCTCCGTATACCCGCATCTTTTCCGCCATCTCGGCCTCGAAGCGGCGGCGCTGCTCGGCCGCGTCGGTCAGCTCGCCGAAGGCGTTGGCGAGCTCGACGCCGCAGGCATAGAGCTCGAACCGCTCTGCCACCCGTGGATCTCGGGCGGTCGGACGGGCAAGGGCCGCTTCCGCGACCGGGTACTCGTCGAGGATCGTGGCGCGCCCAAGGCCGAGATTGGGTTCGACCCGCTCCACGATGACGCGGCTGAACAGGTCCGCCCAGGTGTCGTCTTCGGCCACCCGCAGGCCCGCTGCTTTGAGGCTCGCTGCCAGATGCTCCCGGTCCGTCGCGCCGTTCCCGTCGATGGAGGCGAGAAGGTCGATGCCCGCAAAGCGCTCGAAGGCCTCGGCCACGCTCAGGCGCTCAGGAAGCTGGAAGGGATCGGTCTCGCGGCCCCGGAAGGCAAGGGTACGGGCTCCGGCCGTCTCGGCGGCCAGGGCCAGGATCTCGGCGCAATCCTTCATCAGGGTCTCGTAGCTCTCGCCCGCCCGGTACCATTCGAGCATGGTGAATTCGGGGTGGTGCAGCGGGCCCCGTTCCCGGTTGCGGTAGACATGGGCGAAGCACGCGATCCTGTGCTCGCCTGCCGCCAGCAGCTTCTTGCAGGCGAACTCCGGGGAGGTGTGCAGGTAGAGGGGCGTCCTCGATCCGTCGAGGCCGATGGCCTCCGTCGCGAAGGCATGGAGATGGGCCTCATTGCCCGGCGAGGTCTGGAGCGTGGCCGTATCGACCTCCACGAAGTCCCGCTCCGCGAAGAAACCGCGCAAGGCCGCCTGAATCCGGTTCCTGCCCAGGAGAAAGGGGCGGCGGTCCGCGTGGACATGGGGTGTCCACCAGGACGAGGGAGCGGCTGAGGGCTTATCCATTCCAAAGGGCTCGTTAAGGTCAGACTGGCGAATTGCGCGAAGATAGGCTACTTGCGGCTCCGAAAGCGTTTTCGGTGCCACTGGGGGCTGGACGACCCGACCCTCACGACGCGCCCCTATCTGTCACAAGGAAAGCTTCCCGTGAAGGTCATCGCCTCTACGCTCCGCAAAGGCAATGTCGTCGATATCGACGGCAAGCTCTATGTCGTGCTCACCGCCCAGAATATCCACCCCGGCAAGGGAACGCCCGTCACCCAGCTCGACATGCGCCGCATCTCCGACGGCGTGAAGGTCTCAGAGCGCTACCGCACCACCGAGCAGGTGGAGCGCGCCTTCGTGGAGGACCGTGAGCACACCTTCCTCTACGAGGACGGCGAGGGCTTCCACTTCATGAACCCGGAAACCTACGACCAGGTGGTCGTGCCGGAAGACATCATCGGCGATCAGAAGGCCTATCTCCAGGAAGGCATGGCCGTGATGCTCTCGACCCATAACGGCGTGCCGATCGCCATCGAGCTGCCCGCCCGCGTCACCCTCGAGATCACCGAGACCGAGCCGGTCGTGAAGGGCCAGACGGCTTCCTCGTCGTACAAGCCCGCCATGCTCTCCAACGGCGTGCGCACCCTGGTGCCGCCCCACATCACCGCCGGCACCCGCGTCGTCATCATGACGGAAGACGGCTCCTACGTGGAACGCGCGAAGGACTGAGGTTCTCGCGCCGCGCCGGGCATTCCTTCGAGTGCCGGCCGATCTTGCAGGGCAGGAGGTTTCGGGACAGGCTTCCCGAACGTCCTGCCCTTCTCTTTTCCGGAGTCGACGGTTCATGATCCGCGGTCTCGCTCATCCCATCAATCCCCTGGTCGCCGATGTCGGCACTCCCCCGATACCGGAAGCGCAGGCCTGGACGAGGCGTTATGGCGGGACTTACGGGCCGCTCATCAATCTCTCCCAGGCCGTTCCGGGCAACGCGCCTCATGACGGGCTTCTGGAGAGAATGGCCTCCGTCGCCGCCTCGGCGGCCGGTTCCCAGTACGGCCCCATCAACGGCGATGCGCCGCTCCGCGAAGCCTATGCGGCCGAGTTGTCCCGGATCTACGAGGGCCGCATCGCCCCGGAGGATACGGCCGTCACGGCGGGCTGCAACATGGCCTTCTTCGCCGCCATGATGCTGCTCGCCCGCCAAGGCGAGGCGGTGCTGCTGCCGACGCCCTGGTACTTCAATCATCAGATGAGCCTCGACATGCTCGGCATCGAGCCCCGCCCGTTGCCTTGCCGGGCCGAGGCCGGGTTCGTGCCGCGCATCGAGGATGCCGAGGCGCTGATCGATGAGAAGGTCAGGGCCATCGTCCTCGTCACGCCCAACAACCCGACCGGGGCCGTCTATCCGGCCCATGTGATCGAAAGCTTTGCGCAGCTTTGCCGCAACCGTGGGATTTATCTCGTGATCGACGAGACTTACCGGGACTTCCTGCCACAGGGCATGAACCGCGCCCATGGGCTATTCACGGGCGAGGAGTGGCGCGACACGGTGATCCAGCTCTATTCCTTCTCGAAATCCTATGCGATTCCGGGCCACCGGACCGGCGCGATCACGGCGGATGCCAGGATCGTCGAGCAGATCGCCAAGATTCTCGACTGCATCCAGATCTGCGCGCCGCGCACGGCGCAGGGGGCGCTGCCCTGGGCCATCGAGGCGCTGCGGGACTGGCGCGAGGCCAACCGGGCCGAGATCAACCGTCGTGCACAGGTTTTTCAGGCCGCGCTGGCGCCATTGCCGGAGTGGAGGATCGAGTCGGTCGGCGCGTATTTCGCCTATCTGAGCCATCCGTTCCGGGGGAGACGGGCCCAGGAGGTCGCGGAGAAACTGGCTACGGAGCGGGGCGTCCTCTGCCTGCCCGGGAGCTATTTCGGCCCGGGCCAGGAAGGACATCTGCGCGTCGCCATCGCCAATGTGGGCAGCGATATTCTTCAGGGCCTGACGGAGCGGTTTCGCGGGCTGACGCTCTGAACCCTCCCGCGCGCCGCCTATGGAAAAACGTTCCGGCTTTTTGCGTCGAGGGCCGCTCTTCGGAGGAAAAGCGCGCCGGACGCATCCCGCTCGTGAAAGCCGCGTGCGGAGCCTCCGCTCCGGGTGCGACCCATAATCTGCAGCCCCGACCCTTGGCAGGATGGTAGGGCGATGGTTACTCTCTGCAGGAAACCACACATGCCTTCCGAAGGCTCGGGGATTCGTTTTGGCGGTCAAAGTCGACGTGACAACAGAAGCAGGGGAACGGTTTGCCGAACCGCTTATCGGTTCGGCGCGCCATGACTCCTGGGTCGCCGACCGGTCCGCGCCGCCGCCGAGACCGCAGACGAAGCCGCGCTCCTCGCGAAGCTATGCCGCCCTCGATCTCGGCACGAACAATTGCCGCCTTCTCATTGCGGAGCCGGCCCATTTCGGCTTCCGGGTCGTGGATGCCTTCTCGCGCATCGTGCGGCTCGGCGAAGGTTTGGGGCGCGGCAACCGCCTGAGTGACGATGCGATTTCGCGCACCCTCGACGCTTTGCGCGTGTGCCGGGAAAAGATGACGGTCAAGGACGTGACGCGGGCGCGCCTCGTCGCCACCGAAGCCTGCCGCTTCGCGGAGAACGGTCCTTCCTTCATCGAGCGGGTGCGGGAGGAACTCGACCTCGAGCTCGAGATCGTGGACCGCAAGACGGAGGCCTATCTGGCCGTGACGGGCTGCGCGTCGCTCGTCGATCCCAAGGCCCATTCGGTCATCGTGTTCGATATCGGCGGCGGCTCCACGGAGATCGCCTGGCTCGACGGTCAGGCGCCCCATGCCTTCGCCGACCCCTGCAAGCGCATCCGCGCCTGGGATTCGCTGCCCGTCGGCGTCGTGACCCTGGCCGAGCGCTATGGCGGGATCGATGTGACGCCTGAGGCCTTCGAGGACATGGTCGAGGAGGTGTCCGACCTTCTGCTCGATTTCGCGGAGGTCGCGGCCCCGGCCGGGCGGGCTCAGAACTTCCATCTGCTCGGGACCTCGGGAACCGTCACCACCGTCGGCGGCATCCACCTGGGCCTTGCACGCTACGACCGGCGGCGGGTCGACGGGATGTGGATGCGCCACGGCGAAATCTCGACCGTGATGCAGCGCCTGCTGCATTCGAACTTCACGCAGCGCGCCGAGAACCCTTGCATCGGCAAGGATCGTGCCGATCTCGTTCTCGCGGGCTGCGCCATTTTGGAAGCGATCCGCCGGACCTTCCCGTCGGAGCGCCTGCGCATTGCCGATCGCGGCCTGCGCGAAGGAATTTTGATGAACATGATGCGAGAGGATTCTGTGTGGCGAGGGGGCAGCCAACGGTGAGTGCAAAGTCCGGTTCGGGTGTCCGCAATCTCAAGCAGCGCGTGAAAACCGCCAACAAGCGGTCCCTCTCTTCCCAGAAATGGCTCGAACGCCAGCTCAACGACCCTTACGTGGCCCGCGCCAAGCGCGAGGGCTACCGCTCGCGCGCGGCCTTCAAGCTTCTGGAGATCGACGAGAAGTACCATGTTCTGAAGCCCGGCCAGCGCATCGTCGACCTCGGCGCTGCGCCCGGCGGCTGGTCGCAGATCGCCGCCAGGAAGGTGGGGGCGAAGGGCAAGGTGGTCGGCATCGACCTGTTGCCCATCGATCCCATGCCGGGGGTCGAATTCATCCAGCTCGACTTCCTGGACGAAAGCGCACCGGGCAAGCTGATCGAGATGCTGGGCGGGCCCGCCGACGTGGTGATGTCCGACATGGCCGCCAACACCACGGGCCACAAGAAGACCGATCACCTGCGGATCATCGGCCTTGCCGAAGCGGCGATCTACTTCGCCAGGGAAATTCTGGCGCCCGGCGGCGTCTTCATCGCCAAGGTGTTCCAGGGCGGAACCGAGAACCAGCTCCTGGCCGACCTGAAACGCGACTTCGCGGTGGTGCGCCACGTGAAGCCCGCGGCGAGCCGCGCCGACTCGGCGGAACTCTATGTGATGGCGACCGGTTTCCGGGGAAGGGCGGGCGAGATTCCTTCCGCCTGACCCAGGCCCATGCCTGGTGTCCCGGATGAGAAGGAGGCTCGGCTATGACAGCGCACAGGATCGGGATCATCGGACTCGGCAAGATCGCGCAGGACCAGCACCTGCCCGTGATCGGGGCCAATCCGAACTTCGAGCTTCTCGCCGTGTCGAGCCAGCGCGGGCTCTCCCATCGGGATGCGCGCCATACGTTCCAGGATTATCGCGAGCTTCTGAAGCTTCCCGAGCTGGAAGCCGTTTCGATCTGCACGCCGCCCCAGGTCCGCTATGCCATCGCCCGCGAGGCGCTTCTCGCCGGCAAGAGCGTGTTGCTGGAAAAGCCGCCCGCCGCCACCTTGAGCGAGCTGGAGGATTTGAGGCGTCTTGCCGCCAGGACGGGCAGGGTCGTCTTCACCACCTGGCACGCGCAGTACAACAAGGCCGTTAAGGAAGC
The DNA here is from genome assembly GCF_000518665.1 of Microvirga flocculans ATCC BAA-817. Classification (GTDB taxonomy): domain Bacteria; phylum Pseudomonadota; class Alphaproteobacteria; order Rhizobiales; family Beijerinckiaceae; genus Microvirga; species Microvirga flocculans. The sequence goes on along the minus strand of NZ_JAEA01000008.1, from coordinate 197,407 downwards.
GCGCAAGGCCCTCGCAGGCTGGTCGGTCAGGCGCCTCCTGGTGACCTGGAAGGAAGATGTGCGGCACTGGCATCCGGGCCAGCAATGGATCTGGCAGGCGGGTGGTTTCGGGGTCTTCGATCCCGGCGTCAATGCCCTGTCCATCGTCACCCGCATCATGCCGGAGCCGGTCTTCATCAAGACGGCCGACCTCTCATTCCCGTCCAACCGCGATGCGCCGATCGCGGCCGCGCTCACCTTCGCGATGAACCATGGGGAGGGCGATCTCCAGGCTGTCTTCGACTGGCGTCAAACCGGCCCCCAGAGCTGGGATATCGAAGTGGAAACAGAGGCGGGCCTGATCCTCAAGCTGTCCCAGGGCGGCTCCTGCCTCGAAATCGGAGGCCGCCTCGTGGTGAAGGAGGAACCGGCGGAATACGAGGGCATCTACCGCCGCTTCGATGCGCTCCTCAACGCTCGCCAGTCCGAGATCGACGATGCTCCCTTCCGCCTCGTCGCCGACGCCTTCATGATCGGCAGGCGGGTGCAGGTGGAGCCGTTCGAGGATTGATGTTTTATCCTCTAGCGTCATCCCGGACGCCGCAGGCGATCCGGGATCGTGCGCAGAATGTGGCTCTCTTTCCCCCTTGTGGGGAGGGCCAGGGTGGGGGAGTGAGCGTCAAGATGAAAGAACGTTGGCGCCGGCACCCCCATCTCCTACTCCTCCCCGCAGGGGGGAGGGTTCTCGCGCCATTCTTGTTCAGCGATCACGGGTTCTGTTTCGCAGCCCCGAAATGACAGTCTGAAGTGTGAAGACTCAAGCCAAATTCTTCTTCAGGAACCCGACCGTCCGCTTCCAGGCGAGGTCGGCGGCGTCCTTGTCGTAACGGGCGGTGTTGGTGTCGTTGTTGAAGGCGTGGTTCGCGCCCTCGTACATGTACATCTCGTAGGTCTTGCCGGCCTGCTTCAGCGCCGCCTCATAGGCCGGGATCCCGGCATTGATGCGCTCGTCCAGGCCTGCGTAATGGAGCATGAGCGCGGCCTGGATCTTCGCCACGTCCTCCGCCTTCGGCTGGCCGCCGTAATAGGCGACGCCCGCATTCAGGTTCGGCTCGTTGACGGCCAGATTGTTCACCGCGCCGCCGCCCCAGCAGAAGCCGATGGCGCCGACCTTGCCGTTGCCGTCCGGAAGCCCCTTGAGATAGGCCACCGCCGCCTTGCCGGAGGCGATCACGTCCGGCTGCTTCAGCTGGCCGATCATCTCGCGGCCCTTGTCCTCGTCGGCGGGCGTGCCGCCCATGGGCGAGAGATAGTCGAGGCCAAGAGCGATGAATCCCTCCGTCGCCATGCGGCGGGTCACATCCTTGATGTGCGGGTTGAGGCCCCGGTTCTCATGAATGACGATCACGGTGGGCAGCTTGCCCGTGGCGTTGCTCGGCTTGACGAGATAGCCCTTGAGCCCCTGAACGCCCGGAATGTCGACCGTCTGGGCCGCGATGCGCGGGTCGCCCTCCGGCACCGTCTGGGCATGAGCGTAGTTGTTTTGCAGGATCGGCAGAAGCGCCGTTGCTGCGGCCGTGCTGCCCGCCAGGGCCGCGAGGCGGTCGAGGAAGGAGCGGCGGCTCATGCCGCCATGGGTGAAGTCGTCGTAGAGGTCGATGATGCGCTGGTCCATGCTGCCCTCCTGGGTCCGGTCATGGAAGCTAGCGCAGTCTAGCGGCCCGACATACCGTCTCCCAGGCCTGACGATGGCGGCCTGTCCTTCACAATCCTGTGTCCGGACATCTCGGCTCCGGCCGTGGGCGAGAGGCTGGCAAAGACGAAGCCGGACAGGGCGGATACGATGGCCACGGCCCAGAAGGCAGGGCCGAAATCCGCGGCCGTAATGTCGGGATTGCCGTCGAGCCCCGCCGCCGCCTCGACCACGAAGGCTCCGAAGGCGACCCCGATGCTGAGGGAAACCTGCTGCAAGGCGCTCGACAGGCTCGTGGCGTAGCTCATCTCACGGTTGGAGATTTCCGCATAGCCGATGGCGTTGAGGCTGGTGAACTGGAGCGAGCGGAAGCAGCCTCCGACCAGCAGAATGATCATGATGAGCCAATGGGGCGTCTCGGGCGAGAAGAAGCCGTTGGCCGCGATGAAGCCCGCGCCGATGAAAGCGTTGACGATGAGGAGCCTGCGGAAGCCCGTGCGTTCGAGAATGCGCTTGGCCATGGTCTTCATGAACAGCGCGCCAACGGCCGCGATGAAGGTCAGCGAGCCCGAAGCCAGCGGGCTGAGGCCAAAGCCGACCTGAAGCATCAGCGGCAGCAGGAAGGGAATGGCCCCGACGCCGATTCGGAAGAGCGACCCGCCGAGCACGCTGACCCTGAAGGTGGGCACCTTCAGAAGGTTCAGGTGCAGGACAGGGTAGGGCGTGCGCCTGGCGTGGAAGACGTAGAAGACCAGGCTGACCGTGCCGATCGCGACGCACCCGGCCGAGATCTCGGCCGGGATCAGATGCCGTCCGCCCGAGGCGAAGCCGAGCATGAGCAGGGCGAATCCGACGCCCGTGAGCAGGAACCCGGTCACGTCGAGGGGCGGCGTGTCGTCTTCCCTTACGTTCGGCACGAAGATCGTGGCCATGATGATGCCGAGAATGCCGATCGGGATGTTGATGAAGAAGATCCAGCGCCAGTGAAAGTATTCTGTGATGAAGCCGCCCAGGGGCGGGCCGACGATGGGGCCGACGAGGGCCGGAATGGTCAGGGTCGCAAGCGCCTGCACCACCTCGCTGCGGGGGACGCTCCGCAGAAGGACGAGACGCCCCACCGGCACCATCATGGCCCCGCCTGCACCCTGGACGAAGCGGGCCAGCACGAAACCTTCCAGGGAGTTGGCCGCCGCGCAGGCGAGCGAGCCTGCCATGAACACCCCGATGGCCGCCGTGAATATGGTCCTTGCGCCGTATTTGTCCGCCACCCAGCCGGAGATCGGGATGAATATCGCAAGGCTCACCAGATAGGAGGTAAGCGCCAGCTTGAGGGCGATGGGATCCGTGCCCAGATCCTGCGCGATCATCGGAAGCGACGTGGAGATGACGGTCGAATCCGTGTTCTCCATGAACAGGGCGGTCGCGATGATCAGCGGGAGAAGGCGGGAATGACGCATGACTCGCAGGACTTAACGCTCCCGCCCTCCGATGCAAAGGGCCAAAAGGCGCAATGCAGATCTTCAGGGAATGCGCCGCTCGACCCTTTGCGAAAGCGAAAGGCCGTGCTACGGACCCTTGCCAACTCGCTCAAGCGTTATTCCTGCATCCGCGCACCCTTTAAGGAGTTGGCTCATGGCCCCCACATTCGCCGATAAATTCATCGAAGGACTGACTTTCGATGACGTACTGCTCCGGCCCGGCCGCTCCGAAGTCATGCCCGCCGACGTGGACGTCGCGACCCGGCTGACCAGGACCATTCGCCTCAACATGCCGATCATCGCCTCCGCCATGGACACGGTGACGGAAGCCCGCATGGCCATCGCCATGGCCCAGAACGGGGGCCTGGGCGTGATCCACCGCAACCTGGAGCCCGAGGTTCAGGCGGAGCAGGTCCGGCTCGTGAAGCGCTACGAGTCGGGCATGGTAATGAACCCCATCACCATCCATCCCGACGAGACCCTGGCCGACGCGCTGGCGATGATGAAGAATCACGGCATTTCCGGAATTCCCGTGGTGGAGCGCGGACCCGGGGGCGCCAAGGGCAAGCTCGTCGGCATCCTGACGAACCGCGACGTGCGCTTTGCCAGCAATCCCGCCCAGAAGGTCTCCGAGCTGATGACCAAGGACCGCCTGATCACGGTCCGAGAGGGCGTGAGCCAGGACGAGGCGCGCCACCTTCTGCACCAGTTCCGGATCGAGAAGCTCCTGGTCGTCGACGATCATTACCGCTGCATCGGCCTGATCACGGTGAAGGACATCGAGAAGCAGGTCGCCTATCCCAACGCCGCCAAGGACTCGCAGGGCCGTCTCCTGGTCGCGGCGGCCACCACGACGGGCGAACAGGGCTTCGAGCGCGCCGAGCGCCTGATCGACGCGGGCTGCGACGTGATCGTGGTGGACACGGCCCACGGACATTCGGTGAAGGTTCTGGAAAGCGTCACCCGCGTGAAGAAGCTCTCGAACGCCGTCCAGGTCGTCGCCGGCAACGTGGCGACCCGCGAGGGCGCCCAGGCCCTCATCGATGCCGGCGCGGATGCGGTCAAGGTCGGCATCGGCCCCGGCTCCATCTGCACCACCCGCATCGTCGCGGGCGTCGGCGTGCCGCAGCTGACCGCCATCATGGAGGCTGTCGAGGCGGCCGCCAAAGCCGATGTCCCGGTGATCGCCGACGGCGGCATCAAGTTCTCGGGCGATCTCGCGAAGGCGCTCGCCGCCGGGGCTTCCTGCGCCATGGTGGGCTCGCTCCTCGCCGGTACGGACGAGACCCCCGGCGAGGTGTTCCTCTACCAGGGCCGTTCCTACAAGTCCTATCGCGGTATGGGCTCGGTGGGGGCCATGGCCCGCGGATCGGCGGATCGCTACTTCCAGGCCGAAGTGCGCGATACCCTCAAGCTCGTGCCGGAAGGCGTCGAAGGGCAGGTGGCCTACAAGGGACCGGTCTCGGGCGTGCTCCACCAGCTCACCGGCGGCCTTCGCGCCTCCATGGGCTATGTCGGCGCAAAGACCCTGCCGGAGTTCTGCGAGAAGGCGCAGTTCATCCGCATCTCCAGCGCCGGCCTGCGCGAAAGCCACGTCCATGACGTGACGATCACGCGGGAAAGCCCTAATTACCCGACACGCAGCTAAGTTTCAGTCGAGTTCCCTTGCATGAGCGTCACCGCCGTCATTCTGCCCGTTCTCGTCCAGGTCGGGTTGACCTTCGTCCTTCTGTTCTGGTTGGGAGGCTCCCGCTTCGGCACATTGCGCGCCGGAGAAGTGAAGGTGAAGGACATCGCGCTCGGTGAGCGCAATTGGCCCAAGCGCGTTCTGCAGGTGCAGAACGCGTACCACAATCAGTTCGAGGTCCCGGTTCTGTTCTACGTGCTGGTGGTCCTGGCCCTCATCACCCGCAAGGCGGACATGCTCTTCGTGGTGATGTCGTGGATGTTCGTGGCGAGCCGCCTAGTTCATGCGGCGATCCATACGACCTCGAACAAGATTACCTGGCGCTTTCAGGCTTTCCTGGTCGGCGTTCTGATCCTGGCCGCCATGTGGGTGATTTTCGCGATCCGCCTCTTGGCCGCGGAGGCCGGTGTCTAAGGACAGGGCGGGACGGGCGGTCTCGCCCATCCCGCTCTTTTCGATTAGTACTTCTTGCCGCTCTCGAGCTGGGTCTTGGCGTCGGTGGGCTTGCGTGGCGGCGGGGTGATGTCCGCGGCCGGAGCCGTGGCGCAGGCCGCGATTGCAAGAGTGAGACCGAGAGCGATGAGGCCGCGGGTCAGACGAATTACCATAGGGAGTGTCTCCAGAGAGGAATCGTGCGGAATGCACGCGCTCTCTGAATCCACGTCCGACCGGGGCGGAAAATAGGAAACTTTGTGTCGTATCTACGGCCAAGCTTGAGTGTGCTTTTTCAATGACACCTGCCGCCCGCATTTCCGCCGCCATCGAGGTTTTGGCCGATATCGACGCCCGGCGCCGCCCGGCCGCCGACGCCCTGAAGGACTGGGGGCTGGCGCATCGCTTCGCAGGCTCCAAGGATCGGGCCGCCATCGCCAGCCTCGTCTACGATGCCCTGCGCCGCAAAGCCTCTTCCGCCTGGATCATGGGGGAGAATACGCCCCGGGCCGTCGTGCTGGGCATGCTGCGCCTGCAGCGGGGCCTGGATGCCGGGGCCATCGCCGCGCTCTGCTCGGGCGAGCGCTTCGCGCCGGAGCCGCTCTCCGGCGAGGAGCGCGACAGGCTCGCGACAGCCGATCTCTCCGGCGCTCCCGCCCATGTCGCGGGCGACTTCCCCGATTGGATCGAACCCTCGCTCCAGCGCCTGTTCGGAGGCGATCTGGTTCCGGAGATGCAGGCGCTCGCCACCCGTGCCCCGCTGGATCTGCGGGTGAACACGCTGAAAGTGTCCTCCCGGGAGGAGGCGCACGATGCCCTGCCGCATCTGGGCGCGATCGAGACGCCGCTCTCGCCCCTGGGTCTCAGGATCGCGCCGAGCGAAGACGGGCGCGGACCCGCCGTGCAGTCGGAGCCCGAATTCCTCAAGGGCTGGATCGAGATCCAGGACGAAGGCTCGCAGCTCGCCGCCCTGATCTCGCAGGTGAAGCCCGGCGAGCAGGTGGTCGACCTCTGCGCGGGCGGCGGCGGCAAGACCCTGGCGCTCGCGGCCATGATGGACAATCACGGACAGATCTACGCCACCGACAACGACGCGCGCCGCCTTGCCCCGATCCACGATCGGCTGAGCCGGGCGGGCGTCCGCAATGTTCAGGTCCGCACGCCTCGGGCGAAGGCCGATGCGGTGTCGGACCTCGACGGGCGCATGGATTGCGTGCTGGTGGATGCGCCCTGCACCGGGATCGGGACCTGGCGGCGGAACCCCGATGCGAAATGGCGCCTGCGTCCCGGCAGCCTGGAGACCCGGCGCAAGGAACAGGCGACGGTTCTCGACCGGGCTGCGCGGCTCGTGAAGCCAGGCGGGCGCATTGTCTATATCACCTGCTCGATCCTGCCCGAGGAGAACGACGACGCGCTCTCGGCCTTCCTGGAGCGCCATGACGGCTTCAGGCCCGAGCCCCACGACGCGCTGCCGGGGCAGGCGGGGCTTCAAAGCCTCACGGAGAAAATCCGCCGCACGGCCTACGGCCTGCAGCTGACCCCGCACCGGACCGGCACGGACGGCTTCTTCGTCGCGATCCTGCGGCGCGAGGCCTGACCGGGCGCCGGTTCGACGTCATGAAAAATCGGGGGACTTGGTCCCAAGCCCCTCAAAAGGCATGACATCCGCAGCGATATGGAGGTAAAGCACGGGAGCTTTACGCTCCTTCGCTCAGGGCCCACGCGAGAGACCATGACCCAGACCCACGACAAGATCCTGATCATCGATTTCGGCTCCCAAGTCACCCAGCTCATCGCGCGCCGCGTGCGCGAGGAGGGCGTCTATTCGGAGGTCGTGCCGTTCCAGAAGGCCGCCGAGGCCATCCGGACCATGAAGCCCAAGGGCGTGATCCTCTCCGGCGGGCCGGAATCCGTGACCACCGATACGTCGCCCCGCGCCCCGGAGGAGCTGTTCGAGACGGGCCTGCCGGTCTTCGGCATCTGCTACGGCCAGCAGGCCATGGCCGCCCAGCTCGGCGGCGAGGTCGAGGGCGGGCACCATTCCGAGTTCGGCCGCGCCGAGATCGAGGTCTATAGCGAGAGCCCGCTGTTCCAGGGCGTATGGCAGGTGGGCAAGAAATATCCGGTCTGGATGAGCCATGGCGACCGGGTGACCAAGCTCCCCGCAGGCTTCGAGGTGCTGGCCGCGTCCGAGAACGCGCCCTTCGCCGTGGTGGCCGACGAGGAGCAGAAGTTCTACGGCGTCCAGTTCCACCCGGAAGTGGTGCACACGCCGCAGGGGGCGCAGCTCATCCGCAACTTCGTGCGCGACATTGCGGGCTGCAGGGGCGACTGGACCATGAAGGCCTTCCGCGAGGAGGCCATCGAGCGCATCCGCGCCCAGGTCGGTAAAGGCCGGGTGATCTGCGGCCTTTCCGGCGGCGTCGATTCCGCCGTGGCGGCGGTCCTCATCCACGAAGCCATCGGCGACCAGCTCACCTGCGTCTTCGTCGATCACGGGCTTCTGCGGGCCGCAGAGGCCGAGCAGGTGGTCACGCTCTTCCGTGACCACTACAACATCCCGCTCGTCCACGTGCAGGCGCAGGACCTCTTCATCGGCGCCCTGGAAGGGGTGTCGGACCCGGAGGTGAAGCGCAAGACCATCGGCAAGCTCTTCATCGACGTGTTCGAGGAGGAGGCCAGAAAGATCGGTGGGGCCGAGTTCCTGGCCCAGGGCACCCTCTATCCCGACGTCATAGAGAGCGTCTCCTTCACGGGCGGCCCGTCCGTCACCATCAAGAGCCACCACAATGTGGGCGGTCTGCCCGAGCGCATGAACATGAAGCTCGTGGAGCCCCTGCGGGAGCTGTTCAAGGACGAGGTGAGGGTGCTCGGCCGCGAGCTCGGCCTGCCTGACGCCTTCGTCGGCCGCCACCCGTTCCCGGGTCCCGGTCTCGCCATCCGCGTTCCGGGAGAGATCACCCGCGAGAAGCTCGATATCCTGCGCAAGGCGGACGCGATCTATCTCGACGAGATCCGCAAGGCGGGCCTCTATGACGAAATCTGGCAGGCCTTCGCCGTCCTGCTTCCCGTCAAGACGGTGGGCGTCATGGGCGACGGGCGCACCTACGACCACGTCTGTGCCCTGCGCGCCGTGACCTCGGTCGACGGCATGACGGCGGATTTCTATCCCTTTGACATGGCCTTCCTCGGCCGTGTGGCCACCCGCATCATCAACGAGGTGAAGGGCATCAACCGCGTCACCTACGACATCACCTCGAAGCCGCCCGGCACAATCGAGTGGGAATAAGCGATGGCGTCGAAGGGAGCCGTGACGCTCTACGGCATCAAGAACTGCGACACGATGAAGAAGGCGCGCGCCTGGCTGGATGCCAAAGGCGTCGCCTACACCTTCCATGACTACAAGGTTGAAGGCATCGACCGCGCGCGGCTCGAGGGCTGGGCCAAGGCCGTGGGCTGGGAGACGCTCCTCAACCGCGCGGGCACGACGTTCCGCAAGCTGCCGGAGGCCGACAAGGCCGGTCTCGACGAGCGCAAGGCGCTCGCGCTCATGCTCGACCAGCCTTCCATGATCAAGCGCCCCGTGCTCGATCTTGGAGGGCAGCTTCTCGTGGGGTTCAAGTCGGAGCTCTATGAAGAGGCGGTCGGATAGCGGACAACGGCTTCGCGTCATGCGCAATCTTCTTCATGGCCGGGCTTGTCCCGGCCATCTCATTTTAAAGGGCGTCTCAAACAAAAAAGGCGGGCCGTAAAGCCCGCCTTTGCCTTGTCTGACGTGAGCCGTCCTTACTGGATCTTCGGCGGCTCGTCGAAGTTCAGGCCGGGGAGGCCGCCCGGCTCGCTGCCGGGGCCGCCGAGGCCGGGAACCAGAAGCTCGTCGAGCTTCTTCTGGACGGCGGCCGGATCGACGGCGGGGCCGGCGGCCTTGTAGTGCATCACGATCTGCGGGAACAGGATCACGATGCCGACCATGATCAGCTGGATGATCACGAAGGGCACCGCGCCCCAGTAGATCTGGCCCGTGGTCACCGGCTCCATCCTCTTGCCCGTCACGCGGTCGATATACGGCACCTTGGGGGCCACCGAACGCAGGAAGAAGAGAGCGAAGCCGAAGGGCGGGTGCATGAACGAGGTCTGCATGTTCACGGCAAGGATTACGCCGAACCAGATCAGGTCGATCCCGAGCTTGTCGGCGGCGGGGCCGAGGAGCGGGATGATGATGAAGGCCAGCTCGAAGTAATCGAGGAAGAACGCCAGGAAGAACACCAGGACGTTCACGACGACCAGGAAGCCGACCTGGCCGCCCGGCAGCGAGGTGAGCAGGTGCTCGACCCAGATATGCCCGTTCACCCCATAGAAGGTGAGCGAGAACACGCGGGCGCCGATGAGGATGAACAGCACGAAGGCCGAAAGCTTCGCGGTCGCCTCTGTGGCCTGACGGACCAGGGTCCAGTTGAAGCGGGAAGGGTTGTTGTCGAGTTTGCGTTTGACGGCCGCCAGGATCACCGAGCCCAGCGCGCCCATGGCGCCGCCTTCGGTCGGGGTCGCCAGGCCGATGAAGATGGTGCCGAGCACGAGGAAGATGAGCAGCAGCGGAGGCACCATCACGAAGGTGACCTGCTGGGCCATGTTCGACATGAGGCGCAGCCCCGTGAAGCGCTCGACGAGGCCGACGATCAGTGCATAGATCGCGCCTGCGAGGATCATCTCGAAGGTAAGCGCGAGCCCTTCATGGCCCTGGCTGTGCAGAACCGCGTAGACGCCCACGAAAAGGGCCACCAGCACGGCCGAGATGGCGATGCGCTTGGCGCCGAGCATCTTGTTCATCAGGGCGCAGATCAGGGCCACCACGGTAGCGACGCAGATCGTCAGGATGACGAAGTCGGCGCCCGCCTTGGTGTTGGTCTGGGACATGATGTAGTAGCCGACGAGGCCAGAGAACACGACCAGGATGCCGAGCTGCCACACGCCGCGGGCTCCGCTCGGCTCGCGGTAGCCGATGGCCTCCGGCGGGAGGCCGGGAGCGGATTTCGGGAAGAGGATCGACATCAGCATGATGTAGCCGGCATAGAGGCCGGTCAGGATCAGGCCGGGCAGGAACGCGCCCTCGTACATGTCGCCCACGGAGCGGCCGAGCTGGTCGGCCATGACGATCAGGACGAGGGAGGGCGGAATGATCTGGGCCAGGGTGCCGGAGGCCGCGATCACACCGGAGGCGAGGCGACGGTCATAGCCGTAGCGCAGCATGATCGGCAGGGAGATGAGGCCCATCGAGATCACGGAAGCCGCCACGACGCCGGTGGTCGCAGCCAGCAGCGCGCCCACGAAGATCACCGCATAGGCAAGGCCGCCGCGAACCGGGCCGAAGAGCTGTCCGATGGTGTCGAGCAGGTCTTCGGCCATGCCGGACCGTTCGAGCACCAATCCCATGAAGGTGAAGAACGGCACGGCCAGAAGCACCTCGTTCGACATGGTGCCGAAGATGCGGTCGGGCAGGGCCTGGAGCAGCGGCCAGGAGAGGGTGATGGTATCGGGCGCGAGAGGCGCGAGCTCCACCGCGACGAAGAAGAACAGGAGGCCGTTGGCCGCCAGGGCGAAGGCGACCGGGTAGCCGAGGAGAAGGAAGACCACGAGCGCCGCGAACATGATCGGCGCGAGGTTCTGGGCAATCAATGCAGCCATCGATGAGAACTCCGGAAAACGTGTAACAGGCGCCGCGACGATCAGCTGATGCCGTCGCCGGGGGGCGTGCCGCCGGTGCCGGGTGCATTGACGGTGCCGATTTCTTGGATGAGGCGCTCCGCCTCGGCCTCAACGCTGTGTCCAGAGGCTTCCTCATCGGCAAGTTGGCCGTTCCTGATGGCCACGCGCTTGATGAGCTCGCTCAGCCACTGGAAGGCCAAGGAAATGAAGCCGAGGAGGATCAGCCCCTTGGCCGGCCAGATCAGGAGGCCGCCCGCATTCGAGGAAACCTCGCCGGATTCGTAGGAACGGATGAAGTACGGGACCGAGAGATAGAGCATCAGGGCTACGAAGGGGAACAGGAAGAAGACGTGCCCGAAGACGTCGATCCCGTCCCGAGAGCGCTTCGAGAGCCTGCTCGAGATGATGTCGATCCGGATGTGCTCGTTGACCTTCAGGGTCCAGGCGGCGCAGAGCATGAACACGGCGCCGAACAGGTACCATTGAAGCTCGAGCCAGGCATTGGACGAGACGCCGAACACGCGCCGGATGATGGCATTGACGGCCGATACCAGGATGGCCACCACGATGGCCCAGGCGGCGACTTTGCCGATGCGTTCGTTGAAGGCGTCGATGACACGGGATAGCCGAAGAAGCGCCGTCACCTGTCTCCCCCTTTGAAACATATTGGTTGATATGACGGCCTAGCTATCGGACCAAGGCCGGTTTTGCCAATGCCGTTTTAGTCTAAGTCAAGGTTTGGTCCGCTCAGTAACGGGGAAATTTTCGTGCTGCAAGATAGCCTAATGTTAAAAGTTTAGGCAGTCCAAGGCTTTGCGAAGGTTTTGAAACTTGCGGCCTGTGACATCTAGGTTCTTAGTCCTGTCCTGATCCTCTGAGGGGAGCGATTGGTTTTCCGTCCCGCCCCAGCTATAAGTTCCTAGCACTCGGAGGTCATCGTGACGCTGCTCGTTCTCGGTCTCGCGGTCTTTCTCGGAATCCATTCCTTCAGCATGGCGCGGGAGCGCCGGGCGGCGCTCGTCGCGACGATCGGGGAGGGGCCCTACAAGGGGCTATATTCGCTCCTGTCGCTGACGGGTGTCGTCCTGATCGTCATCGGCTTCGGCCAATACCGCGCCGGCGGTTACATCCCGGTCTGGGATCCGCCGGTCTGGACGCGCCATCTGGCCTTTCTCCTGGTCTGGATCGCCTTCGTCTGCTTCGCGGCCGCCTATCTCCCGGGAACGATCAAGGCCCGCTTGAAGCATCCGATGCTGGCCGGCGTGAAGATCTGGGCCTTCGCGCATCTCCTCGCCAACGGGGATCTCGGCTCGATCCTGCTCTTCGGCTCCTTCCTGGCCTGGGCCGTGGTGGCCCGTATCAGCGCCAAGCGCCGGGACGTGGCGGCCCAGCATGGGGGAACGGCTCCCCCTGCGGGCATCCGGAACGACGTTCTGGCCGTTTTGATCGGAACGGCAATCTACCTCGCCTTCCTGTTCCGGCTTCATACGCTCCTGATCGGCGTCCCGCTCCTGCCTATGGGCGCGTGAAACGCTTGAACACGAAACCTCTCGCCTTGCGCGGGCGCGTGTGTTAGGCGACCCACTTCGATTGCAGGAGGCGGCCGCTTGAGGCCGCATGAGTGAGACGATGGCCCCGAACGACGAGTTCATTCGCGAAGTCGATGAGGAATACCGCCGCGACCAGATCGCCGAGATCTGGAAGCGCTACAACGGAATCATCATCGGCATAGTGATTCTCATCGTCGCCGGCGTGGGCGGCTGGCGCTTCTGGCAGCACAGGCAGGAGACCCTCGCCCAGGAGGCCGCCGTGCGCTACGAGGAGGCCCTGCGCCTCTCCTCCGAGGACAAGGGCCAGGAGGCCCAGGCCAGGTTCGAGGCGGTGGTCAAGGAGGACGGCGCCACCGGCTACGCCATGCTCGCCCGGTTCCGCCTTGCCGCCGAGCTCGGCCGGCAGAACGCGGAAAACGGCGCCTCGGCTTTCGACGCGCTCGCGAACGACGCCTCCGTCCCCGCTCTCTGGAAGGATCTTGCCCGCCTGCGTGCCGCGTGGCTGCGCCTCGATACCGCCGAGCCCGCGTCGCTGCGCCAGGCCGTCGAGCCCCTGGCCGCGCCCTCCAATGCCTGGCGTCACTCCGCGCGGGAACTCTTAGGCTTGTCCGGCCTTAAGGCCGGTGACATGGATTATGCCGGTCGCTGGTTCGACCAGATCGCCGCCGACCGCGAGACGCCCTCCGCCCTGAGGCAGCGCCTTGCCGTCTACACCGCCCTGGTGGCGGGCGGTGCGGTCCAGGCGACCCAATAAGGTAGGACAGACATGACGCCCACCGTCGCCATTGTCGGGCGGCCGAATGTCGGCAAGTCGACTCTTTTCAACCGCCTCGTCGGCAAGAAGCTGGCCCTCGTGGACGACCGGCCGGGCGTGACCCGCGACCGGCGCGAGGGCGAGGCGCGCCTCGGCGACCTCGAATTCCGCGTCATCGACACGGCGGGCCTCGAAGAGGCGACGGAGGATTCGCTCCTCGGTCGCATGCGCGCCCAGACGGAGGCGGCCATCGAGGATGCCGACGTCATTCTCTTCGTGGTCGACGCCCGTGTCGGCATCCTGCCTGCAGACCGCCCCTTCGCCGAGCTGGTCCGCCGTTCAGGCAAGCCCGTGATTCTCATCGCCAACAAGGCCGAGGGCGCCGGCGGCATGGCCGGGGCCTACGACGCCTTTTCCCTGGGCCTGGGCGAGCCGGTGCCTCTCTCTGCCGAGCACGGCGAAGGCATGGCCGACCTCTTCGAGGCCCTGATGCCTCACTTCCCCGAGCCGGATGAGATGGAGGAGGAAGAGGCGGACCCGAACAAGCCGCTCCAGGTCGCCATCGTCGGGCGTCCGAATGCGGGCAAATCCACCCTCATCAACCGCATGCTGGGCGAGGACCGCCTGCTGACCGGGCCCGAGGCCGGCATTACCCGCGATTCCATTTCCCTCGACTGGCAATGGCGCGGTCGTCCGGTAAAGCTCTTCGACACGGCGGGCCTGCGCAAGCGCGCCCGGGTCGAGGACAAGCTCGAGAAGCTCTCCGTCGCCGATGCCCTGCGCGCCGTGCGTTTCGCGGAGGTCGTGATCGTGCTGCTCGACGCCACGATCCCCTTCGAGAAGCAGGACCTCTCCATCGTCGATCTGGTGGAGCAGGAAGGGCGGGCCATCGTGATCGGCCTCAACAAGTGGGATCTCGTCGCCGATCAGCAGGGCCTGCTCAAGGACCTGAAGGAGAAGGCCGTCCGCCTGCTGCCGCAGGTTCGCGGCGCGCCGGTGGTGCCGCTCTCGGGGCTTGCCGGCAGCGGCATCGACCCGCTCATGAAGGCGGTTTTCCAGGCTTACGAGACGTGGAACACCCGCATCCCGACTGCGAAGCTCAATCAGTGGCTGACCGAGGCCATCGACGCCAACCCGCCGCCCGCCGTGTCCGGACGCCGGATCAAGATCCGCTACATGACGCAGGTGAAATCGCGCCCGCCGCATTTCGCCATTTTCGGCAACCAGCTCGACGCCTTGCCGAAAAGCTATAGCCGCTACCTCGTCAACAGCATCCGCGAAGCCTTCGACCTGCCTGGAACCCCCATCCGCGTTTCCCTGCGCATGGGCCAGAACCCGTTCGACAAGGGCCGGAAATAGAAGGATCTTCGGACGCGCCGCCGCAAAAGTCCGGCCGGGCTCGTCCCGGCCGCTTTGCATAGAGGCTGCACCCGCTTCATCATGCGGGCCGCGTTTCTTCAGACTGGATAAGGATGATGCTTCAAATCCGTTCGTTCCGCCCCGACGACCGCGAGGCCTGGGAGCCTCTCTGGCAAGGCTATCTGACCTTCTACAAATCCTCCCTGCCGGCCGAGGTCACGCAGACGACGTGGCGGCGGCTCAACGATCCTGCCGAACCCATGCACGGTCTCGCAGCCCTTCTCGACGGGCGGATCGTCGGCATCGTGCATTATCTCTACCACCGCTCCACCTGGACCATGGGCGACTACTGCTACCTCCAGGACCTCTTCACGGCGGAGGAGGCGCGGGGGCGCGGCGTCGGCCGGGCTCTCATCGAGGCGGTTTATGAGAGGGCAAAGGCCGATGGGGCCAGCCGAGTGTACTGGCTGACCCATGAAACCAACACGAGCGCACAGGCGCTCTACGACAAGGTCGCATCCCGCAGCGGCTTCATCCAGTATCGTCATCTATTGGGCTGACGGCCTGTCGTCACCGCCGGGTGTTTTGACCACAATTCCCGGGTAATACTCCAGCCGTGACCGAATCATCCCCCCTTCTCGTGCCCAAGCCCTTCCTGGGCGTGACCAGTTCAGCCCTCGGGCGAACCTGGGTCGAGCGCTGCGACGCCGCCCAGGGCACGATCGCGCTTGCCATCGCCCAGACCCACGGCCTTCCCGATGTGCTGTCCCGGGTGCTGGCGGGGCGAGGCGTCGGCATTCACGAGACGGAAGGCTTCCTGAACCCGCGCCTGCGGGATCTCATGCCCGACCCGCATGTGCTCACCGACATGGAGGCCGCTGCCTCGCGGCTTGCCGATGCGGTGATGCGCAACGAGAAGGTGGCGATCTTCGGGGATTACGACGTTGACGGAGCCTGCAGCGCGGCGCTGCTCGCCGAGTATCTGCGCGCCTGCGGGCTGGAATACGCCATCCATATTCCCGACCGGATCACGGAAGGCTATGGCCCGAATGTCGATGCGATCCGCGCGCTGAAGCAGCAGGGCGCCGACATCCTGGTGACTGTCGATTGCGGCACGGCCAGCATCGAACCCCTGGCCGAGGCGAAGCGTCTCGGTCTCGATCCCATCGTTCTCGATCACCATCAGGCCCCGGAACAGCTGCCGGAGGCCCTCGCCATCGTGAATCCGAACCGGCAGGACGACCTGTCGGGCCTCGGCCACCTTTGCGCGGCCGGAGTGGTGTTCCTTTTTCTCGTGGCCCTCAACCGCACCCTGCGCGCACGCGGCTTTTTCCAGGGGCGGCCCGAGCCCGATCTGATGGGAAGCCTCGACCTCGTCGCCCTTGCGACAGTGGCCGATGTGGTTCCGCTGATCGGTCTCAACCGGGCTTTCGTGCGCCAGGGCCTGACCATCATGAGGAGCCGCCGCCGGGTCGGGCTTGCGGCGCTTCTCGATGCCGCGGGTCTCGCAGGCGCGCCGGAAAGCTGGCACCTCGGCTATCTCGTCGGTCCCCGCATCAATGCAGGCGGCCGGATCGGCGATGCCGCCTTGGGCTCAAAGCTGTTGCTCACCGAGGATGCGGCCGAGTCAGGGCGACTGGCGGCCGAACTCGACCGTCTCAACCGCGAGCGCCAGGCCATCGAGGTCGTGGCCGTTGCCGAGGCAGAGGCTCAGGCCTTGATGGCGCTCGAGCATCAGCCGGACCTGCCGGTGCTCGTGACGGCATCTGCGGACTGGCATCCCGGTGTCGTCGGCCTCATTTCCGCACGCACCAAGGAACGGTTCCGCCGCCCGGCTTTTGCCTTCACCCTCAACCCGGATGGCACCGCCACAGGCTCGGGCCGTTCGGTGCCGGGCGTCGATCTCGGCGCGGCGGTGCGGGCCGCCGTCGAGATGGGCCTCGCGATCAAGGGCGGCGGCCACACCATGGCGGCAGGCGTGACGATCCGGGCCGCCGATCTGCAAACGTTCCTTGCCTTCATCGTCGAGAAGCTCAGCGAGCCGGTGAGCGCAATGCGCCTGCGGGACAATTTCGCCATCGACGCGACCCTGACAGCCGCTGGCGCGCAGCCCTCCGTCGTGACGGCTCTGGAGCGGGCAGGGCCCTTCGGCCAGGGGCAGCCGGAGCCCGTCTTCGTCTTTCCACAGCATCGGGTAGTCGAGGCGCGGGAGGTCGGCAGCGGAGGGCATGTGCGCGTGAAATTGCGCAGCGGAGACGGAAGTTTCATTGGCGGAATCGCGTTCCGCGCAGCCGGTCAACCGCTCGGCAATGCCCTGTCCGAAGCGATCGGAAATCCGCTGCACGTGGCCGGAACGCTTTCCCTCGATCGTTGGGGCGGTCAGGAAAAAGTGGAGCTGCGCATCATGGATGCAGCAAGGCCGGAATAATTCAAATCTGGTGCTTGCGATGCGCAACGAACCCATCTATAGGTTCGCCCACTTCGGCGGCACTGCCCCGAACAACAGCGCGCCCTTCGTCTATCGGTTAGGACATCTGCCTTTCACGCAGGAAAGAGGGGTTCGATTCCCCTAGGGCGCGCCACTCTTTCTGCTCTGCAGTAATCTCCGGACAACACGATCTTACGGCAAGCGCTCGGTGGTTCGACCCTGAGCCGGGAAGCCCCGATTCAGGGCATCTTCTGAGATGCGTTCCTGCAATCCGCTGGAAAATGCCGGTGAGCGCCATGTCCGCGCGAAGCGGCGTTCTGTGCCGGCAAACTCTGCAAGGAGAACGCGGTCAGATTGGATGAACCAATAACGATTCTGCATTCGACAGGTGTCGTGGGTTATAATTATAAGTAACAATATAATATATAATGAATTTCTTCAGTAATAATAGATCTGGAAGCTTGGCCTTGTGCGTGATCGCACGCCGTCACGTTTGGGAAAAGATTACACCCGCCTCCTAACCGAAGGGAATGACGTTACGGAATCATGCGCTCTGGCGCTTGGATTACCGGACGGTCCTTCGGCTTCTTGGAGGACTTTGCATGACACTGGATTTTTGGGCCACGGAACGGACCGCCCGCTTCGGAGAAGAGGGTGGCGGATCGGCTTACCGGCCAGCTTTGGCGACACTGCCGAACGGCGGATACGTGATTGGATGGCGTGAAGGAAACACCCTGAAGATCAAGGTCTTCAACGGCTCGGGCGACACCGATGGACAGGTTTACTATGTCGATGCCGGGGGAGCTGCCTCGACGCAGAACTATCTCGAGCTGCAGGCCGTGGGCGACGACGGGGGCTTCGCGGTCACCTGGAACGTGACGGGGACGACCGCCTTCGACCTGAAGACCAAGGTGTTCACGCCGGGTGACAACGGCGTGTTGACAGGCGGGCCGGTGCGGACGGTCGCCGCCGCGTTCTCGACGAGCAGCGTCTCCATCGCATCGATGGAATCGCATGACACCGGTTATGTCAGCACCTTCATGCAGGGAACGAGCATCGTCTTCTCGGTGCACGATTCCACGGGGGCCGTCATCGGCAGCGTTGGCAGCTCTTCCATCGCCAGCGGTTCGAACGTCAGGGGGCCTGAGGTCGCGCGCGTCGGAGAGAACAAGTACATCGTCACCTACTGGGTCGGCGACAACATTTACTATCGCGCGATCGATACGAGCGGGGCTCAGCCCGCCGTCTCGGGCGATGCGACACGGGTTGGGCCGGGGACCGTAGCGGAAGTCGTCGGGCTGAAGGATGCCGGCGGCGTGGCCAATGGCGGGTACGCGGTCGTCCGGCACATCATCAACAGCGAACTCGTCTACGCCACGTTTTACGATGCCAACGGCAACAGGATGTCCGACGAGGATGTTCTGGTTACGGACGGGGCCTGGAACTACAACGACTTCATGAGCGTGACGGCGCTTCGCGGCGGGCAGGTTGCCATCGTTCATGCCGGCGACGGCCCGAACGGAACATCGGCCAAGCATGACTATATCGTCCTCAAGATCGTCGGCGCAGACGGAACGGTGCGAAGCCTGGACCTGAGCACGGAGGGAAGCCAGCAGGAACCGCGCCTGATGGAAATGGCGGACGGCCGCATCGCCGTGACCTGGGTCGATCCGACGGACGGATTGAGCGACCTCGACATGGTCATCGTCGATCCCCGCACGGCGTCCGTGACCGTCAACGGCACGGCAGGCAACGATATCTATGCGGGCAGCGACTACAACGGCAATGTGCTGAACGGCGGCGACGGCAACGATAAGCTCATCGGCGGCAAAGGCACCGATCGGATGAACGGCGATGCCGGTGCCGACACCGTCTCCTACGAGAAATCGAACGGCGGAGTGACGGTCAACCTCGCAGCCAAGTCCGGTGCGGGCGGGCATGCCGCGGGCGATACCTACGATGGCATCGAGAATGCGACGGGCTCCGCCTATGGCGATACGCTGATCGGCGACGCATCCGCGAACTATCTCTCGGGCCTCGGCGGCAATGACGTCCTTCAAGGCGGCCTGGGAGCCGATACGCTCAATGGCGGCGCAGGCAACGACGTCTATTACATCTCCGATGGCGATACCGTCGTTGAAACGGCAGGAAACGGCATCGACACTGTCATCGCCGGCATCAACTTTTCCCTTGGCGGTCTCGTCCACTTGGAGAACGTCACGGCGGCGGGCACCGCCGGGATCAGCCTCACCGGCAGCGACGTGGCCAATACCATCACCGGCAACAGCGGCAACAACACGCTCAAAGGCGAGGGCGGCCATGACGTGATCATCGGCGGTGCGGGCGCGGATGCGATGTATGGCGGTTCGGGCAACGACACGTTCTACATCGACCATGTCGGCGACCGGGTCTACGAATCTGCGCGAGGCGGTTCGGACAGGGTCTATACCAGCGTCGGTTTCACCCTGGGCTCAGGCTCGGAGGTGGAAGCCATCGTCGCGACCGGCCGCGCGAATGTGGCGCTGACAGGCAATGCCTTCGCCAACAGCATCACCGGGAATGCCGGGGCCAACAAGATCTCCGGCGGCCTGGGCAACGATGTGCTCAAGGGCGGTTCGGGCAAGGACGTGTTCGTGTTCGATGCGAAGCTCAACAAGAGCACGAATGTGGACAAGGTGCTGGATTTCAAGTCCGCGGATGACAGCTTTTACCTGGACAACAAGTACTTCACGAAACTTGGCTCCGGCACGGCTTCGTCGCCGAGGAAGTTGAACAGCGACATGTTCGTGGAAGGCTCCAAGGCCAAGGACAGGGAAGACCGGATCATTTACGACCAGAAGACCGGTTCGCTCTATTACGACGCCGACGGCACCGGCTCATCGGCCCAGGTGAAGATCGCGACCATCGCGAACAAGACCAAGCTCTATTACCACGACTTCTTCGTGATCTAGGGTATCGGGGACGCAATAACCAGAAACCGGTTTTTGCGGGGAAAGCTTCTTTCAAACAAAGGTTTAAAGCAGCGGGTGTGCGTTTGACTTCGCATCCGCTGCTTCTTGCGCTGCAATCCTATTTCCCTCCCGTTGAACGGCATGCTATCGGGCGGGTTTGAACGATCACGCTACAGAAACCTCGCGCCGGGGCGCGCCAGTCGACGATTGGACTTTTCGTGCCCCAGCGCCGAGGGATTGAAATTATACGTGCAGAAAACCATAGGTATCTTGGATAACATAACAAGTTTTGCTATAAAGTGGCGTTCCGGGGCGTCGTTACTATGTTGACTCTACGTAATCTTGTTCGAAAACTGACCATGCCGACGATCACGAGCCGGGGCGACCTCGTGCGGTATGTCGTGATGGTGACGATCTTTGCGCTCGTCGTCTCCCTCACGGCCGACCTCAGCAATCAGGTGATCTTCTTCACCTCCTGGGCGGCAGTGCTGCGGACCGGCATCATCACCACCGTCACCGTCTGCGTGGTTGCGATCCCTGTGGCCTGGATCTTCGGGAACGCCCAGCGGGAGCTGCAGGCGGCCAAGAGACGCCTCGAAGCCATCAGCCGCACCGATCCGTTGACCGGATTGCCCAACCGCCGGGCCCTGATCGAGGCGATCGATTCGTCGGGTGAGCAGACGATGGTGATGGTGCTGGCCGACATCGACCAGTTCAATGCGATCAACGACGCATACGGCCACCGAACCGGCGACTTGGTGCTCCAGACGCTTGCCAGGACCATCGAGGCCCATCTGTCGGATTACGGACTTGTCGGCCATATGCGCGGGGAGGAGTTCGCCCTGATCTCCTCCAGTGCGCCCCTCGAGCGGATCGTGGATATCGTCGGCGACATGCTGCGTGCTGTCGAGCGGACCCCCTTCCTGGCAGCCGGAGGAAGCATTCAGATCACCATATCGGCCGGCATCGCCATTCGCGGCCCCGGCGATACGTTCGAGAAGCTCTATGGCGAGGCCGACGAGGCGCTTCACGCGGCAAAACGGATGGGGCGCAGCCATATCAAGTTGTCGGATCGTGCGAGGGACACTGTTCTCGCAGGACAGTCCGCCGAGAGGATGAGCCTCATCCTGAAGCTTTAAAGGGTGTTGAAAGTCTGTCCGGTTCCGCCTCGTCTCGTCAGCAGCATCACATTTTTTCACAATGGACATGCTATAGCTGGGTCAGGATCTCGGAGGGACGGCGCCCATGCATGCGGTGTTCCCGCCAGACGTCATAAGGCCAAGTTTCATGCCCCGCTTTTTCTTCAATATCCGTGACGGTTATGACGTGGATGAGGACGAGGAGGGCATCGAGCTTCCCGACCTCGAAGCCGCCCGCGCCGAGGCGCTTGCAACAGTCGAGGAGCTTCGGGACGAGCTGCGCGACGCGGGCAATATCGAGCTCGAAATCACTGACGAGACGGGGCGGCGCCTCCTGACCGTGCCGTTCTTCCGGGGCGGGCAGGGCGGTCGGCGGCGGTAACACGAAAATCCGGCGGGAAGCCGCGTATGCCGCGCGTGAGCGCAGTGGCGATGAGCGCCGGCTCTTTGTCTGGCGGCCGTGGGCTCTCGTCTGCCGGTAGGTTTATCCTGCGCTCAGTTCCCGCCACGCGGATGAGAAGCTGCGGGCATTGCGGCCGATCTCCTCGACGGTCAGGCTCGGCGTGAAGAGGGCCGAGCCGAGGCCGAATCCATTCGCGCCCGCTTCTACATAGGGCTTCATGGTACCGGGCTGAATGCCGCCGACGGGCATGACGGGAACATGCTTGGGCAGAACGGCGCGCCAGGCTTTCACGACGGCGGGAGGGATCGCCTCCGCGGGGAAGATCTTGATGGCGTCGGCTCCGGCCTTCAAGGCCGCGAAGGCCTCCGTCGGGGTTGCGGCTCCCGGCAGGCAGACGAGATTCTGCTCCTTGGTGCGCCGGATCACCGCGGTGTCCGCATGCGGCATGACGATCACCTTGCCGCCCACATCGTGGACGCCGTTGACCTGGTCCGGATCGAGGACGGTGCCGGCACCGACGAGCACGTTTCCCGGCATCGTTCTGGCAAGAATCTCGATGCTTCGAAAAGGCTCGGGCGAGTTCAGCGGGACTTCGATGACGCGAAAGCCCGCCTCGACCAGGGTATGGCCCACCGCTTCGGCGTTCTCGGGCTTCAGGCCGCGGAGAATGGCGATCAGCGGAAACTCCATAAGATAATCCTGCAGCATCGCGGCACCTCGACTTTCCTTCACAGGGATCGGCAGGAGCGGCAGATGCCGGCTCAAGGCCGAATGGTCGTTACGAGGTGGAGAACAGGGGTGCTCGTTTCAACCTCTTGTAGCGCTCGGCCCGATAAATCGCGTGAGGTAAGAGACGGCATTGCGCAGCGTGTCCCGCCCGTCGGTGCTGTGCTCGATGAACCACTCCTCCAGAGCGACACCGGGATAAAGCTGCTCAACGCCCGCGAAGAACTGCATCAGTTTCAGCGAGTCGAAGCCGAGCGTGTGCGTCAGCGACATGTCCATGCCGATCGGGGCCGGGCCGTTCTCGTCGAGCGACTGGCAAAGCGTCATGACATGCTTGGCGATATCTGCTTCCACGACAAAGCTCACTCTTCCTGCCCCTGTGCTCTCTGCGAGAATGACGTTGAGTTATATTGGAAAAGATACATCGTTCAACAATGAAACGATATAGTTTGTGTCGCAAAATGAGAAAAGTTACATCGAAGGGAGTAAGGTCGCGAAAGCTGTACTTCCTAAGATTGCCGCTCAAGCCGTGGGAACAATTTCTGGTTCATGGCCGTCCGTTCACTCCCTCAGAGGCCTGTGTGCTATCGTGCCTTGGAATTGAAGGCGCAGGCTTCGTGGGATAGAGACGTGAGCATCCATCAACGGGCTTCTCCGGTGAGCGTAGGTTCTGTCCGAGCAGAATGATGAAATCCCCCTCGAAGCTGGTGAGCGGCAGCGTCAAGGCCGCTCTCGACCGGATAGACCTCCTGATCCTGGGCGCTCTGCGTGACAATGCACGCATCACCTACCAGGCCCTGTCTGAGCGTGTCGGATTGTCGGCGCGTCCATGCCTGGAGCGGGTCCGGCGTCTCGAGCAGAAGGGGGTGATTCGGGGGTACACGACCCTGATCGAGCCTGGTTCCCTCGGACACGACATCATCGCCCTCGTCGGAATCGGCATGAGGGATGCCTCGACCGGCGATCGGGAGCGCCTGGAACGGGCCCTGACCTCCCACCCCTCCATCGTCGAGGTGCAGGTGGTCAACGGCGAGTACGATTACATCGCCCGCATCGTCGCGCCGACGCTCTTGGCCTACGAAGCCCTGACCGCCGATTTCCTGGCCGATCCGGGATTGGGAATCGGCCGCATCCACACGACCTTCGTGCTCAAGTCGCTCAAGAACTTCGAGGGCTATCCTGTCGGCGACGCCCAGGTTTAGGATGGAAGTCCGTCACTCGGGCGGCCTCTGGCGCAGGCATTGCTGAGCGGCGCGAGAAATCAGTGTCTGATCTTCGGCGCTGACCGTGTTGTTCAGCACCTTCTGCCAAAGACCGCTCTTGCGCAGGGTGTCGACCGTGCAGGAGCAGAGGGCGCGGCAAGTCTGCGGCTGGGCGTTCTGGAGGCAGGTGGCCTCGCACTGGATCATGAAGGGGCGGGCCTCGGCCATGGGGCTGGGGCCGGTGATCTGCAGAACGCCATAGAGCGCGCCGAGCAGGATGAGCTGGTGGATCAGATAGATCGGCAAGCTCTTGCGCCCGGCCCAGGCGAGGCCCTTGGAGAGAGGGTCCTTCGCGCGCCAGAGAGCCAGGGCGCCGGTTTCCCGTCGGGCGAGGAGAATCCTGCCTGCCGCCACACCGATCAGGACGAGACCGAACCAGGGGAAAATCGGCACATAATCGTTCGTTACGGGATCGGCTGCGCCGAGCCCCAGCCAGTCGAGCCAGGGGGCGTCAAGGGCAGGGCTCGTGAGGAGCGACGGCGCCGCAAGGCAAAAGGCGGCTGCGCCCAGGGTAAGAGCCGGAGGAAGCCCGAGAAACGGAAGGGCCATCACGCTCGAGACGGCGATGCAGTGGAGAATGCCGAAGAAGATATAGCTCTGGGGGAAGGCAAGGAGCGTCACCAGGGTCACGGCCAAGGCTGCGCCCCCGACCTTCAGCAGGCGCTTGAGGAAAGGCCCCCGCCGAAAGCCTTTCGCATGGGCTAGGACGAGGCCGAAGCCCGCGAGCATCAGGAAGGAGCCGGCGATCCCGCGGGCGAACCAGCGCCACGCCGGGATCTGCAGAATGTTTGTGTCGATGAGCTGGAGAAAGCTCAGGTCCCAGCTGAAGTGATAAACGACCATGGCCGCTATCGCGACGCCGCGGGCGACGTCGAGTGCGTCCCAACGCCCTGAGGCGGCTTGCGACCCGGAAGGGATCGTGTTCAGGTCCATCGGTCTCATGGAGAGACATTCCTTTCCCGCCTGCCGGCCTCTATGTGAGAGAGATGACCGAGAGCCTTGCTGCGTCAATCGCCTCATTGCAGGACATGATTCAAGATGCGCGCATTGTCGCCGGATTTACGGGCGCGGGCATCTCCACGGAAAGCGGAATCCCCGATTTTCGCTCTCCGGGCAGCCCCTGGATGCAGAACAAGCCGATCTCCTTCGATCTCTTCGTCCGGGACGCGAAGGCGCGCCGCGAGGCGTGGCGGCGGAAGTTCGCCATGGACGACCTCTATCGCGACGCCCGTCCGAGCCAGGGACACCTTGCCTTCGCCTCCCTCGTCGCTTCCGGGCGAATGCCCGCGGTCATCACCCAGAACATCGACGGCCTGCACCAGCAGTCGGGCCTCTCCGAAGGGCAGATCATCGAACTGCACGGCAACGGTACTTATGCCAGGTGCCTGGCTTGCGGACGCCGTCACGAGCTCGACTGGGTGAGGTATCATTTCGAGCGGAACGGGGAGCCGCCTGAATGCATGGCCTGCGGGGGCGTTCTGAAATCCGCCACCATTTCCTTCGGACAGGCCATGCCCGAGGAGCCGATGCGCCGTGCCCGGAAGCTGGCCGCTTCCTGCGATCTTTTCCTGGTCGCCGGTTCGTCCCTGGCGGTCTACCCGGCCGCGGCCTTTCCGGCCTTCGCCAAGGATAGCGGCGCGAGGCTCGTCATCGTCAATCGGGAGCCGACGCCCCTCGACGAGCTTGCCGATCTGGTGATCCATGCGGAAATCGGCGCCGTTTTCTCAAAATTTGTTTCGTAACTTCAAGGGCATGCAGACTGCCGAAAATTTCATCGCCCGTTGAGACGTGTTTCTGGCTTCCCCTGATTCAGGACGATGTTATCTTCTTATTAAGAATCGGGTTCATGATTCGAGTTTGGGTTATTTCATGACTAGCGATTACGGCTCCAATTCTTTCAATCTCCGCGAGGAGAATTCCTCCTTGGATCAGAGCCGGCGTGAGGGTGCTCAGCCGACGGCGACGGAGGAGGGAGTTCTCGAGCTCGTCCAGATCAGCGGCCGTATCAAATGGTTCGATGTGGCCAAGGGCTTCGGTTTCATCGTTCCCGACAATGGAATGCCCGACGTGCTCCTGCATGTAACCTGCCTTCGCCGGGACGGCTATCAGGCCGCCAATGAGGGGGCCCGGATCGTGGTCGAAGCCGTCCAGCGCCCTCGCGGCTTGCAGGCTTTCCGGATTCTTTCCCTCGACGAGTCGACGGCGCTTCATCCTTCCGAACTCCCGCTTCCGCGTACCCATGTCCAGGTAGTGCCGACCAGCGGCCTGGAGCCTGCCGTCGTGAAGTGGTTCAACCGCCTGCGCGGCTTCGGCTTCCTGACCCAGGGAGAAGGCAAGCCAGACATCTTCGTTCACATGGAGACCCTCCGCCGGTACGGCATAGCCGAGTTGAAGCCGGGCGAGCGGGTCTTTGTCCGCTTCGGCGACGGATCGAAGGGATTGATGGCCGCTGAAGTGCGCTTGGCTGACATGGCCTTGCCGCATTCCCATTGATGAGATCGGCCATGCTGGCTCGGTTGCGGCCGGTTCTTCCGGCTCTCGGCTTTGCCTTCATGATCGCCGGCGCGGTCTGTGCCCAGGCTCTGGAAACCATGGCCATCGCCGTCCAGGGCGGGCAGCGGCACAGCTTCAAGGTAGAGGTGGCCCGCAACGATGCGGACCGGGCTCAAGGGTTGATGTTCCGCCGCTCAATGCCGGCCGACCAAGGCATGCTGTTCGACTTTGGCCGGGTCGAGCCTGTCTCCATGTGGATGCAGAACACATACCTGTCCCTTGACATGCTCTTCATCAGGGCGGACGGCACCATCGCTCGCATCGCCGCCAATACCGAGCCCCTGTCTACCCGCACGATTCCCTCCGGGGAGCCGGTCCTGGCCGTACTGGAGCTGAATGCCGGCACGGCGGCCCGGCTCGGGATCAGGCCGGGAGACCGGGTGGAACACCCTCTGTTCAAGCGCTGAAAAGGCCGGACATTCCCTATTCCTTCTGAGCATGCATCGCAGCGGCGCCGAACTTTGGCCAAGCGCCCAGGAACCCGACAAAAAAAGAGCGCCCCTGTAGCCACGGGCGCTCGAAAGTCCGACCCGTAGGGGCAAAATGAAGGTCGGGCTGAGACATATTCAATAACTTCGTGTTCTCTTTGTGGCGCTTCTGAGTTTTGTCTAGTCATTTCGGCTCATGAAATTATACATAATACTGTTTCATTATCGAAAGCCGCTTTAATAAGCATTGCAATGTTTACGTAACGCATTCTTGCAAATGTAAAGATATTGCAATGGAAGGCGAAACAGTCGCTTGCCAGTCGTCGGATGCCCCTTTGATGCCTTGTTGCAGAATACGTTCTTATTCTTGAGGCGCCGATACTTTTGGCGGCTGCGGTCTCTATTGCAGGTGCAACGAAAAGGGTCCTTCGGCCATATGCGCGATCAGCAGGCCGAGGATCAGGATCGCAAGAAATACAAGCAAAAACAGGACGATGCGTGTCAATCGCTCATGCCGGGCGAGCTTGGCATCCGTTGAGGCGATTTTCGTGAGCGCTTCGCGCCATTGCCGATCGATCTGCCCCATTCCGCCCGTGCCGTCTGATTGCCCGGCATATAACTGATTATAATCCGAATTGTTCCGCTTAATGTCCTAAAATTTTGCAGCTCGGATGGAACGAGAGCACCCTCAGACATGAGCCGACCGATCCTAGTCCTTGAACGCCGCTCCATAATGAATGCCGTTCGTCCAGATCAACCGAACCCGGGCCCTCGCTCCTTCGCTTGGAATGTAAAGCTCGAATTCCACGGGAATGTCACAAGGAGAGGCGAGCACCAGGCGAACGCCGGTCTCGGACAGGTCCCAAACGGTACATGCGATCGGCGCCCGGTCGGCGGCAACCGTGATCAATCCCTCAAGATAGATGGGATAGCGCTTGCTTGATCGACGCTCGGGCATTCCAGGGCGCATGCGGAAAATCCTAGATATCGGAAGCTCGCCTTGTAGGGGGCTGGGCTGGTGTGAAGCTTGTCCTTGCTCGGCGCGGTGTTTTGACATGGGGCCGATCGATCAGGCGGCAAGGGGGAGCAAGTGCTGCAGATGCGCGTAAAACACGCTTTCCGGCAGTTCCTCGGGCCTGGTCCTCTTATCCTGCGCTCAGGAACCGGAGGGCTTGCGGAGAGGTTCTGAAATCGATAGACAAACCAAGCTGTTGAGGATGACGGGGTGTAGCGCAGTCTGGTAGCGCATCTGCTTTGGGAGCAGAGGGTCGCGGGTTCAAATCCTGCCGCCCCGACCATTTTCACCGGATGAGTCTTGGAGAGAGTCCAAAACCAATGCCTGCACGGATTTACAAGCCCGCCAAGTCCGCAACCCAATCCGGCCTAGCCCGGACGAAGCAGTGGCTTCTCGTTTTCGAGCAGGACAAGCCCCGCGAGATCGAGCCCCTGATGGGCTGGACGAGTTCGGGCGATACCCGCCAGCAGCTGCGGCTTTGGTTCGATTCGAAGGAAGAGGCCATTGCCTATGCCGAGCGCGAGGGCATTGCCTATCGGATAGAGGAGCCGCACGAGATCAAGCGGCGGACGATGTCCTATTCCGACAATTTCAAGTTCAACCGCGTCGGCCCCTGGACACATTGAGGCCGGCCGCGACGGATGGCTCCGTAGCTCAGCTGGATAGAGCAGCCGCCTTCTAAGCGGCAGGTCGTAGGTTCGAGCCCTACCGGAGTCGCCATTATTTTCAATGACTTAGGCCGATTGTCTGACTTCGTTTAGCCGGCTTTGTCTGAATGTCTTCAGACAAATCAGCTGTTTTTAGGCTCTTTTCGTTCTTAGTTTCATCACTGTGCGCGGGGATCCCAAGCGCCACTGATCGCAGGATGATGCGCTTTACTGGCGCTGCCGCAACGAACCATTCGCCAGCTTGTCGGTATGCGCGCAATTGTGCATGGAGCTTAGTTTCGTCCGCCTTCGTCCCGGGAACGGCGGCTATGAGACTTGGAAGTGCTGAAAAGCCGGTTTTAAGATCTGCCAGACGGTGAATTGGATCTTTCGAGAAGCCTATCTTGATGCGGTTTCCGACTTGGAAAAAGTAGACATATCCACCTCGGCGTGAATGATTGGGCTCCTGCTGCATCATTCTCAGCTTCGCAGCGGCCTGCCCTCCGGATCGCTCCTCCTGCCAACGATCATTCCACTCTTCAGCGACTTTCCTGGCTTCGGGCCCGTCCGGACCGCACGGCACGTTATGAAACCCGAGCGCTTTCATTCGTGCGGTCGGCTGCCAAAAGCCGTTGCCACGGATGACGACGTAGTATGGGATCTTTTGAGGGTTCTTAGTTGGCATCATTGCCTCCGGAACGAACGGCCCGCCGCTTCTTCTGCGCTTCCATGATCTGCTTCTGGGTCCGCTTCACGTAGGTCGGCAGGATCTTCGCCGACTTGTGGCGGGAGATCGCACGCATCTGGGAATCGGTCAGGTCCGCATCGCCCATCTCCGTCAGTCCGCCATGGCGGAAGGAGGTAAGGCTGAGCTCGTCCCGCAGGCCGGCGAGGCGGATCATCCGCTTGGCCTCGTGCGTCATGTAGGACAGGTCGCCCTTGCGGGTCGCCCAGGGCAGGGGAATGCCCTCGGACTCGTCGATCCAGTCGCGCATCATCACCAGTCCCGAGATCCTGTTGCGCCGGACCTCGTCCAGGCGGCCCATGAGCTCCGGATAGAGGGCTACGCCAGTCTCGTCGAAGAGAGGCAGCCACACCTCCTCGCCGGTTTTGGGATGGACGACGAGGACGTTGTCCGGCCGATCCTTCGGGCGGTAATGCGCCACCTCGAGGGCGGTGAACACGTGCTCGACCCGCTGCAGCCACTCCCAGAGCACGAGGGCTGCTGTGCCGAGCGAGGCGCGGCCGTTCTCGTCGCAGGTTTTGACGAAGGCGAGCAGCTCCTCATAGGTGGCGGTCGGTGTCGGCTTCGACTTGTTGACCAGGCCCATCTTGGAGAAGGGGTTGCGGTGGGGCACGAGCTCCGGCTCGGCCCTCTGCGCCACGTTCCAGGCCCGCCGGCAGGACTTCATGGCATGGTTGGCGGTGGTGCGCCGCTCGCGCTTTTCGATCAGGGGAACGCCCCTGGCATCGAGTTTAGGCTTGCCATCCTCGTCGAGCAGGGGCTCTTCGACGAAGGCGATGGCCTCATAAAGCTTGTCGACCACCTTGGTCGTCAGGGCCTCAAGCGGCAGCGCTCCCAGGCGGCGCCCGTCCTTCAGGATATAGTTCCCCACCATGTCGAAGCCGAGTTCGTGGGTGCCCTGCATCTTCCTCGACAGCTTGGTCCATTGGTGTCCGGTCTTGAAGACCGTGACCATCCAGTCGAAGGTTCCGGGGGCCGCCCGCCTGGGCACGAGATCCGAAAGCCCTCCCGTGCGCCAGGAATCGAATTGCGGCAGGAGGACGTGCTCGGCATGGTCCCATGCTGCGTCCACGTCGGTGCCGAGAGGCTGGTTCTTGAGAGGGCATCCTGCCTTCTTGGCCCAGCTGGGAAGCTGGAAATACCAGCCGTTCTCGCCAGAGGCGAGCCGGATTCGGACCACGTAGCGCGGCTTTCGGCGGAGCGATTTTGCCATCAGATCAGATCCGAAACGTCCTCCCTCGCGGCCTGGCGCTCGCCGGACCCGAAGCGTCTCGTAATGAAAGCGCGACATTGTTCCAATGTCCAGACAGGCTCCTTGGACCGGCCGGTCCCGCGCAGATCGGACGGGGGAGGGGCCTCGCCCCGGGTGATGGCGCGCCGCAGCTCGCCCGTGTTGGCGCAGTCGAAGAACGCGGCTGCCACGTCGGCCCGCATGATGCCGGGCCAGGCGCCATGAGGAGGAAACCGAGCAGGGAGACCGCCGCGGGACATGGCTATGCCGCCTCCTCGCCAGTGGTGGGATTCTCGGGCGTCATTGGCACATGGGCTTTACTCGGCCGGTCGAAGACGTCCTTGACGACGACGGCGACCGAGTCCTGCTCCACGTGGATGGCCTCGACCGTGAAGCCCTGGCGGACGGCCTCGCGGACGCGTCGGAGAACCTCGACGGTAACTGCGGTCTTGCCGCGGCGGCGTCCGGGCAGGGTGATGGTGTCCTGGCGCTTCATGCGGTGTCTCCCGGCATGGCGTTGTGCTCGATCCCGTCGAGCAGGCGGCCCGCGCGCTTCTTGCCGACGCGCCACATCTCCTGCTCTCCGAGGCGGATGGACGGGTAGGCTGGAATGTTCGGGTAGGTCAGCAGTGGATCGCCGCCGGCGCCGACCCCGAACGGACCGTCGCCATGGTCGACAACCTTGACGGGATTCCATGCACCCCATTGCTTGAAGAAGAACGGGACTCCGGCGGCCGTGCATTGGTCGCGGATCGAGCGGGCCCAATCCGGGTGCATCGGCCGTGCGCCGGGTCCGCTCTCTCCGCCGACGATCACCCAATCAAGCCTGTGGTGCATTCTCCCGGTCGGCATCGTCCCCAGGCTGAACCAGTCAAAAAAGGATTCGCGGGCTTGCTCCTCAGTCGGTTCCGTGTCCCTCCAATCCTCCCATTCCTCCTCCCATGTGCGGGGATAGAGAACGTCCATCACGCTTTCGCCATCCGCGTCGATGGATCTGAAATCAATCGGCCCCAGCAGTGGCTCGACCGAAACGAAGCGGATCGCGGCGGGTGTGTCGAGGAGGGCCGGAATCCGTTCGTTAGCGCGCGCTTGATCCTCGACCGATACGCCTAACCAGACATTGTCGAGCGGGAAGGCCCCCAGATCGAAATTCTTCCAGCTTCCCGGCCAGAGCTTGTCCATTTCATTGAGGATCTCGGGTCGTGGGTCTCGCTTGGCTCCAAACCCGGATTCTCTCATGCCCTGGAAGTAGCTCTGCATCCGGTCAGCACGCTTCGTCAGCACCTGGAAGGTATGCTGCGGAGCGAGCGCCATGACGGCGAAGACCTCGTCGATCCACTCGTCAGGGACGCTCTCGTGGAAGAGGTCGGACATGGAGTTTACGAAGATCATGCGCGGCCGCTTCCACTTCAGCGGCTGCAGCAGGATGTCGTCGGGAGCGAGCGCCAGCTTGCCGGTCCAGACCGCGTTGCCGTTCACCCGGCGCGTGGTGTCTTTGTAATGCGGCGTCGCGGGGTTTCCATCGAGAAGCCGCGCCGCCTGTCCCATGGCGTAGCAGTTCGTGCAGCCCGGCGACACGATGGTGCAGCCAACCGTCGGATTCCAGGTCGCGTTCGTCCATTCGATTGCGGTGTTGTCACCCATGGCTCGTCTCCTTTGCCTCTGGAGACAGGAGGGCGGCGCGGTCGAGACGTTCAATCGCCGCAAGAGCGAGGGCTGCACTCTTCACGAGGTCCGCGCGGCGGGTCTTAGGCTTCCACCACTTCCGGTCCCAAGGCCAAAGTTGCAGGATCGTAAACGGCGTTCCGAGCCAGCCATCCTGTTCCATATCAGCCCTGGCCGCAGTATCCGGCCAAATGGCGGCCAGCGCATAACAAACGGCCGCTTTAGCAAGTTCGCCGTTTCGGTATTGGTCGTCATGTTCCGCCGTCCACCCCTCAACTTCGATCTGACGACGGCGCTCGGCAAGAACATCTTGGGCGGCCTTACTCCCCAGCGCCTTCCTGGCTTCCCCTAACTCAAGGTGAGCGTCATACGACCGCCGCTCTATCTCTGGAGACAGGAGGGCGAGGGGGACGGCTTCAAACACTTCGTCTTGATTGGAAAAATTACGAACCCGTCGTGATTGACGCGTCAAACCGGAAAGATACGACTCAAACTCCTTCTTGGCTTCCTCTAGCTTTGCCTCGGCCGCGAGGGCGCGGTGGCGAAGGGTTAGAATTTCCGCAACCGCGTCGGTGTGCGAGGCAATGCCGTTATCGCGCAACGTCTGTCGTTCCACGTTCAACCGCTCTATCTCTGCGGACTGTGAGGCGATGACGGCAGACATGCGCTCGAAGTCATCGAGCAGCATAACCACCGCTCGGTCGTAATCGTCGCTCCCTCGCACATCGGAAAGCTCGCGCAGCCTTTCACGCAATTCCTGCGTCGTACGCAGTTTCACCTCTGTCTGTGTCTCGGTCATGGTCTTTCCTTTCAGAGCAGCAGCGGCTCTGCTTTTGGGGCGCGGACATGCGCGAGGCGGTCGAGCATCTTTTGGTCGCGTTTCTTCCTGGAGAGGAATTCGGATGCACCGTAGCGGTCGGTGGCGATGGCGCCGTGGCGGATCGCGGCGGCGCGTTTCGTGCGGCAGATGTCGTAATGCTCCCACCGCGCCTTCGGCGGGCACTGAAACCACTTGCGGCGCACGCCGATCTTATCGGCCATGGCGTGCAGCTCCTCGCGGGTATCCGCGAACATGTGGCACATGATCATGCCCCGGTAAGGAATCTTCACGTCGTCGACATAGACAGCCATGGGACATCCTCTCAAAGCAGGGAGAACAAGTCGGGCGCTTCGGCGGGAGCGAGGGCTTCCGCGCGGGCCGGTTCGGAATCGAACTCCAGATCGGTCGTGCTGGCCGTGAGCATGCGTCCGTCTGTCTCTCGGATCCGGACGGAGTAGGGGCCCGGCTGCGCCACCACCACGCCGCGATGCGATCCGGCGCGGACCGCTGCGCCGATCGGGAAGGCATAGGGAGCAGGGAGAGCGGCAATCATGCATCGGCTCCTTGGCTGTCGATCTCGGCGATGATTGCCCTCGCGCGCGCCTGATTGGCGGGCTGCGCGACGAGGGTGTCCTTGTAGACGGTGAAGAGGTCGAGGTTGGCGCGCACCACCGGGTGCATGTCCGGGTGGTAGGCCTTCATGTCGTCGCTGAGCTGCTCCAGGATCGCGACCAGAGCGCCGCATTGCCCCGCGAGTTGCGCGATGCGGCGTTCATAGATGGCGCGGTCGACGGTGCAGCCGGAGGTCCTCATGCGCCGGTCCTCTCCATCTCCTGGATCTGCTCAAGCAGCTTGCCCATGGGACCCAGCGGGCGCTCGTCGTGACCGCGGGTCAGCGCAGGCAGGATCTGGTCGATGGTGGCGCCGTGCTGCAGGGCGAAGGAGAGAATGATGGCGCAATCGCGCATGGCGATATCAGTCGCGGAATCGACCTTCTCGCCGTTCACGAAGATCTCGGCCACGCGACCGTCGGGATAGCGGGAGTACTCTGCCCGGTAGATGATGCCGCCGTGCTCGAAGTCGAAGGACTCCGAGGGGCGGCGGTTCGGCAGGCGCTCACGTGTGCTGCGGTCAGCCATTGGAGCCTCCGCTGCAAATATCGCAGGGGCGCTTGCAATACTCACACCCACCCTCTGGATCAACGCAGCCGATTTGGTCGATGCAGGAGCACACGATGCCGCTCCCACCGCAATTCCAGCAATCGTCATCAGGGCAGTCTTCGAAGTCGAGCACATGATTATCCACGGGCCACCTCCTTGCTTTGCTGGCACCGCCTGATGCGGCGGGCGAGCTTCACGAGGGCGAGTCCTTCCCGCTTGCCGGGGGAGAGGCGCACGCGGAGGGCGTGTTGGCGATCCGAGAGGAGCGCGCGGGCGTCGTCGGCGTAAGAGACGATCTCGGCCTCGGTGAAGCCTTCGGCGCGTAAGGCGTTGCGGTCGCAGGCGCCGTCGGTGGCGGCGCGCTCGCGCATGGTTTCCGCCATGAGCCGGATGCGCTCGCGGCGGTCCGGCGCGGTGCGGGCGGCGGAGAGGGCGGAGGGGCTAACCATCGGTGCGGTCCTTTCCGGTTTTGACCGGCCAGAGCCACGACGTCAGGCCCGCAAGGCACAGGGTCGCGATCAGGCCGATGATGATGAAGGAGACAAGGGTCTTCATGCGTGGAGTCCCTGGAACAGATCGGCCGAGTCCTGCACCGCGCGGCGCTGCCGGGCCGTCTCCGCGCGCCTGGCGCGGGCCTTGGCCTCGCTCGCTGCGGCGACTTCGAGGGCGAGCAGGCGGGACGTGGCTCTGACGGCGGCGCTCCGGGCCTGACCTACGCCGCGGTGGTGCTTCACCGCCTTGCGGAGAGTATCGAGGCTCTGCTGCCGCTTGCTGCTGAGAAGGGAGTGCTTGGAGGTCATCGCTCGTCTCCTGGTTCAAAGGCGCGTCAGACGCGCATGGGCATCAGGACGAACAGCGCGGGCGCACCCTCGCGGCTCGTGAACACGGCCGGCGCGCCGGCGTTGTCGATCTTGATCAGGACGGTGTCGCCGCCCGCATGCGAGAGGATCTCGGCGAGGTAGCGGGCGTTGAAGCCGATCTCGACGGAGGGGCCGTCGTAATCGGCCTCGACCTCCTCGGTGGCCTCGCCGTGATCGGGATCCCGCACGGTGAGCGTGATCCGGCCCTCGTCGATCGCCATCCTGAGCGCG
Source organism: Microvirga flocculans ATCC BAA-817 (assembly GCF_000518665.1). Classification (GTDB taxonomy): domain Bacteria; phylum Pseudomonadota; class Alphaproteobacteria; order Rhizobiales; family Beijerinckiaceae; genus Microvirga; species Microvirga flocculans. The sequence goes on along the minus strand of NZ_JAEA01000008.1, from coordinate 162,508 downwards.
CGGCGGGATTCGCCCGAGACCGTGGAGACGCGGTCCACCGCCGCCACCAGGGCGGGCGTCTCGACGGTGAGGCGCTTGTCGTTCGCCTGCGGGATGACGCGCTGATAATCCGGGAAGGTGCCGTCGATCAGCTTCGAGATCAGCACGATCCCGGCGATGGAGAAGCGGATCTTCTGCGGCGACAGCTCGACCGTCACCCGGCCGTGCTCCTCGTCCGCGTGATCCTTCAGGAGCCGCACGACTTCGGCGACGGTCTTGCGGGGCACGATCACGCCCGGCATGCCCTGTGCACCCTCCGGAGCCTCCATCTCGATCCGCGCCAGCCGGTGGCCGTCCGTCGCGACGGCGCGCAGGAGCGTGCGCTCGGCGTCGACGGTGTGGAGGTAAATGCCGTTGAGGTAGAAGCGCGTCTCCTCGGTGGAGATGGCGAACTGCGCATCGTCGATCAGGCGCAGCAGGGCCGGGCCCGCGATCTCGAATCGGTGGCTCATCGGGCCTATGGCAAGGTCCGGATAATCCTCGGAGGGAAGAATCTGCAGCTGGAAGCGCGAGCGGCCCGCCTTGACGGTGAGCGTGGCGTCGCTCGCCTCCAGGCTGATCTCGCCTTCGGGCAGCTTGCGCACGATGTCGTGCAGCATGGCGGCGGGCGCGGTGAGCGTGCCTGGTGTCGCGATCTGCGCCGCGCAATCGCCGATGGCGGTGCGGTCTAGATCCGTGCCTTCGATGCCGAGACGCGCGCCCTCGGCCGTCAGCTTCACGTTGGAGAGGATCGGAATCGTGTTCCGCTTCTCGACGATGCGGGTGATGTTGCCGAGCTGCTTGAGCAGGGCGGCGCGGGTCGCGGTGAGCTTCATGGGAGACCTGTTCTCGAAAAGGGGAGCGGGCCGGGAGGCCCGCCCGCATGGCTTATTGTTCGGGCTGGCCCTCGAAGACAGGCAGTCCGGTTTCCTTGCCGGCCTCTTCGAGATCGGCTTGCACGCGCTCGCGCAGGAAGAACTCCCAGCGGTAGAGCTGGTAGAACCACTTGATCGTGCCGCCGCTGAGCCGGTAGCGCAGGCGCGCCGGGATGCGGACCGGCTCGCCATCCATGAAGGCACGCACGGACACCATGAAGATGCCGGGGATATCGACCTTCTCGCCAGCTCCGTTCAGGTGCTCCTCGACGAACTCGACGGTGCGCTCGCCGGTCTGCAGGCGTTCTGCGCGCTTCACCTTGGCGCCGACGTGGACCTCCAGATGCCGCGAGAGGTTGATGAGCTCGATCGGGTTCGAGAAGCGCTCCTTGAACAGGCGCTCGTATTCCGATGTCTCTCCGTCGAAGGGGGAGGCGAGTTCGGCGGCATGCTCTTCCAGGAAGGCCGCGAAGTCGGATTGCTCCATCATCTTCCCGTTGAGATCGATCCAGGTCTTGATTTCGTCCGTGAGCGGGAACGAATAGACGATGCGGTGCTCGCAGCGGCGCGGGGCGTTGGCTTCATCGTGATAGTCGATTACGGCGGTGAGCTTGGGCTCGGGCCAGGATGTCTTGCCGAAGATCGCGGAGCCTTCGTCTTTGTGGCGGTTCGTCAGAGCGATGAAGGACTGGAGCGTCGTGACGGTCGCCGTGCCCTTGCGCCGCTCCGGCGTGAGGCGATAGTCCTCGATCTGCTTCTTGATGCTCTCCACCTTGCCGCCGGGGCGGCGGTCGACGAGGAGCGGCACGTTCTCCGGAAGGCCATCGCCCAGGCCCTTCGTCGGCATCACGAGCAGCTCGTAGCCCGCGGCATTGTCGGCGAGGTCGATGATGGCCTGGATGCCTTCACCGTGGCTGGGGATGAGGTTGGCGGGCGATCCTGCGACTTCGAGGGCCTTGATGCTCTCGCCGCGCAGCCCTTCGTTCTTCGGTTCTTCCATGTTGAGGTTTCCTTGCGTGTCGAGGGTGGGATCAGGCGAAATCGCGGTCGCGATCGCGGTCCTGGTCGGCGGCGACGCGCGGCCCGCCGAACATGTCCATCTGGCTCGGGTGCTGCACCGAGAGCCCGCCCTCGAAGGCCCAGAACGGGGTGGGGGAGAAAGCCTTCTCCTCGGGCAGCTTCGACTTCACGGCGGGCTTCACGTCGATGCGGCCGGAATCGTAGGTGAGGGTCACGGTGACCGTAATGGTGGCGGTGCCCTTCTCGTTGGGCAGGGCCTCCAGGGTCTCGAGCGCGGTGGTCAGGTGCTCGTCGCATTTCTCGGCGAAGCGGCCGCGATTGACCGTGCCGAGAAGCGTGTCGAACTTACGGATGGGGCGGGTAGACATGGAGGCACTCCAGGGAGGTTAGGCCGCGCGGCCGTTGGCGCCGGACAGGGCCGGCAGATAGATGCAGAAGAGGTCGTAGAGCTGCTGGGCGGCCTTGTCGGGCTTCATCGGCTGGTAGGAGCGCGAATGCGGCTGGATCTGGTATTGATCGAGCCACCATGGCCGTTGCTGGATCGCGCAGAAGTCGCGGCGCTCGGTGGCGAGCGCGATCCAGTCGACCCGCTTGATCTCGATTTTCTGGGCCTTGGTCGGCAGGGGCAGGCCCGCGGCCTGATGGATCACGGCGTCGTGGCGGCGCTCGAATTCCTGGCGCAGCCTCTCGACCATCTGCGCCGCCGGAGGGCCGAACATTTCGATGGCCAGGGCGGCGTAGGTTTCCTTGGCCGGGGTGGTCATGTCCCCGGTCCGCTCCTCGTGAGCGTCATGCAAGAGCCACCAGGGGCGCAGCTCCGGCGGGGCGATCTCGCAGCCGATGATCAGGTGCTGCGCGACGCTGACGATCTTGGCGGTGCGGCCGTTATAGCGGTTGATCTGCGACAGGGCGGTGGCCATGTCGCGGAAATTCACCTCGTCCGCCTTAGGGTGGAGCAGCTCCACCGAAGCACCGGAAACGGAAGCCATCCAGGTCATGCGTAGGGGCTCTCGTCTTGGGTGATGGTGCGGGCTTCGGTGTCGACGATGACGTCATAGAAGCCGGCACGGTTGAACGCGGACCCCTTCGTTCCGCCTTGTTCGGCAAGCAGAAGAAGCGCCTTGAGCAGCTCGGGCTCGTCGATGAGCCAAGCGGGAATATCCTCACCTATCGAGCCATCCTTCTCACGCAGGGAGAGAACGCCGAACGCGAGTTCCGGAATGAATGCGATCTTTGCCATCAGTGCCTCGCGGACGGGGAGAAGCATGCGGGAGGGGTGTGGTTTGGGGCCTCGACCTCAAAATCGACGAGTGTCTCGATATCGCTGTTGAAGAGGTTGGGCCCGCCGGCGGCCGTGAACTCGCCAAGGTGGGGGTAGGACCAAAGCCATGTTTCCGTGTTGATGGCCTCGATCCGGCGGCGGACCGTGCGGTTCTTGGTCATGACGACGATGTCGCCGACCTTGAACACTGGTTTCTCGGAGGGCAGGGCGGGCTGCTCCAGCAAGCGACGGTACTCGTTCGCCATCAACTCGAGAGCCGCATCGCTCAGGGTGAAGGCATCGTCGCCGAGCTTCTCGATGACGGCGGTGCGCACCCGTTCGTCGAGAACGGGGTCGAGACCGGTCATGGCTGCGATGATGGCGCGGTGGGTGTCGCGCGGGGTCATTGGGAGTCTCCCTTCATGGCATCTGTGGATGCTGCCGGGGCCTGGAGGGACTCCCTCTCCGGGGTGGTTATAGTGGTGCGTGCGGGTTCGGACCCCGCACGCACTTTGCAATCGCCAACCGAAGCAACCGATTGGAGACCACAATGGACATTCACAAAATCGTCTGGAGCGCCGTCCTCGAAGACAAGGCGGCGGGAGCCCTGATGGTCCAGACCAAGAAGGATTCCTGGCCGGTTCAGATCCAGATGACCGGCGATGAACTCGAAAGCCTGCACCGGATGCTTGGCGAGACACTGGCGGAGGTCCGCAAGCGTGAGAAAGCGCAACAGGGTGCGAAGGCTCACCACTAGGAACTCGCTCCCCGCAGGGCGGATCAGAATGTCGAGATCGGGCGCGGCGTTGAGTTGAGCCGCGACCTGCCTCTCCAACTCGGCGCGGCAGGTCACGAAGTCGTCGCCGATAAGGCGGACGAACCCGGCTCCGTGAAGCCTGCTGAAGTCCGGCACGGTCGAAGCGCCGGATGAAGCGATTCCGGAAAGCGCGGGGCTCATGACAGGCCTCGCGCGAGCATGGGCAGAAGGACAATGCCGAGGCCGAGGCATGGGCTGCCCCATGCGAGGGCGTAACAGGTTCGGTCGAAGCGTCGCGGGAAGCGGAAGGGATGGAAGGGCATGACGGCTCATCCGTGATTGGATGAGAAGGAATATACACGCTACATTTATAATGCAAGAGAAAAATTCATGCGGCGTGTATATTGATATCCACACTAATCCACTGGACGGATATACGCGGAAACGAATCTTTAAGACTCGGCTTGTGCGTAAGTTCTCTATATGTTCTCATTTAATGCCGTCAAATGGGCGGACATAAGTAGGGAGCAGATGCAATGGAACGTAAGCGTGACGAGGACTTGGATAAGGATTTGTGGCTAAGAAGGCAGGCGTTGCAAATCGCAATCCAGCTCCCTGAGAGTGAGCTGGATGCGATCAAGGTTCTCGATTACTCGCGGGAGCTTGCGACGAAATTTCTGCGGGGCTTGCCTTCGGCAGCGGTGGATCGTGCGGGCCAGGCTCAGCCTATTGCTCAGAGCGCAAGTCTCTGATGCGTCGTATTTCTTGGGCTATGTGCTGCGGCAGCAGTGCTTCGTAGCCTCGATATATCCAATCGAGGGATATGCCTGTTGCTTGAACAACTTTAAGGGCCGCATCGATAGAGATGCGGTTCACAGCCTCCTCGTAGTTGTTCCATGCCTGCGGCGTTATCCCGACAAGGCGACAAAAGTCGGCCTGTTTCATTCCCATGGCCTCGCGTGTGAGCGTCAGCCGCTCCGCGATAGCCTCTTTGCTGTCGGGTCGAATGGGTTGTTTAGCCATGGCCCGATTTTTCCAGAGAGTGTGGATTTGTTCCATCAACGTGTACTCTGGTTTGACAAATACACGGAGCATGTATATTTAGCTCCATATGGACACGCTTCTTACGACAGATGACGTCATCAACGCCTTGGGGGGCACCTCCAAGGTTGCCCGCTTAACGCGACGCTCTTTGCAGGCGGTCTCGAACTGGCGAAAGAGCGGTAAGTTTCCACCTGAGACCTTCGTCGTGTTGATGGAGGCGCTGCGCTCGATTGGGAAACTGGCCCCTTTGCGGCTGTGGGGTATGGTCGCTCCTTCCGAGGACTCTTCACCAAGCCCGAGACCGTCCCCCCAGGCCGGGGGGATCGAAGCAGAGGCGGTGTCATCGTGAGCGGCGAAACGATTGCCAATCTCGGTGCACAGGGAGGCGGGCCCGGCTTGCCCTTCCGCATTTCCGTGACGCCTGTCGGCGAGGACCGGCTTCTCGTGATCACCTTGGGCAGCGCCGATCATTGGCTGCGCCTCTCGTCGGACGAGTCCGCCGCGCTCGCCCGTGACCTGTCAGCCCTGCCGGACGCAAATGCCCCCGCGACCGGCGCACCTTCCCCGTCCGCCTCTGGCGGCGGGGCTTCTTCTTCCGAGGTCGCGTCATGATGGACGACCGCCAATTCCACCAACGCCTTTCGCAAGCGTGCCTGCGCTTCGATGCGGCGCTGCTCGCGAGGCTTCGTGAGGGTGCTGTCCGTCATGGCGTCGATCCTCCGTGATCTGAGACGCCCGAGCCTCTCCCAGCCCGATCTTCCCGTCATCTGGAAAAACAGGAGTCTTTTCCAGTGCCCGATTATTACGCCCCTGACGAAGCCGGTCGGCTGCTCCTGACCCATGCCGCGCGCAACCGCCTGAAGCTCGCCGCCCGCGAGCTGCGGCGGCTCACCGGCCTGACGCTGGAGGACATTGCGGCGCGGTCTCCGGTGTCGAAATCGCAATGGCAGAACTATGAATCGCTCGAAGCGCCGGACCTGATCCCGCCGCATGTCTACCTGCCGTGGGAACTCGAACTCGGGCAGGCTCCCGTTACCCGCGCGCTGGCGGCCATGAACGGCCTGAGCGTTCTGACGGAGGGGCAATCCAAACGGCGGGCGAAGCTGGGCGAGCTGGCCGCCCATGCGGCCCGCGAGCAGGGCGAGGCGCTGGCGACCCTGATCGACGTGGCTCTCGACGGCGAGATCAGCCGCAACGAGGCCAAGCAGCTCGACGTGGAATTCGCCGATGTGGAGCGGGTGGCCGGCGAGGTCCGGGCGCTCGCGTCCGAGATCATCGCAGGTAAGGACTAGAACCATGCCCCGGGGGAAGCGCGATCTGGCCTTCGAGGATTGGGTGCACGACGCCAAGTCCGTGCCGATCCTGCAAGCCGCGCTCGAGCGCGGCGCGCGGCTGAAGGGCGGGCGCGAGAAGGTCGGGCCATGCCCGGCCTGCGGCGGGCGCGACCGCTTCAGCGTCAACACCGTCAAGGCCATCTTCCATTGCAGGGGCTCGGGGCAGGGCGGGGATGTGATCGCCCTCGTGCAATATCTCGACGGGGTCGATTTTCTCGGAGCCTGCGAGCGGCTGACCGGGCGTCCGCCGCCGCAGGGGGAATCGACCATCGATCATGCTGAACTCGCCCGCAAGGCCGAGGAGCGGCGCGCGGATGCCGAGAAGCAGGAGCGCCGGTCGCGCTGGTTCCGCGAGCAGGAGCGCAAGCGGCTCTATGACATGTGGAAGGCCGGGGTGCCGGTCGAGGGAACGCCGGTCGAGGCCTATCTCGCCATGCGCCAGGTGGTGCTGCCGCCGCGCGCAGCCGTGCGCTGCCTGATGGAGGCGAAGCTCTACGCCTCGCATGCCGAGGAGGCGACCGTCATCCATACGGGTCCTGCCATGATGGCGGCGATCGTCGGGCCGGAGGAGCGCTTCGTCGGGCTGCATCTGACCTGGATCGACCTCACCGATCCGGAGGGCAAGGCCCGCGTCGTCGATCCTAAGACCGGCGAGGTCGAGGCGGCGAAGAAGATGCGCGGCTCCACCCTGGGCGGGCGCATCGAGCTGGTGCGCTGCGAGAACCCGCGCGTCCTCGTGCTGGGGGAGGGAATCGAGGAGGTTCTCACCGTCCACCGGGCGCTGACGGCGGCCGGCTGGGATCTGTCGCGCACGGCCTTCTGGACCGCGCTCAACCTCGGCAACCTGGGTGGGCCGCATCGGGGCACCGTCGAGCATCCGACCCATCGGCGCATGAGCCGGGACGGGCGCGACCTCGGGCCCCAGAAGGTGCCTGGCGACGTGCCGGACCTGACGCAGCCCGCCATCCCGGTCCCGGACAGCGTGGAGGAGCTCTTCCTCCTCGGCGACGGCGATTCCGACCACTTCACCACCGACCTCGCCATGCGCCGGGCCGCGCGCCGCTACGCACGCAAGGGCCGCATCGTGCGCGTCGTCTGGTCGCCAGCCGGTGGCGACTGGAATAAGCTTCTGAGGGCTGCAGCATGAAGAGCATCGATCAGCATATTCTTGAGCAGCGCAATGCGATGCCGGCAGCTCCTCCGGTGAGCATCGGGGCGGTGTCCGAGCTGGCGGGCATCATGGCCGATCTTGCCGGGTTGCAGGCCCGGATCGCCCGCTTCGCGCGGAACCTGTCGATGGACTCTGTGGTCATCGGCGCTGAAGAAGAAAACCCGCGCGTTCCGGCCTCCCCGGCACAGCCGACGCAGAAGGACCGGGTTCTCGGCCTCTACGCTTCCACCCTTCTGAACCCGGCCGGGATCGCGCGAGAGACGGGGATCAAGCCCTCTTCGGTCGGCGCGTATCTCAGCATGGGCAGAAAGGCCAAGGACCGGCGCGTCGTCGAGGGCGATGCTGCTCGCGCGGTGGCGCGGCAGGCCGGAGCGCCGCCTGCTCCGAAGGATGACCGGGACGAGGATTTCGCCACGGCCGTGGCCGCCACCCTGGAGCGCCCCGCGCCCCGCGCCGAACGCAAGCCCGCGCCCGTGCCTGCCGAGCCGCCTGCGCGCCTGCGCCTCCCCAGCGCGCCGCCACCACCGCGTGTCCTGCCGAAGGCGGCTCCCGCGCCTTCCGTGAGCCCGCCGCCGGAGCCTCCCGCCGATTGGGACCCGGACATCATCATGCTCGTGCATGTCGAGGCGCAGCGCATCGACGGGCCACTCGGCGAGCTGCCGGTGTCGCCGCCCTTCGCCCTGACGATGGAGCGGCTGCAGGACGGCGGTGTCTACGACAACAAGAGCCTTCAGGCCCTCGGCGGATGGCCGAGCGAGGGCGCCATGAAGGAGCACTTCCGCATCATGCGGCCGAAGCTGGCGCGGATCGGCGTCGATCTGGTCGAGGTCAACAAGTTCATGACCAAGGTGCGGCGGACGGGAGCGGCGGCATGACCGTGCAAATTCTGGTTGGGGATGTGCGCGATAAGCTGCGCGAACTTCCTGCTGACAGCTTCGACGCGGTCGTGACCAGCCCGCCCTATTGGGGGCTGCGGGACTACGGCACTGGGGGCTGGGAGGGAGGTGACCCAAACTGCGCACATGTCCGCGTCAATACTACTCGGACGGCTTGGGCGAACTCGGTCAAGGGGCCGGGAAACCCTGGCAAGAATGGCTCATCCTACGCCAACATGACGAAATTCACGGGCGGTTGTTGCGCTAAGTGTGACGCTGTTTGGACCGATCATCAGATTGGGATGGAACCGACCCTCGCTGAGCACTTGGCCGTGATGGTGGATGTGTTTCGCGAGGTGAGGCGTGTCCTCAAGCCCAGCGGAACGCTCTGGCTCAATTACGGCGACTGCTATGCGACGACGCCGAACGGTCGCCCGGCTTCGGCGCAAAAGGCGACCGGCAGCGACGACCGCACTTTCCGCGACAAGCCGATGTCGACCATCGGCGGCGTGCTGAAGCCAAAGGATCTCTGCATGATCCCGAACCGGCTCGCCATTGCCTTGCAGGAGGATGGCTGGTGGGTCCGCGCGGAGAACATCTGGGGCAAGATCAATCCGATGCCGGAATCGGTTCGCGACCGGCCGGCAGGCGCGCATGAAAAAATTTTCATGCTCACCAAGAGCGAGCGGTATTTCTACGACCCGCAGGCCGTGCGGCAGCGGCGCAGCTCGGACGAGGATGCCAACGGTTTTCGCGGCGGATCATACGTGGGCGGCGCGCCGGGCCCGCGCAAAACGACGGGCAACGTCCGCCGCGCGCGGGACGAGAAGGGCGGGGCGATCCCGCCGAACGCGCGGCCGCATTCTCTTTCCGATTTCGAGGCGAGGCACGGCAGGCAATATGACGGGCGGCACCTGCGCAATTACGAGCCGGCGCCCATCGGCGTGTGGGAGATGGCGACGCGGCCGTTCCCGGAGGCTCACTTCGCCACCTTCCCGCCGGAGCTTGCAGAGCGATGCCTCAAAGCGGGATGCCCGCCGGGCGGCGCGGTGCTCGATCCCTTCGGTGGAGCTGGCACGGTTGGAGTCGTGGCCGAGGCGCTCGGACTCGATTGCACCCTGATCGAGCTCAATCCGGATTATGCCGCCATGGCCGAGCGTCGCATTGCGGCTTTGCGCATGGGGCCGGATTCGCGCGCGGCGCTTCGTCCGCAGGCGCGCGAGCCACTGCCGCTCTTCGCAGGAGCCGCGTCATGAGCCGTGCGTCAGGCCGCCTCGGAGATGTGGCGCTTTGCGATCAGCTCGATGAAGGCGGAGCGGGTCAGGCCCTGGCGCTTGGCCTCCTCGTCGATGGCGGCGAGGATTCCGGCGTCGATGGAGAGGTTCGCCTTGGCCGGGCGGCCGGTCGCCCGGATCAGGGCGATGCTGGCGAGCTGCGCGCCTTCGGCGAGGGCCTGGCGGATGTCGTCGACGAGGCGGATGTCCTCGAAGCGGCGGGGGGCAGGCACGGTCTCGCCCATGGCTTCCATCTCCTCTGCCCAGTCGCGCATGGCGGCGGCCGCATTGAAGAGGGCCTCCTCGATGGTTTTGCCCATGGCGGTGCAGCCGGGCATATCGGGAACGATGACACCGTAGGCGCCGGTGGTGCCGTCGATGAGAGCTGCGTAGCGGGCCATTGTCGTTCTCTTTCTTCAGGTGACGGGGTTGGGCGGCTTCGGGCTGGTTCAGATCCAGCCCGCTGCCTTGGCGATGGACCGGGCAACGCCCGGCGACACGGTGCGGTGCCGGGGCACCGTGATCACCCCAGGCTTGCCGGGGTTCTTGTAGAGGTCGTGCTCGCTGCCGTGGCGGGCCAGGGTCCAGCCGTCTTGCTCCAGGCGGCGGATGATCTTGGCGCGGTTGGTTTCAACGGTCGGCATCGCTTCGTTCCTCTCTATGCGCCTATTTATGCGCATAGCCGTTCCCCTGTCAAGCATAAATGCGCCTATATGTGCGCAAAAAATTCGCGGAGGCTTCAGTGAGCAACGGCCCTTTGCAGCAGATCGCCGATGCCGTCGGCGCGGCTCCGCCGATTGATATCGGTCAGGATCTTGGACCGGAGGACGGTTCCTTTGGCCTGGACGATGACGGAGGTGAGGACAGCGACTTCGATCCTCCGGAACCACCTTTCGACGAGGCGGGTGATGCTGAACTATCTGGCGAGCCGAGGCTTGCGGAGATTGTGGCGGAATGCGCGGCTCTCGATCATTCCGATACGGACAATGCGGTCCGCATGATCCGCTATTTCGGCCAAGACCTCGCGGTCCTTGCCCAGGACGAGGTTGCTGCCGGAACATGGATGGCCTGGGCAGGGACCCATTGGGATATCGCTGGCGGCGCGGCGCGGGCCATGATGACGGTCCAAAAGCTCGGGAGCCGCATCCTCCTCGAAGCGGATCATCTGAAATCGACGCCCGCCGAGCTGCGCGCGATAGAGGTTGGCGATCATGCCAAGGCCGACCTTCACCGGCTCGAGAAGAATAAGGACGCGTGGGGCGAAGCCGAAAAGGCCGACGCCGCACGGCTGCAACGGCTGGTCGATGCTGCCGAGGACGCACGCGCCGAGCTGAACAAGCGCAAGGTGGCGCGGCGTAAATTCGCCGTTTCGTCCAAGAACGCCAGCCGGATGAAGTCTGCCCTCGAATGCCTGGCCCCGCGTCTGCGGCGGCCGCCGGACAGCTTCAATCCGGATCGCTACAAAGTCGCGACCCTCACCCACACGCTGAAGTTTGAGCGCGAGAGGGACGAGGAATGCCCGGATCCGAAAGTCGAGCGGTTCACGAACGTGCGTTGCGTGGCGGTCGAGGGGCATAGCCGCGAGGATTGGATCACCGCCGTCATTCCGGTGGCATACGAAAAGGACGCCAAGGCGAAGCGGTGGCGCGCCTTTCTTGAGCGGATGCTACCGGATGCAGCCAAGCGGCGCACGGTTCAGCAATTCACGGCTCTCGCGCTACTCGGCATACCCGCCCAGTACCTGATGTTTCACTACGGCCTGGGGGCCAACGGCAAATCGGTTTTTCTGGAAACGATCACCCGACTGCTCGGACCGGGGCTTGCAGTTGGCCTTCCCCGTGAATCGATCGTCGGAGCGTCGGAGCGCGCGGCCGGTTCGGCATCGCCGGATCTCGTGCGGCTCTACGGCAAGAAGATGGTCCGCATCCTTGAGGTCAAGGGTGACGCCCCGCTGCAGGAGGACTTGATCAAGCGCCTCACGGGCGGCGAGTCCGTGCCGGTGCGAACGCTCTTCAAGGGGTATTTCGAGTTTCAGAACTACGCCAAGGCTCATATGAGCGGCAACGGCTTCCCCTCCATCGACGGTACCGACAACGGCATCTGGCGCCGCCTGTTGGTCGTGCATTGGGACCAGACCATCCCGGAGGAGGAGCGGCGCGACTTCGAGGAGGTCGTGGGGGAATTCATCCGCGAGGAGGGCCCTGGCATCCTGTGGTGGCTGATCGAAGGCGCGCTCGACTATCTCGAGCATGGACTGGTGATCGCCGATGCCGTGCGCAACGACACAGCCGAATACCGGGAGGAGATGGACCCGGTCGGCGAGTTCATCAAGGCCTGTGTCAAGGAGGCCGAAGGCAACCGGGAGTCCGCTAGCGCCCTGTACGAGGGTTACGTTTCCTGGTCGATGGCCAATGCCAAGCGGGCCAGGACACAGACGAAGTTCGGCAAGACCCTCGCACAGCGATTCCGAAAGCAGGAGATCGGCGGGCGCAACTTCTATCTGGATGTTGCTCTCCATAGCGTTCCCGACCGACCCGACACGCGCCACGACGCGCCCCGGAACCCCCATGATTAACGAAAAGCCACCCTTTGACCGCCGCCAGTCTGGCGGTGGTAGCGGCACTTTGGCGGTGGTGCACCGCGAACTATCGCTGGTGAATTGCGCAACAGGACCAAGGAGTTGCGCAGACAGGCGGCGGTTGGCGGGGGTTCTCGCGGCGCGTGTGATTATCAACGGGGTTGCGGGGGAAGAATGGGGCGATGTTTTTTCCTTGCTGTGCGTGGGAAGACCCCCGCCACTGCCGCCATAACTCTCTAACCAACGAAAGAATAAACGTTATTTCTATTCGACAGTTCTTTTCTAACTACCGCCAACCACCGCCAACTATCTTTTGAGGGGTAGATCATGATCACAGCCATCAAATCTCCAGCGACCAAAAAGAAGATCGCCATTGAGGAGCTGCTGCGCTGGGCCTATCGCGACGAGCTGCCGAAGGAGCGGGCCGGGGCGGGGCGCTTCCTGCCTGCGGGCTTCGGCGGGGCCTGGGGCGGGGTGGAGCGCTACGGTGAGACCCTGGCCGTGGTCGATGACGGGCGAGAGAACCGCTGGGGCCTGGCGGTCGATTTCACCGCCGCGAGCGATCCTCACCCGGACGCGATCCGCGTCGGCGAGGCGGTCAAGGCCCTCGACGGCTTTCCGCTCAACCTGCCGGACGACTGGAACCCGATTGCGGACTGGCCAGACCTCGGCGCGGAAGGGGAGGCGGCGGTGCGGCGCGCGGTGGAGCGCGAAACCTATATCGACGGGAACGGCGACCGCCGCTTCAAGACCGCGATCAGCCGCCTCGTCATGCGCCATGCCCTGATGAACGACGCGCCCGTCTGGGAAGGGGAGAAGCCCGAAATCAAGATCGTGACCGGGGCGAACGGCAAGCCGCGCTGGTTCCGCCGGGTGCGGGCGGTGGCGGATCCGGGCGATCCGGAGCTGGGCATCATGCCGACCTATACGGAAGTCGAGGTCGACGGCTACAACGCCAAGCGCCAGCGGCCCTATCCGGACGCCTACCGCAAGACCTATCTCGACCCGGATCCGGCCGAGACGATTCTCTCCCGGGCCGAATACGAGGTCTGGTGCGACGCCCTCGACCTGCTCACGATCGATCTGGAGGGCGTTCTGGAGGCCCATGAGATCGTGCCGAGCGCCCGCCCGGCGCGGCCCTGGGAGAACGGCGGGGCCTTGGCGCGCAAGGTTTTGAAGAGCGGGGCGCGGCCCGCCGCCTGGCTTACCCTGTTGAACGGCCGCTGGATCGACGCAAAACCCGCTTGACACGCGGGTGGAATTTGCGGCAGTTTCACTCACGGTAAATCAGGTGAAGATTTCAAACCCCGGCTCGACAAGCGCGCCGGGGTTTTTGTTTGCCCTGATGCCCTCACACCCAGGAGGCGGCCATGTGAGCGACCGGCGAGACATCGGCGGCGCTTCTCGCCCGCGCTCCCGGCGCCGCCTTCCATTCCGGCGGGGAGGTCTCGATGCGGATCGAGCTCAAGGCTCATGACCAGATCATGGGACGCTTCGGCCATCAGCTGGAAGCCCTCGGCGAGGGTAAGGCCGAACGGGCGCTCTACCGCGCCGGTAAGCACACCCTGGGCAAGGCGCGGACGCGGGTCGTCCGGGCGCTCACGAAGCAGACCGGCCTGCCGCGCAAGACCATCGACCGCGCGGTGAAGGACATCTCTCCGAAATGGGGAACGCTGAACTTCACCCTCCAGACGCGGGGCGGCAACGTCTCGCTCAAGTATTTCAGGGCGCGGGAGACCCGCGCGGGCGTCAGCGCGGCCCCATGGGGCAAGCGTCAGGTCTGGGCTGGTAGCTTCATGCGTGCCGGTTGGTGGCCGAAGCGCGTCGATAAGCCGAACTGGAACGGGCAGGTCTTCTTGCGCACGGGCAGCACGACCGGGACTGGAATGGATCGCTTCGAGAAGCAGCGCTCGGGCCTCTTCATCCCGGAAGAGCTGCTCAAGGACGAGACGGCGGCGGCCTGGGAGACGGTCATCAAAACCGACCTCTTCCCCAGGGTGCAGCACGAGATCAGCAGGCTTCTGCCCCGCTGACCCACACCCCCCCCGGTCTAGGGACCGTATCCCAGCGCAGGCCAGCCCACGGGCAATTAGCTCCCGGGGTTTCGCCAGTAGGTCGGCGCGCAACCGATACACGCATACACGTGAATTGCACGTGTATTTGCACGGGACATTGCACGATGGCGGAGGATTGGATCTCGATCACGGAGGCGGCGGCGAGGCTGACCGCTGCCGGTGATCCGGTCGATCGTTCGACGCTCTCGCGCTACCTCAAGCAACATGCCGAAGCCCTGCCAACGCGGGCAGAGGGCAAGTCGAACCTTGTGGACTTCGAGAGGCTCGTCGCCCATCGCGCCGAGAACATCCGTCTCAGGACTGGACCGGCAGCGCCGCGAATGCCGGCGGCTGCGAGAGCATATGCGGATGTCGGATCGTCCCGGTTCACAGGCTCCCAGACGAACGGCGCGGCGCGTAAGGCGAATGCCGACGCCGAGCTGCGCGAGATGGATCTGGCGCTGCGGCGTAAGCAGCTGACGGTTGTCGCCGAGGTCGATCAGGCGGGGCGCGATGCGGTCGCCCTGATGCAGAGCGCCTTCGAGCGTGCGGTCGAGACCGAGGCGGCGGCGCTCGCGATGAAATACGGCTGGGACGAGCGCACGGTTCGTTTGGCCCTCAAGACTTTTACCCGGCGCGGACTCGAGGTCTTCAACCGGGAGATCCTGGATCGTCTCGATGCGATCCGGCGTGATCGTGACGCGGCCGAAGCTGCGGGAGAACCCCTTAACCGGTCAGAAGCGAGCCCCTTGCAATGACCTATCACGACGCGCGCACGCAGTTCCCGCTGCTGCCCGATGGCGTGGAGGTGTTGTTTCGTGGCCTTGAAGCGGCCAGTCGTCCGATCGAGGACCTGACCATCAGCGAATGGGCCGACCGCTATCGCGTGGTGTCGGCTGAATCGGGATCGCCGTGGCCAGGCCCGTTCCTCACGTCTCGCGTTCCCTATCTGCGCGAGCCGCAGGACTGCCTCCACCCTGACCATCCGGCCCGGAGGATCACGGCCCGCTGGGCGGCGCAGCTCGGCAAGTCGACCGCGATCGAGAATTGGTTCGGCTTCATCGTCGACCAGGCGCCCGGCTCGATGATGATTGTGCTCCCGACCCTGGAAGAGGCGACCAAGTTCAACCGGGTCAAGCTGCAGCCGACCATCGAGGCCAGCCCGCGCATTGCCCACAAGGTTCTGCCGGTCAACAGCCGTGACGAGCAGGGTTCGACCTCGGCGTTCAAACGTTATGCCGGTGGCTTCTGCCAGATCGTCAATGCGGGCTCCTCGAAGGGTCTGCAGATGGTGTCGATCAAGTACCTCGCCATGGACGAGGTGACCGGCTACCCGAAGGATGTCGACGGCCGCGGCAGCCCGCGCGATCAGGCCCGTGCGCGCCAGAAGATGTACGGCGATATGGCCAAGGAATGGCAGGGATCGACCCCGGGCATTGCTGGCGAGTGCGTCATCACAGCCGATTTCGAGGCCGGCGACCGGCGCTACCTCTACGCGCCGTGTCCCCATTGCGCGGTGTTTCAGCCGCTCAAGTTCGAGCAGCTGCGGCCCGCCGATCCGGAGCAGGGATTGCCGGTGCATATGCGCTGCCTGTCCTGCGACGGTATCATCCGGGACGGCCACAAGCCCGAGATGATGGCCCGCGCGGAGTGGATCGCCACCCGCGTTCCTGAGGGATCCGAACCGGTGCCGGAGACCATTCCGGCGGCCGAGATCGGGCTCTGGATCTGTCCTCCCTGTGAAGGGCGCTGCCGCGACTGGCAGCCGAGCTATCACCTCTGGGCGGCTTATGCGCCGCGCGAGAAGTGGGTCGATATCTGGAACCGATGGGAAGACGCGCAGGGCGACACCACGAAGCTGCGGACTTTCTATCAGCAGGATCTGGCTGAGCCATACGATCCTGGCGGTGCCATCATCGAGTGGGAAAAGCTCGTCGAGGCCTCGCGCCAGCATCACTATCCACGTGGGCGAATCCCGGCCGAGGCAGGATTGCTGGTCTGGGCCGCCGACGTGCAGGGCTACGGCATCAAATGGCTCGCTTATGCAATCGGCCCACGGGGTCAGCGTTGGCTCATCGATGCCGAGATCTTCGAGGGGGCACCGGATCAAAGCGACGAGCCCTGGATCAAGCTCGCCGACGCCATCGGGCGCACCTACCAGACAGCCGGCGCTGACGAGAAAGGGTTCGATCTCGGCGGCGTCGACTCGGGCTTCGCCACGGACCGTGTCTATCGGTTCTGCGCCAGCCGCCCGAACGTCTATGCCCTCGACGGGCGCCATGCTCACGGCCTGCCGCGTCTCGGCACGCCGACGAAGAAGGACATCAGGGATTCCCGCAAGCGCGTGGTCGCCAAGGTCATGCTCTATCCGGTCGGTCTCTACGACGTCAAAACAGAGGTCACGGGCGGACTGGCGAATTTCGTCGATGGGCCAGATGCCGCCGGAGCATGGCCCCGCAATACGATCCACCTGACGGCGGATCTGGTCGACGAGGACTTCGCCAAGGAGCTCACGGCGGAACGGCTGGTCGATGCCGACGAGGATGCCCAGTCTTCCAACCAGCGCAAGCGCCTGATCAAGGCCAACGCGAAGCGGGAATGGAAGAAGATCGTCGGGCGCAAGAACGACTGGTTTGACGCCACCGTTTACGCCGACGCGCTCGCCTGGCACCTCGAGCACAAGCGGCGGCTCAACGCGGACCGCTGGGCTGACCTGCTTGTTCAGGTGCATGGCCAGTGCGCCGAGCCGGATCTGTTCGAGGCGGGCGAGACAAAGGCAACTAAGGACCCATTCGAGAAACCCGCAAAGGTGAGGAAGTCCCGTGAAGATCGGACTTCCCGCCGGAACGCATGGAAGAACCGATGACCGTGGCGACCAAGACCAGAGCGAAAAGCGGATCCAAAGCCGCCGCTCGAGCTGCGTCTGCGTCGACGCGGGTTGGTCAAGCCGCGGGGCCTTCGAAGGAAGTCGTCAAGGCACCCGTCGCTGGCGCTCCTTCGCGCCGCGCGACGGCCCGGTGGCTGCGCGACAGCTCGACCGGCGTTTTGGCCATGCGACAGGCGAGCCTTGTCGACAGCCGCGACGAAAATCGGCGCATGTGGGAGCGGATCTCCGCCCTCGCGCTGGACTTCATTCAGAACTCGGGTCACCTCAAAGGCGCTGTCGATCAGGTTCTGGCCGACACCGTCGGCGACGGTCTCAAGCTGCGCCCGGCGCCGGATCTCAAGAAACTGGGTTACTCGGAGGAAGAGTCTGCCGAGTGGATCAAGCTGGTGAAGAACCGGTGGCGCCGCTACGCGGAGAATCCTGACGAGGTCGATGCGCGCGGCAAGTTCACGCTCGATCAGCTCGTCGATGTGGCGCTGCGCCACTCGATCGGATTCGGTGAGGCGGTCGGCGTGATTTCGTTCTTCACGCCGGAGCAGCGCCGCCCTTACGGCATTCAGTCCGGAACGAAGCTGTGTCTGACCTCTCCGCACCGTCTTGTGCGTGACACCGATGAGTTCGTTGGCCTGCACTCTGGCGTCATTCATGACGTCAACGGTCGCCCGATCGCCTACCGCTTCAAGGAGAAGCAGAGTGGGATCGAGGTGAAGCGCGATTACCGTGCGCGCGATGCCGATGGTCGCACCCTGGTGGTGCATGCCTTCGATCCCTGGGATGCCGAGGATGTGCGCGGCATCTCGGTGATCGCTTCGGCCCTGCGCACCCAGGCGAACTACCATCAGCTGCGCGAGGCGACGGTTGCAACTGCCATCCTCCAGACGGTGTTTGCCGCAACCCTGACTTCACCGGAGCCGAGCGCCGACGCCTTCGAGGCCCTTGCGGCGCTGGAGGACGAGGACCTCACCAACGATTTCCTGGACTACTTCGGGGCCCGACTGGACAAGGCCAAGGAAAGCCGAGTGTCTCTGGACAGCGCGGCGCAAGTCTCTCACCTGGCTCCAGGCGAGGAATTGAAGCTGCTGACACCTGGTGCTCCAGGGCCAGATTATCTGCCCTTCTCGAACGACTTGAAGCGGGAGACTGCCCGCGCGATCGGCGTCACGTATTCATCCTACGCGATGGACCATGACGGTGCGACCTATTCGAGCACTCGCATGGAGGGGGCGACGATCTGGCCGATCGTGCTGCGCCGGCGCAAACGGATCGCGGCGCCGTTCTACCAAGCCGTCTATGAGAGTTGGCTCGACGAGGAGATCGGGGAAGGGCGCATTCCACTCAAGGGCGGCTACCGCGCCTTCCTGGCCAACCGCCACGCACTCACCTGGGCGGAATGGCAGGGGCCGCCGAAGCCGACGGCCGATGACAAGAAGTCGGCGGAGGCCCAGAGCGAGCGCTTGGTCAACGGCACATCCACGCTTGAGATCGAGTGTGCCGAGAATGGTCTCGACGTCGACGACGTGATCGAGCAGCGCGCCCGTGAAGCCGAGAAGCTGAGGGCCAAGAACCTGCCCAACGTCTTCGAGCGGGTGCGCGGTGGGGGTGGTGGCAGCTCGACCGAGCCCGAGCCCAAGGCGAAAGCGAGGAAGAAATGAGTGGTGGACCTGTTCCCATCGATCCCTGCGTCGAGGCCCGCCGCTTGCGCGAGATCCTCACAGCGATTGCCACGGGGGATAGCGTCGCCTCCGCGCGCTTCGGCGATGAGGAGATCCGTTACCATAAGGCGGATACGGCCCGCCTCGAACGTTTGATCGAGCACTACGATCGGGAGTGTGCCGTCTCAACCGGCGCAACGCCCAAGCGCAAACGCTTTGCGAAACGCATGGCCTTCCGGCCCTACTGAGGAATCCAACCATGTCCGTTCTGCAGAACGGCGAGCTCGTGCTCTACGGGTTCGTCGGCGAAAACTTCTGGGACGTGGGCTTCACCGCCAAGGAGGTTGTGGAGGCCCTGGCCGAGCACGGTCGCGACAACGACATCACCGTCCGCATCAACTCAGGCGGCGGCTATGTCGATGACGGGGTTGCCATCTACAACGCCCTGGCGGCCCACAAGGGTAAGGTGACCGTGCAGGTGGATTCGATTGCCGCCTCGTCGGCTTCGCTGATCGCCATGGCTGGCGACACGATCATCATGCTCGACGGATCACTGATGATGATCCACGACCCGTCGGGGATCACTTACGGAACCGCTGACGACCACGAAAAGACCGGCTCGATCCTGGAGAAGATGGCCTCCAATATGGCTTCCATCTACGCCGAGCGCTCTGGAAACCCGGTCGAGGACGTGCGCCAGGCCATGAAGGACGAACTCTGGCTTACCGCCGACGAGGCCGTCGAGCAGGGCTATGCCGACGAGAGCCAGAGCGCGAAGGCCAAGGCTGTGGCCGCCTTCGACTTCCGAGTTTTCGCCAATGCTCCGCAGCGCCTCACGGCGATGTCGAAGCGCAAGAACTGGTCTCTTGCCGAGGCCAGCGCCCGGGCGGCCGCGACCGCTCGCCAACCACGTCAACCAAGGGAACCTTTGATGACGGACAAGACGACAGCGGCCGCACCTTCCGCTGAAATTGAAGGTGCCAAGGCCGAAGGCGCAAAAGCCGCCCAAGCCCGGATCAAGGCGATCATGACGGCGGATGCCGCCAAAGGTCGCGAGAAGCTCGCCGAGCATTTCGCTTACGAGACGGAGATGACCGCCGAGGCTGCCATCGCCGCCCTCGCTGTGGCGCCCACCGCAGCCGCAGCTCCTTCCGAAGAGCAGGAGCCGCAACGCCCTAGCGACTCGCCGGAAGCCTACGCGGCTCGGCGCACCGCTTCGGCCGGCCTCGCCGCGCCGGGCGGCGCGGCGTCGGGCAAGCCGCAGGCGAAACTCAGCGCCAGCGACGTCTATGCCAACCGCCGCAAGGCCGTGAAGCAGGGAGCCTAATTTCATGGCAATGGATATGAAAACCGAGAAGGCGCGGAACCTCGCCTTCGTTCTCAGCGAGCCGAACGGCACCGTGTCCCGCGACGTGGTTACCATCGCGTCTGGCGAGGGCGTCCTCGAGGCCGGCACGGTGCTCGGCAAGGTCACTGCGTCCGGCAAATACGTCGCCTCGCCGCATGCGCAGGTCAGCGGCAAGGAGGGCGCGGAAACTGCCGTCGCCATCCTCGGCTACCAGGTCGACGCCACCAGCGCGGATGCCAAGGGCGTCATCGTCGATGGGGTCGGCGGCGTCGAGGTGAAGGCCTCGATGCTGGTCGTCCACTCGTCCGTCGATAACGCGACGAAACGCAACACGAAGCTGACCCAGCTGCGCGCGGTCGGCATCAAAGCCCGATAAGGAGAGCCATCCCATGGCAGGAGCAGATATTTGGAGCGCCGATGGCTTCTCTCTCGAGAGCCTGACGGCGGCGGTCAACCGGGAGCCGTATCGTCCCGGTCAGGTGTCCGCGACCGGCATCTTCGACGAGGACGGCGTGACCACCACGATCGTGTCGATCGAGCTGCGCGAGGGCAAGCTGGCCCTCGTCGAGCCGACCGAGCGCGGCGGCCCCGGCGAGACCGCCGACGACGAGAAGCGCAACCGGATCCCGTTCGAGGTCGATCACTACCAGCGCGACGACTCGGTTCTGGCCGACGAGGTTCAGAACGTGCGCGCCTTCGGCTCGGAAGATCGCCTTGAGACCCTGATCGAGCGCGTCGAGCGCAAGGCGCAGCGTCACGCGGCCGATCTGACCATGACGCTGGAGCATCAGCGTGTGGGCGCGATCAAGGGCATCGTGACCTCGAAATCCGGCACGGTGTTGCACGACCTCTATTCGCGCTTCGGCATCGCCGTTCCGCCGGCCGTCTCGCTCGAACTCGATGACGAGGCGACCAAGGTCGGCAATATCTTTCAGGACGTGGTCTATTCGATCGAGGACGCTCTCGACGAGCCCTACAGCGGCCTGCATGTCTTCACCGGGCGCGACTTTCACAAGGCCCTGTGGCAGCACAAGGCCGTGCGCGAGACCTTCCTCTACGGCTCCGGCGCCGGAATCCTGCGCCAGGACGTGCCGGACAAGTTCGAGTTCGGCGGGGCGACCTGGGAGCGCTACCGCACGGGCGCGAAGGCCACCGCCAATCTCGGGGCTCCCTACATCGCCGCCGACGAGGCGCGCGTGGTGCCGCTCGGCGTTCCCGACCTCTTCCTCACCCGGTTCGCCCCGGCGGATTACGAGGAGACCGTCAACACCCTGGGCTTGCCGTACTACGCCAAGCAATGGCCGCGCGCCGACGGCAAGGGCCGGCATCTGCAGGTGCAGATGAACGCGATCTCGCTCTGCACCAACCCGAAGGTTCTGCGCAAGCTGACCCTGACCTGAACCTGAAGCGATGAACCGCCGGGGCGGGTGACCGCCCCGGCTCGCCCGGTTTCCAGCCTGAAAGACAGACCGATGTCAGATAAGACGATTCTCATCGCGGGTCCGCGCGGCCTGCGCATTCCGGCCGCCGTCTTCGGGGCTGCTGCCCTCCATGCGCCGGATAAGGAGGTGCCGCCGCACGAGGCCATCGCCGTGCCGGAGGCCTATGGCCGCCACCTGATTGACGATAAGTTCGCCTATGAGGTCGAGCCTGAGGCTGAGACTGATGGCGCGCCGGAGGGCAAGAAGGCCAAGGGCGGCAAGGGCGGCAAGAGCGGGAACAGGCCCGCAGGCTCGGGCCAGAACCCCGGTGAGGCGCCAGTGGATCTCACGAATCTCTCCCGCGAGGAGCTCGCCGCCCTGGCCGCCGAGAAGAATATCCAGGTGACCCTCGATATGGACGAGGCCGCCATCATCGCCATGCTGCAGCCGCAGTCGTAAGACGGTGCCGACCTTCGCGCAGGCCTGGCCGTCGGCGCGGGAGAAGCTGGACACGATCTTCGGCAGATCGGTCCAGATCGTCCCGATGATCGAAAACCAGCGCCTCGGCGCCCAGCCGGATCCGGCCCGGGCGCCGCGAACCATCCAGGCGAAGTTCACGCTCAAGCCCGGCACCGATAGCTTCCAGGGCAACCGTAAGGGCTCGGAAATGGAGGGTTTCGGCTCCCGGCAGGTGGCCCAGGCCACCCTCGCGATCCGCGCCGCCGTTTACGCCGCCATCGGTTACAGGCTGCGCCGCGGCGATCATGTGGTGATCGCCTCGGGCCATGGGGCCGGGCGCTACAGCCTCGCCAAGGATCCGCCTTCCCATCTGGGCGACCACACCCTGGACCTTATCGTGGAGAGCCAGCCGTGAGCCTCGTGAGCTTTGCGATCCGGATCTGCGGCGAGCGGGCGCTCGTCGGCAAGACCTATGCCGAGGATCGCGTCTACGACTCGCAGATCGTTCCGGTCGATCAGACCGTCCCGACGGAAAGCGAGCCGATGATCATCCTCTCGACGGATGACGACAAAAGCGATGTTCGGGAGTGGGATCTGTTGCGCGGCAGCCGCGAACTCGAAGTCGTGTTCGAGATGGTGCTGGCGACCTTCGTTCTGGCCAAGGGCAAGAACGGAGAGCAGGAGATCGAGATCAAGATCCCGCACACGGATTCCGGCATGGAGGCGTCGCTGGGCTTCATGCAGCGCCAGGTGATGCGGGCGCTGATGGACCCGCTCGATCCGTGGGCCGAACTCTTCAAGGAGTTCACCGGCCGGGTCATCCGCACCATGGGCCGTCGCGGCGCCAGCAGCGAGCAGGGCGTGCGCTTCGCGGCCAAACAGCTTGTCCTGGTCTGCGATCCGATACCGGAACCGGACTTCGGCGAGAAGATCCCGCCCGACAGTCCTTGGGGCCGCCTGATCGCCCTGATGGAGGCGGACCCGAACCTCGTGATCTATGCCCAAGTGCTGAGGGAGGAGATCGAGAACGGCGACGATCTGCCGTCCTGGCGGCGCTTCCAGGCCTCCCGCGGGTGGACCGAGGCCAGGGTCCGCAACGCCGCCTTCGCGCCGGCCGACAGGACGGAAACCGGGGAAGCCAAGGTGATGACAGAAGGCGTGCTCGAGCGAGGCGCCATGGTGACCGTGATCGATGAGGACAGCGACAATCCGCTTCCGCCGGAGGACTAAGCGATGCCGGACATGATCGAGATCCTGCTTCGCCTCGATGCGGAGGTCGCCGAATTGAAGCGGCGGTTCGAGAACAGCCAGCGCGTGGGCGTCGTCAAGGAGGTCGATCCGGCAAAGGGCAGGGTCAGGCTGCAGGTAGGCGGAACCGATGGAGAGCCGTTCCTGACCCCGTGGGTGCCCTACGCCCAGGTCGCTGGCGATCTCAAGATCCACTCTCCTCCGAGCATCGGGCAGCAGATGATACTCATCTGCCCTGACGGTGATTTCCGGCAGGGCATGGCGCTGCCGTTCACGTTCTCGAAGCAGAACCCGTCGCCCTCCGACAAGGGCGACGAGCATGTGACGGAGTTCGGGGATTTTCGTGAGGAGATCCGCAAGGACGGCTACGTGAAGAAGTCGCGCAGGCAGCGCTTGGAGGCTGGAAACACCTTCATCTTCTTTGAAAACGGTGGCGGCCACCTGGGATAGCAACATGCCTCTTATCGTTCGCAAGGGCGACACCGGCACACATGGCGGTCAGGTCGGAACCGGCGCGAGCCGGTGGAGGTGCGAGGGCGCTCCCATCGCGCGGGTCGGCGACATCTACTTGTGCCCAGAGCATGGCCCCAACCCCATCGAGACCGGCTCCACCAAATGGCGGTGCGAGGGCGCTCCCATCGCGCGCCACGGAGACGTCACCGCTTGCGGTGCTGTCCTGATATCAGGCGCCCAGCGCTGGCAATGCGACTAACCGGAAGGAACCCCGATGTCTGACCGTATCCGCTATCTTGTCGCGGACACTCTTGCCCCCGGCGAGAAGGTGCTCGGCCGTCGCGTTCGGCCAGGGCAGGAACTCTGGCTCACTGCAGGAGAGGCTACCACGCCGCTCGAACTCGGCCAGATCGCTTTACCCCGGATCGAGCGCGACCCGCTCGACCATGACGGAAACGGCCAGAAAGGCGGCTCTCTGCCGAAGGCCAAGCGCCGGGCAAGGGGCTGACCATGGCAGGCATGAACCGGCGCACCGGCCGGTGGCTCTCGGGCTGGGATCACCTCCTGCAATCGTTGGAGGTTCTCTTCAGCACCATGGTCGGAACCCGTGTCATGCGGCGCAGCTTCGGCTCGGTGGTTCCGGCGCTCCTGGGGCGCCCGATCAACCAGTCCACCGTGCTGCGGTTCGCAACCGCCGTCATCGTGGCCGTGGAGCTGTGGGAGCCGCGCTTCAGGATCAAGCAGATTTCTTTCGAGAAGTCCCGCAACAGCCCCGAGAAGCTCAGGCTCGGTCAGCTCACCATGTCCCTCGTCGGCGAGTATCGCCCCCGCGCCCACCTCGGCGATCCGACCCCCGAAGGGGGGGAGCGCACCATCAACTTCTGAGGCGCCCCTCGCGCGCCACGAGGTCTTTCATGGCTGACAGCACCCTTTACGACCTCTCCGCCTTCCCGCCGCCGCAGGTCATCGAGGAACCAAGCTTTGAGGCCATCCTCTCGGCGATCAAGGCCGACACGATCGCCCGCTGCGACGAGATCGGCGTCGATATTCGCGGCATCATCGATCTCGAAACCGAGCCGATGCACTATCTGGCCCAGGTCTTCGCCTACCGCGAGACCTTGATCCGGGCACGCGTCAACGATGCAGTGCGGGCGAACCTGCTTGCATATGCCACTGGATCGGACCTCGACCACCTCGCCGTGTTCTATGACGTGCTTCGCATGGCGGGCGAGACAGACGAGGCGCTGCGCCGCCGCGTCATTCTCAATATCCAGGGCCGTTCGCCGGGTGGCACGGCGGCGCGCTATCGTGCCATCTCGCTTGGCGTCAGCACCCGCGTTGCCGATGCCGTGGTCTATCGCGTCGGCACAAGCCCTCTCGTGCGCGTCGCAGTCTATTCAACCGATGCCGGCGGCATAGCCGACGAGGGTCTGCTGAGCGAGGTCAGGGCGGCGCTCAACGCGCCGGACGTGCTCATGGTCAACGACAGCATCGAGGTTCAGTCGGCGATCTTCGAGACGGTCAACATCGAATATAACGTCTGGCTCCTTCCCGAGGCGCCGGACACGATGATCGCGCCGCCATCGCCTGGAGCGGATTCTCCGCTCGCTGCACTGCTGCGTATGGCATGGGATGCAGAGACCGGTCTCGGCTTTGATCTCGATCGAGCCTGGATCACGGCCCGCCTGATGCGCCCAGGCATCAAGAAGGTTGAGCCGGTCCTGCCGACCTCCGACCGGATCGCATCGCCTGAGCGCGCGATCTCCATTGGCACGATCACGCTCAACAATATGGGTAGGGCCTACTGATGGCGCGCCACGATCTGCTGCCGACCACATATGTCCCGTTGGAGAAGGGGCTCTCGCTGGGCTCCGACAGTTACACCACTGTCGATCCCAACGTCACGGCGATGCGCGGCATCAAGATCGTCAACCCGCCACCGTCCTTCCTGCCCTTCCTGGTCTATGAATACGGGCTCGGCGAGCTCACGCCTTATGTCCCGAACCTCTACGAACTGATCGAGGAGGGAATTGATTGGCAGCGGGTGCGCGGTACACGCGCGGCTGTCGCCAAGGCGCTGGGCTGGCTCGGCTATGCGGCGGGGATCGAAGAGTTCTCCGTATCCCGCCAGCATTGGAACTATTTTCAGCTTGCTCTCACCTCCATTGTCGAGGGTGACGCGAACCTGCACCGGATCGAAGGCGTGACGGGGCTCTCCGTGCCGCTGCGGTCCGTGTTCTGGCGCGCCTTCGCGGGCTACGACGTGCGCGCGATGGAATACGGGCGCGGGCGCTGGGGCTCGAAGCTCTGGGGCTCCTATTCCGGCCGGCGTGTCGCACCAGGGCAGGCCAAGTGGTCGTTCGGGCGGCGCACCGATATCGCCCACGCCATGCAGCCATCCGAACTCCAGGCGCTCGGCGTCTGGATCGCGCCTGCCGGGGCCGCGCTCACATGGGGCGCATTTCCCTGGACGAGCGTTCCATGGACGGCATCGGGGGCTCTGGCGCGATCCGTCGCAATGCTCGAAGCCACGATGGCGCTCATCGCCGGAAAACCGGCCTGGGCGGTGTTCCTCAACGCGGCGGGCGAGGTCATCGGCTATCGGCGGGCCCGGGCGCGGTGGCCCGTGGCCCAGGCCATCAACGGCATCTACCGGGTCAATTCCACCCGGTACGCCATCAAGCCCGAGGCCGCGACGATACTCTATCTCGAAGCCATGACCGGCTTCGGCGACGGATTCGGCACCACGGCGACGGAGGTGGGCTTCATCCTCGGCTCGCAACCCGCCGCAGGTTCTCCGGCCGGTGCGCTCTGGCTGCCGCCGGGCGGGCTTGCCGAGCCCGGTCCCATCGTGGCGCGGCGTTCCATCACCATTCCCTTCCAGAGGACCGTGCGGGAGCGCATCTGCGCCGTCCTGCGCTTTTAAGGATCCATCATGGCTCACGAGCATTCATCCGGTCTCCCGGCTGCCTATGACCGCACGCCTGCCAAGCCCACCTGGTCCGAGGTGGTCTTTCGGGAAGACCAGATCGCGCAGGGTGCCGAGCTCAACGAGCTTCAGGCGCTCGAGCGCCGCCGCAACCGGCGTGTCGGAAACCTGATCGCCCGGGACGGTGACCGGATCAGCGGAGCTGACATCGTGGTCGATCCCGAGACGGGAGCCGTCGGGCTCGCGCCCGGCGAGATCTACATTGCCGGAGACGTGCTGCCCGTGGCCGCCGCCTCCTTTACCGGCGTTGCCATGACGGGCGAGGTCCGGATCGGCGTGCGCCTGCAGCGGACCGTTATCACCGAAGCCGAAGACCCGTCCCTGCTGGGTCTTCATCCCGGCACGGAATCGGAAGGCGAGCCAGGCGCGGCCCGCATCGCGAAGAACCTGGTCTGGGCCATCGAGGGCGATGCGCAGGCCGGAGAGTTCGCTGCCGTTTACCTGATCAAGGACGGCGCGGTCATCGATCAGACGCCGCCGCCCGCGCTCTCGGGCGTGCTTGCGGTGCTTTCCGTCTACGACAAGGACGCCAACGGCAACTACATCGTGGACGGCTGCGAGGTTCTGCCCCTCGGCAAGAGCGGTCCGGCCCAGGTCTTCAGCATCGGGGCGGGGACGGCCAACATCCAGGGCTTCAAGCGCATCCGCGAATCCAGCATCCGCCATGCAGAGACGGAAGCGCCTGACGTCGAGAGCATCGCGGCCGAGCCGCACACCTTCACCGGGCCCGATAACGGGACGGCGACCATCGCCGTGTCGCGTCCGCCGATTGCCAACGTGTCGTCGGTGATCGTGGTCAAGCGCACCACGGAAACCGTCACACGCGGCCCGATTGCAGGCGGCAGCGACGATCTTCAGTTCTCGTCGGTGGTCGAGATCGAGAGCATCGTCTATGGCGGCACCACCGTTCCGGCCTCGGCCTACGCCCTGGCGGGCGATGCCGTGTCCTGGGCGCCCGGCGGAACGGAGCCTGCGGCGAACTCCACCTATTCGGTCACCTATCTCTACAATGCGGCGGTGACGCCGGATGCGGCCACCGACACGACCGTGACCGTTTCGGGGGGCGTCAACAACCGGCCGGTCCTGATCTCCTACACGTCCAAGCTGCCGCGCATCGACCTGCTGTGCATGGACATCACGGGCCGTCCCGCCTACGTGAAGGGCATCAGCGCGCGCAACGGCGGCCTGCCGCCGATTGCGCCGTCGAACCTGTTGAAACTGGCCGAGGTGCACAACACCTGGCTCGGCACGCCGACCGTCATCAGTAATGGAACCCGCAACTACACCTATGACGAGCAGCGCCGCCTGTTCGACCGGCTGATCACGATCCTCGACCAGTTCGACCGCTCGGAATCGGAGCGCGACATCCTGGCGCGCGAGCCCGTCAGCAAGAAGGGCATCTTCACCGACACCTTCGTCGACGACTTCTACCGCGACCAGGGCGCGCCGCAGACGGCGGCCATCAATCAGGGCGTGCTGCAGCTCGCCATCGACGATGTGCTGACCCAGCTCTGCGGCACGTCGATCATGACCCTGAGCTACACCGAGGAGATCGTCGTCCGGCAGGACAAGCGCACCTCCTCGATGAAGATCAACCCCTACGACAATTTTACCGTAATGCCGGCGGGGCTGAAGCTTGCTCCGGCGGTCGATTTCTGGACGGAGGAGCAGACGCAGTGGACCTCGCCGGTCACGCGCGAGTTCACGGCCGCGCCGAAGCAGCCGCCCGGGCGCACGACCATCAACGAGGTCACGCAGATCCGCCGCGTCAATGCGGTGAACCTGCGCCAGATCCCGGTGACGCTGAGCATCGAAGGCTTCGGGGCCGGCGAGAACCTCGCCACCGCCACCTTCGACGGCGTGAGCATCAAGCCGGCGGGGACGCAGACGGCCGATGCTCAGGGTCGGATCACGTTCACCTTCACGATCCCGGCCAATATCCCGGTCGGCCGTCGGCTCGTCAGGGTCACGGGCGCCGCGGGCAGCTTCGCGCAGGCGATCTTCGTCGGCGAGGGCACCATCGACATCGCCACGATGCGGCGCGTGACCCTCGTGGCCCGGGCCGCGCCGACGAAAAAGGAGCCGGAGTCCTCGACCCCGGTCAGCCGGAACGTCGCGATCATCAACCAGATCACGAACCCTGTCGTGGAGACGCGGGAGCAGGGGGACGGCGATCCGGGTCGCGATCCGTTGGCGCAGACCTTCACGCTGCCGGAGCCGCGTCACATCCTCGGCGTGAACTTCCGCTTCACGGCGATCGGCGACCGCTCGAAAGGCGTGCGCGTTCAGCTGGCGCGGGTGGCCAACGGCTTCCCGACCAACGAGGTTCTGGCCGAGGCCTTCGTCAACATGCAGGTCCCGCAGGTCGGCGATCTGGTGCAGGCGAGGTTCGATGCGCCCGTGTTCTGCCCGGCGGATCGCGAGTTCTGCTTCGTGATCCTGACCGCCGACGCCACCCATGCGGTGGCAGTCTCGAAGCTCGGAGACATCGATACCGCGACCCAGACCCGCGTGGCCTCGCAGCCCTACACGGTCGGCGTGCTGCTCTCCTCGGCCAACCGGCTGACATGGACGGCACACCAGGACATGGATCTGCATTTCCAGGTCGTGGCGGCGAAGTTCGCGCCGGTCACTCGCGCGGTCGATCTGTGGACGGGCGAGTTCGAGGACATCAGCGACGTGCTCGTGCGCGGCGCGGTGGAGATCCCGACCGATGCCGCCCGGTTCCGCTACGAGCTCGTGCGGACCTCGGGCCAGGTCATCCCGCTGACGCCGGGACAGACCTGGGAATTCGCCGAATACGTCAACGAGCAGGTGACGCTCCGGGCCGTCTTCGAGGGCTCGGAAACGATCTCGCCGGTGCTCTATCCGGGGACGCTGCTGGTCGGCGGACGCATCCGGGAAAGCGGCACCTACATCACGCGGCTTTTTCCCATGGGCAGTGCGGTGAAGGTGGCGGCCCTGTTCGCCGCGTTCCTTCCGGCAGGCTCGACCGTCACGGTCGAGTGCGACGGCGGGAATGGCAGCTGGCAGGCCCTGACGGCGGCCGGCTCCGATGTCCTCGGCGGCGGCTGGATCGAGCCGAAATACGAGCGGGCATCCTTCACCGCGGCCCAGGGGCGTGTCCGCATCACGCTGGCCGGCGGGCCCGGCGCCCGCATCGCCATCGCGCGGCTGCGCGCCTATTCTGTCTAAGGAAGCTGGAATGGCTATCGAGATCTCGACGGATAACCGTGACTATCCTCTCCCGCACGAGCAGAATGATCTCGACGAGGATGTCCTTCGGATCATCGCCGCGCTCCAGATGATCGATCTCGACGTGGCGAGCATCATCGCCACGTTGGGAACGAAGGCGGCGGCCGTGCATTCGCATGGCATCGATCAAATCAATGGGCTGGCATTGGCGCTCCAGGGTAAATCCGACGCCGACCACATCCATTCGCTCAACGATCTGAACGGCGTCGATGTCTCCGGCGCAGCCAACGGACAGTTTCTGAAGCTGGTGGGGACGGCCTGGACCTCGGCCACCATCGCCATCAGCGATGTCGCGAGCCTCGGCACGACGCTTCAGAACAAGGCTGACTTGTTCGGGAATTCGCTGGCCATCCCCTATGGGCCGACCAGCGCCAGGCCAGCGAACTCGCCTCTGCATGCCCTGCGTTACAACACGACCCTCGGTTATTACGAATATTTTCGCGGAGGGACGTGGAATCCGCTGCAGGTCATGGATGCCCTGGCGAAGTCACAAAACCTTGCCGATCTCGCCGACAAGGACGCCGCGATCGGCAACCTCGGTGCAGCCAAGAGCGACGGCAGCAATCTGAGCCAGAACCTACTGATCAACTCCGAAGGGCAGTACAATCAGCGTGGCATCAGCGGCAGCACCCATGCGGCAGGCGTCTATTTCAGGGACCGCTGGCAAGCAGGACCCGGCGGAGCAGTTGTAAACATTGGCGTGTTCTTTAGCTCCAATACGCTCAGATATGAGAGCACGTGGGAGCTGAGCGCAGGGTCGATTGAGCAAATCATCGAGCCTTGGTTTTTACACGCTGACCGGTGGGAGGATCGTCAGGTTACCTTCGCGGTCGATGACCTCAGAGAGGGAAGCATCACCGTCACCATCTCAGGCGATGCATCATCCGGAAGCGCGGTGAGCGCCACGCTGACACCCGGATCGGGGGTGCGTGCCGTCAGCCTTATGATCCCCGCCGCCTTGTCGGGTGCGATGAGGGTCAATATTGCACGGGCTGCCGGCGTCCCCACCACCGTGAGGTTCAAGCGTCCACGGATTGGCATTGGCTCGACTCCCCCGCTCATGCTGCAGAGAGACGAGCTGGCGCTGTGTCAGCGGTACTATTGCCGGCGGGAGGTGCACTCGATCTTCCGCCCGGCAACAGCCGGATTGACGCATTTCCTATACGTGTACTGGCCTGTCGAAATGAGAGCGGCTCCAACCCTGACCCTGTTGGCTGGGTCCAGGACAGGCGTCAGCTCAGCCTATCTCGACACATCCTCAAAGGATGGGTGCAGGCACGTCTTCACGTCGTCGCTCGCGGGAGTCTCATCCATCAGCGGCGATGTCGTCGTCGCCGACGCGGAGATCGTTCTCACATGAACACGTATGATTTCGCAAACCCGGCTCATACCGAAATCTGGGCCGTTGAGGACGGTATCCAGAAGACGATCCCTGTCGACACCGCGAATGCCGACTTCTGCAGGCTGGTTGCGGAGCAGGTCGAGATCAGGCCGTTCCCGGTCCCCGTCTTCGATCCGGCCGCCTATCTCGCCGAGGAACGCTGGAAGGCGGAAACGGGCGGGATCACGGTCACGGTCGGCGGCGAGGCTATCCCGGTCTCGACCGCGCGGGGCGATGACAGGGCCGCCCTCGACAGCACCTATGCGGCCATCCGCGACGGGCTGAGGCAGGACGGCGACATGTTCAAGTTCGCCGACAACAAGTCCCGGGCGATGTCGAATGACGACATGCAGACCGTCATCCTCGCCGTGCTCGGGCATGTGCAGGCCTGCTTCAACGTCGAGGGGGCGCTGCTGGCCCGGATCGATGGCGGAGAGGCGATCACGGCCGCGATCATCGATGCGGCGCTCGCGGCGATCCCGCGGGCCTATTGAAGCCAAGCCCCAGACAGGGGCCTTTCCTCCGACAGGCTCGCCCGTCGGGTCCACCGCGCCGCCCCTTTTCGGGCGGCTTTTTCTTTTCCAGGAGTGAACGATGACCGAGCCGACCTTCGGCATGACCTTCATCCGCGACGACAGCGAGCCGACCTCGGTTGTCGCCAGCGACCTCTCGGTGGTGGGCCTCGTCCTGCCTTCCGCCGACGCGGACCCCGCCGCCTTCCCCTACAACGTGGCGGTGGCTTTCAACTCGAGCGACCTGGCCTCTCTGAGCAAGCTCGGCACCGGCCCGCTCTACCGGGCGGTGGTGAAGATCAATGCGCAGCTGGCGCGCTTCCAGATCGCCGCGCGGATCGTGGCGGTGCGCGTCCCGCAGGGTGCGACCGTCGACGAGACCATCGCCAACATCGTCGGCGATCCCGCGGCCGGCACGGGCTGGTACGCCATGCTGCAATCAGGCCAGCGCCTCGGCGTGATCCCGCGCCTGCTGGGTTCGCCCGGCTTCACGGGCAAGTTCAGCCGCACGGCGGGTGCGACGAACGTTTCCAGTGCCGTCAAGAGCGGCGGCAATGCCGGCACCGGCACCCTGACCCTGGCCTCGTCACCGGCTTACGGCGGCAGCGTCAAGCCCGGCATCTATCAGGTCCGCTGCATCGGTGGCTCCTTCGCGGCCACGGCTGCGGCGGCCGAGGGCAATACCGGCAACGGCGCGGTCACGGGCGTCGGCACCGGCGTCGGCGCGGCGGCTGGCGTCTATACCGCGACGTGTTTCGCCGCGGCGGCCAACGGCGGCACCTTCGTGGTCGAGAACCCGAACGGCCAGACCATCGGCGTCGTTCAGGTCGGACAGGCCTATAACGGCCCGGTCACGTTCACCATCGGGGACGGCTCGACCGACTTCGCCATCGGCGACCGGTTCACCATCACGGTCGCGCCCTCCGTTCCGGCAAACGGCGGGGTGTTCTCCGTCCGCGATCCCGATGGCGCGATGCTGGCCAACGCCACGGTGGGCGAGGCCTATACCGGCGCCCATATCCGGTTCACCATCGCCGACGGCGCGACCGATTTCGCGGTCGGCGACGGCTTCGACGTGACGGTCGGCGTGACCGGCGGCGTGGCGCAGGCCAACCCGATCTGCGCGGCGCTGCCTCAGATCACGAATGCGCTGCTCGCCAAGGCCTATGTCGGCGGGCCCGGCACCACGGTGCGGGACGCCCTCGACTGGCGCGAGACGATCACCAGCGAAAACCTGATCGCTCTCGACAACTGGGACATCGTCCGGGTCGGCACGTCGGACGTGGAGGAGGATGGTGCGCTGGTGGCCATCGGCCAGCAGGTCGCAGCCGATTTCGAGGCTGGGGGCATTCCCATGTATGCGCCGGCCAACCGCCCGGTTCAGGGGATCATCGGCCTCAAGCGCTACGATTCCTTCTCTCTCACCGATGGCGCAAATGACGGCCAGACTCTCCTGGCCAACCAGATCGGCATCACCCAGCGCGGCGAGCTCGGGCTCGAGACGGCGATTTCCGATTCCGGCTTCGTGCTGATCTGCACCGATACCTGCGCCGAGGATCCGAAGTGGCGCATGATCAACGTGAGCCGCATGCGCGATTACGAGCACCTCGCTCTGCTTCGCGCCACCCGGCGGCGGCTGGGCCGGACCAATATCACGCGGCACGGCATCCAGGCGGTCCTCAACGACCATATCGCCTTCCTGTCCGATCTTCAGGCCAGAGGCGCGATCCTGCCCGGTTGGAATGTCGGGTTCGAGGAGGACAAGAACAATCCGGAGAACCTGCGGCTCGGCCGCATCCGGACCTTCTACGCCGCCGAGGAGCCGCCGACCCTCAAGCACGTCACGCTCGACAGCCGCCGCAACCGCGAGTCCCTGAACATCCTCATCCAGGATCTGGTCTCCAACACCGACCAACTCCTCGGGACCGCCGCGTAACCGGGCCGATAGGGCCGCGCACCTTCACGGGAGTGCGGCCCTTCGCTCCTCACCTGTCATTCATCTCGAAGGAAACGGACCATGCCTTTGCTCATCCAGGAGGCCGTCAACCTCTACGCCGGCGACAACTCGCCGAACGCCAACAAGCGCAACAATCTCCAGTCCATCAAGCTGCCGACGATGGAGGAGGTCTCCGCCACCGTTCACCCGGGCGGGTCCTACATGGCCGTCAATGTCGGCGGACTGGGCATGAATGCGCTCGAGATCACCTTCAAGGTCTTCGGCTACGATCCGCAGACCATGGAGCAGTTCGGTCTCGACGGGGGGATTCAGCCCTACACGACCTACGGCCTGGTCCGGAGCAAGGACATCAGCCACCGGGCCATCGAGGTCAAGGCCATCGCCTGGGGCCGCCTGACCCGGATCGAGAGCGACGAGTTCAGCCGCGGCGGCGACGTTCTCGGCCACGACCACACGATCCAGGAGATCATGCGTTACGGCCTCTGGTTCGACGAGAAGGAGAAGTTCTACTTCGACTTCGAGACGGGCGAGCGCCGGATCAACGGCGTTCCTCAGAACGCCGACGAGCGCCGGATCCTGCGGTATTGATCCTGACATGAAGAAGCCCGCCGGTTGGCGGGCTTCCTTGGTGATCAGCGCTTGCGGGCGAACCCGACCCTTACCATCCCAGTTTTGATGACAGTGCGCTTCTGATATCCGCTGATGATGTCGTGTCCTACCTGCTCGGCGGAGTAACGAAATCTGAGTGCGACGCGGCACTTTGGAGATGTAAGGGCGACCTTGATGGCGTCGCAGTTGTCCTTGATGGCGGTTTCGGCCTCAAGGGGCGCGATCGAGGCGGCGAAGATGCTTACGCTTTCTCTTGTCACGCAGCGATAGTCGCCGATGTCAGCATAATAGCACCGCACGTCGCGGACCTCGATGTCGCGATCTGCGTACTTGCGGGCGCTGACGGATAGGTCTGCCGCATCGACGACCTTGTATTCGGTCGATTGAGCAACTGCCGGGCCGGAAAACCAGCCTAATGCAGCCGCGAGCAGGACGAGAGCGTGTGGACGGAATGGCATGGGACCCCCTGTATTGAGCCTCGCTTAATGAGCGTGACTGTGTTGCAGGAGTCAATCCCCGGTTGTCTCGGCTATTGGGATAGGTAGCCCTTGGCCTTCAGCCAGTCGGTCAGGATCTGCCGGATCGCCTCAGGGCGCGAAGGTTTTGGATCTGGTAGCTTCTCGATCCAAGCGTCCAGAGCGCTTAGGATCTCCGGTAGTAACCGCAATCCGATAGGAGTGCCCGGACCAGTCGATCTCGGCCTGCCCCGCTTTTTCGTGATATCAGTAATTGACTTGGTCATGAATTAGAGATATCACAAAAAACGAGCCGAGCAAGAGCTTGCACCTCTCACCCGGCTCTAACCGAAGCAACCTAAGTTAGAGGATGCCATGGCTGATGCCGCTTCTACCACACGCCGCGCCGTTTTGTCAGCGGCGCTCGCCGCCCCCTTGTCCGCTTCCCTGGCGCAGGCCGCTCCGGGCCGCAACCCCGACGCGGAGCTTATGCGCCTCGGCAGGGAGTGGAGAGCGGCCCAGGACCGGGCCAAATCCGCCCCGGACGGAACCGGTGAAGCCGCATACGCGGCCCTGTGCGCCGAGGCCGCCCGCCTCGAATTCGCGATCCAGGCCATTCCGGCCCGCACCGTCGGCGGTCTCGCCGTCAAGGCCGCCATCGCCAGGCAATACGCGCCGGAGCGGGACGATGACGGGCCGAGCCTGGATGAGATGCTGACCGCCCTCGTCGACGACGTGCTGCGCCTCGCGGCCACCGCCTGACACCACACCGAATTTCCCCGCCGCCATGGGGATGAATGCGACCGGCGAGCTTCATCGGCTCCGGCGGTCGTTCGCGACCACCTGTGCGCATTCCAGGTCTTGGCGGGCCGGATGCCGATGGAGACTGATCTATGAACGCCCTTCAAGCCTACACCTTCGAAGCCAAGCAGGTCCGCACCGTGGTCAGGGACGAGGAGCCCTGGTTCGTCGGGACCGATGTTTGCGCCGCGCTCGACCTGAAGAATTCTCGACAGGTTCTTTCACGTCTTGATGACGACGAAAGGGATTGCGTCCAGATTGTGGACGCAATCGGTCGAGATCGGATGACTACCATCATCTCTGAAGCTGGCGTCTACCGGCTGATCTTCACCTCCCGCACCCCGGCGGCCGAGCGGTTCAAGCGCTGGCTCGCGCACGAGGTGCTGCCGGCCCTGCGCCGCACCGGCACCTACTCGGTGGGCCAGCCGCCGTCCGCGCCGGCGACAGTGGACCTCGTCGAGGTCGAGCGCCTCAACGCCTATTCCCGCCTGGTGGCCGAGGCGCGGCACATCTATGGGCGCGTCCAGGCCAAGGCCCTGTGGGAACGCCTGCCGCTGCCCCAGGTTCACACGCGGGAGGAGGGCGCGCTCTACGACCTGCCCGACGAAGACGGCCCCGGCTGCCTCGGCCATCTGCTGCGCTTCGCCCTGGATACGGGCTCCTCGGTGCGCGTCCAGGTGCAGCGGGCCTGGAGCGACCCGACCGTGCGCGGCTGGCTCCAGGCGCGCGGTCTCAAGCCGGTGCCGGGGCGGGGGCGGGACTATCTCGCCGTCGCCGAGCATCATCCGGCCCTGAAGAAACTGTTCGAGGAAACCCCCTGGGCGGAGGATTGGTATCTGCCCCTCCTGTCTCTCGACGGCGCCAGGGCCAGCCGCGCGCCGCTCGATTTCGGCGGCGTGAAGTCCCGCGCCGTCATGATTC
The DNA here is from genome assembly GCF_000518665.1 of Microvirga flocculans ATCC BAA-817. Classification (GTDB taxonomy): domain Bacteria; phylum Pseudomonadota; class Alphaproteobacteria; order Rhizobiales; family Beijerinckiaceae; genus Microvirga; species Microvirga flocculans. The sequence goes on along the minus strand of NZ_JAEA01000008.1, from coordinate 125,899 downwards.
CGAAATCCATCGTCAACATGCAGTAAGGAATGCCGGAATGGCCGAGCAGGAACCAATGTCATCGTCACCTGAGCCCCACGTAAAAGCAGCGTTTCTGCCCGTCGAGGGGCGCGCCCGAACGCAGGCCGTTTCCCTCGAATGGCCTTTCACCTACGGCGGGGCCGAGATCACCGGCTTCGAAGTCCATCGCCTGACCGTGTCCCAGGTCGAGGCTGTCATGGAGGCCCTGAAAAGCGGGGCCGAGGTGAGCATCTGCGAGGCCATGACGACGCTGCCCGGTGGCGAGCCGGTGCCCCCCGGTCTGTTTGCCGCCGGGGTGATGGACGACGACGACGACCGGCGCGTCTTCGAGGTCGTGCAAAGTTTTTTGCCCCAACGCTTGCGACGGGTGCTCGGGTCAACCCTGCTCTCTGGCGACGCTACGTCGCCGCCGTCGCAAGCGGACTGAACCAGAATATCCGCGACCTGAAAACCTACGACTGGCTCGATCTTCTCGGCTGGTACGAGGAGGCGCTCGCGCTCGGCTTAACGGAGCCCGTCCATGGCTAACCTCACGTCTCAGCTGACCGTCCGCCTCAAGGACGGCGTCTCGGGTCCGGCCGGGAAGGCGGCGCGTTCGATCCGGGATCTCGACCGCACGGCGCGCAACGCCCGAGGCGGGACTCGCCAGCTCGCGGCCTCGACCAGGACCCTCGCGGTAGCCGGATCGGCCCTCGATGGAGCGGGCCTGGGGCTTTCCGCCGCCGGCGGTGCAATCGGCGTGGCCGCCTTCGCCGCCGGTGCGGCTCTCCATAAGGCCGGTCGGGAGGCGCTGTCTTTCGAACGGTCCATGTACCGTGTGGAGAAGGCCACCGACACGACGGGGGCGGCGGCCAAGAAGTTCGAGGACGATATCCTGCGGATCTCGAAGCAGACCGGCATGGCCAAGGAGGATGTGGCCGACATCATGGCGTCGGCAGGCTTTGCCGGACGTCCCGTCAAGGAGCTGGCGCGGTTCACCGAATATGCGGCGAAGGCCACCAGCGCCTGGGAGATGAGCGCCGATGAGGTCGGGCAGGGCCTGGCCGAAATCGGCAACATCTACGCCGCGAACCAGACCCGGATCGAGGAGATCGGCGACGCCATCAACACGGCGGCCGATTCCTCGGCCTCGAAGGAATCGGACCTTCTGGAATTCCTGCGCCGCACGGGCGCGGCCGGTAAGCAGGTCGGCATCACCGCCGAGCAGACCCTCGCCGTGGGGGCAGCGCTCAAGGAAGTGGGTGTGACCACCGAGGTCGCCGCGACCGGCTACAATGCTTTGCTCACCCTGATGCAGCTCGGGGAGGGATTCTCCAAGGATGCGGGCGCGGGCCTCAAAGCCCTCGGCGTCAACTCCACCAAGATGCGCAGGGAGTTCACGGCGAAACCCATGGAGGCGACGCTCGGCCTGTTGACCAAAATCAGCAAGGTCTCCGATCCTCTCAAGCGCGCCGAGATCCTGACGAATCTCTTCGGCAAGGAATACCAGGACGACATCTCCCGCCTGATCAACCAGTTGCCGCGCGTGAATACGCTGCTGCAGACCATGGGTGACAAGAAGAACTATGTCGGCTCGGTCCAGAAGGGTTTCGAGCTCTGGCAGGAGAAGGACTTCGCCAAGATCGAACGGGCCGAGAAGGCCTGGGATTCCCTGATGACCAGATTAGGTCGGCCGATCAAGCTGGGGCTGGGCGATGCGGCGGAGAACCTGAGTCGGTTTCTCAACGATCTGGAGAATGGCGATACGCTCCTGCAGCGCATCCTGAAGCGTCTGAAAGCCTACGAAGAGGAGAAGAACGGAAGCGAGGGTGCTGGTAAGGGTACGCTCGAAGTGGTCCAAGACGCCGTAACCGGCCATGTCATTCCGAACCTGCCCTACGTTGCACCAGCCATCGCCGGTTACAAAGCGCTCGATGCCTGGGCGGGAGCGACCGGAGAGGAGGCGCGGCTCAAGGGGCAGACGGCGGCCATCGCCGAGAAAATGGAGCGTGAGCGAAAGGCCAAGGCGACGCTCGATGATGCTCGCAGCCGCCGGGCTGCCGGTCCCCTCACGCCATCCGAGCAGCGGCGGATCGACCTCGAGATCGGTCGCGCGGAGGACGAGCTTCGGGCCGCGCAGCGCGACGCGGATGCTGTCCGGGCGAAGCTTGCGGAACTTGCGGGTTCGGTCGCGCAGCTGGAGCGGCAGGTCCGGTCGGGCGAGAGCGTCATGAACTTCGGGCGGTCTCCACCCCCGGACACCGTCGCGCCCACGCTCGGCGGCGGAGCCTCCTTCGGCTTCGGCCCTGGCGGTGCGCCCGAAGGCAGCCAGTCCGGCCTCGACCGGATTACCGGCAAGGCGGCGGAGGCGGCGCAGGTCCTCCAGGCGCTCACCAACCCCGTGGCCCCGACCGTCGACATCTCGTCCATCGAAAGGGCGCGGGCGGCCGTGCGCGGGCTCCTGTCCGATCTGTCCCAGATCGGCCCGGCCATGCAGAATGCTGGGAACAGCGCCGGCTCGCTGAGCTTCGGGCAGGAATTCCAGAACCGCCGCTCCGGCTCCTACGCCGACTACGATTAGGCCCGCGCCTCTCCGAACAAGGAACACCCCATGCTCTATCAGGTTGGAGCGCTGACCTTCCGGGTCACGGCGCCGAACATCCATGAGGTCGAGCTGGAGGCCTCGGCCGATTACGCCGCCAAGGACGTGATCGGCAGCCTCCGCCCGCTCGAATTCGTGGGGGAAGGTGAGAGCGTCCTGACCCTGCGCGGGCGTCTCTTCCCGCGCAAATGGGGCGGGCTCACCAGCCTCGACGTGCTCGAGCAGATGCGCCTGTCCGGCGAGCCGCACATCGTGGTGCGCGGCGACGGCCGCAACATGGGCTGGTGGGTGGTGGAACGCTACCGCGAGAAGCATTCCTATCTCGGCGTCAGCGGCGTCGGCCGGCAGATCGAATTCGACATCGTCCTGAAGAAGTCGCCCCGGCCCGCCACGCCGCTGGGCTACGTCATGACCCTGATGAGGCTGATCGGCCGATGAGCACAGAAACCCTTCCTCCCGTGGAGAGCGCCTTCACGACCCTCGACCTGCTGCTCTACCGGCGCTTCGGGCGCGAGGTTCCGGGCCTCGTCGAGAAAACTCTCGACCGGAATCCGGGCCTCGCGGATCACGGCCCCTATCTGCCGATCGGCACGCAGGTGACGGTCGAAATCCCGGAGCCCGCCACAGTGCGGCCCGTTCGCCTTCTCAGGCTCACCGACTAAGCACGGGACCCACCCATGGCCTCACATGCCATCGTCAAGATCGGGGGCAAGCCCATCCCGTCAGAGATCTTCTCCCAGGTCCTCTCGATCAAGGTCAAGGACGCGCCGGGACGGAAGTCGGACACGGCCGAACTTGTGCTCAACGACCAGGACGATCAGTTCGCCTTTCCGCGCCGCGGCGAGAGCCTGGAGGTCACGCTCTGGCGCGACGAGGTTCCGGGCGCGGTCACCTTCGAGGGCGTCATCGACAATCCCCGCTCGCGCGGGTCGCGCGGCGGCGGGCAGGACTTGATCGTGCCGGCTAAGGCCGCCGACATGCGCGGCGGGCTGAAGGTCCGCAAGGAGAAGCACCTCGACGATGCGACCTTCGAGAAGGCTGCGCGCGCCTTCGCTCCTGATGGCTTCTCCATCGCCATCGACGGCGATCTCGGGCAGATCCGTCGCGATTACTGGTATCTCGGGCGGGAGAGCTACCTGCACTGGGCGCAGCGGACCGCCGACGAGCTCGGGGCCACCTTCAAGGTTGTCGGAAAGACAGCGGTGTTCGTGCCGATGAATGCTGGCAAGTCGGCTTCCGGCAAGCCGCTGCAGATCGTCAAGGCCACGCGGCCCGGTAACATCGTCAACTGGGACCTCGGGCCCGATGACGGACGCCACGAGTACGAGGAGTTCGATGCGACCTATTACGATCCTGCCGATGCCAAGTGGAAGATGCAGGACGGCCGAGTCCGTGTCATGGGGCAGGGAACGGCCAGCACCTCCCGCTTCTCCGCGCCGGACCAGGAGACCGCGCAGCGCTTCGCCGAGGGCTTGAAGCGCAAGCGCGACCGCGAGAAGGGCGGCGGCACGCTCACTATCGACGGGGATCCGGCAGCGCAGGCGGAAGCCCTGTGCGAGGTGTCGATCCGCGCGGGCATCTCAGGCACCTACCTGATCGGCAACGTCGAGCATCAATGGACGCGCGGGCAAGGCTTCCTCAGCCAGCTCGAGCTGAAGAGACCGGGCAAGGGCACCGGCAAGGACGACCGGGATCCGTCCGGAGGGGGCGGCGTCCTCGACGACGCTCCGGCACCCTCCGGCGCACCCTCTTAATTCACCAACCACCACAAGGAGAACGACGATGGCGGCAAAGGCGCGCATTGAATGGATTCGGCTGGGCTACGGCCCGGAGATGGACGGAGTCGCGGAGAACGTCATCCGCTCGATCCACGGGGCGGTCGAGATCGACATCTCCACTACGGCGACCGCGGCGGGGCAGCGGCCGGTCGTGCCGGAGTTCGGCACGCATAGCAGGGGCTATGCGCTCGTCCGGGGGCTGGAGGGAACCTTCGTGGTCGCCTGGGGCACCGATCCGACGGCGCAGCGGCTCAACGGAAAGCTCATCAAATCCGGCGAGGAGGTTCCGATCCTGCTCAAGTCCGGCGAATTGCTCTCCTTCATCGAGGTGGTCTGATGTACCGGCTCGGCTATGGCTACCGGGCCGCACGCCGCCGGGCACAAGGGGGCGGCGCATCGGCCGCTCTCACTCTTCCGGCTGGCGCGAGCGTCATCTATTCCGTCCGCAAGGTCGGAACTTATGGCGGCCCATGCCTTCGGGCCGTGCGCTCGTCCGATAACGCGACCCTCGATATCGGGTTCGGCACCAACGGCTTCATCGACGTTGCGGCGGCCGAGACTTTCCGGGCGGCGGGAGGGGCGAGCGCCAAGCTGTTCGTCGATATCTGGTACGACCAGAGCGGCAATGGCAATCACGCCACCCAGACGACGGCGGCGAGCCGTCCGACCTTCATCCCGACCAACGCCTGGGAGGGACTCGCCAGCATCACCTTCGACAGCGGGCCGGGCGGGTCCGGTCCTTCGAAGCATCTGAATCTTCCAGCGGGTGTCGTCCTCGACCGGCAGAACGGCACGGTGCTCGCCATCGATGCGCCGAACTCGACGTGGAACTCGAACGCCCTTTACGAGATCGGCACGGTCGCGGGAAGCCGGGCCGCCGTTTACACGAACCCGAACTCTACCCTGAACTTCCTGTCCGGGGCCGACGGTGCGGTGCAGACCCCGAAGACGATTCAGGCGAGGCCGAATATTCTCATCCATCGGTTCTCGGCGACGGCCTTCCAGGTCTACTACAAGGGAGCTTCCTCCTCCTTCGCGGCGCGCGGGGCTGGGGTGTATTCGGGCGGGCGCCTCGGCGGTTCTGGGGCGGGCCTCAACTTCAACTATCGCGGCGAGAAATACGTCTTCGCCGTATGGCCCGGAACCTTGGCCGACCAGGATGTCACCGTCTTGCGCACCGCGCTGGCGACGGCGTTCCCGCAGGCGGCTCCGAAGACCTTCAGCCATTGCCTCGTCTTCGATGGAAACAGCATCACCGAAGGCTACGGCGCGACGGATCTGCAAAACAACATGCGCCAGACCCTGCGGGCTCTCGGCAGCACGGCGGATATCGACGTCTACAATCAGGCGGTGTTCGGCACCACGAGCGATGTGATCTACGACGCCCGTGCCGCCAAGCATTCCGGGATCGACCGTGTCGCGGCACCGGGCAAGAACATCCTCGTGTTCGGGGTCGGGTCCAACGACATTAACGCCGGCACGTCGGCCGCGAACACCTGGCATAACACAGTGACCGGTAAGGGCATCCTGCCCTACATCCAGTATTGTCAGGGACTCGGATATACGGTCATCGTCGGCACGGTCCTGCCGCGATCCAGCATCGCCAGTCTTCCGGCGCGGGAGGCGGAGCGCCTCGCACTCAACGACCTGATCCGCAACAACGCAGCGACCTACGGCTATCTGGTGGCGGATTACGACACAGTAGCCGATCTCGCGAACCCGGCGAGCGCGACATACTATCTCGACACCATCCATCCGACATCGCTCGGATACACCAGGATGGCGGCTGTGCTGGCCCCGGTCGTTCAGTCTGTATTGGCGGCTTAGACGATCCTTCCAACCACACCAAGAGGACTTCATGAACGTCGCTGAGATTCAGCGCGCGCTGCTGGCGCGCGGCTATGACCTCGGGCAGTCGGGCCAGGCACGGGACGGCGCCGATGGCGAGTTCGGACCAAAGACCCGCGCCGCCGTTCTGGCGGAGCTGGCCCGGCACCCGGGCTATCTCGCTCCTGGCGCCGCGCCTTCGGCTTGGAGCGACAGCCGCCTCATCGTGGCGGCCGAGCAGCTCATCCTGTGCCTGGCCGGGATCCCGACCGGCACGGTGGACGGGATCGCGGGAGCCCTGACCCGGATCGCCCGGGAAGCCTGGGCGAAGAGGGTCGCAGGCGGAACGCCGGTCCTGCCGGCGCGCCCCGTGCTGCGGCCGGTCCATACTCTCGTCTGGCACTGCACTGCCACGCCGGAGGGCAAGGAGTTCCCCGTGGCCCAGATCGATGCGATGCACCGCGCCCGCGGCTTCGCGCAGATCGGCTATCACAAGCTCGTCCACCTCGACGGGACTGTGTCCGAGGGACGCCCGGAACATCTCGCCGGGGCGCATGTGGAGGGGCACAATACCGGGACGCTCGGCTATGCCTATGTCGGCGGCGTCGATGCCAATGGCAGGCCGAAGGACACCCGGACGGCGGAGCAGATGCAGGCCATGATCCGGCTGACGCGCGAGACCATCGCGCGCTACCGGCTGCGGGCCGTCATGGGGCATCGGGACTTCTCTCCGGATCGGGACGGCGACGGCATCGTCGAGCCGCACGAATGGGTGAAGGTCTGCCCCTGCTTCAATGCCATCGCCGAATACGGCGCGCTGCTGAACGAGGCGGCCTGATATGCAGAAAGGCATTCTTCGTACCGTCGAGGGCGGTCGCCTCATGTTCTGGTGCCCGGGCTGCCAAGGGGCTCATGCCGTCAAGGTTGAAGGTCCTGGCCCTTGTTGGGGCTTCAACGGGGACTATGAGAAACCGACCTTCACGCCCTCGGTGCTCGTGCAATCCGGGCACCATATCCCCGGCCACACGGGCGATTGCTGGTGCACCTTCGAGGCGCGAACCGGCCGGAAGCCCTCTTTCTCCTGCACCGTCTGCCACTCCTTCGTGACGAACGGTCAGATCCAGTTCCTCGGTGACTCTACCCATGCGCTCGCCGGGAAGACGGTGCCGCTGCCGCCCTTCGACGAAGCCTCTCACTCTGGAGATTCCTGATGCCGCCCATCATAGGATTGCTGTTGCAGTATGCCCCTGAGCTGATCGGGCTGTTTGCGGGTGAGAAAGCGAGCGCCGCGATCGGCCGGGTCGTCGGCGCAGCCAAAACGGTCTTCGGGACGGACGATCCGGCGGCCGTGCAGGAGGCCATTGCCACCGATCCTAAGCTGGCGGAGGCGTTCGCCGAAAAGGCCCGGCAGGATCTCGCCTACATGCTTCAGGCCAACCAGGCGCAGTCGGCCCTCGCCCTGGCCGAGGTGGGCAAGAGCTTCTGGCATTCGGGCTGGCGCCCGGGACTGTCCTGGCAGCTGATCTTCATGTGGAACTGGAACGTGTGGACGAGCTGGCTGATCCAGGTTGCTTCCGGCATCCCTGTCCCCATCGTCCCGTGGGAGCACCTTCTGGGCTTCAGCGGCCTGTGGCTCGCGATCTATGGCGGCGGCCATACACTCAAGAGCATCTTGGGAGGGCGATAGATGGCGCTGGGGGGCACGATTGAATGGCAGGAGGTCACCCTGCTGATCACGATCATGGGCGGGCTGGCGACGCCGATCATCTGGACCTGGCGCGACAACAGGGCCGGTGTCCAGGCCGCGCACAGGCGGATCGACGATCTCAGGACCGAGATCGCTGCCTACAAGCTCGAGGCGGCCAAAACCTTCGTTACGACCGAGGCGATCGCGCGGATTGAGAGCCGCCTGATCGCCACCGAGGAGCGGATGGTCGCGTCGATGGAGAAGATCAGTGACCGTCTCGACCGTGCGATCGAGGCCAGGGCCGGGCGCATGGTCTGACCTTCCTTCTGAAATCCCGAGCTCCGCCGGCGTAGGGAACGCCGCCGGTGGGGAATGCCTTCGGGCGTTTCCTCCCCAACTTGCCGCTCCGGTCACACCTCGCGCCGGGGCGGCTCTTTGGGGTGCCGACAGGCCCCGCCAGCGGGGCGGGAGTGCAGCAACACTCCCTGCGGCGGTTCATCCTGGACGAAGCCCCGCCAAACCCGATCTCTCACGACAAGGTTTCCCGTCTGGCGCGCAAGCGCGCGACAGAACGATAGCCTTTGCGTGGTTAAGAAATTCCATGAACGATGAGACTATGTTTCGGCGGGTCGCTCCGGCCCGCCCGGCGGCCGCCTATATCGGAGGCAAGAAGCAGCTCTCCGCGCGCCTGATCGAGCTGATCGAGCGGGTGCCGCACAAGACCTATGCCGAGCCTTTCGTGGGCATGGGCGGCGTCTTTCTTCGCCGGGGCTTTGCCCCGAAGGCCGAGGTGATCAACGACGTCTCCGGCGACGTCACGACATTCTTCCGAATCCTCCAGCGGCACTATGTGCCCTTCATGGAGATGCTGCGCTACCAGCTCGCCTCGCGGAAGGAGTTCGAGCGGCTGGCCGCCACGGACCCGACGACCCTGACCGACCTGGAGCGCGCGGCGCGTTTCCTTTACCTCCAGCGAACCGCCTATGGCGGGAAGGTGCGCGGCCGTAACTTCGGGGTTTCGGCCGGCATGCCGGCGCGCTTCGATGTCACGAAGCTGGCTCCCCTCCTCGAGGAGGTCCACGAGCGTCTCGCCGGGGTCGTGATCGAGTGCCTGCCCTATGGCGAGTTCATCGAGCGCTACGACGGCGCCGAGACCTTGTTCTACCTGGACCCGCCGTATTTCGGGTCTGAGGATGACTATGGGAAGGGCGTCTTCGGCCGCGAAGACTTCAACCGCCTGGCGGCGCAGCTGCGGGGCATCAAGGGCATGGCCATCGTCTCGCTGAACGACGCGCCCGAGGTCCGCGCGGCCTTTGAGGGGTTCGACTGGGAAGAGGTCGGCCTGACCTACACGGTCAACGAGACGAACCCGATCGAGGCGCAGGAGCTGATCATCAAGACGCCGGGCCTGCCTCAGGAGGTCCGGCCGCCTGGCCTCTTCGACTGAGGCTTAGGGCGCGGGATCGAGCGGCTCCCGTTTTGGCTCGGGGCGCTCCTCGGCCCGCGCCCTGATGTGCTCCGACAGCCAGAACTGGGTCACGATGATCATGCTGCGGTCCATGCCGAGCTGCACCGGGCCGCCGTTGATTTTGCGGAACGCATAGGTCTCCGCCATATCGGCGGCCTCGGCAAGCCCAGCCAGCCGACCCTCCTGGAAGGCCTCTTCCATCGCCCGGCTGGTGTCCGGGTTCGGCCGATCCGGGCGACGACCGCCTGTAAGGCGGCGGCCTTGCTCGCCCGGACCTGTTCCAGCTCGGCCCGCAGTCGGGCGTTCTCTTCCCTGGCCTCCGCGAGGTCGTGCTCGTGCACGGCCTGCAGATCCTTGGCCTCCCGCGCGAGAGCGGCGGCATCCTCAGCAAGCTTCTGCAGAGGACTAACGGTCATGCGCCGCTCACCTTAAGCACCAGCCCGCCTTTGCCGTCTAACGCGATCTCGGCACCTTGCCGCATGGCAGCGGCCCGTAGCTGCTGGAGTGTCGTCATCGGTGCATAGGCCGGGTCACCTTGCAGGGCATGATACTCGGCCCTGGCCTTCTCCCAGTCCCTGTGGCGGACGAGGGTGCAACCGCGATCGCGCAGCTCCCTGCACCGCTTCGTGCCCATCCGCTCCACCGGCACCGCCTTGGGGCCGAAGCGGTCTTCCATGAACTCGGCCATCGAGAGATAGCGTTTCTCAGTCATCGTCAGGCCCTCTTCCGTTCCGGCGACGGCGGCTTCGGCATGCCGGCGCGCAGCACCTCATTGATTCGCACCTGCCAGCCCTTACCGAGCTTCTGATAGGCGGCGAGCACGTCCGGCTCCAGGCGCAGCGAGACCGGCACCTTCGGGTTCTCACTCTTGGGGCGGCCCGGTCGCTTGGCAGCCTCAGCCAGCTCGGGCAGCACCTCGGCGAGGGGCTTGGCGCGGGCGAAGTCCTCGTCCGTCCATTCCGGGTTGTCCTTCGAGATGAGGGAGGGGTTCGGCTTTATCTTGGCCATCGGCTGCGCTCCTTTCGGCTGGCGGCCCGGAGGGAGATGACCCTCACGCCGCCTTCGATGGGGGTAAACACGACCATGTGGAGCTTGTTGCCGATCAGGCCGAGAGCCTGAAAGCGGCGCTCCGGATAGTCGCTGCGAAGATCCTCGACCACAAGAGCCGTGTTCCAATCGAAGCCCTCGACGAGATCGAAGGGGAGGCCGCGCTTGACGGCGTTCCGAAGGCTCTTGGCGATGTCGAAATCAATCTTCATGTGAATTTATGTAGTACGAAAAATAGAGAAGGTCAAGCGTTTTCGTGCTACATAAATTGGAGGATTGCAGCCTGCCTGAGAAGCGGAGAAGAGCAGGTGCCTCCATTCAGACAAGGCCGAAAAAATCAACGATATCAAGGCTACAGAAAAGAGTGATTGTCTGAATAGACATTGAAAATATTGATAAGCCAAGAGACTTCTAAGCGGCAGGTCGTAGGTTCGAGCCCTACCGGAGTCGCCATTATTTTCAGAAAGTTAGTCTTGTAACGCCGCTGACGGTCCTTTGGCGGGCAGTTTCGCCTGTCGCCTGCTTGTCTCGGCTAACCTGCCTCATCCGGCTTTTGATGCTCTTGAAGATATTTCAGGAGCGACTTTCCGGCGTCCTCGATATGGGTCTTCAGGAGCCTGCAGGCTGAGCCGATCTCCCCTTGTGCGCAAAGACGTAGAAGTTCGTCGTGCTCGGCTTCGGCCCGCGCGCGGCCATCGGTCAGGGAGAGTTGCAGCCGCGTATGCCTGTCGCATTCCTGCAGCAGGTTCGCGACAATCGCCAGGGAGCGCGGCTGCCCGGCATGCTGATAGAGGACCATGTGGAACTCCCGGTTCAGCTCGCCCCAGCGGCTCACATGCATGGCATGGAGCTCCGTGCTGTATTCGTTCAGGATCTCGTGCAGCTTGCGATAGTCGGCCTCCGTCAGGTGAGGCGCCGAGGCCTTGAGAAGGCGTGGCTCGAGCAGCGCCCGCAGGTCGAACAATTCCTCGACTTCCGACGGTGACAACGCCGAGACAATCGCCCCGCGATGGGGATGGATCTTCACGAGCCCTTCGGCCTCGAGCTGCATGAGCGCCTCGCGGACCGGGATCCGGCTCACGCCGAACTCGGTCGCCAGGGCTTCCTGGCGGAGCTGGGCGCCGGCCTTGAATTCTCCGTCCACGATACGGCGACGCAGCTCCTCCGCCACGGAAGCCGAGATGGTGCGGTGCTGGAGGCTCTTCTTCACGGGCTTCGTGGGGCTCATGGCTGAGGTTGTCATCGATTGTGCGCTCTGTGGGCCATAAAGCCCGGAGGTTCAAAAGCTTGGAGAAGGGGCCGGAGACCTGCTTGACAGTGTAGATTTTATACAATCTACAATATGGAAGTTCAATGCCCAGGCAGGAGCAGCATCCAATGGCGAAGAAGATCGGGTGGGAAGGCGTCTTTCCCGCGGTGACGACCCAGTTCAAGCCCAACTTCGACCTCGATATCGAAGCTACCGCCAAGGTGATGGACGGGCTGATCCGCGATGGGGTTTCCGGGCTCATCGTTTGCGGCACCGTGGGGGAGAACACCTCGCTCAGCCGCTCCGAGAAGGTGGCCGTGATGGAGGCCGCGAAGAGCGCCGCGCGGGGCCGGGTCCCGGTGATCGCCGGCATCGCCGAATTCACCACCCAGTTCGCCAGCGAGGTCGCCAGGGAGGCTGCGCGCGTCGGAGTCGACGGCGTCATGGTCATGCCCGCGCTGGTCTATTCCTCCAAGCCGCATGAGACCGCCGCGCATTTCAGGGGCGTCGCAAAGGCGACCGATCTGCCGGTCATGGTTTATAACAATCCTCCGATCTACAAGAACGACGTCACGCCATCGATCCTGGCCTCGCTCGCCGATTGCGAGACCGTTGTCTGCTTCAAGGATTCCTCGGGCGATACGCGCCGGTTCATCGACACGCGGAACATGGTCGGCGACCGCTTCGTCCTGTTCGCGGGCCTTGACGACGTGGTGGTCGAGAGCGTGATGCTCGGCGCCGCGGGCTGGATCTCCGGCATGTCGAACGCCTTCCCCCAGGAGGGCGAGACCCTGTTCCGGCTGGCCAAGGCGGGACGCTACGCAGAGGCGATGGCGCTCTACGAGTGGTTCATGCCTCTGCTCCATCTCGATGCCCGTCCCGATCTCGTGCAATGCATCAAGCTGTGCGAGGAGATCATGGGGCGCGGCTCGGCGCTCACCCGTCCGCCGCGCCTGGCCCTGGAGGCGGCGGAGCGGGCCGAGGTGGAGGCGATCATGGACAAGGCGCTCAAGACCCGTCCCGTCCTGCCGGATGTCGGCCTGAAGCCTGCAGCCTGAGAACCCGTGGCGGAGCGATCATGCTCCGCCATCGTCGTCTGCGCATATCCTTTCCTTGAACAGTGAGCGAGGCCATGGCGCGCCACACCTATTTCTGCATTGACGGGCATACCTGCGGAAACCCCGTCCGCGTCGTTGCGGGCGGCAGCATTCCCCAGCTGAAGGGGGAGACGATGTTCGACCGCCGCCAGCATTTCCTGGCGGAATACGACTGGATCCGCACGGGCCTGATGTTCGAGCCGCGCGGCCACGACATGATGTCCGGCTCGATCCTGTATCCGCCGACGCGGTCCGATTGCGACGTCGGCATCCTGTTCATCGAGACCTCGGGATGCCTGCCCATGTGCGGGCACGGCACCATCGGCACGGTCACGATCGCTATCGAGAACGGGCTCATCCATCCCAAGATCCCGGGCCTGCTGCGGCTCGATACGCCCGCCGGCGTCGTCGAAGCGCGATACGAGCAGAACGGGCCGTTCGTCGAGCGCGTGCGCATCACCAATATCCCGTCCTTCCTGTATGGAACGGGTTATGAGGTCGAGGTGGAGGGTCTGGGGCCCATCACCGTCGATGTCGCCTATGGCGGCAACTTCTATGCGATTGTCGGACCGCAGGAACGCTATTCCGATCTTGCCGACGTGAACCCGTCCGACATCCTGCGCTGGAGTCCGAAACTTCGCGAGGCCTTCAACGCACGCTACCAGATCGCCCATCCCGAGAACCCGGCCATCAACCGACTGACGCATGTTCTCTGGACCGGTCGCGCCCAGACCGAGGGAGGATCGGCGCGCAACGCCGTGTTCTACGGCGACAAGGCCATCGACCGGTCGCCCTGCGGAACGGGCACCTCCGCCCGCATGGCGCATCTCGCGGCCCAGGATCGCCTGAAGGAAGGCGAGGCGTTCGTGCATGAGAGCATCATCGGATCGACCTTCGTGGGGCGGATCGAAGGGCGCACCAAGGTCGGCGACCGGGATGCGATCATTCCGTCCATCGAAGGATGGGCGAGGGTGACCGGATTCAATACGATCTTCATCGACGACCGTGATCCCTTCGCCCAAGGCTTCCAGGTGGTCGACTAGGCTGCGTCCGCATAAGGCGGAGCCGCCTTTCTTTCAGCGGGATAAATCAATGCGGATCACGATCATCGGGGCCGGTATCGTGGGGCTTGCCACGGCTCACACGCTGCTCGACAGGGGGCACGACATCGTGCTCGTCGATCCGGGAGGCAAGCCGGGACGCCCCAGCGACGGCAATGCGGGTTGGATCGCGCATACGGACATCATGCCCTTGGCGTCGCCGAAAGCGTGGCGCAATCTGCCGCGATGGCTGATGGATCCGCTCGGTCCCCTGACCATCCGGCCGACCTATCTGCCCTCTCTCGCGCCGTGGCTCGCGCGCTTCCTGCTGGCGTCCTCGCCCGGGCGGATCAAGGCCAGCATCGCAGCCATCCGCTCCATCAATGCGGAGGCCTTGCCGTCCTGGAAAAACCTTCTCGCGTCGCTGAACCTGGAGGGTCACCTGAGGGAGCGCGGAATTCTCTCGGTCTGGAGGCATCGCAGCGCCTTTCTCGGATCGGAGAGCACCCTGGCGCGTCAACGCAGCTTCGGCATCGACGTCGAGGTTCTGAGCCCCGAGGACATTGCACGGCTGGAGCCTGCTCTGCGCAACGTCGAGGCGGCGGTTCTTTATCCCGAGGCGTGCAACGTGTCCGATCCTGCCGTGCTGGCCGCCGATATCCTGCGGCTTGCCGTCGAACGCGGCGCCCGTCATGTCGCGGCTCATGCGGTGAGCGTCGAGCCGAAGGACGGTGCCGTTCACATCGAGACGGACGGCGCTGGGGAACGGATTGAATCCGACCGGCTCGTGATTGCCGCCGGGGCATGGTCGCGCACGCTCGCAGCCCAGCTCGGCGACAGGATACCGCTGGATACGGAGCGGGGTTACAACGCCACTTATCCCAAGGGGACATTCGGCCTCAACCGGCCGATCATGTTCGAGGGCGAGGGATTCGTGACGACGCCGCTCGACACCGGAGACCGGGTGGGGGGCGCGGTGGAGTTCGCGGGGCTTGAGGCCAGCCCCAATCACAGGCGGACGGACGCGATGGTCCGGCGCCTCTCCCGTTTCCTGCCTCACCTGAATCCGGACATGGCGGCCAGGCAATGGATGGGCTTTCGCCCCTCGATCCCGGATTCGCTGCCTGTCATCGGGCCGGCGGGACGGGACAGCCGCATCGTCTATGCCTTCGGGCACGGCCATTACGGTCTCACTCAGGCCGCCGTTACGGCGCGGATGGTGGCGGGACTGATCGACAACGGCACCAGCCCCGTCGATGTGAAGCCGTTCTCGGCGCAGCGCTTCTGACGGGGAGCGGACACCTCCATCGCGTCATGAAAACCGCGACGCACGACATTGTGAGTGTCGGTGCGGGGAGACATTTGGTTTTGTCCGGACGAAACGCCTTTTCGCGGCAGGCATACCGATGACCCAATCATCCTTCGCAGAGAGCGACGATCTCCTGAGAAGCCTCGATCGTCCGTCTCGGGCGCTCGTTGTCGGCGCGTCGGGCGGCATCGGATCGGCTTTCACACAGCTTCTGGCGCTACAGGGATTCGAGAGCGTTCACGCGCTCTCCCGTAGAATGGGCACGGGCGAGGGGCCCGGTGTCCGACCGGGACGGATCGATATCGAGCATGAGTCCAGCATCGCCGCGGCGGCACAAAGTCTGGCCGAAGGCGCTCCCGTGCGCCTGATCGTCGTTGCAACAGGATTGCTGCACGATTCGGATTTTCAGCCCGAGAAGACCTATCGCAGCCTCGACCCGGAGAAACTCGCCAG
Source organism: Microvirga flocculans ATCC BAA-817 (assembly GCF_000518665.1). GTDB lineage: Bacteria > Pseudomonadota > Alphaproteobacteria > Rhizobiales > Beijerinckiaceae > Microvirga > Microvirga flocculans. Next base: position 110,342 of record NZ_JAEA01000008.1, on the reverse strand, counting down.
GAGCTTCCGCGTGAACGCCATCGGCCCCGCGCTGGTCGCCAAGCACATGCTGCCCCTTCTCCCGAAAAACGGCAAAAGTGTCTTTGCCGTCGTCTCGGCCCGCGTCGGCAGCATCGAGGACAACCGCCTCGGCGGCTGGTACGGCTATCGCGCTTCAAAAGCCGCACTGAACCAATTCATGCGAACGCTGTCGATCGAGCTTCGTCGCCAGAAGCCCGATGCAATCTGCGTGGCTCTTCATCCCGGAACCGTCGATACCGCCCTCAGCGAGCCATTTCAGGCAGGCGTCGAGGAAGGAAAGCTTTTTGCGCCGCATGACGCCGCACAGCGGCTGCTCGCGGTCATCGAAGGCCTGACTTCCGCCGATACGGGGCAGTTTTTTGCCTGGGACGGGCGGACAATTCCGTTTTGAGGGTTTCGGCAAAGGGTGGGACTGCACTCTCTTTAATGCTGTAACCCTAAGGGCCACGGCGCAAAGAGGTTCGGCCGTCGCCAGAGAACGAAGTGATCCTGTTTCGCAAGATCGAGGCTCGTGTCTTTTTCAAGGAGTGCGATCTGGGCCTCTACGGCCTTGAGTTCCCGCTCAAGTTTGGCGATGCGCCGAGGCTCAGAACCGTTCGACTTCTTTTTCCTGTTTCTCATTCAGCACCTTATGGTCCGAAGTGCAGCCGCCCTTTCCTCTGAAAACGGAGGCGGGACGACTTACGGATGGCCATGGTTGTGCCCCCCTCAAGTCGATTCATTCTGTTGTTGATGTGAATCATACCTGTTCGGCTTCGTTAGTCTGTCAGGAAGCCGACAGAAGGACATGATTTGTTAACGGCCGTTAATCTGTCGGAGCCATGGGCGCGTGGAGATGGAACGGCCCCTTCGGATCCGACGCCTCTGATCTTCGTCGTAAAAGCGAGAGATATTTTCCCAGCCTGGGCCTTCGACTCTTACCGGGATGCTCCATTTAAGAACCGAGGGGACCTGCCGATGGCAAGAAATGCAGGGAGATCCGGCTGCCGTGCCGCCGGGCTCGACCGAGAATGCCATAGCGGGTGCCCTGGTGATGGGGCAGGGGCCACAGAATTCCGGAGGGCAAATTGGCCAGGCGCATCCTCCTTGCTGCTGTCGCAGTCATCGTTTTGGCGGCGGGGGCATATTTCTTCGTCTTTCGCTCACATGAGGCGTCCTCTCCGTCACGGACGACTTCGGCGCCCGCTCAGCCGCCGCCCCAGGTCGGGATCATTGTGGTTCAGCCCGCGGAAGTGCCGCTGCCGGTGGAATATGCGGGCCGTGTCGCCGGCTACAGGGATATCGAAGTGCGGCCGCGCGTCGGAGGCCTCCTGCTCAAGCGGGACTATGAGGAGGGCGCGCGCGTCGAGCAGGACCAGCTTCTCTTCCAGATCGATCCGGAGCCTTATGAGGTTGCGCTGAACCGGGCCGAGGCTCAACAGCAGCAAGCTCAGGCCGCGCTCAAGCAGGCCGAGGAGAATTTCGCGCGGATCGAGCCGCTGGCCCGCCGCGGCGTTTCAACGGAGGCGCAGCTTCAGGACGCCATCTCCCAGCGCGATCAGGGCCGGGCCGGTGTCCAGGCCGCCGAGGCCGAGGTTCGGAACGCGAAGCTGAATCTGAGCTATACCAGGGTCACGGCCCCGGCCGGCGGCATCACTTCGCTCGTGTCCCCGCCCGAGGGAGCGCTTATCCAGGCGCAGCAGACTCTGCTGACGACCATTTCCCAGATCGATCCGGCCTATGTGAACTTTTCCTTTTCGGACGAAGAGGGGCAGGCTTTCCGCGAGCTCAACGAAAAGAGGGCTAAACCGATCTCGGAAAAGGAGCTGGGCGTGGAGCTGCATTTCGGGCGGCAGACCGTCTATCCTCAGCTCGGCAAGATCGATACGGCCGCTCAACGGGTCGATCCGCAGACGGGCACCATCCAGGCGCGGGCGATCTTTCCGAACCCCGACGGCGTGCTGCTGCCCGGTCAGTTCGTCCGTGTCCGCCTCCTGGGTGTGACTTATCCGAACGCCATCGTCGTTCCGCAACAGGCCGTGAGCCAGGGACCTCAGGGGCCGTCGGTCTATGTCCTGGGCGCCAATGACATCGCGCAGATCCGCCCGATCAGGTTGGGCGTCGAGATTCCGACCGGATGGATCGTGCGGGAGGGGCTTAAAGGAGGAGACAGGGTGATCGTCGACGGCGTGATCCGCGTCCGTCCCGGCCAGGCCGTGCGGCCGGTTCCAATGAAGGCCGAGACGCAAGCAGCCCGGAAGGATGCCGCGTCGAATGAGCCTATGCCGGGAGCGCGGCCATGATGTCGAAGTTCTTCATCGATCGCCCGATCTTCGCCTCTGTGCTCTCCATCGTCATCGTCCTCACCGGCCTCATCGCCATGCGCGTGCTGCCGGTTGCCCAATATCCCGAGATCGTGCCGCCGCAGGTCGTGGTGTCCGCGACCTATCCGGGCGCAAGCGCCGAGACCATCGCCGAGACCGTTGCCGCCCCCCTCGAACAGCAGGTCAACGGCGTCGAGAACATGATCTACATGCAATCGACCTCGACCGGGTCGGGCACCATGAGCCTGTCGGTCTATTTCCAGATCGGCACCGATCCGGACCAGGCGACGATCAACGTCAACAACCGGGTCCAGCGCGCCAATGCGGTTCTGCCCGAGGAGGTTCGCCGCCAGGGTGTTACCGTCAACAAGCGCTCGTCGTCGATCCTCCAGATCGTGACCCTCTCCTCGCCGGAGAGACGGTACGACCCGATCTATATCTCCAATTATGCCCTCGTGAACATCATCGATGAGCTGCGCCGCATCCCCGGCGTCGGCGATGCATCGTTCTTCGGCGCATCGGATTATTCCATGCGCATCTGGCTGCGGCCCGACAAGGTGGCGGAGGTCAACCTTACCCCCGGCGATATCGCCGCCGCCATCCGGGAGCAGAACGCCCAATTTGCCGCCGGGCGCTTCGGTGAGGAACCGATGACGGGGCGTCAGCCCTTTACCTATTCCGTGACCACGCAAGGGCGTTTTGCCGATCCGCGCGAGTTCGAGCAGATCATCCTGCGTTCGGACGAAAACGGTGGGGCCTTGCGGCTCAAGGACGTTGCCCGCGTGGAGCTCGGCTCGCTGAACTATTCGACCGTGGCGACGCTGAACGGAGCACCGACCGTTCCCATCGGCGTCTATCTGCAGCCCGGCGCCAATGCCTTGAACGTATCCAATGCGGTCAAGGCCACGATGGACCGGCTCGCACAGCGCTTCCCCGATGGGTTGCGCTATGACGTGCCCTACAACACGACCCGTTTCATCGAGGTGTCGGTCGAGGAAGTGGTGCACACCTTCATCGAGGCCATCGTCCTCGTGGTTCTTGTCGTTTTCCTCTTCCTGCAGAACTGGCGGGCGACGCTGATCCCGATCCTGGCCGTGCCGGTATCCATCATCGGGACGTTTGCGGGCATGTATGCGCTCGGCTTCTCCATCAACCTCCTGACCCTGTTCGGACTGATCCTCGCGATCGGCATCGTGGTCGACGACGCGATCATTGTTCTGGAGAACGTGGAGCGCATCATGTCGACCGAGGGAAAGAGCCCCCGGGAGGCGGCAATTCAGGCCATGGAGGAGGTGAGCGGGCCGGTTGTGGCCGTCGTCCTTGTGCTCTGCGCCGTGTTCGTTCCCGTGTCTTTTCTGGGAGGTCTGGCAGGCGAACTCTACCGGCAGTTCGCCGTCACCATCGCCGTATCCGTGGTGATCTCGGGCATCGTCGCTCTTACGCTGACGCCAGCCCTGTGCGCGCTGCTGCTAAAGGAAACCCACGCGGAGCCCTGGGCGCCTTTTCGCGTGTTCAACAACGGTTTCGATTGGGTCACAAGGCGCTTTACGGCGGGCACCGCCTTCTTCCTGCGCCATGCGGCCATCGCTCTCCTCCTGATCGGGATCATGCTCGGAGCGGCCTGGACCCTGTTCCAGCGCGTGCCGGGCGGGCTCGTGCCGGCGGAAGATCTCGGCAATCTTTTCGTCGTGACGGCCCTGCCTCCTGCTGCCTCCCTGGACCGCACCGTCGACATCACGACCCAGGTCACGCAAGGGGTCATGCAGAACCCGGCCGTAGCCGATGTGGTGACTCTGGCGGGATATGATTTTCTCTCGGGCGCGCAGAAAACCAATGCCGGCATTTCCTTCGTCACCCTGAAGGACTGGTCGGAACGCACCGATCCTCGGCTCGATGCGCGCAACCTCGCTCCCTCCTTCGCGGCCTTGAATGCCAATTTCCGGGATGGCGTGGTGATCGGCTTCAATCCACCGCCCATCATGGGGTTGAGCACCACCGGCGGCTTCGAGTTCTACCTTCAGGATCGTTCAGGAGGCAGTCTCGACAGTCTGGCCCAGGCGGCTCAGCAGGTGATCCAGGCCGCGGCCAAGCGTCCGGAACTGGCCGGCGTGTCAACCACCTTCAACACGAACGTGCCGCAATACCGGATGGATGTGGACCGGGACAAGGCGAAGGCGCTCGGCGTGCCCATTTCCGCCATCTTCGACACGATGCAGAGCACCTTCGGCAGTTTCTATGTCAACGACTTCAGCCTTTATGGACGCACCTATCGGGTGAGCCTGTCTTCCGAGCCCGAGTTCCGGCAGTCGCCCAACGATCTGCAGCATGTCTTCGTGCGCTCGAACAAAGGCACCATGGTTCCGCTCAGCGTACTCGTCACGCCCGTCCGCATCGTGGGACCGGACGTGGTCGACCGGTTCAATGTGTTTCCCGCCGCCAAGATCCAGGGAAATCCCGCCCCTGGATACTCGTCCGGCCAAGCCATCGCCGCCATGGAACAGATCGTGGCGGAAAATCTTTCCTCCGACTATTCCATCGGCTGGACGGGTTCGGCCTATCAGGAGCTGCAATCGGCAGGGACCGGATCGCAGGGCTTCATTCTCGGCCTCGTGATGGTCTTCCTGATCCTCGCAGCACAATACGAACGCTGGTCGCTGCCGCTTGCGGTCATCACCGCCGTGCCTTTCGCCGTCTTCGGGGCGATCTTGGCCATCTGGCTGCGCGGCATCGAGAACGACATCTACTTCCAGGTCGGCCTCGTGACGCTCATCGGCCTGTCGGCCAAGAATGCCATTCTGATCGTCGAGTTCGCCTCGGAGCGTTACAGGGCAGGGGAGAGCGCCTTCGATGCCGCCATGGATGCCGCGCGGCTGCGGTTCCGCCCCATCGTGATGACATCGCTGGCCTTCATCCTCGGCGTGGTGCCCTTGGCCATCTCGACGGGGGCAGGGTCTGCGAGCCGTCATTCCGTCGGTACGGGGGTCATCGGCGGCATGCTCGCTGCGACCTTCCTCGCCATCCTGTTCGTCCCGCTGTTCTTCCGCCTGGTGACGCGGGAACGGAAGCGGGCCGACCGGGCAGGGGCACCGGTCGTGCCTGAAGCCGCATCGGCCAAAGACGCCTGGGAATAAGCGAGCGGCCTCGCCCTTGGCCGTACGGGCCGGGCGAGGCTTTCCTTTAAGCGCTCAAATCTATGGGAGTGCAGGCGACACTCTCTTGAAACGATATAATTTATCCCTGTAGGATGCCCTCATAGGATCTTTGTCATTGGCCGGCTCGGTAACCAAAGGAGCCATGGCATCGAGCAAGGGGGGACACCATGGCGTTTACGGTACTTCGCAGCGGGCCTGAGCAGCAGGTCAATCTTATCACTAAGGACAACCAGTCTCATCCGACGATCGCAGCCGTTCAGGGGGGCTGGGTGGTAACCTGGACTGGGCGGGATGCCGACGGCGCGGGCATCTACATGCAGCGGTACGACATGGACGGCAATCCGCTGCTTCAGACTGGCGGCGTCGTCGCAGACCGCCTCGTCAATACCAGAACGGCCAACGAACAACTGTATTCTTCCGTCGTCGGTCTCGACAATGGCGGTTGGGTTGTCAGCTGGATCGAGAAAGTATCCGGGACGTCCAGCGCCACCGTGTATCAGCAGCGCTACGATGCCAATGGGGTGGCCCAAGGCGCCCAGGTGGCGATCAACGGCTCTTTACCGGTTCAGGATGCGAAGCACCTCGCCATGACGGCCCTTCCCAACGGAGAGTGGCTCGTCACGTGGCAGGCGTTCGACGGGAGCAATTTCGGCGTCTTTCAGCAGCGGTTCAATGCTTCAGGCGTTCCGCAACTCGGAACGGACGGGCAGCGCATCAACATCAAGACTGACGGGCATCAGCGGTTCGCTGACATCGTGGCGCTCAAGGACGATCCGCTCAATCCGAGCGATGGCGGTTGGGTTGTCGTCTGGGTCGACGGGGATACCTTCGACGCATCCGCCAATATCTATATGCAGCGCTATAGCGCTGCAGGCGTACCCTTATCGGCTTCGGACATGCCAGTTGCAACGCAAAACGGGAAGCAGACCTTTCCAAAGGTTTCGGCTCTTCCCGATGGTGGATGGATCGTGGTCTGGCAAGGAATCGGCGCAGACGGGACGGATGACATCTTCCTGCAGCGATACAGCGCCACGGGAACCGCAGATCAACCCATCGTCGTCAATACGGCCTCGAATGCGACGGAAGAAGAACCGAACATCGCGATCCATTCAGACGGAAGCTTCGCGGTTACATGGATGTCGGGCGGCGATATTCGCCAGCGCTATTTCGGAATCGACGGTAATCCGCTCGGCTCCGAGATGGTGGTGCCCGAAGGCCTCGGCAGCCTATTGGATCGTTATGCCGAGCCCGTTTTTCTTCCTGACGGTCGCTGGGTCATTGCTTGGCAGACGCAGGATCAGGATGAATATCCTGGTGCAGGCATTTCGCAGCGCATCTTTTCACCCATCACCGTTCAAACTCTCACCCCCGACCTTGAGTTTGCGACGGGAACGGCCTTTGACGAAACGCTGCAGGTTGCGGCGAATGGGCTTTCCGACGGAGACGTCCTCGATGCCGCGGGAGGCATCGACACTCTGGAGATGATCGCGCCCGGCACGCTCGACCTCTACAATCCATGGAGACTCATCAATTTCGAGATCGTCCGCGGCTCCGATGGGGATGACAGAATTCTGACGAGTGCTGGACGTCTAATGCAGTTCTCGACCATCGATGGAGGAGGAGGCGATGACCGACTCGAGTTCTTCGACGGCGACAACTACGATCTTCGCGGCAAGACGTTCAGGAATATCGAGCAGATCGTCCTGTCGGATTTCATCGACTACACGGTTACCGTCGATGATGCTGCCACCGCGCTTCTCATCCATGGCGGCCCGGGCTTCGATACGATCAGCATGCTCAGCGGGACCTTCTCCCTGGAAGAGCGAATCCAGCTGTTCGGCCAGGGGATCGAACGGATTCAGGACCAGACCGGGTTCGACACGAATGACCGGCCTGAAATCGCCAATCTCAATGGCGACTATGTGAAGGCGCTGCTTGGTGGATCGGTTCGGCTCGACGCCGATGCGAACGCCGTCGTCACGGAGGATCTCGGGCGCTTCAAGTCGCTCAAGGTCGCGGTCGCGAACCGGGTTGCGGGAGAGGACCGGCTCTCGATCGTCACCGGTGACGGAGTGACCCTTTCCAACGGCACGGAAGTTGGAAGCCGCGTCTTCGTGACAGGGCCGGGAGGCGCGTCGATCGAGATCGGCACCATTACGGAGAACGGCCGCGGCAAGGACGGTCTGGTGATCGAGTTCGGAGCGAACGCGACGCCGGCCCTGGTGCAGACCCTGATCCGCGCTCTCAGCTATGCCAACACGGCAGGCGAGGTCGCGGTCCTCAAGCAGCGCGACATACAGGTGACTCTCACCGATGCCGCGGGAGCCTCCGACTCGTTCAGCGTGGGTATCGACATTGCCGTGCCGACCGGCAGCGCGAGCAACAAGGCGCCTGTGATCGATGGAGCGCCTGCCGGAACGCAGCAGGTTGCGGATACTGGATTGCTTTCACCTTTCGCCACGATGACGGTGGACGATCGCGACACGACGTCGATCACCGTCACGGTCGCCTTCGACGCGACGAAAGGCAAGCTCATTCCCCGGTCTGGCGGCAGCTACGATCCGGAGACAGGCATCTACACGGTCACCGGCTCTTCTCTGCATGTGACACTTGCCCTACGCGCCCTCCAGTTCGATCCCACGGATAGGAACGGGCCCGTGGGCTCTCCAGAGACAACATCCTTCACCGTAAAGGCTTCGGATGGTTCGCTGGACGATGAAAAGGTCGTCACGGTTCATTCCGTCATTACCGATAAGCCGCCGTCACAGCCTCTTCTGTCCAAGGACAAGGTCGATGAGCTTGCCCGCGACGGCTCCGTCGTCGCCTCGATCGATGCGACTGATCCGAACGGGCAGGCAATCTCCTATTCGCTCGTGGGGCCCGATGCGGCCCCCTTCGAGATCGTGGGCAACGAACTGCGGGTGAAGAACGGCGTCGCTCTCGATTACGAGCAGAAGAAATCCTACACCTTCACCTTGCGCGCCACCTCCGGTGGCCTCTTCAACGACAAAGTCGTCACCATTGGCGTGAACGACATCAACCCGGAGAGAACCGGCGGGAGCGCCTTCAAGGATCGCATCGTCGGCGGGGCGGGCAAGGATACCTTAAGCGGAGGGCTCGGCGACGATACGATCTTCGGCGGCCTCGGCAATGACCGCCTCAGCGGCAATGCGGGCCGGGACGTGTTCGTCTTCTCCACGAAGACGAACAAGACGAAGAATGTCGATACGATCACGGATTTCGTGGTGAAGGACGACTCGATTTGGCTCGACAACGCGGTGTTCACGAAGATCGGCAAGGGATTGCCGACCAAGCCCGGCAAGCTCGCAAAGGACATGTTCGTGCTGGGCAAGAAAGCCCAGGATGCGGAAGACCGGATCGTCTACGACAAGGGAACGGGAGCCCTCTACTATGACGCGGACGGCACGGGCCGCGGGGCTCAGGTCAAGATTGCACAGCTGAAGAAGGGCCTTGCCCTCACCGAAAAGGACTTCTTCGTGATCTGAACCGGATCGGAAGCCTGTTCAAGCCCGTCCCGGAGCCATCCGGGGCGGGTTTTCTTTTGGGGCGGCCTGAAAGGGCCTATGAATAAAGGCCGGGCCAACCCCGAAATTCTTGATATTGCAACGTGCCATCGACACATTAGGGCTGTATCCGGCGATGCCCGGTCGATTCCGGAAGGCCATCCGCACGTCTTGCGGGCCTGAACCTCGATTAACAGCGACGGTTGGATGAACGGTCGTGAAGAAGAGGCGGTGCCGTGACGGCTCCGCCCTATGGAATTGTGAATGCCTAGAAAGAAGACCCTTGTCAGCCTCCATCATCTTCCAGGCATCCTGCTTGCAAGCCAGGCTGAATGCGAGCGCTGGATCGAGGCCGGGCTGATCCCGGTGGCTGAGCGGCGGACGTTCCAGAGGCGGGGGCGTCGTGTCGAGGAGCCGATGTTCGACCCGGAAGCCATCGCCCAGCTGGCAGCCGACATTCCTGCGTGGCGCATGCAGGGAGGCGAGGGGCCTGTCGAGCGCTCTCCCCACGTGCGCAGCAAGGATGGCGGCGGTTCTTCCCACCAGCCTCTCGACGATGCCGCGCACCGGAGACGGCAGAGCATGCTCGCGCCTGTGCGCAGGAAGACTGGCCTCTACATCGCCGAGGATATCCGCAGGGTCGAAAGCGGCCGCGGGAAGCCTGAGCGCGTCTTCGCAGGCTACCGGACGGTATTCAGTTGGCCCATGCAGGTCCTGCCGGACGCTACGCCCATCGATATCGCCATCGAGTTCGCCTTTACCGAACCTCTCGAGGTTGCGGCCGTGGTGCTGGCGCCCGCGCGCGTGGAGCGCGCCGAGCTCGCGTCGGCCTCCGATGCTCTGGAAGACAGGCTGACCGAGCTGCGGGATGCTACTCTGGCGGCCTGCGAGCAGGAGCTTGCGAGCTGGCGCGACGAGTTCGAAACCTATCTCGACGCCTTCGACGACGCGGAGGAGCGTCGGGCCATCGTCGGCGGCATCCGCGCGGCCCTCGAAAAGCTCGACCGGATCCATGCCTCCGACAAGGGAGGCCCTCTCGGCGCCGGCCGCAAGCTGCGGCAGAAGCTAGACGAGTACCGCGCGAAAGCCGCGGCCCGGAGGCTGCGTCACCTGCGCGAGGCCCAGATCCGGGAAGCGTCGGGCTATGAGCGCTATGCCGCGATCTTCCCCGTTGCCCGGTCTCTGGATCGGCGCTTCCTCTTCCTGGCCGGGCCGACTAACTCGGGCAAGACCCATGAGGCCCTGAAGCTGGCTGGAGAAGCGAAGACCGCTGAAATGCTCTCGCCCCTGCGTCTCCTGGCGCTCGAGCATTACGAGCGCATGAGCGAGCAGGGGCTTGCCGCAGGCATGGTCACGGGTGAGGAGCGTGTGCTGCCGGAAGGCGCGACGCATATTGCACGCACCATCGAGACTCTCGACCTGCATCGCGTCGTGGACGTCTGCGTCATCGACGAGGTGCAGATGCTGGACGATCCGAACCGCGGCTGGGCCTGGACGCAGGCCGTGGTCGGAGCGCCAGGCAAGCTCGTCGTCCTGACCGGTGCGCCGGAGGCGATCCCGCTCGTGGAGCATCTGCTGGCCATGACCGGAGAGCCGCTTGAGGTGAAGATCCTCAAGCGCAAGGGCAAGCTCCGCGTGGAGGGCGCTGCGGCCCATCTCAACAAGCTGACGCGCGGCGATGCCGTCGTGGCCTTCACACGCAGGGACGTGCACGAACTGCGCACGCGCCTGGTGCAGGCCGGTCGCACCGTTGCAACGGTCTACGGCGCGCTCGGTCCCGAGGTCCGCAGGGCGGAGGCCGCACGTTTCCGCAAAGGCGAGGCTGAAATCCTCGTCGCGACGGATGCCATCGGCATGGGGTTGAATATCGGTCCGCTGCGGAGGGTCGTGTTCTCGACATTGCGCAAGTTCGACGGCGTGCGCGAGCGCCAGCTCACTGCCATGGAGATCAAGCAGATCGCGGGCCGGGCAGGGCGCTTCGGTCATCATGACGAGGGGCTCGTCACGGCACTGCCGGAGGCGGGAACCTATGCGCAAGTCGAGAGCGTGATCCGAAACGCGCTGAACGGGGACGCCGCGAAGCTGCGGGGCAAGGCTTATGTCCGCCCGAACCAGGAGACTGTGCTGTCGGCTTGCGACGTGCTCCAGACCGATCGGCTCGGCCGCGTTCTCAGGCACCTGAACGATACGCTGGTCGCCGGCCATCCTGATCTGCGCATGGCCGATATGGAGGAGATGATCGAGCTGGCGGCGCTTCTCGATACGGTGGACATGCCGGTTCTGGACCGCTTGTCCTATTCCATGGCGCCCGTCGACGGGCGTGAAAGGCTAGCCGTCGAACTGCTGCTCGACTGGGCCCGCCAGCATGCCGTGAACGGACGCGTCAACCCGCCGAATTTCGGAGTCAACGCGGATCTCGTGAAGCTGGAAGCCAGGGTCAAGATCGCGACCACATGGCTCTGGCTTGCCCAGCGCTATCCCAATGTCTTCGAGGATGTGGAAACGGTCGTGGACTTGCGGGCCAGCCTCAATGCGAACATCGAGGAAAAGCTCGTCGCGACCTCCGTCTCCCACCGCCGCAAGCCCGATGAGAAGACGCGGCATGGCCGCAGCGAGAAGCATCAACGGCAGCAAAAGAGCCGCCGCCGTTTCGGCGCGGATGCGGGCGAGACGGAGCCTCACCGCGTGAGGCGTTAGGCCGCCAGCTCCTGCTCGACGAGCGTGGCCCAGAAAGCGACGCCCGTCCGGATCGCCTCGTCGTTGAAATCGTAGGCCGTATTGTGATGAAGCGCGCCGTCCACGGCGGGGCCGTTGCCGAGCCAGACATAGGCCCCGGGTACGGCATTGCCGAAGAAGGCGAAGTCGTCGCCTGCCGTGGACGGCTCGAAATCCGTGATCACCTTGTCCCCGCAGACGGCACGTGCAGCTTTCAAGGCGCGCGCCGTCGCATCCGCGTGGTTGATGACGGGCGGAATGCGGCGGTGAAATTCATAAAGCACGTCGATGCCGAACATCGTTGCGACGCCGTTCGCCAGCCGCCCGATCTCGACCTCGAGCTGGTCGCGCACCTCGGCGGAATAGGCGCGCGCGGTGCCGCCGATCTCCACGATATCGGGAATGACGTTGAGCGCCCGCGGGTCGCCCGCCTGCACGGAGCATGCGCTCACCACCGCGGGTTGCAGGGGATTGACAACACGTCCCACGATCGCCTGCAACGCGCTCAGGAAGTGGCCGCTCGCGGTGATCGGATCCTTGCCCAGATGCGGTTTGGCGCCGTGGGTGCCGACGCCTTTGAAGGTTACGCGCCAGGTGTCGGACGAGGCCAGCTGGGGTCCTGCGGTCACGGCCATCTCGTCGACGGCAAGACCGGGCATGTTGTGAAGGCCATAGACGGCGTCGCAGGGAAACAGCTCGAAGAAGCCGTCCTCGATCATCTTCTTCGCGCCGCCCCGGCCTTCCTCCGCTGGCTGGAAGATGAAATGCACCGTGCCGGAGAAATTGCGGGTCCTGGCAAGATGGCGGGCAGCCCCGAGAAGGAGCGTGGTGTGCCCGTCATGGCCACAGGCATGCATCTTGCCGGGAAATTTCGACTTGTAGGGACGCTCTGCCTGCTCCGGCATGGCAAGGGCATCCATGTCGGCGCGAAGACCGATGGTGCGTATGCCTGTGCCGACCTGCAAGGTGCCGACCACGCCGGTTAATCCCAAACCGCGATGCACGCGTAGGCCGGCTTCCTCCAGAACAGCGGAAACGATGCCGCTCGTCCTATCCTCCTCGAAGCCCAGTTCAGGATGCGCATGAAGGTCCTGGCGAAGGCTGCGCAGGAATGGTAGGTCCGCCTGGATGAGATCCTGATGAGGCATCGTGCTGTCGTCCGAGTTCACCGTCCTGGCTCGCTCGATAGCGCAACGCCGAGCGGGTCATAATCAACCTTCTCGCATCCGATGTATTGAAAAGAGCCATGCAGCCTCATGATTTCTGGCAGGCCATTCATCCGCCGGCGAGCTTCGAGAGCCACCCGGCGGATGGGCATCGCGGGTTCTATCCCGCCGAGTTCGAAGACGGCCGCCAGTTGTGCCTGCCTATCCGGGAACTGGCCGATGGCGAGCATGCCCTGGCCTCCCTCATCATCAATCAGGCGAGCTTTGCCGTGGAAGAGGCGCTCTGCGAAGGTCTCGCCGAGAAGGTTCGCTGCTTCGAGCCAGAAGTGGTGGTCGGGCTTCCGACGCTGGGGCTCACCTTGGCGAGCGGCACAGCCAAAAAGCTGGGCCTCAGCCGCTACGTCCCGCTCGGGACATCGCGCAAGTTCTGGTACCGGGAGGAACTTTCGGTTCCGATGACCTCCATCACCAGTCCGGAGCAGAGCAAGCGCCTCTACATCGATCCGCGCATGCTGCCCCTCATCGAGAACAGGCGCGTCCTGCTCGTGGACGATGTGATCAGCAGCGGAAGGTCGATCTCTGCCGCCTTGAAACTCCTTGCTTCCTGCGGGATCTGCCCCGTCGCCATCGGCGTCGCAATGGTTCAGACGATGGCCTGGAAGGAGAAGCTCGCAGCCCTCGATCCTCGATGGCCCGAACGCGTCGTCGGCGTGCTCAGGACCCCGCGCCTCAGGCGGACGGCGGCCGGTGGCTGGTCGCCGGAATAAGCCCTTCCCGATTTGCAAATATTTTGAGCAAAATAGCTGTAAGGTAGGCACCGCTCATGAACGAGCGGGACTTCCCCATGGCTATGATTGTGTTAATGCGTGAGTGTCCATAGGGCAGATGGCGCCCTCGACAAGATGATCGGACCCTGAAGTCCCTGGCTGTGTAACTAAGAAACCCTGGAGAAACCGAGATGGTAGGGCGTTGGCATAAACCGATTGCGAGCATGGCCTTTGTTCTGGCGGCGCTGTCTGCGGCCCCGGCCATGGCCCAGAACAAGACCCTCACGATCTCCTGGTGGGGCTTCAATGGCGACAAGCTTGAAGAAATCATTCTCAAGCCGTTCCGCGCCCAGTGCGGCTGCGATCTCGTCTTCGAGACGGGCAACAACGCCGACCGTTTGAACAAGATCAAGATCCGCGGCGGCGGCGGTGTGGATGTCGTGTATCTCACCGACAGCTATTCGCAGATCGGCATCCAGGAAGGCCTGTTCCAGCCGGTCGACAGGGCGAAGATCCCGAACATCGACGGCATCTACGACCTCGCGAAAGAGCCGCAGGGTAAGTTCGGCCCGGCCTACACCATCGGCCGCGTCGGGATCATCTATGACAGCGCCAAGGTCACCACGCCGATCACCTCCTGGAACGATCTGTGGCGCGAGGACCTCAAGCGCCGCGTGTCCCTGCCGGGCATCACCACAACCGCCGGCCCGATGACGGTTCTGGTCGCGGCCAGCAAGGCGGGCGTCGATCCTTACAAGGACGAGAAGGCGGCCTTCAAGGCCCTCGAGCAGCTCAAGCCCAATGTGGTCAAGAACTACAACACCGGCTCCGAACTGGTGAACCTGTTCTCCACGGGTGAGGTATTCGTCGCCATGGCTCAGGACTTCACCCTGGCCCAGATCCAGGCAGCCGTTCCGACCGCGCGCTGGGCCGAGCTGAAGGAAGGCGATTACGCCACGCTCAACACGATCAACATCGCCAAGGGCGCGGCCAACCCCGAGCTGGCGCACCAGTTCATCAACTTCGTGCTCGACCCTAAAATTCAGCAGACGCTGGCGCAACGCGGCGTGGACGCTCCCGTCGCCAAGGCCGTGACGCTGACGCCCGAGGAAGCCTCCCGCTGGACCTACGGCGAGAAGATGATCTCCTCGCTCAAGCGCCTCGATTACGAAAAGCTCAACGCGGCCAAGAACGACTGGCTCGATGCCTGGAGCGAGGTCTTCGGGAAGTAATCGGGCCATCATGACAAGACGTTTCTGGCGCCGCAACGGCGCAACCGGGTGGGCGCTGACCGCGCCCGCCACGCTCGCCGTCATCGGCTTCCTGCTCGTGCCGATCGGGGCCGTGATCGCGGGGACTTTCATGGACCCGCGCGGCGTTTTTGCCCCTTATATGTCCTATTTCAACAGCGGCTTCCGGACGACCGTCCTGTTCCGTACGCTTCAGATTGCGGCGCTGACGACGGTCATTTCCCTGATCTTCGGCTTCATGACCGCGTATGTGGTGTTGCGCGCGCCCGGCAAGCTGAAAAGCCTGCTCATCGTGGCCGCCGTATTCCCGCTGCTGACGGGCGTCGTGGTCCGCGCCTTCGCCTGGCTCATCATCCTGGGCCGGAACGGAATCCTGAACCAGACCCTTCTGGCGCTCGGCATCACGAGCGAGCCGCTCGAGATGCTCTACACGCAAGGGGCCGTCATCATCGGCATGGTCTATCTCTTCGTGCCGCTCATGGTGCTCTCCCTGGTCGGGGTGCTGGAGAACATCCCCAAGGATGTGCTGCAGGCTTCCTCGTCGCTCGGGGCGTCTCCACTCGCCACCTTCTGGCAGGTTCTTCTCCCTCTGGCCGTGCCCGGTCTCATCGTCGGCGCAGTGCTCGTCTTCACCGGTAGTTTTACGGCTTATGCCACGCCTCAGCTTCTTGGCGGAGAGCGGCAGACGGTTCTCGCGACGCTGCTTCATCAACGCGCGATGGTGTCTTTCGACTGGGTCGGCGCCTCGACCATCGCGGCCATCATGACGGTGATCACCATCACCATCGTTCTCGCGATGAGCCACATCGCCCGCCGCATCAATCCCATGGCTACATGATGTCCGACAGACCTCATCCCATCCTCATCGGCGTCGCGGCGCTGGTCTATTTCTTCCTCATGGTGCCGCTCGTGATCGTAGTCGGCGCGGCGCTGAGCGATACGACCTATCTCACGTTCCCTCCGCAGGGGCTTTCCCTGCGCTGGTTCGAGAACATCTTTGCGATCAGCGCCTTCCGGCGCACCATCGTCACGAGCCTTCAGATCGCGTTCCTGGGAACCCTCATTGCGCTCCTGATCGGCATTCCGGCGGCCTACGCGCTCAATCGCTTCCGCGTTGAGCTGCCGCGATGGCTCGGAACCCTGTTCGTGCTTCCGATCCTCGTGCCTGAAATCGTCTTCGGCTTCGCGCTCCTGAAGTCGCTGACCGTCGGGGCCGGCGTGCCTGTTTTCGTGGCGCTGCTCATCGGCCACACACTTTTGGTGCTGCCTTATGTGGTGCGGGTGATCAGCGCGAGCCTGGCTTCCTTCGATTTTTCCATCGAGGAAGCGGCGATCAGCCTCGGCAGTGCGCCCGTGAAGACCTTCTTCACCATCGTTCTGCCGAATGTGCGGGCGGGGGTCATCGCGGCGTTCATTCTCGCCTTCATCACGTCGCTCAACGATGTGTCGGTCTCGCTCTTCCTCACCGGCCCCGGGATCAGCACCCTGCCGATCCAGATCCTCGCCCATGTGGAGCAGTTCTTCGATCCGACCGTGGCATCCGTCTCCGTCCTCCTGATGTTCCTTACCGTGGCCGTGATGGCCGTGGTTGAGCGAACCCTCGGTCTCACCTTTCTTGCGAAGTAGCTTTCCGTGACACAGCCTCTCGACATCAATGCCGTCTCCGCCCATTACGGAACGACCAAGGTTCTCGAAGACCTCTCGCTCTCGGTCCAGGCCGGCGAGCTCGTGTCGCTCCTTGGGGCCAGCGGCTGCGGCAAGACCACGACCCTGCGCCTCATCGCGGGCTTCCTGTCGCCGACATCCGGTTCGATCACGCTCGGCGGGCGCGATCTGACGCGCCTTCCGACCCACAAGCGCGATATCGGCCTCGTCTTTCAGAACTATGCGCTGTTCCCGCATCTCACGGTGCTGGAGAATGTCGCATTCGGCCTCAAGCAGCGCGGCATCGCCCCCGCCGAACGGCGCAAGCGCGCCTTGGCGATGCTGGAGCGCGTAGGGCTTGCGGCCCTGGCCGACCGTGCTCCCGGGGCTCTCTCGGGCGGCCAGAAGCAGCGCGTCGCGCTGGCGCGCGCCCTCGTCATCGAGCCGCCGCTCCTGATGTTCGACGAGCCGCTCTCGAACCTCGATGCCAAGCTCCGGGTCGATATGCGCGTCGAGATCCGCCAGCTGCAGCGGGCCAACGGCACCACCTCGGTCTATGTCACGCACGACCAGGAGGAGGCTTTTTCGATTTCCGACCGCGTCGCCATCATGAATGCGGGTCGTCTCATGCAGTTCGACCGGCCCGAGGTGCTCTACCGGCGTCCTGCCAACACCTTCGTGGCGCGCTTCGTCGGGTTCGAGAACATCATCCCATTCAAGGTGACCGCCCGTGAAGGCGATAGGGTGACCGCAGAGACGGCCGGGATGGCGCTCAGGCTGCCGCAATCGGCCTATGGCACTATTCCGGATACGTTCCTGCTCGCGACAAGGCCCGACGGCCTGGTGGTCTCGACCGATCCCGCCGCCGAAGGCCTTCCCGCGACGCTGGGTTTGAGGACCTATCTGGGCCGCGCCTATCAGTACCAGTGCGAAACGCCCGCTGGACATCTCATCGCCAATGGCAGCCTCACCGCTCCCTTGGAGAGCGGCACCGCCGTGAAGCTCGTGCCCGCACCGGAGCAGTGCACGATTCTTGCCGCCGAGGGAGCCCGGTGATGGCTGCCATCCTGATCAGGAACGCCTGCCTGCTTCCCATCGACGAGGCCATGAGCGTCATCGAGAGCGGTTGGATTCATGTCGAAGACGGCACCATCCGGGCGCTCGGGTCTGGCGATCCCCCGCCCGTCGAGGGGGCGGAGATCGTCGACACGGGCGGAGACGTGATCATGCCCGGCATGGTCAATCCTCATGCCCATCTGGCAATGACGCTCTTCCGTGGTCTCGGCGAGGATGTGGACGACCGGCTGTTCCGGTATGTTCTGCCGATGGAGCGCAAGTTCGTGACGCCGGAAATGGTCCGCGTCGGTACGCTCCTCGGCGCTCTCGAATCCATCGAGGCCGGCGTCACCACCATTGCCGACATGTACTATTACGAAACGGAGGTGGGGCGCGCGCTCGATCGGGCGGGCCTTCGCGGCGTGGTCGGCCAGACCCTCGCCACCTTCGATCCGCCGGATCACAAGACCATCGACGAGGGCTTCGCCCTGGTCGAGGAATTGGTTTCCGAATTTTCGGGGCATGACAGAATCGTTCCGTCCATCGCCCCCCATGCGCCTTATTCGACCGATGTGGAGGTCATGGCGCGCATTGCCCGCTGGGCCGATGCGCATCCCGGCATGCCGGTGCAGATCCATCTCGCCGAGATGGACAGTGAAATGGAATGGTGCCGCAAGAACCACGGCCTGCGGCCTGTGGCTGTGGTCGAGAAGGCGGGGCTTCTGCGGCCCGGATTGATCGCGGCCCATTGCCTGCACATCGACCCCTTCGAGATCGAGCGCATGGCGAAAGCGGATGTGCGCGTTGCCCATAATGCGCGGTCGAATGCCAAGGCCGGACGCGGCATCGCGCCTGTCGAAGCCATGCGGGCCGCTGGCATCAAGGTCGGCATCGCCACCGACGGGCCGATGAGCGGCAACACCCTGGACCTGTTCAGCCAGTTCGGTCCCGTCTCCATGTTCCAGAAGCTGCTTGGGCACAGCCGCAAGCCCATGCCGGCGGCCCAGGTGATCCGCATGGCGACGCTGGAAGGCGCCCAGGTCCTGGGCCTCGAGAGCCGCATCGGCTCGCTGGAGCCCGGCAAGCAGGCGGATCTCATCCGCATCGACCTCTCCGCGCCGCGCATGCAGCCGGTCTACGACATCTACGCCACGCTCGTCTTCTCCGCGATGCCCGCAGACGTGCAGGACGTCATGGTCGGCGGACGCTGGATCATGCGGAGCCGCAATGTCGAGAGCTTGGAGCGCAAGAAGATCCTGCGCGACGCGGGGCAGATCGCAGCCGCGTTCAAGGCCGAGATGGCCCGGATCGACGCGGCGGGCTGATCCTTACCAGACGACCGGGTGGGTCTGCCCGGTCGCCACATTGACGAAGCCCTGCGGCGCGGCCTCGCAGGGGGCGACCAGAACCCAGCGCCATGGCGCGCAGGTCAGCGTTGCGAATTGCAGCCGCTCCGGAAAGCCCGGATACCAGCGCGGCGAGAAGGTCGGCTCATAGAGCCACTCGATCTTCTCGGCTGCGGCATAGAGCTGCTGCATCTCGGCATCGAGTGCCTCGGCCGGGCGCTGGGTCATGAGGCCGCCGATTTCGTAGCGCACTTCCGCGAGGACCTTGCCGCCGCTGACGAGGACCCATCCGCCGCCGATCTCCGCCACCCGGTTCGCCACCATCGCCATGGCTTCGTCGGAAGAGCCGACGATCCAGAGATTGTGCTTGTCGTGGGCAACGGTGCAGCCCACGGCCGTGTCCGGTGTCTTCGGGCCGCAGCCGAGCCAGAACATGCGGGAGATCTGCCCCTGGCCGGAGAAGCGGTCGACAATGGCGAACTTGGTCACGTTCCTGGCTGGATCGCGCTGCACCTCGCCATCGGCGACAGGCAGCTCCATCGTGATGAACTCATCGTGCCAGTGGAAGGGCCGCAGCAAGGCCGCCTGCATCGTGGCGCGCGCGGGCTCGGCGGCAATGGCGAAGTCTTTCGGTTCGATGCGGCGGTTGATGTTCACCGTCTTCGAGGCCCAGTCGGGCCAATCGAGAGCGGGCAGGGGGCCGATATATTCCGTGCCCCTGGAGACCTGGCGGCCGTCAGCCCACACTTCCGCAATCGAGAGCGTCGCCACATCGTCGAGCAGCACGATATCGGCGAAACGTCCCGGTGCGATGCTGCCGACCCAGGGCGTCAGGCGCATGTGGCGCGCCGGATTGATCGTCACGCACTGAATGGCGACCTCCGGCGACAGGCCCGACCGGATGGCAAGGCGTACATTGTAGTCCGTCGCCCCCATCTTGAGCGTGTCGGAGGCGCTGCGGTCGTCGGTGGCAAAGGCGACCTGCGACCAGTCGCTGAGACCGCGCTGGAGCAGGCCTTCGATGATCTCGGGCATGGAGTGCGGCCTGATCTCGATGAAGATGCCGTGGCGCAGCTTGTTCCACACCTCCTCGGCGGTCCATCCCTCATGGTCTGAGGCCAGCCCCGCAGCCGCGAAGGCGTTGATGGAGTCGAGATCGCGCAGGCCCGCACCATGACCCTCGACGACACCCCGCCGTTCGAAAGTGGCCTTGATCATGCCCCACAAGCGCTGATGCGAAGGGTTGCTCGGATTCCAGACGGCAGGCCAATCCATGACCTCGTCGAGACCCGCAACCATGAGGCTTTTGTCCAGAAAATCCGCCTGCTCGTCATAACCGTAATGCCCACCGCCCCATTCATAGGCCGTCGGCGGAACGGCCGAACCGGGAAGCGGGAAGATCTTCATCGGCGAGCCATGTCGGCGGGCCGTGAGCCAGAATTCGAGGTTATTGGCACCGTCGACATTCGAGAACTCGTGGCTTGCCTCGCAGGTCCAGGTATTGCCGCGCGGCATGACGAGGGCGGCCTCGTATTCCGGCGTGACATGCGAGCTCTCGATATGCTTGTGAACTTCGCCGAAGCCGGGAATTGCGGCGAGCGTGGAACGATCCTCACGCGCCAAGGCCGTTCCTGGAAAAGTTCCCGCAGGCCCGGTCCATGCGACGCGGCGGCCGCGAATGGCGATCTCCTGGTCCTCGAGCCAGGTGCGCGTGTGAACGTCAAACAGCTTTCCGACGCGCAGGAGAAGATCCGCGGGCCTCTTGCCGAGGGCGACCAGAACGAGATCCTGCCGGATCCTCACCTCGTCCTCGGCATTCACCAGAAGGTCGTCGGGAAGCGGGGATGAATGGGTCACGTCGCACCTGTGGCTATGGTCAAATTCCGTCTGCTGTCGGATAAGCAGCGCACGGACTCGAAGCAAGGTTTTAAACTCATCATGCCCCATCCAGGACCCCGCCTCACCGTCATCGACACCGATCCGGGCATCGACGACGCAATCGGCATCCTCTTGGCGCTCGCCTCGCGCGATTTCGAGATTGCCGGCATCACCACGGTGGCGGGCAATATCGGGATCGAGACCACGACGCGCAATGCGGGACGGCTGCTGGCTTTTGCCGGCCGGGAGGACATTCCCGTGCTTCAGGGCGCCTCCGCGCCCCTGTCCCGTCCAGGCCCCGAGCCGCTGAACCTGCACGGCAGGGACGGCATCGGCGGTGTCGCGTTGCCTCATCCCACGCAAAAGCCGGGCAGTCAGGACGCCGTGGAATGGATGGAGGAACTCCTGCTCGCCCAACCGGCGGGCGCGGTCGATGTATTCGCCCTCGGGCCGTTGACCAACATCGCCCGTCTCATTCTCGAGAAACCGGATGCTGCCAAGCGCATCGGACGGATCATCGCCATGGGAGGTGCGGTCCACGAGCATGGCAATGTGGGGCCACGTTCCGAGTTCAATCTCTGGGCCGATCCGGAAGCAGCCTCGGCGGTCGTCGCATCGGGCCTGCCCCTCGTGCTCATTCCGCTCGATGTGACCCGGCGCGTGCGCGCCACGCGCGAATTCATCGCGGCACTGGGGGCAAGCGGAAAACCCCTTGCCGCCATGGTCGGGAGCCTGATCGACTCCTACTTCGAGTCCGCGGCGAACCGGGAGAGCCGCCCGCTTCATGATCCGTGCGTGATGCTTTACGCTCTGGCGCCCGAATTGTTTCGGATCGAGACGCTTCGACTGAGCGTCGACACCGGCTCCGTCGAGGGGGCAGGAGCCTTGACCATCGACGAGCTGGGCAGCCCGGTCGACGTCGCCTTGGGTGTCGATGGAGCAGCGGTTCTCGATCTCCTCGCCCGTCGCCTCACGCAGGAGCGATGACGGCCATCTCTCCAGGCCAGGATCTGGAGAGATGAATCCCTGCCGCCGCGTCCGTGCGCGTCAGCGCCTCGCAGACGACGGCGCTGTTTCCGGTCGTATCGTCTCGTCCGAGAGGCCGGCCTGCGGCTCCGAGCGCTTGAGGGTCTGCTCACGGGCGAAGATGAACAGACCGGCGGCGACGACGATCGCGATGCCGACGAGGGCGAGCGCATCGGGCCATTCGTCGAAGAAGAGAGCGCCGATCGCCAGGGCCCAGAGGATCTGGCTGTATTGCGTCGCGCCCAGGCGGTCGGCCGGTGCGTAGATGGTGGCGATGATGAACAGGGCCTGCGCAACGAAGGCCGTCGCAGCAAAGGCGAGCAGCAGGATCCATTGATGCGTGGTCGGCCAGGAGAAGCCTGGGATCATCAGGACGCCGGCGAGAACGGTGGTCGCCAGAAACACTGTGCCGATCAGGGTGAAGCGATTTTCCGTCTGGCCGATCATGCGGCCCGCGATGACGCCGCCCGCCGCGCACAGGGCACCCGCGAGCGCCGCGAAATGGCCGGGGAGCAATTCCTTGAAGCCGGGACGCACGATCACGAGCACGCCGATGAAGGCGGCGCAGACGGCCAGTCCCCGCCGCCAGCGGACATGCTCCTTGAGGATGAAGATGGAGAGCACCGTGACTAGGCTCGGCATCAGGAACAGGAGCGCGAAAGCCTCCGCGAAGGGCAGGCTCCGAAAGGCCATGACGCTGAG
Source organism: Microvirga flocculans ATCC BAA-817 (assembly GCF_000518665.1). Classification (GTDB taxonomy): domain Bacteria; phylum Pseudomonadota; class Alphaproteobacteria; order Rhizobiales; family Beijerinckiaceae; genus Microvirga; species Microvirga flocculans. Next base: position 87,792 of record NZ_JAEA01000008.1, on the reverse strand, counting down.
CGGTGTCGTCGCCGCTATCAGGAAGACGCGGGTTCCCATGAGCCAGGGCCTCTTCCAGCGGACGATGTCGATCACGCTGTCGCCCGGTTTCATGAAGACCGGAGAAAGGAGCAAGGGAATGAGATAGCCGAAGAACGTCACCTCGAAGGGATCGAGGTCATGGCCGATGGCCTTCACTATGGCATCGCCCCAGGCGAAGACCGCGAAGGCACAAAAAGCGAGAACGATACCTTTGACCATCTTCTAGCAATCCGCCGGGGAGTCTTCCGCAAAAGCAAAAGCGCCAGCCGATCTGGCCAGCGCCACCAGACAAAACAATAAAGTAACAGCTTTAACGCGGCATGACGAGACGAGGGCGCTTGCGCTCCACCACGACCACCTTCGGCCCCTCGCTCCGGTCGGAGAAGGAAATGCGCTCCGCGAGACGCAAGGGCTGACGCGTCGGCTGGGCCATGGATGTCTGCAGCACGACGGGCCTCACCTCATCCTCCGGGATGCCCATCAGTTGCGCGGCGATCTCGATCTGGCATTCGATGTCGTCCGTCAGGCCGCGAGCGGCTTCGATGGCTTCCTGAAGGACAGGAGGTTCGACCCGGGTCACACGCCGTCCGTGGCTCTCGGATTTCTTTTTCTTTGCTTGCATGAGGCTTCTCCTGCGCAGAGCCTTAAACCACCGGACGCGGGATTGCGTAATGCACGATTGAGACGGCAGGGCTGCATCCAGCGCAGGCGAGGGCGGAACACTCAACCGCCCTTTTCGGACGAAGCTGAGGAAGGCCAATCCGTCATCTGCCTTTAGAAAGACTGGAAAAGGTGGCATTTCCAAGAAGATCGGGCCTAGCTCCTGCGAAAAGGCGCTCGACCGGATGGCTTCTTTAGGTCATTGAAAACCGGTCGCTACCCGTCCAAGCCAGCCCACCGGCCGCAACGCATGAAAGGCATCCCCTTGTTCACTGCCAAGATTCTCCTCCTCGGATCGGGCGAACTCGGCAAGGAGTTCGTCATTTCGGCCAAAAGATACGGCTGCCACGTGGTGGCCTGCGACAGCTACGCGAATGCGCCCGCCATGCAGGTTTCGGACGAGGTCGAGGTCTTTTCCATGCTCGACGCGGATGCCTTGCGGCGCGCCATCGAGAAGCACCGGCCGGATTTCATCGTCCCGGAGATCGAGGCCATCCGCACGGAGGTTCTACAGGAGTTCGAGGACAAGGGCTTTACCGTCGTTCCATCCGCACGCGCCGCTTCGCTGACCATGAACCGGGACCGGATCCGGGAGCTCGCCGCGACGGAACTCGGCCTGCGCACCTCCAAGTACCGGTATGCGGAGAGCCTTGAGGAGGTCAGGGCCGGGGTCCAGCACACCGGTTTGCCCTGCGTGATCAAGCCGGTCATGTCCTCCTCGGGCAAGGGCCAGAGCACGGTGCGGACGCCGGATCAGCTGGAAGAAGCCTGGAGTTACGCCGTGGCGAACATGCGCGGCGACCGCAGGAAGGTGATCGTCGAGGAGTTCATCGCCTTCGAATACGAGATTACGCTGCTGACGATCCGCTCGCGCGAAGGCGTATCGTTCTGCGAGCCCATCGGGCATCGGCAGGAGCGGGGGGATTACCAGGAATCCTGGCAGCCGACACCCATGACCGAGAAACTCCTCAACGACGCGAGGGACATGGCGCGCAAGGTCGTCGACAATCTCGGCGGCTATGGCATCTTCGGCGTCGAATTCTTCGTCACCCGGGACGAGGTGATCTTCTCTGAACTCTCGCCCCGTCCCCACGATACGGGGCTGGTGACGCTCCTGTCCCAGAACCTGTCCGAGTTCGACCTCCATGCCCGTGCGATCCTGGGGCTGCCGATCCCGCCTGTGCACCTGCGCAGCCCGACGGCATCGGCCGTGATCCTGGCGGACCGTGAAGCCGAGCGGTTTTCCATCCTAGGCCTGCGCGAGGCGCTTGAGCTGGGCATGACGGATGCGGAGGTCGAAGTCCGCCTCTTCGGCAAGCCGACGACCCGCAGATATCGCCGCATGGGCGTCGCCCTGGCATCCGGGGAAACGGTCGAGAAGGCCCGCGAGCGGGCGCTGCAGGCCGCGGCCCGGGTGCGGATCGATTACGAGGACTGACGCTCGATACGCCTAGGCACCTCTGGAGCGCCGGGCGCTAGCCGGCGTGTCGGTTCGGCAACACGGGAGAACGCACGGTTCAGGCCTATACCATTCGAGAGAAAGCCCCCTAAATACGGACGCGCTCCACCTAGCAATTTCGAAGGGGGCTGGCCGCTGTCCAGCATAGCTCTTGAAAACGATCAACTTTGAAGCCCTCTTCAGTGCGTCGCCCAATCCATATGTGCTGGTCGATCTCTCGCTGACGATCGCGGGCATGAACGATGCCTATCTCCGGGTCACCATGAGCCGGCGGGAAGATCTGGTAGGGCGCAACATGTTCGATGCGTTCCCCAGCGATCCCGACTCGGCCAGCCATCGTCAACTGCGCAGCTCCTTCGAGAAGGTCATCCGCGAGCAGGTGCCGGACCACATTCCTCTTATCGAATACGCCATACCTCTCCCCAATGGGCAGGGCTTTGAGGAGCGCTATTGGAGCGCAACCCATACGCCGCTCTTCAATCACTCCGGAGAGATGACCTTCATCCTTCAGCACACCGTCGACGTGACGGAACTGCACCGGCTGCGCTTCATGGCGAAAAGCTCCGTGCTGTCGTCGGGACCCTCCGCATTGATCGAGACCGATATGTTTCGGCGGGCGCAGGCCGTGCAGAAGGCGAACCAGGCGCTGACGGAAGAGCGGCAGCAGCTGCGCGGATTGTTCGAACAAGCTCCCGGCTTTATGGCCGCCCTCAGCGGGCCTGATCACGTCTACACCTTGGCCAATGCAGCCTATCTCCAGGTCGTCGGCCGCGAGAACATCATCGGCAGGCCTGTCCGGGAGGCCCTCCCCGAGGTTGTCGGGCAAGGCTTCGTGGACCTGCTCGACCGTGTCTACCAGACTGGACAACCCTTCGTAGGGCGCAGCATCCGGGTCGTCCTGAAGCAGGAAACGGGAGCGAAACAGGAGCACTATCTCGATTTCGTCTATCAGCCGATTTTCTCGCCCGATGGCCAGGTGTCCGGCATCTTCGTGCAGGGGCACGACGTTACCGAGCAGAAGCGCAATGAAGAGGCCCTGCGCGAAAGCGAGCAACGCTTCCGGCTGGTAGCGGAGAGCGCGCCGGTCATGCTGTGGATGGGCGATCAGAAGGGTAAGTGCAACTATCTCAACAAGGCCCAGCGGGAGTTCTGGGGCATCGATGAGGCAGCCGTCCCGACTTTCGATTGGGGCAGCACCCTCCATGTCGACGACCAGGAGGCCTTGTTCGGCCCCTTCAGCCGGGCCATGGAGAGCCATACGGCCTTCACCACGGAAGCCCGGTTTCGGCGGGCCGACGGGGAGTTCCGGACCGTTCGCACCGACGCACGTCCGCGGTTCGGCACGGGCGGCGAATTTTTGGGAATGATCGGGGTGAATGTGGACATCACCGAGACCCGGCGCGCAGAGAAAGCGTTGCGTGACAGCGAGGAGCGGTTCCGGGCAATCGCCAATTCCATCGACCAGCTGATCTGGGCCACGCGGCCCGACGGCTTCCATGACTATTACAACCAGCGCTGGTACGATTATACGGGCGTTCCCGAGGGCTCGACCGATGGAGCGGCCTGGAACGGCATGTTCCATCCGGATGATCGTGAGCGGGCTTGGAGCGTCTGGCGGCACTGCCTGACAAGCGGCGAGCCATATCATATCGAGTACCGCTTGCGGCATCGCTCAGGAGAATACCGGTGGGTGCTCGGGCGCGCTCAACCCGTTCGCGACGAGGAGGGCCGGATCACGCGATGGTACGGCACATGTACTGATATCCACGATCTCAAGCAGGCACAGGATGCGCTGAAGGCGAGCCGGGAACGGGCGCTTCAAACGGAGAGGGAGACACGCCGGCTCGCCTCGGTCCTGGCCGAACGCGTGAGCGAGCTCGATGCCGCAAACGAGGAGATTCAACGCTTCGCCTACATCGTGAGCCACGACCTGCGCGCGCCGCTCGTCAATATCATGGGATTCACGAGCGAGCTCGAAGGAGCGCAGATCGGGATTCAGAGGTTCTTCGAGAAGGTTCGTGAGGTAGATCCGTCCCTGATCTCACCCGAGGCACGGGCCGCGGTCGAAAATGACCTTCCGGAAGCCATCGGTTTCATCCGTTCCTCGACCGTGAAGATGGACAAGCTCATCAATGCGATTCTGAAGCTTTCACGGGAGGGTCGCCGTGTGCTCGCTCCCGAGCCGATCGGCATGGGTTCCTTGCTCGCGACCCAGCGCCAAAGCGTCGCACACCAACTTCAGGAGCGTGGCGCCGAGCTGATCTTGACATCGCTTCCAGACCTGACGAGCGACCGGCTTGCTGTCGAGCAGATCTTTGGAAACCTGATCGATAACGCAGTTAAATATCTGAAACCGGGAGTTACGGGGCGAATTGTCGTACGGGGAAAGGATCTTGGAGACAGTGTCCTGTACGAGATCGAGGATAATGGCCGAGGAATCGACCCGAAGGACTTCGAGCGCATCTTCGACCTGTTCCGGCGCTCGGGCGTCCAGGATCAGCAGGGCGAAGGCATTGGCCTTGCGCATGTGCGGGCGCTTGTGCGAAGGCTAGGCGGCACGATCTCGGTCTCCTCGCAGCTGGGAGAGGGCTCGACCTTCACCGTCACCTTACCCAAATCTATTAGCCTGAGCGCGGAAACCGTCTGATGCCCCAACAACAGCCCGTTACCATCATCATGGTCGAAGACGATGAGGGGCACGCTCTCCTAATTGAGAAAAATATCCGGCGGGCAGGCGTTTGCAATGAAATCCGGACCTTCGAAAGCGGAACGGGGGCACTCGATCATCTCTTCAGCGACGAGGTGCGCAATGCGGGACCCTTCCTGGTGCTCCTGGATCTCAACCTGCCGGACATGAACGGCGTCGACATTCTGGCGAAGATCAAAAGCGACGAAAAACTGAAGCGCGCTCCGGTGGTAGTGCTCACGACGACCGACGATCAGCGCGAAGTCCAGCGTTGCTACGACCTCGGCGCCAACGTCTACATCACGAAGCCCGTGGAATACGATTCCTTCTCTCAGGCGATCCGCCAGCTTGGGCTTTTCCTCTCCGTGATCCAGGTTCCCGAAACCCTATGAACCAAGCTGCCGCCGCGCCTCCGCCAATCCGGCTTCTCTATATCGACGACGATCACGGTTTGGGGCGTCTTGTCGAGCGTACCTTGGAGCGATACGGTTTTCAGGTCAGCCATGCGCTGAGCGGCGACGAGGGTTTGAGCAAGCTCACGTCCGATCGCTTCGACGTGATCGCGCTCGACCATTTCATGCCCGGCAAAGAAGGGCTCGAGGTTCTCGCCGAAATTCAGAGGCTCGCCAATCCACCGCCGGTCATCTATGTAACCGGCGCCGATGAGAGCCGCATCGCCGTCGCGGCGCTCAAGGCAGGAGCCGCCGACTACGTCATCAAGGACGTGGGCGGCGTCTTCCTCGATCTTCTCCGGACAGCCGCGGAGCAGGCGCTTGCAGCCGAAAGGCTCCGCCAGGAAAAGGAAGCCGCCGAGCGGGAAATGCGCGAGGCCCGGGAGCGGGCGGAGATGCTGCTGCGCGAAGTCAACCATCGCGTCGCCAACAGCCTGCAACTCGTTGCGTCCCTTGTCGCCATGCAGCAAAGGGCGCTTGGCAGCGACACCGTGGCCAAGGATACCTTGACGGAAACACAGAGCCGCATCGCGGCAATCGCGCAGATTCACCGCCGCCTCTACACCTCGAACGATGTACGCTTCGTCGAGATGGACACCTATCTCCAGGGATTGGTGGAGGAGCTGGAAGGGGCCATGCGGGCCGACAAGCGGGGGCATAGGATCGTTTTGACGGTCGAGCCCATCTCCATTCCCACGGACAAGGCCGTATCGGTAGGCGTGATCGTCACGGAACTCGTCACGAACGCATTCAAATATGCCTATCCCTATGGCGAAACGGGAGAGATCCGCGTCATTCTCTCATCCCAGGATGGGCATATCATGCTCATCGTCGAAGACGACGGAGTGGGATTGAGCGGCTCCGGAGAGGTGCAGGGGAGTGGGCTCGGTACGAGGATCGTGAAGGCCATGGCTTCGAACCTCCAATCCATGATCGAGTTCGACCGGCGCCACGCCGGAACCCGCGCGATCCTGCCGTTCGCGATCTGATCCGATCGAGCGGCCGCATGGTCCGCCATTGAAAAGGCGCGCTACAAGAGTGCGCCTTTCGTGTTCTGATATCGATTTCGAAGGATCAGATGACGAAGAAGTGGCTGTACTTCAGGTCGAGGCCCGCCTTGAGCTGGGCGAACTCGACCGCCTTCTTCGAGCCGGAACCGTCGGCGTCATAGGACAGCACGCCCGTCGACTTGTCGTAGACGAGGTAGTCGTTCTTGTCCTTCGCCTTGGAGCCAATGGTGAAGAAGTCCTTCTTCACCGTCTTCGGATTGGGAGCCGAACCGCCGCCCAGTTTCTTGAAGATGGCGTTGTCGAGGTAGATCTTGTCTTCCTTCGTGCTGAAATCGGTGATCGTGTCGAAGTTCACCTTCCGGTTCGTCTTTGCGGTTCCAAGCTTTGCATCGAATACGAAGACGTCCTTGCCGGAGCCGCCGGACAGGATGTCGTTGCCGTATCCTCCGTAGACCTTGTCATGGCCCTGGCCGGCCTTGATGACGTTCTCGCCGGCGTTGCCGATCATCACGTTGTTGAGCTTGTTGCCTGTGAGGCTGAGAGCGCCCTTCCCCAGGGCCTTCACATCGGCAATGTCATTGGCGAGCGTCACGCTGGAGGATGTGACCAGCGTCTTCTCGTCGAGAAGCCATTTCAGATCGCCCGCGAAGGTCGAGGGCAGGGTCAGGCCATCGGGAATCTCGTCGCCGAAGATGTAGTCGGAACCGCCCGCGCCGTAGAGGCGATCGGAACCCGTTCCGCCGACGATCAGGTCGTCGCCGCCATTGCCATAGCCGATGTCGTCGCCGGTTCCACCGAGCATCGTATCCCGGGTGTTTCCGCCATACAGCTGGTCGTTGCCGTCCTTGCCGTTCAGGCCGTTGACGCCCTCATTACCATAAAGGTTGTCGTCGCCGGAACCGCCCAGCAGCTTGTCCTGGTCGTTGCCCCCATAGGCATTGAGGCCCTTGCCGAGTCCGCGCTGGTCGTATTGGCGCAGAGCAACCTGACGCTCGTCATTGATCTCGAAATTGGCCGGCTTGGCGCCTGCCAACGCGATCAGCTGCGCGAAGCTCAGGGTCGTCCCGTCCGAGAGCTTGAGGGCGACCGCCTTGCTGGTATCCAGCCCGGCATAATCGTTGAAGACGATGGCGCCGCCGTCGCCGAAGGTCAGCGCCAGCTTGTTGTGCTTGGGCGTGTCGATCCAGTTGGCGACCTTGCCGACCCACGTCGCCTTGATGTCCTTCAGGGAATAGCCGCTGAGTTCGATGACATCCTCGCCGGGCCGGAAGTCCCAGATCATGTCGACGCCGTCGCCCTTGGCGTAGCGATAGGTATCCTGGCCGTCGTTGCCGTAGAGATTGTCGCCGATGAGAACTTTGCTCAGCTTTCCGTTGCCGGGATTCCAAGCGATCTCGCCGCGATCCGTGCCGCCGTAGATGGTGTCGTTCCCGCCTTCACCCTGCATCTCATCGTTGCCGCTGCCGCCATGGATGAAGTCGTCGCCGTCGCCAGCTTCGATGAGATCGTCGTTGCCGGGAACCGGCGGCGTGACGACCGGAGGATTGTCCTCGGTGGGAGGGGGATTATCGGTCGGAGGTGGGTTGTCTGTCGGAGGAGGGTTGTCCGTTGGCGGAGGAGTGACAGCAGGCGCAACACCCCAGAGCTTCAGGCTGTCGCTGCGATTGGATCCTTCCACGCCCACACTGGTGAGCCGCGCGCCGAAGCCCTGAAGGGCAAGGTGCTCAAGGGTCAGATTGTCCGTCGCATGGTCGAGAATGACGGTAATGGACTTGATGTCGTCCCTTCCGATGCCAGACGTTCCGACGCCGATGCCGACATCATAGGGGGTGAGGGGACGACCGTTCATGTTGTCGGAGTTGCTGCCGCCGGGGACGACCTGCACGCCATCGGCATTGAGGGCGATGCCCTGAACATACGCCGCATTCGCGCCCGCTCCCGTAACCGACAGGCCCTGCAGCCACGTCTCGTCGGTGGCGTTGTCGTCGATATTGGCAATATGGAAGAAAATGCCGCGGATGTCGGCGGTGTCGACCTTGCCGTCGTCCTTGTTGTCGAAGACGGATGCCGTCAGTCGGAGGGTGCCGTCGCCGAGCTCTTCGACCCGGAACTTGACCGCCGGAGTCCCGACTTCATAGAGGTCGCCATTGCCGATCCGCTCATTCTGATCGATGACGAACTCAGTGCTACGCACAACGTTAGACATGCAAATGCCCCCAATCCGGAGCGGGTCGGCCTTATTGCCAAAGGGCACGGCGATCCGTTCCGTTTCGATTTCACCAACTCCTTTCATGCCCTAGAGTCAAGTAAATCAAAGGAAATAAATCTGATATTTGAATCGAACAATCGCATTTATTATATAATAACGTTACATTATCAAACTGCATACAAGATTGTTCTGGTTGTCTAAGCAATAGATGTTCTGCGATGTCGTTGAGATTAAAGCGGAAGATAGAAGGCCGGGCGGGTGCAGTTCTGAGCGATATCAAATAGCTTCGGCTCTGCAGAGCCGTGCGCTGAACTCATCGAGGCTGATTGTTTTTGGAAGCGAGAGAATTGAACCTCGCCTTAATTTCTCCGATCAGGGTGTTCAACTCGCGCTGAAGACGGTTCAACCGTGAAAGCAGTTCACTATCCGGCATGCTTGTGGTTGCGGTCCGGTTCTCCCCGATGGGAGCGGGATAGGTCATGCTCCGCAGTTCCTCCAGGGTCGTGGGGCCGATATTGGGAACGGTCAGCCATTGCGCATCGGAAATGTTCGCGACCTCGCGAATGGTGGGACATCGCCCCTTGAATTCGGCCAAAATGGCTGCCCGGACACGCCCGGAGCATCTTTCAATTGGAAATGGATCGTCCAAACCCATCTCACGCCCTCGTGCACCAACCAGTGAGAGACTGTCCATCAAGGATACAACCACCCTGGAACTTAGCCATGTCGTAACATCATGCGTACCGGCTAATCGCGGAAAAGAGCAGAGTTCCTTAAGGAGATGACGGCATGCGTTGGGAGTAGCCAAATTGCTCCTGTTCAAGGGTTTTTCGCCCTTGCGTTGTTTTCGGAACGTGCATTTCGCGGCCTGCTCGCGAGAAGGGCTCTCGCTTAAACGGTCGTATCGGGCGATATGCCAATGTGGCTTGTCCCTGCGGAAATCGAACAGGATCTTTTTGAAAGATTTTACCGTGGGATGTGCATGATTAGCCGGCAACCTGATTGCCGTTCCGACCATTGGTGGATAAGCAGGAGGATCGTGCCGCAACTCCCGAATCCAGAGGGCTGAATGTCTGTTACCTCCGTCGTGATCCACCTTCTCGGTGAGATTGCCCTGCTTCTATGGGGCATCAACATGGTCAACAGCGGGGTTCAACGCGCCTTCGGCAGCGATCTGCGCTGGATCCTGGGCATGGCGCTCAGAACGCGGCTCCAGGCCTTCCTTGCCGGCGTAGGCGTCACGACGGTTCTGCAGAGCAGCACGGCCACGGCGCTGATGGTAGCCTCCTTCACAGCGGGCGGCGCGGTGGATATCGTGCCTGCCCTTGCCGTCATGTTGGGCGCCAATGTGGGCACGACCTTGATCGTGCAGGTGCTTTCCTTTGATGTCTCCCTGATTTTCCCGGTACTGGTCTTTGTCGGCTATACGGCCTTCCGGCGCGGGAAGACGAGCAGGACCAAGGATCTGGGGCGCGTTGCGATCGGCCTCGGGCTGATGCTGCTGTCGCTGCATCTTCTGAGCGCGACCATCCATCTGATCGAGGACTCGGTCGTTCTGAAGGAATTGCTGTCGGCCATTGCGTCCGATCCGCTGATCCTGGTGCTCCTTTCGGCCTTCTTTGCCTGGGTCGCGCATTCCAGCGTCGCCGCTATGCTGCTGATCATGTCCCTGGCCTCGGCGGGCGTGATTGCGCCGCCTGCGGCCCTGGTGATGGTGCTCGGGGCCAATCTCGGCAGCGCTCTCAATCCTTTCCTGGAGGCCATGGGAGGAGATCCTGCCAAGATCCGCGTGCCGGTGGGCAACCTGGCGACGCGGATCGTCGGGTGCGCCGTGGCGCTGCCCCTGATCGATCCGATCCTGTCCGCCATGGCGCTCTTCGATCCGAACCCGGCCCGCCTCGCAGCCAACTTCCACACGATCTTCAATGTCGCCGTGGCGGCCTTCTTCATCCTGCCTCTGCCGTGGATCGCGAAGCTGCTGGTGAAGGCTTTTCCGGAAAAGCTTCAGGCCTCCGATCCGGGCGTGCCGCAATATCTGGACAAGGATGCCCTGGACACGCCGTCCGTCGCTCTCTCCAACGCGGCCCGCGAGGTGCTGCGCATGGTGGATACGGTGGAATCCATGCTGCGCAGTTCCCAGGATCTTTTCCGCGAGGACGATATCAGCCGCGTCGATCAGGTCAGCCGCACCGATGACGTTCTGGATCGCCTGTTCAGCGCGATCCGCCGCTACCTGAGCTCCATCAACCACGAGGCCCTGAGCGAGGATGAGGCCAAGCGTCTGTCCGACATCCTCGCCTTTGCGATCAACCTGGAGCATGTGGGCGACATCATCGACAAGAACCTGATGGAGCTTGCGGCCAAGCGCATCAAGAACCATCTGCGTCTGCCCAAGGACAGCCTGGAAGACATCACCAACATGCACGCCAAGCTCCTCGAACATCTCCAGCTGGCGGCATCCGTGCTCATGTTTCAGGATCACGGCTCCGCTCGCAGGCTCGTTGCCGAGAAGGAGCGGTTTCGCGATCTGGAGCGGGCCGTAGCCCAGAAGCACCTGGAGCAGCTCCGGTCCGGCCGGAACGCCGGCGACACGAGCGCGCTTCAGCTCGACATCGTTCGCGACCTCAAGCGCATCGAGGCGCATATCGCGTCCACGGGTCACTCGCTGCTCGAGCAGAGTGGCGAGCTGAAGCCGAGCCGCCTCACGTCCTGACGGTCAGAACGGTCCCTTGTCCGCCAGGGCGCGCCAGTCCATGAAGCGAAGCGGCTCGCTCAAACCGATGTCGCGCCGCTCGTGATCGGACAGACGGGTCAGATTTCCGACGATGGGGGCTTTCCTCGGGCGCGGGGGCTTGAGCCATGATGTCAGGCGCAGCCAAACGCTCCCGGTGCCGCGCATGCGGCGGGTCTCTTCATATCTCATGGCGATCTACCGATTTAGTTTAAGCAGGGCGCTTCGGCGCCCTCGTTCAAGCCTGCACAGGGTGCGCCCGCAGGACCGCCTTGACAAAGCGAAACCCAAGGGGCTGGCATAAGCCAGCCTTATGGATTCGATATGTCAAAGCCTCTCGCAAAACTTCCACCCATGAGCGCCGTCAGGGTGTTCGAAGCCGCTGCGCGCCATCAGAGCTTCACCCGGGCCGCTGAGGAGCTGGGCATGACCCAGGCCGCCGTGAGCTATCAGATCAGGATGCTCGAGGATCGCATCGGCGCGCCGCTGTTCACGCGCTTGCCGCGCCAGGTGAGCCTGACGGCGAAAGGGCGCCAGCTCGCGCCTGCCGTTACGGAGGCCTTCGAGGCTTTGCGGACCGCCTTTGCCGGTGTCGAAGAGGCCGTGCAGTCGGTCCTCTCCATCACCACCCTGACGACTTTCGCGGCCAACTGGCTGATTCCGCGTCTGGGACGATTTCAGCAATTGCACCCGAATATCGCCGTTCAGCTTTCCGTCTCCTCTCAGATCATGGATTTCGCCCAGAGCGAGTTCGACATCGCTATCAGGAGCAGCAATGGGGAGTGGCCCGGACTGGAGAAGCACCTTCTGTTTCCGAACCTTTTCACACCGGTCTGCAGCCCTGATCTCATTCGGGGACACACGCTGAAAGAGCCCGCCGACATTCTGAAATTTCCCATCATCTCCCCCAGCGATCCCTGGTGGCAGGACTGGTTTGCGGCAGCGGGCATCGACAATGTCGATCTCTCGCACCATCCCGACAACTCGCTTGGCATTCAGCAATTCGAAGCCATGGCGGCGATGGCGGGGCAGGGCTTTGCCCTGATCAATCCCTACTTCTTTCCTGGGGACCTTGCGGCGGGCCGTCTCGTTCAGCCCTTCGACCTGCTCGCCACCTCGGAGCGGGGATACTGGCTCGTCTATCCGAAGGCACGCAAACGTTCGGCCAAGATCGTGGCATTTCGCGATTGGATGCTGAGCGAGGTGGAAGGCGATGCAGAGCGAACGGCTACTCTGGCTCAAAAAGAAACCGGGGCCTGAGGCCCCGGCGAAGCGACGCTTATTCGGCGGCCTGCGCTTCGAGCGGCCTGGGTTTGAGGTGCACGAGCCTGTCGATCAGCACACGATCGTGGAGCACGACCATGCGTTCCTTGTTCTGCAGCCAGTTCACCGCGTCGTCGATCGTTTCGGCATCCATCAGCTTCGCTTCCGCCAAGGCGCGTTCGGTCTCGATGATCCCGCGCTTGCGCGGGGATGCGGGCGGAAGCATGTCGATGTGGCGCTCGCGCAGGCTTGCATCGTCGTAGATGGCGCGAAGGCTGTCCGCATCGTCGAAGCCGAAGGCGGCGTTGCGGGCCTGCAATTCGTTGGCGCGAACGGCAATGGCCGGCGGCTGGTGCTCCTCGGGCGTTCTGAGAAGCCCGAGTCGCTTGAGCGCCAGACCGGCCCCGAGCTGGCCGCTGAGCCATGATAGGGGGATTGCCAGCAGAAGGCCGATGATCGTGGGCGACATCCAGAGGAACAGGGATGTGGCGATCATGAAGGCCGAGAGCCCGGCGAGTACGCCGAGCACCGTATGGGCCCTGTGACGGCGGACGATGTCCTTGAACGGGATGGACCCGTCGTCGCGGCGCTGGGGCTGCCAGCCGGTGTCGCGCCCCAGCAGGATCTGGAACACCGAACCCGACTGGATGAGCATCAGGATAGGCGCCAGCAGCGCCGACAGGATGATCTCGATGGTCGAGGACACGATCAGGCGAATGCCGCCTCCGGAGGCGCGCCGCTCCTCGCCACGGATGAGCATGAGGATCAGCCCGAAGATCTTCGGCGCCAGTAGGATGCCCATGGTCAGCGCGAAAAGCGCCAGAGCGCGCTCGGGGTCGAAGCGGGGCCAGATCGGATAGAGACGGAAGTCGCGGGCGAAATATTCCGGCCGGATATAGGTGGTCTGCAGGACGAGGGCGATACCGACGATCAGCTGGAAGAGCCAGAACGGCGAGGCCAGGTAGGACATGATCCCGGTCGCGAAATGCTGGCGCGTCGGCAGCTTCAGTCCCTTCGCGGTGATCACCCGCATGTGCTGGAGATTGCCCTGGCACCAGCGCCGGTCGCGTGCCGAGAGGTCGATGAGGGAGGGCGGGCTTTCCTCGTAGGATCCCTGCAGGTCCGCCAGCATGTAGACCGACCAGCCCGCGCGGCGCAGCAGGGCCGCCTCGACGAAGTCGTGGCTCAGGATGTGGCCCCCGAAAGGCGGCTTGCCCTTGAGATCGGGAAGGCCGCCATGGGCGGCGAAGGCCCTGGTGCGGATGATCGCGTTATGGCCCCAGTAATTGCCGTCCCGCCCCATCCAGACCGCAAGGCCCATGGCGATGACCGGTCCGGTGACGCGGGCGGCATATTGCTGAAGGCGGGCAAAGAGCGTGTTGCGATTGATGATGAGCGGCAGCGACTGGATGATGCCGGCGTCCGGGTCGGCCTCCATGGCGGCCGCCAGCTGCACGATGCACTCGCCCGTCATGAGACTGTCGGCATCGAGCACCAGCAGGTGTTCGTAATGCCCGCCCCAGCGAGATACGAAATCGGCGATGTTGCCCGCCTTGCGATGGTAGTTCTTCTGCCGGTGCCGGTAGTAGAACCGTGCGCCCGGCCCCAGACGCTCCCTCAGCGCGAGGAAAGCCCGCTCCTCGGCGATCCAGGCATCCGGGTTCGTGGTGTCGGAGAGGATGAAATAGTCGAAATGGTCGCCCAGGCCCGTCGCCTCGACCGATTCGTAGATCGCCTCCAAGGCTGCGAAAGTGCGGTTCGTCTGCTCGTTGTAGACCGGCATCACGATCGCGGTGCGATGCTGCAGCGACGAGGGCAGTTCTCCGCGATGTCCGGGCTGCCGCAGAAGGGCGAAAAAGCCGAGCAGGGCGCTGGTGAACGCAACGGCAATCCAGGAGAAGTTGATCGTGAAGAGCGCGACCAGCACCCACTGGAGGGCGGTCGTGCGGCTGACCGACACGACCTGATACATTTCGTAGGTGCCATAGGCCGTGAGCAGCAACCCGCCGCCGAACACGAAAAGCCGGGCAAGCCAGGTTCCGAGCTGCGGGTGCCGTAGGACAGGCTTGCGCTCCTCAGAGGCCGACCAGCGCCGAAGCGACTGGGTCGGCATGTCGAGGTGCCTCTCGGGAGGCATAGCGGCTGCGGGCCGCTCGATGGCGGCTACATTGGGGTTCGAGTCGGGACCTACGGTGTCCAACGATAAAGCCATGTCTCGCTAATCGGTTTCCCGCCTGATTCAAGAAGCAGGCGCATCTCACACGCGTTTTCGTTGCCCGGGTCAAGCTCGAACGCAACGCGAACCGTCTTTCGCTCAGGATATGGCAAAAGTTTGAGGTTCTGGAATGTTCCAGGACCAACGGTAAGGACGGATTTAAGGTCCCCCGGCAGATTGTCACCCAATGCGTCACCGGAAAAATCGACGGTGAAGCGCCGCCGGCGTCCGCTGCTGCCGCGTCCGGATCGGGTTTGCGTCACCGTTGCGAGCGGCGGCCGCTCCGGGGCGTTCCAGCCCCAATACTGACGATAGGCGACGGCGACCTCCGATCCGGCCGCCATGGCTGCCTTGGGGCGCCAATAGGCCAGGATATTATCGTTGATCTCGGCATCGGTCGGGATTTCCAGAAGCTGCACGCTTCCCTGGCCCCAATCGCCCAGAGGTTCGATCCAGACGCTTGGGCGGCGCTCGAAACGCTGCTCGTCGTCCTGGAACGCCTCGTAGGAGCGCTCCCGCTGGAGCAGGCCGAAGCCCTTGGGCGAACTGTCGACGAAGGCGGAGATCTGGAGCGTTTCCGGATTGTGCAGGGGCCGCCACAGCCATTCCCCGGATCCGTTGAGCATCTGCAGGCCGGAGGATTCGTAGACGGCGGGGCGGATGTCGTCGGAGTTCAGAAGATCGTTGGGACCATAGAGGTAGGTGGAGGCGATGCCGCCGAGACCCACATGCTCCAGGTTGACGCGCGGGAAGAGGCTCGTCTCCACATCGACGATGGTCATGTCGCCCGGACGGAAGGTCATGCGGACCGCGCCGGTTGTGGATTCCGAATCGAGCAGGCCGTGGACGGTAATGCTGTTGCTGCCTACGCTCGGGCGCTCCAGCCAGAAAGCGCGGAAGAGTGGAAACTCCTCGCCGCGCGCCTCCGCCGGACGCAGCGTCAGCGCCCTCGCGATGGCGCCATAGGTCTGCCCCCTGGCGATGGCGCGAAAGAAGGTGCCGCCCTGGATGATGGCAAAATCGAAGGGCTTGCCGTTCTGGGCGATCAGCTTGAAGCCGGAAAAGCCGATATCCTGGATATTGTTCGGCAGGTTGATGCGGCCGAACTCGAACAGGGACGGATTATAGGCGATCCGTCGGATGGCCCCGTCCTCGACGAGGTAGAGATCGACGGCGTCCCTGAACACGAAGCCGCGGTGAAGCGGCTCGATGGAGATACCCCGGGATTCCGCGCTCCAGATGGGCGGCTGGGTGTAGCGGATGGCCGCGTACTGCTCCTGGTTCAGGTTTCCGAACACGTCCGGCAGGTCGTTGGGAGGCGCCACGAAGGGCTTCTTGGCGAGCTGGCGCGCGATATCGATCACGACGGCCGGATCGAACCGCTGATTCTCCCCCATCCGTGCGGAGATCGTAGCCTGGGGCGTTTGGGCTCGAACGGCAGACGCGCATGCAAGCCCGGCGACGGAAACGCCGATATAAGCCAGCATGTCGCGCCGGCGAGGAAATAAGGGGGACGAACCCCTTGGCGGAACCGGCACAGCGATACTCTTGAGTGAACGAGGCTCTTCAGCCCGAGAACTGGAATGCCTTATACATATCATCAATCGTGAGCGTGAAGTAAACGCGGCTATTGAGGAATGGGCGCATTCCTCATGAAACGATTGCCGAATTACCTCTTGTGATTTAGCTGCTCGGCTATGCGCCACCGGATTGAAACCTTATGACCTCGACCGATACCTTCAAGCCGTCCTCGCCCCGGTCCTGCCTGGCCATCGTCCTCGCAGCGGGGGAAGGGACCCGGATGAAATCCGCAAAGCCCAAGGTCCTGCATCAGGTCGCCAATCGCTCGATGCTCGGGCATGTCCTGGCCGCCCTGACCACGGCCGGGGCCACGAGCACCGCCGTGGTCATCGGCCCCGACCGGGAAGATGTTGCGAAAGAGGTTCAAAAAGACCGGCCCGACGCCTGGATCTTCGTGCAGAAGGACCGCCTCGGGACGGCTCATGCGGTCCTTACCGCCCGTGAGGCGCTGGAGCAGCCCGTGGACGACGTGATCGTCGCCTTCGGCGATACGCCCCTGATCCTGCCCGAGACCTTCGCCAAGCTGCGGGCGCCGCTGGCCGAGGGAGCCGCTGTGGTGGCCATGGGGTTCGAGGCCAAGGATCCGACCGGCTACGGCCGCTTCATCACCTCCGGCGACCAGCTTCTGGCGATCCGCGAGCACAAGGATGCCAGCGAGGCGGAGCGGGCGATCACCCTCTGCAACGGCGGCCTGATGGCGATCCGAGGGGACGTGGCGCTGACGCTCCTCGACCGCGTGGAGAACACGAACGTCAAAGGCGAGTATTATCTGACGGATATCGTCGAGATCGCCCGCCACCTGGGGCACAGGACGGCCATCGCCGTCGTGTCGGAGGAAGAGGTCCATGGCGTGAACGACCGGGCGCAGCTGGCTGCCGCCGAGCGCATCATCCAGGAGCGTCTGCGCCATGAAGTCATGGCCTCCGGGGTCACGCTCGTCGCGCCCGAGACGGTCTTCCTGAGCCACGATACACGGCTGGGCCAGGACGTGGTGGTCGAGCCGCACGTGGTTTTCGGCCCCGGCGTCGTCGTCGAGGCCGGAGCCGTCATTCACAGTTTCAGCCATCTGGAAGGGGCGCATATCGCGGCCGGTGCGGGGGTCGGCCCCTTCGCCCGCCTGCGTCCGGGAGCCTCGGTCGGCCCCAGGGCCAAGGTCGGCAACTTCGTCGAGATCAAGAACACGGAACTCGGCGCAGGCGCGAAAGTCAGCCACCTGACCTATCTGGGCGATGCGAGCGTCGGGGCCGAGGCCAATATCGGTGCGGGCACCATCACCTGCAATTACGACGGTTTCGGCAAGTACCGGACCGAGATCGGCGAGGGGGCCTTCATCGGCTCGAACTCGTCCCTCGTCGCCCCCGTGACCATCGGCAAGGGGGCCTTCGTCGGTTCTGGGTCGGTAATCACGGAGAGCATCCCCGCCGATGCGCTCGGTCTCGGACGCGGGCGCCAGACCGTGAAGGAAGGCTGGGCCATCGCCTTCCGGGAAAAGGCCCAGGCCGCCAAGCGAAAGTAAGCGCGGCTGTCACAATAGGTTACGCAAGTTGATTCCGCCCTTGCGGCCTCTCTCTGTAAAGAGGCCACAAGCGTAGCGATGATCGCATTGCAAAAGGAAGATCTTCATTATGTGCGGAATTGTTGGGATCATTGGGAAAACGCCGGTTGCGCCGCAGATCGTGGAGGCGCTCAAGCGGCTTGAATACCGGGGTTACGATTCCGCAGGCGTGGCGACTCTCGAAGGAGGACGGCTCGAGCGCCGCCGAGCCGAGGGAAAGCTCCGCAACCTGGAGGCGAGGCTCTCGGACGCTCCGCTCTCGGGCGTCATCGGCATCGGCCATACCCGGTGGGCCACCCATGGCAAACCCAACGAGACCAACGCGCACCCGCATGCCACCGACAGGCTGGCGGTGGTCCATAACGGCATCATCGAGAATTTCCGCGAGCTGAAGACGGGGCTCGAGGCAAAAGGGATCCGGTTCGAGACCGAGACGGACACCGAGGTGGTGGCCCAGCTGGTCACCTATGAGATCCGCCAGGGGCGCCCACCTATCGAAGCCGTGGCCGTGACCCTGCCGCGCTTGCGCGGTGCCTTTGCGCTCGGGTTCCTGTTTTCGGGAGAGGAAGACCTGCTGATCGGTGCGCGCCACGGCGCACCCCTCGCCATCGGCTATGGCGAGGGTGAGATGTATCTCGGCTCGGATGCGCTCGCCCTGGCTCCGTTCACGGACGAGGTGGCCTATCTGGAAGACGGCGACTGGGCGATCCTGACCCGCAAGGGGGCGGATATCCGGGATGAATCGGGGCGGCCGGTGCAGCGGATTCGTCACAAGATTCCGGCTGGCTCCTTCCTGGCGGACAAGGGCAATTACCGACACTTCATGGCCAAGGAGATTCACGAACAGGCCGAGGTGGTCGGGCGCACGCTCGCCCATTACGTGAATTTCTCGGGCGAGCGGGTCGAACTGCCCTTCGAGCTGCCCTTCGACTTCAAGGACCTGAAGCGCATTTCGATCTCCGCCTGCGGCACGGCCTATCTCGCCGGGCTCGTGTCGAAATACTGGTTCGAGCGCCTCGCGCGCATTCCGGTCGAGATCGACGTGGCCTCGGAGTTCCGTTACCGGGAGGCTCCGCTGGAGCCGGGCGGCCTTGCCCTTTTCGTGTCCCAGTCCGGTGAGACGGCGGACACATTGGCCTCCCTCCGCTACGCCTCGGCCGAGAAGCAGCATACCCTTTCCGTGGTGAATGTCCCGACCTCCACCATGGCGCGCGAGAGCGACGTGGTCGCGCAGACCCTCGCCGGGGTCGAGGTGGGCGTGGCGTCGACCAAGGCCTTCACCTGCCAGCTCACGGTTCTGCTCTCCCTCGCCATCGCCGCCGGCCGCGCCCGCGGGACGCTCAGCGCCGAGGACGAGAAGGAACTGGTCAACGCGCTGATCGCCGTTCCGGGCCAGATGACGGAAGCGATCAAGCGGGAGCACCAGATCGAGATCCTGTCCCGCGAGCTCTCCAAGGCCAAGGACGTGCTCTACCTCGGACGCGGCACGTCCTATCCGCTGGCCATGGAGGGCGCCCTCAAGCTCAAGGAAATTTCCTATATCCACGCGGAAGGATACGCGGCGGGGGAGCTGAAGCACGGCCCCATCGCGCTCATCGACGAGACGATGCCCGTCATCGTCATCGCGCCCCACGACAGCATCTTCGAGAAGACCGTGTCCAACATGCAGGAAGTGGCCGCGCGCGGCGGCCGCATCATCCTTATCACGGACGAGCGGGGCGCCTTGGAGTCGGGACTGGAGACCATGGCGACCATCGTCATGCCTTCGGTGCATCCCGTCGTGGCCCCGATCGTCAACGCGGTTCCGATCCAGCTGCTGGCCTATCACACGGCCGTCTTCATGGGGAAGGACGTGGACCAGCCGCGCAATCTCGCCAAATCCGTGACGGTGGAGTAAGGGGCTTCTATCCGGCCCTTAGCAGCCGGATCGCTGAATCGCGCTCGAACAGATAGAGCAGCACCCGCAGGGCCTGCCCGCGTTCGCTGACGAGATCCGGGTCCCGGTCGACGATCAGGCGGGCATCGTCCCTTGCGGCTCCCAGGAGATCGCCGTCGGTTTCCAGGCGGGCGAGCCTGAATCCCGGCGTTCCGGACTGGCGCGTGCCCAGCACCTCACCTTCGCCGCGAAGGCGCAGATCCTCTTCCGCGATGCGGAAGCCGTCCTCCGTCTGACGCATCATCTCGAGACGGGCCTGCGCGACCTGCCCGAGCGGCCCCTTGTAGAGCAGCAGGCAGGTGGAGGATCTCGAGCCGCGTCCGATTCGTCCGCGCAACTGGTGGAGCTGGGCGAGCCCGAAGCGCTCCGCGTGCTCGATGACCATGATGGTGGCGTTGGGCACATCGACGCCGACTTCGATTACGGTGGTGGACACCAGGACCTTGGTCTCGCCGCCGGAAAAGCGCTCCATGGCGGCGTCCTTGTCCTTGCCTGCCATCTTGCCGTGCACAAGGCCGACCCTGTCGCCGAAGAAGCTCCTGAGCATGTCGAAGCGTTCCTCGGCGGCGGCGAGGTCGATGGATTCGGATTCGCCAACGAGCGGACAGACCCAGTAAACCTGATCGCCATTGGCGATGGCGCGTCCGATGCCGCCGATCACCTCGTCGAGACGGTCGATGGAGATGAGCTTGGTGGCAATCGGCTTGCGGCCCGCCGGTTTCTCGCTCAGCACCGACACGTCCATGTCGCCGAAATAGGTGAGCGCCAGGGTGCGCGGAATCGGCGTCGCGGTCATGACGAGGATGTCGACGGCCTCGCCCTTGGAGCCGAGCGCCAGGCGCTGGTGCACGCCGAATCGGTGCTGCTCGTCCACCACGGCGACGCCGAGATCCTGGAACGCGACCCCTTCCTGGAACAGGGCGTGCGTTCCCACCGCGATCTGGATGCTGCCATCGGCCAGCCCGGCCAGGATCGCCTTGCGCGCCGCGCCTTTCTCGCGCCCCGTCAGGAGAGCCATCGTGAGGCCCGCCTGTTCCGCCATCGGAGCAAGTCTTTCGTAATGCTGGCGGGCAAGGATTTCGGTGGGCGCCATCATGGCCGCCTGTCGCCCCGCCTCGATGGCGCTCGCCATGGTGAGCAGGCCGACCACGGTCTTGCCCGAGCCCACATCGCCCTGGAGCAGGCGCAGCATCTTTCTGTCGGAGACGAGATCGCGGCGGATATCCTCCATGGCCTGCGCCTGGGAGGCGGTCAGCCCGAAGGGCAGGGCGGCCTTCAGGCGTTCGACCAGATGTCCGTCCCCCGCATTCACCCGGCCGGGCAGCCGCCGCATGCGGCTGCGCACAAGGGCCAGGGCAAGCTGGGAGGCGAGCAATTCGTCGTAAGCCAGACGCCGGCGCGGGGCCGATTTGGCGAGGGCATCCTCCGAAAGCTGAACCGCATTCTCGGGCCGATGGAGGGCCAAGAGAGCCTGGCGGAAGTCGGGCAGGGCGTTGCGGTCGAGCCAGTTCGGCTCCTGCCATTCGGGCAGATGGGGAACTTTTTCGAGGGCCGCGCCGATGTAGCGGCCGACCATGCGCGAGGAGAGACCCTCGGTCAGCCCATAGACCGCTTCCACGGCCGGGAGGTTCTCGATCCCCCGGTCGTCGAGGATCCGGTCGGGATGGACCATCTGGCGCCGCCCTTCCCATAACTCGATCTTGCCGGAGACATAGCGGCGTTCGCCCACCGGCAGGGCCTTCTCGAGGCGCGCTTTGTGGCCATTGAAGAAGATCAGCGTCACGTCCCCGGTTTCGTCCTCCACGAGGATCCGGTAGGGCGCCCGGCGGCCCGGAGGCGGGGCGCGATGCGCGACGACGGTGACGGCGAGGGTGACCGGCTCGCCGACAGGCGCATCCGCGATGGAGCCCTTCATCTCACGGGAAATTCCGCTGCTCGGCAGATGAAAAAGGAGGTCGACGACGCGTGCGGGCCTTCCCGGCTCGCCGAGCAGGCGGTCGAGCAGAGGCGCGATCTTGGGGCCGACGCCCGGCAGGGTGCCGGCCGGAGCGAAAAGCGGGTCGAGGACGGAAGGACGCAAAGACATTCAAATGAGTAGCAAGTCGAAGGGAGATGGTTATATAGCGGCCAAGCCGCCAGGAGGCGACGCCATCTTACCACATCGGAGCAATGTCATGAGCGGTACGACACGCAGCAGCGCCGGACTCGACACCCGCCGCAGGCAGATCCTCTTCCGCGCCTGGCATCGTGGCATGCGGGAAATGGACCTGATCATGGGCCGCTTCGCGGATGCGGAAATCGCCGATCTTTCGGAGAAAGACCTTACCGAGTTCGAGCGGCTGATCGAGGTGACCGACCGGGACCTCCTGGGCTGGATCACGGGGGAGATCGAGACGCCCTCCAATTACGACACGCCCCTGTTCCAGCGCCTCAGGGCGTTTCATACCCATACCTCGCCCATTCACGGCTGAGGCCCTTAGCCCTCCCGGCACATTTTCGACCGAACCGGGCGCAAGCGCCTGCGTTCATCCAGATCTCCGTTCCGACATGCCATCATGAAGCCAGCCCTGACCCGCGCCCTCGATGCCCTCAAGAAGGGCCAAAGCCTGACGTTGTCCGGCGTCCCGGACGGCTTCGACGCGCTCGCCGTCGCCGACCTCGCGCGGGGCCTCGCCGGGCAGGTGGAGGGGCCGGCCGTCCTCGTCCATGTGGCCCGTGACGGGCAGAGGCAGCAGAACTTCGCCAACAGTCTCGGCTTCATCGCGCCCGAGATCGAGATCCTGACTTTCCCGGCCTGGGACTGCCAGCCCTATGACCGGGTTTCGCCCAATGCCGCAATCACGGCGCAGCGCATGACGACGCTCGCCCGGCTCGCCCGCTCCAAGACCTCCGAGGACAAGCCGCGCATCCTTTCCACGACCGTGAACGCCCTCGTGCAGCGCGTGCCGCCGAGGGCCAGGATCGCAGCGGAAACCTTCTCGGCGGCCCCCGGCAACGTGGTGGACACCACCCAGCTGGTGAACTGGCTGGAGAGCAACGGCTTCCTGCGCACCGGCACCGTTCGCGACACGGGCGAATACGCTGTCCGCGGCGGCATCATCGATCTTTTCCCGGCAGGCCTTCCGAATCCGGTTCGCCTCGACTTTTTCGGCGATGCGCTCGAATCGATCCGCGCCTTCGATCCGGAGACCCAGCGTACGATCGGCATTCTGCGCTCCCTCGATCTCGTGCCGATGAGCGAGGTGCAGCTTACGACCGAGAGCATCCGCCGTTTCCGTCAGGCTTATGTGGCGACCTTCGGCGCGCCCACCCGCGACGACAGGCTTTACGAGGCGATCAGCGAGGGACGGCGCTATTCCGGCCTCGAGCATTGGATGCCGCTGTTCCACGACCGTCTCGACAGCCTGTTCGATTACCTCCCCGGAGTGCCGGTGGTGTTCGATGCTCTGGCCGACGATGCCGCGGGGGAGCGTCTCGCCCAGGTGAAGGACTATTACGACGCCCGCCGGGAGGGCATGGGCCAGAACCAGCCCGGCGTCGCGCCGTATCGTCCCTTGCCGCCGGATGCGCTCTACTTCAAGCCGGAGGAGTGGTCGGAGCGCACCGCCACCCTGCCGCTCGCGCGGCTCACGCCCTTTGCCGTTCCCGAGAGTGCGGGCAAGACCGTGATCGATTGCGAGGCGCGCCAGGGACGTAACTTCATCGCCGAACGGGCGGACGAGAGCGCCAATGTGTTCGAGGCGGTGGTCCGCCATATCCGCGAGCTGCAGGCCGCCAAGAAGCGCGTGATGCTCGGAGCGTGGTCCGAGGGTTCTCGGGAGCGTCTCTGCCACGTGCTGCAGGATCACGACCTGCGCCAGACGAAGCCCATTGCCCGGTTCTCTGATGCGATGGCCTATCCCCGCAACGAGATTCCGGTCGGCATCTGGCCGTTGGAAACGGGGTTCGAAACCGCCGATCTCGCCGTGATCAGCGAGCAGGACATCCTCGGCGACCGTCTGGTCCGCCAGAAACGCAAGTCCAAGCGGCCGCAGGATTTCCTGACCGAAGTCGCGGCGCTCACGCCCGGCGATCTCGTGGTCCACGTGGATCACGGCATCGGGCGCTTCGAAGGACTGAAGACCATCGAGGCGGCAGGCGCGCCGCATGATTGCCTCGAACTGCATTATGCAGGCGGCGACAGGCTCTTCCTGCCGGTGGAGAACATCGAACTCCTGACGCGCTACGGCTCGGAGGAGACCGAGGTCCAGCTCGACAAGCTCGGCGGCGGAGCGTGGCAGGCCCGCAAGGCGCGCATGAAGCAGCGCATCCGCGAGATGGCGGGAGCGTTGATGAAGATCGCCGCCGCGCGCATTCTCAAGGATGCTCCGCGCCTGACGCCGCCGGAAGGGCTCTACGACGAGTTCGCGGCCCGCTTCCCCTATGACGAGACGGAGGACCAGCTCAACGCCATCGAGGCCGTGCTGGACGACATGGGTTCGGGCCGCCCGATGGATCGCCTCGTGTGCGGCGATGTCGGCTTCGGCAAGACCGAGGTCGCCCTGCGGGCCGCCTTCGTGGCGGCCATGAGCGGCAAGCAGGTGGCGGTCGTGGTGCCGACGACCCTGCTGGCGCGCCAGCATTACCGGACCTTCTGCGATCGCTTCCGCGGCCTTCCGCTGAACCTCGCGCAGGCCTCCCGGTTCGTGCCCGCGGCCGAGATGAAGAAGACGAAGGAGGGGCTTGCCGACGGCTCGGTGGATATCGTCATCGGTACGCATGCCCTGCTCGGCAAGACGATCAAGTTCAAGGATCTCGGCCTCATCATCATCGACGAGGAGCAGCATTTCGGCGTGTCCCACAAGGAGCGCCTGAAAGAGCTCCGCGCCGAGGTGCACGTGCTGACGCTCTCCGCGACGCCGATCCCGCGCACCCTGCAGCTCGCCCTCACGGGCGTGCGCGAGCTGTCCCTCATCACGACGCCGCCGGTGGACCGCCTCGCGGTGCGCACCTTCGTCACGCCTTTCGATCCGCTTCTCATCCGCGAGGCGCTGCTGCGCGAGCGCTACAGGGGCGGGCAGGCGTTCTACGTGGTGCCGCGTCTCGACGATCTCGGCGATGTGAAGGCTTTCCTCGACAAGGAGGTGCCGGAAGCGAAGGTGGCGGTGGCGCATGGCCAGATGGCGGCGGGCCAGCTCGAAGACGTCATGACGGCCTTCTACGAAGGCAAGTACGATATCCTGCTCTCCACGACGATCGTGGAATCGGGGCTAGACATTCCGACCGCCAACACGCTCATCGTGCATCGCGCCGACATGTTCGGTCTGTCGCAGCTCTATCAGCTGCGGGGCCGCGTAGGGCGCTCCAAGACCCGCGCCTATGCCCTCTTCACGGTTCCGGCCAACAAGCCGATGACGGTGCAGGCGGAGCGCCGCCTGAAAGTGCTTCAGTCGCTCGATACCCTGGGAGCAGGCTTCCAGCTCGCCTCCCATGATCTCGACATCCGCGGCGCGGGCAATCTCCTGGGCGAGGAGCAGTCCGGCCATATCAAGGAGGTCGGCTATGAGCTCTACCAGCAGATGCTCGAGGAGGCGGTGGCCCAGCTCAAGGCTGGCATCGAGGAACCTGCGGAGGATCAGTGGTCGCCCACCATCGCGGTCGGCGCGCCGGTCATGATTCCGGAAAGCTACATCGCCGACCTGCAACTGCGCCTCGGCCTCTATCGCCGCCTGTCGACCTTCGAAGCCGATCAGGAAATCGACGCGTTCCGGGCGGAGCTGGTGGACCGCTTCGGCCCCGTGCCGTCCGAGGTCGATCAGCTGCTCAAGATCATGGCGATCAAGGTGCTCTGCCGCCGCGCCAATGTGGAGAAGGTGGACGGAGGCCCGAAGGGCATCATCATTTCCTTCCGCGACAATGCCTTCGCCAACCCGACTGGCCTCATTTCCTACGTCACGGAGCAGGCTTCCTTCGCGAAGGTGCGCCCTGACATGAAGATCGTGTTCATCCGCGACACCGAAACGCCGGATGAGCGGATCAAGGCGGCGACGTCGATCCTGCGCAGCCTTGCGCGGATCGCGGAGAAGAAAGCAGCCTGATGGTCGAGGCGTCGGCACTGGTCGAGGACGGCATCGTGGTGGACAGCCACGACGCCGGACGACGGGTGCCCTGGTGGAGCTTCTCCAAGACAGTTCTGGCTGCGGCGTCCCTGGTCCTCGTGCGCGACGGCCTCGTCGCGCTGGACACTCCTGTCGGGGACAAGCCGTATACCCTCCGGCACCTGCTCCAGCACCGTTCCGGCCTGCCGGATTACGGCGGGTTGCACGCCTACCATGAGGCCGTCGGACGCGGCGACGCGCCGTGGCCCATTACAGACCTTTTGGAGCGCATCGATTCTGACCGACTCCGGGATACGCCGGGCGAGGGATGGGATTATTCCAATATCGGCTATCGGCAGGTCGGGGAGCTGATCGAGACCCTAACCGGCATGAAGCTGAATGCGGCCCTGCAGCGCCTCGTTCTGGAGCCGCTCGGGATCGGAAGAGTCTTCATGGCGCGAAGCCCGAGCGATCTTGCAAACGTCGCCATGGGAGAGGCCAAGAACTATCACCCGGGCTGGGTTTACCATGGTTTGCTGATAGGCTCCGTCCAGGATGCCGCCTTGCTTCTCGACCGTTTGCTGAAGGGGCATCTGATCCCTGCCG
Source organism: Microvirga flocculans ATCC BAA-817 (assembly GCF_000518665.1). GTDB lineage: Bacteria > Pseudomonadota > Alphaproteobacteria > Rhizobiales > Beijerinckiaceae > Microvirga > Microvirga flocculans. The sequence goes on along the minus strand of NZ_JAEA01000008.1, from coordinate 61,331 downwards.
ATGCCGTTCAGGACATGCTCTCGGCGCATGTCCTCCCTGGGCCGGTGCCGGGGCGTCCCTGGCAATCCCCAGGATACGGCCTCGGAGTCATGGCCGGCGAGACGACGATGGGTCTCAAGGTCGCGGGACACACGGGAGGAGGGCCGGGCAGCACCATCGCCGTGTATCGCCGCACGGATGGCGAACGCGACCGCACTGCTGCCTTTTTCAGGACGGACGAAGACCCGGCCGGGACGGAAGAACGCACCTTCGAGCTGCTGAGCCTTTAGCCGTCGAGCGCTGCGACGGCTCTTTCGCTCAGCTCGTTCTGAAGCATTGTCGCGGCCCCGGTCACGCCGCCCGTGATGATGACAGGCGTTCCGCTGTCGGCGAGGTTCCTGCGCAACCGGCGGGCGAGATCGAGGAAGCGCCTGCGCTCCGCCCATGCAGCCTGGCGCGGCATCTGAAGAACGACGGCAGCGGGGCTCGGGATCAGGGCCAGCACATCGTCGGCCGTCTCGAAGGGAGCCGTCACGCTCGCATATCCCATGCCGGCCAGCTCTGCGGACAAAGCACTCTCGGGAGCGCGCTCGCCGTTATCGACGACGAGGACCTTCGGCATTCCGTTCATGGCGATACCCTACGATAAAACGCGACAGTGAGACAGGAAGTGCTCACCTAACGTCGAAGCAGGGCGTTTGTTTCACTTTTTACATGAACGTAAGCTCAACAGTACGGCTTTCCGGCGTTCATCGGACGCCAGGCGGCTCCCGCCACCAGGTATCGATATTCGTGCCCATGAGCGGCACCTTTTCGGGCCGCCGCAGGTCGCTGCTATGCGCAATCCATTGATCTTTCACGTAAAACAGCGGGATGACGTAGAAGCCGGACAGGAGCGCCCGATCGAGCGCACGAACGGCCGAGACGAAATCCTCGCGGCTTCTGGCCTCCAGCAGCGCATCCATGAGACGGTCTATCGCAGGAGAGGAAACGCCTGCGTGGTTCTGCGATGCGCTCCGCTGGGCGGCTTCCGAACCCCAGCGGTTCCGCTGCTCGTTGCCGGGAGAGAGGCTGCCCGGCCACAGCCATTGCACCATGTCGAAATCGAAGCGGGACAGCCGCCGCCAGTACTGCACGTCGTCGACCAGACGCACCCGCGCCTGAATGCCGACCCGGCTCAAGGATTGGGAGAAATTGAGCGCAAGCCGCTCCTGCGAGCTGGAATTGACGAGCATTTCGAACGCAAAGCGCTCGCCCGTGTCCTTCCTCCTAAGACCGTCGTTGCCGAGCGTCCATCCGGCCTCCGCGAGGAGCGCCAGGGCGCGGCGCGCCATCTCCCGGTCGCGTCCCGAGCCGTCGCCCGAGGGAGGCTGCCAGCGGCCTTCGAGGATATCGTCGCGGACCACGCCTGGAGAGGCGGCCAGGAGCGCCCGTTCCCGCGCGTCGGCGGGTTTTCCGGCCGAGGCGAGGTCGGAGCCCGAAAAGTAGCTGTCGGAGCGCGTGAGCTGGCCGAAGAAGAGGTTGCGGTTCACCCATTCGAAGTCGAACAGGTAGCCCAAAGCTTCGCGCACCCTTGCATCGCTGAAGAGAGGCCTGCGGGTGTTGAACACGAATCCGTTCATGCCCTTCGGCAGTCGCGTCGTCAGCGTCTCCCGGACGATGCGTCCGCTTCGTACGGCCGGGATGTCGTAGCCCGTAGCCCATTGACCCGGATCGCTCTCGATCCTGAAATCGTAAAGCCCCGCCTTAAAAGCCTCGAACAAGCTGTTGGCATCGCGATAGAAATCGTAACGGATCTCCTCGAAGTTATAGAGGCCGCGCGTGACCGGCAAATCCTCGCCCCAGTAATCCTTGCGGCGGGTCAGCACGACCCGTTCGCCGGGCTTCACCTCGGTCAGGGCATAGGGGCCGGAGCCGATGGGCGGGGTCAGGCTGGTCTTGTCGAACCGATCCGGATCGGTCGCATGGGCAGGGAAGATCGGCATACTCATCCCTATGAGCAGGGGCAGTTCCCGGTCGTTGGAGCCGGACAGGTCGAAGCGGATGCGATGCGGATTCAGGATCTCGACGGTCTTGACCCTTCCGAAGCTCGTGCGATGGAACGGCTTGCCGTATTTCTTCAGCATCTCGAACGAAAAGCGCACATCCTCGGCCGTGAGCGGGTGCCCGTCGGAAAAGCGGGCACGGGGGTCGAGATCGAAGGTGACGAAGCTCCGGTCGTCCGGCATCTCCACGGACCGGGCGACGAGGCCGTAAATCGTGAAAGGCTCGTCGGTCGAGCGCATCATCAGGCTCTGGAGGACGTAGCGGGGCACCACGTCCGGCGCGACGCCCAGAACGATCAGGGGATTGAGACTGTCGAACGTTCCGTGAAGGGCAAGCGTGATTCGTCCGCCTTTCGGCGCCTGGGGATTGGCGTAGGGCAGGTGCTCGAAACCGGGGACAAGCTCAGGCTCGCCATGCATGGCGAGCCCATGACGCAGAAGGGGCGCCTCCTGCGACGAGGCCAGGCCCGTTCCCGAGAGGGCGATGAGCGAGGAAAACAGAAGATTCCGTAGAAGCCGGCGGCTCATGGCGCTCCTGGTGCGATATGGCGCTAGCCGGGCAATGTTGTACAGAATTTTGCCCGAGGTGACTGGAAACCTAGCACACGAAAGGTTAAAGGAGCCCCACACGTCTTGTCTTCGCCACATTCGGCAAGGATTTGACCACGTCATTGCAGGTTAAGAACACGCCGGGTAAACGGCCTATTCGAAAGCCGACCTTTCGACTGAAGAGGATCTAACGACATGTCTTTCGCGACACGCTTCGCGAGCCTGGGGGGGACCCGCGGCCTGGCAACAGCTCTGGCCCTTCTGGTGAGCGCACCCGTTCTGGCTCAGACCGCGCCGGCTCCGAAGCCCGCCGCTCCGGCCGCGCAGAAGCCCGCCGCTCCGGCTCAGCAGCCGGCGCAGGGCGCCCCGCAGAATGCCGGCCCCACCGTCGTTCAGGTGAAGTCCGAGCCGTCCCAGCCCGACTGGACCAAGGTCTGCGGCAAGGACCAGAACACCAACACCGAGATCTGCTACACGACCCGCGACTTCGTCTCCGAGCAGAATCAGCCGGTTCTGGCTCTGGCCGTCTATGACGTGAAGGGTCAGCAGGCTCAGAAGGTCGTCCGCTTCGTGATGCCGCTCGGCCTGCTCCTGCAGCCCGGCCTGCGCTTCACGGTCGATCAGGGCCAGGCGATCGCCGGCCGCTACGTCATGTGCCTGCCCAACGGCTGCTTCGCCGAGGCCCAGGTGAAGGACGACTTCATCGCCTCCCTCAAGAAGGGCAACAACCTGAACGTCAGCGTCCAGAACCAGATGGGCCGCGAGATCACCTTCGCCGTTCCCGCCGCCGGTTTCGGCAAGGCCTTCGACGGCCCGCCGATCGACCCGAAGGTGCTCGAGGAGCAGCAGAAGAAGCTCCAGGAAGAGCTGCAGAAGAAGAGCGAAGAGATGCGTCAGAAGATGCTGAACGGCGGTGCTGCCGCCGGTGGCGCAGCCGCTCCGGCCGCTCCGAAGCCCTAAGCATCGAGAGGCAAGCCTCATAAAGAAGAACGCCGGGTCATGAGCCCGGCGTTTTTTGTTGGATTCCTGCGTGAATGCGGGGCAGGCGGAAGGCCTCAATGAGCAAGAATGGGCTTGGCCTTGTAACTGCCGTTCTTCTGCCGTGTGAACATCTCCGCGATCATCGGATTGCGCAGGGGCTCGCCTGAATCGTCGGGCAGAAGGTTCTGTTCCGAGACATAGGCGATATATTCGTTTTCCGCGTTTTCGGCGAAGAGGTGATAGAAAGGCTGGTCCTTGCGGGGGCGGGACTCTTCCGGAATCGCCAGCCACCATTCTTCCGTGTTGTCGAATTCGGGGTCTACGTCGAAGATCAGCCCCCTGAAGTCGAACACCCGATGTCGAACCACCTGGCCGATCGCGAATTTGGCTGAACTCGCTTTCATGATCTTAACTCCATGATCGATATATAAAGATTCAGCCGGAATTCTCCAAATCGGCTCCCCGTCACAAGGGCGAGAGCGGCGCAAAAGGAAGACGAGCCCTGCGTTTCGGGACTGCGAGGCTTCCGCAAGGCGGGATTGTCGCAAGGTTCCAACCTTGCCAGAAGAGATTCTCACGTTCCGCTTCTCTCATCCTGTTGCCTGGAGCCGCTGATGTCCGACCTGATCGGGCTGTTCAACCTGCTTGCCCCCTTTTTTGGCCTCATCGGGCTTGGCTTTTTCTGCGGCAAGGTCGTCAGGCAGCCTGAGGCCGGGCTCGCCTGGATGCAGTTCTTCCTCATCTATGTGGCGCTGCCGTGCCTGTTCTACCGGCTCATAGCCGACAAGCCCCTCGACGAGCTGGCCAACTGGTCCTTCATCCTGGCTACGACTTTCTCGACCTTCTGCGCCTTCGCGCTCTCCTTCGCCACCGGATGGCGCTACACGAAGGAGCTGCCACAGGCGGTCATGCAGGGCGTAGCGGGGTCCTATTCCAATATCGGCTATATGGGGCCGCCGCTCATTCTCGCGGCGCTCGGGGCCGGCGCCAGCGCTCCCGTGGTGCTGATCTTCGTCTTCGACAACCTGTTCCTGTTCTCCGTCGTGCCCCTGCTGATGTCACTGGCAGGCCTGGAGAGGCTAAGCCTCGCGGCGACGATCCGCCGGATCGTCTGGCGGGTCGTGACCCATCCCTTCAACGTGGCCACGGCCATCGGCATCGCTGCGAGCTACATGCATCTCAAGCTGCCCCAGCCCGTCGACCAGATGGTCACGTGGCTGTCGGGGGCGGCCGCGCCCTGCGCTCTCTTCCTTCTCGGCGTGACGGTGGCCCTGAGGCCCTTGCGGCGGATGCCCGGCGAGGTTCCCGCCCTCGTCTTCGTCAAGCTGATCGTGCATCCGCTCCTGGTTTGGGTGGCGCTCTCGGCACTGGGCGACTTCGGCCAGACCTGGACCTATGCCGCCATGATCATGGCGGCGCTTCCACCCGCCCTGAACATCTTCGTCATCTCGACCCAGTACGATGTGGGCGTCGAGCGCGCCTCGGCCTGCGTCCTCATCGGCACGCTGGTCTCGATGCTGACCCTGACGGGCTTTCTCTACCTCACCACGAAGACCGGCATCCTGCCCTACGACCTTTTCCCCTAAGCAGGTGAGGCGCCCTGCATCAGCCGGGGCACGCCGACGCGCGGCAGAACGCCTTCGCGCATGACGATCCGGCGGAGGGGGCCGATGTTGCTGAGGGCCAGAAGACCGGCCCCACGCAGGAAATCGGTGGGAATCATGCCGGTCAGAAGGGTCCGGTTGAGGCCGTCCACCGCGGCCGTCCGCAGGCGGACATCGAGATCGCGGCTGCGCTGATAGCGCAGCAGGGCTTCGTCGGAGCCGGGATCATGGCCCGCATCCTGGCCGTCCACGACCGCATCCCGCAGGGAGGCGACATCCCTGAAGCCCAGGTTGAGGCCCTGCGCCCCGATGGGCGGGAAGACATGGGCAGCCTCGCCGACGAGGGCGAGGCGCGGGGCCCAGTAACGGCTGACCGACAGGCCGGTCATGGGCACGAGCCCGCGCGGCCCGTCGATCCGCATGGCGCCGAGATGCGACTGGGCCTGGCGCTCGATGGCGAGCGCCAGAGCGGCATCGTCGAGCCTCGACAGCCTCTCCGCCTCGTCCTTGCTCGTGACCCAGACGAGGCTGGACCGGCGGCCGGGCAGGGGAACCAGGGTGAAGGGCCCATGCCGGGTGTGAAACTCGGTCGAGGTCTCCCGATGATCCCGCTCATGGGCCAGGATCACGGTCACGGCGGATTGCGGATAGGACCAGGTCTGCGTGCCGATTCCCGCGATCTGGCGCAGCCGCGAGTTGCGCCCGTCCGCGGCGACGACGAGACCGGCCCGGATGGTCCTGCCGTCGGCCAGGGTCAGAAGCGCGCCCGTCTCGTCCGCCTCGAAGCCGGTTGCAAATTCCGGAACGAGGCTCAGGTTGTCGCAAGTCCGGGCGGCTTCCGCGAGCTTTTCCACGAGGGTGATGTTCTCGATGTTCCATCCGAACGCGTCGAGGCCGATCTCTCCCGCCCGGAAGGAGGCCGGCGGCGGACGGAACAGGCTGCCCGTGTCGTCGATGATGCGCATGGTCTCGAGGGGCGCGGCCTCCCGTGAGAGTGCCGGCCAGACGCCGAGGGCTTCGAGAAAGCGCACGGAGCCGTTGAGGAGGGCGACCGTGCGCCCGTCCCGGCGCACATCGAGGCCGCCGACGAGGATGGTCTTGAAACCGTCGCGGGCGAAGGCCATCGCGGCACTGAGGCCGACGGCTCCGGCACCGACGACGGCAATGTTATAGGCGCTCTCGGTCATGGCTTCTTCCACTCCCAGGCTGTGGACGGCTTGCGGACCCACAATAAACCATGGATTCGGCATTGCCGACCGGCGCGCCGCTTCCCTATGATCATTCCACAAAGGAAAGGGGAACCGGCGGGACTTGCCAAGTTTCGCGCGGGCCGTCATCCATGTGCATATTCCGACCCGGCTTCAACCTTTAAGTTCAGAGACGCTTGTGTGAAGGCAGACGTACCACCCTCGGGACCACCCCTCGTCGAACTTAAAGAGATCAGCAAGCGCTATGGCGATCTTCTCGCCAATGACGGGATCGATCTGTCGATCGAGCCGGGCGAAATCCATGCCCTGCTGGGTGAGAACGGAGCCGGCAAGTCGACGCTGGTGAAGATCCTCTACGGCGTCATCGAGCCGAGCGCCGGCGAAATTCGCTGGCAGGGCCGCCCCGTCGCTATCGGGTCGCCGGTCGAGGCCCGGACGCTGGGCATCGGCATGGTGTTTCAGCATTTCTCGCTGTTCGACGAGCTGACCGTGGCCGAGAACATCGCCGTGGCCCTGTCCGGAGAATGGAGCCTCGCCACGGTGCGCGGCAAGCTGGGCGAGATCAGCCGCACCTACGGCCTCGCCCTCGATGCCGACCGGGCCGTGTGGACGCTCTCCGCCGGGGAGCGGCAGCGCATCGAGATCGTCCGCTGCCTGCTTCAGAAGCCGCGGCTGCTCATTCTCGACGAACCGACCTCCGTGCTCACCCCGCAGGAGGCCGAGCACCTCTTCCTGACCCTGGACAGGCTGTCGGCCGAAGGCTGCTCCATCCTCTATATCTCCCACAAGCTGGAGGAAGTGCGACGCCTCTGCCGTCGCGCAACGATCCTGAGGGCAGGGCGCGTGGTCGCCACCATCGATCCGCGGGCGAGCAGCGCCCGGGAGATTGCCGCTCTCATGGTCGGCAACGAGGTCGGCGAGATCCGCGCGGACGCTCCGCATCACCCCCAGGGCGAGATGCTCAAGATCTCGCAGCTCTCCATGCCTCCCGCAGGCCTTCATGGGCAGGCGCTGACCGGGATCAATCTGGTGGCGCGGGCCGGCGAAGTCGTGGGCATCGCCGGCATCGCGGGCAACGGCCAGACCGAGCTGTTCGCGGCTCTGTCGGGCGAGCGTCTCGCTGAGAGGCCTGATGCGGTGGTCATCGCCGGAAAGCCCGCGGGAACGCTCGGAATCGATGCCCGCAGGCGCCTCAGCGCGGCCTTCGTGCCGGAGGAGCGCCTCGGCCACGCGGCGGCGCCGACCCATCGCCTGAGCGAGAACACCCTCATCTCGCACGCGGCCACCGAAGTGAGCCGCACCGGGTTCATCCTGGCGAATGCCGCCAAGCGGCTCGCCCGCACGATCATCCAGAGTTTCGACGTGCGCACCCCCGAGGGCGATCCGCAGGCGCGCAAGCTCTCCGGCGGCAACCTGCAGAAATTCGTGATCGGCCGCGAGATTATCCGCAAGCCCAGACTGCTCGTCGTCGATCAGCCCACATGGGGCGTCGATGCCGGCGCCGCGCGCCTTATCCGGCAGGCCCTCGTCGATTTGGCCCGCGACGGCAGCGCCGTTGTCGTCGTCAGCCAGGATCTCGACGAGCTCTTCGAGGTGGCGGACCGCATGGCCGTGATCCACCAGGGCACCATGAGCCCGCTCAAGCCCATCGGCGAATGGACCAAGGAGGCCGTGGGCCTTGAAATGCTAGGTGTCGCACAAGCTCAAGGGGGCGCCCATGCGGTTTGAGCTGACGCCTCGCACCAATGCCTCCGTCGGGATGCGCGTCCTTGCATCGGTCGCGGCCTTCATCACGGCCTTCCTGATCGCAGGCCTCGTCATCTGGATCATGGGCCGCTCGCCGGTGGCCGCCTTCGATGTCTATGTGCTCCAGCCGCTGAGCGATCCCTGGGCGATCCAGGAACTCATCGTCAAGGCGACGCCCATGGCCCTCATCGCTATCGGGCTCTCCTATTGCTTTCGCGCCAATCTCTGGAACATCGGCGCGGAGGGGCAATACGTCATCGGAGCCGTGCTCGGGAGCTGGCTCGCGCTCAAGACCCACGGCACCGATGCCGGGTTCTGGGTGCTGCCCGCCATGCTGCTGCTCGGCATCGTCGGCGGTGCGCTCTACGGCCTGATCCCGGCCTTTCTCAAGACCCGCTTCGGCGTCAACGAGATCCTGACGAGCCTCATGCTCGTCTATGTGGCGCAGCTTGTGCTCGATTATCTGGTGCGCGGCCCCTGGCGCGACCCGAAGGGCTTCAACTTCCCGCAATCGGTGACCTTCGATCCCGCCGCGACCTTGCCGCCCGTCTTCGAGGCGGGCCGCGTTCACTACGGAGCGGTCTTCGCCGTCATTGCGGTCCTCGTGACGGCCGTGGTGCTGGGGCGGACGTTGTTCGGCTACAGGCTCAAGCTGACGGGCGACGCGCCCCGTGCGGCCCGCTTCGCCGGGTTCAGCTCGCGGGCGACCACGATGGCGGTATTTGCCATTTCGGGCGGCCTGGCGGGTCTCGCCGGCATCTCGGAGGTGGCGGGGCAGATCGGGCAGCTCCAGCCCTCGATCTCTCCCGGCTACGGCTTCACGGCCATCACCGTGGCGTTCCTGGGCAGGCTCAACCCCATCGGAATCCTGATCGCTTCCCTCGTCGTCGCCTTGACCTTCATCGGCGGCGAGAGCGCGCAGATCCTCCTGAAGCTGCCCCTGGATCTCACGCAGGCCTTCCAGGGCATCCTTCTGATGTGCGTTCTGGCGGCGGACGCGCTCGTCAGCTACCGCATTCGCTTAACGACACGGGGAGGGGGCAAGTGACCACTTTCGAGGCCATTCTCCTCACCATCGTCACGGCATCCACGCCGCTGCTGATCGCAGCCATGGGAGAGCTGGTGACCGAGCGCTCCGGCGTGCTGAACCTTGGCGTCGAGGGCATGATGGCGATGGGGGCCGCCTGCAGCTTCGCCGCCGCCGTGACCTTCGATTCCACGCTCCTCGGCGTGGCCGCCGGCATGCTGGCCGGGACCCTGATGGCCGCGCTCTTCGCCCTTCTCGTCCTGGGATTTGCCGCCAATCAGACCGGTTCCGGCCTTGCGCTCACCATCTTCGGGTTGGGTCTCTCGGGCCTGATCGGCGCGCCCTTCGTCGGCGCGCGGCGCGATCCGGTGGCGCCTGTCGACATTCCCGTCCTGAGCGACATTCCCATGATCGGGCGCCTCTTCTTCGAGCAGGACCTCTTCGTCTATGCGTCGATCGTCCTGACCGTCCTGGTCGGCCTCTATCTCACGAGGACACGGTCGGGGCTCACCTTGCGTTCCATCGGCGAGAACCACACCTCGGCCAATGCCCTTGGCCTGCCGGTGCGGCGTGTCCGCTTCTTCGCCATCCTGTTCGGGGGCGCCTGCGCCGGTTTGGCCGGCGCTTATCTCGCCCTGGTCTATACCCGCTTCTGGTCTCCGGGGATGACCGCGGGACGCGGCTGGATTGCCCTTGCGCTCGTTGTTTTCGCAGCCTGGCGTCCGGGCTGGGCCCTGGTCGGAGCCTATATCTTCGGAGCGGCGACGGTGCTTCAGCTTCATGCCCAGGCAGCCCAGTTCGGGGTGCCGTCCCAGCTCCTCTCGGCCGTACCTTACCTGGCGACGATCCTTGCTCTCCTGCTCCTCTCCATCCGTCATGGCCGCGCCATCGGCGCGCCCGGGTCGCTCGGGGCGCCTTTCGTGCCTGACCGGTGAGCAAAGTGATGCTAATCTGACCAAGGTGTAGGCAAAGGAATTCTTGCCAGAACACCTCAGACCTGCGACGGAATGTAGGAAACCAAAACTCGAGGTAACGAGCATGTTTTCAGGGAAAGTCTTTGGAGCCTTGGCGGGGGCGGCCATCGTAGCCTTGTCCGCAACCGGCGCAGCCGCGCAGGCGAAGGACAAGATCAAGGTCGGCTTCATCTATGTCGGACCGGTCGGCGACCATGGCTGGAGCTACCAGCACGATCAGGGCCGCAAGGCCATCGAGAAGGCTCTCGGCGACAAGGTTTCGACCACGTTCGTGGAAAGCGTGCCCGAGGCCGATTCCGAGCGCGCCATCGAGCAACTGGCCCGTACCGGCCACGACCTGATCTTCACGACCTCCTTCGGTTTCATGGAGCCGACCATTAAGGTCGCGAAGAAGTACCCGAACATCAAGTTCGAGCATGCCACGGGCTTCAAGCGCGCTCCGAACCTCTCGACCTATGCCGCGAAGTTCCACGAGGGCCGCTACATCATCGGCCAGATCGCCGGCAAGATGACCAAGACGAACACCATCGGCTATGTGGGTGCCTTCCCGATTCCGGAAGTGATCGCCGGCATCAATGCCTTCTTCCTGGGTGCGCAGTCGGTGAACCCGAACGTCAAGATCAAGGTCGTCTGGGCCAACACCTGGTATGATCCCGCGAAGGAAGGCGACGCCGCCAAGGCGCTGCTCGACCAGGGCGTCGACATGCTGGCCCAGCACACGGACAGCCCGGCTCCGATCCAGGCCGCCGAGGCGCGCGGCAAGTTCGGCTTCGGCCAGGCCTCCGACATGGAGCGCTTCGCCCCGAAGGCCCAGCTCACGGCCATCGTCGACAACTGGTCCGATTATTATGTCGCCCGCGCCAAGGCCGTTCTCGACGGCAGCTGGAAGTCCGAGGACACCTGGGGCGGCCTTGCGGCCCACATGGTCGTCATGTCGCCCTACAAGAATATGCCCGACGACGTGAAGAAGATGGCCGAGGAGACCGAGGCCGCGATCAAGTCCGGCAAGCTCAACCCCTTCAAGTGCCCGGTCGTCGGCCAGGACGGCAAGGAGATCGAGTGCAAGGGCAGCGGCGCGCTCTCGGACGAGCAGGTTCTCGGCATGAATTTCTACGTGAAGGGCATCGAGGACAAGATCCCGCAATAACCTTCAGCGGATTTTGGATGGAGAGGGCAGTCGGGAAACCGGCTGCCTTTTTCGCTGTTAGGGCATCGAGGCCGGTGCACAAGGAACGACGACATGACCGCAGGCAACGCAATCAAGCCCGGCGATGACGATGTTCTCATCGTCGTGGACGTCCAGAACGATTTTCTTCCGGGAGGCGCCCTGGCCGTACCCGACGGCGATGCGGTGATCGCCCCCATCAACCGGCTCGCCAAGGTCTTTCGACATGTGGTGCTGACGCAGGATTGGCACCCGAAGGGCCATGCCTCCTTCGCTTCGAGCCATCCCGGCAAACGGCCTTTCGAGACGACGGAGCTGCCTTACGGCTCGCAGGTGCTCTGGCCCGACCACTGCGTGCAGGGCACGCAGGGGGCCGAGCTCTCCCGCGATCTGGAGATCCCACATGCCCAGCTCGTCCTTCGCAAGGGCTACAATGCCGGCATCGACAGCTATTCCGGTTTCAAGGAGGCGGATCGTCAGACCGCGACGGGCCTCGAGGGTTATCTCTGGGCACGAGGCTTTCGCCGGGTCTTCTGTGCCGGTCTCGCGCTCGATTTCTGCGTCGCCTGGACCGCGCTCGACGCCGCAGCGGCGGGCTTCGAGACCTATCTGATCGAAGATGCCTCCCGGGCTATCGACGCGAACGGGTCGCTGGAAAAGGCGCGGCGTGATCTGGAAGCCGCGGGCGTGCACACGATCGCGAGCACCCGGATCGCAGGAGCCTGACGTTCGATTGCGCCTTGGTCCTCCCCCAGGGCAGCCAGGGGGGAGGACCATAGCCTCGGCTATGATGTGGCTTAAACCACCCTTCCGTGCAGGTCGTACTCGTCCGAGGACTCGATTTTCACGTTGACGATCTCGCCCGGCTTGAGCGGTTTGGCGGACGCGACATAGACGACGCCGTCGATCTCGGGCGCATCGTATTGCGAGCGCCCGGTGGCAACCGTCGGGCCCTGTTCGTCGATGATGACGGGCAGGGTCTTACCCACCTTGCCCTTGAGGATTCCAGCGCTGACCGTCTGCTGGGTCTGCATGAAGCGGTGCCAGCGCTCCTCCTTGACCTCGGGCGGAACCTGATCGGGAATGTCGTTGGCAGGGGCTCCCTGGACCGGCTCGTACTGGAAGCATCCGGCCCGGTCGATCTTCGCGTCCTCCAGCCATTGCAGGAGGAAGTCCACATCCTCCTCCGTCTCGCCCGGGAAGCCGACGATGAAGGTCGAGCGGATGGCAAGGTCCGGGCAGATCTCGCGCCATTTCCGGATGCGCTCCAGGGTCTTTTCCTGGTTGCCCGGACGGCGCATGGCCTTGAGGACGCGCGGCGAGGCATGCTGGAAGGGAATGTCGAGATAGGGAAGGATCCTGCCTTCCGCCATGAGCGGGATCACCTCGTCCACATGGGGGTAAGGATAGACGTAATGCATGCGCACCCACATGCCGAGTTCGCCCAGCTCCTTGGCGAGCTCGAAGAAACGGGTGCGGACCTCGCGGTCCTTCCACAGGCTCGGCTGGTACTTGATGTCGAGGCCGTAGGCGCTGGTGTCCTGCGAGATGACGAGGAGTTCCTTGACGCCGGCCTTCGCAAGCCGCTCGGCCTCGCGCAGCACATCTCCAATGGGACGGCTGACCAGATCCCCGCGCAGTTTCGGGATGATGCAGAACGAACACCGGTTGTTGCAGCCTTCCGAGATCTTCAGATAGGCGTAATGGCGTGGGGTCAGCTTCACGCCCTGCGGCGGGACGAGATCGATGAAGGGATCGTGGGCCGGCGGCGCGGCCTGATGCACCGCCGAGACCACCGACTCGTAGGCCTGAGGCCCCGTGATGGCGAGCACGTTCGGGAACTGCTCCCGGATCTGCTCCGGCTCCGCTCCCATGCACCCGGTGACGATGACCTTGCCGTTCTCGGCCATGGCCTCGCCGATGGCCTCCAGGGATTCCGCCTTGGCGCTGTCGAGAAAGCCGCAGGTGTTGACGATGACCACATCGGCCCCGTCATGCTCTTTCGTCAGTTGGTAGCCCTGGGCGCGAAGCTGGGTGATGATGCGTTCGGAATCGACCAGGGCCTTGGGACAGCCCAGGGACACGAACGAAACTTTGGGGGCGGGAGCATTCATCCGCTCAATCCACTTTTCTATCGAAACCGACTTCAGGGGGCGCCCGCCGCCTCGATGCGAGGTCCAGGCAGGTAAGCCTTTGATTAAAAGGGGAAATGCGGCGAACCGGCGCCCGAGGCCCCAGGCTTTTCGAATTTCCTTCCCGATCGAGCGTTCCGCGCAGGCGCTCCAAGGATCAGGAAGCGCGCGTCAGTCAACGCGCCAGTGCGTTTACAGCAGCGTGCCTGCCTTTACAACATCCGGTTTGGGCCAGGGAGTATAGGAGGGCCGGGGAGGGCGCATCAGGCGCTGCGTTCGACCCTGCTCCTCAGGAGAGCCAGGACCAAGCCCGCCAGAAGGCACAGGAAGCTTCCCCCGAGAGGCGCGCCAATGAACGCGGACAAAATCCCGTAAGGCAAGAGCATTGCAAATGTAAAGGATCCGCCCAGCAGGGCTGCAACCAACAACAAGATCATCCCGATCCTCTGCGCCAACAGGGACCGATTATGGAGTACTCACTTGGTAGGTGTCCAGCTGCGCACCCATAAAAACTGCGGCCAAGCTTCCTGTGGCCGGCTGTCACCCGACATCTGTCGCGATCTGTATCGCTCAGCGCTGCCCTCTTCCCGCGGCCTCCTTCAGCACATTCATGAATTCCTGCTCATACAGACTTGCCACCGCACGGCCGGTGTACTTGGCTCCTTGCGAGCGCAGAGCTTCTTTATCCACCTTTTCGTCCAGGACCGCGAGTATTTCCTGAGCGAGCGCTTCAGGGGCTTCCCGCTCCGCGATCCGACCGTACCGCCCGAATCCAACCAGTTCGAGGGTGCCCATCGAGGCCTTTGTCACCACAACGGGGCAGCCCACATAGAGCGCTTCGATGACGACCGTCGGCAGGGCCTCCCATCGGGAGCTGAGCACGAGAGCCGCCGCCCCGGACAGAAAGGGAAAAGGATTGCGAAAACCGGGCATGTCCACGCAGTCCCGCAATCCAAGGGCGTCACGCTCCTGCTCCAGCGCCTCCTTGAGCGGACCGTCTCCCAGGACGATCAAACGAGCAGGTCGTTTCTCGATGACACGGGCAAAGGCCTGAAGCAGCAGGGAGTGATTTTTCTGCTCGACCATTCGCCCGATGTTGAGGAAGACGGGCAGTTCGCCGCCGATCCATGGATGCGCGGCATCCTGGGCGACCATTCGATCGGCATCGTCTCCAATCACGACATTGGGCATCACCGATAGGGGCAAATCCTGCCGCCTGGTAAACGCGGCAACGGAAAGCAAGCTGCTCTGATCGACGCAGAAGATGCGCGCAAACCGGCCGTAAACCCATGGCGCAAGCCTGTATCCGATCCGTGCGGCCAACTGCTTCTTGTCCACATGATAGACGGCGTTCATGTCGCCGTGCTCGATTGCGACCATGGGCAAATCCCGCAGGACTTGACCGGCCAGGGCGGCCAGAACATTCGCGGTGACCAGCGCGGAAACCAGAATGTCGGGAGGATGGGCGCGCAGGGTCCGAACGAGCTTCGGCAGGCTCCGGACGGCGCGCCCGGCCGCCAAATCAGTCACCCGCACCGATGGCGAGATGAGCGCCTCGCAAGGCCCCGTGCGATTGACGACGATGAGCTCGACATCATGGCCGTTGGAAGCCAAGGCATTGGCCAGCATCACGTGAGCCCGCTCGCCGCCGCCCCCATCCAGGCTGTTCAGAAGAAGTGCGATATGCATGGTGACCGGCAGCCCCGCTTGTCCGTCTCGTCGCTTCAGCGCCTGAGATACTGCGTCGAAAGATTACACAATGCCGGCGGCGCGCCAGATCCCATCGGCGAAATAGTCATCCCGTTTACTCTTCTGGAATTGAGACATTCTCTTGCAACCAGCGCTCATCGTGCGGCCCTCCAGGCCTACACTTTTGAGTGCCTCCTCGGTGCCTTGGAAAACTGTTATGCATCCTCAACCGGGAGGCGGCCATGACTTTCGATAGAACGCGGGTTTCGATCATCCTTGCGCTCGCAATCCTTCATGCCGAGCCTGTCTTTGCCGTCACGCTCTTCGTTTCGACCACGGGCGACGACACCAATCCTGGAACGGTCAGCCGTCCTTTCCGAACGATCTCCAAGGCGGCCCAAGAAGCCGGACCCGGAACGAAGATCGCCGTTCAAGGCGGGCTCTATAAAGAGGTCGTCGACATTTCAACCGGCGGGAGTGCAGAACTTCCTGTCATGATCGAACCGGCCTCTGCGGAGCAGGTCATCATCGACGGCTCCGGCACTCCGCCCGATACCAACCTTGTGCAGATTAGTGCGAACTACGTGCATTTCAGCGGCTTCACCGTTCGCAACGCCACGCGCACAGGCATTGCTGCATGGGGAACGCAGCATGTGAGGATCGCGAACAACAAGGTTTATGGAAGCCTGAAGGCCGGCATCTGGGTCGGACATTCGCAACCAGGTCACTCCTCCGCCAATATCGTCGAACAGAACGAAGTCTGGAACAATTGTTTGGAGAACATCTCGCGGAATTCGGATGGCGGATGGGCGCAAGGTATTAGCCTGCTTGCTTCCAATGGGAGCCGGGTGGTGGGAAACCGGGTCTATCGCAACTATGGCGAGGGGATCGGCACGTTGTCGACCGAGGGTGTGAGCATCGTAGAGAACAGCGTCTACGATAACTTCAGCGTCAACATCTACCTCGATAATGCTCCATCGACGATTGTCCAGG
Source organism: Microvirga flocculans ATCC BAA-817 (assembly GCF_000518665.1). GTDB lineage: Bacteria > Pseudomonadota > Alphaproteobacteria > Rhizobiales > Beijerinckiaceae > Microvirga > Microvirga flocculans. Next base: position 45,239 of record NZ_JAEA01000008.1, on the reverse strand, counting down.
AGAACAAGGTCTTTCATACATACGACAAGCGATTTTACCGCTACGGAAAACCCGCGATCGGGATCATGATCGCGAACGAGTATACGGATATGGAGATGCCGTCGCGCGGCATTAACGTAACGCGCAATGTACTGGCGGGGGTAGGGCGGGTCACCTATGGCGACTATCAGCGTGCCTCGGGCCTGTTTGACAGCGTGATCGATCCGAATACCGTCATGGACAGACCTGAATCGCTATGGTGATGGGCGGCTGTCCCAGCCGGCATGAGACACAAGTCGTCCTCAACCCTATGATCCATCCATTCTCACCACGCAAACAACCGTCTTCATGAGAATGACGAGGTCGCGTTTGAACGACCAGTTTGCGACATATTCCTCATCGAGTTTGACGCGCTGGGAATATGAGACCCTGTTCCGCCCGCTGACTTGCCATAAGCCGGTTATTCCAGGGCGCGTCTGGCAGTAAAAGAGCATTGCATCCTTATAGTGCCTGACCTCATCGGGCGTAATGGGGCGAGGTCCGACAAGACTCATGTGCCCCAAGAGAACGTTGAAGAACTGGGGCAACTCATCGAGACTGGTCTTGCGCAGGATCGCACCGAAAACCGTGATGCGAGGATCGTTTCTGAGCTTGTGATTTTGCAGCCATTCCTCGCGAGCTTCGGGATTGCTGTCGAGATGGCGCGCAAGCACTTCGGCGGCATCAACGACCATCGTGCGAAACTTCAGGCAGGGGAATGTTGATCCATAGGGCCCCAGGCGTCGATGCCTGATAATCGCGGGCCTTCCGTCCGTTATCACGATCAACAGGTATATCATCGCCATCAAGGGTGCCAGGATGACGATGGCGAAAGCGCTTAGAATAACATCGAAAACTCTTTTTGAATCTCCCCCGATTAATTTCACGCGGAAAAACTGGGTTGCCTGATCCATCGAGTACGTCCAGCGGATGTTATAAATACATTCTTGCCAGGATGGCGCAGAGCATTGGATAAAGGCTTGTCCGTCAGCTCATTGCTAATGAATCTACTTATCTATCTGAAACTTATACAAGTCTATCAGGCGTAGTAAGTCATAAGCCCTTCATGCCATTTGGAGCATTCAAAGACGGTGAAACAAACCTCGATGAGGCAGTCCACAATAGTCGTCCCGCGATATTGAATCTGAGCGCCGAGAATGTCTGGCCTCTGCATGATCTCAACGTTGGCCATGTTGTCGCGAAGATGTACTCTTCAGATCACGGGAAACCTGCGCCGGACTTTCACGTCCTTTCTAGTGCCTCAGCAACCTGGCCCCAAATGATGCTTTAGAGGCGTTGCGAAGGGGGTAGCCAGGAAGAGATCCCTTTGGGGCATTCTATATACGATGCGCTTCGCGTTAAGATTGCGCCCAATCGACAATGACGCACGAACGATTTGCTTTCCGCTGGTTGATCCATTCACAACCGTTGGCCCAGCAGTCGAGAGGCATATTACCAATGGCAGCTATGGAATGAGCACGGATGTGAATTGGTCGGATGCATTTGGCGCTCAAAGAAAATCGAAAAGACAAAGGGCTGCGTCCATCATGGCGGCATCCGGCGCCATGAGGATTCTAGAGAAATTGCCGAGGCGGAACTGCTTGGTGGTGCTGAATTATCATAGGATCGGTTCTCGAAGCGATACGGTCGGAGATCCGAATTTATATTCCGCCACTCCTGGCGACCTCGACGAACAAATTACGTGGCTCAAATCTCGCTATCACATCGCCTCCTTGGATGAAGCGATAAGGTTTGTCGAGGGGCGTACGGCCTTCCCTGACGCTGCAATCCTGATTACCTTTGACGACGGGTACAAAGACAATTTTGATTATGCATACCCTATATTAAGAAATCACAAGGTTCAGGGAACGTTCTTCATATGCACCTCTTACATCGGTAGCCAGCAACTGCCCTGGTGGGATCGGATTGCCTACATGGTGAGGAATTCGAGAAGTGAACAACTGACCTTGAATTACCCTGAGCGGCTGAATTTCGATCTGAGTTCTAATAAGCTTGCTACGATCAATCGTCTCCTATCGATCTACAAGTCTGGGCATGCGATCGATAAAGAGAGGTTCATGAAGGAGATCTCTCGAGCTACCGGTGTGGAGAGAGAACCTTCAGATCAGAGGCTCTTCATCAATCAGCATGAATTGAGAGAGATGGCCCAGAATGGGATGGCCATCGGCTCTCATACCCACTCGCATCCTCTGCTAAGCCACCTGCCAAAGGATCTTCAGCTCGAAGAAGTTCTTCTCTCGAAAAGAATTCTCGAGCGCGAGACAGAGCGCAAAATTCAATCAATCGCTTATCCTGTCGGCTCATCGGACAGTTTCGATCAACGGACGCATGAGGCTCTTCGTCAAGCCGGCTACCGGATTGCATTCTCGTTCTATGGCGGGAAGAACATCGCTGGAAAAATTCCCCCTTTTGATGTCAAACGTCACCATGTTGGCCTCGGGGAGGGGGCTTCGCTCTTTAGGGTTCGCGCGGCCACATCTGCGATACTGGGACAGCCTCTCCTCTAGACACGACCAGGCATCTACCGCCCCCCACCGCTTCCTATGGCATAGGCCTGGATATATCCAGTCAGGAGCGCCCCTGTTTCCTGAGCTTTTCGTTCCTCATACCGAGATCGCCTCCCTCTCGCACTCGGGTAAGAGCTGGAGCAGATGGGAGGCTCGTTCCTGAATCGCACCGTTCAGCCATTCTTCAAAACTCCCAAGCTTGGCGCTTTCCCTTTCCAGTGGCTTTCTCCAGGCGGTCCTAGAGCAGGGAAAATAAGGAGAAGCCCTATAGCCCCAAAGATCAATACGGATTGGAACCGAGACTGAGATAGATTTGAACCATGCGGCTCAAGAATTGAGACGGAAAATCACACTTATATACGAACTCATTTCGGGCAGGGGATGTGTCCTTAAATTTCAAGAAGCGTGAGGAGGCCCCGATGCGTAGGAATTCCATGGCTCCATCTCAGGCATTTCGGTTCTGGTAGCGCATCGATGCTTTCCCGCCAGGAGTTGAACCGCAAGATCGTCGCCGGAGCATTCTGGGCCCACCTGGCGTTCGTAAGCACGAAACTCATAGCTTTGCTCAATATGGCGGTTCTGGCGCGCGTGCTTGGAACCGATGACTTCGGGCTCATAGCCGCTGGGCTGACGGTTCTTGCTCTTTTGGAATCGCTCTCAGAGGGCGGCGTCGGAGCTTCTGTCGTGTGGCACCGGCAGGAACCGGAGAAGACGGCGGCTGTCGCCATGGCGATCAGTCTGATCGGCGCGTTGCTTATCGGAGGCGCGGCATTCTTGGCCGCTCCGATCATCTCGGAAGTTTTCTTTGATCATCGCTCAGTCGACATCATACGGGCCTTATCGGTGTGCCTTCTCCTGTCGGGTCCATCGTCGGTCTTCGTCGGCATTCTCCAGCGCGACCTTGCCTTCCGGAAAAGAATTGTGCCGGAAATCCTCAAGGCTCTCACCAAGACGATGATAGGAATCGTCTTGGCATTCTCAGGCTTTGGCGCTTGGAGCCTTATCTATGGTCATATCGTTGGAATGGTCGTCGGACTCCTGGCGCTTTGGTGGCTGTCAGGATGGTCGCCGCGCCTGTCCCTGGATCGAAAAATTGTTTCGGAAATTCTGCCATTCGGGCTGCAGCTGACCATCGTCGGCATACTAAGCATTCTGTGCCGCAATGCCGATTATATGCTGATCGGACATTTCTTCGACGTGGCGACGCTTGGGGTCTATGCGCTAGCCTTCACTTTAACGGATCAAATCATCTTAGGAATATGCTGGGCCGCCAGCCAAGCCCTGTTTCCGGCTTATGGCGCTATCCAGGCCGATCTCCCCGCACTCAGGCGTTCTTATGAAGACAGCCTGGTTGGAATTGCAGCATTAACGCTGCCTGCTGCAGCAGGATTAATGATCGTTGCCGACCCGTTCGTTCGGGTTCTCTACGGCGAGAAATGGACCGACGTCATTCCTGTTGTACAAGTGCTGACCATATATGCAATGCTCCACTCCATATCATTCAATTTAGGCGATCTCTTCAAAGCGATAGGGCGACCGTCCGTCCTGACATGGACGAATATTCTGTCATTGATCCTCGCTCCCATGATCGCAATCGTCTCCACACGCTGGGGGATTGTAGGCTTCGTAATCGGGCAAATCGGGCTCACAATCGGCATCTCGTTCCTTCGGCTGAAGGTTGCGGAAAAGCTTGTCGGGATCGGCCCTGCAATTTTCGCACGGTCTCTGAAAGGTCCGCTTTTTTCTACCGCTATGATGATAGCCGCAACGGCAGGTGTGGAGCACCTGGCGCACTTCCAAAGCCCTACCATCAAACTCGTCGTCCTGGTCGTTGTCGGATTTGTCAGCTACGGGCTTGTGCTTTCGATAACATCTCCTTCTCTTTTCTCCGCTTTCACGGCCTTGACCAGGGCGAAGCGGCAACAGCTTCTCCTGCCGTAATCATGAATACGATAGCGCTCTCCGAGGACCTAAACCTGCTTCAGAAGTCCTTGCTGCTCGGCATTGTTCTTGCGACATCACTGCTCGCGATGGGTGCAGTGGGTTTATTGGAGACCCTGCTGATCATCGGGCTCGTTTTGGCGGCATTAATCATCTTCCGATGGCCTGAATATGGCATCGCATTGTTGGTCGCCGGCACTGTTACGAACATCTTTGGCGTTGCGTCAAACGTACATGGATTGCCTGGAATTCAGCTTCGTCTCACTTTCGGCCTCGCTTTCGTGCTTCTCGTGCGCTGGGCTTTCGGTCGGGAGAAGCCGGCGCGTGCATGGGCTTTCTTGCCAATTCTGGTTTTGGCTTATGGGGTTTCCCTATTATCTCTCGTTCACGTCGAAAATCTTGATCCGACTCTAGAAAAGCTGACCGAACAGGTCAGGGACATCAGCACAGTCGTCGTTCTGGCCCTTTCGCTTACATCCCGAGATCGTCTGATTTTGGCGATCAAGCTGACCGTTTTAAGCATGGGCATTGTTGCCATGCTTGGTGTGGGGCAATACCTTACTGGCAGCTTCGATCAGAATATGTTCGGTCTCTCGCAAGCCTCAATGAAGCAAATTGCCGGAAGCATACAACAATGGAGAATATCCGGAGCGTTGCCGGACCCAAACTACTATGGACAGGTTTTGGCAATGACCCTGCCATTAGCACTTTTCTTGGCCATATATGAAAAGCCCATATTCTGGCGGATAGCCTATTTTCTCTGTGCCGTGGCGATCCTAGCCGCGTCTTTGCTCACATTCTCTCGAGGAACGATATTTGCGATTGCTGCCATGGCTGTGGCGTCGATACTGACCCTTCGAGCAAGATGGTGGTTGCTCGGCGCGGCCCTCATGATTGGCTGTCTGGGATTGTTCGCAATGCCCAGCGCTTTCATCGATCGGATTGCATTGATCGTTCAGGCGACTCAAAACCTGGTTATGGGAGAGCAGGCAGTCAGCGATCCTTCGTTAAGCAGTCGGATCGCTGTCATGAGTACTGCGCTGTATATGTTTTTCGATCACCCATTCGTTGGAATTGGGCTGGGGCAATATCCCATTCTCTATAATCAGTATGCCCTCGCTCTTGGCGTGAATCCTGGAGCTGAGCCAAATGCCCATAGTCTCTATTTGGAAACTTTGGCGGAGGAGGGGATTGCTGGGTTCGTGAAACTCGGCATGCTCATCATCCTTGCATTTACGGTCTGTCTACGCAGTGTCAGGTATTTCAGTTTTGCCAATCAGAAGCATGATGCGTCCATTGCTCTGAGCTTGTGCATCAGCTTTGTTGGATATTTGGCATCCGCTGTTTTCCTGCATGGCGCGTTTATCCGGTTCTTTTGGATAGAGATCGCACTTCTCTTGTCTCTATCGAATTTAAGTTATGCGGCAACACCTCGCCCATGGGGAATCCGGAATACTGACGAACGGAGCTCAAACATGATTCACAGAGCACTGGCGCCTATCGACTTGCTTGGCGTATTGCGAGAGCGAAAGCTCCTAATCGTGGCGACAACCCTGGCCTTCATGGCCGTTTCCCTGATCGCTACACCGCAATTCACGGCGGAAAGCACGCTTCTGTATCGGTTTGGAAGAGAGTATTTTCCAATCAGGCCTGGAGAGGAACACAGAAACTGGGGCGAGAACGTTCAGGTCTCGCTGGATGCGGCCTTGTTTACGGAGATGCACCTGCTGAGAAGTCGCGAGGTCATTGAATCGACGATCTCCAAAGTAGGGCTCGATAAGCTTGCCACGTCTCAAAAATCGCTTCTCGATCAGATGCAAGGCAACGCATCGGGGATCGCAAACGATGTTCTGTCATTGAGCAAAAACATTGGAGCCGGATCAACCGCATCTCCTTCCAAGCGGGATGTCGATCCTGCTGTTGCCATTGCCAAAAGTCTCGCTGAAAGGCTGCGCATACGTCGTGTAGAAGGAGCCGCGATGATCGCGGTCGGTATACAGGACCCCGATCCGGAATTGGCCGAACAGATTGTTGCCGCCCATATCGAGTCATATCTCGCAAAAAGGCAGCAATTGTTCGAACGGGACCCATCAAATTTCTACACGGCCGAAATCGCAAAGGCACAGGCAGAACTGTCAAGCATATCTGAGAAGATGAGTTCGTTGCGTCTAGAGCAAGGCGTGCCGGACGAGGCTGTCGAGCATTCCGTTCTTTCGGATCGCCTCATTGCGCTCGAACGGCAAAGACAGAGTATGGGGCAGGCGGACGTTCCGATCCTGCTGGAAGACATAAAGAAAACGCGTGAGGCTTTGTTCAATCTCAACGCGATGACCAGCACCATGAAGCTCCTCGAAGCCCGGTATAAAACCGTCACGGAAAGCCTGGAAAGAATGCTTCAGGAGCAGCACCGGTCGCGTCTGGACAGCGCCTATGTCCGAGAGCTCGGCCCAACGATCGAAATTGTCGAGCCTGCATCCTTCAGCTCTCGGCCGTCCGGCTTCTCCCGTCCCGTGAGAATGATTTTAGGTGGGGTCATTGGATTTATGATCATCACTGCTGCGCTCATGGGATATGCAGCTCTTGTTCGGAGAAAGAAGGATGGCTTCATGTCCGATTACGCGGGCCGGACAAAAGTCAAAGTCGTTTTCTGAACCTCGAGACCCAAGAAACTGACCGACAAGCTCAGATCGGTCAGGAGTTATTCTGGCGCGACTTATGAGAGATTAGTTCATCGTCTGCACTCCTGTCGCGCGTTCTATGGTGCGGACGAGGAGGGCAGGGCAAGACGGTAGGGCAAGAGAGAATTGGAGCCCGGCTTAAGAACTGCGTCGATGGCTGGAGCTGCTTGACAGGCCGATTTCTTCGAAGGCACCCCGAATCCACTTCGTCCCAAAATAATGTAAGAGACAAATCATCATGATGGACGTCCGGGCTCCAACCGCCCATGGATCGACCTCAGACAGAGCTGCGGGCAACGTGCGAAGGTCCGCAGGGTTGGAACAGGACACGCAGCTAGCTCGTTCGGTCGGAGCACATCCGCCGCAATGAATGGTAGTCACGTCCTTGAAAGACGATCGAGGCTCTATGGAGCGTAGCTCACAAGAAGACCGATCGAACGGCCAAGGGAGAGGCCGTAGCCGGAAATACCGGAGAGAAGCTGAAAAATATCTAGGAAGAGAGCAGCGGTAAGTGTCCGCATATGACCATCTATGATTCGCATAAGATATATTATGGAACTTAAATATCTATGCAGATGACGGGATGGTTCGCTCCTGGACGCAATCGTCATGCGAGTCCTCGTCGGGCGGTAATGCGTCATCATCGGCCTGCCCTGCCGACGTTCGGATCAACGGCTGATATCCGGGCCGGCCGACCTTCCGCTCTTGGCCAGGATTACGACGCATCATCGGCTTAAGGTCTCACGGGAAACTCTACTGCTCTCAATGTCTGTGACCGGGACGTGAGAGCCCCGGGCTACGGACAGTTTCGACGTGCCGCCTTCATTGTTGCCGAGAAGCCTTTGAGAGCAAACGTATATGTCGTTTTGTTACCGCGCTTCGACGTCGCCTCGATCGTGGCCACGCGGCCTTTTTCGAGGGCTCGAACGAACTCGGCCTCGCGTTCCGTACGGCGCAACCAGGCATAGTTGCCACGAGGGATCATGGTAAACGTCTTGCCGTCCACCGCCACATGAATCGCAACCGGCGCGAATTGATAGCCTGCCTGAAGGCTGGCTTCACTGCGGATCTTTCCGCCGTCCAGGCGGCGAACGAACAGGCTGACCCTGCCGTGATCGAGATGCTCCGGCTTCTTCGATGCGGCGTCGGAAAAGACGTAGCAGATGGAGGAGCCGTTCTCCTTAACTCGCCAAGCACTCCAGCTTTCGCTTGTCTCAAGCATTCGTGGGGCCTGCGCGTAGGCGCTTGCGCTTGAGAGGATGCTGATTGCGATGGCCGTGCTTGTAACTCGCATCTACAGGATACTCGCGTTGGAAGTTGAGGAGACTGCAAACTTCCAAGCCGAGGTTTCCTGAAGGTTAATTTCTCCGCTCCTGTTCGGCCAGGAGCGCGGCGCGCATGAAAATTGGCAATAGCCTTAGGAGCTTGTCGCCTCTTCAAGAGAATGTGAACGCGGTTCGATGTTCCCTCATTGTTTTCCAAGGATAAGCTGCAGGCGCGAGATTGCACAGAGAGAGCGCCGCGCCTGGAGGATGATCGATGATACCGACGAGAAAAGCTGCTATCTGGCTTTCTCAGCTTGCGCAGCGATGACCTTGGCCGCTCGCATCAGAGCCTGCAGGGTCTGAGGCTGAAGTTCGCCGGTCACAGGTAGGCCGACCGTGCGCTGGAACTCCTCAATCGCCTGTCGCGTCGAGGCTCCCATGACACCATTGGCATTGATGGTTCCGAAGCGGAGTTGTGTAAGGGCCTCCTGGGCGGCTTTCACATCCTCCTTTGTCGGGAGCGGCGTGATGCGCAAAAGCTCCGGCGCGCTTCCGACGGCAGGCGCCCGAAGGATCGGATCCAGGGCCGCCAGCCGATCCCTTGCCTTTGCCAGTTCGGATTCGGTCTGTTTGTACTTGGCCGTCTGACGCTCGAGCTCAGACCGGGCCGATGAGAGTTGCTCGGTCAGCTGTGCAATTTGGCGCTCCCCGTCTTCTACAGCTTTGCGCTGCGAGGCGTAGAGCGATTGATAGTCGAGAAGAGCGGAAACCTGCCCTCGTAGCTGCCTTTCGGTCCGATCGGCATCGAGAGCAGAGTAGATCCATCCGCCCCACCCTGCGATGGCGATCAGAGACACAGCGAGGGCGATGACGCGATCGGATCGAAACCGTTTTCTTTCCTGCATCAAAGGCACGGCAACCCCTTGAACCTCCCTGTTCGCAGCGGCCAAGTCTTGTCCGTGGGCTAAGATGAACAGAAAGGTGGTGAAAGAATGACCTCGTCCTTCTGTTGCGAAGGATCCCGTTGCAATAAGAAGCGCCGGCCCTGAGATGGATCGGCGCTCGCAGCTTTAATGGCGACCCATTCAGACGACGGTGTCGGAGCCGCCTTTCAGCTTGACCGGGATCATGAGGTAGCGCACGCCATTGGCCTGCGCGGGCGGGAACTTGCCTGCGCGGATATTGGTCTGGATCGAAGGGAGCAGCAGTCTCGGCGCCGCGAGCTTGGCGTCGCGAGCCGTACGCATGGCGACGAACTCGTCCTCGCTGACGCCTTCCTTCACGTGCACATTCTTCTCACGCTGCTCGCCCACTGTTGTTTCCCAGGCATAGGTGTCGCGTCCCGGCGCCTTGTAGTCATGGCACATGAACAGCCGGGTTTCGGGCGGAAGCGCCAGAAGCCGCTTGATCGAACGGAAGAGTTTATAGGCGTCGCCACCAGGAAAGTCGGCCCGCGCCGTGCCGTAGTCGGGCATGAACATTGTATCGCCGACGAACACCGCATCCTCGATCCTGTAAGAAACGTCGGCTGGAGTGTGACCGGGCGTGTGCAGCACCTCGACCGCGAGGTTGCCGATCATGAACCGCTCGCCATCCTTGAACAGGTGATCGAAATCACGGCCTTCGGTATCCAGATCCGTGGCGTTGAAGATCGGACGGAAAATCCGCTGCACGTCCTTGATGTGCTCGCCGATGCCGATCTTTGCGCCGGTCTTCGCCTTGATATAGGGCGCGCCCGACAGATGGTCGGCATGGGCGTGGGTCTCCAGGGCCCATTCGATGGTGTAGCCCGCCTCCTCTGCTGCCTTCAGCATCGCTTCGACCGAGCGCGTGTCGACGGTTCCGGAATTATGATCGTAGTCAAAGACCGGATCGATGATCGCTGCTTTCTTTGTCGCCGGATCCGCCACCAGATAGCTGATGGTATTGGTCGGCTCGTCGAAGAAGGCGCGGATGAAGGGTTTGCCTGACATGATGTGAACCTCCTCGGTGGTTCGGGCTCGATTGATATTGACAATATATAAGCAATATCTAAATAAGCAATATCTAATCCAGCAATGGCTCACAGGAGCCACCTTCGGAGATATCGCATGTCCCTTCCCTCTCTCTCACCTGAACACGCAAAGCGCCTGCTGGACCGGGGCGCGATTCTCGTCGACATCCGCGAGGTCGACGAGCATGCCCGCGAGAAGATCCCCGGCGCGAAGCTGATGTCCCTGTCGAAGCTCGACGAGGCCGATCTCGCCCTGCTTGAAGGCAGACCGGTGATCTTTCATTGCAAGAGCGGCGCCCGCACCAAAGGCAATGCTGCGCGGCTTGCCGGCAAGGTGGGCGGCGCCTGCGAGGCCTTCATCGTCGAGGGTGGAATCGATGGCTGGAAGAAGGCGGGATTGCCAGTTGCCGTCGACCGTCGCCAGCCGCTCGAACTCCAGCGCCAGGTCCAGATCGGCGCGGGCAGCATGGCTCTCTTCGGAACCCTCCTCGGCTTCCTCGTTTCGCCCTGGTTCTTCGCCATCCCCGCTTTCGTCGGCGTCGGCCTTATGGTCGCTGGCATCACCGGCTTCTGCGGCATGGCGCGGATCCTGATCAAGGCGCCATGGAACCGGGCCGTTTACGCCCAGCCGAACCAGGCCCGTTCCGCCTAAGGAGGCCATGATGATGCTGTCCTTCACCCAGAGCGTTCTCGGACTGGCCTCGGGGTCGCTTGTCGGCTTCACGCTCGGCCTTGTGGGCGGGGGCGGCTCGATCCTGGCGGTTCCGCTGCTCGTGTATCTGGTCGGCGTGAGCAACCCTCACGTCGCCATCGGCACGAGCGCCATCGCGGTGGCGGCCAATGCCGCCACCAATCTCGCCAATCATGCCCGCATCGGCAATGTGAAATGGCGCTGTGCGCTCGTCTTTTCCGTGGCGGGTGTGATCGGCGCCCTCGGAGGCTCGACGCTCGGCAAGATGGTGGACGGCCAGAAACTATTGGCCCTTTTCGCTGTGTTGATGATGGTGGTCGGCGCCCTCATGCTGCGCAAGCGCTCGGGCGGCGGCGAAGCGGCCGTCAGGCTCAGCCGGGAGAACTTCCCAAAGCTGGCGGGCATCGGACTGGCCACAGGCGCCCTCTCCGGCTTCTTCGGCATCGGCGGCGGGTTCCTGATCGTGCCGGGCCTGATCCTGGCGACCGGGATGCCGATCCTCTATGCCGTTGGCTCCTCTCTTGTCGGGGTGACCGCTTTCGGCCTGACCACAGCCTCGAGCTATGCCCTTTCCGGATTGGTCGACTGGACGCTCGCGGGCCTGTTCATCGGCGGCGGCGTGCTGGGCGGATTGCTCGGCGCGCGGGCGGCCAAGGCACTCGCCGACAAGAAAGGGGGGCTCAACACCGTGTTCGCCGCCCTGATCTTCGTGGTCGCCATCTACATGCTGGTGCGCAGCCTCAACCTGCTCTGAGTTCGATCGACAGGCCAGATTAATCGGCCTGTCGATACCGCTACACAGAAGGCTTCGTTCCAGTCATACTCGCATGCCAAGAAGGAGACTTGCCATGAAAGCTGTGAGGCTATCGCCCAATCTCTCGGTCGCTCCGCAGATAACCGAGAAGGATCTTGAGGAGGCGGCCGCGGCGGGCTTCAAAACAATCATCAATAACCGTCCCGACGGCGAGGCTCCCGATCAGCCGCGCGGCGAGGCGCTTGCCGCTGCGGCGATGCGCTTGGGGCTGACCTATAAGCACATCCCCGTGGTCCCGGGCCAGCTGTCGAACGATCAGGTCGAGGCTTTCAGGCAGGTTGTTACGGAGTCGAAGAAACCCGCCCTCGCCTTCTGCCGGACCGGTACGCGCTCGACCACTCTTTGGGCGCTTTCAGCCGCCGACCGGCTCTCGACCAGCGAGATCCTGCAAGCGGCCTCGGATGCAGGCTACAACCTCGACGCGCTGCGGCCTCAGCTTGAAGCCGCTGCGGCAAGAAAATCGTCCGCCAAGTAACAAAGCGCTTAAACGCCCCAGGGCGCGCCGGGCAGCGCATCGAGGGGAATCTTGAGATAGCGTCTGCCGTTGCTCTCCGGCTCCGGCAGGCGGCCGCCACGGATGTTCACCTGCAGAGCGTTCAGGATGAGCTGGGGCATGGGCAGCTCGCGATCGCGTGCCTCGCGCAGGGCGACGAATGCGTCCTCGGTCCTCGCCTGAAAGAGATGCTCGTTCTCACGCCGCTGCTGCGCCACTGTGCTTTCCCACTGCGCCTCGCGGCCGCCCGGCCGATAATCATGACCGGTGAACAGGCGCGTTTCGTCCGGCAGCGCCATGATGCGCTGGATGCTCTTCCACAGCGCCCTTGCCGAGCCACCTGGAAAATCGGCGCGCGCGGTGCCGCTGTCGGGCATGAAAATCGTATCGTGGATGAAAGCGGCATCACCGACCAGGTACGCTATGGAGGCCAGCGTGTGGCCTGGCGTGAACATGACGGATGCATCCAGATTGCCGATCTTGAAACGCTCGCCGTCTGCGAAAAGCCGGTCCCATTGCGAGCCGTCTGTCGGAAAACTGTCCGGCAGGTTGTAGATCGCCTTCCAGAGCTTTTGCACCTCCACCACTTTTTCGCCGATGGCGGTCGGCGCGCCGGTCCTGTCCTTCAGGTACCCGGCGGCCGAGAAATGGTCGGCATGGGGATGCGTGTCGAGGATCCACGCGAGTGTCGCGCCCTCACCCTCGATAGAGGCGAGAAGCTCGTCAGCCGAGGTCGTCGCCGTCGCACCTGACTTGGGGTCGAAGTCGAGGACCGGGTCGATGATCGCGCATGCCTTTGTATCGGGATCCGTGACGATGTACTGGATACTTCCGGTGCGCTTTTCATAGAACCCCTTCACTATGGGGCGGCCGGGCTGCAGGGAGGATGCGATCTCGGTCAGCATGGGGTTTCCTCTTCGAGGATGGACGGAGGCTGCCTGGAACTCAGCCGTCCAGGTCGGGAGCGGTTCTGCGCAAGGAAACCTGCACCTTTGCAGGCGCGATGCGGAAGAGCGCCATGCCGGCAATCATTGCGGCCACGAAGACCGGAACTTGCCATGGGCCGAAGGTCAGCGCCGTCAGGGCCGGTCCGGGGCAGAAGCCGACGAGGCCCCAGCCGATGCCGAACAATGCAGCGCCGGCGACGAGGCGCGGATCGATGTCGCGGCGGCTCGGTATCTCCAGGCAGGGTGCAAGAACCGGCACGCCGCGTCTTTTGGCGACGCCATAGCCGAGCGACGACACCACGACGGCACCGCCCATGACGAAAGCGAGGCTCGGATCCCAGTTTCCGAAGATGTCGAGGAACGCGAGAACCTTGGCCGGGTCGACCATCTGCGAGACGATCAGGCCGAGACCGAAGAGAAGGCCGGATGCGAAAGCGGCGAGGATCATGGGCATGGCTTACATCCCGATGACATGACGGGTGACGAAAACCGTGACGATGGCGGTCGCCATGAACACCAGCGTCGCGGCGATGGAACGCGGCGAAAGCCGGCCGATGCCGCAGACGCCGTGACCGCTCGTGCAGCCGGCCCCGAGCCGGGTGCCGTATCCTACCAGCAATCCGGCCACGATCAGAACAGGCAGGGATGCATCGATGGAAATGCTCGGCAAGGCGCCACCCAATGCGGCATAGGCCAGAGGCGCGATCAGCATCCCGACCAGAAAAGCCAGACGCCAAGCGGCCTCGTTGCGAGTGGGCGGAACCAACCCGCCCAGGATTCCGCTGATGCCTGCGATGCGGCCGGTCAGCAGCAGGAGAAGAGCCGCGGATGCGCCGATCATCAGACCGCCGACAAGGGCGGAAACGGGGGTGAAGTGCTCCATACCGGCAGCCTCCTCTGCTATCCGGCGGATTGTTCGTCGGCCTTCGGTTGCCGGCAGAACAGGCCGTAGAGCGTGGCGAAGAGCTGCTCGATGCGCGGGTCGGCGATCCGATACCAGAGCGTCTGGCTCTCGCGGCGGAAGGTCACGATGCCCTCGTCGCGCATCTTGGCCAGGTGCTGGGACAAGGCCGATTGCGACAGCCCAACGGCTTCCGAAAGGGAGGTCACGTTGGCCTCCCCCCATTCCACCAGCTTGCACAGGATCATCAGCCGCCGCTCGTTGGCGAGGGCGCGCAGGATATCGGCCACTTCCGTGGCCTGAATCTCAAAACTCTCAAGGTCTAGGTCGAGCTTGGGCATAGGCCTGCCATTTAGATATCAACTTTGCCTAATTTAGTGATTTCTAATTTATAGGCAAGGGTTTTCTGCCGCAAACGCCCAATCAGGCCCGTCTGAACACCAGGCTGAGATTGTTGGCGGGCATCGGAATGCGCTCGATGAGCTCCAGTCCATGGTCCCTGGCGAGGCCTGCGACCGCTTCGAGGTCGCGGATGCCCCATTCCGGGTTTCGTTGCTTGAGATCCAGATCGAAGGCTTCGTTGCTCGGAGCGGTATGAACCCCGCTTTCCTTGTAGGCACCGTAGAGATAGAGCACTCCCCCGATTGGAAGCATCTGCCCTGCCCCGGCCATCAACCCCTCGGTTGCTCTCCAGGGGGAGATGTGGACCATATTGATGGCGACGATCGCGTCGGCGCGCTTGATCGGCCACTCCGCGGCGGAGGCGTCGAGAGCAAGCGGCGCGAGAAGATTGGGAAGCCCGGCGGCAGCGCGATGGGCCGCGATGCTTCTCAAGGCCTGCTCGTCACGATCCGTCGGCTGCCACGCCAGATGCGGAAGGGCTGATGCGAAATGGATGGCGTGCTCGCCCGTACCGCTGGCGACTTCCAGAACGGTCCCGCTCGGCGGCAAGGCACGGCGCAGGACGGCAAGGATCGGATCCCGGTTGCGGCTCACCGAGGGCGCCGTCAGGGCTTCGCTGGTCTGCCGGGTGTTCGTCATCGTCAGTTCGTCTCGATCCGCAACCCGTCATAAGCCGGCTCAACATGCGGCGGCAGCTCGCTGCGCAAGGTCTCATAATCGAGATCCGTGTGCAGGTTCGTCAGAATCGCCCGCTTCGGTTTGACCCTGTCGATCAGGTTCAGGGCGTCCGAGACCGAAAAATGGGTCGGGTGCGGCGTGTAGCGCAGGGCATCGATGACGAGGACGTCAAGGCCTTCCAGATAGGGCAGGCTCTCCTCGGGCATATGGCTGACATCCGGCGCATAGGCCATGGAGCCGAACCGGAACCCAAGGGCCTCGATGTCGCCGTGGATCATCCTGAACGGCAAGGCCTCGATGGAGCCGCCCGGTCCGGAAACAGAGGTTGTCGTACCGATCTGGAGATGATGCATCTTGAGGATCGGGGGGTAGCTGCTTCCGGCGGGCGTCTCGAAGCAATAGCCGAAGCGCATCTGGAGCAGCTCGGCGGTCATCCGGTCGGCATAGACGGGGATGCGCTGATGCTGAGCGATGGCAAGAGGGCGCAGATCGTCGATGCCATGGATGTGATCGGCATGCTCGTGCGTGTAAAGCACCGCATCCAGGCGGCGGATATTGACCCCGAGGAGCTGGTCGCGGACATCAGGTCCCGTATCGACCAGCACGGTTGTGACGGTGCCGTTCGGAGCGATGCGCTCCACCAAGACGGAGCAGCGCCTGCGGCGATTCTTGGGATTGCTCGGATCGCACGCACCCCAACCGACGCCCACGCGGGGCACGCCGGCCGAGGATCCGCAGCCCAGGATGGTCAGTCGCAGCGTCATGATGCGAGCGCCTGCCCCCGATTGGCGTCAGCAACCGCGGCCTTGGCGAAGAGACGGTAGAAATTGGCCGTGGTGAGCTTGGCAACCGCTTCATCGGACATGCCGATGACGTCGCCGAGCACATGGGCCGTATGAGCGACGAAGGCGGGCTCGTTGGTCTTGCCGCGATGCGGAACCGGAGCGAGGTAGGGCGCATCCGTTTCGACCAGGAGGCGCTCGTGGGGAACGGCCGATGCGATCCGGCGGATTTCATCGGAGTTCCGGAAAGTCAGGATGCCGGAGAAAGACACGTAGAGCCCTAGATCGACACCGACCTGGGCGAGCCTTTCACCGGACGAGAAACAGTGGAGAACCGCGTCGAAGCGCCCTCGCCCCATCTCCTCTGACAGGATTCCGATCATGTCTTCGTCCGCATTCCTTGCGTGGATGACCAGAGGGAGGCCCGTCTCGCGCGCTGCCGCGATATGGGTGCGGAAGACCCGCTGCTGCACGTCCCGGGGGCTTTTGTCGTAGTGATAGTCGAGACCGGCCTCGCCGATCGCGATGCAGCGCGGGTGGCGCGAAAGTTCGATGAGGCGCTCCGCCGGGACATCGGGCTCGAGCGCCGCATTGTGGGGATGTGTGCCGACCGTGAAGAAAACGCTCTCGTGAGCCTCGGCGAGGGCGCGATAGGTCTCGAAGCGCGCCACATGGGTCGAGATGGTCACCATACGGCCGACGCCGGCTTCTGCGGCCGAGGTCAGAACCTCCGAGAGGCGGCTCTGAAAGTCCGGAAAGTCCAGGTGGCAATGGCTATCGACCAGCATGGGTGGAAGCACCCTCCTCCGAGGCGGCAAGCAGGTCTGGTTCCATAGAGCGGATCAAAGTCTTCGTCTACCGGCGGGCTTCCTGTGTCGTTGCCACGGGCTCCTCGTCCTCCTTGGCCTCTTTGCTCCGCATGTGGCGGAGACGCTCCTGGTGCCGCAGAACGGGGGCTTCATTATGGTCTTGCGGCCGGACGACCGGGACCGTCAGGCATACGCTTTGGGCCGGGAGGACATCGCACCAAGCGTCGATCAGTTGCTTGTAGCAGCGTCCGACCGGACGAATGTTGCGGTCGAGATCGTAAAGCCCCACGGGCGTGGGCCGATTATTCTCCTGCCGCAAAGCCACGTCCCAATCCATTTGATCCGTGAGGGAGTACCAGGTGAACCCCACGACCGACACCCCTGTATTGCGCACCCGAAGGACATTCGCCCATTGCTTCCAGAGCCAGTCGACGGCTTCCTCGCCCGTAGGCCCTTCCATGAAGTTCGTCTCGGTATGCATGACCGGCAGACGGTAGCGGTCGTAATATTGCCGGGTGATCTCATCGTAGCCAAAGACGTCCCCAGCCGCTTTCGTCATGCCGTTCGCCTGCACTCGGTGCTCATTGGTGACGTAGTAATCGTTTCCCATGATGCAGTGATGGCGCAGGGATGAGCGGTTCAGGAAGAAGTGATATTCGTCCCGCGTCATGCCGTGGTCCATCAGGAACTCATACATCTCCGAATCGACGCGGCGGCCGTAATTGAGATCGAGAGACAGGAAGCGCCGCGCATTCATGATTTCGGCCGGCTTGATGGCGGCCGGATTTTCCGCGTGAAAATATTCCGACGACTCGCTCTGGATGAACAGGGCGTCCGGGCGGACCTTCAGGATCCGCTCCATGGCGAGAACATTGGCTTTCACGATGTGCTTGAGCGCCGTCACGAAGGCCGTATCGCTGCGCAGCTGCTCGTTCCACCAGCCATAAGCCGCCGAGAACTGGGCGCAGACAAACATCTCATTGATCGGCGTATAGAGTTGCACCCAGGGAAAACGGCGCGCAAAGGCCTCGGCGTAAACGGCGAAAAGCTCGGGAAAATCGGGATTTTGGAAGTTCCCGATCCAGTCCGGGACTCCAAAATGACATAAGTCCACGATGGGAATGATGTCGCGGCGAGCGAGATCGCCGAAGGTCATGTCGGCAAAGGACCAGTCATAACGCCCCGGCCCTATGAAGGTCCTATGGAGCGGCGGCCCGTATCTCAGGACCTGGATGTCGAGTTCCTTCAGGAGATCGAAATCGGTTTGCCAGAGCCTGTAATGGCCGCATTTCTCCATCTGATCGATGCGCGTGCGGCCATTGTTGATGGTCGGAATGCTGTTCTCGATCCCAGTCGCGAACATAAAGGTGGTGTACATTGAACGCTTCCGCCGAGGGCCCAGAGGGGCCGATCAAAGCGGACGCGTCAGGACACCTCCGCCTCGACATAACGCGGGAAAATCGGCGCCGGTTGCGGAAGGGCCATGCCTGCGGAGAGCCGATGCTCCGGTCCGACCGCCGCAAGCACCCTGCCCTCCGGCGCAACCGCCAGCAGATCCAGCAGCTTGGCCGCGGCCGTCGGCACGAAGGGCTGGGCCAGGATGCCGACCGCGCGCAGAACCTCGGCCGTGACATAAAGCACGGTGTTCATGCGGGCCGGATCGCTCTTGCGCAGCACCCAGGGCTCCTGGGATGCGAAGTAGCGGTTGGCCTCGGCGACCACGGCCCAGATTTCGGCAAGCGCGGTGTGAATGGCGAAGTCCTTCATGGCCGCCCTCGCCTTCGCGGGCAAGGCGTCTGCGAGCCAGAGAATGTCCTGGTCGGCCTGGGTGAACGCACCCGGCTGCGGCACCGAAGAGTCGCAGTTCTTGGCGATCATGGACAGGGACCGCTGCGCCAGGTTGCCGAGATCGTTCGCGAGATCCGCATTGATGCGGTTGACGATGGCCTCGTGGGAGTAATTGCCATCCTGGCCGAAGGGCACTTCGCGCATGAAGAAGTAGCGGATCTGATCGACGCCATAGGTGTCAGCCAGGTCGAACGGATCGACCACGTTTCCGACCGACTTCGACATCTTCTCGCCCCTGTTGAGCAGGAAGCCATGGCCGAAGACGCGCTTGGGCAGCGGCAGCTCCGCCGACATGAGGAAGGCCGGCCAGTAGACCGTGTGGAAGCGCACGATGTCCTTGCCGATGATATGGACGTCCGCCGGCCAGTAGGGCCAGCGCGGATTGTTCTCATCCGGGAAGCCGCAGCCGGTCAGGTAGTTGTTGAGCGCGTCGATCCACACATACATGACGTGCTTCGGATCGCCGGGCACCGGCAGGCCCCAGTTGAAGGTCGTGCGGCTGATCGAGAGGTCCTGCAGGCCGGACCGGACGAAGCTGACGATCTCGTTCCGCCGGGTTTCCGGGCTGATGAAGTCCGGGTGGGCCGCGTAATGGGCGAGCAGGCGGTCCTGGTAGGCTGAAAGGCGGAAGAAGTAACTCTCCTCCTCGATCCATTCGACCGGGGTTCCGGTGGGCGCGCGAAAGCTGCCGTCCGGCTGTTTCGTCAGCTCGCTCTCGTCGTAATAGGCCTCGTCCCGGACCGAGTACCAGCCGGAATACTTGGAGAGATAGATGTCCCCCCTCTCCTGCATCCGGCGCCAGAGTTCCTGGGTCGAGGGCAGGTGATCGGAATCCGTGGTGCGGATGAACCGGTCGTAGGAGCAATCGAGCCGGTCGGCCATGGCCTTGAACTTGGCGGCCATCTCGTCGACGAAGACCTTCGGCGTCGTGCCGCTTCTGTCAGCCGTCTGCTGGATCTTGAGGCCGTGCTCGTCCGTGCCGGTCATGAAGAACACGTCATAGCCGTCGATGCGCTTGAAACGCGCGATCGCATCGGAGGCGACGACCTCGTAGGCATGACCGATATGGGGCGCCCCATTCGGGTACGAGATAGCCGTGGTGATGTAGAATTTCTGTTTCTCGGCCATGTCGAATCCCTAAAACCCTGAAAAACCAATACCCTTCGAATCCGATGGACGGCGGAGGCTTCAGGCCGCTCGCCGAACCGCGTCGGCGAGATCGTCGAACATCGTGAGGATGAACGGCCGGCGGTCGAGGTTGAACACGTCGATCTCGCGCGCCGCGCGGCCGATCTTCTCACATACCTCCACCAAAGGCGCAAGGCGGGAGGCCCCGAGGCCCGCCCGCTCGTGGAGCCGCTCGGACACCCAGCGCTGAACGGTTTCCAGGGTCAGCTCATAACTGTCGTCGGCATCCCGCTTGGAAAGGGCCTCGGCCAGGGCGAAGACCTGCTTCGTATCGCTGCGAGGCAGGGCGTCGAGAAGCTTCGTCACCTGTTCGATGAAGGCCACCTTCTCTTCATCGAGCAATTCGAGGGTGCGCCGCACCGAGCCCTCTCCATAGCGAAGAGCCTGATCCACCACCTCGTCAGGGATTTCGGACCAGGGAGAGCCGAGCGAGCGGATGGCCGCCTTGATGCTGCTGTCGTCCAGGGGGCGCAGCAGCAGGCGGCGGCAGCGCGAGCGGATGGTTGGAAGGACCCTCTGGGGAGCATGACTGACGATGAGGAAGAGGGAGCGTGGCGGCGGCTCCTCGATGACCTTGAGCAGCGCGTTGGCGCTCGATACGGTCAGGTCCTCGGCGCTGTCGACGATGCAGACCCGGTATCCGCCATCGGCGGCGGTCGAACCGAACATCCCCAGCGCCCGCCGGACAGCCTCCACGGGGATCGTCGTGGAAGCCGCCTTCTTCTCCGTGGCAGGAGCCCTTCTCAAGACCGCGAGATTGGGATGCGAAAGCGCCGCGACCTGCCGGGCCACCTGTGAATCGGCCGGCACGCCGAGGCTGCTCAGAGCCCTGTCGCTTCCCTTGTGCGGATCGAGCACGGTGCGGGCCACGCGATAGGCAAGGGTCGACTTGCCGATGCCCTGAGGGCCGCCTAACAGCCAGGCGTGATGAAGGCGGCCGCTGCGCAGTCCTTCGAGGAAAGCCTCCTCGCCCTCCGAATGGCCGAAAAAGGCAAACTGCTCCCGGGGATGGGGGGCGCCCTCGAACTGGTCCGGCTCCGCCATGCCCTGATCGTCACGCGACATCGAGGGGCCTCATGGCGTCCTGGGCGATCTGGGGAAGGCGATCGCGCACGGCGGCCCAGATCGCGGTCTCCACCGCGTCAGGCTCCCGATCCGCATCGATGACGACGCATCGTTTGGGCTCGGCCCGGGCGATGGCAAGATAAGCTTGGCGCAGGGACTGATGGAAGGTGATGTCCTCCTCCTCGAACCTGTCGGCCCCCTCGCCCTTCCCGGCCTGACGGGCTCCGGCCCGGGCAATGCCCACCTCGGCCGGGAGATCGAGAATGAAGGTAAGGTCCGGCTTCACGCCGCGCAGGGTCACTTTCTCGAGCTGGTCGATCAGCGTCGTGTCGATGTTCCCGACAGATCCCTGATAGGCCCTCGTCGAATCCGCGAAGCGGTCGCAGAGAACATGAGTCCCGCTTTCGAGCGCCGGAACGATGGTCGTGTCCAGATGGTCGATCCGGGCTGCCGCGAAGAGCAGAGCCTCGGCAAACGGCCCGAGATGCTTGGCGCGCCCCCCCAGGATGAAGGCGCGAATTTCCTCTGCGTAGGGCGAGCCGCCCGGCTCTCGCGTCACGAGAACGGGCTGGTCGAGCTGGATCAAACGATTCTTGAGCCTCCCGATCTGGGTCGACTTACCCGCTCCCTCCCCGCCTTCGAAGGTGATGAAACAACCCGCCATTAAATTCTTTCGACAAGACTCGTGAAGGCGCGGCGGACCCAGCCCGTGCTGAATTCCACGAAGCCGTCCAAAGCCCGCTGGCTCAGCGTGCCCTTCTGGACATCTTCATTGGCATAAAGCGGCATCTCAAGGGCCTGCATATCCGCACGATAAACCTGGAGCCGGGCCACCTCGGCTCCTTTCTGGATCGGAGCCTTGAGCGGGCCGGCGTAGACAATGCGAGCCGTAACCCGCTCGCCTTCTCCACGAGGCACAAGTACACGAACAGGCCTCTTGGATACAAGCGGCAGCGACCGCATGTTCCCGCCGAAAACCTGTGCTTCACCAACAACCTGACCGGCTGCGAAGAGTTGCTGGCTCTCGAAGGCCCTGAAGCCCCAATCCAGCAGCTTCCGGGCTTCGGCGGCCCGGTCCTTGGCGGTCTTGAGGCCATTCACGACGACGACCAGGCGCTGGTCGTTCTGGACCGCGGACCCGATCAGGCCATAGCCGGCCTCTTCGATATTACCGGTTTTCAGGCCATCGGCGCCGATCTCCATGGCCAGCAAGGGGTTGCGGTTCTGCTGGCGGATCTTGTTCCAGGTGAATTCCCTCTCCCCGAAGATCTTGTACAGGTCGGGATAGGTCTCGATGATGTGAATGGCGAGCTTCGCCAGGTCGCGCACGGTCACCTTCTGCTCCGGATGCCCATAGCCGGTCGCGTTACGGAACGTGGACTTGGCGAGGCCGATCTGCTTCGCCCTCTCGTTCATCATGCGGGCGAAATTGTCCTCGGTTCCTGCAATGCCCTCTGCAATGGCGATCGCCGCATCGTTGCCCGATTGGACAATCAACCCCCGAAGGAGATCTTCCAGACGGACCGGGGTATGCACCTTGGCAAACATGGACGAGCCGCCGGAGCCGGCCCCGCCCTTTCGCCAGGCGTTCTCGGAGATCATGAATTCGCTGTCGAAGCTCAGGCGACCGCTTTTGATCTCGTTGAAAACGATCTCGGCCGTCATGACTTTGGCCATGCTCGCAGGGGCCGTCAGCTCATCGGCGTTCTTTTCGAAAAGAACCGCATGACTCTCGGCATCGATGAGGATGGCCGTGGGAGCTGTCGTCTGAAAGCCCTGTGCCTGGACGCCCTGGGCTCCGACCGAAGCCAGTGCAAGACCGCCCCATGCAAGACCGATTACCGCCGCGAACCGGGCGATCTGAAATTGACGCATCGTCATGTCCTCAGGCTCTTCCCCTAGGAGACCCCGAATCTGTGGCGCGTCAATCGCAAATCAACGCTCAGCCACGTTAGGCTGTGCGCATGGCTGGGCTTGAGTAATCGAACAGAGACCGCAGGCTTACCGAACCACGAACTTCGAGGGTGCGGGAGCCGCGTAGGCGCTGGTCTTCTGGAAGCCGGACTGAGAGGTGCTCGCCGGAGCCTCATAGAGACTGGCCATAACAGGGCGCGCCGCCTGGCCGAACACGGGCGACACCGAACTCATCCGTGCCACGGGGCTACCCGCGCTCGGAATTGTCCCAAGGTCGAAGGGACGCTCGGGCGGGAGCGGCACATTGCCGGCAAGGACGCCAGCGCCGGTGGAAGGTTGGCTTGCGCGGGCGGGCGTCGGATAAGCCTCGCTATCGGGCTCATAGCTGCGCAAGGCGATGGCCTGACGCGGGGCGTTCGGCTGAGGGGCAGCCTGAGCGATCATGGTCGGGGCCGGGTTGGTCAGGGACGCGGGCTGCCCGTCCGTCCTCAGGCTCGCCAGAAGGATGCGGTCGTCGCTGCCATTGGTAGAGGCGCGCCCGACATATTCGACGCGGACGCGGGCCGTGCCCTGACGCCTGAAGCCCAGGGCATCGGCCGCACGCTCGGAAACGTCGATCACGCGGTTGCCATGGAAGGGGCCGCGATCGTTCACCCGAACGATCATGGAATGACCATTCTGCAGATTCGTGACGCGAGCATAGCTCGGCAGCGGCATGGTCGTGTGAGCGGCGGCAATCGAATCGCGATCGAACACCTCGCCATTGGCGGTCATCCGGCCATGGAAGTTGACGCCGTACCAGGAGGCCAGCCCTTCGGACGGCCGCGGCGCCTCATTGGGAACATAGGTACGACCGGCGACCGTGTACGGCTTTCCGACCATGTTGCGACCGCCGCCCTTCGGAACCGGCTGACCGTCCGCAACCACTTTGGGGCTGGGCGCTACACCATATTTGGGGTCAATTCCCCCTCTGACATTCGAGGAGCAGTTGGCCGCCGTCAGCGCGATGACGGTCACGCCTGCAATGCGGAGCAAAGTCCGTTGATGAAAGGGAGAAAAGCTTCCCTTCAGTCCGGTTTTCGCTTGAGCACGATCACAAAGCATGTCGTCTCGGATCCTCTGATTTGCACGGCGCATGGCTCGCATTCCAGCCGAACATCAAGCCAAAGTGTTTTTCGGGTCCTTAAAGGAAAGTTAAATGGCCCCGCTTGTCAATGGCCAAGGTGAAAATTAAGAAATATTATTTCAAAACACAAAAAGATTCAATTTATCAGAGACATAAGTCCGAAATCTACGGCTCCAAGTGAAGCAAATTCGGGAATGACGCTATGTGCAGAAACCCCGAGCAGAAATTTCATAGCGCTCCAAAACCTTCATGAAACTGGAAATGCGATAATTATTTCAAAGCCTTACGACAAATGCACATTCCGCCGCGCAAGATATGGCGCAGGCAATGCCGGTTTAAGCGCGACATTTTCCCTTCGCGCGATGCCGTGGTTAACGAAGTGCCTTCTTGCGGGACACGAGTCTCCTGGCCTTTTCTGCCTGACGTCCAAGCTTGAAGCGCCCGGGGTTGCGAACTGATGACCCAAAGGGGCGAGGCCTTGCAGAAGGGCGAAGTCCAGACTACGAGTGGGCGTATCCGGAGAGGTGGCCGAGTGGTTTAAGGCAGCGGTCTTGAAAACCGCCGTGGGTGCAAGCCCACCGTGGGTTCGAATCCCACCCTCTCCGCCAACCCACCCAAAAATCCGATCTCTGAAAATCCGAGTGTTGGTTGGGGCGTTTTGAACGCCATAAGGTTTCCGCATAGGCTCGGGAAAGCGGATATCGGTCTTCTCGAGCCCCTTCCTCAGCATCAGACCGAGCCTCTAGCGACCGGTCGGAAACCCTCGTGAAGGTTGAGCGTCAGTTGGGGAAAGTGCGAGCACGATCCGCTGGACCGAGAAATTCTAGATGACGAGAAAGGCGGCCGCGCTGAGATCGAGTTTGCCGACGATCGCAAATTTGACCTGCTGGACGGAACCGGTTCCGTCGGGATCGTAGTACAACGCACCTTTGGCCTTGTCGTAGATGATCCTGTCGGATTGCTCGTGGGCTTTCGAGCCGATCCAGAACTTGTCGGCGCTGAGCAACCCCTTTTTCCCGAGCCGGCTGAAGATGGAAGAATCGAGCCGGATCTGGTCTGCCCAAGGGTTGAAGTCCTCGAGAGTATCGACATTCGTGCGTGAATTGAGCGGGGCATCGAACACGAAGCGGTCATAGCCCTCGCCGCTCACAAGCGTATCGTTTCCGGGACCGCCCGAGAGCGTGTCGTTTCCGGTGTGGCCCTTCAGCCTGTCATTCCCATAGCCGCCGTTCAGGAGATCGTCATTCCAGTAACCGTTCAGCACATCGTCGCCGAAGCCGCCGAACATCCTGCTCCCCTCGGGGCCCGCATAGAGGATGTCATTGTCATCGTCGCCGTAGAGAACATCGCGCCCCTTGCCTCCATAGAGGACGTCCTTTCCTGAGCCGCCGCGCAGAACGTCGCGTCCGGCGCCCGCATAAAGCGTGTCGTTACCTCCGCCGCCCCGCAGGACATTGTCCGCATCGTTACCGGTGATCCTGTTGCCCTCGCTGTTGCCGGTCAGGTCGATATTGCGGTTTCCATCGGCCAACAGATCCTCGATGGAACTGCCTTCGGTCAGCGCGTAGTCGACGCGGGCCATGACCGTATCCCGTCCCTTGCGGTGCTCCTCGACGATGACCGTTCGACTGTCGTTGACCAGATAGACATCGCTTCCGCTTCCACCCTCCAGCGTGTCGCGCCCTCCGCCTCCGGCAAGCGTGTTGGCGCCGCTGTTGCCGATAATGTGGTTGGAGGCGCCGTTTCCCGTGAGAGATACTTCCTTGGTGCCCGACGCAGCCCTGAGATCTTCGATCTCCATGCTGGCAGGAAGAATGTAATCGACGCTCGCTACGACCGTATCGCGGCCAGACCGGTGAAATTCGATAACACGATCCTGCATGTTATCGACGTAATAGAGATCGTCGCCACTGCCGCCGACCATCGTATCCTGGCCGCGTGAGCCGTTGAGTGTATCGTTGCCGGCGTAGCCTTCGAGATAGTCGCCGTTGGACGAGCCCCTGATGGAGTCGGCGCCGGCCATAACTGTCGCAGCGGCTGCGGCCCCGCTCGCCTGGAAATTGGCCAGACCATTTGCATATTCGAAAAGAGCGGTCGTCTCCGAAGCGATGCCGTAGAAAATCCACGGTCTGGTATCCGACCCGAACGTGATTGCGGATACGGAACCTTGATTGAGATTCAGAGCAGGGCCGTAATATGTGACCGGCACATAGCCTTGACTTGTCTGAATTCCGAACGAGGCAAAATTCGGTGTAATACTATCCGCAAGAGCAATACTCTTCGCAGGTCGAACGAACAGGTTCAGCAGACGAAAGCCGGAAGGAAGGCTGTCGTAGAACTGGACATAAGCCATAATGTTACCTGCGCCCTGCTCGCTGGAATAAATGCCGTCTCAGACATTCGTCATACCCATACGCGGCCAAGCTCTCAGGCTGCAATATGAATCTTGAGGACAGCGCGAACGGATGCCCTCCAATAAGCGGAGTGAAAGAGCCGCCAGAAGTACGGCCACGCTGTCCCAATATGTCAAGCTCCTGCCCTGTTCGGTCAAGCATCGCCGATTGCGATGCATAAAGTATGTGGCGCTTCGCTGAATCTCACGGGTTTGCAATCCTGCGAGGCATTCCGAGACGGATGGAGAAACCGGATGAGCTGGATCGCACGTCTCATGGCGCTGCCTTTGATGATTGTCGCCGCATGGGCCGATGAACTGCCGCGATTTGACATAGAAGCAATGTGCAAGGCGGCTCCACGGCTCGAATCCGGCGATCCGAGCCCTTACCCTAACTGCGTCCGCGACGAGACCGAAGCCCGCAATCAGCTTGAGCGGCAGTGGAGCGGCTTCGATGCCAGGCAGCGCGAAATGTGCGCCCAGGAGACGTCAGTCGGAGGCGCTCCAAGCTACGTCGAAATCCTCACATGCATTCAGATGGCGACCGACAATGCCAAAAAGCCATGACACGTCCGCAGCCTTCTCGCTCAAACGTGCCGACTGTCATCCGGCGATTCCTCGCGCATCTCCGGGAAAGGCTTATCCGCATCATGTCCTGCAACATTACCGGGAAGACATATCATCATGAAACACAATCGCGCTTACGACAATCAAGAGCTGCCCACCCGTGGCCGAGCAAGGCGTATCCTGCGGACCGTGTTGACGATCGGTCTTGGCGCGGCGAGTTTCATCATCGGAACTGAGACCCGCGCCCAACCGCTCAGCGAGGCCGAGGCGCAGACCATCGCCATCGAGGCTTATGTCTATTTCTATCCCATGGTTACGATGGACGTGACCCGCAGGCAGTTGATCAACATGGACCCTCGGGTTGACGGGATCGGCGGTCCCATGAACGCCTTCGTCAATATCAAAGCTTTCCCCACGGCCGACATGAAGGCGGTCGTGCGCCCGAACTTCGATACCCTTTATTCCAGCGCCTGGCTCGACCTGACGAAGGAGCCCGTTGTCGTCTCCGCGCCGGATACGGGAGGGCGCTATTATCTTCTGCCCATGCTGGATATGTGGAGCGATGTATTCGCGTCTCCCGGCTGGCGCACCACAGGCACCCAGGCCGCCAATTTCCTGATCGTTCCGCCGGGATGGCGCGGTAACGCGACCCGAATGGCTTTACGCGCATCGATGCGCCGACACCCTATGTGTGGATCATCGGACGGACCAAGACGGACGGCCCGCCGGATTACGAGGCGGTCCATAAAATCCAAGCCGGGTTCAAGATTGTGCCTTTGTCGGAATGGGGAAAGCCGCAAAAACCATTGGAGCCGGCAAAGATCGATCCGAGCGTCGACGTGAAGACGCCGCCCAAGATACAGGTCGATACGATGCCTGGAGAGAAGTACTTTTCGTATGCGGCTGACCTTCTCAAGCTCCATCCGCCTCATATCACCGATCAACCGATCATCGCGCGCCTGAAGCGCATCGGCATCGAACCTGGGAAAGATCTCGATTTCGCGCGGCTCGACCCCGCCGTGAAGAAGGGTATTGAAAGCGCACCTGCAATGGCGCAGCGTCTCATGGAGTGGAAGGTCCCCACCCTTGCGCGTGTCGTCAATCATTGGTCGATGAACACGGACACGATGGGCGTTTACGGCAATTATTATCTCAAGCGCGCCATCGTGGCCCAATTCGGACTTGGCGCCAACCTGCCCGAGGATGCGATTTATCCGTTAAGCCTCGGCGACGAGGCCGGCAGGCCGCTCGACGGAACCAATAAGTACACCCTGCGTTTCGAGCCGGGCACGCTCCCGCCGGCTTTCGCATTCTGGTCGCTGACACTCTACGACTCTGACGGTTTCCAGGTTGCCAATCCTCTCAACCGCTTCGCCGTCAGCAGCTGGATGCCCCTTCGCTATGATCCTGACGGCTCACTGACCTTGTATGTGCAGAACGAAAGCCCGGGCAAGGACCAGGAGGCCAATTGGCTGCCTGCTCCGAAAGCGCCTTTCAACCTGACCATGCGTCTTTATGCGCCGAGGCCGGAAGCGCTGAACGGTCGATGGAACCCGCCCTCCGTGACCAGATCCCCGGGGCTTACAGGTCTGGTCGCGCAGTGAGGTTGTAACCGCGCCGATAAGGCGATGCCTGAGGCGGAAAGTCCATCAAGAGCCTCACCGTTCAGTTCGTATTGTGCGGTGAGGCGCCTCTTGATCGTCATGGGTGTTCTCCTAGAGCCGTGCACGCGTGCTGCGCGGTGTCGCCAGCAGGAGGTTGGTCTCCGATGCGATCACGCCGGGGATGAGACGAATGCGACGGAGGATGGCGTCCAGATCGGACAGGCTGGTTGCGCCCAGTTCGACGACCAGATCCCACTTGCCGTTTGTCGTATGAATCGCGCTGACCTCGGGAAAGCCCCCCAGCGCGTCGACCACCCGGTCCGCGGCCCTGCCCTCCACCTCGATCAGCATGATGCCCCGGACGGGAAGAGAGACCGCGTCTGCCCTCAGGATGACGGTGTAACCCACGATATCGCCCGACCGCTCCAGCCGTTCCATCCGCGAGCGAACGGTCGCGCGGGAAACGCCCAGGTCGTGTGCGAGATCGGAGACGCTCCGGCGGCCGTTATGGCGCAGAAGCGTGATCAGGCGTTGATCGAGATCGTCCATGCTTGACCGAAATGAAACATTATACTTTCCAAAATGCTCTATTAGTCTGACCTATTTGTCAAATTAGGCTGTTCAGATCGCCAAGCTCTGCAGCTAGCGTGTCCCAGCATATCGGAGGGACAGATGACGACGCAGAAGCCGTGCATTCTCTTGGGCGCGCCCGTTCAGGATGGCGCGGGCCGGCTAGGCTGCGACATGGGGCCCAGTGCATTCCGGACGGCCGGTCTGGTGGGCGAGCTTCAGAATCTCGGCTACAGGGTGGAAGACCGGGGCAATATCGTTCCGCCCGCACCCAGAGAAGTCCGCCACGCCAACGGCGCCATCAAGGCTCTTCCGGAAACGGTGGCCTGGACCGAAGCCCTCTCGGAAGCGGCGTTTCAGGCCAGCGCCGAAGGCATGCCGATCTTCATCGGAGGGGACCACAGCCTCTCGGCGGGCTCCATGACGGGTCTGGCCCGCCGTGCCGCCGAGGACGGACGCGAGTTCTTCGTCCTCTGGCTCGACTCCCACCCGGATTTTCATACGCTCGACACCACGACGAGCGGGAATCTTCACGGCATTCCCATGGCCTATGCAACCGGGCTCGAAGGCTTCGAAGGGTATTTTCCACCCGTCGTATCGCCCGTAAAGCCCCAGAATGTCTGCATGATGGGGATACGCAGCGTCGATCCTGCGGAGCGGGCCGCCCTCGCCGTAGCCGGGGTGACGGTTCATGACATGCGCGCCATCGACGAAAACGGCGTGGCGCCGCTTCTCGATGCCTTCCTGAAGCGCGTTGCCGCGGCTGACGGTCTCCTCCACGTGAGCCTGGACGTGGATTTTCTCGATCCTGGAATCGCGCCCGGCGTGGGGACCACGGTCCCAGGCGGCGCGACCTTCCGTGAGGCTCACCTCATCATGGAAATGCTGCACGACAGCGGTCTTGTGACCAGTCTCGACCTTGTCGAGCTCAATCCCTTCCTCGATGAGCGCGGACGCACCGCTCTGCTCATGGTCGATCTCGTAGCAAGCCTCATGGGGCGGCGCGTTCTCGACCGTCCGACCCAGAGCTACCGCCACATTGCCAAAGTCGGTTAAGACCCATGAACACCAAACTCAATGTCGTTCCCTTCGTCAGCGTCGACCACATGATGAAGCTCGTGCTCTCGATCGGAGTGGAACGCTTCACACGGGAACTGGCGGATTACATCGAGGCGGATTTTCGCCGCTGGGAACTGTTCGACAAGACGCCCCGCGTGGCATCCCACAGCCGTGAGGGCGTGATTGAGCTCATGCCCACCAGCGACGGCGAGGTCTACGGTTTCAAATACGTCAACGGGCACCCCAAGAACACCCGCGAGGGCCGCCAGACCGTGACTGCATTCGGCGTGCTCGCGGATGTGGGAACTGGCTATCCCGTGCTCCTGACCGAGATGACCATACTGACGGCCCTCCGAACCGCCGCGACTTCAGCGGTTGCCGCCAAATATCTGGCTCCGAAAGGAGCGCGAACCATGGGCATTATCGGCAACGGGGCGCAGGCCGAATTCCAGGCCATCGCCTTCAAGGCTCTTCTCGGTGTCGACAGGCTCCGGCTTTACGATATCGATCGGTCCGCCAGCCTGAAATGCGTCCGCAACCTTGCCGGATTGGGCTTCGACATCACGGTCTGCGACTCCGTCGAGGAAGCTATGGTGGCCGCGCAGATCGTCACCACTGTGACCGCCGACAAGCAGAACGCGACCATCCTGACCGACAACATGGTCGGCTCAGGCATCCACATCAATGCCGTCGGGGGTGATTGCCCCGGTAAGACGGAGCTGCATCCCGACATCCTGAAACGCTCGGATATCTTCGTCGAATATCCCCCGCAGACACGGATCGAAGGCGAAATCCAGCAGCTCGCCGCCGATCATCCCGTGAAAGAGCTCTGGCGGGTGATCGCCGGCCTGGAAAGCGGCCGCACGAGCGAGCGGCAGATCACGCTCTTCGACTCGGTTGGTTTCGCCATCGAGGACTTCTCGGCCCTTCGCTACGTGAAGGATCGGATCTTGGGCAGTGACTTTTATGAGGAACTCGATCTCCTGGCCGACCCGGACGAGCCTCGCGATCTCTTCGGCATGTTGCTGCGGGCCGCTTGAGGGCAGATGGCCGCAGGATGCGATCTCAGAAAGGCAGTCCCGTATAGTTCTCCGCCAGGGAGCGGGCCGCCGCGGGTGAAGTCCGGAGATAGTCGAACTCCGCGCGCTGGATGCGCCGCCCGAAGGCATCGGTATCGGGAAAGGTGTGGAGGATCGAGGTCATCCACCAGGAAAACCGCTCCGCCTTCCAGATTCGCGCAAGGACGCGGGATGAATAGCCATCGATGCCGGCGGTGGAGCGCTCGCGATAGAATTCAATGAGCGCTTCGGCCAAAGCGCCTACGTCGCTCGCGGCAAGGTTCAGGCCCTTCGCTCCCGTGGGCGGGACGATATGGGCCGCATCGCCGGCGAGGAAGAGCCGCCCGAAGCGAAGAGGCTCGGCGACGAAACTTCTTAAAAGAGCAATGGATTTTTCGATGGAGGGGCCAGTGATCAGCGTACCCGCCGTTTCTGCATCGACCCTCCGCCGCAGTTCGTCCCAGAAGCGGTCATCGGACCATTCATCGACCTTTTCGCCGGCAGGAACCTGAATGTAGTAGCGGCTGCGTGTCGGCGAGCGCATGGAGCAGAGAGCGAAGCCGCGCTCGTGGTGAGCGTAGATGAGCTCCTCCCCCACCGGAGGCGTGTCGGCCAGAATACCGAGCCATCCGAAAGGGTAGACACGCTCGAATGTCCTGATCGCTTCTTCCGGAACACTGGCGCGGGAAACGCCGTGATAGCCGTCGCATCCCGCGATGAAGTCGCATGTCAGCTCATGCTCCACGCCGCCCTTGACATACCTAACCCGCGGCGTGTCGCCATCGAAATCATGGAGCGTGACGTTGTCCGCCTCGTAGATCGTCTTGGAGCCTGAGGCATCGCGGGCATGCATGAGATCGCGCGTGACTTCCGTCTGGCCGTAGACCGTGACCGTCCGGCCGATCAGCTCTCGGAAGTTGAAACGATGCCTGTCACCGTCGAAGCAGAACTCCACGCCATCGTGGATCAGGCCTTCCGCATGCAGCCTCTCCGCAACTCCTGCCTTGTCGAGCAGTTCTACGGTTCCCTGCTCGAGAACGCCGGCCCTGATGCGCCCGAGAACATGGTCCTGACTGCGCCGCTCCAAGATAATCGTCTCGATTCCGGCCTTCTCGAGGAGACGCCCCAACAGCAATCCTGCAGGACCGGCTCCAATAATGGCGACCTGAATGCGCATGAACGATTTCCTCCCTTTCGGAAGACAGGCTTGTCTCTTCCCGCCCTCGCGCAATGCGGCAAATCACGACAATCGAGAAAGGAGAGAACTTCTCGAAAGAAGCCTACCCCCTCGACCGGGCGCTCACCTTGGAACGCGAAAAGCGTATGTCTCCAATCAAACCTTGCGCCTTATGCAGCGCGGCAGCCGATGCGATTGTCATCTGCGGCAAAACCATCCATTCGAGCGTCCAGGCCGCGCCGGAGCGCTCGTTCTCGTGGATCAGCGCCTGATGGAGCGTGCCGAGCAAGCCGGCGTTGAAGCGAGCCAGTGCGACCAGGATCTCCGCACGGACCGGGTTTGACTTGTGCGGCATCGCGGAGGAGCCGCCACCGCCCGCGAGGCGCACCTCGGCAAGTTCGATTTGCGCCATCAGGACGATATCCTGCCCGAGCTTTCCGAGGGTCCCCGTCAGGAGCGAGAGAAAGGCCGCGAATTCACCGATCCTGTCGCGTTGCGAATGCCATGACGGAGCAAAGCCAAGGCCGAGCATTTCCGCCATGCGATCGGCCACGGCATCGCCATGGCCCTTCAACTCTTTCCGTGTGCCAATGGGGCCGCCCAGTTGGACGACGAGGAGACGTTGCGAAAGCGCCTCCAGGGCTTCCCGATGCCGCTCCAGAGGTTGAAGCCACGTATCGATCTTGTCGGCCGCAGTAAACGGCAGCGCCTGCTGCATCCGCGTATGCGCCATCAGAGATATGGAACCGTCACGGTCCTTGAGGCCGTGAAGAGCATGGATCAACGCATCGAGTCGATGACCGAAAATCTCGATCACCGCCTTCAGGCGCAAGATCAGACCCGTGTCGATGATATCCTGGCTGGTCGCTCCCAGGTGAACGGATTGGGCGTAAGGCTCTCCGACAGCCCTCCGCAATTGCCTCACGAGCTCCGGAACGATGACACCATCCTGTGCAAGCCCCAAGGCCAGTCGGGGCCAATCCGCCTGGAAGACGCGGCAGGCTTCGGCGATCCGCCCTGCGGCTTCCTCGCTGACGAGCCCTGCTTTGGCCTCGGCTACGGCAAGGGCGGACTCGACGCGCAGCAGCGCCTCCAGCTCCGCCTCATCCGAGAAAAAAGCTCCCACCTCCTCGTCGCCGACGAGCGCTTGCAGCAAGGAATGCGGGAGCGTCTGTGTCATCGTGTGGCTCGAGGTTAAACCGCCTCGAGGGCAATGGAAATGCCCTGCCCTACCCCGATGCACATGGTGGCAAGGGCGCGTTTCTTACCCCTGAGCTTGAGCTCCAGCGCGGCCGTGCCGGTGATGCGGGCACCGGACATCCCGAGCGGATGCCCCAATGCTATAGCCCCGCCATTCGGGTTGACGTGTTCCGAATCCTCCGGAATGCCGAGATCCCGCAGAACGGCGATGCCCTGGCTCGCAAAGGCTTCGTTCAGCTCGATCACGTCGAAGTCACTGGGTTTGAGGCCCAAGCGCGCGCAGAGCTTCTTCGTAGCGGGAGCCGGGCCGATGCCCATGATCCGGGGAGGAACGCCGGCTGCCGCTCCGCCCACGACGCGGGCGATGGGTTCGAGGCCGAATTTCCGCACGGCGCCCTCGGACGCGACGATCAAGGCTGCCGAACCGTCATTGACGCCGGAGGCGTTCCCTGCGGTGACGGTGCCGTCCTTGCGGAAAGGCGTCGGAAGCTTCGCCAGCTGTTCCAGGGTCGTGTCCGCACGAGGGTGCTCGTCCTTGTCGACGACGACAGGATCGCCTTTGCGCCTCGGGATCGTGACCGGCACGATCTCGCGGGCCAGGCGCCCATTGGCCTGCGCCGCCGCTGCCTTCCTCTGCGAACGAAGGGCGAAAGCGTCCTGGTCTTCGCGGGAGATTCCGAAATCGGCAGCCACGTTCTCGCCTGTCTCAGGCATGGAATCGACGCCATACTGGCTCTTGATCAACGGGTTGATGAAGCGCCAGCCGATGGTGGTATCGAAGATCTCGGCATTGCGTGAGAAGGCCGTATCGGCCTTCGGCATCACGAACGGAGCGCGCGACATGGATTCCACGCCGCCGGCGATCATGATCTCGGCCTCTCCGGCCTTGATGGCCCGCGCCGCGGCGATGACCGCGTCCATGCCCGAGCCGCAGAGGCGGTTGATGGTCGTTCCAGGGATCGACCCAGGCAAGCCCGCCAGGAGAATGGCCATGCGGGCGACGTTGCGGTTGTCTTCGCCGGCCTGATTGGCGCAGCCATAGATCACGTCGTCGACGGCTTCGAAATCGAGGTTCGGGAGGCGCTCCATGAGTGCCTTGAGCGGCACGGCCGCCAAGTCGTCCGCGCGAACGCCGGAGAGCACGCCGCCATAGCGGCCGATGGGGGTGCGCACATAAGTGCAGATAAAAGCTTCACGCATTGTCAGTTTCCTTTCTTGCCGCCATGTGCCCGCTCGGTCCTCGCCTGAAGCTCGCGCAGGGTCGTCAGTTCCAGGTCGGATGGTGGCGGCGTCTCCTCCACGCTTTCGGAGAAGCGCACTGTCCAGCCACAGGTTTCCTGAATCATGTTGCGGTCCACGCCAGGGTGCATGGACACGACCGTAAACTCCTTGGTCTCAGGATCGGGCCGCCAGACGGCCAGATCCGTAATCAGGAGCGTGGGGCCCTTGGTGGTGATGCCGAGGCGCCGGCGATGGTCCCCGCCCGTCCCATGACCGAAGGAAGTATAGAAGTCGATCGTCTCCACCATGCTTCGCGTCGCCTGCTTCATGGTGATGAAGACCTCCTGGCACGAAGTGGCGATTTCGGGCGCTCCGCCGCCGCCGGGCAGGCGCACCTTCGGCTTGCGGTAGTCGCCGATCACCGTCGTGTTGATGTTGCCGAAACGGTCGATCTGGGCGGCACCCAGGAAGCCTATGGAGATGCGACCGCCCTGCAGCCAGTAACGGAACATCTCCGGCACGGATACGGTGGTCACGGCCGTCTCGCACAATTCGCCGTCGCCGATGGAAAGCGGAAGAACATTCGGCGCGGTGCCGATGGTGCCGCTTTCGTAAATGAGGGTGATGTCGGGCGCATGGGTGAGCCGGGCGACATTGCAGGCGGCCGAAGGAGCCCCGATGCCCACGAAACATACGTCGTCGTTGGACAGGGCCCGGGCCGCCGCGATGGTCATCATCTCGTTCGCCGTGAAGTCGGAACGGTTCGTCATGCTTACAGCCCCTTCACACGATGAGCGAAGACCTCGGGGCCGGCATCGAGCACGTTCTCCCGCATCCAGGCCATGAAGAGATCGCGGTCCGCAGAGATCCTGTCCCATTCGAGATAGGCCGCATTGTCCCGGTCGTAATAGCCATGGGTATAGGATGGATGCGCCCCGCCGGGTACTTCGACGATGGACGTGACGGTCCAGTGCGGCAGAATGCAGAGGTTCGGGTGCAGATCGTCGAAATCCTCCACGATCTCTTCCACGGTCACCACGGAGCGCCTGGAGGCCAGCACCACCTCCTTCTGCACGCCGACGATACCCTCGATCAACACATCGCCTCGCCTACTGGCCTTCTGGGCATGAATGACGGCCACGTCCGGCCGGTGAGCCGGAACGGCGGCGAGTTCCTCCCCCGTGAAGGGACAGAGAATGCTCTTGATGTTCGGGTTGACCTCCTTGAGGCCGGCCCCGCGATAGCCGCGGAAGATGGCGCAGGGCAGTCCGGCTGCCCCGGCTTCATAGGCATTGGCCATGGCGGCGTGGCTGTGCTCCTCGGTCTCGATGGCGCGGGGCCAGTTGTTCTCGATGGCGTCCCTCATCCGGCGCAGCAGGCCGACGCCGGGATTTCCGGCATAGGAGAAGACGACCTTCTTCGCCAGCCCCATGCCGATCATCTGGTCGTAGATGATGTCGGGCGTCATGCGGATCAGGGTCAGGTCCTTGATCCCCTGCCTGATCACCTCATGAGCCGCGGCATGAGGGATGAGATGAGTGAACCCCTCGAAGGCGACCGTGTCGCCATCGCGGATGTTCTCGGCAACAGCCTCCTTGAGGCTTTGAAACTTGGCCATGATCTGCTTTCGGATCAGCTGTCAGATGTCGAAGAATACCGTTTCCTTCTCGCCCTGAAGATGGATGTCGAAGGTGTAGGTCGGCACACCGTTCTCTTCTCCGCGCGAGGCGATGAGGGTCTGGATCCTGTGCTTTTGCTCGATGCGTGCCAGCACGGGACATTCGGCATTGGCTGCCTCCTCGTCCCCGAAATACATGCGCGTATGCAGGCCGACATTGATGCCGCGGGCGACGATCCAGAACGTGACGTGGGGGGCCATCGGACGACCGTCCCTATACGACACGCGGCCGGGCTTGATCGTCTCGAAGCGGTATTCGCCCGTGACGCCGTCCGTGGGCTGGCGTCCCCAGCCGGAGACATTCGGGTCGGCCTGCCCGCGCTTCTCCTCGGGGCTGTTGTAGAGCCCATTGGCATCCGCCTGCCAGATCTCGATCAGGGCGTCCTTGAGGGGCGTTCCGCTTCCATCGAGCACATGCCCCTTGATGACGATCCGCTCGCCCCTGGCATCGGGAGAGGCGACGATGCGGCCAAGGTCCTCGTCCCATAGGCCCGTGATCCCGATCCAGTTGGGCGTGGTGCCGATATGAACGTAGGGACCCGCCGTCTGCGAAGGCGATTCCTTCAAGGTCCGGAGCTTCTGAACCATCAGTTCCCCTCCATCCGGTTCTCGAACATGGTCGAGCGGCGGCCCCGCAGAACGATGTCGAACTTGTAGGCCAAGGCATCCATGGGCAGCGTGCCGTTCCGGTCGAGAGCGGCGATCAGTTGCTCGACGGCCGCTTTGTCGGGAATGGTCGTGACGATCGGGCATTGCCAGATCATCGGGTCGCCCTCGAAATACATCTGCGTGATCAAGCGCTGGGCGAAGGCATGGCCGAAGATCGAGAAATGGATGTGCGCGGGACGCCAGTCGTTGACGCCATTGGGCCAGGGATAGGCGCCCGGCTTGATGGTCCGGAACCAGTAGCGGCCTTCCTCGTCGGTGATGGTGCGCCCGCAGCCTCCGAAATTGGGATCGATGGCGGCAAGGTAGGTTTCCTTCTTGTGCCGGTAGCGGCCGCCCGCATTGGCCTGCCAGAACTCGAGAAGCGCACTGGGGACGGGACGCGCATTCTCGTCGAGCACCCGGCCATAGACGATGATGCGCTGTCCGATGGGATCTCCGGTCTTGGCGTAGTTGCGGATCAGGTCGTTGTCGAGCGGGCCGATCTTGCCGTGGCCGAACCGCGGGCCGGTCATTTCGGAAACGGTATTGTCGAGCGAGAGCAACGGATATTGCGGTGAGCGCAGCACCGAGGTCTTGTATTGCGGCGTGAAGGCGGCAGGATGCCAGCTTCGATCCCGCTGATAGAACGATCCCTGATCCGACATCGTGGCTCTCCCTTGCGATGCCAGGTCCGGCATCGCGCGAATACCCAGCCTCTTATTCTTGTGGCTCGGGATTGGCTTCCATTTCGGCGAAGGTCTTCTTGACGATCTTGAAGGCATGGTTGGCTGCCGGCACGCCGGCATAGACGGCCACGTGCAGCAGAGCCTCCTTGATGTCATCCCTGGTCGCGCCGGTATTGCGCGTGGCGCGGACATGCATGGCGACCTCCTCGTCCTGACCGAGCGCCGCCAGGAGCGCAAGGGTGAGGATGGAGCGCTCGCGCCTCGTCAATCCAGGCCTCGACCAGACGGAGCCCCAGGCTCCTTCGGTGATGAAGGTCTGGAAGTCGGCATCGAACTCCGTCATCTGCGCCGTCGCCCTGTCCACATGGGCGTCGCCCAGCACCTGACGGCGGACGGCCATGCCCGTCCTGTAGCGCTCGCTCGGTTCCTTTTCAGACACATCCGGCCTCCTGAAGATGCTGGCTGATGAGCCGCGCCAGCGTGACCGGCTTTTCGACACAGGGAATGTGTCCGGATTCTTTGATCAGTTCGAAACGGGCACCGGGAATGAGTCCCGCCGTATGGCGCACGACCTCAGCCGGGGTCGATCCGTCCTGGTCCCCGGCGATGCACAGGGCCGGAACGCGGATGCGCCCGGCATCGGCGGTCATATCCGTCTCGCTGATCGCCGCGCAGGTTCCGAGATAGCCGTTGACCGGGGTGCGGACCAGCATGTTGCGCCAGCCTGCCACGTCGACGGGGTTCGTGTCGCGGAAACGAGGCGTGAACCAGCGTTGGAGGATATTGTCCGTGATCGGCTCGATGCCGTCCTTCTCAATTGCAGACATCCGCTCCGCCCAAAGCTCGGCGGTGCCGATCTTGGCCGCGGTGCAGCAGAGAACGATGGCCTGAACACGCTCCGGCGCGTGCGCCGCCAGGCGTTGCGCGATCATGCCGCCCACCGATAAGCCGACAAAGGCCGCCTTCTCGATTTCGAGGCTGTCGAGCAGCCCGAGAAGATCGTCCACATGATCGTCCATCCGGTACGGGGCCGGAGGGGCATCCGAGAGGCCATGCCCGCGCTTGTCGTAGAGAACGACGCGGTAGCGGTCGCTGAAAGCCGGAACGACCGCCTGCCAGATGCGGAAATCGCTGCCGAGGGAGTTGATGAAGACAAGGGCAGGCCCTGTCGAGGCACCGACCACCTGGTGATGCAGAACGATATTGTTGATGCGTGCGAATGCCATGCTCTACCTCAATGCAGTGCGCCGACGCCGATATAGTGCTCGACAAGCCCGTCATCGGCCCGAAGAGCCTCGCTCGTTCCCTGCCAGGCGATACGTCCCCTTTCCAGAACCAGCACGGATTCCGCGAAGTCGAGGGCGTTTTCCAGGCGCTGCTCGACGAGGAGGATCGTCATCTCTCCAGCGGACGCCAGCCGCGTGAACGCGTCCATCAGTTCGTCGCAGATCACGGGCGCCAGCCCTTCAAGGGGCTCGTCGAGCAGGAGAACCGACGGCCGGCCCAGAATAGTGCGCGCAGTCGAGAGCATCTGCTGCTCGCCTCCGGACAATTGCCATCCGAGATTGTTGCGCCGCTCGCGGAGACGGGGAAACATATCGTAGGCTTCCTGAATGGCGCTGCGAGGCCGATCCTTCACTCCGACGATCAGGTTTTCCTCAACCGTCAGCGAACGGAAGATGTCCCGCGTCTGAGGCACGAGGCCGATGCCTCTGCGGGCCCGTTCGGAAGACTTGAGCAAGGCTACATTCGCGCCATTCAGGAGGATCTCGCCGCCATAGCGCCGGGTCAGGCCCATGAGGGTCGAAAGCAGCGTCGTCTTGCCCATGCCGTTGCGACCCAGGATCGACAGCCGTGCGCCTGCAGGCACTGAAAAGGACACATCCTCCAGCACAAGGGTCGGGCCGTAGCCCGCACTCAATCCGCGAACTTCAAGCGACGCTGCGGGCATGGGCATAATTCCCCAGATAGGCTTCACGGACTTTTGCGTCGGCGGCGACCTCGGACGGCAATCCTTCGAAAATGATCTCGCCGGAGGCCAGAACGACCACGCGCCTAGCGAAGCGGAAGACCAAGTCCATGTCGTGCTCGATCATGAGGACGGCGAGGCTCGGCGGGAGGCTTTCCAGCGCCTGTTCGATCCTCGGCGTATCGGCGGCGGGCACGCCGGCGGCGGGTTCGTCGAGAAGCAGCACCTTCGGCCGGAGGGCCAGGGCGATGGCGATCTCCAGCAATCGCCTCTGACCGTAGGCGATCTCGCCGACCTTGCGCCGTGCGACCTCCAGCAGGCCGAGCGTCCTGAGGATTGCCCCCACTTCGTCGGACACCTCCGAATGGCCATGGAAGCGGCCCAGGATGCGCGAGGCCCTGCCCTGTCTCTGCAGAACGGTGAGGGTGACGTG
Organism: Microvirga flocculans ATCC BAA-817; assembly: GCF_000518665.1. Lineage (GTDB taxonomy): Bacteria > Pseudomonadota > Alphaproteobacteria > Rhizobiales > Beijerinckiaceae > Microvirga > Microvirga flocculans. The sequence goes on along the minus strand of NZ_JAEA01000008.1, from coordinate 4,896 downwards.
CTCTTCTGGGGTCATGTCCGAGAAGAGGCGTGTCACCTGGAAAGTGCGCACCAGTCCCTTTCGGACCCGCTGGACGGCGCCGAGACCTGTCACGTCCTCCCCGTTGAGCACGACCCGGCCTGCACTGGGCCGAAGCTGCCCTGTCACGAGATTGACGAAGGTGGTTTTTCCGGCGCCGTTCGGGCCGATGAGGGCCAACCGTTCCCCCTCGCTCATGGCGAGCGAAATGTTTCGGCTCACGGCAAGCCCGCCGAAACTCTTGGTCAAGCCTTCGACGCGGAAGAGTGGGCTCATCCCCGCCCTCCCTTGCCACGCGTGGTGGCTCTGGAGATCGTTCCGAGAAGGCCGCTCAGTCCGCTGGGAGCCGCGAGCACGACGCCGATCAGCAGCGCGCCGACCATGGTCATCCAGTGGAAGGGGTTGATGGCGGAAACCATGTGCTCGAACCCCATGAAGATGACGGTTCCCGCCAGAGCGCCGTAAAGCGTGCCGAGTCCTCCCAGGACCAGCATGACGAGCGCGTTGGCGGATAGCTCGAAGCTGACGCTGTCGAGGCCGACCACCTGTGTGGAGATGGCCGCCAGAGCCCCGCCGATGCCGGCAACAGCGCCCGAGATCGCAAACATCTTCAGGAGAACCGGGAAAACGAAAGCGCCCATGGCACGCACGCGGATCGGGTCTTCCTTGATGCCCCGGCAGAGGATTCCGAAGGGCGACGAAACGACGAATTTCAGAGCGATAAAGACAAAAACCAGAAGCGAAAGTCCGAAGAGATAGGCCGTCTTCCCCCACAGATCGAACGCGAAGACGCCGAAAAGCGGGCTCACCATGAGCCCGGAAAGACCGTCACTGCCGCCGGTATAGGCCGATGCCTTGTTCGCTGCCTCATGGAAGAGCTGCACGATGGCGATGGAGAGGACGAGCTGGGCCAGTCCATGGGCCCGAAGCATCACCGATCCCATGAGCAGGCCCGCCACAGCTCCCGCGACGGCTCCGATCAGGACGAGCGTCAGCGGTTCCGTCATGCCGTTCACGCAGGCAATGCCCGCCGCATAGGCCCCTGCGCCAAAAAGAGCGGCCTGACCGAGGGTCGCCACACCGCAATAGCCGGTGACGAGATCGATCGAGAGAACGAGGAGCGCCACGGCCACGATACGGGTCAAGAGCGCGAGATTGTCCGGAAAGAGCCAGTAACCCGCCATGCCGACGGCAGCGATGATGACGATGCCGGCAAGGTCCGGCATCCATCGCGACCTTGCCGCCGAGGACGCTCGCGCAACCTTCTCCGTTCGGGCGATGAGCTGCATGCTACCCAGCCCTTCCGAAGAACCCGCGCGGAAACACACAGACGATGGCGATCACGGCGGCATAGAAGAAGAAGTTTCCGAAATCGGGCATGAGATAGCGCCCGGTCGTATCCACGGCTCCTAGCAGGAGACAGGCGGCGACGGCGCCAAGGATCGATCCGGCGCCGCCCACGGAGACCACCACCAGGAAGGTCACCATATAGCGCAGGGCGTAATAGGGCTCGATGGGCAGGAACTCTGCTCCGACGACTCCCCCCAGGGCAGCCAGCCCGACGGCGACGGTAAAGCTGATCGCATAGACAGCCTGTGTGCGTACACCGAGGGCGTCCGCCATGGCTGCATTGTCGACCGTGGCCCGCAGCTTGATGCCGAAGGATGTCTTCTCGATCAGGAACCAGAGCCCTCCCGCCACGAGAAGGCCGCAAGCGATCACGAAGAGCCTGTGCGCCGCTATGGTCCGGAAGCCCACATCGACCGGCTGGCTCAGGCTGCCGGGCAAGGGGATGGTCTTCAGCGTCGGCCCGAAGAAGTAATTCGTGATGCCGATCACGCAGAAGGTGATGCCGATCGTCATCAGCACCTGCGTCAGCTCCGTGCTTCCATAGATCCGGCGATAGAGGAGACGCTCCAAAGGGATCGAGATGACGATGGTGCCGAGGATGGCGAGAAGGATGGCGGCGGCATAGCCCAGGCCGAGATCCCGGGCAGCATAGGAGGCGATATAGCCTGCGATCATCGCGAAGGCGCCATGGGCGAGGTTCACCACCCGCATCAGGCCCATCGTGAGCGACAGGCCGATGCAGATGATGAAGAGAGCCATGCCGTAAGCAAGGGCATCGATCGCTATGCTGAGGATGGTCTGCATAAGGGGTTCGGTCGCTGGCTTTCCGCTGGATGCAGGACGCGGGTCAGGCGGCCCGCGTCTCCTTACAAATCACGTGACGTCTCGGTTACTGGGTCGCGAGACCTGGATCCTTCTGGTTCGGGAAGGTCTGGATTTCCTTGTTGTAGGTTTTCCCATCCGGGCCCTTCACGACCTCACGAAGATAAATGTTCTCCGTGATATGGCGCGTTTCGGAATCGATGCTGACGGGCCCGCGCGGGCTGGTCCAGGACAACCCCTTCACGGCATCGACCGCCTTCTGCGCATCCTGCTTGCCCTCCGTCGCCTCGATCATCTTGTAGATGACATGCATCCCGTCATAGGCGCCGACGGCAGGGAACGAGAGCTGATCGGCGCTGCCGATCGCCTTCGTGGCAGCTTCAACGAAACGCTTGTTTTCAGGAGAGTCATGAGAGACGGCGTAGTGGAAGGTCGTCAAAAGCCCCACGGCGGCGTCACCGAGGGCAGGCAGATCGGATTCCTGCGTCAGGTCGCCCGGAGCGAAGAACTTGATGCCGGCCTGCTTCAGGCCCGTTTCGTTGTAAGCCTTCACGAAGCCGAGAGTCGTCGGCCCCGAGGGGAGGAAGGCAAACACGGCATCGGCACCGGAATCGCGCACGCGCTGCATGATCGGGCTGAAATCATTCGTGTTCAGTGGCATCCGGATGGCCTCGACCACCTTCCCGCCGGCGGCCTCGAAGGCTTTCTTGAAAGCGACTTCGGCATCGACACCAGGACCGTAATCGCTGACCGCCGAGATCACTTTCTTTACCCCTCTCTCGGCAGCGATCTTCCCCAGCGGGGTCGTCGTCTGCGCCGTCGTGAAGGAGGTGCGCACCACCAGGGGCGACTGGGTCATGATGGCGGAGGTCGCGGCATTGAAGATCACGAGAGGCGTATTCGCCTGCGTCAGCAGAGGGGTGATCGCCATGGCGTCAGGGGTGAAATAGACGCCGCCGAGGTACTGGACCTTCTCCTTCACCACCAGCTCCTGCGCCAGGGCGCGCGACTGCGCCGGATTGGCCGCCGGAAGGTCGCGGTAGATGACCTCGATATCGTGCCCTTTCACGGATTTGCCGTTGAGCGCCATATAGGCCTCGACCCCGGCCTGGAAGTTTTTCCCTTGGAGGGCAAAGGGGCCGGAAAATGGACCGATGATGCCGACCTTGATCGTATCAGCGGCAACGGAGGACGCGCCCAGCATGAGGGCGCCGACAGCAACACCTAGAATTCTCTTAGCGGCTTTCATTCCCGTTTCCTCCCTCTGAATTGCCCCGATCTTGGTCGTGGATCGCGGTCATTTCATCCTATTGTCTAGCCTTTCGTGCGCTTTGCGCACATTGAAAGCTATATCGCACATGTAGTACGATACGACCCAGCGGTGTCAAGGCTACCAAAGTTCAGCGACCGCCGCTTGGAGAGAAGTATGGATGAGCAGGAAAGTGCGGCGACAGCCAATGCGGACAAGGACTTCGTGGCAAGTCTCGAAAAAGGCCTGCTCGTGATCGAGGCCTTCGATGCGAGCCGTCCGCGTCTGACCCTGTCGGATGTCGCCAAGCTGACCGGGATCACCCGCGCGGCAGCCCGGCGCTACCTTCTGACTCTCACCAGGTTGAATTATGCGAATTTCGATGGACGATACTTCACACTGAATCCTCGGATCCTGCGGCTGGGTTATGCCTATCTCTCGTCCGCATCCTTGCCGTCCCGGGTGCAGCCCTTCCTGGAAAGGGTCTCGGAGGAAACGGGCGAGTCCAGCTCGGCTGCGATCCTGGACGGGGACGACATCGTCTACATCGCCCGGTCCGCAACGCGCCGAATCATGTCCATCGGCCTCGGTGTCGGAAGCCGCCTCCCTGCCTATTGCACATCTTTGGGGCGTGCTATCCTTGCCTTTCAGCCCGAGGATGTGATTGACGCTTATCTCCAGCGCGTCCGCCTCGAAGCGCGGACACCGAAGACCGTGACCGACAAGGCCGCATTTCGCGCCCTGCTCGAGAAAACCCGCTCCCAGGGCTATGCCCTCGTCAATGAGGAACTCGAGTTCGGCTTGCGGTCCATCGCAGTCCCGGTCATCCAGAAGGACGGTCAGGTGACGATTGCGCTGAACCTCAGCGCTCAGGCCGGACGCGTCTCGGCGGAGGAGATGAAGGAGCGGTTCCTGCCCGTTCTGACGACGGCCAGCGAGGCGCTGCGTTACACCCTTTAGAATTGCCCCCTCTGTCGCCGAGGCATTCCTCTTCACCCTGTACCGCCGCCTCGCGGCGCATTTGCCATGCCTCTACGGCATCGCGAGCGCTGGTTGAAAACCATAGGGCAGGACAGATTCGGACCCTTGAAACCGGGAGCGCCCCGGCCGATGAAGCAACCGGACCCGCGAGGCTAGAGCGGCGGTCATTCAAACGAATCCATATCCGGCGGCGGTAAAGTAGTTGCGGCACGCCTCAGGCTTCACGAGATCGCAGATGTCGCCGATGGCGCGCCAGAGTGCCTCGATGGTTCGGGCTTCGGCTTTGCGCAAGTGCGCTTTGATCTGCGAGAAGACCTGCTCAATCGGATTCAAGTCCGGACTGTAGGGCGGCAGAAACAGGAGCCACGCGCCACGGGCCCGGACGGCCATCTCGGCTTTCGCACTCTTGTGTGCCGGAAGATTGTCGAGGATCACGACGTCGCCGTGCGACAGGGTCGGAGCCAGCTGGGTCTCCA
>NZ_JAEA01000007.1 GCF_000518665.1 Microvirga flocculans ATCC BAA-817 | reverse complement strand
TGGAGACCCAGCTGGCTCCGACCCTGTCGCACGGCGACGTCGTGATCCTCGACAATCTTCCGGCACACAAGAGTGCGAAAGCCGAGATGGCCGTCCGGGCCCGTGGCGCGTGGCTCCTGTTTCTGCCGCCCTACAGTCCGGACTTGAATCCGATTGAGCAGGTCTTCTCGCAGATCAAAGCGCACTTGCGCAAAGCCGAAGCCCGAACCATCGAGGCACTCTGGCGCGCCATCGGCGACATCTGCGATCTCGTGAAGCCTGAGGCGTGCCGCAACTACTTTACCGCCGCCGGATATGGATTCGTTTGAATGACCGCCGCTCTAGCATCCGCACCGTTGCCTGTCACGAAACCAGGCCGGAAATCCCGGCGGGACCGCACAGGACAGTTAATGGAACCTCCATCGCGGGGCTTAGCGCATCGGGTGGATCCCAAAAGTGCAAGTCAACTTTTCTCGTCAGATGTTTACGGTGAGCGCGTTGCATGCGCCGATCGCCATTCGCGGCGCATCCCGTGTTCAGGACGTCAGGCGAGGATACATGCGGGCCGCAATCGCCACGAGCAGCGCCGTCACGGCGGTGAGGATGGCAAGGTCGACACCAAGCCCGTATTTGCTCGTGCCGCCGGCCAGCATGAGGGCGCGGAGGCCGTCGACTTCATAGGTCAGCGGATTGGCGGATGAGACGGCCCTGAGCCACGCCGGCATCAATTCGATAGGATAGATCGCGTTGCTGGCGAAGAAGATCGGCATGGTGAGCACCTGGCCGATGCCCATGAAACGCTCCCGTGTCTTCACGATGCAGGCGATGATCAGGGAGAAGGTCGAGAATAGGGCCGAACCGATGGCGATGAAGAGCGCGACACCGGCGATGTGGACCGGGGAGAACGAAACCTCGATCCCCATAAGGACTGCGAGCCCATATACAATGACGGCCTGGGACAGGCCCCGCACGGCCGACGAGGCCGCCTTGCCGAGAACGAGCGCGCTGCGCGGTGCAGGGCTGACCATGTAGCGGTGCAGCACCCCGAGATCCCGCTCCCAAATTACGGCGATCCCGTAGAAGATGGCGGCGAAAAGGACGCTCTGGGCCAGGATGCCGGGCGCCAGGAAATCCAGGTAGCGGCCTCCATCCGCGATGCCCCGCACCTGGGCCATGACCTGCCCGAACAGCAGAAGCCAGATCGCAGGCTGGAGGGCTCGCGTCAGGAGTTCGCTGGGGTCATGCCCGAGCTTCTGGATCTCGGCTGCCGCCACCGCATAGACCTGGGTGAGGTACCCCATCGCCGGTGACGGCAAAGCCGCTTCACGAATGGGCGCGAGCGCTGGCGCGGGTCTGTCGGACATCGCGATAGGATCCTGCGGTAGTGATCTCGGTCCCCGTCACATGGGCGAACACGTCGTCGAGAGTGGCTTCGGGACCGATCCGGGCTTTCAATTCCTGGGGCGCGCCCACCTCTTCGAGCCGCCCCGCATGCAGAACCCCGATCCGGTCGCAAAGCTCGTCCGCCTCGTCCATCAGATGGGTCGTGATCAGGATCGTGGTGCCGAGATTGGCACGCAACTGCCGCACATGATCCCAGACGGCGCGGCGGGCCACCGGATCGAGCCCGACCGTCGGCTCGTCCATGAACAGGACGGCAGGCTCGTGGATCATGCTCTGCGCGATCTCGAGCCGCCGGATCATGCCCCCGGAAAAGCCCGAGACGAGGCGCTGAGCCGCATCTTCCAGATCCATCAGCTTGAGGGCGGCCTCGATGCGCACCGCCCGTTGTGCCGGAGGAACGAGATAGAGGCGCGCGGAAACCAGAAGGTTCTCGTAAGCCGTCAGGGCGCCGTCCGCCGACAGGAGCTGGGGCACATAGCCGATATGGGCCCTCACCTTCGCAGGCTGGCGCACCACATCGAAGCCCGCTACGCGGGCGGTCCCGGAGGTCGGCGGCAGCAGGGTCGTGAGCATCTTGATGAGGGTCGATTTTCCGGCCCCGTTCGGCCCGATCAGACCGAAAATCTCACCCGGGCGGACCTGCAGGGAAACGGCGTCGAGAGCCGTCAGATCGCCGAAGCTCCGCGTCAGAGCCTGCGTCTCGATGATGCCGGCCTCATTGGGCCGATCACCTGAATCCGGTGCAGCCATCGCCTCTCCGCCCGTTACCTTCAGATCAGGAAGCTTGCCCGGCGATGAGCAGAGTCAATAAGCCGGGCCGCCTTGTCGCAGGCCAAGGGCACTAAGGCTCAGGCGCGTCAGGCTCACGCGGAGAAATAGGCGTCCAGCACCTTGCGGTAGATCGTTGCCAGCCGGTCGAGATCGGCAACCGGCACGCGCTCGTCGATCTGGTGCATGGTCTGGCCCACGAGGCCGAACTCGACCACGGGGCAGTACTTCACGATGAAGCGAGCATCCGAGGTGCCGCCCGTGGTGGAGAGCTTAGGCACTGAGCCGGTCTCGGCCTTGATGGCATCGGCGATGAAGTCCACGAAGGCATTCGGCGGCGTGAGGAAGGCGACCGCGTTGGTCGGCTCCATGGTCAGGGTGTAGCGCACCGTGTTGCCGGCGGCCTCGCGCAGGCGGCGCTCGATCTCCGCCTCAAGGCTACGGGGCGTCCAGAGATCGTTGAAGCGGATGTTGAAGGTGGCCTTCGCCTCGGCCGGGATCACGTTGGAGGCCGGATTGCCCACGTCGATGGTGGTCACCTCCAAGTTCGAGGCATCGAAATGGTCGGTGCCCCGGTCGAGCGGCTCCTTCAAAAGCCCGTCGAGCAGGCGCATCATGCCCGGAATGGGATTGTCCGCGAGGTGCGGATAGGCCACGTGCCCCTGCTTGCCCTCGACGACGATGCTGCCCGTGAGCGAACCGCGCCGCCCGATCTTGATCATGTCGCCGAGCTGGTTCGGGTTCGTCGGCTCGCCCAGGATGCAATGATCGAACCGCTCGCCGCGGCCCTTCGCCCATTCGAGGAGCTTCACCGTGCCGTTGACGGCAGGCCCCTCCTCGTCTCCCGTGATGAGGAAGCCGATGGAGCCTTTGAAATCCGGATTGTCGCGGATGAAGTCGAGCGCCGCCGCCATCATGCAGGCGATGCCGCCCTTCATATCGACCGCGCCGCGCCCGTAGAGTTCGCCGTCGTGGATTTCGCCGCCGAAGGGATCGTGCGTCCAGCGGCCCACATCGCCCGGCGGCACCACATCGGTGTGGCCCGCAAAGAGCAGATACGGCTCGCCCGTGCCGTACCGGGCATAGAGGTTCTCCACGTCCGGCGTTCCGGGCTCGGAGAAGACCGGGCGGTGAACCTCGAAGCCTGCTTGCTTCAGAACGCTCTCGATGAAGGAAAGCGCCCCACCCTCCTCCGGCGTCACGGAGGGGCAGCGGAGAAGGGATTGGGCGAGGGAAAGCGGTGAGTGTTCCATCGGATCAGTCGCGCAACAGCTCGTTGATAGCCGTCTTGGCGCGGGTCTGCGCATCGACGCGCTTCACGATGACGGCGCAGTAGAGGGATGGGCCGGGAGTGCCGTCCGGCAGGGGCTTGCCGGGGAGCGAGCCGGGGACGACCACGGAATAGGGCGGCACGCGGCCGATGAAGACCTCGCCGGTGTTGCGGTCGACGATCTTGGTCGAGGCGGAGAGGAACACGCCCATGGAGAGCACCGAGCCCTCGCCGACGACCACGCCCTCCACCACCTCGGAGCGGGCGCCGATGAAGCAATTGTCCTCGATGATGGTGGGATTGGCCTGGAGCGGCTCCAGCACGCCGCCGATGCCGACGCCGCCGGAGAGATGCACGTTCTTGCCGATCTGGGCGCAGGAACCGACCGTCGCCCAGGTATCGACCATGGTGTTCTCACCCACATAGGCACCGAGATTGACGAAGGAGGGCATCAGCACCACGCCGGGCGCGATATACGCGCCGCGCCGCACGGTGCAGTTCGGAACGGCGCGGAAGCCCGCCTCCCGGAAGCGGTTCTCGCCCCATCCGGCGAACTTGGAGGGCACCTTGTCCCACCAGGTCGCTTCGCCCGGACCGCCCTTGACGATTTCCATGTCGTTGAGGCGGAAGGACAAGAGAACGGCCTTCTTGAGCCACTGATGCACCTGCCACTCGCCGCCGGCGGTCTTCTCGGCCACGCGCGCCTTGCCGGAATCGAGAAGCTCCATGGATTCGTCCACGGCCTCGCGCGCGGCTCCCGTGGTGAAGGGGCTGACATTGGCCCGGTCTTCCCAGGCGGCGTCGATGGTTCGGGCGAGATCGGCGATGGACATGGGGCAACTCGGCGCAAGGGTTTCCAAGGGGTTCATTGCCGTCTGATTAGCAACGGCGCTCCGGCCTGTCACCTGCAACACGCACGATCCGATGCTTCCTTCCTTGATGAGCACATCGTTGACGGCGCAAAACCGGGGCCACTTTTGCGCACGAGGCGCTCACGGATCAGAACGAGGTGCGCTGGCGGATCGCGGCGGAGAGCGTGCCTTCGTCGAGATAGTCGAGCTCGCCGCCGACGGGCACGCCATGGGCGAGCTTCGTCACCTTCACGGGCAAATGGGCAAGAAGCTCCGTGATGTAATGGGCCGTCGTCTGCCCATCCACCGTGGCATTGAGCGCAAGGATGATCTCCGTCACGCCGGGCTCGGACGCGCGGGTGACGAGGCGCTCAAGGTTCAGGTGCTCGGGCCGCACGCCGTCGAGCGGCGAGAGCACGCCGCCGAGCACATGGTACTTGGCGTTGATCGCTCCCGCGCGTTCCAGCGCCCAGAGATCGGACACGTCCTCCACCACCACGAGGATGGACGGATCGCGCTTCGGATCGCGGCAGATCGTGCAGGGATCGGACGTATCGACATTGCCGCAGGACGAGCACACGACGATGCGCTCATTGGCGATGCGCATGGCATCGCTCAACGGATTGAGCAGCGTCTCGCGCTTCTTGATGAGATGAAGCGCCGCGCGCCGCGCCGAACGGGGCCCTAAGCCCGGCAGGCGCGCGAGCAGCTGGATCAGCCGCTCGATCTCAGGGCCGGCGACGTGCTGGGCCATTCGTCACCTCAGAACAGCTTCAGGCCCGGAGGCAGCGGCAGGCCCTTGGTGATGCCTTCCATGCGCTCCTGCGCGGCGCGCTCGGCCTTGGCCCTGGCGTCGTTCATGGCGGCCACGATGAGATCCTCGAGAATCTCCTTCTCGTCCGGATTCATGAGCGACGGATCGATGTTGATCGCCTTGAGGCTGCCCTTGCCGGTGACCTTGACGATCACGACACCGCCGCCGGCCGTGCCGTCGACTTCGAGAGCATCGAGCTCGGCCTGGGCGTCCTGCAGCTTCTGCTGCATCGCCTGAGCCTGCTTCATAAGTCCCATGATGTCCTTCATGAGCGTATCCTTCGCTTAAAACAGATCGTCGTCATCTTCGGCTTCGAGCGCGGCGAGCGTCTCGTCTTCGCCGAGGCTTTCCGCCTGCGCATCGTCGCCGGGCTTCTCGGCGCGCTCGATCACGTTGACGATCTGCGCGCCCGGAAATTTCGACAGCACGGCCTGCACGAGAGGATGATTGGCCGCCCCTTCCTTGCGCTCGCGCTCGGCCGCGATGGCCTTCTCATGGAGGGTCTGCTGCCCCTCCTCGGAGGAGAGCGCCACCATCCAGCGCTCGCCTGTCCATTGCTGGAGGGCGCGGGTCAGATCGTTGGCGATGGTGCGGCTGCCGGTTTCGGTGAGGCTGAGCTCGATCCGCCCTTCCTCGAAGCGCACGAGGCGCACATCCCGTTCGAGCTGCGACTTCAGCACGATCTCGCGCTTCTCGCCGGCCAGCGCCACCACGTCCTCGAAGCGGCGCAGCCGCATGGTCGGCTGGGGCGAGGCCGGTTGCGGGCGCGGCTGCGGATGAGGCTGCGAGGTCGCCAGCGCCATGCTGCCGGAGGTGGCGGGGCCGGAAGGCCGTGGCACCGGGGCGGACGGTCCGCCGGACGGCACGGGCGCACCGTCCTTCAGGGCGCGCAGGGCTTCGTCCGGCGTCGGCAGGTCGGCCGCATAGGCCAGGCGCACGAGCACCATTTCGGCGGCGGCGATCGGGCGGTTCGAGGACTGAACCTCGGGAATGCCCTTCAGAAGAATCTGCCATGCCCGCGACAGGGTGCGCACGGAAAGCTTCTGCGCGTAGTCGAGGCCGCGCGTGCGTTCGATCTCGGAGAGCGCCGGATCCTTCGCCGCTTCCGGGATGAGCTTGAGGCGCGTGACCACATGCGAGAAGGCGGCGAGATCGGAAAGGATCACGGCCGGGTCGGCGCCCGCGTCGTATTGCGAGCGAAGGCCCGCGAAGGCCGCCGGCACGTCGCCGCGCATGACGGCCTCGAAGAGATCGATGACCTGGGTGCGGTCGGCGAGCCCCAGCATGTCGCGCACGGTCTCGGGCGTGACCACGCCGGCTCCGTGGGCGATGGCCTGATCCATGAGGGACAGGGAATCGCGGGCCGAGCCTTCCGCCGCGCGGGCGATGGCGGCGAGCGCCTCCTGGTCGGCCTGCACGCCCTCGGCCTCGCAGATGCGTGCGAGATGCGCGACGAGCTTGTCGGCCTCGATGCGGCGCAGGTCGAAGCGCTGGCAACGGGACAGGATCGTGACCGGCACTTTACGGATTTCGGTGGTGGCGAAGATGAACTTCGCGTGGGGCGGCGGCTCCTCGAGCGTCTTCAGGAAGGCGTTGAACGCCTTCTCCGAGAGCATGTGGACCTCGTCGATGATGTAGACCTTGTAGCGGGCCGAGACCGGCGAGTAGCGGATGCCGTCGATGATCTGGCGCACGTCGTCGATGCCGGTATGCGAGGCGGCGTCCATCTCCAGCACGTCCACGTGCCGGGATTCCATGATCGCCTGGCAATGCACGCCGAGCTCGGGCATGTGGATGGTAGGCGCGCCGGAGCCGTCGGCCTTCTGGTAGTTCAGGCCGCGGGCCAGGATGCGGGCCGTGGTGGTCTTTCCGACGCCGCGGACGCCCGTGAGCATCCAGGCCTGCGGAATGCGGCCGGTCTCGAAGGCGTTCGAGAGAGTGCGGACCATCGCCTCCTGACCGATCAGGTCGTCGAAGGTCTTGGGGCGATATTTGCGGGCAAGGACGCGATAAGGCGAAGCCGGCGCGGCAGGTGCGGGCGCGGAGGGGAAACCCGGCAGGGCCGGCTCGTCGTTCAGGGGCGTGCCGGCTGTGGTGTCGTCCATCGGCTGCAAGGCTTTGGGAAACGGATAAGGTGGGAGGCTGGACGAAGACCCGTTCGGTCTCGTTAGGGCTGCTTCCTTCCGGACCTGACCCGGTTGGCGAGTGAGACGTCCCTCGCCAACCTCCCAGTGGCTATATGGGCGTTTCGGGGCAGGAACGCAAGTTGGAAACGCGCGCACTCCACGGTCATCTCGGCTGGCGGGATGGAGCAGGCGACAGGGCGGCTGACACGACGGCGCAGGCTCGGTTACATAGCGCCATGACATTCACGCTCGATTCCCGGCTCGAAGCCGACACGATCCCCGTCGGGGACCTGGTCCTCTCCTCCGTCCTGCTCCTGAACGACGCCCGGTTTCCCTGGTTCGTCCTGGTGCCGCGCATCGCGGGGCTCAGCGAGTTGACGGACCTCTCGGAGGAGCAGTCCGCCCAGCTCATGCAGGAGATCCGCATCGCGACCAAGGTCATGCTGGAGCTCTCCAAGCCCGACAAGGTGAACGTGGGCGCGCTCGGCAACATCGTGACGCAGCTTCATGTCCATGTGATCGGGCGCTTCCGCTCCGATCCCGCCTGGCCCGGCCCCGTCTGGGGGCACGGCACCCGGACGCCCTACCCTCCTCACGCGGCCACCGCCCTGATCGAGCGCGCCGCCTCCCTTTTCGCGGCAGCCTGACCTCATGACCCGTCCCATCGCCTACATCACGAACCCGCTCGTCCGCCACAGCGCGGAGCGGGACCCCGAGGCGCTCGTCAAGGCCGCCCAGGATTCCCGGACCGCCCAGGTGATCCTGGCAGGCGATCTGCCGGTCCTCCAGACCGGCGAGCCGGGCACAAGCCTCCTCCCGTCAGACGCCATGGGGCGTCTTGCCGCGCACCAGGAACAGGTCTTCCTCGGCACCCTGGGCGAGCGCCCGGTGGTGGCGACCCTGGCCGCGCCCGAGGCCGCCGGTCTTTTCCAGAACGATCCGGCCTTCACGGTGACGGATCTGCGCTCCATCGCGATGCGGGGCCTCGTGCCGGCGGAGGAACTCGGGCTTCTGGCCATGGCCAAGTCCTTGCTCGACTGGCATCGCCGCCACCGCTTCTGCGCCAATTGCGGCGCGCCGACGCAGCCCGCTCAGGCCGGTTTCCGCCGCGATTGCGCGGCCTGCGGCGCCCAGCATTTCCCCCGCACCGACCCGGTGGTGATCATGCTGATCGTCCGCGGCGACAAATGCCTCATGGGTCGCCAGCCGCGCTTTCCGGAAAAGATGTATTCCTGCCTTGCGGGCTTCCTGGAGCCTGGGGAGACCGTCGAGGACGCGGTCCGTCGCGAGACCTTCGAGGAATCCGGCATCCGGGTCGGCGCGGTGCGCTATCTCGCCTCCCAGCCCTGGCCCTTCCCGTCGAACATCATGATCGGCTGCATCGGCGAGGCCCTTACCGACGAGATCCATTTCGACGGCGAGGAACTGGATGACGCCCGCTGGTTCAGCAAGGACGATGTGACGCGCATGCTAGAAGGCTCCCACGAGCATTTCGCCGCTCCCGCCCCCATCGCGATCGCGAACCATCTCCTGCGGGAATGGGTGAAGAAATAGGCGGCTTACGGGAGCCCCGGCCGGTCGAACCTGTAGGCGATCTCGGTCACGCCCTGCCCGCGCAGGTCGAAGGATTGCTCCGGTCCGGGACGTCCGCCCAGCGCTTCATAGAACCGGCGCGCGGCGAGATTGTCCTTGAGCACCCACAGGCCGACGGAAGAGCAGCCCTGGGCGAAGAGGTGATCGAGAACGCGGGACATGAGTTCGCGCCCCAGGCCCTGCCGCTTGACCCTGTCGAGCAGGTAGAGGACGAAGATTTCGGCGTCCGTTGCGAGCAGGTCGGGGGCCTTGTCCCGAAGGGGGCCGCCGCGGATGAACCCGACGATCTCACCCGTCTCGGCTTCCGCGACCAGCAGCTTGGCCTGAGGGTCAGGCTGCGCCAGCACCTTCCGCCACATCTGCACACGCTCGTCGACGGACAATCCGGCAAGGGCGTCAGGCGAGAGGAAATCCTTGTAGGTTTCCCTCCATCCCTGGACATGGACCCTGGCGATGCCTTCGATATCGGCTTCGCCGCCCTCCCGGATCAGGATTCTCACGCCGCCGCGTCCCGGATCTTCTCGCGGAACGGATCGGCCGGATAGACGCCGAGAATGCGCAGCTCGCGGGAGAAGAACTCGAGCTCCTCCAGCGCCCGCTTGAGATTGGCGTCCTCCGGATGGCCGTCGACCTCCGCATAGAACTGGGTGGCCAGGAACTCGCCTTCGAGCATGTAGCTCTCGAGCTTCGTCATGTTGATGCCGTTGGTCGCAAAGCCTCCGAGCGCCTTGTAGAGCGCGGCGGGCAGGTTGCGGACGCGGAAGACGAAGGACGTGACGGTCGGGCCTTTTCCGGCAGGCGCCCATTGCGGCGTCCTGGAGAGGATCACGAAGCGCGTGGTGTTGTGGGCCTCGTCCTCGACGTTCTCGGCCAGGACCTTCAGGCCGTAGATTCCGGCCGCCATGGGTGGAGCGAGCGAGGCCCGGGTCGGGTCCTTCGACTCGGACACCTCGCGGGCGGAGCCCGCCGTGTCGCCCGCGACGACGGCCTTGAGCCCGAGCTTGCGGATGATCTTGCGGCACTGGCCCAGCGCATGCACATGGCTGTGGACGCTCTTGATGGTGCCGAGATTGGCTTCAGGGATCGCCATCAGGTGAAAATGGATCGGCAGGAAGTGCTCGCCGACAATGTGCAGCCCCGACGTCGGCAGGAGGTGATGAATGTCGGCCACCCGCCCCGCGATGGAGTTCTCGATCGGGATCATGGCGAGTTCCGCCGTTCCTTCCTTTACGACGGCGAAGGCGTCCTCGAAGGTCGGGCACGGCAGGACCTCCCAATCCGGACGCGCCTCCGAGCAGGCGGTATGCGAATTGGCGCCGCGCTCGCCCTGGAATGAAATGATCTTGCTCATGCTGTCCTCCGAGCCGCGATGATGGCGCGCGCCCTTTCCAGGTCGTGCGGCGTGTCGACGCCGAGGGGCACATCCTCGACGACGACGGCGTCGATGCGCATGCCGGCTTCCAGGGCGCGCAATTGCTCCAGCTTCTCGCGGATTTCAAGCGGAGAGGGTTTCAGCCCCACGAAACGCTGCAGCGCCTTGCGGCGATAGGCGTAAAGGCCGATGTGATGATAGAGCGGCCCGTCCCCGTAAGGCGCGGTCGCGCGGGTGAAGTAGAGCGCCCGGAAGCGGTGGGGAGAGACTTGGCTTCCCACCATTTTCACCACGTTGGGATCGGTCTTTTCCTCCTCGCGTCCGATCAAGGCGACGAGCGTCGCGAGATCGACGGCGGGATCGCTCAGCGGGGCGACGGAGGCCGCGATGGCCCTCGGATCCACCGTAGGTAGGTCGCCCTGGACGTTCACGACCACATCGTGCCTGCCCTCGGGGTCGAGCTTTTCCACAGCCTCGAAAATGCGATCAGAGCCGGAGGCGTGGTCCGCCCGGGTCATGACCGCCTGCCCTCCGGCGCTGGCGACGGCCTCGGCGATGGCGGGGGCATCCGTCGCCACGGCGACCGGCCCGATCCCCGCCTCCATGGCCCGGCGCCAGACATGAACGATCATGGGCTCGCCCCCGATGTCGGCGAGGGGCTTGTTCGGCAGGCGGGTCGCGGCCAGGCGGGCGGGAATGAGAACGAGAGGATCGGACATTGATGGGATCTTCGATGGAAAGCCTGCGCGTCCTTAGCAAGGGCAGCCCTCTTTGTCATGGGCTCCGGCCAGACGGATCCCGGGAGCTCGGCCGACTTTAGGTGTTGCAAACCCGAGCTGCGACCACGAGAACGGCGAAAACTCCCGAAAACCCCATTGTCAAACCCCCTCGACTACGGCTAAGCAACGCCCCGTCGCGGGCGCTCGCCCGCGGATCCTTTCTGCTGCGCTGGTGTCGCCGGTTGTACGAAGGCGAGGAGAGCCAAACCTATGAATATCGAGACGAATAAGATCGCGGGCGCCGTTTTCGCTTCGCTTCTCTTCGTGGTCGGCGTCAACGTCATCGCCGGCGGCCTGTTCGCTCCCCACAAGCCCGCCGTTCCCGGTTACGACCTCCCCTCCCCCGAGGAAGGCGCCGCCGCCGGCGCGGGCCCTGCGGCCGCTGCGGCAGAGCCGCTGCCGGTCCTCCTCGCCAAGGCCGATCCGGCCAAGGGCCAGGCCCAGGCCCGCAAGTGCGCCTCCTGCCACACCTTCGAGAAGGGCGGCCCGAACAAGGTCGGCCCGAATCTCTACGGCGTCGTGGGCCGCCCGGCCGCCTCGCATGAGGGCTTCAACTATTCGGCCGGCATGAAGGCCCATGGCGGCAACTGGACCTACGAGGCGCTGGACGCCTTCATCCACAACCCGAAGCAGGCGGCGCCCGGCACGATCATGGCCTTCGCAGGCCTTGCCGGTGCCCAGGACCGCGCCGATCTCCTGGCCTACCTGCGGACCCTGTCCGACAATCCGGTTGCTTTCCCGGCCGCCCAGTAAGGCGGCAGAACAGCTTCACGTTTCACAGGAGCCGGGCGCGAAGCCCGGCTCTTTTGTTTTTGCGCCGTCCTTACGTTTCGGGCGTTCTCCCTTGCGCTCGCCCCGGCGGGCACAAAAATGTACCCTGCCGACAGACGCCTCATCTTCAGGAGACGCCGTGTGATCCGCTCCCTTCTGCCGGGCCTCCTGGCCGCCTGCCTCGCAATCTCGCCCCTCGCTGCCCAGGACGCGCCCTGGCGGCATGGCGCGGCCCTTCTCGGCGAGCCGAAATATCCTAAAGGCTTCAAGCATTTCGACTACGTGAACCCGGACGCCCCCAAGGGCGGGCTGGTGCGGCTGGGGGCCCAGGGCACCTTCGACAGCTTCAACATCGTGGTGGCGGGCGTGAAGGGCGCGCCGGAGCAGGGCCTGGGCCTGATCTACGAGACGCTCACCACCTCGGCCCTGGACGAGCCGAGCGCCTCCTACGGCCTCCTGGCGGAGGCGTTCGCCTATCCGGACGATTATTCCTCCGTGACCTTCCGCCT
Source organism: Microvirga flocculans ATCC BAA-817 (assembly GCF_000518665.1). Taxonomy (GTDB): domain Bacteria; phylum Pseudomonadota; class Alphaproteobacteria; order Rhizobiales; family Beijerinckiaceae; genus Microvirga; species Microvirga flocculans. The sequence goes on along the minus strand of NZ_JAEA01000007.1, from coordinate 269,971 downwards.
GCGTCCCGAGGCGCGCTGGCACGACGGGAAGCCCGTGACGGCCGACGACGTGATCTTCTCCTTCGAGGCGCTCAAGGCCAACAGCCCCACCTACGCCTTCTACTACGCCAACGTCACGAAGGCGGAAAAACTCGGCGAGCGAGAGGTGAGGTTCACCTTCGACGAGAAGGGCAACCGGGAATTGCCGCAGATCATGGGGCAGCTGATCGTGCTGCCGAAGCACTGGTGGGAGGGAACGGCTCCCGACGGACGCAAACGCGACGTCGCGCAGACGACCCTGGAACCGCCATTGGGCTCGGGCCCCTATCGCCTGAAGAGCTTCGAGCCTGGCCGCAACGCCGCTTATGAGCGCGTGAAGGATTACTGGGGCGCTGCCGTCAACGTGAATGTGGGCCAGAACAACTTCGACGAGATCCGTTACGAGTATTACCGCGACGCGACGGTGCTGCTCGAAGCCTTCAAGGCGGACCGGATCGACTTCCGCTCCGAGAACAGCGCGCGCAACTGGGCGGTGGGATACGACTTTCCGGCGCGCACCGAAGGCCGCGTGGTGCTGGAGGAATTCCCGATCCGCGCGAGCGGCGTGATGCAGGCCTTCGTGCTCAATCTGCGCCGCGACAAGTTCAAGGACCCGCGCGTGCGCCGCGCGTTCAATCTCGCCTTTCCCTTCGAGGAGCTGAACAAGACGCTGTTCTACGGACAATACGAACGCGTCGGCAGCTATTTCTCCGGTCTCGAACTGGCTTCGTCCGGCCTGCCGGAAGGCCGGGAGCTGGCCCTGCTCGAATCCATGCGCGACAAGATTCCTCCGGAAGTCTTCACGACACCTTACCGGAACCCGGTCAACGACTCGCCCGAAGCGATCCGCAACAACCTGCGCGAGGCCGACCGCCTCCTCAAGGAAGCGGGATGGGAGATCAAGGACAGGCGCCGGGTCAACGCGAAAGGCGAAACCCTCAGCGTCGAGCTGCTGGCGGACAGCCCCAACGACGAGCGCGTGTTCCTGCCCTACAAGGCATCGCTCGAACGCCTCGGCATTGCGGTCTCCGTGCGCACCGTCGATGAGGCGCAATACATCAACCGCACCCGCTCCTTCGATTTCGACATCGTCACCGGCGTCTGGGGGCAATCCCTCTCGCCCGGCAACGAACAGCGCGAATACTGGGGCTCGCAGGCAGCCGCACGCGAAGGCTCCCGCAACCTCTCCGGCATCGCCGACCCGGCCGTCGACGCCCTGATCGACAATGTGATCTTCGCCAAGGATCGGGAAGAACTCGTGGCGGCGACGAAGGCCCTCGACCGGGTGCTGCTGGCGCATGACTACGTCGTTCCGCAATGGACCTACCGCAAGCAGCGCACCGCGCGCTGGGACCGTTACAGCCATCCCGTGACCATGCCGCGCTACGGCGCGGCGAGCTTCCCGACCATCTGGTGGTACGACGCGGCCAAGGCCGCCAAGACCGGAGCGCCGCGATGACGCGACTGACCCGCCGCAGCATTCTCAAGACCGGCGCAGCGACCGCCGCCCTGTCCGTTCTTCCCAAGATCGGGCGCGCCCAGGACGGCGAAACGGAGGTCCATGGCCTCTCGAGCTTCGGCGAATTGAAATACGCCCCTGACTTCAAGCATTTCGATTACGTGAATCCGGCGGCGCCGAAAGGCGGGACGCTGGCGATCCAGCTCAAGCAGACCTTCGGCAACCAGAATTTCGATACATTCAACACGCTCAACATCTTTGTGCTGAAAGGCGACGGCGCGGCCGGCATGAGCAGCACCTTCGACAGCCTGATGGCGGGCGGCGGCGACGAACCGGATGCGCTCTACGGCCTCGTTGCGAAGAGCGTGCACGTGAGCGCCGACAAACTGACATACCGCTTCTTCCTTCGACCGGAAGCGCGCTTTCACGACGGCTCGCGGCTGACCGCGAAGGACGCGGCGTTCTCCCTGAACATCCTCAAGACGAAGGGGCATCCGCTCTATGCCCAGCTGCTCACGCAGATGGAGTCGGCGGAGGCCGAATCCGACGAGATCCTGCGTGTCCGGCTGACGCCCCGGCGCAGCCGCGACCTGCATCTCGTGATCGCCGGCATGCCGATCTTCTCCGAGCGCGACTGGCAGGGAAAGGACTTCGAGGCCTCGACCCTGGAAGCACCCCTGGGATCGGGCCCCTACAAGGTCGGGCGCTTCGAAGTCGGGCGCTTCATCGAGTTCGAGCGCGTGCCGGATTACTGGGCCAAGGATCTTCCGGTGAATGTGGGCCAGAACAATTTCGACCGCATCCGCTACGAGTATTTCCGCGACCGCACCGTGGCCTTCGAGGCCTTCAAGAACGGCACGCTCAACTACAACGAGGAATACACGTCCCGAATCTGGGCGACGGGATACGACTTTCCCGCCGTGCAGGACGGCCGCGTGAAGAGGGAGGACATCGAGAGCGGCGCTCCCTCCACCATCCAGGGCTGGTACTTCAACACGCGCCGCGACGCGTTCAAGGATCCGCGCATTCGGGAAGCCATCGGTCTCGCCTTCGATTTCGAATGGACCAACACGAACATCATGTTCGGCCTCTACAAGCGCACGACGTCGTTCTTCGAGAACAGCGACATGAAGGCCGTGGGCGCGCCGTCGCCGGAGGAAACGGCGCTGCTGGAGCCGTTCCGTGACAGGCTTCCCGCCTCGGTGTTCGGGGACCCTCCTCTGCCGCCCGTCTCCGACGGCACGGGACAGGACCGGCGCCTGCTGCGCCGCGCGGACGAACTCCTGCGGGAGGCCGGCTGCAAGCGCGAGGGCGGCGTGCTCAAATTGCCGAGCGGTCAGCCGTTCCGCATCGAGTTCCTCGATTTCCAGCCGTCGCTCCAGCCGCATACCCAGCCGTTCCAGGCCAACCTGAAACGGCTCGGCATCGATGCGTTTTCGCGCATCGTGGACGCGGCGCAGTACCAGCGCCGCATGGAGGAATACGACTTCGACATGGCAAGCCGCAATCTCGGCGGCTCGGCGACGCCTGGGGACAGCCTGCGGCTCGTTTACGGTTCGGCAGCCGGAAAGCGGCCAGGATCGCAGAACATCGCCGGAATTAACGATCCCGCTGTCGATGCGCTGGTCGAGACCATTGCCACCGCCAAGTCGCGGCGGGACCTCACCATCGCCTGCCGCGCCCTGGACCGGGTGCTTCGGGCGGGCCATTATTGGGTTCCCATGTGGTACCGGGCCAGCGACTGGATCGCCTACTGGGACGAGTTTTCACGCCCCCAGACCAAGCCACGCTTCGCCTCGGGCGCACCGGGAACCTGGTGGTACGATGCCGAGAAGGCGAAACGGATCGGGCGAGGGTAAGGCTTGAACGGACCGACATCACGCAGCGCCGCTGAGTGGCCGCTTCCGCCCCTGAGGCCGGACGGCGCGGCTCTCTTCGCCCTCGGGCCTGCGGTCCGACGGGGCTTGGTCTTTTTCTCAAGGGCTCTATGCTGCTCGCGACTGCCGCCATCCGGGCGGCGCATATCGGATTCGACCGCATGTTGGGATATGGCTTGAAAGACACCTCCGGCTTCAACGACACCCATCCCGGCCGCATCGGCCGCCAGCCGGCGGGCGCTTGATGCTGGCTTATATCGCGCGTCGTGTCCTGCTCATGATCCCCACCATCCTGGGGATCATGCTGATCTCGTTCGTCCTGGTGCAGTTCGCCCCCGGCGGCCCCGTGGAGCGCATCATCGCCCAGCTTCAGGGCATGGACACGGGCGCCACCGCGCGCATCTCGGGCGGCGGCGGCGACTTCTCGGGGGGAGGCCAACCCCCCGGCGGCGCAGGCGCGGGAGACGCCTCCTCGTCGCGCTATCGCGGCGCGCAGGGCCTCGACCCGCAATTCATCAAGCAACTCGAAGCGCAGTTCGGCTTCGACAAACCGGCCCATGAGCGCTTCCTGAAAATGCTCTGGGACTACGCGCGTTTCGATTTCGGCAGGAGCTATTTCCGCGACATCTCGGTGCTGGAGCTGATCAAGGAGAAGCTTCCCGTTTCGGTCAGTCTCGGCCTCTGGATGACGCTGCTCTCCTACGCCATCTCAATTCCCCTCGGCATCAAGAAGGCTGTGCAGGACGGCTCCTCCTTCGACATCTGGACATCCGCGGTGGTCATCGTCGGCTATGCGATTCCCGGCTTCCTGTTCGCGATCCTCCTGATCGTGCTGTTCGCGGGCGGGTCGTTCTGGCAGGTCTTTCCCTTGCGCGGACTGATCTCGGAAGGCTGGTCCACCCTGCCCTGGTATTGGCAGATCGCCGATTATCTCTGGCACCTCGTGCTGCCGATTACCGCCATGGCGCTCGGCGCCTTCGCCACCTCGACCCTGCTCACGAAGAACTCGTTCCTCGACGAGATCCGCAAGCAATACGTGCTCACCGCACGGATGAAGGGCCTCTCCGAGCGGCAGGTTCTCTACGGCCACGTGTTCCGCAACGCGATGCTCATCGTAATCGCAGGCTTTCCCGGGGCCTTCATCGGCGCATTCTTCGCGGGCGCGCTCCTCATCGAGACGATCTTCTCCCTCGACGGGCTGGGCCTTCTCTCCTTCGAGTCCATCGTAAACCGCGACTATCCGGTGGTCTTCGCCAACCTCTACATCTTCTCCCTGATGGGACTGGCGGTGAACCTCATCTCCGACCTCACCTATACTTGGATCGATCCGCGGATCGACTTCGAAACCCGGGAGGCGTGAGATGAACGAGAACGTTCCGCTCGTCTCCCCCGCATCATCGCCCGTCGCCCCGCCGCTGCCGCGAGAGGGCTTCATCAAGCTCTCGCCGCTCAACCGGAGGAGGCTTCAGAACTTCAAAGCGAACCGGCGCGGCTCCTGGTCGTTTTGGATCTTCATGGTCCTGTTCGTCCTGAGCCTCTTCGCGGAGCTGATCGCCAACGACAGGCCGATCCTCGCCTCCTACAAGGGCGAGCTGCTCTATCCGGCCTTCGTCGATTATCCGGAGGAGAAGTTCGGCGGGTTCCTGGCACAGACCGATTATCGCGACCCGGTGATCGCCAAGGAAATCCAGGGCAACGGCTGGCTGCTCTGGGCGCCGGTCCGCTTCTCCTACAACACGCACAACCTCGACCTTCCCGTTCCGGCCCCCGCGCCGCCGACCTGGATGCTCACCGACGAGCAGTGCCGCCCCATCGCGGAGCGCACCGGCGGAACGGGCTGCAAGGACATCGAGTGGAACTGGCTCGGCACCGACGACCAGGGGCGCGACGTGGTGGCGCGCCTGATCTACGGCTTCCGCATCTCGGTTCTGTTCGGCCTCACGCTCGCAGGGATTTCGTCGATCATCGGCATCCTGGCCGGCGCGGTGCAGGGCTATTACGGCGGCTGGACGGATCTTCTGTTCCAGCGCTTCATCGAGATCTGGACCGCGATTCCCTCGCTCTACCTGCTGATCATCATCTCGGCCGTGATCACCCCGAGCTTCTTCGTGCTGCTCGGCATCCTGCTGCTCTTCTCCTGGGTGTCGCTCGTCGGCGTCGTGCGCGCGGAGTTTCTGCGCGCGCGGAACTTCGAATACGTGCGCGCCGCCAGAGCGCTCGGCCTCTCCAACGCCACCATCATGTTCAAGCACCTGTTGCCCAACGCCATGGTGGCGACGCTCACCTTCATGCCGTTCATCATCAACGGCTCGATCACGACGCTTACCTCCCTCGACTTCCTGGGCTTCGGGCTGCCGCCGGGATCGCCGTCCCTCGGCGAGCTTCTGGCGCAGGGCAAGGCCAACCTGCAGGCGCCGTGGCTCGGCCTTGCGGGCTTCTTCGTGATCGCCCTCATGCTCAGCCTTCTCATCTTCATCGGCGAAGCCGTGCGCGACGCCTTCGATCCGCGGAAGACGTTCCGATGACAGAGCCTCTCCTCTCCGTGCAGGATCTCTCCGTCGCCTTCCGCCAGGGCGAGCGCGACATGCTGGCGGTCGACCGCGTATCGTTCGACGTGATGCCCGGCGAGACGGTGGCGCTGGTAGGCGAGTCGGGATCTGGCAAGTCCGTCACGGCTCTCTCCGCCCTCAAGCTCCTGCCCTATCCTGCCGCGCATCATCCTTCCGGCCGCATTCTCTTCAAGGGCAAGGACCTGATCGCGGCGGACGAGGACGCGATGCGCAAGGTCCGCGGCAACGACATCACCATGGTGTTCCAGGAGCCGATGACCTCGCTCAACCCGCTCCACACCATCGAGCGGCAGGTGGGCGAGATCCTGAAATTGCATCGCGGCTTCTCGGATCGCGAGGCACGCGCCCGCACGCTCGAACTGCTCGATCTGGTCGGGATCCGCGATGCGGAATCGAGACTCGACGCCTATCCACACCAGCTCTCCGGCGGCCAGCGCCAGCGCGTGATGATCGCCATGGCGCTGGCCAACGAGCCGGACCTGTTCATTGCCGACGAGCCGACCACCGCGCTCGACGTGACGGTGCAGGCGCAGATCCTGAAGCTTCTCGCCGAGCTCAAAGGCCGGCTCGGCATGTCCATGCTCTTCATCACGCACGATCTCGGCATCGTGCGGAAGGTGGCCGACCGGGTCTGCGTGATGCTCAAGGGCAAGATCGTCGAGCAGGGAACGGTGGCGGAGGTCTTCGGCAACCCGCAGCACCCCTACACGCAGCAGCTGCTCGCGGCGGAGCCGAAGGGCCGCGCCAATCCCGTGCCCGCGGATGCGCCGACCGTCGTCGAGGCGGGTCCCCTCAAGGTCTGGTTCCCGATCAAGCGCGGCTTCCTGCAAAGAACCGTCGGCCATGTGAAGGCGGTGGACGGCGTGTCCGTGCGCGTGCGCAGAGGCGAGACCGTGGGCGTCGTGGGCGAGTCCGGTTCCGGCAAGACGACCCTAGGACTCGCCATCCTGCGTCTGATACAGTCGGAAGGCCCCGTCGTCTTTCTCGGCAACCGCATCGACGGCTTGCGCTCAAGGGAGATCCGCCCGATGCGCAAGAACCTTCAGGTGGTGTTCCAAGACCCTTACGGCTCGCTCTCCCCGCGCCTTTCGGTGGCCGAGATCGTCGAGGAGGGCCTCCTCGTCCAGAACAGGAGCCTGACCTACGCGCAGCGCCGCGACGTGGTGGCGAAGGCCCTGCACGATGTGGGACTCGATCCCGCCACCATGGACCGCTACCCGCACGAGTTCTCCGGCGGCCAGCGCCAGCGCATCGCCATTGCCCGCGCCATGGCGCTGGAGCCGCAATTCATCATGCTCGACGAGCCCACCTCCGCCCTCGACATGTCGGTGCAGGCGCAGATCGTCGAATTGCTGCGCGATCTCCAGAAGCGCCGCGACCTCGCCTACCTGTTCATCAGCCACGACCTGAAGGTCGTGCGGGCGCTCGCCAACCACGTGGTGGTGATGCAGAACGGCAGGATCGTCGAGGAAGGTTCGGCCGAGAGCATCTTCGCCGCGCCAAAGACGGATTACACCAAGGCGCTCTTCGCCGCCGCCTTCAACCTCGAAACCGCGGCCTCGAACGCGGTCCGGCAGTAGGGGCGCAGGGCCCGGGCTTGAAGAAATCCACAGGCCGAGGCCCCGCATGCGCGGCCCGGAACGCCTCCCGGGCCATGGGAATGCGACCCCTTGCGCCCCAGGGCAACAGGAATGGCAGGCACCCTCGTCACGAAGGACCGTCGCATCTTTTGCCGCAATGACGTATCACTCGTGATTCTCACGGCTTGAAGGATTGGAACGGATGCCTCGCGCTCTTCTCATCGTGCTCGATTCCGTCGGTATCGGCGGGGCGGAAGATGCTGACGCCTATGGAGATGCCGGTGCCGACACGGTCGGGCACATTGCAGAAGCCTGCGCCGAAGGCCGCGGCGACCGGGGCGGCCTTCGGCGGGGGCTGCTCCATCTGCCGCATATGACGGCGCTCGGCCTCGGGCTCGCCTGCGAGGCCTCCACGGGACGCTTGCCGCCGAACCTGGCACCGCAGGGTCCCCTGAAAGGCGCCTGGGGTTACGGCGTCGAGACCTCCAAGGGCAAGGACACGCCCTCGGGCCATTGGGAGATCGCGGGCGTGCCCGTCGCCTTCGACTGGGGCTATTTCCCCAACACGATCCCGAGTTTCCCAGAGGAATTGACGGCAGCGCTCATCGAGCGCGGCAACCTGCCCGGCATTCTCGGCAACAAGCATGCCTCCGGCACCGCCATCATCGACGAGCTGGGCGTGGAGCACATGCGCACGGGCAAGCCCATCGTCTATACCTCCGTCGACAGCGTGCTTCAGATCGCCGCCCACGAGGAGAGCTTCGGCCTGGAGCGGCTCTACGAGCTGTGCCGGATCGGGCGCGAGATCTGCGACGCGTACAGGATCGGCCGCGTGATCGCCCGCCCCTTCGTCGGCTCCCCCGAGACGGGCTTCAAGCGCACCGGCAACCGCAAGGATTTCGCCACGCCGCCGCCCTCGGACACCATTCTCGACACGCTGAACAAGGCGGGGCGCTCCATCGTCACCGTCGGCAAGATCGGCGACATCTTCGCCCACCGCTCGACGGGCCGGGAGGTCAAGCCCAACGGCAACGACGCCTGCCTCTCCGCCGCCATCGACGCCATGAGGGACCTTCCCGATGGCGGCTTCGTCTTCGCGAACCTCGTCGATTTCGACAGCGAGTTCGGCCATCGCCGCGACATTCCCGGCTATGCGGCGGCGCTGGAGGCCTTCGACCGGCGCATCCCGGAGATCGAAGCGGCGCTGAAGAGCGGCGACCTCGTCATCATCACCGCCGACCACGGCAACGACCCCTCCTGGCGCGGCACGGATCACACCCGCGAGCACGCGCCGATCCTGAGCTTCGGGCCGGGGATCGGGCCCGGCACCATCGGGCGGCGGGAGAGCTTTGCCGATATCGGCGCGGCGGTGCTCGCGCATCTGGGCATTTCCCACAAAGGCAAGGGAGCTTCGTGGATTTAAGCTCGCCCCATCCCGGGACTGCGCCGGCGAAATCGGGGATGGCACCGGGACCGTTCGCCCCCGTCCGAACACCCGCAAAGGCCGGATTTCCGCGTCCTCTGCGGGGCCATTGACGCCTTCGCAACTTTGGATCAGTCTTCCATGGGTCGTATGGAGGCTCTCCGACGATCAGTGGGGGAGTCTTCCCGTTCTTGCGTGGAAGATCGTTCATGAGCTCGCCCAACCGCTCGACCCATATCCGGCTCACCTCCCATCCCGAGCCGAATGCAGGCACCATCAAGCACCCGATCCGGTGGGGCGCGAAAGATCCTGCGGAACGCGGGCCGGTGATCGGCACCGTCACCAACCCGTCCGACCGCAACGTGATCGGCGCCCATGGCGGCTCGTATTCGCTCTACCGGGCCCTTGCGATCTCCGCACGGGCGCTGAACCCGCTGGCGCGGCCCGACCTTCACAATACGCATCCCACCGCCGAGGTCGGTCCCCATCCGCAATGGTTCGAGCCGGGCAAGATCGTTTCCATCGACCCCTGGGGCCATCTGGTCGGCGAGGTCTATAAGGACGAGATCGCCAGCGGCCTCGATATCCGCCCCTCCATCGCGGTCACCAAGGCGCGGCTGAACATGCCGGAGATCCTGTCCGCCATGGGCGCGAACAGGCTCAAGGCCGATGGCGGTTTCCTGTACGAGACGGGCGATATCTCGGTGACGAAGATCGCCGTCGATCCCGTCTGGTACCTGCCCGGCATCGCCCAGCGTTTCGGCTGCTCCGAGGGCGAGCTGCGCCGGACCCTGTTCGAGCAGACCGGCGGCATGTTCCCGGAGCTCGTCACGCGGCCCGACATGAGCGTGTTCCTGCCGCCCATCGGAAACATCACGGTCTATGTGGTGGGCGACGTGTCGCGCCTGAGCGATACGAAAACCCGCATCGCCTGCCGCGTCCACGACGAGTGCAACGGTTCCGACGTGTTCGGCTCCGACATCTGCACCTGCCGTCCCTATCTCGTTCACGGCATCGAGGAATGCGTGAAGGAAGCGCAGGCCGGCGGCGTGGGCGTGATCGCCTATAACCGCAAGGAAGGCCGCGCGCTGGGCGAGGTCACCAAGTTCCTCGTCTACAATGCCCGCAAGCGCCAGGAGGGCGGCGATTCCGCCGCCACCTATTTCGAGCGCACGGAATGCGTGGCCGGCGTACAGGATGCGCGCTTCCAGCAGCTCATGCCCGACGTGCTGCACTGGCTCGGCATCCGCCGCATCGACCGGCTCATGTCCATGTCCAACATGAAGTACGACGCCATCACAGGCTCAGGGATCGAGGTGGTGGAGCGCGTGCCGATCCCGCCGGAACTGGTGCCCCCGGATGCGCAGGTGGAGCTGGAAGCGAAGAAGGCCGCCGGCTACTACACGCCGGACGGCGCACCGGATGCCGCCGATCTCGAACGGGTCAAGGGACGCGACCTGGAGCGCTTTTAACCTTTTCGCCAAACGGTCTCGCCCGGGGATGCTGGGCTGCCCGAGACTGTGCTATCGCATGCCGATTGGAGAGCACCGGAGCCCTGCGTGACCGACCAGCCTGACCTGTCATCCGAAACGAAAGCCGCCCGCAGCCTTCTGTCCGCCGCCGCGGTGCGGGCGCGCTCGCACCAGCTCCTCCAGGCGGGCCTCGAAAACAGGCTTGCGCATTTCACGGTCGATACGGCCCGCCTCGCCGCCTGCGCCGAGGAGGTCGTGAAGACCATCCGCGAGGCCTATCCCTCCCTCGATATCCCCTTCCATGCCCGTTGGCGCCATTTCGCCGCCGGAGGGCACGAGCGCTGGGAAGCGGTGATGCAGGGCGCCCCCTGGGAAAGCGCCGCCGACATGGCCCGCGCAGCCTTCGATCTCGCCATCGTCTCTGTCCTGCTCGACGCGGGAGCGGGCGCGCAATGGCGCTACGAAGAGGGACGCACGGGCGAAACCTATGCTCGCTCCGAAGGGCTTGCCGTGGCAAGCTTCGACATGTTCGTGAGCGGCGCCTTTTCCAGCAGGCCGGACGATCCGTTCCGGGTCGATGCGGACGTGCTGATGGCGCTTACGCCCGAGGACCTGGCCTCCGGCTTCCAGGTTTCGGCCGAAAACCCCCTCGTGGGTCTCGAAGGCCGCGCGGCGCTTCTCAACCGCTTGGGGCGCACGGTGGCCACCAACCCGGACATTTTCGGGCAGGTCGACGATCCCCGCCCTGGCGGCCTCTATGACGTGATCGCCGCGACCGCCGAGAACGGCAGCATCGAGGCAACAGCGATCCTGGAGGCCCTGCTCGCCCATCTGGGGCCGATCTGGCCCGGCCGCATCGTCCTCGGCGGGGTCGATCTCGGCGACACCTGGCGCCATCCCCTGGTCGAGGCCCCGGATGCCACGAAGGGGCTGATCCCCTTCCACAAGCTCTCCCAGTGGCTTTCCTATTCCCTGATCGAGCCCCTCGAATGGGCCGGTTTCACCGTGGTCGACATCGACGGCCTCACGGGCCTGCCCGAATACCGCAACGGCGGCCTTTTCCTGGATACGGGCGTTATCGCCCTGAAGGATCCTGCGGACGCCACCCGCGCTCATGCGGTGGATTCGCAGCTCGTGGTGGAATGGCGGGCCTTGACGGTCGCCCTTCTCGACCGCATTGCCGAACCGATCCGCGCGAAGCTAGGATTCGCGGCGGCGGACTTTCCCCTGGCCAAGGTGCTCGAGGGCGGCACCTGGGCAACCGGGCGGAGGCTGGCGAAGGAGAAGCGTGGCGACGGGTCGCCCCCTCTCAGCGTGATCAGCGACGGGACAGTTTTTTAAATGAATCAGCACACGACAATCCAAGAGGGAAAAAAGATGCAGGGCGTCACGGTGGTCGATCATCCGCTGGTTCAGCACAAGCTGACCTTGATGCGGGAGAAGGAGCGCTCGACGAAGGGCTTCCGGCAGCTCCTCAACGAGATCGGGATGCTGCTCTGCTACGAGGTGACCCGCGACCTGCCCGTCGAGCATATCGAGATCGAGACCCCGCTCACCAAAACGCAGGGCGTGCAGATCGCCGGCAAGAAGCTGGTCTTCGCTCCCATCCTGCGAGCGGGCGTAGGCTTCCTGGACGGCATGCTGACCCTCGTGCCCGCCGCGCGCGTGGCCCATATCGGCCTCTACCGCGATCCGGAATCGCTCCAGGCCGTGGAATACTACTTCAAGGCGCCGTCCGACCTCGCCGACCGCATGGTGCTGGTGCTCGACCCGATGCTCGCCACCGCGAACTCGGCGGTGGCCGCCATCGAACGCCTGAAGGAGCGCGGCGCGAAGGACCTGCGCTTCGTCTGCCTTCTCGCCGCACCCGAGGGCATCGAGAGGCTGCGCAGCGCCCATCCGGACGTGCATATCTGGACCGCCTCCATCGACGAGCGCCTCAACGACCACGGCTATATCGTGCCGGGCCTGGGCGATGCCGGCGACCGCATGTACGGAACGCGTTAGCCCCGAAGCGACTTAACCCTGCGCAGCTCTCAGGATGGATCACCGGACTTGCGCTTCATCGTCGCCGACTGGGGAACGACCCGCTTTCGCGGTTATCTGATCGAGAATGAGACCATTCTCGATCAGATTTCGTCGGATGAGGGCGTCTCGACCCTGCGCAAGGGCCAGCATCGCGACATCTTTCTGAAGCATTGCGGGCCTTGGCTCGCCGCGGAGCCCGATGCGCCGGTCATGCTCGTCGGCATGGCGGGAAGCCGCGAGGGCTGGGTCGAGGCGCCTTACGCCTCCTGCCCCGCGGGTCCCGCCGAGATCGCGCAGGCGCTCGTGCCGGTCGAGCTGGCGAACGGGCGCAGGGGCCACGTCATTCCTGGCCTGTTCTGCGAACCCGCGCCTGGGGCGTCGGACGTGATGCGCGGCGAGGAGACCCTGGCGCTGGGCGCGGGCGTCGCGGATGGGCTGATCTGCGCGGCGGGCACGCACCCCAAATGGATCCTCATGCGCGACGGACGCATCGAGCGTTTCGCGACTTTCATGACGGGGGAGATGTATGCGCTTTTGCGCGAGCACTCCATGATCGGGAGGCCCGCGACGGAACCGTCCGATCCGAGAGGCTTCGACATGGGTCTCGATGCGGCGGAGCGCAACAGGGGCGCGAGCGGCGTGGGCCTGCTGCATCTTCTCTTCGGCGCGCGCGCCGCCGTCGTTTCCGGGCATATGGCGAGCACCCTGCTCGCGCCCTACCTCTCGGGTCTCCTCACCGGCGACGAGATCAACGGCGCCCTCTCGCAGTTCGGGCGCCCCTCCTCCGTCACCGTCCTCGCCGATCGGGCGCGCGCTGACCTCTACGCTCACGCCCTCGCACGCCATGGCGTCACGGCAGTGTCGAAAAACCCTCAGCAGGCCCTGATCGCAGGCCTCGCACGAATCGTGCGTCATCATGCTCTGGGATGACAGCACCGCGTTTCATCTTTAGAACTTCGCTCCGAGTGCCTTCAACTTCAGGTCAAAGCCTATGCCCCACGCGCTTCTTGCCACGTCCGCCGAAAACTCGCTTCCGATCTGGCTCGTGACGGAGAACGCGTGGAGCACGGTTTCGGCCCAGCTGCCGAAGGCGGCCCAGGGCTTTGCGAAGGCTCAAGGCTTCGAGGGCAAGGCCGGCAGCCACTGCCTGCTGCCCGATGCGGATGGCAATCTCTCGGGCGTCGCTTTCGGCTTGCCGAACGGGGATGCCAAGCAGCGCGATCCCTTTGCGGTCGGCAAGCTGCCGAGCGTTCTGCCTGATGGAATCTATCGCTTCGAGACGGAAGCGCCGAACCCTGCGCTCGCAACCCTTGCCTGGCTCCTGGGGAGCTACGGCTTCTCCCGCTATCGCAAGCGCCATGAGAAATCCGTGCGCCTCGTGGTACCGAACGGCGTCGATGCGGAGGAGGTGACCCGCATCGCGGATGCCGTCGCAGCAAGCCGCGATCTCGTCAACACGCCGACGAGCGATCTCGGCCCCGACGGGATCGAAGCGGCTGCGCGACGGATTGCGGAACGGCATGGCGCCTCCTTCACCAGCATCGTCGGCGACGATCTTCTCAAGCAGAACTTCCCGATGATCCATGCGGTGGGCCGCGCGTCGGCCACGCCGCCGCGCCTCATCGACTTCACCTGGGGCAAGGCCGATGCGCCGCGCATCACGCTGGTCGGCAAGGGTGTGGCCTTCGATACCGGCGGCCTCGATATCAAGCCCTCGTCCTCCATGCTGCTCATGCGCAAGGACATGGGCGGCGCGGCCGCGACGCTGGCGCTCGCCGACATGATCATGGGCGCGAAGCTTCCGGTACGCTTGCGCGTTCTCATCCCGGCCGTCGAGAATTCGATTTCGAGCAACGCCTTCCGCCCCGGCGATATCCTCGACAGCCGGAAAGGCATCACGGTGGAGATCGGCAATACGGATGCGGAAGGCCGCCTCATTCTGGCCGACGCCCTCGCGCTCGCCGACGAGGAGAGCCCCGACCTGATCGTCGATTTCGCGACGCTCACGGGCGCGGCCCGCGTGGCCCTCGGCCCCGAGCTGCCGCCTTTCTACACGGATGACGATGCGCTCGCCGCGGACATTGCCCGCCACGGCGCGGAACAGAACGACCCCGTCTGGCGCATGCCGCTCTGGTATCCCTACCAGAGCCAGCTCGATTCCAAGTTCGCGGACATGAACAATACCGGCGGGCCCATGGGTGGCTCGATCACCGCCGCCCTGTTCCTGCGTCGCTTCGTCGAGTCCGCGAAGGCGCATGTGCATTTCGACATCTTCGCCTGGAACAGCGCCACCAAGCCGGCCCGGCCTGAGGGCGGTGAGGTCCAGGCGGCCCGGCTGATGTACGCCCTCCTGAAGGAGCGCTACGATCTTTAAGCATAGCGACAGGCATTGCTTGCACCGTTCGCCCGGAGTCCGAATACTTACGGCTCCGAAACGAACAGTGCGGCCATGCCCATCGCGTTGAGCCCTCTCCAGTCCTTGAAACTCTGGCACGACGTCCATCTCGACCTCGTGCACCAGGGCGGCGACCTCTCCTCGCGGCAGATCGCCATTCTGCTCACGATCTACCTGGAGCCGCCCCCGCATACGGTGCGAGGATTGGCCAGGAAGCTCAACGTGACCAAGCCCGTCGTCACCCGCGCTCTGGACACCATCGGCAAGCTCGGCCTCGTCTCCCGCAGGAGAGACGAGGCTGACCGCCGCAATGTCGTCATCCAGCGCACCGTGGCTGGCGCTTTGGCCGTGGAGCGGCTAGGAGACATGATCATGGCCAGAGCCAAGGAATTGCCCCGATGAATTTCGACCGCCGCATCACCCCTGTCCGCGCCGATCTTGCCGATGAGCGCCTGCGCGGTCAGGTGGAGGCCGAGCGTTACACGCCAGGCGCGGTGAAGCGCGTCGTCGCCTCCTTCTCGGCCCTGCACCGTCAGCCCTCCCGCGAAGCGCCCGTGGACACGCAGGCGATCTTCGGGGAAAGCGTGACCGTTTATGACGAGCATGAGGGCTGGGCCTGGGTGCAGCTCCATGGCGACGGCTATGTGGGCTACCTGCCGAGCGCCGCCCTCGACGAACCGGGGATCGAGCCGACCCACAAGGTGCGCGCGGTCCGCACCTTCGTATATCCGGGTCCGAACCTGAAGCTGCCCTATCTGAGCTACCTGACCTTGAATGCGAAGGTCGCCGTCACGGAGAGGCAGGGAGATTACGCGCGCCTCGCCACCGGAGGCTGGGTCTTCGCCCCGCATCTGGACGATCTCGATGCGTTCGAAGACGATTACGTCGGCGTGGCCGAGCGCTTCCTGCACACGCCCTACCTCTGGGGCGGCAAGACGAGCCTCGGCATCGATTGCTCGGGACTGGCGCAGACCGCCCTCACCGCGGCAGGAATCAAGGCTCCGCGCGACAGCGACATGCAGGAGCGCGATTTAGGAACGCCTGTCGAGGTGACGCCGGGCCTGAGCGGCTTGCTGCGCGGCGACCTCGTGTTCTGGAAGGGTCATGTGGGCCTGATGATGGACGAGTCGAACTTCATCCACGCCACGGGCCACAGCATGACCGTCATGATCGAGCCGCTGGCCGTCGCCGAAGAGCGGATCCGCCGCACGAGCTACGGCCCGATCAGTTCGATCAAGCGGCTGGGCTAGAGCATTTTCGGCGAAGTGGACCCGGTTCGCCGTCAAGAAATGCGACACAACAAAGAAGAGAGACGATTCCATCTCAATGGAAACGGCTCTAATATCCGCGCGTCCTGTCCACCAGGTTCTCGAACGGCTTGCCCGCCTCGTGGCGACGGATCTGCTCCGCGATGTAGCGGGCCGTTGCCTCCGGCTCGCTGACGGCCGAGTTGTGCGGCGTGATCGTAACGCGCGGATGCGTCCAGAGCGGGGAATCCTCCGGCAGCGGCTCGGTCTCGAAGACATCGAGCGTCGCCGCCTTCAGGGTGCCGTCGTCGAGGCAGGAGAGGATGTCCACCTCGACCTGCAGCTTGCCGCGCCCCGCATTGATCAGGACCGGCCCGCCGAGCTTGCCGTCCCGCGCGAGTTTCTCGAACAGGGAGCGGTTCAGAATGCCGCGCGTTTCCGGCGTGAGCGGCACGAGGCTGATGAGGATATCGGTTCGGTTCAGGAAGGGCGCGAGCCCCTTCTCGCCCGCATAGACCTCGAATCTTTCGACGGATTTTGCCGTGCGGCTCCAGCCGGCGACATCGAAGCCCATCATCTTCAGCTTGCGGGCGGAATCCTGGCCCAGGACGCCGAAGCCCATGATGCCGACGCGCACATCGCCCGCGATGGGCGGAGACCGGTCGGGATTCCAACGCCTGGCCTTCTGGTCTTCGTCATAGCGGCGCTGGTCGCGCAGATACATGAGGCAGTGCAGCACCATGTATTCGCTCATGCGATGGGTCAGATCGTCCTGCGACACGCGCACGATAGGCACGTCCGGCAGGCCGGGATAGCTCATCAGATGATCGACGCCCGCACCGAGGGAAAAGATCGCCTCGAGATTGGGAAGGCCCGAGAGGCTTCCCGGTTTCGGGCCCCAGGTCGCCACGTAGCGGATGGCATTCCTGTCGAAATCCTCGCCCAGCACGGCGATCTCGCGGCCGGGCAGATGGCGCTTGAAACGCTCCATCCAGGGCTGCGTCTCCCAGGTGACCGCGATGAGAAGGCTCATGCACTCGCTCCGATCCGTTCGAGAATGCTGGGTCCGGGGGAAGCCTTCGCATCGCCGACGGTGTAGGCCGCACGCACGGCGCGCGCGGCCGCCTCGGCTGCATCCTCGCTGCGGGCATGCACGATCGCCAGCGGACGCGCGGCATCGACCGTCTCGCCGATGGCGGCGAGTTGCGTCAGGCCGACCGCGTGATCGATCGGATCCTGCGGGCGCGTGCGCCCGCCGCCCAGCGCAACCACGGCCACGCCCACATCGCGCGTCGCGATGCTCTGCACAATGCCGGACCGTTCCGCGTGAACGGCCTTGACCACCGGAGCCGCCTGCAGGTGCTTGGCATGGTTCTCGATGAAGTCGGAGGGACCGCCGAGGGCGGTGACCATGCGCTGGAACACCTCAGCCGCCTTGCCCGAGGCAATCGCATGCTCGATCTTTGCGCGCGCATCGGCGATGTTCGCCGCCAGCTTGCCGAGCATCAGCATCTCGGCGGAGAGCTCCACCGTCACCTCGTGGAAACGCTTCTCGCGGCGGCGGCCCGTCAAGTAATCGACCGCATAAGCCATCTCGACCGCGTTGCCTGCGGCCGATGCGAGGGGCTCGTTCATGTCGGTGAGGAGCGCGCTCGTGGGCAGGCCCGCACCGTTGGCGACGAGCACGAGGCTCTCGGCGAGCTTGCGCGCATCGGCGGCATTGTCCATGAACGCGCCGGAGCCGAACTTCACGTCCATCACGAGTCCCTGGAGCCCCGCCGCGAGCTTCTTCGAGAGAATGGACGCGGTGATCAGATCGATCGACTCCACCGTCGCCGTCACGTCGCGGATGGCGTAGAGGCGCTTGTCGGCAGGCGCGAGATCCGCCGTCTGGCCGATGATGGCACAGCCGACCTCCCGCGTGACGCGCCGGAACGTGTCGAGATCGGGCTGCGTGACATAGCCCGGAATGGAATCGAACTTGTCGAGGGTGCCGCCCGTATGGCCAAGGCCGCGTCCGGATATCATCGGCACATAGCCGCCGCAGGCCGCAACCGCAGGACCGAGCGCAAGGCTCACCGTATCGCCTACGCCGCCAGTCGAATGCTTATCGAGCACCGGGCCCGGCAGATCCCATGTGAGCACCGTGCCCGAGTTCATCATGGCCCGCGTGAGCGCCACGCGCTCCGGCACGGAAAGGCCCCGGAAGAAGATCGCCATGGCGAAGGAAGCCACCTGGCCCTCGGTGACGCGGCCGGCAGTGAGCCCTTCGATGAACTGCGCGATATGCTCAGGGTCGAGTACGCCGCCATCGCGTTTGCGGCGGATGATTTCCTGCGGAAGAAGGGTCATGTCAGTAGGTTCCGCCAGTGGTTGTGCCGGTGCGTCCTTCGAGCGCCGCGATCAGCGCATCATAGACGCTGCTCGCGCCGATGCGGAACGTCTGCGGGTTCGCCCAGCCCGGGCCCATGATACGGTCGGCGAGATCGAGATAGACCTTCGCGTCGGCCAGCGAGCGAATGCCGCCCGAGGGCTTCACTCCCACGGGGCGGCCCGAAGCCTTGATGGCGTTCAGCATGATTTCGGCAGCCTCCGGCGTCGCCGAAACCGGCGTCTTGCCCGTCGAGGTCTTGATGAAATCCGCGCCCGCTTCGATGGCGATGCGGCTCGCCGTCTCGATGAGCTTGGGATCCTTCAGCTCGCCGGTCTCCAGGATCACCTTCAGAAGACGTCCCTGGTCGACGAGTTCGCGCACGGCCTCCACCATCTCGCTTGCAACGGCGAGATCGCCGCGGCGCACGGCGTCATAGGGCAGAACGAGATCGATCTCGTTCGCGCCATCGGAGAGCGCCTCCTGGGTGTCGTCCGCCACGCGGCTCACATCCTCGCCGCCGGCGGGAAAGTTGACGACGGTCGCGATACGCACGGCAGAACCCTTCAGGTTCTCCTGCGCGCGCTTGACGAATTGCGGCCACACGCAGACGGCGGCTACCGGTCCGCGCGGATCGAGCGCCTTTCTGCACAGCGCGTCGATGGCCTGATCGGTGCAGTTATCCGTCAGGTCCGTGAGATCGAGACTGCGCAGGGCGCGCACGGCGATTGATGCGTCAGACATGGGGCAACTCCGCAACGAAGGACCGGATGAGGCGCTTGAATTTCTCGGAGGCTTCCGCCGCCGTGTCCTTGGTCTCCTGATGCGAGGGCGAAGCGCCCTCGATGCCGGCCGCGAGATTGGTAACGACGGAAATCGCGGCGACGTTCAGGCCGTAATAGCGCGCTAGGATTACCTCCGGCACCGTAGACATGCCGACGAGATCGCCGCCCAGAATCTGCACCATCCTGATCTCGGCGGGCGTCTCGAAGCTCGGGCCCGACAGCCAAGCATAAACGCCTTCGGGCAGATCGATTCCGGTCTTCTTCGCGGCGCGCTGAAGCGTCTGACGCAGCCCCTCGTCATAGGCGCCCGTCAGGGAGACGAAGCGCCCTTCGGTATGGTCGCACAGCAGCGGATTGGCGCCCGACAGGTTGAGATGATCGTTGATGGCGACGAGGCTTCCGGGGCGGATATCGGCGCGCACGGACCCCGCCGCGTTGGTGGCGACGAAAGTCCTGATGCCGAGTTCCTTCACGAAGGCGACGGGCACGCGCATCGCGCCCGCATCGCCGGTCTCGTAATAATGCGCGCGACCCTGAAACAGCAGAACGCGCTTACCCTCGAGCTTGCCGGCGACCAGCTTGCCCGCATGACCGGAGACGCCGCTGCGCGGGAAATGCGGGATCTCCGCATAGGGCAGGCTCACCGCATCGCTCACCTCGCCGACCAGGGTGCCGAGCCCCGTGCCGAGCACGAAGGCCGCATCGAAATGGCCATCGAAGCCGCGGCTGCGCACGAAGGCGGCCGCTTCCTGAATCATCTGCTGCATCGTCATCGTTTCAGGCCTGAATGGCAGGCCTTCCTTCTGTTGAAAACAATCGGCCCCAGAACGCGTCTACCGGTCGCCCAGATTGTCGGGACCGAACGAGAAGGGCAACAATTCGTCGAGCGTAAAGCTTTTCCGGATGCCCTCGGGCCCCGCGACATGGATCGGCGTATCGGGCGCGGCAAACTCGCGGATGCGTTGGCGGCAGCCGCCGCAGGGCGTGACGAGATGCTCGCCCTCCCCCATCACGACGATCTGCGCAATGCGATCGGCGCCTCCGGCGATCATGGCCGAGATGGCGCCCGCCTCCGCGCAGGAGCCGACCGGATAGGCGGCGTTCTCCACGTTGCAGCCGGTGAAGATCCGGCCATCGGGCGTGGCGATCGCGGCTCCCACCTTGAAGCGGGAATAAGGCGCGTAGGCCTTGGCCTGGATGGCCCTGGCCGCCTCGAAAAGCGTGTCGAGGGACCCCATGATCAGCGCTCCTTCACATAGGGCAGGCCTGCGGCGCGAGGCGGAATCGCCTTGCCGATGACGCCTGCGAGCAGGATGACCGTCATGAGATAGGGCAGCGCCTGAATGAATTGCACAGGCACTTCGCCGATTCCGGGAATGGAGCGCCCCTGCAGCTGGTTCGCTGCGGCATCGAGCCAACCGAAAAGGAAGCAGGCACCGAGCGCGGGCCAGGCCCGCCACTTGGCGAAAATGAGTGCTGCGAGCGCGATGAAGCCTCGGCCCGCGGTCATGTTCGGCAGGAAGCCTGCGGCTTGCCCAACCGAGAGATAGGTGCCGCCGATTCCGCACAGGATGCCGCCGATCACCACGGCCGAGTAGCGAAGGCCCGTCACGGAGATGCCCGCCGTGTCGACCGCAGCCGGGTTCTCACCGACCGCGCGCAGGCGAAGGCCGAAGCGCGTGCGGGCGAGAACGAACCAGGTGAGCGGCACGGCCAGCAGCATGACATAGGTCAACGCGGAATGACCGAAAAGAACGCCATCGAAGCGCTGCGCGCCTTCAAGCGGGGGCGTCCGCCCGCCCTGGCCGTACCAGGCATTGCCGACGATGGCGGTCAGGCCGGCGGCCAGCATGTTGATGGCGACGCCCGACACGATCTGGTTGCCGCGCTGGCTGATGGAGGCAAAGCCGTGGACGAGCGCGAAGGCGATGGACGAAAGAATCCCGAAGACGAGTCCGATCCACGCGGAGCCGAACACGTAAGCACCCGCAGCCGCCGCGAAGGCCGCCACCAACATCTTGCCCTCGAGGCCGATATCCACCACGCCGGAGCGTTCGGACCAGAGACCGGCAAGGCATGCCGCCAGAAGCGGAATGGACATCCGCAGCGCCGAGTCGAAGGTTGCGGGACTGAAAATCGTCGTGAAGAGGAAGAGAAGGAGTTCCACCGCCTTAGGCCCTCGCCAGCTTCTGACGCGCGAACAGATGCGCCACTGCGCGGCGGAACAGCCCGTCGAGCGCCCCCGCGAAGAGAATGATGATGCGCGCGGGCGAAATGCCCGCATAGACTGCCGCCGTCGGGTTCGATCCGACGACGCGGATCGCATAGCCGAGGCGCGAGCGGTAGATGAGGAGCCAGATGAAGTAGGATGCCGCGAGCGCCAGCACGAGCGTGAGATTGAGCTGCGAGGCCGGGATCTCGACGCCGAAGGCGGCGAAGATATCGTGCATGAAGGGGATGTAAGCCTGCTCCGGGAAGGCGCGCGTTTCCGGGTTCATGGATTGCGGCTCGCGCAGCACGTTCACGAGAAGGTAGACGATCAGCACGCTGGCGAGCCAGTTGAACATGATCGTGGTGATGACGATGTGGCTGCCCCGCTTGGCCTGGAGATAGCCCGGCACGGCGGCCCATGCGGCGCCGAACGCCGCCGCGCCCAGAATGCCGAGCGGGATGAGCAGGAAGCCCGGCAGGAACGTGAGATTGTTGAGCACGAGAGCAATGCCGAGCCCCGCAAGCGTGGCCTGCCCTTCGCCGCCGATATTGAACAGGCCCGCGTGATAGGCCACCGCGACGGCGAGACCGACAAAAATGAAATCGGTCATGTAGAACAGAGTGAAGCCAAGCCCCTCCCCCGTGCCGAGACTGCCCTGAAGGAGATGGCGCGTCGCCGTCAGCGGGTTCTCCCCGATGGAGAGCACGACGAGGCCTGCGACGAGAAAGGCCGCGACCACGGAAATGGCGGGGACGAGAACCGTGTCGGCCCATTTGGGTAGGTCGAGAGGAGCGCTCACGTTTTAAGCATCCGGCAGGAACAGGTGTCCCTGTTCATCGAGAGGAAAGAACGGGTTCCAGGCCACTTCCCAGAGATGTCCGTCAGGATCGGCGAAGTAGCCCGAATAACCGCTCCAGAAAACGTCCTGAAGCGGCTTGACGGGTTTCGCGCCCGCCGAGAGAGCGCGGGCAAAGACCTCGTCGGCCTCCGCCTTCGAGCGCGCATTGTAGGCGAGCGTGACGGCGGCAAAACCGGTGGGCTTGTCCTCG
Source organism: Microvirga flocculans ATCC BAA-817 (assembly GCF_000518665.1). Lineage (GTDB taxonomy): Bacteria > Pseudomonadota > Alphaproteobacteria > Rhizobiales > Beijerinckiaceae > Microvirga > Microvirga flocculans. Next base: position 247,485 of record NZ_JAEA01000007.1, on the reverse strand, counting down.
ACGCCTGCATCCTTGGCGAGATCGGCGCGGCCGAAGAGCGCCAGCGCCAGGCCGTTCGCCTGGAAGAAGGCGATGCCGGGCTGGCTGGCGGAAGATGCCTTCCAGCCCCAGGCCTCGTAGAAGGCCCTGGCCTTCGCGAGATCGGCCACGCCGAGGGTGACGAGGGACAATCGCGGCTGCATCAGGCGGCCTCGTCGGTGACGCCGGCCATGAGCAGGCCGAGTTCCTGCTCGTTGGTCTCTGACGCCTTGCGCTCGCCGGTGATCTTGCCGCCGCACATGGTGAGGATGCGGTCGGAGAGATTCATGATCTCGTCGAGTTCGACGGAGACGAGCAGGATCGCGACGCCCGCATCGCGCAGCGCGATCAGCCGGCGATGGATGAATTCGATGGCGCCGATATCCACGCCGCGAGTAGGCTGCCCCACGAGCAGCACCTTCGGGTTGCGCTCGATTTCGCGGGCCAGCACGATCTTCTGCTGGTTTCCGCCGGAAAACTTCGAGGATTTCAGCCGCGGCGCGGGCGGACGTACGTCATACTGCTCCATCTTCTTCGCGAGATCGGCGATCAGGCGGTCATGATCGAGCAGCGGCCCCGGTCCGAGCCAGGGCTCGTCGCTGAAGCCGAGGATAGCGCTCTCGAAAGCCGGGAAAGACGGAACGAGCCCCATGCGAAGCCGGTCCTCCGGCACATGCAGAAGGCCGAGCCGGCGCATCCGGTGCGGGTCGTGCTCGGCGGGCGGAATGGTCTTTCCTTCGAGCCGGATCTGGCCCAGCACCGGCTGGCGCATGCCGGCGATAGCTTCCAGCAATTCGCTCTGGCCGTTTCCGGCCACGCCTGCGATGCCAACGATCTCGCCCGCGCGAACGGTAAACGAAGCATTCGCCACGCGCAGCACGCCGCGTGCATCGACGACGGAAAGTCCCTCGACTTCGAGCAGCGGCGCACCGGGCGTCTTTTCCGCTTTCTCCACGCGCAGAAGCACGCGCCGCCCCACCATCAGCTCCGCCAGTTCGGGTGGCGAGGTCCTGGCCGTCTCGAGGGTCGCCACCATCTCGCCGCGGCGCATGACCGAGACGCGATCCGTGATCGCCATGATCTCGCGCAGCTTGTGCGTGATGAGAATGACGGTCTTGCCCTGCTCCTTGAGGGAGCGGAGAAGGACGAAGAGCGCATCGGCCTCGGCCGGGGTGAGCACGGCGGTAGGCTCGTCCAGGATGAGGATGTCCGCGCCGCGATAGAGCGCCTTCAGGATCTCGACGCGCTGCTGCAGCCCGACGGAGAGATCGCCGACGGTCGCGTCCACATCGATTTCGAGGCCGTAATCCTTGGCAAGCCGCGCAAGCTCCGCGCGCACCTTCGCCTCGCCCTTGGCGAGCATGGCCCCGCCCTCGGCGCCGAGCATCACATTCTCGACGACGCTCAGAGGCTCCACCAGCATGAAGTGCTGATGCACCATGCCGATCCCGGCTTGGATCGCATCGTTGGGCGAGCGGATTCTGTTCGGGTGACCGTTGATGAGGATATCGCCGGTATCGGCCTCGTAGAACCCGTACAGAATCGACATGAGAGTCGACTTGCCTGCACCGTTCTCGCCAACGATGCCGTGGATCGTGCCGCGCTCCACGCTCAAGTTCACGTCCTTGTTGGCGTGAACGGCGCCGAAGCTCTTGTTGATGGCGATGAGTTGGATGGCGGGGGACATCGGTCTCAAACGGTCTTCCGGCCTCTGTCGAAACGAGAGCCGGATCCTATCGGAAAAACAAAAATCGATCGAAAAGATTCGGCCGCGGGCCTTGAAGGGCCCGCGGCCGGGATAAGTCTTACCTTACATCGGGCACTTGGAGTCCGACATGTAGTCGTGCACCTTGATGGCGCCGGACTTGATGTCGGCGGCAGCCTTGTCGGCGGCGGCCTTCATGTCGGCGGTGATCAGGGACTTGTTGTTGTCGTCGAGCGCCCAGGCCACGCCGTCCTCCTTGAGGCCGAGAACCGAGACGCCGCCCTTGAAGGTACCCTTCTTCGCCTGATCGAAGGCGTTGTAGGTGGCAACGTCCACGCGCTTGACCATGGAGGTCAGCACCTTGCCCGGATGCAGGCCGTTCTGGTTGGAGTCGACGCCGATGCCGAGCTTGCCCGCGTCCGCGGCTGCGCGCAGCACGCCCACGCCGGTGCCGCCGGCCGCATGATAGACCACGTCCGCGCCGCGGGAGATCTGGCCCTTGGTCAGCTCCGCGCCCTTCACCGGATCGTTCCAGGCAGCGCCCGTGGTGCCGGTCATGTTCTGGAACACCTCGGCGTCCTTGTTGGCGTATTTCGCGCCCTGGACGTAGCCGCAGGCGAATTTGCGGATGAGCGGGATATCCATGCCGCCCACGAAGCCGACCTTGCCGGTCTTCGAGGCCTTGACGGCCAGCAGGCCGACCAGGAACGAGCCCTCATGCTCCTTGAACACGATGGACTGCACGTTCGGCTTCTCGACCACGGCGTCGATGATGGCGAACTGGGTCTTCGGGAATTCCTCGGCGACCTTCTTCAGCGCGGTCTCCTGCGAGAAGCCCACGGCGACGATCGGCGAGAAGCCGTCCTTGGCGAAGCGGCGCAGGGCCTGCTCGCGCTGGGCATCGTTCTGCGGCTCGAAATCGCGGTAGTCGGTGCCCGTATCCTTCTTGAACTTCTCGGCGCCCGTGTGCACGCCCTCGTTGAAGGACTTATCGAACTTGCCGCCCAGATCGTAGACGACGGCGGGCTTGAAGGCCGGCTGCTGCGCGAAGGCAGCGGAGGCGGAGAAGGCGAGGCCCGCGAGTGCGAGGCCGAACTTGGTGACTGTCATCGGCTTTGTTCCCTGTTAGACGCCGGATTGGGATCCGGTTGCCCCTTGACGATGGCATGGCAAGGGTCACAACGCCAAGGCTTCTGTCAAGGCGGCATGTTATTTCCTTCACTGAATGGTTGATAGCGCCCGCCATTCCCGTAAGGTCAGACGATGAGCCTGAGCCCCGATGAAATCGACCGCTACGCCCGCCACCTCGTTCTCCGGGACGTGGGCGGCCCCGGGCAGCGAAAGCTGAAGGCCGCTCGCGTTCTCGTGATCGGAGCCGGGGGGCTGGGCGCTCCGCTGATTCAGTATCTCGCGACGGCGGGCATCGGTACCCTCGGGATTGTGGACGACGACACGGTCAGCCTCTCCAACCTGCAGCGGCAGGTGATTCACGGGACCCCGGATGTGGGCCGCCTCAAGGTGGAGAGCGCAGCGGAGGCGGTCGGGCGCCTCAACCCGCATGTGAAGGTCGAACTCCACGCCACCCGGCTCACACCCGGCAATGCGCGCGATCTGGTCCGCGATTATGACGTCGTCGCAGAGGGATCGGACAATTTCGAGACCCGCTATGCGGTGTCCGATGCCTGTTTCTTCGAGAAAAAACCTCTGGTGACGGCGGCCCTCGGGCAGTTCGACGGGTCGCTCACCACGATCAGGGCCCACGAGGTAGGCCCCGACGGGCGTCCCAATCCCACCTATCGCTGCCTCTTTCCCTCCCCGCCCCCGCCGGGCGCGATCCCCACCTGCGCGGAAGCGGGCATCCTGGGAGCGCTTGCCGGGGTCATGGGAAGCCTGATGGCGATGGAGGTGATGCGGGAAATCGTGGGCTTCGGCGAAGGCCTCGTCGGCCGGCTTCTGATGATCGATGCCCGCGCGATGCGCTTCGACACGGTGCGCTACGGATGGGATGAGGGAAATCCGTTGAGTGGCTCATCGCAATAGCCCTCTCCCGCGTCAGGGAGAGGGCTAGGCTGATCCGTCAGGAGCGCAAAACCGCGCCGGTCTTCTTCGACACCTCGCCGACGATCTTGGCCGAAACGGCCTCGATCTCCGTGTCGGTGAGCGTCTTTTCCGTGGGCTGGAGGGTGACGGCGATGGCCACGGACTTTTTATCCGGGTCGATTCCGGCGCCCTCGTAGACGTCGAACACGTCCACGCCCACGATCAGCTGACGCTCGGCCCCTTGCGCCGCCTTCACGATGTCGCCGGCGGCCACGTCGCGGCCGACCACGAAGGCGAAGTCGCGGGTGAGCGGCTGGAACTCCGGAAGGGTGAGCTTCGGCTTCATCTTGGTGGGCTTCGCCTTGGGCGGCGGGAGCGCATTCAGATTGAGCTCGAAGGCCACCAGCGGCCCCTTGAGGTCGAGAGCCTTCAGGATCTTCGGATGAACCTCTCCGAAAGCGCCGACCACGTTCTTGGGGCCGAACTGCAGGGTCCCGGAGCGGCCGGGATGGAACCAGGCCGGACCGCCCGCAACGATCTGGAGACCGCCGGCCGGGATGCCGAGGGCCGCCAGCAGGGCGAGCATATCGGCCTTGGCGTCGAAGGCATCGACGGCCTGCGCGCCGCCATCCCAGTGACGGCCCACGCCCTCCGCCCGCGCGGTGCCGCGACGGACGGCCGCCGCCTTGACCGACTGGCCCTCCGGTTCGTCGGAGGCGAAGGTCTGGCCGACCTCGAACAGGGCCACGTCGCCGAAGCCACGGTCCGCATTGCGCTGCGCCGCCTTCAGCAGGCCGGGCAGCAGGCTCGGACGCATGTCGGAAAGCTCCGCCGCGATCGGGTTGGCGAGCGCCAGGCGCGGGTCGCCACCGCCGAACAACTCCGCCTCGTCCTTGGCGATGAAGGACCAGGTGACGGCCTCCACCAGCCCGCGCCCGGCGAGCGAGCGGCGGGCGAGGCGCGTGCGTTTCTGGATCAGGGTGAGGATCGGCTTGGCCACCGCTGCTTCGAGACGCGGCAAGGGCTGCGGTGCGATGCGGTCGACGCCGGCGATGCGGATGACCTCCTCGACCAGATCCGCCTTGCCGTCGATGTCCGGACGCCAGGACGGAGCCGTGACGCTCACGCGCTCGCCCGATCCTTGAACCTCGAACCCGAGCGCCTTGAGGATCCGCTCCGATTCGGCAGGCGTCACGTCGAGGCCTGAAAGGCGCGGAACCTCCGCCCAGGGGAACTCGACCACCAGCCGGTTGTCGGGAACCTTGCCCGCCACGACCGCTTCGCTCGCCTCGCCGCCGCAGAGGTCGAGAACCATCTGCGTCGCGAGGTCGAGCCCCGGCAGGGTGAAGGCCGGATCGACGCCGCGCTCGAAGCGGTAGCGGGCATCGGTGATGATCCCGAGCCTGCGTCCGGTCTGCGCGATATTGAGCGGATCCCAGAGAGCCGATTCGATCAGCACGTCGGTGGTGCTCTCGTCGCAGCCCGAATGCTCGCCGCCCATGATGCCGCCGATGGATTCGACGCCGTTGTCGTCGGCGATGACCACATTGCCGGAATCGAGCCTGTAGGTGCGCCCGTCGAGTGCCAGCACCTCCTCGCCGTCCTTCGCGCGGCGGACGGTGAGATTGCCCTTCACCTTCTTGAGGTCGAAGACGTGGAGCGGGCGGCCCCGGTCGAAGGTCATGTAGTTGGTGATGTCGACGAGCGCGTTGATCGGGCGAAGCCCGATGGAGAGCAGACGACGCTGCATCCAGTCCGGCGAGGGGCCGTTCTTCACGCCGCGCACGAGGCGCAGCGCGAAGGTGGGGCAGAGCTTCTCGTCGCCGGGGGCGAAGTCGAGCGTCACCGGAACCGGGCAGGCACCCTTGCCCGCGACGGACGCAACGGTAGCGCCCTTGAGCGTGCCGAGACCGGCCGCCGCGAGATCGCGGGCGATGCCGTGGATCGAGGTGCAGTCCGGACGGTTCGGCGTGAGATTGATCTCGATCACCGGATCGTCGAGGCCCGCATAGGCCGCGTAAGCCACGCCCACCGGCGCGTCTGCCGGCAGGTCGATGATGCCGTCATGATCGTCGGAGATTTCCAGCTCCGCCGCCGAGCACAGCATGCCCGCGCTCTCGACGCCGCGGATGGTGCCGACGCCGAGCGTGATGTTCTTGCCCGGGATGTAGGTGCCGGGAGGGGCGAACACGCTCTTCATGCCGGTGCGGGCGTTCGGCGCGCCGCAGACGACCTGGATGGGCGCGCCCTCGCCCGTGTCGACCATGCACACGCGCAGGCGGTCGGCGTTCGGGTGCTGCTCGGCGGAGATCACATAGGCGACCTTGTAGGCACCAAGAGACTTCGCCTTGTCCTCCACGCCCTCGACCTCGAGGCCGATGCGGGTGAGCGTCTCCACGATCTCGTCGAGAGAGGCCGTGGTGTCGAGGTGATCCTTCAGCCAGGAGAGGGTGAATTTCATGGTTGCTCTCCTTTACGCGGTCAGGCCGCCGACGAGGGACGGAATGTCGAGCGGGCGGAAGCCGTAATGGTTCAGCCAGCGCACATCGGCCTCGAAGAAGGGGCGCAGGTCCGGCATGCCGTATTTGAGCATGGCGATGCGGTCGATCCCCATGCCCCAGGCAAAACCCTGGTACTCGTCCGGGTCGAGCCCGCAATTGCGCAGAACATTCGGATGGACCATGCCGCAGCCGAGGATCTCGAGCCAGTCGTTGCCCTCGCCGAAGCGGATCTCGCCTCCCTTACGCGAGCACTGGATATCGACCTCGGCCGACGGCTCGGTGAAGGGGAAGAAGGACGGGCGGAACCGCATCTTCACCTGGTCGACCTCGAAGAAGGCCTTGCAGAACTCCTCCAGGATCCACTTCATGTGCGCGATATTGGCCTGCTTGTCGATGACGAGGCCCTCCACCTGATGGAACATCGGCGTGTGGGTCTGGTCCGAGTCATGGCGGTAGGTGCGCCCCGGGATGATTACCCGGATCGGCGGCTTCTGCGCCATCATCGTGCGGATCTGCACCGGCGAAGTGTGGGTGCGCAGCACCTTGCGCTCGCCCTTCTCGTCGGGGGCGAGGAAGAAGGTGTCGTGCATCTCGCGGGCCGGATGGCCTTCGGGAAAGTTGAGCGCCGTGAAGTTGAGGTAGTCCGTCTCGATGTCCGGCCCCTCGGCCACGGAGAAGCCCATATCGGCGAAGATCGCCGTCAGCTCCTCGATGACCTGGCTGATCGGATGGATGCGCCCGCGCGATTCCGGCGCTTCCGGAACGGGAAGCGTCACGTCGATGCGCTCAGCCGCGAGACGGGCCTCCAGGGCGGCCTCGGCGAGGCTTTCCTTCTTGGCCGCGATCGCGCCCTGCACCCTGTCGCGCAGGCCGTTGATGAGCGGTCCGCGTTCCTTGCGCTCCTCGGGCGTCATGGCGCCGAGGGTCTTGAGCAGTTCGGAGACGGAGCCCTTCTTGCCGAGCGCGGCGACGCGCACGGTTTCCAGAGCCGCCTCGTCTCCGGCGGCTTCGACCTGGGTGAGCAGGTCACGTTCGAGATGGTTGAGATCGGTCATCGGTCCCTGGCCAGATGCAAGCGCCAAATCCAGGCGCCTTGAGTGAGGCGCGGCGCGGGAACCGTCAAGTCGTCCGAGCCGCGAAAAAGCGACCGACAGCAATCAGCCGTCAGCGCAGATGGTCTCGGAGAAGGGGGAGTAAGGCGGTGCGGCTGACAAGCCAGCCGCACCGAAAGCTAGTCTATCCGGCTTTAAGCGGCCTGCTGCGGCAGGGCAGCCTTGGCGCGCTCCACGTAAGCGGCGAAAGCCGCCGGCTCATGGATGGCCAGCTCGGACAGGACCTTGCGATCGACCTCGATCCCAGCCTTGCCGAGACCGTCGATAAATCGGGAATAGGTCAGGCCATGCACGCGGACCGCAGCGTTGAGGCGCTGGATCCAGAGAGCGCGGAACGTGCGCTTCTTGTTGCGACGGTCGCGAGTGGCATATTGCATGCTCTTCTCGACCGCCTGCTTGGCGATGCGGATCGTGTTCTTGCGGCGGCCGTAGAAACCCTTGGCGGCCTTGAAAACCTTCTTGTGCTTGGCGTGGGCGGTAACGCCCCGTTTGACGCGGGCCATGGAAAAACTCCTTCAAAATCCGGGATGTGGGGAAGAACCGCCTTAGCCGTTCGGCAGGAAGTACTTCTTCACGTTGTACGCGTCGCCCTCGAACAGGGTCGTGGTGCCGCGCAGGTTGCGGATCTGCTTGTTGGTCCGCTTGATCATCCCATGGCGCTTGCCGGACTGGGCGTAGACGACCTTGCCGGTGCCAGTGATCTTGAAGCGCTTTTTCGCGCCCGATTTCGTCTTCAGCTTGGGCATTTGGCTCTCCTTTGGTCAGGCCGGGAGGGCAGTAAACCGCCCTTTCGGCCCTATCATTGCTGCTTGAGCAAAACGAACCGCCACGGCAGCCCTAACGGCCGGGCGGTTCAATGAAGGCGGCCTTATGGCAGAAGACCGCCTGAAAAGCAATGGCCGCCGGGATCGCGGCGGCCATGAAATCAGATCCTATGGAACCCTTTACCGGGGAGCCAGGACCATCACGACCTGGCGGCCCTCGAAATTGGGCTCCATCTCGACCTTGGCGAGATCGCCCACATCGGCCTTCACCCGGTCGAGCACCTTCAGGCCGAGCTGCTGGTGCGCCATCTCGCGGCCACGGAAGCGCAGGGTGATCTTCACCTTGTTGCCTTCCTCGAAGAAGCCCTTCATCGCCTTCATCTTGACCTCGTAATCGTGGTCGTCGATGCCGGGACGCAGCTTAATTTCCTTGACCTCGACCGTCTTCTGCTTCTTGCGCGCCTCGGCGGCCTTCTTCTGTTCAAGAAAGCGGTACTTGCCGTAATCGAGGATCTTGCAGACGGGAGGAGTGGCGTTCGGCGAGATCTCCACGAGATCGAGGCCCGCCTCTTCGGCAACCTTGAGGGCGTCGAAGAAGGGCATCACGCCCCGGTTCTGCCCGGCATCATCGATCAGCTGCACTTCGCGAACGCCGCGAATGTCTCGGTTGGCGCGCGGTCCCTCCTTCTGGGGAACCGGCATGGGTCTCATTGGTCTGCGAATGGCTCGTATCTCCTGTTGAAGGGCTCGACCGAGGATCGGTGATCCCGAGGGATCCCGGAGTGTCTGCTCAGTCTTGCCGCGAATGATTCGACATTTCGCGCAAACGCGCGCGAAGTCAACTTGTTCTATGGCTGAATCGGCTCTCGAGAAGGGCGGAATAGACGTCCAGGGTGCTCGAGACCATGCGTTCGAGCGAGAAGTGACGCTCCACATGCGCCCTGGCCCTGGCGCTCAAGGCGATCCTGGCGCTGGCGCCGAGGCCGAGCGCGGCCCCGAGCGCCTCGGCCAGGGCCTCCGCATCGCCTGCCGGGATTCGCCAGCCGGTCCGCTCGTGAGGGGCGACGGCGGGCGGGGCGAGCACCGTCTCCGGCACGGCCCCGAGATCGGAGACGACCACCGGCGTGCCCATGGCCTGGGCCTCCACCGCGGAGCGGCCGAAGGCCTCGGGCTCCGTCGAGGGAACGGTGACGACCGAAGCCGCCAGGAAGGCGGCCGGCATGTCGGTGCAATGGCCGACCCGGCGGACGATGCCCTTGAGCCCCCGCGCCTCAATGAGGCTGTCGAGCTCCTTCACATAGGAATCCCGCCCCTGCGGATCGCCCGCGAGGATATAGGCCACGTCGGCGAGGCCCGCGTCCCGCAACCTGGCGGCGGCCTCGATCAGGACTTTCTGCCCCTTCCAGCCGGTCAGGCGGGCGGCGAGCAGCACCACGCGCTCGTGAGGGGCCACCCCCCAGGCCTTGCGCAAGGCCTCGATTCGCTCCGGGGACACGGCGTGGGGCGAAAAGACGGAAAAGTCCGTTCCCCGGTGGATGACCTGGATGCGGTTTGCGGCCTGGGGATAGACCGAGCGGATGAGATCGCCCGTGTAATGGGAATTGGCGATGACGGCATCTCCACGGGCCATCACGGAATTGTAGAGAACCTTCACCGAGGAACGGCCGGAATAGCTGCCGTGATAGGTCGTCACGAAGGGGATGTTGAGGGAGCGCGCGGCCCCCAGCGCCACCCAGGCCGGCGCCCGCGAGCGGGCGTGAATGAGGGAAACGCGCTCGGTGTAGCAGATCCGTGCGAGCTTTCGCACGTTGAGGAGCATGGAGAACGGGTTCTTCGTCGCCGCGGGGAAAGGAATCCAGATGCCGCCCTTGGTTTGAAGCTCGCCGACCAGCCGCCCGCCTTCCGTTGCGATCAGCGCCCGGGCTCCGGCATGGACCAGCCCCTCGGCGATGTCGACGGTGGTGCGCTCCGCCCCCCCCGCCTCGAGCTCGGGGACGATCTGAAGGATGGTCCGGCCCGCCAGCGGGTGGACGTGAGAGAGCGGAAAAGCCGCCCCGCCGCCGGGTCGCGATGAAAAACTCACGGAAGTAGGAGCCTTCTCATAAGAATCGTCTATGAACGCTTGCTTCAAAGCAGTTGAGGATGAGTTAACCATGCCGCAAAGCGTCACGGTCGGCCAGGATGCCCGCCCCATCGCCGTTCTTGCCCGTGAGGGAAAGGGCCCGCCGGTCGTCTGGCTCGGCGGCTTCAAGTCGGACATGCGGGCCACCAAGGCAACCGCCCTCGACGACTGGGCCGCGGCGAAGGCCCGCGCTTTCGTGCGGTTCGACTACAGCGGCCACGGCGAATCGGGCGGCGCCTTCGAGGAGGGCACGATCTCCCGCTGGCTCGAGGAAGCCCTTGCCGTGATCGAAACCTGCATCCGGGAGCGGCCGATTCTCGTCGGCTCGTCCATGGGGGGCTGGATCGGTTTGCTCGCAGCACGGTCCCTGATGGAAAAGCGGCCCGACCTCGCGCCCGTCGGGATAGTGCTCATCGCCCCGGCCGTAGACATGACCGAGAGGCTGATGTGGGACCGGTTTCCCGAGGACCTCAGGCACAGCATTCAGGAGAAGGGCGTATATCACCGGCCATCGGCCTATTCCGAAAGCCCCTACCCCATCACCTGGAAACTGATCGAGGACGGCCGCCGGCATCTCCTTCTCGGAGGGCCGATCCAGACCGGCTGCCCGGTCCATATCCTGCAGGGAATGGAGGACCCCGACGTGCCCTGGAGCCATGCGCTGGAAGTGGTGGAGCACCTGCCGGGAGACAGCGTCTCCGTGACCCTGATCAAGGACGGCGACCACCGCCTCTCCCGGCCCGAGGACATCGAGCGGCTGATCGCCGCCGTCGCGGCCATCGCCTAGCGCATTCTTTAGCGAAGCGGATCCGATTCGCCGTCAAGAATGCTGCCTGTGAAAGAAAGGAGGGTGAGCCTTAATGCAGGCTCACCGTCGTCAGGTCGTGCGCCCAGGCATTGGCGACCGCGGCGTCGCGGTTGTCGGTGAGCAGAATAGGCTCGCCGCTGGCCGAGAGGAGCGCGAAGAGACGCATGCCGGGCTGGAGCTTCGGCGCCTGCGGAAAGAGCCGGGCGACCTCATCGGATTCCATGGGCTTCACATAGGCCATCTGGCCGAGGCCCAGGCTCGCCAGTTCGGACACATCGGGGACCGGCGCGTGAGAATTCTTGATATCGAAGTTCATGGACATCTCCTTGATGCGGATGCCGTCACACCTTGTCCGAGGCGGCGATGTCGATCTTGCGGATGATCCGTTCCGGCTCGGGCCGGACGAGATCGATCGACAACAGGCCATTGGACAGGTCCGCGCCCATGACCTCCATGCCGTCGACGAGGAGGAAGGTGCGCTGGAATTGACGGGCGGCGATGCCGCGATGAAGGAAGTGCCTTGTCTTGTCGTCGGACTGGCGCCCCCGGATGACGAGCTGGTTCTCCTCCAGGGTCACCTCCAGCTGATCCCGGGTGAATCCGGCGACGGCCAGGGTGATGCGCAGACGCTCGGGAGCCTTTTCGGTGCGAGCCAGACGCTCGATATTGTAGGGCGGATAACCGTCTCCTGCCGCCTTGGCGACCCGATCGAGCGCCTGCTCGATCTCATCGAAGCCTAACAGAAACGGATGCCCGAAGGGCGACTGACGCGACATGTTCGAAGCCCAAGTTTGAGAGGCACTTCGGTGGGTTTTGAGCCCGCTGATGCGGCGCTCAGGCGATCCCGGACAGGACCGCTGCCAGCAATATGGCGATGGCGCGGTGCCCTATCAAGACCCTGCCGGATCACCCGGCAGGGTCCGTTCATGATCGTGACAGGGCAGGATCAGACCCGCTCCCGCCACCAGGCGACCTGCTCGGCCACACGGACGGGCGAGGTGCCGCCGAAGCTCGTGCGGGAGCGGACGGAGTTCTCGACGCCCAGGACGTCGAAGATGCCCTTGTGGATCTTGGGCTCGACCGCCTGCATGGCCTCGAGCGGCAGCTCTTCCAGGGTGCAGCCGCGCTTCTCCGCCTCGGAGACGATGCGGCCCGTGACGTGGTGGGCATCGCGGAACGGGATGTTGAGGCTGCGCACGAGCCAGTCGGCGAGATCCGTCGCCGTGGAAAACCCGGCGCCGGCTACCGCCGCCATCCGCTCCGGAACGGGCTCCAGGTCCAGGATCATGCCGGTCGTGGCGGCCAGCACGATCTCGATGGTGTCGGCCGCGTCGAAGAGCTGCTCCTTGTCCTCCTGCATGTCCTTGGAATAGGCGAGCGGCAGGCCCTTCATGACGGTCAGCAGCGAAACCAGGGAGCCGATCACGCGCCCGGTCTTGCCGCGCACCAGCTCGGCCGCGTCGGGATTGCGCTTCTGCGGCATCATGCTGGAGCCGGTCGTCCAGCGGTCCGGCAGGCGGATGAAGCCGAAGGGCGCGGACATCCAGATGATGATTTCTTCCGCCAGCCGCGAGAGGTGCATGGCGCAGATGGAGGCTGCCGCCATGAACTCGAGCAGGCTGTCCCGGTCGGAAACCGTATCCAGCGAGTTGCGGGTCGGACCGTCGAAGCCGAGCGCCTTGGCGGTCATGTGCCGGTCGATGGGGAAGGACGTGCCGGCGAGCGCCCCCGCGCCCAGGGGGCATTCGTTGAGCCGCCTGCGGGAATCGCGGAAGCGGCTGCGGTCGCGACCGAACATCTCCACATAGGCCATGAGGTGATGGCCGAAGGTCACCGGCTGGGCGCTCTGGAGATGGGTGAAGCCGGGCATGACGGTCGCGGCATGGGCCTCGGCCTTGTCGAGAAGCGCCTTGATCAGCCGGGTGAGCTGCTCATCGGTCCTGTCATGGGCTTCGCGCACCCACAGGCGGGTGTCCGTGGCGACCTGGTCGTTGCGGCTGCGGGCCGTGTGGAGGCGGGCCGCCGGATCGCCGACGATCTCGCGAAGCCTGCTCTCCACGTTCATGTGGATGTCTTCGAGCGCCCTGGAGAAGGTGAAGGAGCCGGATTCGATTTCGCCGAGGACCCGCTGCAACCCCTGGTGGATAGCGTCCCGGTCGCTCTCCGCGATGATCCCCTGCTTCGCCAGCATGGCGCTGTGGGCGATGGAGCCCTGGATGTCCTGCGAAGCCAGTCGCTTGTCGAAATCGATGGAGGCGTTGATGGCTTCCATGAGCGCGCTGGGCGAGGACGAGAACCGTCCGCCCCACATGGTGTTGGCACCCGTTTTCTTGGCTTCTTCAGACACTGTGTTTCATCCGATCGAAAGAGACAGGCAGCCTTTGCCACAATTTGCCCCGCAAGGCCAACCCGGATCGCTGCACCGCAACTGGGCAGGTTCACCAAGGGCTGCACAAAGTTTGCCAGTTCAAAACCAGTTGCTAGACTCGACAGCGCTTGTGTGATTTGCATTCATATCGGCGCACAACAAGCGCTCCTAGCGCTGCAAGGGAATGGCCAATGAAGAGACTTCCGAAATTTCTCCTATCCGCCGCCATGGTTGCTTCCATGGCGACCTCGTTTTCTGCCGTTAAGGCAGCGACGCCGCCGGACACCCTCGTCCAGGCCTGGCAGAGCGACGACATCATCTCGCTCGATCCGGCTGAAATCTTTGAGATGAGCGCATCCGAGATCGCCGGCAACACTTATGAGCGCCTGATCACCTACGATATCAAGGACGTGTCCAAGATCTCCGGTCAGGTCGCTGAATCCTGGACCGTGTCGCCGGATGGCAAGACCTACACCTTCAAGCTCAAGCCGAACAGAAAGTTCGCTTCCGGCAATCCGATCACGGCAGAGGATGTGGTTTACTCCCTCCAGCGCGCCGTGTCGCTCGACAAGTCCCCGGCCTTCATTCTCGGCCAGTTCGGCCTGACGAAGGACAACGTGAAGGACAAGATCAAGCAGACGGGACCGCTCGAGCTCACCATCGAGGTCGACAAGGCCTACGCCCCGACCCTGGTTCTCTACTGCCTCGGCAACTCGGTTGCCTCCATCGTCGACAAGAAGCTGCTCGTGCAGAACGAGAAGGACGGCGACTGGGGCTATAACTGGCTGAAGACCCATTATGCCGGCTCTGGCCCGTATATCATGCGCGATTGGAAGGCCAACGAGGTCATCGTTCTCGAGCGCAACCCGAACTACGAGAAGAAGACGCCCCTCGCCCGCGTCATCTATCGTCACATCAAGGAAACCGCGAGCCAGCGCCTTCTGCTCGAGAAGGGCGACATCGACGTGGCCCGCAACCTGAATCCGGAAGAGCTCGCCGCGATGTCCAAGAACGCGGACGTCAAGATCCAGAGCGCTCCGAAGGGCACGGTCTACTATCTCGGCCTGAACCAGAAGAACCCGAACCTGGCGAAGCCCGAGGTTCGTCAGGCCCTGAAGTATCTCGTCGACTACCAGGCGATCGCCGACACCATCATGAAGAACAAGGGCGAAGTGCACCAGAACTTCCTGCCCAAGGGCTTCCTGGGCGCCGAGAGCAACAACCCCTACAAGCTCGACGTCGCCAAGGCGAAGGAGCTGCTTGCGAAGGCCGGCCTGAAGGACGGCTTCTCGGTGACCATGGACACCCGTTCCACCGCCGAGATCACCGGCGTCGCCCAGGCGATGCAGCAGACCTTCGCGCAGGCGGGCATCAAGCTCGAGATCCTGCCGATGGACTCCAAGCAGGCCCTGACCAAGTACCGCGCCCGCCAGCACGATATCTATATCGGCAACTGGGGCTCGGACTATCAGGACCCGAACTCGAACGCCGACACCTTCGCGGCCAACGACGACAACTCGGACGGGGCTAAGGCCAAGCCGCTCGCATGGCGCAACGCCTGGGATCCGGGCCCGCTGACCGCCAAGACCCGCGCTGCCGTGATGGAGCGTGACGGCGAGAAGCGCGCTCAGATGTACAAGGAACTCCAGAAGGCCGTGCTCGACGACGGTCCCTTCGTGATCTTCCTGCAGCAGACGGAAGTGGCGGCCGTTCGCAAGAACGTGGAGAATTTCATCCTCGGCCCGTCCTTCAGCGACAACGACATGTCACAAGCGAAGAAGAACTGACATCTCGATGACCTCAGCAGTCATGACAGAGGGCGGAGGGCACGCAAGTGCCCTCCGCTCCTTCCTTAAAAAAGCCGCCCAGTTCGTCATCGTCCTAATGACGACACTCCTCGGCCTCGTGGCCGTCACCTTCTTCATCGGCCGCGTCGTGCCGATCGATCCTGTCATCGCCATCGTCGGCGATCGCGCGCCCCCCCAGGTGTATGAGCGCGTCCGGACGGAACTCGGCCTCGATCGTCCGCTGATCGAGCAGTTCGTGATCTATGTGAAGAAGGCGGCCACCGGCGATTTCGGCAATTCCGTTCTCACCACGAATCCGGTGATGACGGATATCGCCAACGTCTTTCCCGCGACGCTCGAACTCGCGACGCTCGGTACCCTCATCGGCGTCCTGTTCGGCATTCCGCTCGGCGTTCTCGCCGCCGTGAAGCGCGGCACGCTGATCGACCAGTTCGTGCGCGTTCTCGGCCTCGTCGGTTATTCCGTGCCGATCTTCTGGCTCGGCCTCATGGGCCTCCTCCTGTTCTACGCCAAGCTCGGCTGGGTCGCAGGACCGGGCCGCATCGACGTGACCTATTCCTATCTCTACACGCCGGTCACGGGCATCGTGCTCCTCGACACCGCCATGCAGGGGCAATGGGATGCGTTCTGGGATGCGGTTTCCCACGTCATCCTGCCCGCCTGCCTGCTCGGCTATTTCTCGCTCGCCTATATCAGCCGCATGACGCGCTCCTTCATGCTCAACGAGCTGGCGCAGGAATACGTGATCGCGGCGCGGGTGAAAGGCCTCTCCGAGTTCCGCGTGATCTGGCGTCATGCCCTGCGCAACGCGGCCGTCCCCCTCGTCACGGTGATCGCCCTGTCCTATGCCAACCTGCTCGAAGGCTCCGTGCTGACCGAAACGGTTTTCGCATGGCCGGGCTTAGGCCAGTACATCACCAATTCCCTGCAGAACGCGGACATGAACGCGGTGCTTGGCGGAACCCTCGTGATCGGGGCCGTCTTCGTGCTGCTCAACCTCGTCTCCGACCTGCTCTACCGCTTGCTTGATCCGAGGACCCGCTGATGGCCGGCGCCCCTCTTGCTGAACAACCCACAGGCCTTCGCGCCTGGCTGCTTTCCGCAGAACCCCATTCCCGCTGGCAGGCCCGCCTCGGCCGCTTCTATCTCGGCTGGCGGTCCTTCACGAAGAATCCGCTCGCCGTGGTGGGCCTTGGCGTCGTCATCCTCCTGATCCTGATGGCGATCTTCGCCGACGTCATCGCGCCCTACTCGCCCGTGGCGGGCGGCGATCTGAGGACGCAGCGCCTCCTGCCGCCGAGCGAGACCTTCTGGCTCGGCACGGACGACCAGGCGCGGGACATCTTCTCCCGTTTGGTTCACGGCTCGCGGATCACCCTCTTCGTGGTGGTGCTCGTCGCTTTGATCGCAACGCCCATCGGGCTTCTGGTCGGCACGGTTTCCGGCTATCTCGGCGGTTGGGTCGATACGGTGCTCATGCGCGTCACCGACATCTTCCTCGCCTTCCCGCGCCTCGTCCTGGCGCTTGCCTTCGTGGCGGCCCTGGGTCCGGGCATCGAGAACGCGATCATCGCCATCGCGATCACCTCGTGGCCGCCTTACGCGCGCATCGCCCGCGCCGAAACGTTGATGATCCGCAACAGCGATTTCATCGCGGCGGTGAGGCTTCAGGGCGCTTCGACGCCGCGCATCATCCTCGGCCATGTGGTCCCGCTCTGCGTTTCCTCGCTGATCGTGCGCGTGACGCTCGACATGGCCGGCATCATCCTGACGGCCGCGGGCCTCGGCTTCCTGGGTCTCGGCGCGCAGCCGCCGATGCCCGAATGGGGCGCCATGGTCGCCACCGGCCGCAACTACCTCATCGACCAATGGTGGGTCGCCGCCATGCCGGGCCTGGCCATCTTCGTGGTGAGCCTCGGCTTCAACCTGCTGGGCGACGGCCTGCGTGACGTTCTCGATCCGAAGGCCGCAAAATGACGAAGCCGCTTCTCGACGTCGAAGACCTCCGCGTCCGTTTTCACCTGCGCACAGGCACCGTGGAAGCGGTGCGCGGCGTATCCTTCCAGCTCGGCCGCGAACGCCTCGGCATCGTGGGCGAGTCGGGCTCCGGCAAGTCGCAGACGGGCCGCGCCATCCTCGGCCTCACGCCGCCTCCCGGCGAGGTGACGGCCAAGCGGCTCGCCTTCGACGGAATCGATCTGCTCACGGCATCGAAGCGCACGCTCCGCCACCTTCGCGGCGGGCGCATCAGCATGGTGATGCAGGACCCGAAATACTCGCTGAACCCGGTCATGACCATCGGCGAGCAGATCATCGAGGCCTATCAGGCCCATGCCAAAGCCGGCCGCAATGAGGCCCGCGACAAGGCGCTGGCCATGCTGGAGGCCGTGAAGATGCGCGATCCCGGACGAGTCTTCTCGCTCTATCCGCACGAAGTCTCGGGCGGCATGGGACAGCGCGCCATGATCGCGATGATGCTCGTGACCGAGCCCGACCTGCTCATCGCCGACGAGCCAACCTCGGCGCTGGACGTCACGGTCTCGATGGAGGTGCTGCGCATCCTCGACGAGCTCGTATCGGAGCGCGGCATGGGGCTCATCTTCATCTCGCACGACCTGAAGCTCGTTTCCTCCTTCTGCGACCGTGTGCTCGTGATGTATGCGGGGCGCGTGGTCGAGGAGCTTGAGGCGAAGAACCTCCGCGAGGCGCAGCACCCCTATACGCAAGGGCTGATGCGCTGCCTGCCGACGCTGGCGAACGACGTTCGTCCGCTCCCCACCCTGAACCGCGACCCGTCCTGGGCCCTGTGAGCCGGGGGGAGAAACGATGATCGATATCCAGAACCTCAGCGTCGTCTACGGCACGGGCCGCCTGCGGGTCGATGCGGTGAAGAACGTGAGCTTCAGCGTCGCGCAGGGTGCGGCCTACGGGCTCGTGGGCGAATCCGGCTCCGGCAAGTCCACTGTGCTGCGCGCCATCTGCGGCCTCGCTCCGATTTCGGGCGGGCGCGTGCTCATCGACGGCAAGGAAGTCACGACGCCGCGCAGCAAGGACTTCTACCGCACGGTGCAGATGGTGTTCCAGGACCCCTATGCCTCGCTGCACCCGCGCCATACGGTCGACCGCACCCTCTCCGAGCCGCTCGCCATTCACGGCGAGAAGGACGCGGAAGCCCGCATTCTCCAGGCGCTCAAGGAAGTGGGCCTGGGCTCCTCCTTCCGCTTCCGCTATCCGCACCAGCTCTCCGGCGGCCAGCGCCAGCGCATCGCCATCGCGCGCGCGCTGATCCTGCGGCCGAAGGTGCTGCTGCTCGACGAGCCGACATCGGCGCTCGACGCCTCGGTTCAGGCGGAGATCCTGAACCTGCTCGACGACCTGCGCCGTCGCCTGGGCCTGACCTATATTCTCGTGAGCCACGACCTCGCCGTCGTCGCGCATCTGTGCGAGCGCCTGCTCGTCATGCGCCATGGCGAAGCGATCGAGGAGATGACGGCCGAGGCGCTGCGCTCCGGCAAGGCCTCCAACGACTATACCCAGTCGCTGATCCAGGCGAGCCAGGGCTTCACGAGAGATTCCCATCCACCGGCTCAGGCTCTGGCCGGTTGAGTGCCTTCCACCTTCCAACTGCTTGATGTGAAAAGATGTCCCGCTCTTCATTGATGCCCGTCTTCGATGGCCATAACGACGTTCTGTTGCGCCTCATGCGCGGCAAGCTCCCGCCGGAGCAGGCATTCCTGGAGGGCGACAATATCGGTCATCTGGACTGGCCGCGCATGAAGCAGGGCGGCTTCGTCGGCGGCTTCTTCGCCGTCTACGTGCCCTCCGAAAGCACGGGCGTGGATGTGGATGCGCTCATGACGCATCCGCAATACGATGTGCCCCTTCCCGCCCCCCTGCCCCTGGCCACCAGCCAGCAGGTCACGGTGCACATGGCCGCCCTTCTGATCCGCATCGAGCGGGCCTCGAAGGGCGAGGTGAAGATCTGCCGGACCGCCGCCGATATCCGAGACTGCATCGATACCGGCAAGCTCGCAGCCATCCTGCACATCGAGGGCGCCGAGGGCATCGACCCCGATCTGCACATGCTCGACGTGCTCTACGGGAGCGGTCTGCGCTCCATCGGTCCGGTCTGGAGCCGGCCGAACATCTTCGGCCACGGCGTGCCGTTCCGCTATCCCTCGACGCCCGATACGGGCCCCGGCCTGACGGAGCGCGGCATGGAGCTGGTGCGCGCCTGCAACCGGCTCAAGATCATGATCGATCTTTCGCACCTGAACGAGAAGGGCTTCTGGGATGTCGCGCGGCTCTCAGACGCGCCGCTCGTCGCCACGCACTCGAACGCCTATGCGATCAGCCCGCATTCGCGCAACCTGACGGACAAGCAGCTCGCCGCGATCCGCGAAAGCCGCGGCATGGTCGGCGTGAACTTCGCCACCTCCTTCATCAGGCCCGACGGCCAGCGCAACGACGACACGCCGCTGGAGGAGATGATCCGCCACATGGATCACCTGATCGAGCATGTGGGCGTCGATGGCGTCGGTTTCGGCTCCGATTTCGACGGTGCGACGATCCCCGCCGAGATCGGCGACGTGCGCGGCCTGCCGCGTCTCGTCGAGGCAATGCGCAAGCACGGCTATGACGAAGCGACCCTGCGCAAGCTCTGCTACGAGAACTGGGTGAACGTTCTGGAGCGCACCTGGGGGCAGTGAGGCTCTAAAGCAGCGGGCACAAAACCGAAGATCGGTTTTGTGTGAAAAGACGCTTCAAAGCAAAAGCTTGCAGTATCGGCCGTGACCTCGACGTCATGGCCGATTTTTTTGATATCCCCAAAGCTAGAAATGACTCAACCTGATCTCCTCCCTCTCGTGGGGATGGCCAGGGTGGGGGTGTGAGCGAGTGCCTATCAAAGTTCGGCGCTGGCACCCCCACCTCCATCTCCTCCCCACAAGGGGGAGGAGGGTTCCAGAGCCGGATGAAGACAGGTCCCAGGCAAGCCCGAGGCTGGAAGGACAGGAGTTTCAGCGTCCCGCCTTCGAGGTCAGCGCGAAGACGCTCGCGATTCCGCCGACGCCCAGCATCAGCAGAAGACTCACGGCGTTGATCGCCGGCGTCGCGCCCTCACGCATCTGGCCGTACATGGTGATCGGCAACGGCGCGTCCGAACCGACGAGCATCAGCGTCGTGTTGAAGTTCTCGAACGACATGAGCAGCGCCACGAGTCCCGCGCCGATGAGCGCCGGGCTTAAGAAAGGCAGCGTGACGGTGCGCAGCACCCGCGCGCGGCTGGCGCCGAGATCGAAGGCGGCCTCCTCAAGGGAGCGGTCGAACTTGCGCAGGCGCGCCGCGATGATGAGCGTCGCGATGGTGAGGATGAACGAGAGCTGCCCGAGCACCACCAGCGGCAGGCCGGGGCGTAGCATGTCGAGATCGGTCTGAAGCCAATCCTCGAGTCCATTCGCGACGCGCGAGAAGAAGGCGAGGATCGAGATGCCGAGCACCACGCCGGGAATGACGAGGGGCCAGAGCATCATCATGGCGAGCACGGTCTTGCCGGGGAACTCCGCGCGCTCCAGGACCCAGGCGTTGACCGTGCCGATGAGTACGGCGAGCAAGGCAACCGGCACCGCCACCTTGAAGCTGTTTCCGATACTGTCGAGCCAGATCGGATCCATCAGGATGCCGGGCTTGCCGAAGACGCTTCCCGAGCCGGTGAACCATTCGAGCGTGAACCCGCGCCAGGGCGGCGACGGGAACGGGCTCGCATTGAAGGCGAAGATCGCCACGATCAGAAGCGGCGCGAACAGGAAGAGATAGAACGCCGCGATGTAGAGTTTCCAGGCGAACGACGGACGGTTCATGGTCTTCAAGCCTGCTTCAAGGTGGTGCCGAGGCTCTGGCCCGTCAGGCGCAGGCCCAGCCACACGATGGCGGAGGAAAGCAGCAGGAGCAGCATGCCGAAGGCCGCGCCCTGAGGCCAGTTGAAGCGCGTGATGAACTGCGCGTAGATCTGCTCGGTGAACCACAGGCCGTTCTTGCCGCCCAGCAGCACCGGCGTCGCGAAATTGCCGACGGTGAGCATGAACACGATGATCGAGCCTGCGACGATGCCCGGCATGGCGTGCGGGATGACGATCCGGCGCAGCACGGTCCAGCGGCTGCCACCGAGATCGAACCCTGCCTCGACGACCGCAGGCTCGAGGCTCTCGAGCGCATTGGCGAGCGGCACGATCATGAAGAGCAGGCCGCCATAGACGAGACCGAGGATTACCGCGCCGTCGTTGTAGAGAAACTCGACCCGCTCCGCGGTGAGGCCCGTGGCCTGCAGAACGTAGGACAGCACGCCCGTCTCGCGTAGGATCATCATCCAGCCAAGGGTGCGAACGAGTTCCGAAACCCAGAAAGGCAGAAGGCACAGCAGAAGCAGCATCGCCTTCAGGCGGCCTTGCGCCACTCGTGCGATGTAGAGCGCGATGGGAAAGGCGAGCACGAGTGTCAGCGCCGTGACCAGGATCGACATGCCCGCCGTGCGCGCGAAGGTGCGCCAGTAGAGCGGCTCGGTGAAGAATTCGAGGTAATTGCCGAAGCCGAAGGCATAGACCCGCGGCGCCACCCTCTCGCTGAAGGAGAGGACGAGGATCTCCACGTGCGGGAGCACGATGAGAAGGCCGAGCCACAGGATGGCGGGCGCGAGCAGCAGGAAGAGCGTGAGGCGTTGCGCCGATTTCGTCATCATGCGGCGAAGACCTTCATCGCATCCGCCGTCCAGCCGAGATGAACGGGAGCACCGACCTCGATGCCCGCGAGCGGACCGGCCTGCGGCAGCACGGCGCGGACAGGTTGTTCGAAGCCGACTGTGTCGATCAGCAGGCTGGAATTGGCGCCATCGAACAGAACCGCCGAGACGCGGCCTTCGAAGCGGTTCGCCAGGGCGCCCAGGGCCGAGGCATCCTGCGCCAGCGCAATCGCCTCGGGGCGCACGAAGGCGAGCGACGTCTTGTTCGCCTCCTTGCCCTGGCCCTGAAGCACGGTGCCCGAGGGCAGGCGCACGGACACGGAGCCGTTGGAGGCAGCAGACGCCTCGCCCTGCCACTTGTTGGTCTCGCCGACGAAGCTCGCGACGAAGGGCGTCGCCGGGTTGTGATACAGCTCGCGCGGGCTTCCCACCTGCTCGAACCGGCCCTGGTTCATCACGGCGATGCGATCGGACATGACAAGCGCTTCGGACTGGTCGTGGGTGATGTACGCGAAGGTTGTATTGAAAGTGCTCTGAAGCTGCTTGAGCTCGATCTTCATGTGCTCGCGCAGCTTCAGGTCGAGCGCGCCGAGCGGCTCGTCGAGCAGCACGAGGGTGGGCTCCAGCACGAGGCAGCGGGCAATGGCCACGCGCTGCCGCTGACCGCCCGACAGCGCCGTCACGCGGCGCTCGCCGAAGTCTTTGAGGCCGACGCGCTCCAGCATGCGGTTGGCGCGTTCCTCGGCCTCCGCGCGGGAAACGCCGCGGCAGGTCAGCCCATAGGCCACGTTCTCGCCGACGCTCATCATGGGGAAAAGCGCGAGGCTCTGGAACACCATGTTCACGGGGCGCTTGTTGGCGGGCACGCCGATCATCGACTGGCCACGGATGCGGATGTCGCCCGATGTCGGGTGTTCGAACCCGGCGATCATGCGCATGAGGGTGGTCTTGCCGCAGCCGGAAGGGCCGAGGATCGAAAAGAACTCGCCGGGCGCGACGCTGAAGCTGACGTCATTCACGGCTGCATGCGAGCCGAAGCGCTTGATGACGTTGACGAGATCGAGATCGGTGGAATGTGCCATGAGCGGTGCAACGCAAAAAGTCATCCCCCGGGCAAGCCGGGGGATGATGATGCTACAGGAAGGGTTCTTACGAACCGGCCTTGAGACGGTCGAGGACCTTGCCCTCGATCTCCTCGATGCCGGCCGGGACCGCCGGGTACCACTTGATGTTGTCGATGGCGGCCTTCGGGAAGCTCTCGGCGAACTGGTCCTTCAGCTTGCCCTGCATGAGCTTGTCGGCACCGTTCGAGGCCGTGAAGTTGCCGGCGGAGGCAGCAACCTTCGCGGCGATCTCGGGCTTCATGTTGAAGTTGATCCACTTGTAGGCGGCATCGTCATTGCGGCCCTTGGCGGGAATCGCGAAGGTGTCGACCCAGCCCAGAGCGCCCGACTTCGGCGCAATGAACTTGATGTCCGCATTCTCGGAATTGAGCTTCCAGCCGCCCGTATCCCAGGCCATGGCCGCGACGACTTCGCCGGAGCGCAGGGCGTTGAGAAGCTGATCCTTGCCGTCCCAGAAGAACTTCACGGTCTTCTTGCACTCGGCGAGCTTGGCGCCGACCTTGTCCATCATGGCGGCGTAGGCCTTCGGGTCCTTATAGGACGCGAAAGGATCCATGCCGTTGGCGAAAGCGAAGGCGATCAGCGCCGGGCGCTTGGCGCGGAAGCTGGTCTTGCCGGCGAGAGCGGCGTCGCAGAGGTCGTTGTAGTCGGCGACCTTGGGGGCGGCCTTCGTGTTCACGATCAGGCCGTCCGTGCCCCAGATATGGGGAACGCCGTAGACCTTGCCTTCCACAGTGGTGTTCTTCTTGGTCGCTTCCAGCATGGAGGCGATGAAGAGGTCGGACTTGATCTTGGAGAGATCGAGCGGCTTGTAGATGCCGAATTCGGCCTGCGGGCCGGCGATGCGGTCCTGGCTCGGCTGGACGAGATCGAAGCCTGCTCCCTGCGTCGCACGCAGCTTGGAGATCATTTCCTCGTTGTTCGAAAGAGTGACCTCGACTTCGATGCCGGTCTCCTTCGTGAACTGCTCCATCACGTCTTTCGGAACGTAATCGGCCCAGGTCAGAAGCCGCAGCTTCTCGGCGGCCTGCGCCGTGCCGACGACCATGAGAGCGGCGAGAGCCGTAGCCAGCTTCAGGCTGGCGCGTTTGGTCAACATTGTAGTCCTCCAGTGTGGTCCGGGCTTTGCCCTGTTCCCCGGTCGCAAAACTATATGACAGTTAGACGACGCGCTAGAGGTTTTGAAGCCGGCTCAAGACTTGTTTCTTTGGGCTGACAACGACTTTTCCCATCTTTATGGATAGGAGCTCCCCTTCCGGAGCCTTTCGCGATGCGCACGTTCTACCCTGAAATCGAACCTTACGACCATGGCATGCTCGATGTCGGCGACGGGCATCGGATCTATTGGGAGCTTTGCGGCAATCCCAACGGCAAACCCGTTGTTTTCCTGCATGGCGGGCCAGGCGGCGGCTGCACGCCGACCCAGCGTCGGCTCTTCGATCCGGAGAAGTACCGGATCCTTCTCTTCGATCAGCGCGGCTGCGGGCGTTCCACCCCCTATGCCAGCCTGGAGGCCAACACCACGTGGCATCTGGTGGCCGATATCGAGCGCCTGCGGGCCATGATTGGTGTGGACAAGTGGATGGTCTTCGGCGGCTCCTGGGGCTCGACCCTCGCCCTGGCCTATGCCCAGACGCATCCCGAGCGCGTCACCGAGCTCGTGGTGCGCGGAATCTTTACCTTAAGGCGCTCGGAACTGCTCTGGTATTACCAGGAGGGAGCTTCCTGGATCTTCCCCGACAAGTGGGAGGGCTTCCTCGCCCCGATTCCGGAAGAGGAGCGCGGCGACCTGATGGCTGCCTACCGCAAGCGCCTCACCGACCCGGACCCGGCCGTGCAGGCCAGCGTGGCGCGGGCCTGGAGCCTGTGGGAGGGCGAGACGATCACGCTGCTGCACAACCAGGGCTACAGCGACCAGTTCGGAGACGAGCACTACGCCATCGCCTTCGCCCGGATCGAGAACCATTATTTCGTCCATGGCGGATGGTTCGAGGAGGATCAGCTCATCCGCAACGCCCACCGGCTCAAGGACATTCCGGGCGTGATCATCCAGGGCCGCTACGACATCGCCACGCCTCCGAAGACCGCCTGGGAGCTGCACAAGGCCTGGCCCGAGGCCAAGTTCATCATGGTGCCGGATGCGGGACACGCGGTCAGCGAGCCCGGCATCACGCATCACCTCGTCGAAGCAACCGACGCTTTCGCGAACCGATAGCCGTCATCCCGGATTGCCTTGCGGCATCCGGGATGACGACGGGAGGCCTTACTTCGCGGTCCAGCCGCCATCCATGGACATGTTGGTGCCGGTGATCTGGCTTGCCGCATCCGAGCAGAGGAAGACGGCGAGCGCCGCCACCTGATCGACGGTCACGAACTGCTTCGTGGGCTGCGCCTCGAGCAGCACGTCGTTGATGACCTGCTCCCGCGTGAGGCCGCGTGCCTTCATGGTGTCGGGAATCTGGTTCTCGACGAGAGGGGTCCAGACATAACCGGGGCTGATGCAGTTGACCGTGACGCCGTGGGTCGCGACTTCCAGCGCCACGGTCTTGGTCAGGCCCGCAACGCCGTGCTTGGCGGCCACGTAAGCCGACTTGAAGGGGGATGCCACCAGGGAGTGAGCCGAGGCCGTATTGATGATCCGGCCCCACTTGCGCGCCTTCATGCCCGGCACCGCGGCGCGGATGGCGTGAAAGGCGGAGGACAGGTTGATGGCGATGATCTGATTCCACTTCTCGACGGGGAAGTCCTCCACCGGCGAGACGAACTGGATGCCTGCATTGTTGACCAGGATGTCGACGCCGCCGAAGGTCCGCTCCCCGAGCCGGACCATCTCCTCGATCTCGTCGGCCTTGAGCATGTTGGCCGGCGAATAGAGAGCCTTCACGCCGAACTCGCTCTCGATTGCCGCACGGGTCCTCTCGATCTCGGCAGCGTCGCCGAGGCCGTTCAGGACGACGTTGGCGCCCTCCTTGGCCAGCGCCCGGGCGATGGCAAGGCCAATGCCGCTGGTCGAACCGGTGACGACGGCTGTCTTGGATGTCAAAGTCATGGTCTTCTCCGCATGGCCTGGGGTCCAGGCGTCAGGTGAGGATGGCATACACGAAGAACAAGGCGGCGATGAGCCTAGCAAAAAGGCGCATGGGGGACAGGGGGCTCGCGCAGTACGCCCATGCCCGCAGAGCATGTGTATTGCGCCCCGGCCCGGCGTTGTCTCCCGAGCCCCGATGTGAGAAGGGGCAGATGCCGTTTCGTCAAACCGGATAGGGCATGGTGCAGATACCGAGAATTCTTCCCTGCGGCGACAGCGCCCTGACGATCGAGTTCGGGGACGCGATCGACCCCGAGATCAACGGCATGGTCCTGGCGCTCGACGACGCCCTGCGGGCCCGCGCGCCGGCGGGTCTGATCGAGACCGTGCCGACCTATCGCTCCCTGACCGTCCAGTTCGATCCCCTCGCCACCGATTACGACGCCCTGATCGAGGCGCTCCA
This sequence comes from Microvirga flocculans ATCC BAA-817, assembly GCF_000518665.1. Taxonomy (GTDB): domain Bacteria; phylum Pseudomonadota; class Alphaproteobacteria; order Rhizobiales; family Beijerinckiaceae; genus Microvirga; species Microvirga flocculans. The sequence goes on along the minus strand of NZ_JAEA01000007.1, from coordinate 220,891 downwards.
CGAGGAAACGAAGGATCTGGCGCCCCGCGCCGCCAAGGGCAAACGCTGGCGCGTGCCCGTCGTCTATGGCGGCGCGTACGGGATCGACCTGGAGGAGGTCGCCGCCCTGCACGGCCTGACGCCGGCCCAGGTGATCGAGATCCACGCATCCGCCGTCTACCGGATCTACATGATTGGCTTCCTGCCGGGCTTCGCCTATCTCGGCGGGCTCGACGAGCGGATCGCGACGTCCCGGCGGGTGCATCCACGGGCTCGGATCCCGGCGGGCTCGATCATGATCGGCGGGGTCCAGGCCGGCATCGCGCCCATGGACATGCCGAGCGGCTGGCACCTGCTCGGCCGCACGCCCGTGCTCACCTATGCGCCGGAGCGCAACCCGGCCTTCCTGTTCGCGGCCGGGGACGAGATCGTCTTCGAGCCCGTCGACGCTTCGCTCTGGGACGCCCTGGAGAGGGCGGCGCTCGCCGGGGAGCCGGTGGCCGAGGAGGTGCGCCCGTGACGGACCTGATCGTCAGAGCATGCGGGCCGATGACCTCCCTGCAGGATCGCGGCCGCCTCGGCTATCAGCGCTTCGGCGTCTCGCCCTCCGGCGCCATGGACCTGCGCGCCCTGGCGATGGCGAACGCCCTTGCCGGCAACCCGCCTGAGATGGCGGCCATCGAGTTCATAAATCTCGGCGGAGCCTTCATCTGCGAAGGAGGCAACCTTCTTGTCGCCCTCACCGGCGCTTCGGCCAGCCTCGACGGAACGCCCGTTCCGCCCCTGACCTCACTGATCCTGCAGGAAGGCCAGACCCTGGAGGTAGGGCATCTGCGCACCGGAACCTTCGCCTATCTGGCCGTGGCCGGGGGCTTCGCCGTGGAGCCTCAGCTGGGCAGCCTCTCGTTTCATCTGCGCTCCCGTCTCGGCGGCCTGAAAGGTGCCGCCCTCCAGGCCGGAAGCCGCCTCCCCTGCCGGCCCGAGGCACAAGGGGGCGAGCCGATGCAGCTCACCCTCGCCATCCCTGAGGAGAACGAGCCTATCCGGGTCATGCTGGGGCCGCAGGACGACTACTTCACGCCCGACGCCATCCGCCTGTTCCTGGAGAGCGAATTCACCATCAGCCCCCAGGCAGACCGCATGGGCTTCCAGCTCACCGGCCCGAGCCTCGGCCATGCCAAGGGCTTCAACATCGTCTCGGACGGAATCGTCGACGGGCACATCCAGGTGCCGGGCAGCGGCCAGCCCATCGTGCTCATGCGCGACCGGCAGACCGCGGGCGGCTACCCGAAGATCGCGACCGTCATCAGCGCCGATCTCCCGCGCCTAGCCCAGATGCGCCCCGGCTCCGCCTTGCGTTTCAAGGCCGTAGAGCGCGAGGAAGCCGTAGCCGCGGCGCGTCGCTTGAGAGACTGGATCGCTGCCCTGCCTGAGCATCTCGTGCCCCTGCGCTTTGCCCTGACGACCGAGCACCTGCTGAGCCGCAATCTCATCGGCGGCACGGTCGATGCGCTGTCCCCCGCAGCGCACGATTGACATAAAAAGGGTGCCGCTTACGCGACACCCTTTCTCGCTTATTGCGCTGCTTCGACAGCCTCGCCCCTTGTCGGCCGTAAGAAGCTACTCAGTGAACACCTTGTCCCGGCCCTTTCGGATCGATGGCAGGACGGCGAGCACCAAGAGGATCAAGGCCGCCACCAGCAAGGCGGCGCTGACGGGACGCTCCATGAAGGTCTCAAGCGAACCGCGGGAGATGACGAGCGCGCGACGCAGATTCTCTTCCATCAATCGCCCAAGGACGAAGCCAAGCAGCATGGGAGCCGGCTCGAAGTCGAGCTTCAGCAGCATGTAGCCGATGATGCCGAAGAACCCGATGAACAGGACATCGGTTGAAAGGGAATTGATCGAATAGATCCCGATGCAGGAGAACATCAGGATTGCCGGAAACATAATGCGGTAAGGAACCTTGAGAAGCCGCACCCACGCGCCAATCAACGGCAGATTGATGACGAGCAGCATCAGGTTCCCGACCCACATGGAAGCGATCATCCCCCAGAACAGATCCGGGTTCCGGGTCATCACCTGAGGACCCGGAACAATGCCGTGGATGGTCATGGCTCCTACCATGAGCGCCATGACCGCATTCGGCGGAATGCCGAGTGTCAGAAGAGGAATGAAGGATGTCTGCGCGCCGGCATTGTTTGCCGATTCAGGGCCAGCCACGCCTTCGATGGCCCCATGTCCGAAACGGCTTGAGTTCTTGGCAAGTTTCTTTTCGAGCGTATAGGAGGCGAAGGGGGCAAGAACGGCCCCATTCCCGGGCAGGATCCCGAGGACGGACCCCAGAAACGTCCCGCGAATGACGGACGGATAGGCCTGCTTGAACTCGCTCCGGCTCGGAATGAGACGTCCGATCGCCTGACGAACGGTATCTCGCGTCTCGACCGCTTCGAGGTTGCGGAGAATTTCGGCAATGCCAAAGATGCCGACGCCAATCACCGTGAACTCGATTCCATCCAGCAGAAGCTGCGATCCGAAGGTCATGCGCTCCTGCCCCGTTTCGAGATCGAGACCAACGGTGGAGAGCAGGATGCCAACCACAATCATTGCGACAGCCTTCAGCACCGAACCGCGTGCGAGAACCACAGCGAAGACCAGGCCGACAACCATGAGAGAGAAGTATTCGGCGGGGCCGAAGAGAAGGGCGAGCTTCGTAAGAGGAGTTCCCAGGATGGCAATGAAGAAAGTAGCGACCGTGCCCGCGAAGAACGAACCGATGGCAGCAATGCCGAGCGCGACCCCTGCTCGGCCCTGCCTAGCCATCTGATGGCCGTCAAGGGCGGTCACCAGAGATGACGCTTCACCGGGCATATTGACCAATATGGCGGTCGTCGAGCCTCCATACTGAGCGCCATAATAGATACCTGCGAGCATGATCAAGGCGCTCGCAGGATCCAGGCTGAAGGTAAGCGGCAGCAGCATCGCAATCGTCGCGACCGGCCCTACTCCCGGCAAAACCCCTATCAAGGTGCCGACGAGGCATCCAAGAAACGCAAGACCGATGTTCTGGAGCGTCAACGCGACGCTAAATCCCAACGTCAATCCGGAAAACAGGTCCGCCATCAGGTCGCCTCTTATTCTGTCTCGGGATGAGAACGTGGCCGATTACGCCCCAAGGCCCATATCGCTGCAGACGAGACGAACATGAGCGCCACGATCCCCCGCAGGATCCCCTTCTGCGACCATCCGGGGGGAACGATACTATTCAGGTATTGAGGATATGTCGGAATCGGCAGGTTGAGCAGATCGCCAAAGAGCAGCATGCAGGCCGGTGTGAGGCCAAGGGCCAGAACGATCAGCTCCTTCAGGCGCGCATCGGGCGAGGCGAAACCTCCGATCATGATCGTAAGAATTCCCGCGACGGCGATGCCCAGGCCCGGTGTCGTCAACGGGCCTATCGTCATGGGTCTCACCGTTCCAGCAAACGCGACGATGGCAAGGATCACGAAGATTGCGGCCCGCACATTCAGTCCTTCAACGCGCTCGCCTTCCCTGATCGACCCCGACATCAACAGGAGAAAGCCGCAGAGTCCTACTGCGATCGCCAGCGAATTCGGCAACATCGCAGGGCCGATGGCATCGAGGCTGCCCTGCGGCAAATCACGATTGACCCATAGAGCGAGGCACGCGAGAAAGACCAGAAGCAGACCTCCCGCGAGATCCTTCTGAAGCCTGCGCCCATTCTGTTGACATGAAGAAGCTGCCTGCGTGCTCATGTTAATCCATCAGCTTGTCGGTGCGATTGGCAGGATGGCTGCACTCGAGCGCATGACCGGGATGCGTAAGACGCGTGAACAAGGCGCGTCTTACGATTGAATTAGTGGAATCTGCTTGGAACGGTTACGACAATGTAATGCCAAGCTCACGCACGATTTCGCTCCATTTCGACTTGTCGGCCCGATAGAATGCCGCGAACTCTTCCGGCGTCGATCCGACCGGATGAAGACCTTGATTCAGGATGAAGTCCTTCATCTCGGGAGTCTGTACGATCCGGTTGATCTCAAGGCTCAGGCGATCAACGATCTTCCGATCCGTTCCTGAACGGATCTTAACACCGTTCCATTGCGCAAGATCGAAGTCAGGGAACCCGAGCTCATCGAATGTCGGCACATCAGGCAACAAGGAATAGCGCGTCTTGGTTGTCACAGCGTAGGGGCGAAGAAGTCCGGCATCGATATGGGGCTTCGACGGGCCAGGACCGATGATGATGAGCGGGACGTGACCGGCGATTGCATCGTTGATCGACTGTCCGCCGCCACGATAGGCGACGTGATTGATCTTGGTTCCGGCCCGCTTGTTGAAAAGCTCGCCGACGATATGCGGGGCGGTCGCGTGCCCCGGCGATGCGAAACTCCAGGCGCTCGGATCGTCTTTCGCTGCCTGAATGAGGCTCTTCAAATCAGGGGTCGGACGCTTTGTGGTTCCTGCAAGGATCATAGGACCACGCCCGATCAGACTCACGGCCTCGAGACCTTTGTCGATTTCGGACACAGGACGGGAATAAAGCGTCGGACCTGCGAATGTAACAAGCGAGTACCCATCCGGTTCAGCTTGCGCGACCGCGTGGGTCGCCAAGGTCTGATTGGCGCCGGCCCTGTTCTCTATCACGACGGACTGACCGATGCTTTTCGACAGCCGATCTGCTATCGCTCGGGTAATGGCGTCGGCTCCTCCTCCTGGAGGCAATCCTATCAGCCACTTGATCATCATCGCCTGGGGCCATTCGGCACCGGCAAGAGCGCGATTGTTGATGGCCAGAGCGCCGGTCGCAATGGCACCAGCAAGAAGCTCACGACGCGATAGTTTAAGCATGATCTATGACTCCTGCCATTATTTCGAGGCTTGGGTATTCCAAACTTGTGAGGCCACGCGCAGCCAGTTTAGTCCCGCAATGGCACGAACATCGTCATCGGAATATCCGCGTTTCTGCAGCGCTTCAGTTATGTGAGGCACATGTTCCGGCTCGATGATCTTGAGGCCGTCATTGGCATAGCCGCCTGCGACGGGATACTTGGCGGGATCGGATCGCGCACCGGCGATTGCCGCATCCATGTCATAGTTGAAATCGAGGCCGAGACCTACATGGCCCGGCCCAACCAGCTGAACGATATGATCGATATGTTGTATGAACTTGTCGAGGAGCTGCTCGTTGGATCCCAGAAATAGCCCGGTTCCCGTCACTCCCATCACTCCGCCCGATCCTGCGCATGCACGGATCCGCTCGTCATCGATATTGCGCGGATGATCATGAACAGAACGGGCCGCTGCATGACTGATGATGACCGGAGCGCTGGAATGTTCAATTGCATCGAGGGACGTCCGAGATCCTGTATGCGCAAGATCGACCAGCATACCGACCCGGTTCATTTCACGGATGAGAGCTATCCCGAAACTGCTGAGCCCATCGTCAGACCGTTCATGACAGCCGCTACCGACCGCATTGCGGAGATTGTAGGCCAGCAGGGCATGGCGGACGCCCAGCCTGTGGTAGGTTTCCACCATGGCCAGATCGCGCGCGAATGGATTGGTCCCCTGAAAATTGAACGCGATCGCCAGCTTTCCGGACTTTCGGGCGTCGATGATGTCCGATACGTTCGAGATCAAAACGTATTTGTCTTCATTGGCCTGGATCATCGCGCGTTCGCGAGCGATTTGCCTTATCGTTTCCTGAACGCCCTGCTCATCTTTGGCAACGGTCAAGGAAACGAAGCCGACGCCATTCTCTCTGTATCGACCAAGGGCCCGATCTTTCAGCCAGCGCCGTCCGTGGTCCTGCCATGGAACCGACATGTCCCAAATCAGCATGTCGCTCGATGGTTCTGCAGGTTCGGGATGAACGTGCGTCATTGAATCTTGTCTTTCGATTTTTTCATCGGCTTCGCATCCGAAAGCAATGAAGAGAAGAGCGTTTGCGTCAGCCGCAATTGCGCCGAGTAGTCTCGTGGCCGCCCAAAGAAGCGCTGAAGCGCCATGCCTCGCATTTGCGTCAGCAAGAAAGACCCAGCCTGGTCGATCACTTCATGCGGAATGTCGGTGCGAGCCGACAAGGATCTGCGCCACGCCTCTTTCACAGCAGTCGAGGTCCGCTCCGCGATTTCATTGATTTCACCGGCAAGAGCCGGATCGACCGAGGCTCCCACATGAATCTGGATCAGAGCCCTGTAGATATTGCTGGAATACAGGGCCCATATTCGATCAACGATGATCTCGGCGCGGATACCGGACGGCATATCGTGCTCGAAATCATCCTTAAAGCTGGCAATCATCTGCTCGCTGAGATGCTCGACCACAGCCACCAAAAGATCGCGCTTGGTCGGAAAGTGATGGGTCATGAGCCCCCGGCTGACGCCAGCGCGCTCGGCGATCAACGGAGTTGCCGCACCGGCGAACCCAGCCTCCGATAGGACCGCGATTGCCGCTTCGATGAGTTTCCGGCGGGAGTCTTGAGACCGCTCAGCTTGGCTGCGTCTTGTTTTTCGAGGGGGTGGGTTCATAGTCATAATGCAAGGGTATATTTAAAAAACAAACAGTCAAGTCTGTTTTTATAATGGGTTTGTTTCTTTCGGCCTGTAAGACCTGGCGTTCATAGTGGAAGCTTTCGGTAAGGCCGGCATCGGAGCAACAACAGATACCCTGAAGGATGATGGCTCGCCCTCCCGGTAGGGCGATGGAGAACACTGTTTAAGGCGCACGAGAGAGATGGGAGCAGGAAGGACGTCACGAGACCGGGCCTGAAGCTTATCAGGTCGGCCTATCAGGTCCCTGACGCCCATACTTATGGCCAGGTAATCGCTCCTCGGCAGGCCGCCGAAGAAATCCAGGCGAGGATTGCTAAAGCAGTTCGGAACTGGATCAATGCGACAGGGGCAAAACTGCCTATACCGAGCCCGGTAGCCCATGGAAGAACGACGACCAAGAGACCTTAAACTCGAAACTTCGCGACGAACTCCTCAATGGCGAGATCTTCTCCACGATCAACGCCACCCCCTGTCGGTGATCCAATATCCCTCCGCCGCCGTATGTCGTGATGTGAATGAAACATTGGGTTGGGGATCGAACGTGAAGACCTACCTTTCCGCCTATGGCGTGACTGCAACCGTTTTTCTGGCGATCGACGCCGTATGGCTGTCGACGATGACGGGCGCATTCTATCGCCCCATGCTGGGTAGCCATCTTGCCGATCAGCCACGGCTGGTTCCGGCAGCCTTTTTCTACCTTCTCTACATTGTCGGGGTCGTCTATTTCGCCGTGGCGCCGGCGCTGCAATCGGAGCAGTGGAGCACGGGGCTCGTCAATGGCGCGCTGCTGGGCCTCATCGCCTACGCAACATATGACCTGACGAACCAAGCAACCCTTCGCGAATGGCCGACGGCGCTCTCGGTGGTCGACATGGCCTGGGGCACGTTTCTCACAGGCATGTCGGCGACGATCGGTTATGTCGTCACCGCCTGGCTGACACGGAATTAACGCCAGCTCCAAATTCCTTCATTAAACCTGCCGTGGTCACACGGCAGGTTTTTTGTTTGGGCCAGAGCCGGTGGAACAGGCAGTTTGCGCGAAGCGCGGAGCAAGGCGCTTGTCCTACCGGTGTGTCAGGAACGCGCTCCCTTGCGAACACCTGGGAAAAAAGCGTTGACCCTTGAGCGGTACGCCTCGAACTGCGCGCCGCGCGAGCGGAGCATATGCGCTTCGAGCAGCGGAATTCCTGAGACATGGACGAGGAGCCAGTACATGAAGACCGGCCCTGCCAGCGTGGCAAACCCTATCGGATAGGTCAGGTCGGCGTTGATGCCGAAGAAGGGATAGGCGCACCAGCCGAGCCATTCGAAGAAGTAGTTCGGGTGACGTGAGTAGGCCCATAAGCCTGTCTCGCAGACTTTGCCGCGATTGGCTGGATTTGAACGGAAATCGCGCAGTTGATTGTCTGCAAGGCGTTCGCCCAGGATCGCAATGGCGAGGACGAAGGCTCCCGCCATGTCCGCCAGACGCAATTCGGTGACTGGATTATGCGCGGCTACGGCAATGGTCGCCACGAGCACGAAAGCCGCAGCCGCCTGGATCTGCAGAAACCAGAACAGCCGGCGCGAATAATTCTCACCCCATTGCTCATAGAGCGCCGCATATCGAGGGTCCTCGCCGCCTTTGATGGTTCTTCTTGCTATGGATGCGCCCAGCCGCAGCGACCAGGCAGCCGCAAGAGCTGCGACGAGAATCTGCCGCAAGGAGAGGCCGTCCTCCCCGGGCCAGAGAGCGAGAGCGGCGCCGACCGTGCCGACGGAGAAGGACCAGATGGTATCGATCCATCCCGATTGTCCTGTGCTCTGCTGGACGCGCCAGGCGACCGCCATGATGACGGAAAGAGCCATTCCCGCGCCTGCGAGCAGGATCGCCGCCTCCAACTCGCTCATGGCGTTGCTCCTAGATCCCCACGAAGGGCTGAACGATGCGGCCCAGAAGCCCCTGGAAGCGCATCTGCCCTTCCAGAGCGGCCAGGCAGATGCACTCCCCATCCTGATCGACGACGGGCTCGTGCTCCACCTGCGCATCCGCTTCGGCAAGATCGCCGCGAGCGTAGCGGCCGCTCGCATCCGAGAAGGCCCCCTTGAGCACGAGGGTGAACTCCGTGCCCGAGTGGCCGTGATGGGGCAGATGCCGCCCCGCGCCGACCTTGATCAGCATCACATGGGCGTCCGGAGCCGCCGGAATGACGACGCGGCTGATCCGCACTCCGGGTCCGCGCCAGCGCCAGGGGCCGATTCTGCAGCCTCGCAGGGCCGCGGGCAGGGCAATGTCGCCCGCCATGACCCGGTCCTGTCTCACGGCGGCCGTAACGGAAGCGGCATGCTTGCCCCCGTCGAGCAGGGCGAGCGCCCGTTCGAGGGCATCCGTGGACATCTCCGCCGGCGGAAGGCCTTCAAGCATGGCCCCACCCACCGCTTCGAAGGTGCGTACCTGTTCCCGGCAATCCGCACAGAGTTCGAGATGGGCGGCGACGACGAGGGCGGGCCCTGCCTCCAGGGTGCCGGCGGCGTAGCGCAGAAGAGTTTCGTCGGATGGGTGATGCTGCATCGTCATGTCAGGTCACCCAGGAGGTTGCGGAGCCGGTCCATGGCGAGCCTGATCCGGGACTTGACCGTCCCGAGGGGGATGCCGAGGTCGCGGGCGATCTCCGCGTGCGGTTTTTCACTGAAGAAAGACATCTGAACGATTTTCGCCTGCTCCTCGGACAGGGATTTGAGGGCCTTGCGGACCCGGTTCTCGCGCTCGGATGCCAGAACGATGGCATCCGACGGGGGCGGCAGATCCGGCTCGTCGCTCGGATCCGGCTCATATTTCGCCGCACTCTTCTCACGACGGATCTGGTCGATTCGCAGGTTACGGGCAATGGTGAAGATCCAGACGCTCGCCCCCGCCTTGTCCGGATCGAAGGACGCAGCCTTCTGCCAGACGGTCAGCATCGTTTCCTGCGCAAGCTCTTCCGCCATGTTGGCGGCGGTTCCGGCCCGCATCAGATAGGCTTTGATGCGGGGCGCAAAATGCAGGAAAAGCGCAGCGAATGCCTTGCGGTCGCGCTCGTGTCCGATCGCTCGGAGCAGGCCGTCGAAATCCGGTGCAGCCTTGCCCGCAGAGGCGGACCCGGCCGTCATCGCCACCCTCCTGGGGCGGGAGGATGGCCAGTATCGAGAACGATCTTCTGTAACGCTGGCTGCATACATGCCTCTGAATACGCGCGGGACGTGGATTTGGATCATCGCATTCCCGCGTGATCCAAAATAGGAGGTGATCCGTATCTTCACCATAACAAAGCAATCAATAGGTCAGCCCCCGTGAACGAACCCCTCAATGTCCTCCGCTTTCCGCACGAGCCTCGGCGGCTCAGGATCGCAGTCGTGGGAAGCGGGATTTCCGGCCTTTCCGCCGCTTGGCTGCTGGGCAAGCGGCATGACGTGACGCTTCTCGAGGCGGATGGGCGGTTCGGCGGGCATTCCCATACGGTGGATGCCCCTGCCGGAGAGGGCAGGATTCCCGTGGACACGGGGTTCATCGTCTACAACGAGCAGACCTATCCGAACCTTACGGCACTGTTCCAGCACCTGTCCGTTCCGACCAAGGCGACCGACATGTCCTTCGCCGTGTCGAGGGACGGCGGGGATCTGGAATATGCCGGAACCGACCTGGCAGGGCTTTTCGCACAAAAGCGCAATATCCTTCGCCCGCGCTTCTGGTCGATGCTGTCCGATCTGGTACGGTTTTACCGCAACGCTCCCGCCGATCTGGCCGAGGTTGGGCTGATGCCGCTCGGCAGTTATCTCGATGCCAAGGGGTATGGCACCGCCTTTCGGGAAGATCACCTCTTCCCGATGGCGGCGGCGATCTGGTCTACTCCCCGGGACCGGATTCAGGATTATCCCGCCGCCGCCTTTATCCGCTTCTGCGACAACCACGGCTTGCTGAAATTCACCGACCGGCCGATATGGCGCACGGTCGATGGCGGCAGCCGCGCCTATGTCGAAAGGCTTCTGGCCGATTTCTCCGGGCAGGCCCGCCAGGGCGATCCCGTCGTGGAAATCGCGCGCGCAGGCGGGCGGGTGGCCGTCGTCACCCGCCACGGAGTCGTGGAACATTATGACCACGTCGTCATCGCCACCCATGCGGACCAGGCGCTGTCGCTTCTCGCCGATCCGTCGTCGCGGGAAAGGGCACTTCTCGGCGCGTTCCGCTACAGCCGCAACCGCACGGTCTTGCATGACGACGAGCGCCTGATGCCGCGCCGCCGCGCCGTCTGGGCGAGCTGGAACTACCTCTCCCGCCGCGACATGGCGGGCACGCATCTCGCCGTGACTTACTGGATGAATCGCCTTCAGGGACTCTCCGGAGACACCCAGTACTTCGTCACGCTCAACCCGATAGTGGAGCCGCGCCGGGAAAAGGTGGTGTGGGAGGGCATCTACGAGCATCCCCTGTTCGACCGGGGCGCGATCCTTGCGCAGGAGGACCTGTGGTCGCTCCAGGGACAGCGCAACACGTGGTTCTGCGGAGCCTATTTCGGGTCGGGCTTCCATGAGGATGGCCTCCAGGCGGGCCTCGCTGTCGCGGAAGAGCTCGGTGGCGTTCGCCGCCCCTGGGAGGTCGAGGACGAATCCGGGCGAATCCGCCTGCCGAGCCGCGCACCCGTCTTCACACCTGCAGAGGTAGCCTGATGTCCATCGCTTCGGCGCTCTATGTAGGAAGCGTCGTTCACAGAAGGCTGCGGCCGCGCAAGCACGATTTGCGCTATCGCGTCTTCTGGCTTTTCCTCGACATCGACACCATGCAGGACACGATGCGGCGCAGCATCGTCATGTCCTTCAACCGGTTCAACCTCTTCAGCATCCGCGAGAAGGATTATGGCGACCGCTCGGGAGCCCCGCTTCGCCCGCAGGTCGAGGCGGCCATGCGCGAGGCGGGCGTCACCCCCGACGGTGGGCGCATCTTCCTGCTCACCATGCCGCGCGTTCTAGGCTACGGGTTCAACCCTCTGAGCATCTATTTCTGCTACAGGCGTGACGAAACTCTGGCTGCGCTTCTGTACGAGGTATCGAACACGTTCGGCCAGCGCCATAGCTATGTGCTGCCTGTCGAGACGGACGATTCCGTGGTGCGCCAGTCGATCGGGAAGTGCTTCTATGTCTCTCCTTTCATGGACATGGACCTTTCCTACAGCTTCCGGGTGAGACGGCCAGAGGACAAGGTAGCCGTTTCGATCCGTTGCGACGACGGGGAAGGAGCGGTCTTGACCGCGTCCCTCATAGGAGAGCGCAGGCCGCTCGGCGACCTCGCGCTGCTCTCGGCCTTCGTGACTCATCCGTTTCTCACCCTGAAAGTGACCGGCGGGATCCATTGGGAAGCATTGCTGCTTTGGATGAAAGGCATCGGCTTGCGAAAGCGCCCACCGCCTCCCGCACGTCCCCTGACGACAGCACAGCACTCATCTTCATAGGAATAGCCGACCATGACGCTCCACAATGCCGGTGAGCCATTTGCAGAAGGAATTGCGCTCCGCAGGAACCGCAGGCTGCGGGGCCTTGCACCGTCGTTCCTGGCGAAGCTCCTCGCGGCCATCCAATATGGCAGCCTTGTCGTCGTAACGCCCTCGGGTGAGCGCATCCGCCATGAGAAGCGCAATCCGGGCCCTGAAGCCATTCTCGTCTTGCATCGCTGGCGCGCCCTGCGCCGCCTTGCGAGTCGGGGAGACCTCGGATTCGCGCAAGGGTACATCGACGGCGACTGGACGACGCCCGATCTGACGACGCTGATTGAGCTTGCCGCGATCAATACCGGGGCGCTGACGCGAATCATCAACGGCTTCTGGCCGATGCGCGTGCTGAACCGGATCAACCACCTTCTGCGCGCCAATACGCGCTCAGGAAGCCGCAAGAACATTGCGTTCCATTACGACCTCGGAAACGATTTCTACGAGCTCTGGCTCGACAGAACCATGACTTACTCGTCCGCGCTGTTCACGCGCGGCAATATGAGCCTCGAGGAGGCGCAGGACGCGAAGCTCGACCGCATCGCACAGCTTCTCCAACTCGCATCACGGCAAACGGTTCTCGAAATCGGTTGCGGCTGGGGCGCGCTGGCGAAGAAACTGGCGGACGAGCATGATGCGAGCGTTACGGCGCTGACGCTCTCTAAGGAGCAGCGAGCTCATGCGCTGTCCGTTGCGGAGACGAACGGGCTTGGCGACAGAATCGATATCCGGCTCCAGGACTATCGCGATGTGACCGGAACCTTCGACCGCATCGTTTCCATCGAGATGCTGGAAGCTGTGGGAGAAGCCTATTGGCCGGCCTATTTCTCGACGCTCCGGCGCTGCCTGAAGCCCGGCGGCCGCGCGGTTCTCCAGGTCATCACCATCGCGGAGGACCGGTACGACTCTTACCGCTCGGGAGCCGACTTCATTCAAACGCATATCTTCCCAGGCGGAATGCTTCCCTCGAAGGCATTGCTCAAGAACCATATCGAGGCGGCAGGCCTTGGACTTGCACACGCAGAGAGCTTCGGTTTGAGCTATGCCCAGACTCTCGCCGAGTGGCGGATCCGCTTCCATCGGGCCTGGCCTGATATCGAGAAATTGGGCTTTGACGACCGGTTTCGGCGCATGTGGGACTATTACCTCTGCTACTGCGAAGCTGGCTTCCGCACCAATGCCATCGATGTGGGCCTTTACGTCGTAACCAAAGAATGAGGTGAATTGAGCCATGATCCGGCGACGCGATGTTCTGATCGGTGCGGGAGCCCTTCTGCTCACCCCGAAAGCATCCTTTGCTGCACTTCCGGTTCCTCCTGACGGTCGTCTTACCTTCGACGTCGTCAGGAAGGGCAGCCGCATCGGCGTTCATGAACTCACCTTCACCCGCTCGGGGGAGCGCCTCACGGTCAGCGTCGATGTCGAACTCTCCGTAGGTATCGGGCCCATCAAGTTCTACCGCTACACCCACCGTGTATCGGAGATCTGGCAGGGCGAGGATGTGGTGTCGTTGACGGCGCAGACGAATGACGACGGCCAGAAACTGAGCGTGACATGCGAGCGCACGCCATCCGGCCTCCTCGTCGATTCCACGCGTTCCGGCCGCTACGTCGCTCCCGCGGGAGCGCATCCGGCAACCCACTGGAACCGGGAGATGCTCGACGGGCCGCTCATCAATACCCAGAACGGCGAGCTTTTGCGCCCCGTCGTTATCCGGAAGGGCCGGGACCGTGTTCAGACATCGGCTGGGACGATCGTTCCCGCTCAGCGTTTCGCGTTGAGCGGCCCCATATCGTTCGAAACCTGGTATGATGACACCCCGTCCTGGGTCGGCCTGACCTTCGTGGCGAAGGACGGATCGCAGGTGCTTTACCGCCGCGCGTAAGCCGCCTCGTTCACATCCAGCCTCAAGACAGGTGAGAGGAACGTCTCGTTTCGGGAGCTTCCTCACTCAATCTCCAGGGAACTGGCTTTCGATCCGCCTCCCGGTATGAGTATCGAAAAGGTGAACATGCTTTGCCGGAGCGTCGAGGTGAATCGTATCGCCCGGCCGGATGTCGGTCCGCCCCCGGATCAGGATGCGAAGCGGAATATCTCCCAGTTGCGCATTGATCTGCGTTTCCGATCCGGTCGGCTCGATCACCAGAACGGTCGCGGGCCACCCCGTCTGCGCGACGTCCAGATGCTCCGGTCGGATTCCTAAAGTGACGGCCCTCCCCGATGGAGCTTTCGCGCCTGTCGGCAGTGGCAGGCTGGTACCGTTCGCCAGATGAAGTCCGGTTCCATCGGCGTTGGCTTGACCTTCGATGAAGTTCATCGGTGGCGAGCCTATGAAGGCAGCAACGAACAGATTCGCAGGCCGATCATAGAGATCGAGCGGCGGACCGATTTGCTCCACCTGTCCTGAGTTCATGACGACAATCCGGTCGGCGAGAGTCATGGCCTCAATCTGGTCGTGTGTCACATAGACGGTTGTCGTGCCTAACCGCTGATGCAGTTGCTTCAACTCCGAACGCACCTGAACGCGCAACTTGGCATCAAGGTTGGAGAGAGGCTCGTCGAAGAGGAAGACCGTTGGATCGCGAACGATCGCACGCCCCATGGCGACGCGTTGCCGCTGCCCGCCGGAAAGAGCGCGCGGCTTGCGCTCGAGGAGGGATTGCAGGTTGAGGATCTGCGCAGCCACCTGTACGCGTTCCTCAATCTGGGCCTTAGGCATTCCTCTCAGTTTCAACGCGAAGCCCATATTCTCGCGCACGCTCATGTGAGGGTAGAGGGCATAATTCTGGAATACCATCGCGATATCCCGGTCCTTGGGCGCGACATCGTTGACGACCCGCCCCTCGATTGCGATCTCACCGTCCGTGATATCTTCAAGGCCAGCGATCATCCGCAGCAACGTCGACTTTCCGCATCCCGAAGGACCTACCAGGGCGACAAACTCACCATCGGGAATGGTAACTGAGACGCCGTGCATGACCGCATGGCTGCCATAGGACTTGCGGACGTTCCTGATCTCGACGGTGCCCACCGGCTCACTCCATCATGTTTGCACTGCAAGAGGGAATTTCCCTCCGGACTTTGAGAGGTTTCGCATTCCGCGCTACCAGCGGCGATGCACTTCTTCCGCCCATCCGAGCATATGCTCGATTTCATATCGGCGCCCGGCCTCATCGAACACATGGCCATCGAAGTAGCCAAAGACCTGATGCTCTTTGCTGCAGACGATGAGGCGGTCGAACGACGAGGCGCGATCGTAGAGGGGCGTGAAGACGAGGTCGACGCGCTCGCTCCGAATTGTCCAGGGACGCATCCAGTCGTTTCGGTCATAGGTCCAGATGGTTTCCTGGCTCAATTTCTCGATGCGCCCATCGATCCGCAACGCATTCTCCGTCGAGGGAGTGTTGTCGGTCCATTTCGCGCCGAACTGAAGGCCGATTTCATGGCCATGGGTACGACCGCTCGCGGATGCCCAGTTCCAGGTAATGGAGTAAGGCCAGCGCCCACGGCCGTGATCGAGCGTTGCGTAAGCGGTCGCGCGGTCAACCGAATATTCGCGACCGTCTGCGACGACTCTTCCGCTGACAGGCAGGCAGTTGTCCTTTCGCGTATACTGAAAGCGCCGATCGTCCCATGGCACGACGACGCCCATGGATTCATGGCCCGGCTCTACGATGACGGCGAGGTCGACGTCCAGTCGCGGCGTCTTCGCACGCAGGGTGACACCGGTTGAAGAGGGCAGCATCTCAATTCGCATCCGGTCTCCTCTGCCGACGACGGGACCGGTGCCAGAGCGTTCCGGCATCTCATCGACACGGCTGCGGGGCAGCCAATGAATTTCGGCCTCCGGAATCGCATTCAGACTTTTCAGATCGAGAAAGAACGTCGCGAGGGTAACTCGGTAATCGGAATGAGACACGTTCACGGCAACGATGAGGTCAGGCGTCGTTATGCACCAATACTCGAAGCGTTTGTTGCGTCCCCAACCCTTCAGGTTGGCCCGGTGGAGCGGCTTGCGCGTCCATCCTACCGCGGCGGGATTGAGCCGGCCATTCGGCAGGCAAAGATCGACCTCGCGTGTGAGCTCGCGCTCGACTTTCATCTCGCCCCCAACCATCGCACAAAAGTCCTCTTTAGCGATCATCGTTGTTGCCGAGCAGCAAAAGCTGCCCGAGTTCAGTCCTTCACAAGGAGCTATCCCTTGGTTGCTCCATCGGCCAGCCCCTGAATCAGCCATTTCTGAACGATCAACGCAAAGATGACGACAGGAATGACCGTCAGCGTTCCGACGGCGGTCAAGGCACCCCAGTTCGCGCCGTTCACCGTATCGCCCGCGATCCCGGCAATCGCGACGGGAATGGTGGAGGCATTTCGATTGGTCAGAACGAGCGCGAACAGCAATTCCTCCCATGCCAGGATGACGCTGAAGATGAGAGTCGATATGAGACCGGGCATGGAAATCGGAACGATGATGCGGAAGAACGCCCCCATGCGCGTGCAGCCGTCCAACAGGGCCGCTTCCTCCAGCTCCGCCGGGAGGGCCTTGAAGAAGCCGCGCATCAGCCACATCACATAGGGAATGAGGAAGGTGCAATAGGCAAGGATGAGGGTAATATGCTGGTCGAGGAGTCCGAGATTGCGCGCGACCAGGAACATCGGCACCGCAAGCGCGATCGGGGGAACGCCGCGCGATAACAGGATCAGCACGCCGATCGTCGCTGCGCCCCGTAACTTGATGCGCGCCAGGGCATAGCCCGCCATGGCGCCGGCAAAAATGGAAACGAGGCCAGCGCCAAAAGCAACGATGACGGTATTGAACATGCGACGGGGAACGTCAGCATGGAAAAAATAGCTCGTGTATGTTTCCAGCGTCGGCGCAAAGATGAAGGTTGGCGGCGTCGTGAAGATGTCCCGCGGCATCTTGAATGAGGTCAACACCATCCAGAAGACCGGAAACAAAAAGACGAGACAAGCGAAGACGCCGGAGATGATGCGGACATAGCGTCCGATCCTCGGCTTGCGGCGTTTCTTGATCGGACTAAGCAGAGCACTCACTGCCGCTCCTCCAGCTTCCGGGACCCAACCAGGAAAATTCCCGTGAGCACCATGGTGAGAACGAGGATGATCATCGCCATCGCTGCGGACTCGGCGAATTTGAGCGAGCGGAAAGCCTCCTCATAGATGAAGAGATTGATCACGTTCGTTGCCTGCCCAGGGCCGCCATTGGTCGCCGCAAGAGCGATATCGAACATCTTCACGGCGCCGAGCCATCTGACGATGAAGGTTGCCGCTATGATCGGCAGGAGAAGCGGAAGAGTGATCGACCAGAAAATTCGCCACCAGTTCGCACCGTCGATTTGCGCGGCCTCGAATACGTCTCGCGGCAAGGAAAGAAGTGCGGCGGTGGCGATCAGCGTCACGAAGGGGGTCCAGCGCCACGTATCGATAATGACGAGAGTCATCATGGCGAGGCTCGGGTTGCCGAGCCAGTCCAACGGCTCCAGCCCAAAAAATCCGAGCAGATAGTTTACCAGGCCCCACAAGGGATCGAGAAGCATGCGCCACACGCCGCCGGCTACAACGGGGGCAACGACCATCGGAATGATGAAAAGGGCGCGAACCACGCCGCGTCCTTTCCAGTTGGCATTGATCAGGAAGGCGATCCCGAATCCCAGAACCATCTGCAAAGGGAGAGCGAGGATCAGGTAGGTTCCCGTTACTTTCAGCGAGTTCCAGAAACGGTCGTTCTCCACCACGGCGAGGTAATTGTCCCAGCCGACCCATGTATCCGCTTCGAAGGTGCCGAGGTTCAGCTCTGCGAAGCTGATCCGAAGCGTGTAGAAAATCGGATACGCGAGGACTACAAGGAGGAGGATCGTCGCAGGGGACATGAATGTCCACCGGCTTATCGCATCGACGACCCGTGACAACCCGCGGCTGCGATGAGGCTTGAACGTCCGTTGCTGAACTGTGCTCATGATGACGGTCTTCCGACCTCTTTTTACAGGCGCAGGCGTTCGATCTTGCGCGCGGCGTTGTTCAACGCCTCGGCAGCACTGATCTCGCCGGAAATCGCCCGGCTCGTCTCGTCCGCAAGGATCTGCTGCACAGCATCCGACTTGGGGTGACGCGGGCGCCACATCTGTCCTGCCTCAGCCGCATCGTATCCCTGCTGAAGAGCCGCATAGACGGGAACGAGCCATGCATTCTCAGGCGCTTTCGCAAGCGTCGACTTGCGCGCCGGGAAAACCCCGAGGGTATTGGCATGCCAGACCTCGCCCTCCTTAGAGCTCAGCCATTGGAGGAGAGCCCAGGCGGCCTGCTGGTTGGCGCTCTTCTTGGAGATTGCGCCGCTCCATATGCCGCGATGAGCGCCGGGGCCCTTGGAACCGACCGGCATGACCTGGATGCCAACCTGCTCGGGCTTGAGCGTCGTGGTCGCTGCATCGACAGCGGTTCCTTTGAACACACTGCCCCACATGAACATGGTGGCAACCTGGCCCTGCCGGAACGCTTGGAGCGACTCGTTGAAGCCGTGGCTGACGCCGCCTGGGGGAGCGTATTTCAGGAGATCGATATGGGTCTGGAGAGCCTTCACCCCTGCTTCATTGTTGAAGGCCGGCTTGTTGTCCTTGTCGAGAAGGGCTCCGCCATTGGAGTTGAGGATCGTCTGCCAGATGGTTGGCGTCAGGCTGTCCCTCATGAAGTAGGTGTCGATGGCCCAGGCATCGGGCTTGCCGTCGCCATTTGTATCCTGCACAAGTTTCGGAGCCTGCTGGAAATACTCCGCCCAAGTCAGCTTAGGCGTTGGAGCGGGAAGACCCGCCTTTTCGTAGAGGGCCTTGTTGGTAAACATCAGGAGCAGGTTGGAGCGAAGCGGCACACCATATTGCGCCCCCTTCCATTCTCCAGCCGCTAGCGGCGCCGAGTTGAAATCGTTCCAGTCGTAGTCCGGCGACGTCCAGTTCGCCACGTCCTTCTTCAGATCGAGCAAGGCTCCCGTTTGAGCAAGCTGCGGAATCCAGGGATCGTCGGCGATGATGATATCGTAGGTCGGAACCGCACCGGTAAGATCGAGAACGCTCTTGGGAAGAAGCTCGGCATAGGGAACGCCGTCGATCGTGACCTTGATATGCGGATAAGTCTTGTTGAACTCCGGCACCATGTTGGTTTGCCACTGCTTGGCAAAAGCCTCATTCGCGATCATGCGGATCTGGACCGGCGCATCCGCAGTGCCGAGACCGCTTCCTTCAGCAGCCTGCGACTTTGCAACTCCGGCCGTCGTGAGGGCCAGCACGGCCGAGAGCCGCGCGGCGGTCCAAAACATACGGCTTTTGTTCTTCAAGTGGCTCATCTCCTACCTCCCATCACGCCTTGCGGCGCAGCATGTCACGGCGACAGGAGCGTCGCCGCAGTCATTCGCCTCGCCCTGTTGAGACCTGCCTGGCGGTCGTTTTATTCCAACAGACGAAATTTATTTCTGTTTTTCAAGGGATTCGTACCATCCGCTTGGAAAGTCGTCAACGGCGCAGGATCTCGCGCAGAGAAAAGATGCGGCTTGTGAATGAGTATCGATCACGATGAAGACTAAAGCGCAAAAAAGGAATTTCTCATCGAAAGTTTCAAGGTTTCCCGCAAAGTCAGAGGTGCTCGCGCGGCACTGGCCTTCGATGGGGGCGTCCGCGCCAAAGGCAGCGCCCAAGCTGGATGTCGGCTATTTGGCAATCGCACGTTTTGCTTTAAGATCGATGAAATTTCGTATATTGGAAATAAATTCTGAAAGTTGACGAGGATGGTATGGACTGCTAGCTCTTGTGAAAAGTGAACGGTTTTCCTTTTTCAGATGCGCCAAGGATGGACAGGACCAGACCTGCCGCTCACCGCGGGCATCTTTTGCCGAAGGCAAAACCCTTCTTCGAGCCTCGCACAGTGGGGCGGGGCTCACCTTCGTCTGGTTTCGATTTGTCAGGTAACGGCGCAAGACAAGGAACATAAAGGTGGCTGCAGCGCTCGAAGGGATCAAGGTTCTCGATCTGTCGCGAGTGCTGGCTGGGCCCTGGGCGACGATGACTTTGGGAGATTTGGGAGCCCAGATCTGGAAAGTCGAACATCCATCGAGCGGAGACGACACACGCTCATGGTCGCCACCTTCAGTGGACGGCATCTCGACTTATTATCTTGCGGCGAACAGAAACAAGCGCAGCATCGCAGTCGATATCAGCAGCCAAGACGGCCGGAAGATCGTCACGGAATTGATTGCGCAGGCCGACATCCTGGTTGAGAACTTCAAGGCGTCCAGTCTGCGCAAGCTCAATTTGACCTTTGAGGAAACGCGCAAGATCAATCCTCGTCTGATCCATTGCTCCATATCCGGCTACGGGCGCGACAACCCGCTTGAAGATCGTCCGGGATACGACTTCATTCTCCAGGCGGAATGCGGGTTCATGGCCATCACGGGCGATCCGGCCGGCGAGCCGATGCGCCTCGGGGTCGCTTTCATCGACCTCGTTTCAGGCATGAATGCGGTACAGGCCATTTTGGCTGCGCTTTACGTGCGAGAACGCACCGGTAAAGGCCAGTTCATCGACATCGGCCTCTCCGACAGCGCCCTGTTCTTTCTGGCCAACATCGCATCGGGTTATCTCAATACCGGCAAGGATCCGAAACGTTTCGGGAATGCCCATCCAAGCATCGTTCCGTACCAGCTCTTTCACTGCGTCGATGGCATCTTTGCCCTTGCCGTCGGCAATGACGAGCAATACCGGCGCTTGTGCATGAATGTCCTAAGCGATGCATCATTGGTCGAAGACGACCGCTATCGCACCAATCAAGCCAGAACGGTTCATCGCGATGAGCTGATCTCAAAGCTTCAGGCGGCTTTCGCATCCTTGAGCTTGGAAGATCTCATGAGAAAGCTGCGGCAAAACTCCATTCCTGCAGGCGAAGTGAAGACCGTCTCTGAGGCCTTCTCCTCCGAGCATGCCCAATCCAGGAAGGTCGTTGTGGAAGCAACTCATCCGACCCTTGGGACGGTTCGCACGGTCCGCAGTCCTTTGCGTCTGTCCGGAACACCGCCAGTCGATCCTACTGCACCGCCTCTGCTCGGGGAGCATACCGACAGCATCCTGCGGGAAGTCCTGTCGTACTCGGAGGCGGACATCGCGTCCCTGCGCGCTGCGGGAGTCATTGCATGACTGCGAATGGAACAGCGTCGCTGGAACGGCAGACGCTCTCTCTTCTTCTCTCGACAGTCGAGCGCTTTGTCCAGGAGCGTCTGAGACCTCTCGAAAGACAGGTTGCGGATGAGGAGCGCATCCCCGACGAGATCGTGCAGGAGATGCGCGATCTCGGCATGTTCGGACTGACCATTCCGGAAGAATATGGCGGTCTTGGCCTCTCCGTCGAGCAGGAGGTCGAAGTCGCATTCCTGTTGGGGCGAACGTCCCCCGCCTTCCGCTCCCGGATCGGAACCAATATCGGCATTGGATCGCAAGGCATCGTCATTGACGGAACGCCCGAGCAGAAACGACGCTATCTTCCCCGTCTCGCATCGGGTGAGATGACAGGCTCTTTCTGCCTGACCGAGCCGGAAGCGGGAACGGATGCGGGCTCACTCCGAACCGTCGGCCTGCGCGACGGCGACGACTATGTCATTACAGGAACCAAACGCTTCATCACGAATGCGCCGCAAGCCAGCCTGTTCACTGTTTTCGCGAGAACCGATCCTGCAAGCCGCACGGCCAGCGGAATATCGGCATTCCTGGTCGAAGCCGGTCTTCCAGGAATTGCCTTGGGCCCGGTCGACAGGAAAATGGGCCAGCAAGGTGCGCAGACCTGCGACGTGATTTTCGACGCAGTTCGTGTTCCGGCTTCGGCTATCGTCGGTGGGCCTGCGAAAGAAGGGCATGGTTTCAAAACCGCCATGAAGGTGCTCGACCGTGGGCGGCTTCACATCGCGGCCATCTGCGTTGGAGCGGCCGAACGGCTCATCGCCGATAGCCTTGCCTACGCCATGACGCGCAAGCAGTTCGGGCAGCCGATTGCGCAGTTTCAGCTCATCCAGGCCATGCTGGCGGATATGCGCGCTGAAGCCTTCGCGGCCCGTTGCATGGTCATGGAAACTGCGCGCCGCAAGGATCTCGGAATCGATGTCTCCACGGATGCGGCGTGCTGCAAGATGTTCGCGAGCGAGATGGTGGGACGTGCGGCCGATAAGGCGGTTCAGATCCACGGGGGCGCCGGATATATGATGGAATATGGCGTTGAACGGTTCTTCCGCGATGTCCGCCTCTTCCGCATCTACGAGGGAACGACCCAGCTCCAGCAGATTTTGATTGCACGGAACATGATTCGGGAAGCCAGTCGGGTCTCCTAGAACCATGGGCACTTGAGACTGAAGGGAAGCCTCTGCAGCGGATGCGAAGAAACGACCGTGCTATTCTATGTTATAACCCTATGATAGTACGATGCGGATCATTGAAACCTCTCGGCAACGAAACTTGAGACCTGAATGCGCAAACGTGAAACTGCTCTGCTTCCAGGCTCTGGAAAAGAACTCGGCGAGGAACGAGATCCCCAGTTCGTGACGGCGCTCGCCCGAGGTCTCGAGATCCTGCGGGCCTTCCGGCGTGGAGATCCTCCCCTGGGGAACCAGGAAATTGCGCGGCGCACGGGCCTTCCCAAGGCGACCGTCTCACGTCTGACTTATACGTTGGGAGTTCTCGGCTATCTCAAATACTCTCCCGACGATTCCCGATACAGCCTTTCGACGGCGGCGCTTGCATTGGGCTTCAGCGCCCTGGGCAGCGTCGCCGTACGCGACATCGCCCGGCCCTACATGCAATCTCTGGCTGATGAAACAGGTGTCTCTGTCGCTCTCGGCGCCCGCGACGGAAAGTCCATGGTCTATCTCGAACATTGCCGCGGGGACAGCCCCCTGCATATGGGCATCGAAGTCGGGTCCCATATCAAGATGGCAACATCTGCGATGGGGCGCGCCTATCTGGCTGCGCTTCCTCAAGCCGAACGCGATCAGTTTCTTGAGCGGTTGAAAGCAGATCCGGTTTCATGGCCAAAGCTGCGGGATGGGATCAGCCAAGCGGTTCAAGATCTGTCGGAGCGCGGCTTCGTTCTCTCGATCGGCGAGTGGAAAGAGCAGGTCAATGCGGTCGGAGTGCCGCTGGCCCTCGGGACCGGAACGCTCCTGTTCGCCCTAAACTGTGGCGGGCCCGCCATCATCCTCACCCGAGAGCAACTCGTCGAGCGGGTCGGTCCGCGCCTGGTCGAGATCGCCAAGGCGATCATTGCCGATATGAACGGATTGCAAGCCTCTGCTTGAGGACTTCGGCGCCGGCATGAGTTCATGCCGGGCAGGCCTGACCTTGATTCACGCTATGCGTTGCGCTCGAGGATGCGCGATACGGCCGGGATCTTTGCTGCGGCTTCCGCGGCTGAAAGCAACTTCGGGCAGTTCTGCGCAAACCAGGCACGCCCCGGCCTCCAGGCAGACATGACCGCGAGATAAAGATCGACCGCCGTCAATTGGGGGCCGAGCGCATAAGGAGATGGGGAGATCAGTGTCTCTATGGACTGCCAGATCCGGTTGCGACGGGCATCGCTCTCTGCGCGGAGGGCCGAGGCGGCGGCATCGTCGAGCCCGAACTGCTTCGGGTCGTCCCCGAAAGTGAAGGTGGGATAGATCGCGGCAACCAGAACGATCATCAGATTGAAGAATGCCGCTCGGCTGTCGACATCGGACGGAACGAGACCCGCCTGGGGCGCAACATCGTGGATGTGCAGCAGCATGGCGGCGCTCTCGGTCATCACGTTGCCGTTCGGAAGAATCAGCGTCGGAACCTGTCCCAAGGGGTTGAGCGACAACAGTCGATCCCGCTCGAGACCGGGCTCGAGATAAGGGATCATCGTCACACGATGCGGCAGCCCTGCGAGCGCCAGCGCCATCTCGATCACGGCCGAGCCGCAGCCCTTGGAGGCAATCAGTTCATATTCCGACATTTCGCATCCTCTTTGAATTCAGTGACGGTTTCAGCCGATCCAGCTGGACAAGCGCTGCATGATGCCGGTCATGGCCGAGACCGATCCGACTACGTCGTTTGGCTTTTCAAGTCCATGATCCAGATCGGGAACGACGAGGACCTCCGCTCCCCGGCGCCGCGCGGCATCGAGATGCTCCTCGTTATAGTGAGGATCGGCCGAGCCGATGACGATGATCGAGCGTTGCGCGCAACGTGCCATGCCTTCGGGCACTCCGGGTGTGCGAAAGCCCGGAGTAAGCCATATCAGTTCGGCATCTGCGAGTTCAGACCGGCCGGGAACGACCATTGCCATTGCTGCCGTTCCGGCCGATTTGCCGATGATGGTAAGACGCTCATAACGACCCAGGGATTCGATCGCGTCGAATACCGCCGTTGCATCGGACCGGATCCAGGCCAGCTTCTCATCGTCGGAGGCGGCGAGGAAGTCAGGCATCAGGTCGTAGGTGTAGTCGACTGTGAGCACGTCGGCACCCCGTGCAAGCATCAAGGCGCGGCTGTAGTAGAGAGCCGGCATCGTCGTGCGATAGCCGAAACCGGGCAGAAGGATGGCCAGATGACGGCTCTGCTCGTGCATCCGGTTCAGGGCGTTCGGCACATGCAAGCCGCGATGGCCGGTGATGGGCAAGGTCTCAATGGGCATGGTGCATCTTCACAGGGAATCGACGAAACGTCATCGTCTCTGGCGCCGCAAGGAATGAATTTCGGTGGGAAAAGGCTCAGGCCGTCAGATCGACATCCATCTCGAACTGGCCGATCGGTGTCCGTTCGAAACCCATATATGCCATGAACGCCCGAGCGAGATCTTCGGGAACATTAGCGGTCATGAGCAGGTCCTGCCCCGGATGGGTCGCCGCCAGAGCTGAGATCATCGCTTGTCCCAGGCCGCGCCGCCGCGCGTTACGGTTTACGATGATTGTCCGCAGGGCGAGGCCTGACGGTTGCGGCGTCGGCTCCACGATGGCGAAAGCCTCTCCCGCAAGAGACAATCCGCGTGCAGGCGCCGCCATCGTGGCCAGGGTTTCCGCGGCCAGGAACCATGGAAGATCGGGCGGTCCTTCCTCGGCAACCTTCCGGGCGATCGACAGCGGGTCGATCTCAGTGAGCTCGAGTGCGGTTGAGAGCGTCGCGGCCGAAGCGGGGCGGCGATAGCCGATCAACCGGCGACGGACCTTGAATCCGAGACTGCTGTAAAGGCGCACCGCGGGTTCGTTGGTATCGATAACCTCGAGCATCAGTCGACGGTCGCCAAGCTCGCGCAGTTCGTGGATGACGTCACCCAATGCGCGCCGTCCGAGACCTTTGGCGCGGTAGGCGGGAACGATGCCCATCGCGGCGATCCTGGCCGTCCAGCCGCGGCGGGCCACGAGAATGATGGCGACCGGATGGTCGCCTTCCATGAGCACGCGGCTGGCGCGCAGGTCGAGGGCTTCGCGGCGGAAGCGCGCGTTGAACATGTCGCCGTTGATCGCCTGGGGTATGACATAGCCTTCGAAACAGGCGGTCATGATCTCTGCAAGTGCGGTCGTCGTGAACGTGAGAGCGGGGTGGCTGACCACGCCGGAAGGCAAGGACATTGGGAGCGTCTCCAAGGAGTTTGTCTGGATTGGATGTCGGTCTCGATGGCAGGAAAGAAAGAAGGCTAGTTCGACGGAAGCCATCGCGCGATCTGTTCGTGGGTCAGGTTCGCGCCGCACAGGACGGTCGCTATCCGGCTTCCTGAATAGTCCTGACGATGTGCCAGAAGGCCGGCGAGACCTGCAGCGCCAGCCGGCTCGACAATACTGCCGAGATGCCGCCGGATGAGCCTCATGGCCTCGAGGATCGCTTCGTCGTTGACGAGCATCACCTCGTCGACGGTCCCCTTCATGGTATCGACGGCAAAGCTCACGGGCACTCGCACGGCAATGCCGTCGGCGATCGTGTCGACGGCCGGCATCTGCGTGAGCCGTCCCGACGAGAAGGAATGTGCCATGCATGGCGCTCCCTCTGCCGCGACTGCGACGACCCGGGTCCGGGGCGAGCGGTGCTTGAGCCAGCATCCCATCCCTGTCGCGAGTGCACCGTTGCCCAACGGGATGAACACGGCATCGAGGTCTGGAAGGGCGGCTGAGATCTCCAGCGCGACTGTGCCCGCTCCCTCTGCAATGGCAGGCTCGGCTCCATCCTCGACGAAGCGGAAACCCTTTCCCGCGGCGAAGGCCATCGCCTCCGCCTTGGCGTCGTCGAGGTCGCGTCCATGGAGGATGACGTGGGCACCAAACCCGCGCATGGCCTCTATCTTGAGCGGGCTCGCCGTTTCGGCGGCAAAGACGATGACCTTGTGCCCGGCCCGAGCAGCCGCATAGGTGAGGCCTTGACCGAAATTGCCGGCCGATGCCGCGACCAGAGTGCTGGCTTCGTTCAGTTCACGGGCGACGAACAGGCCGGCGCCGCGGCCCTTGAAGGAGCGGATCGGGTTATCGGTCTCGTCCTTCAGCCATAGGGACAGCCCGAGATGCCGGTCGAGATCCGGCGATGTCCTCAGGGCGGAGTCGAGAAAAACGGGCGGGATGAGCCGGGGCGCCTCGGCGATCCGGGCAGGTGACAGGGCTGGAGTAATCATGGCACAAGCCTAGCAGCAGTTTGTGCCGCGCGGCCCCGATTTTGGCCGCTCGAACGCTGAAATCTCGCGCCTTAAGATCATTATTTGCGGAATCTTCGCATGGCAGATCTCGATGACCTCGACATCAAAATCCTCGACATGGTCCAGGAGGATGCCGAGCGACCCAGTGAAGCCATTGCCTATGAGGTCGGGCTCTCAGCCTCGGCCGTGCAGCGGCGTATCTCGCGCCTCAAGCGGGACGGCATCATCGAGAAGGTTGTGGCTGTGGTCGAGCCGCGGACGCTCGGCCGTACCGTGACGGTGCTGGTCGGCGTGGAGATCGACAACGAGCGCCGTAATGCTCTCGACCAATTCCAGCGATGGGTCGCGGAAGCGCCGGAGGTGCAGTCCTGCTGGTATGTCACGGGCGATGCCGACTACATGCTTCTCGTCTCGACGCGCGATCTCGACGGCTACAATGCCTTCATCGAGCGGCTGATGACCGAGCAGCCTGTGGTGCGCAAGTACAAGAGCCTGATCGCGCTCAAGACGATCAAGCGCGGCCTGAAGATCGCAACGGGCGATTGAAGCGAAAAGGGCGCCGCTCCTGCGGCGCCCCATTCCGGTTTACTTCGCTCCGGCCTTCGCCTCACGGCGGCGCTCGTGGAGGATCCATTCCGTATAACCGTTGGGCTGGGCCGCGCCCTTGAAGACGAGATCGCAGGCAGCCTTGAAGGCGGGGCCGTCGAAGCCTGGCGCCATCGGCCGGTAGAGCGGATCGCCCGCATTCTGCCGGTCGACCACCTCCGCCATGCGGCGCAGGGTCTGCATCACCTGTTCCTGGCTGACGATGCCGTGGCGCAGCCAGTTGGCAAGGTGCTGACTGGAGATCCGCAACGTCGCGCGGTCTTCCATGAGGCCCACGTCGTGGATGTCAGGCACCTTCGAGCAGCCGACGCCCTGGTCGACCCAGCGCACCACGTAGCCGAGGATGCCCTGGCAGTTGTTGTCGAGTTCCTGCTGCACGGCGTCCGGCGCCCAGTTGGACTGCGAGACCGGAATGGTCAGGATGTCCGAGAGCTTCGCGCGCGGGCGCGTCTTCAGCTCCTCCTGGCGCGCCTGCACGTCGACCTGATGATAATGCAGCGCATGCAGCGTCGCGGCGGTGGGCGACGGCACCCAGGCGGTGTTGGCGCCCGCCTGCGGGTGGCCGATCTTCTGCGCCAGCATGTCGGCCATCTTGTCGGGCGCTGCCCACATGCCCTTGCCGATCTGGGCCTTGCCGGGAAGGCCGCAGAGCATGCCGACATCCACGTTGTTGTCCTCGTAGGCCTTGATCCAGGCGGTCGCCTTCATGTCGTTCTTGCGGATCATGGGACCGGCTTCCATGGAGGTGTGGATCTCGTCGCCGGTGCGGTCCAGGAAGCCCGTGTTGATGAACACGATGCGCTCGGCGGCGGCCCTGATGCAGGCCTTGAGGTTGACGGAGGTGCGACGCTCCTCGTCCATGATGCCCATCTTGAGCGTGTTGCGGGCAAGGCCCAGCATGTCCTCCACGGCGGCGAAGAGATCGCTGGCAAAGGCCACCTCGTCCGGCCCGTGCATCTTGGGCTTCACGATATAGACCGACCCTGCGCGGCTGTTGCGCAGGGGCCCGGAGCCCTTCAGGTCGTGGATCGCGATGAGCGACGTGACGGCGGCATCGAGAATGGTCTCGGGGATCTCCTCGCCCTTCTCGTCGAGCACCGCATCGGTGAACATGTGATGGCCCACATTGCGCACCAGCATGAGGCTGCGCCCATGCAGGCGCAGCTCGCCGCCGTTCGGCAGGGTATAGACCCGGTCCGGGTTGAGGCGCCGCTCGATGGTGCGCCCGCCCTTCTCGAAGCTCTCGCTCAGGTCGCCCTTCATGAGGCCGAGCCAGGTGCGGTAGACCTGCACCTTGTCCTCGGCATCGACCGCGGCGACCGAGTCCTCCAGGTCCATGATGGTGGAAACCGCCGATTCCAGGACCACGTCGGCGACACCCGCCGGGTCCTCGGCCCCGATGGGGTGGGAACGGTCGATGCGGATATCGAGATGCAGGTTGTTGTGGCGCAGGAGCACCGAGGAGGGATGGGCCGCCTCGCCCTGGTAGCCCACGAGCTGGACCGGATCGGCGAGGCCGGTCTCCGTGCCGTCCCGAAGCGTAACGATCAGGGTGCCGTCCCGGAGGGCATAGGAGGCCGCGTCCCTATGGCTGCCCGTCGCCAGGGGGGCTGCCCGGTCGAGCACCTCGCGGGCGCGGGCCACGACCTTGGCGCCGCGGATCTTGTTGTAGCCGCCCGAGCGGGTGGCCCCTTCCTCCTCCGAAATCGCATCGGTCCCGTAGAGGGCGTCGTAGAGGCTCCCCCAGCGGGCATTGGCGGCATTGAGCGCATAGCGGGCGTTGGAAACCGGCACCACGAGCTGGGGACCTGCGATGCGGGCGATCTCGTCGTCCACGTTCTGCGTCTGAACCGAGAAATCCCCCGGCTCGGGCAGGACATAGCCGATGTCGCGCAGGAAGCGCTCGTAATCGGCCTGATCGAAGGGCTTGCCGGCCCTGGCGCGGTGATAATCGTCGATCTGGGCCTGGATCTTGTCGCGGACGGCGAGGAGCTCGCGGTCCCGCGGGGCGAAGTCCCTGACCAGGCCGGCCAGCCCCTTCCAGAAAGCCTCGGCGGATACGCCGGTGCCGGCCAGCGCCTCTCGCTCGATGAAATCATGAAGAACCGGTGCAACCTGGAGGCCGTTCGTCTGGACGCGCGTCATCGTTCCCGCTTTCGGTGGGTGGAAGATCCTGGCCTTAGCTTAAGGCGGCCTGACTAAAAATGAAGATCATGGGTCTTTCCATGAGACAAAGGGCGCATGAGGTAAACGCATCAGGCGTAAAAGAAGCCCCGTTCCGCCTCGGAAAGCGCCACTGAAGGGCGCGGGCCACGGAGCAACAAAAAAGCCGCCTGAAACGGCGGCCTTTTTGGAAAATTTGGTGGAGCCAGGCGGGATCGAACCGCCGACCTCTTGCATGCCATGCAAGCGCTCTCCCAGCTGAGCTATGGCCCCTTGAAAGCCGCGGCGCTCGGGGTGCCGCGGCGGGTCGCTGTATGAAGCAGCGGCGTCTCTATAGTCGCCTCTGCTTCGAGGTTCAAGCCTCTTCGTCGTCTTCCAGATCGCTGTCGATCAGGTCCGACACGTCGTCGTCGCCCTCTTCCTCGTCCTCGAGGAAAGTGTCGTCGTCGGCAACGTCATCGCCCACGTCGATATCGTCGTCGACCGGGATATCCTTCTCGTTCTCATCGGCCTCGACCTCGTCGAGGGAGACCATTTCCGGCCCGACCGATTCGAGATCGGCCTCGTCCTCTTCCTCGGCGCGGGCGGCCACGGGAGCGGCCACACGGGTCAGGGCCGTGGCCTGGAAGACCGTGCCGCATTTCGGGCACACGGCCGGGTCCTTGTTGAGATCGTAGAATTTCGCGCCGCAGCTCATGCACTGGCGCTTCAAGCCGAGTTCCGGTTTGGCCACGGGAGATGCCTTCGAAAGTGAATGGTTGGGAAGGCTCCGTTAGTCGTGAGGGAAAGGCTTGTCAAATAGGAAATTGCAATGACGCGTCCGAGCTTAAGCCAGCTAGCGCGTGACGGCGGGAAAACACCGTGTTAGGAGCCCGCCCTAACAAGAAGGCTCAAGGAACTCTCAAATGTCCCACGCGCATGGATCGCCGTCCCCGGTCGCCAGCAGGTCTGGAACGCCCCTGAAGGGGCGCATTCGCGTTCCCGGCGACAAGTCGATTTCCCACCGTTCCATGATCTTCGGCCTCCTTTCCATTGGAGAAACCCGTGTCGAAGGGCTTCTGGAGGGCGACGACGTGCTGCGCACGGCCGAGGCCTGCCGGGCGCTCGGCGCCACCATCACCCGCGAGGCTCCCGGCCGCTGGCGCATCGTGGGCGTCGGCATCGGCGGGCTGACCGAGCCCAAGGGTGTTCTCGATTTCGGCAACGCGGGCACCGGCTCGCGCCTCATGATGGGCGTCGCGGGGAGCCATCCGATCACCACGACCTTCGACGGCGACGCCTCCCTGCGCAAGCGCCCCATGCGCCGGATCCTCGACCCTCTGGTCAAGATGGGCGTCACGGTGGTCAGCGAGGCCGAGGGCGGACGGGTCCCCCTGACCCTGCGAGGCCCCAAGGAAACGATTCCGATCGTCTACGAGACCCCGGCGGCCTCGGCCCAGATCAAGTCGGCCATCCTTCTCGCCGGCCTCAACTCGCCGGGCAGGACCACCGTGATCGAGCGCGAGGCGACCCGTGACCATACGGAACGCATGCTGCGCCATTTCGGGGCGAGCGTGGAGGTTGTCCCCCACGGGGCCGAGGGACGCGCCATCACCCTCCAGGGACAGCCGGAGCTGCGCGGGACCGAGATCGTCGTGCCGACAGACCCCTCCTCCGCAGCCTTCCCCCTGGTGGCGGCCCTGATCACTCCCGGCTCGGACGTGATCATCGAGGGCGTGATGATGAACCCGCTGCGCACGGGCCTCATCACCACCCTGATCGAGATGGGCGCCTCCATCGAGCGCCTGAACGAGCGCGACGAGGGCGGCGAGACGGTGGCGGACCTGCGTGTGCGCCACAGCCGGCTCACCGGCGTGACCGTTCCCCATGCCCGCGCCCCGGCCATGATCGACGAGTACCCGATCCTGGCGGTCGCGGCCTCCTTCGCTGAAGGCACGACCCGGATGCAGGGCCTCCACGAGTTGCGCATCAAGGAATCCGACCGCCTGGCGGCCGTCGCCGCCGGTCTGGCGGAAGCGGGCGTCGAGCATGAAATCGAGGGAGACGACCTCATCGTCCACGGCTCCAGCGGCACGGTCCGCGGCGGCGGCAATCCGGTCGCCACCCATCTCGACCATCGCATCGCCATGTCCTTCCTGGTCATGGGCCTGGCCACGCAGGAGCCGATGACGGTGGATGACGGCGCCATGATCATGACGAGCTTCCCGACCTTCATCCCGCTCATGCGGGAGCTGGGCGCCGCGATCCAGGACTGAGCCCGCCCATGATCATCGCCATCGACGGTCCCGCCGCTTCGGGCAAGGGCACCCTGGGAAAGCGCCTTGCCGAGCATTACGGTTTCGCCCATCTCGATACCGGCCTGCTCTACCGGGCGGTCGCCCGCGCGCTCATGGACCGGGACATTCCCCTGACCGACCGGGATGCGGCGG
Organism: Microvirga flocculans ATCC BAA-817; assembly: GCF_000518665.1. Classification (GTDB taxonomy): domain Bacteria; phylum Pseudomonadota; class Alphaproteobacteria; order Rhizobiales; family Beijerinckiaceae; genus Microvirga; species Microvirga flocculans. The sequence continues at coordinate 188,962 of NZ_JAEA01000007.1, read as the reverse complement.
CGCATGCGGCACAGAACCTGGACGTCTCGCATCTGGAGGACGATACCCGCCTGCGCGGCGCGGCGATGGGCGAAGCGGCCTCCGTGGTCTCCGCCTATCAGCCCGTCAGGGACGCTCTGCTTGCCTTCCAGCGCCAGTTCGCGGCCCGGAAGCCCGGCGCCGTGCTCGACGGGCGCGACATCGGGACCGTGGTCTGCCCGGATGCCGACGTGAAGCTGTTCATCACCGCCTCCCCCGAAGAGCGGGCGCGCCGCCGGCATCTCGAACTGCAGCGGCGCGGTGAGCAAGCCGCCTATGAGACGATTCTCGAGGACATCCGCCGCCGGGACGAACGCGACATGAGCCGCAGCACCGCGCCGCTGAAAGCCGCCGCGGACGCCCTTACCCTCGACACGACCGACCTGGACGCCGATGCGGCCTTCGATGCCGCTCTGAAGATGGTGGAGAGCAGCCGTTCATAGGACCTCTGGTCCCACGGCGACCGTGCCTTAATTTTACAAGCTGGCTCACTTCGAAAACCAACCCGGCTCCCGCACAGGAGATCCCGATGGTTCGCTCCGGCTTCCCCCGCCTTGCCGCAGGACTGGCCTGCCTTTGGGCGCTGCTTGCGCAACCGGCGCAAGCTCAACCAGAGGCGGATGTCGACCTCGCCCTGGTGATCGCCGTCGACATCTCCTTCTCGATGGACACGGACGAGCAGGCCCTGCAGCGGGAGGGCTTCGCCCAGGCCTTCCGCTCCAAGCCCGTCCATGACGCGATCCGCGGCGGGATGCTGGGCAGGGTTGCCGTGACCTACATGGAATGGGCGGGCTCGCCGGATCAGAAGGTCATCGTCCCCTGGACGATCCTGGACAATTCGGAAAGCCTGATGGCCTTCGCCGACAGGATCGCCGCAACGCCCCTGCGGCGTGCCCAGCGGACCTCGATCTCGAGCGCCATCGACTTCAGCGTGAAGCTCTTGCAGGAAAGCGGCGTCAATGCCGCGCGGCAGGTCATCGACATTTCGGGCGACGGCCCCAACAACCAGGGTCGCCTCGTGCTGGAAGCCCGGGACGAAGCACTCGCCAAGGGGATTGTCATCAATGGGCTGCCGATCATGCTGCGCCAGCCCGGCTATCTCGACATTCCGGATCTCGACATTTATTACAGGGATTGCGTGATCGGCGGACAGGGCTCGTTCACCGTTCCGGTGCGGGAGCGCGACCAGTTCGTGGAGGCCATCAAGACCAAGATCCTGCTCGAAGTGGCCAACCTCGTGCCCGAGACGCTCCGGATCGATCGCGTTCAGTCCCCTCCCCGCACCAACTGCATGGCCGGCGAGATGCAGTGGCGCGACCGCTGGAGCAATTGAGCGATCTCATGACACAATTGACGCTGGCGCTCGTCGCGCACGACGCCAAGAAGGACGACATGGCCGAATTCGTGGCCATGCACGAGAACGACATCCGCCCTTTTACTCTCTTCGCCACCGGTACCACGGGCGGGCGTGTGATGGAGCGCTGTCCGTCTCTCTCCGTCACGCGGCTCAAAAGCGGCCCGCTCGGCGGCGACCAGCAGATCGGCGCGATGATCGCGGAAGGAAAGGTCGATGCCCTGTTCTTCTTCGTCGATCCGCTCTCGCCGCATCCGCATGACGTGGACGTGAAGGCGCTGATGCGCCTCGCCCTCGTCTACAACATTCCGATGGCGCTCAACCGCGCCACGGCCGAGCGGCTGATCGAAACGTTCAGGCGATAAGCGAACCGACGAGCCGTCCGCCGGAATATCCCTCGATCATGGCCTTGGCACGGGGCGGAGCGCTGGAGCCTGGCGAGGCTTTCAGGCGTGGACTTTGTGGATTGAGAGCCTGAAGGCGCCTTTTCCAGAACGTCCCTTCCGGTCCAGTGCCTTACTCCGCAACACGATTGCCCGATCCCTGCATAAACGAAAGGACCCTGCCTTTTGGGGCAGGGCCGAGTTCTCCTCGCCTCCGGATGATCATCCGCAAGCGAGACGATCCTGCGCAATGTGCCTCGCCAGAGTCAAGAGACAATAAGACAATTTAGAAATCATTAGGAATATGACCTGAAGATTGACGTAGAGTATTGCAGTAATATCAGGATATTCCTATACGTAAGGTCATGGTCGCAACAGCGACTCCTTGCACAAGGATACACCCTATGTCTCATCGTCTTCTTGCCCTGCTGGCCAGCTCCGCCGCTGTGGCGCTTGCCACGACGGCTGCCTCCGCCGCCGACCTTCCGTCCCGCCGCGCCCCGGCTCCCGTGGTCGCCGCAGCGCCCCTGTTCACCTGGACCGGTTTCTACGCCGGTGTGAACGCGGGCTATACCTGGGGCGACAACACGATGACGCTCAGCTCCGTGGATCCGGACTTCTTCGCGGGCGTGCCCCTCGCCGGTTTCGGCCGCAGCAAGAACGAAGGCAGCTTCACGGGCGGCGGACAGATCGGCTACAACTACCAGATCGGCTCGGCCGTTCTCGGTCTTGAGACCGACCTGAACTACGTCAACCTGAACGACCGCTACGCCCTGACCTTCGCCGATGCGGTCGATTCCGCCATCCTCGAAGCTCGCCACAAGGTTCAGTGGTTCGGCACCCTGCGCGCCCGTCTCGGCTTCACGCCGGCAGAGCGCCTGCTGGTTTACGCCACCGGCGGTCTTGCCTACGGTTCCGTGAAGACCAACACCGGACTGGCCGTCGACACCGCTGACATGGGCTCCGGCGCGTTCTCCGCTTCGAAGTCCGACACCCGGTGGGGCTGGGCCCTCGGCGCCGGCGCCGAGTATGCGGTCACAAACAACCTGACGCTCAAGGCCGAGTACCTCTATGTGGATCTCGACTCCAAGAACCTGTCTGCGACCAGCCCGCAGTTCCCCGGCGTCAGCTACAACGTGAAAGACGAGACGAGCTTCCACACCCTGCGCGCCGGCCTGAACTACAAGTTCAACAGCTACTGATCGTCGACGCTTCTTCATGGAAAGGCCCGAGATCTCTCGGGCCTTTTTTGTATTCATACGCCGTGAAACGGATCGCAACAGCCATGGTCGTCGTACGCGCTTCAAAGACACTCATGGTTGCCGCCATGGGCTTGTTCGCAAGTCTCGTGGCCTTCGGGAACATCACGGATTACGGCACGAACTTCGCCTTCGTCGCGCATGTTCTGTCCATGGACACGGTGTTTCCGGACACGGCCATCAAGTCCCGGGCCGTCATGACCCCGGCGCTTCATCACGCCGCCTACATCCTCATCATCGCGGCCGAAACCGTCATGGCCGTTCTCTGCTGGGTCGGTGCCTACCGGATGCTGAAGGGACTCAGAAAACCGGCTTGCGAATTCAACCGCTCCAAGGGGATCGCCATCACAGGCCTGACACTGGGCTTTCTCATCTGGCAGGTTGGCTTCATGTCGATCGGGGGCGAATGGTTCGGCATGTGGATGTCTCAGACTTGGAACGGTGTTCCATCCGCCTTTCGCTTCGTCGTCACTCTGCTTGCCGTCTTGATCTATGTAACGGTTCCGGACAGCGACTGATGCACGGCAAGGACTTTGTGACCGTCGACAATCGGCGCAAGAGGATCGCTCCATGCAGGGTACCTGCCCTGCAAAGGGCGTACCCTGATCGGACCCTTGAACTAGTGCCGAAAAACGTCCTTGATTTTTATCCTACCGCTGCCGCAGTGTTGCGTTCCTCCCCATCGGTGATCGACGTCTCATGAAGATTTTAGCCCTCGCTGCAGCTGCTCTTCTTTTTGCCGGTCAGGGCGCATTCGCGTGCTATGAGGATGGCGATGCGCCGATCCTGACGGGAAGGCTCATCTCCGTGCAGCCAGCCATAGCTTCCGCGTCGGGCGCATCGTCAGCCACGGAACCATATTACGTGCTGGAGCTCGACGCGCCGGTCTGCATCAAGGGCGAGTACAGCAACAGGATCGCCCGGGACATTCGCAGCGTGCACGTGTTCGCGGTCGAGCGCGCCAGGGAAGCGGACCTGAAGAGGAACGCGGGAAAGCGGGTTTCCGTGGCCTTTATGACCGTGTTCGAAGAATACAACAGCCTCCATCGCCGACCGATGGTCGGATCCATTCGTACGATCAAGCAACTCTGATGACTGAAGGCAGCGCCGTCGCTGCATCACGTCTCGCTCTTGAGCCGCAGGGCGAACAGCACGAAGACGAGGCAGGCGAGGCTGACGAAGAGCGGAAGGCCGTGCGCTGAGACGTCCATGGCTAGACCTGCGAGAGCCGGCCCCAGCAAGGCGCCAGCGCCCCATGTGAGCCCCATGACGGCATAGATGCCGACGAGCTCTCCACCCTTGAAGCGGCTGCCGACCACGGTCAGCATGATCGTGTAGATTCCAACGAACAGGCCGCCCCAGAAGAACACTGTGGCATGAGCCAGCCACGGCGTTTGAAGAACGAACGGCCAGATCAGCGCTCCGCAGGCCGCGAGCATGCCCAGGATCAGGACAAGCCGACGGCGGTCCATCTTGTCCCCGAGCCATCCGATGGGAAGCTGGAGCAGAATGGCTCCGAACATCATGGTCGCGATCAGCCGCGCTGCGCTTTCCTCGGCCCAGCCGTTACCCATGGCGTAAAGAGCGAGAAAGGACAGTCCGGCCGTCTCGACCGCTGCATTCAAAATCGTCGTCGCTATGGCGACAGGAGCGAGACGAGCATAGCGGATCGGATTGCCCATGCCATGGGCTTCGCGAGCCGGCGTGACGACGATGGGGAGTGCGATCACGCACAAGGCCAGCGCCGCAAGACCCGCGCCGATGTAATAGGGAGTCGCATCCGCTGTGCCTGTCCATGAGAGGATGAGCGGCCCCAGGGCGAAGCCGAGGGACAGGGATGCGGTGTAGACCGCCATGGCCCTTGCGCGGATTCGTTCCGTGCTCAGAAAGTTGATCCAGGTTTCCGAAAGCACAAACAGAATTTCGGAGGCCATGCCGAGCAGAAAGCGCAAGGGGAACCAGAGCCAGACGAAAGGCACTGCCGGGAACAGCACGAGCACAATGGCCGCCGAGCCAAGCGCCGAGATCACGAGCGGGCGCGCTCCCCATAGGCCGACGAGCCGGGGAAGGAGCGGCGCGATTGTGAGAACGCCGATGGCATGCATCGCGGCATTCAGGCCGATCATCGATTCCTCGAATCCGCGTTCTGAGAGATCGAGGGCGATCAGCGCAGCGCTGAGGCTGTAGGTGAGGCCGAACATCATCGCGGTCGCGATGACGGCACCGGCCGACGCGATGCGGCGGTTGGAAGCCAGGACGATCTCTTGTGTCATGCGGCGGCTCTCGCCTCGGTGCGAACCCTGCGATGCTCCCGCAGCATGTTCCGGAACTTGCTTGGCCAGCGCACGGGTGAGGGATGCACGATCCGGCGCAAGGCCCGCGCGTAATCGAGCACGAGGCCCGGGGTCCAAGTCATCGACTCGGCACGCCCATGCAGGATCGCCGCAAGCCAGAGATCGGGATTGGCGAGAAGCCGCAGAAAGACCCGCCAAACCTTGTCGGTCCTGAGAACACCTTCGAGGGCCGATTCCAGGGCGAGCGCGACCACGACGGAGCAGTTGCGGTTAGCCAGGTTGTAGGTATCGTCCTGCTGATACGCCATCCAGAACGCCGCGAGATTGGCGGCGTTGAACCGGCTGAACTTCACATGCGCGTCGGCCTCCCGCCATTGCGACGCCTCGTAGGAGTAAGACGGCTGGAACCGGCCGGGCACGTCGTTCTCGGGGTTGGCGCGGATCACCCTGACGAGATCGTTCGCGGACCGGTCGATCTCAACGGCGGGGTAATGGCTGACATAGATGTCGTCGCCGCATTCCAGCGCGGCGTGTCCGGTCGAGATGACGCCGTTGCGGTCGACGGCGACGATGTAACGATCGATGACGGGCCGCTGGCGTGTGTGCTCGTCGTCCCCTCGCGGCGTCCAGACCCTAACGGAGAGAAGATCCGCCTTCGGCTGCGCCTGCAGCATGGCAGTGTCGAGGCGCGGCACCCATCGCGAGCGTGCGAAGAGCGGCCATTGCCCGGGTTCCGGCGGCAGGTTTCGCAGATTCATGGCCAACCGGATGAATGTGAAGCCGGACAGGAGCAGCGCGATGCCGATGCAGAAAGGCACGGTCTTTGTGTAGGAAACCGGCCAGCTCGCGAAGGACAGCACCGCAAGAACGATCTCGCCGGTCGCGATGCCTGCTATCGCTTTCCATCGCGGATAACGCACGAGGAACGCGGCAACGAGGCGGACAGAGCCATCCAGCAGAAAGGCGATGCCGAAGAGAAGGCTGTTGGCAATGTCGTTGTGCCAGGGAAGATCGATGATCAGCAGGCCCATGACCAGCATGATCAATCCTCGCGCGAGGAAGAACCGCCCTCTGTAGCGCCCGAGACTGACCGTGAGCAGGATCGCCCCCAGCCCTTCGGCGACGAGAAGGTATCCGAACGCTTCCGTCACGACGGCTGTCACACCATCGGCGGCATCCATGAGAATCGCGAGTCCGAGGATTCCCCAGAAAGCGCCGAAGGCGGCAAGTGATCGCCACTGACGCCGCATCGTCTCGAAACCTATCAGGATGATGGCGAGCCTGATCATGCGAGCTTTCCGTGCAACTGTATTTCAGGAAGCGTAACCAGCACTTCGCACAAGGCGAACGTGAGATGCGCAAGGTCGCCGAAGGGCATCGTCATGAGCGGATGCATTCCGAAGGATGGGAGAATTTCCCTTTAGCACCGTCTTCGTTCAGGCGACAAGGCAAGTGGATGTGTGCCGTCGAGGGAATGCGATGGGTGTTGCGCGGTTGTGACGGGGACAAGCGCCGGAATCGAACTAACGTTCGATGGAACAACCGGAACGCGCGTGATGCGTGTGCATCAAGCAGAGAAACATTATCCCGTTTTATGTCGAGTGCGATGGATCGTTCGAGCACGCGGCATGGAACGGAGCTCAAGTGCCTCGCGGCTTGGCGCGGCGCGTCGGCGGCGCGGTCAGCGGATCTTCAGGCCAGGGATGCTTCGGATATTGCCCGCGCATATCGGCCCGGACGGCAGCCCAGGAACCGCGCCAGAAACCTGGCAGATCGCGGGTGATTTGAATCGGGCGCTGCGCCGGCGAGAGCAGGTGCAGGATGAGCGGCACACGCCCGGCTGCGAGGGTGGGATGCGTGTCGAGCCCGAACAGTTCCTGCACCCGCACCGCCAGAACGGGCCCCTCCTCCGCGCCGTAATCGATCGGGATCTGCGATCCCGTCGGCACCTCGAAATGGGTGGGAGCTTCTGCATCGAGCCGCCGCTGAAGATTCCACGGCAAGAGGCTGCGCAGGGCCTCGCTGAGCAGATCGGGACCGATCTCGCCGAGGCCGCTCTTGCCGACGAGGTGAGGCGCAAGCCATTCTCCCGCCGTTCGGGCCAGCGCCTCGTCCGAGAGGTCGGGCCATTCCTCGCCCTCGGCCTGACGCAGAAACATCACGCGCTCCCGCCACTGCGCGAGAGCCTTCGACCACGGCAGCGCAGCGAGCCCCAGCGCGACCAGTCCCTCGGCCAGCGCCCTTGCCGCCTCATCGGTCGCCGGAACCTTCAGAGGGCGCTCGTTCAGCAGCAGGGCGCCCAGGCGCCTGACGCCCCGCGCCCGGAGTGCTTTGGCCTGTTTGTCGAAGGTGACCTCGTCGCGCTGGACGATGGCATTGCCGTATTGCGCCTCGATCTCTTCCGGTGAGATGGCGGCCGCCGCGAGGATGCGCGCGGAGGCGGCTCCGCCGGCGATTTCGGCAACGGCGAGATAGGGCTCCTTCGCCAGTCGCTCATGCGCATCGAGCGTGGCCCCGCGTCCGTTGGCCATGAGATAGTCGCCGGGTTTGCCGCGGGCCTTGGCGAGACGGTCGGGATAGGCGAGCGTGAGGATCGCTCCGACGGAGTATGGTTCGCCCTTCGATGCGCCGTTGTGTCCTTTCGCCCAACCCTCGGCCATGCGCCGCATGTCCTCCGCGCGCCTGGAGCGGTCACGGCGAAAGCGCTCGACGCGCTCGGCCAAATCCACCGCATCGCCGCCGAGGCCGCGCTCGACGAGAACGGCGGCGATGTCCGCCGCATCGCGCGCCTGGCCTCTCTCTCCCGCATGCAGGATCATCCGTGCGAGGCGCGGCGGCAGCGGCAGATCGCGCAGGCGATGGCCTGTATCGGTGATGCGTCCCACCTCATCGAGGGCGTCGAGCTGCTGCAGCAGCGCCTTCGCCTCCTTGAGCGCCGGAGCCGGGGGCGGATCGAGGAAAGCGAGCGTGGCCGGATCGGTCACGCCCCAGGCCGCGCAATCGAGCAGCAGGGGCGCGAGATCGGCGGCCAGGATTTCCGGGCGCGCGAAGGGCTCCAGCGCTCCGGTGGCGGCCTCCTCCCAGAGGCGGTAGCACACCCCGGGCTCGGTGCGGCCCGCGCGGCCACGGCGCTGATCCGCTGCGGCTCGCGAAACGCGAACGGTTTCCAGGCGCGTGAGGCCGATATTCGGCTCGAAGACCGGAACGCGAGCAAGACCTGAATCGACGACCACGCGCACACCTTCGATGGTCAGCGACGTTTCCGCGATAGAGGTGGCGAGCACCACCTTGCGCCGCCCGGGCTTTACGGGGCTGACGGCCAGATCCTGCTCGCCGCGCTCCAGTGCACCATAAAGCGGCGCGATATCGATGGCAGGATCGGCGATGCGCTCCCGGAGAAGGGTCTCGACCCGGCGGATTTCCCCTTGCCCCGGCAGGAACACCAGCATGGAACCCGTCTCCGCCCTCAGGCCGCGCACGACCGCATCTGCAACCTGCTCTTCGATGCGCTTGTTCGGATCGCGCCCGAGATAGCGCGTCTCGACCGGATAGGCGCGGCCTTCGGATTCGATCACGGGCGCATCGCCCAGGAGCTTCGCGACGCGTGCGCCGTCGAGCGTTGCCGACATGACGAGCAGGCGCAGGTCCTCACGCAAGCCGCTTTGCGCATCGAGCGCCAGGGCGAGGCCGAGATCGGCATCGAGGGAGCGTTCGTGGAACTCGTCGAAGAGCACGGCGGCAATGCCATCGAGGCTCGGATCGTCGAGGATCATACGCGCGAAGACGCCCTCGGTCACGACCTCGATCCGCGTCTTCCGGCTCACCTTGGAGCCGAGGCGCACACGAAGGCCCACCGTCTCACCGACCTGCTCGTCCAGCGTCTGCGCCATGCGCGCGGCGGCGGCGCGGGCGGCCAGGCGGCGGGGCTCCAGCACGATGATCTTTCCACCCTTCACCCAGGGCTCGTCCAGCAGCACCAGCGGCACGCGCGTCGTCTTGCCCGCGCCGGGAGGCGCGACGAGCACCGCATTCGGCCGCAAGCGAAGGCTCGCCGTCAGGTCGCCGAGAACGGCATCGATGGGAAGGGAGGTGTCGAAAGCGCGCATGCCGCCCGATGGCTCAAGCTGAGACGAAGAGCAAGCTGCCCTTACACAGGAAAGTCATAGCGCCTGAGTTCGTCGCCCAGGTCGACCTGCTCATGAGGATAATGGATCGTATGCATGCCGACGTCGCGGGCCGCCTCGATATTGGCAGGCGAATCGTCAATGAAGACGCAATCCCCAGCCTCAAGTCCATAGCGATCCAACAGCAAGTGATAGATGGCGGGATCGGGTTTCAGGAGACGTTCGTCGCCCGAGACGATGACGCCATCGAACCCGGCGAGGAACGGGAAGCGCTGCTGCGCCAGAACGAACTTGGGTCCGGAGAAATTCGTGATGCAGTAGTTCGGCACCTTCGCGTCCCGCAGCCGATGGAGAAGCGCGACGTTCTGCTCGAAGACGCCGGATACGGTTTCCGTCCAGCGCTCATGGAAGGCGCGGATCGCACTCTGGTGGGTAGGATGGTCCTTCACGAGCAAGGCTACGGCCTCATCCCAATCGCGCCCGCGATCCTGCTCCACATTCCAGTCATGGGTGCAGACATTGGCCAAAAACCATTCCATCTGCGCCTCGTCGTCGAAGATGTGACGGTAGAGATTGCGCGGGTCCCAGCGCAGGAGAACATTGCCGACGTCAAAGACGACAGTGGTTGGGTTCCTCACGGTCACGATCATTCCCTTTGCAGCTTCGGCCTCAGGATCTTCAGCTTTTTCGATGCGCAGGTTGAAGACTCGCGACCATGAACCTGGGCTGAAGGCGCAGCGCCGTTGCATTCCTCGGGCGCTGCGCTCATGCGGCGGCTGTTCAGCCGCCGATGTTGTAGGCTGCGAGCGCCGCCATGTTGACGATATCGCTGTCGGTCGCCCCCAAGGACACGACCTGCACCGGCTTGTCGAGACCGACGATCAGCGGCCCCAGAACCATCGCACCGCCCAGCTCCTGCAGCATCTTGGTCGAGATGGAAGCGGAGTGGAAGGCCGGCATGACGAGCACGTTCGCCGGTTCCGTCAGCCGGCAGAAGGGATACTGCGCCATGGCGTCCCGATTGAGCGCCAAGTCCGCCGCCATCTCGCCGTCATACTCGAAATCGACGCGCATGCCGTCCAGGATCCGCACGGCCTCCTGAATCTTCTCCGCACGCTCCGCCTTGGGATGCCCGAAGCTCGAGAAAGACAGAAGCGCCACGCGCGGCTCGTAGCCGAGACGCCGTGCGACGCCCGCGGCCTCGATGGCGATTTCCGCCAGTTCAGGCGCGCTGGGCATTTCATGGAGGGCCGTATCGGCCACCAGAACCGTGCGCCCGCGGGCAAGGCAGAGCGAGACGCCGATCACGCGATGACCGGGCTTGGCGTCGATCACATGCCGCACGTCGGCGAGCGCCGTCGAGAAGTTGCGGGTTGCGCCCGTCACCATGGCATCCGCATCGCCGAGCGCCACCATGGAAGCGGCGAAGTGGTTGCGGTCCTGATTGATCATGCGCTGGCAGTCGCGGAACAGGTAACCCTTGCGCTGCAGGCGCTCGTAGAGGAACTGCGCATAGGTCGCGTTGCGATTGGAGAGACGCGCATTGTGGATCTCGATGCCCTCGCGGCCCTCGAGATCGATGCCCGCTTGCGCGGCAGTCTCATGGATGCGGTCCTCGCGGCCGACGAGGATGGCCTTGCCCAGGCCCTGGTTGACAAAGGACAGGGCGGCGCGGATCACCTGCTCCTCCTCGCCTTCGGCGAAGACAACGCGCTTCGGGAACTTGCGCACACGCTCGAAGATCCGGTTGAGCGTTCCGGCCACGGGATCGCGCCGCGCGGAGAGCTGCGCCTTGTAGGCGCGCATGTCGACGATCGGACGGCGCGCGACGCCGGTGTCCATCGCCGCCTGCGCGACCGCCATGGGGATGGTGTGGATGAGCCGCGGATCGAAGGGCACGGGAATGATGTATTCCCGTCCGAAGCGCGGACGGGAGCCCTGATAGGCGGCCGCCACCTCGTCGGGCACGTCCTCGCGGGCGAGATTCGCGAGAGCCTGAGCGGCGGCGACCTTCATCTCCATGTTGATGGTGGTGGCCTGAACGTCGAGGGCTCCGCGGAAGATATAGGGAAAGCCGAGAACGTTGTTGACCTGGTTCGGATAATCCGAGCGGCCCGTGGCGATGATGACGTCGTCGCGGATGCGGGCCACTTCCTCCGGCGTGATTTCCGGGTCGGGATTGGCCATGGCGAAGATGATCGGGTTCTCCGCCATGGAGCGGATCATCTCGTCCGTGAAGGCGCCCTTGGCCGAGAGGCCGAACACCGCATCCGCCCCTTTCAGGGCATCCGCCAGGGTGCGCGCGTCGGTATCGGCCGCATGCGCCGATTTCCACTGGTTCATGCCCTCGGTGCGGCCTTTGTAGATCACGCCCTTGGTATCGCAGAGAATGACGTTGTTCGGGGCAAAACCCATCGCCTTCAGAAGCTCGGTGCAGGCGATGCCGGCTGCACCCGCGCCGTTCACCACGAGCTTGGTCTTCGCCATGTCGCGGCCCGTCAGATGCAGCGCATTGATGAGACCCGCCGCCGCGATGATCGCCGTGCCGTGCTGGTCGTCATGAAAGACGGGAATGTCCATCAGCTCCCGCAGGCGCTGCTCGATGATAAAGCATTCGGGCGCCTTGATGTCCTCGAGGTTGATGCCGCCGAAGGAGGGACCGAGATAGCGCACGCAGTTGACGAAGGTGTCGGCATCTTCCGTATCGACCTCGAGATCGATGGAATCCACGTCCGCGAAGCGCTTGAAGAGCACCGACTTGCCTTCCATCACCGGCTTCGAGGCGAGCGCGCCGAGATTGCCGAGACCGAGGATCGCCGTGCCGTTCGAGATCACCGCCACCATGTTGGAGCGGGTGGTGTAGTCGAAGGCCGCGGAAGGGTTCTCGGCGATGGCGAGCACCGGCACCGCGACGCCCGGCGAATAGGCCAGGGACAGGTCGCGCTGGGTCGCCATGGGCTTGGTCGGGACGACCTCGAGCTTGCCGGGGCGGCCTTGGGCGTGAAACTGCAGCGCCTCCTGGTCGGTGAAGGTGGGGCGCTTGCGGCGGCTGGGGCGCTGATCGTCTGTCATGGGAGCGGTTACTTATGATGGGCGTTTCCAAGGGGATGCGACCTTAAGACATAGGACCCACCTACCTCAAGACTTGTCCACATCCGCATTTTCGGACCCCATGACACGGGTGAAAGCATCCCTGGGCTTTGCTAAACAGGGGGGATGTCGTCCCAAGCCGCCTATCACGCCCCTGAAAGCCTCGAGCCGAACGCCTCCGCCGTGTCCAAGCCCGCTCAGGACAGTCGCGTCACGCCCATGATGGCGCAGTACATCGAGATCAAGGCCGCCAATCCTGACAGCCTGCTCTTCTACCGCATGGGCGATTTCTATGAGCTGTTCTTCGAGGATGCGGAGATCGCAAGCCAGGCGCTCGGCATCGTCCTGACCAAGCGCGGCAAGCATCTGGGGCAGGACATCCCCATGTGCGGCGTGCCCGTGGAGCGGGCCGACGACTATCTCCAGCGTCTCATCGGCCTCGGCCATCGTGTCGCCGTCTGCGAGCAGACCGAGGACCCGGCGGAGGCGAAGAAGCGAGGCTCGAAATCGGTGGTGCGCCGCGACGTGGTGCGTCTCGTCACGCCGGGAACGATCACCGAGGAGCGCCTGCTGGAGCCGGGACGGGCCAATTATCTCCTGGCCATCGCCCGACGCCGGGCCTCCGACACGCATTGGTGCTACGGTCTTGCCGCCGTGGACATATCCACAGGTCATTTCGCCTTAAGCGAGACGGATGGCGCCGGCCTCTCGGCCGAGATCGCCCGGTTCGAGCCCCGCGAGATCCTGGTTCCGGACGTGATTCATGACGATCCGGAGCTGAAGAGCTTCTGGCAGGAGACCCGGGCCTCGATCACGCCCCTCTCCCGCGAGGGGCTCGATCCGGCCTCCGCCGAGCGGCGGCTGAAGGATTATTTCGGGGTCGCCACGCTCGATGCCTTCGGCGCTTTCAGCCCGGCCGAGATCACGGCGGCGGGCAGCGCCCTGTTCTATATCGAGAAAACCCAGATCGACAGCCGCCCGGCGCTCAACCCGCCTTCCCGCGACACGGCCGGAGCGGCGCTCGCCATCGACGCGGCGACCCGCGCCAACCTGGAACTGACCCGCACCCTCTCGGGCGAGCGGGCAGGCAGCCTGCTCGCCACCATCGACTGCACGGTGACGCCGGGCGGCGCCCGGCTTCTGGCCGAGCGGCTGGCCGGTCCCCTCACCCATCCGGGCCGGATTCGCGACCGGCAGGATGCCGTTGCGGCGCTCGTCGAGAACGGCGATCTGCGCGACCGGCTGCGGCGCATCCTCAAGCGCTCGCCCGACCTCGCCCGCGCGCTCTCGCGCCTGAGCCTGGGGCGTGGGGGCCCAAGAGATCTCGCCTGCGTGCGCGACGGGCTTTTCGCGGCGCGCGAACTCGGCCTCGAACTCGCCATCGCCCCCGATCTGCCGAGGGAGCTGTCCGAGGCGGCTCAAACGCTGCAGCGCCTGCGCACGGATGTGGCCGACAGGCTCGCGGCGGCGCTCACCGACGAATTGCCCCTGCTCAAGCGCGACGGCGGCTTCATTCGCGCGGGCTTCGATTCCAGCCTCGACGAGCTGCGCGAGCTGCAGCAGGATTCCCGCCGCTTCATCGCGGCCCTCCAGGCGCGCTATGCCACCGAAACCGGCTGCCGGACCCTGCGCGTCAAGCACAACCACATGATCGGCTATTTCGTGGAGGTGCCGCAGAATGTGGGCGAGGACCTGCTGAAGGAGCCGTGGAAGGACACCTTCGTCCACCGCCAGACCATGGCGGGCGCCATGCGCTTCTCGACCCTGGAGCTCGGCGAGCTGGAATCGAAGATCGCCTCCGCTGCCGACCGGGCGCTGAAGATCGAGCTCGCCCTCTTCGACGACATGGTGCAGGCGCTGCTCGACCTTACGGCGGACATCGCCGCGGCCGCCGCGGCCATCGCCGTCATCGACGTGACCGCGGCGCTCGCCGACCTCGCCATGCGTCTCGACTGGACGCGCCCCGTAATCGATACCGGCCTCGCCTTCACCATCAGGGGCGGCCGGCACCCTGTCGTGGAGGCCGCCCTCAAGCGTGAGGGCGTTCCGTTCATCGCCAACGATTCGGACCTCTCCGGCAAGGAAGCCGGGCATATCCTGCTCATCACCGGCCCGAACATGGGCGGTAAATCGACCTATCTGCGCCAGAACGCCCTGATCGTCGTGCTGGCCCAGATGGGTTCCTACGTGCCCGCGAAGGAAGCGCATATCGGCATCGTCGACCGGCTCTTCTCCCGCGTCGGCGCAGCCGACGATCTGGCGCGGGGCCGCTCGACCTTCATGGTCGAGATGGTGGAAACCGCCGCCATCCTCAACCAGGCGACCTCCCGCTCGCTCGTCATCCTCGACGAGATTGGCCGCGGCACGGCGACCTTCGACGGCCTGTCCATCGCCTGGGCCGCCATCGAGCACCTGCACGAGACGAACCGCTGCCGCGCCCTGTTCGCGACCCACTTCCACGAATTGACGGCGCTGGCCGAGCGGATGCCGCGCATTTCCAATGCAACCCTGAAGGTCACCGAATGGAACGGCGAGGTTGTGTTCCTGCACGAAGTCGTGCCGGGAGCCGCCGACCGCTCCTACGGCCTCCAGGTGGCGCGTCTCGCCGGGCTGCCGGCGGCCGTCGTCGAGCGGGCGAAGACGATCCTGAGCGAATTGGAGCGCTCCGACCGCGAAACCCCGAAGCGGGCGCTCCTCGACGACCTGCCCCTCTTCGCCGTTCCCGTCCGCAACGACCCCGCTCCGGCTCCGAAGACGGATTCCCTGCGCGAGGCGCTCGATGCGCTCGATCCCGACCAGATGACGCCACGGGAGGCGCTCGACGCGCTCTACCGGCTCAAGGCCCAGAGATAGAGGCGTTCACAGCCTCTGCGCAAAAGTCAGCGCAACACTATCGCGTTGCAAAAGGCCAAGCTAAACTTGAACCATCACCGGAGGTTCAGGCGGATGGTCACGCGCGTTTCCACTGTTGCGTTCGAAGGAATCGAGGCGCGCGCGGTCGACGTGCAGGTGCAGATTTCTCCCGGAACGGTAGCCTTCACCATCGTCGGCCTGCCGGACAAGGCCGTGGCGGAATCCCGCGAAAGGGTGCGCTCCGCCCTCATCGCCTCGGGCCTCGCCCTGCCGGCCAAGCGCATCACGGTCAATCTCGCCCCCGCCGATTTGCCGAAGGAGGGCAGCCATTACGACCTTCCCATCGCGCTCGGCGTCATGGCCGCCATCGGGGCCATCCCCCCGGACGCGCTGAACGGATTCACGGTGCTGGGCGAGCTGGCGCTCGACGGCTCGATCACGGCGGTGGCGGGAGCGCTGCCTGCCGCCATGGCTGCCTATGAACGCGAGCACGGGCTGATCTGCCCCGAAGCCTGCGGGTCGGAGGCGGCCTGGGCGGGCAGCGACATCGAGATCCTGGCTCCGCGTTCGCTGATCCAGCTCGCCAACCATTTCAAGGGGACCCAGGTCATGGCGCGGCCCGAGCCCGCCATCATGCCCGCTTCCGGCGCCCTGCCCGACCTCAGGGACATCAAGGGGCAGGAAAGCGCCAAGCGCACGCTCGAAATCGCGGCCGCCGGCGCCCACAACCTCCTGATGAACGGGCCGCCCGGCGCGGGCAAATCCATGCTGGCCCAACGCCTGCCCTCCATCCTGCCGCCGCTCTCGCCGCGGGAGCTCCTGGAGGTCTCGATGATCCAGTCGGTGGCTGGCCTCCTGGCGGATGGGGCCCTTTCCAATCGCCGCCCGTTCCGGGCTCCCCATCACTCGGCCTCCATGGCAGCGCTCGTCGGCGGAGGGCTCAATGCCCGGCCGGGCGAGGCGTCGCTCGCCCATCACGGGGTGCTTTTTCTCGACGAATTGCCGGAGTTCCAGCCCCAGGTGCTGGATTCCCTGAGGCAGCCGCTCGAGGCGGGAGAGATCCTGATCGCCCGGGCCAATCACCGGGTCACCTATCCGGCCCGTTTCCAGCTCGTCGCCGCCATGAATCCATGCCGCTGCGGGCAGGCGACCGAGCCCGGCTATGTCTGCCGCCGCCAGCCGAACGAGCGCTGCATCGCGCAGTATCAGGCCCGCCTCTCGGGTCCGCTGCTCGACCGGATCGACCTCTCGATCGACGTTCCGGCCGTCACGGCCGCCGACCTCATTCTTCCGGCCCCGTCGGAAGGCTCCGCCGAGGTCGCTGCCCGGGTGGCCCAGGCGCGCGAGCGCCAGGCGAGGCGCTATGCGGCCCTGAAGCTCGACGGCGTCACTACCAATGCCGCCTGCCCCCCGGCCATCCTGGAGGAGGTCGCTCAGCCCGATTCCGACGGCCTGACCCTCATCCGCGACGCCGCCAATGCCATGCGCCTGTCCGCGCGGGGTTTTCACAGGGTTCTGAAAGTGGGCCGGACGCTCGCCGATCTCGACGGGGACGACCGCGTCCGCCGCATTCACATCGCGGAAGCCCTGTCCTACCGCAGTCATGCCGACCGGCGGCCAGTAGCGGCTTGAGCCAACGCAATGCCAGCTTGACCGTTTCCTGTTAAAGGCCGATCGCCTTCGATATTTTCCCCCGGCGCACTGATGTTTTCTGTCACAAAACAGTTTGAAACAGGTCTTATGCCGGGACGAAGCGGGCTGGCGCCAAAAGACCAGTCGCCTGAGACAGGACCCAGCGAGACAGCAATGACACTTTCCCAGTTCAACGAAGCGGCCCCTGCTCCGATAGGTTTGCGCCCGCACGGCCTGAACAAGTTTATCCCCGGCGCCGACCGAATCGTCCGGGATTACGGCAGTCTCGATCCCGTTCTCGGCCGGATCGGCTCCCTCGAAGTGCGCCTCGCGACCACCGCCAAGGAGATCAGGCGCGCCCAGCGGCTGCGTTTCAAGGTTTTCTACGAGGAAATGTCGGCGGCTCCCAACGGAGCGGCCCTGCTCTCGCGCCGGGACGTGGATCCCTACGACGCCATCTGCGACCATCTCCTCGTCCTTGACCATGACGTGAAGCGCAAGCCCTTCCGCCCGGCCAAGCCCAAGGTGGTGGGCACCTACCGCCTGCTCCGCCAGGATGTAGCCGACCGCCACGGCGGGTTCTACACGAAGGGCGAATACGACATCGCCCCCCTGCTGAAGGCGCATCCCGATCTACGCTTTCTCGAGCTCGGCCGCTCCTGCGTGCTCAAGCCCTATCGCAACAAGCGCACGGTCGAGCTCCTGTGGCATGGCATCTGGGCTTATGTCCTGCATCACCGGATCGACGTGATGATGGGCTGCGCCAGCCTGGAAGGCACGGACCCCCGCGAACTGGCGCTTCCGCTGAGCTTCCTGCACCACTACGCCGCGGCGCCGGCCGCGTGGCAGGCCCGCGCCCTGCCCAAACGCTTCACGGCCATGGACATCCTGCCCAAGGAGGCCATCGACCCGAAGGCCGCCCTTCACGCCCTTCCGCCGCTGATCAAGGGATATCTGCGCCTCGGCGCGACCTTCGGCACGGGTGCGGTGGTCGACCGTCAGTTCGGCACCACGGACGTGCTCGTCGTCCTGCCCGTCTCGGCCATCAACCCGCGCTACATCGTCCATTTCGGCCCGACCGCGAACCGTCACGCCGCCTGATCAGGACGAGCCTGCAGCCTCCGCGGCCGACGCCAGCGCCCGCCGCCATTCCGCGCGCACGTCCGCGTCGCTCTCCCGCTCCTGCCGCCCCTCCGCATGCGAGGCAACGTCCTCGATCGGGAGCAACCGTGAGAGCGCCCAGACGGCCATGGCGCGCACGAGCGGCGAAGCGTCGTCCAGCAGGCGTTCGGCCTCTCCGGCAAGGCCCGCTTCGCCCGAGTTGCCGATGGCGATCAGCACGTTGCGGACGAACCGGTCGCGGCCGGTGCGCTTGACCGGCGTTCCGGAAAACCGGGTGCGAAAGGCGGGATCGTCGAGCCGGGCGAGTTCCTCCAGCGGCAGAGCCGTCAGGTCCTCCCGCTGCACGAGGCGTGCCTCGCGTCCGGCTTGAGCGAACTTGTTCCAGGGGCAGACCGCCAGGCAATCGTCGCAGCCAAAGATACGGTTGCCGATGCCGGGACGCAGCTCTTCGGGAATATGCCCCTTATGCTCGATGGTAAGATAGGAGATGCAACGGCGGGCATCGAGCCGGTAGGGCGCGGGAAAGGCCCCGGTCGGGCAGATGTCGAGGCAGCGGCGGCAGGAGCCGCAATGGTCCCGCTCCGGCTCGTCGGCGGGCAGATCCGCAGTGGTGAAGATGGCGCCCAGGAAGAGCCAGTTTCCGAAGTCGCGGGAGACGACGACCGTGTGCTTGCCCTGCCAGCCGAGCCCCGCCGCCTCCGCCAGCGGCTTTTCCATCACCGGGGCGGTATCGACGAAAACCTTCACATCCGACGAGGCCCTGGCGGCGAGAAAGCCAGCCGCTTCCTTGAGCTTGCCCTTGATCACATCGTGATAATCGCGATTACGGGCATAGACCGAGATATAGCCCCGGTCCCTGCGGGCGAGTTCGGCAAGCGGGTTTTCGCGGGGGCCGTAATTGAGCCCGAGCAGGATGACGCTGCGCACCTCCGGCCAGAGGCTGCGCGGATCGGCGCGGCGCTCCGCCGTGTCGGCCATCCAGTCCATGGAGCCGTGACAGCCGGCCTCCAGCCAGGCCTTGAGCCGCTCCGGCGCCAGCGGGATCGAATCGGGCCGCGCGACGCGGATCGCATCGAAGCCGAGAGCCCTGGCGCGCTCCGTGAAGGCGCGCTTCAGGGCCTCGCCGTCTAGAAGTCCAGGTTGTCGTAATGGTCCGCCGGGGCCATGCCCGGCACCCGGTCCGCCAGGAGCGCGCGAAACGACGGCCGGGACTTGATCCTGGCGTACCAGAGCTTCGCTGTCTCGTCCTCGTTCCATGGCACGTCGCCGAGATAATCCACCACCGACAGATGGGCGGCCGCCGCCAGATCCGCATAGGTCATCTGGTCGCCGGCCAGCCAATTCCGCTTGGAAATCAGAAAACCGATATATTTGAGGTGGTATCGCACATTGGTCTGGGCAGCGCGAATCGCCCCCATATCCGGCGGCCCCCCTCCCAGCTCGCCCGGCATGAAACGCTTATAGATCTTTTCCGTGGCGAGGTAGTCCGAGACCTCACCGTGAAACTTGACCAGGAACCAGTCGAGCAGGCGCCGCACCTCCACGCGCTGCCCGAGTTCCTGCGGCAGGAAGCGGCGGTCCCTCAGATCCTCCCCGCGCGTCTCGTCCAGATATTCCGCAAGACAGGAAGGTCCCGCCACGGCAAGGCCGCTGTCGTCGATATAGAGGGGAAGGCTTCCGGCGGGATTGATCTCGAGAAAGGGGACGCGCCGGTCCCACGGCTTTTCCTCGACCACGTCCGGCTCAAGGCCGAGTTCCGCGAGAACAAGGCGCGCAAACCGCGACTGCGGGCAAAACGGATAAGAATGGAGGATGGCCATGAATTTATGAGAGACGCGAAACAGGCGGCGAGAATAAGGCCGTGCTTCGTTAAGGGTTGGTAAGGAATAATGGTGAATCTCATGTCCGTGATGCAATAGGGTCACGCCGGCAGCGCAAACCTTGCTTGACAGGCATGGGATGCTCCCGCATCTGGCGCCGTTCTCAGGATTTTCAACGATGTCGCAACTCATCGAGGCGCTGTTCCTGGGCCTCATCGAAGGCCTGACGGAATTCCTTCCCGTCTCCTCCACCGGCCACCTGCTCCTCGTCGGCCATTTCCTCGGCTTCGAGTCCACGGGCAAGACCTTCGAGGTCCTGATCCAGCTCGGCGCGATCCTGGCGATCCTGTCGGTCTACTTCAATAAGCTGTGGTCCATCGCCAAGGCCCTGCCGCACGATCCGATGGCGCGCCACTTCGTCATCGGCGTCCTGGTGGCCTTCCTGCCCGCGGCCCTGATCGGCGCGGTGCTGCACGGCTTCATCAAGGAAGTGCTCTTCGATCCCTGGATCGTCTGCATCACGCTCATCGTCGGCGGCTTCATCCTTCTCGCCATCGACCGGCTTCCCCTGGAAGGGACCAAGACCGACGCAACGCGGTTTCCGCTTCCGATGTACTTCAAGATCGGCCTGCTGCAATGCGCGGCGATGATCCCCGGCGTGTCGCGCTCGGGCGCGACCATCGTCGGCGCCATGCTGATGGGCGCGTCCAAACGGGCGGCGGCGGAGTTCTCGTTCTTCCTCGCCATGCCCACCATGGCGGGCGCCTTCACCTACGACCTTCTGAAGAACTACAAGATCCTCTCGGCCGACGACGCCGTGATCATCGTGGCCGGTTTCCTCTCCGCCTTCGTGGCGGCCCTGCTCGTGGTGAAGCTGCTCCTCGACTACGTCTCGCGCCACGGCTTCACGCCCTTCGCCTATTGGCGCATCCTCGTGGGCGTCGCGGGGCTCGCGGGGCTGCTCGTCTACGGGTGAGCCGAAAGGCCGCCCGCGCCATCCCGGCCGTGGGCGACCTTCTTATGGAATCGTCTTGTCCGGGTAGCGGCACAGGTCGTTGATCGGGCAGCGCCAGCATTCCGGCTTGCGCGCCTTGCAGATGTACCGGCCATGCAGGATGAGCCAGTGATGGGCGTGGAGCCGGTACGCGTCCGGGATCAGCTTTTCGAGCGCCTCCTGCGTCTCCAGCGGTGTCCTGGTGATCGCGAGCGGGATGCGGTTGGTAACCCGGAAAATATGCGTGTCGACGGCGATGCGCGGATCGCCGAAGGCGATGTTGACCACGACGCTCGCGGTCTTGCGCCCTACCCCCGGCAGGGTTTCGAGAACCTCGACGGAGTTGGGCACCTTGCCGCCGAACTCATCCACCAAACGCCGCGACATCGCGATCACGTTCTTCGCCTTCGTGTTGAAGAAGTTCAGGGTCTTGATGCGCTCCTTCAAGCCCTCCTCGCCCAGCGCCAGCATCTTCTGCGGCGTGTCGGCTACGGGAAAGAGATTGCGCGTCGCCTTGTTGACGCCGATATCGGTCGCTTGCGCCGAGAGCGCGACCGCCACGAGCAGTGTGTAGGGATTGGTGTGTTCCAGCTCTCCCTTGGGCTCCGGGTTGGCTGCGTGCAGGCGCCGGAAAATCTCGATCATCGTCGTCCGGTCGACCGGCTTCGGCGTGCGGGCGCGCAGGCTGCGGCCTACCGCCTTCGCAGGAACGGCAGGCTTGCGTTTCGACGGGGAAATGCGACGAGAGGTTTGCTTCAGTTCGGACATTTCTGCGTTATATCTGGACCATGGCCAGCAGCAAGGCGACATTCGACGGGACGGACCGGTTCGACCGACCGGTGTTCTCGGCCGTCATCCGCCCGCACCGGTCCTTGAGCCCGCAGGGTTTCAGGACCGTCATGACCCTCGTCTGCCTGATCTCGGTGGTGGCGAGCCTGCCTTTCCTCGTAATGGGCTTCTGGCCGGTGGCCGGTTTCTTCGGGCTCGATTTCCTCGGTCTCTACATCGCCTTCCGTGTCAGCTACCGGCAGGGCGAGGCCTTCGAACTGCTCGAACTGACGCCGCTCCGGCTCCTGTTCCGCAAGGTGAGCCCCAAGGGCGAGGTGAAGGACTGGCAGTTCAACCCTCTCTGGACCCGCATCGACCGGACGATCGACGACGAATACGGAGTGCAGCAGCTTTCCCTTGCCTCCCGCAACGAGCACGTGGTCATCGCCCGCGACCTCTCCCCGCCGGAGCGCGAGACCCTCGCCGAGGCGCTCGGGCGGGCCCTGGCGGACGTGAAGCGGGGCTATTGATTCGCAGGGGATTCCCGGTCTCCCTTTCCTGTGGCGCGCAGAAGGCCACCACAGAAATCGGGTGTCGCCTCCTCTTGGAACCTCCTAGAGTGCGCACAAGAGGAACACGCCATGCTCGATACCCTGCGCAACATCACCATCGAACCGGCTGCACTGACAGTTCCGGACGAACCCCACTCGGATTACGAGCGGGTGCGCCGGATCATTGCGTTCATCTCCGAGCGCTGGCGCGAGCAGCCCTCGCTGGAGGCCATCGCGGACCATGTGGGCCTGTCGACCACCCATGTGCACCACCTGTTCCGGCGCTGGGCGGGGCTGAGCCCGAAGGCCTTTCTCCAGGCGATCACGCTGGACAACGCCAAGGCGCTGCTGGCGGATTCGGCGAGCGTGCTCGACGCCACCTACGAGGTCGGGCTCTCGGGCCCGGCCCGGCTGCACGACCTCTTCATCACCCATGAGGCCATGACGCCCGGCGACTACAAGGCGGGCGGCCTGGGCCTCACCATGCGCTTCGGCTTTCACCCCTCCCCCTTCGGCGAGGCGGTGCTGATCGCGACGGATCGGGGCCTCGCGGGCCTCGGCTTCGTGGATGACGGCGACCGGCAGGCGGCCCTCCACGACCTGACCCGCCGCTGGCCCAAGGCAAGCTACATCGAGGACCAGGCCGCCACCGCCCCGCTGGCGAAGCGCATCTTCGACCCCTCCCGCTGGCAGGCGGAGCAGCCCCTGCGGGTCGTCCTGATCGGCACCGATTTCGAGGTCCGGGTCTGGCAGACCCTGCTGCGCATCCCCAGAGACCGGGCCACCACCTACTCCGACATCGCCCGCCACATCGGCAAGCCCGCCGCCTGCCGGGCGGTGGGCGCGGCGGTGGGCAAGAACCCGGTCTCCTTCGTAGTCCCCTGCCACCGGGTCCTCGGCCGCTCGGGCGCGCTCACCGGCTACCATTGGGGACTGACGCGCAAGCAGGCGATCCTGGGCTGGGAAGCGGGGCAGAGCCTGGGAGGGAGCAGGTAAAGAAGTATCATTCGCCATAGATTATTGCCGTCACGCCGAAGCCCCCAGGCTAGGCGCTCGACGAATGCTAAAGTCCGTTCCGGGGCGTGATTGCTGGCATGATACCCCATGATTAGAGAACCAGCCCCCGCCTGTTCCCTCATTGCAGGAATGCAACAGATCACCGCCCTGACCCCCTTCAGGCAAAACTACCCCTCAGGATCGACTTGCAGCGCTGAAAGCCCCTTCTTATATCAGCGCCAGAACAGGGCATGGCTCGGCTTGAGGCGGCCCTGTCCTTTAGTCATCAACATGTAAGCCATGGGCCGGGCTGCTTTTAGGGCTCGGCGGTCTGCTTGAAAGTGAGGGATCCCGCCATGGGTAAGGTCATCGGTATCGACCTCGGCACCACCAATTCCTGCGTCGCTGTCATGGAAGGCACGACGCCCAAAGTCATCGAAAACGCGGAAGGCGCCCGGACGACCCCGTCCATCGTGGCCTTCACGGACGAAGGCGAGCGCCTCGTCGGCCAGCCGGCCAAGCGCCAGGCGGTCACGAACCCGTCGCGCACCTTCTTCGCCATCAAGCGCCTGATCGGGCGCACCTTCGACGACCCCATGACCAAGAAGGACATGGGCCTCGTCCCGTACCACATCATCAAGGGACCGAACGGCGACGCCTGGGTCGAGGCCGACGGCAAGCAGTATTCGCCCTCGCAGATTTCCGCCTTCACCCTTCAGAAGATGAAGGAGACGGCCGAGTCCTATCTCGGGCAGCCGGTGACGCAGGCCGTCATCACGGTTCCGGCCTACTTTAACGACGCCCAGCGCCAGGCTACCAAGGACGCCGGCAAGATCGCCGGCCTCGAGGTCCTGCGCATCATCAACGAGCCGACCGCTGCGGCCCTGGCCTACGGCCTGGACAAGAAGCAATCCGGCATGATCGCGGTCTATGACCTCGGCGGCGGCACCTTCGACGTGTCCGTGCTCGAGATCGGCGACGGCGTGTTCGAGGTGAAGTCGACCAATGGCGACACCTTCCTCGGCGGCGAGGACTTCGACATGCGCCTCGTCGAGTACCTGGCGGCCGAGTTCAAGAAGGAGCAGGGCATCGACCTGACCAAGGACAAGCTCGCCCTCCAGCGCCTGAAGGAAGCCGCCGAGAAGGCCAAGATCGAGCTCTCCTCCGCGCAGCAGACCGAGATCAACCTGCCCTACATCACGGCGGATGCCTCCGGTCCGAAGCACCTCGCCCTCAAGCTGTCGCGCGCCAAGTTCGAGCAGCTCGTGGACGACCTGGTGCAGAAGACCATCGAGCCCTGCAAGAAGGCCCTCAAGGACGCCGGCATCTCCGCTGGCGACATCGACGAGGTGGTTCTCGTCGGCGGCATGACCCGCATGCCGAAGATCCAGGAAGTGGTGAAGACCTTCTTCGGCAAGGAGCCCCACAAGGGCGTGAACCCGGATGAGGTCGTGGCCATCGGCGCGGCGATCCAGGCGGGCGTGCTCCAGGGCGACGTGAAGGACGTTCTGCTCCTCGACGTGACCCCGCTGTCGCTCGGCATCGAGACGCTCGGCGGCGTGTTCACCCGCCTGATCGACCGCAACACGACGATCCCGACGAAGAAGAGCCAGGTGTTCTCGACCGCGGACGACAACCAGAATGCGGTGACCATCCGCGTCTTCCAGGGCGAGCGCGAAATGGCGGCGGACAACAAGCTGCTCGGCCAGTTCGACCTCGTGGGCATTCCGCCCGCCCCGCGCGGCGTGCCGCAGATCGAGGTGACCTTCGACATCGACGCGAACGGCATCGTGAACGTCACGGCGAAGGACAAGGCGACGGGCAAGGAGCACCAGATCCGCATCCAGGCATCCGGCGGCCTTTCCGAGGCCGACATCGAGAAGATGGTCAAGGACGCCGAGGCCCATGCCGAGGAAGACAAGAAGCGCCGCGAGCTCGTGGAGGCGAAGAACCAGGGCGAGAGCCTCGTTCACGCCACCGAGAAGTCGCTCACCGAGTACGGCGAGAAGGTCTCCGAAGCCGACAAGCAGGGCATCACGACCGCCATCGACGCGCTCAAGCAGGCGCTCGCCGGCGAGGACGCCGAGGTCATCAAGGCCCGCACCACGGACCTGATGCAGGCTTCCATGAAGCTCGGCGAGGCCATGTACGCGGCTCAGGCCGGCGCCGGCGAGGCGGGCCCTGAGGCAGGCGAAGAGCCCAAGAAGGACGACGTCATCGACGCCGACTTCCAGGAAGTCGACGAAGGCGACAAGAAGAAGCGCGCTTAAAAAACCCATGAGCGCACTTTGAGGAAATCGGCACCCGGCTTCATGTCCGGGTGCCGTTTTCATGATTGGAACAAGACAAGAATGACCGATCGACCCATCGCTTTGCACGCCGCGACGGACAAGGATGCCGGGGGCTTTGCCCTTGCGGCGCATGTGGAATGGACGGTCGGCATAACGGAGCGCACGGTCGCTCCCAGGGGCGCCTGACATGTCCAAGCGCGATTATTACGAGGTTCTCGGCGTCGCCAAGACGGCCACAGAGGCGGAGATGAAATCCGCCTTCCGCAAGCTCGCCATGCAGTATCACCCTGACCGCAACCCGGGCGACCATGAAGCCGAGGTGAAGTTCAAGGAAATCAACGAGGCCTATCAGACCCTTTCCGACACGCAGAAACGCGCGGCCTACGACCGCTACGGCCATGCGGCCTTTGCCAATGGCAGCGGCGGCGCGGGCGGACCCGGCTTCGGCGGCGACTTCTCCGACTTCATGTCGGACATCTTCGAGAATTTCTTCGGCGATGCGGGCGGGCGCGGGCGGGGCCGCTCTTCGGGCGGGCGCGAGCGCGGCGCGGACATGCGCTACAACCTCGAGATCACCCTCGACGAGGCCTTCCACGGCAAGACCGCCGAACTCAAGATTCCCACCGCCATCACCTGCGAAGCCTGCTCGGGGAGCGGCGCGAAGCCAGGCTCCAAGCCGAAGACCTGCCCCACCTGCGGCGGCGCAGGCCGGGTGCGGGCGACGCAAGGCTTCTTCTCCATCGAGCGCACCTGCCCCAACTGCCACGGGCGCGGCGAGGTGATCGACGATCCCTGCGGCTCCTGCGGCGGCGCGGGACGGGTGACGCGCGAACGCACGCTTTCCGTCAATATTCCGGCAGGCGTCGAGGACGGCACGCGCATCCGTCTCGCGGGCGAGGGCGAGGCGGGCCTGCGCGGCGGGCCCCCTGGCGACCTCTACATCTTCCTGTCCTTGAAGCCCCATCCGTTCTTCCAGCGCGACGGGGCAGACCTGTTCTGCCGCGTGCCGATCTCCATGGTGACGGCGGCGCTCGGCGGCGAGTTCAGCGTGCCGACCCTCGGCGGCTCGGAGGCCCTCGTTAAGGTTCCCGAAGGCACCCAGACCGGCAAGCAGTTCCGCCTCAAGGGCAAGGGCATGCCGGTTCTGCGCTCGCGGGACGTGGGCGACCTGTATATCCAGGTGGTCGTAGAGACGCCGCAGAAGCTCACCAAGCGCCAGCGCGAGCTCCTCATGGAGTTCGACCAGGAGTGTTCCAAGGAAAATCACCCGGAAAGTTCGGGCTTTTTCTCGCGATTCCGCGAGTTTCTCGACGGGTTGGGTGGATCGACTTAACTTGACGGTCGTTTTCTCAGCGCATCGTGCGGAAGGCGTGAATCCGGTTTTTCCGCTCTAGACGATGCGCCCTTTAAATGAGAAGCATCGGGCCGGTCCCAAAAGTGGCCCTCCATTTCTGGGACCGGTGCTCTAGGGTTCTCTACAGCCGACGTGATCCGCAAGATCGAGGGGTCTTCTTCAGTGCTTCAGTCGTCCCAACGGCCTACCGCCCGAAAAATCCCCCTCAAGAAGGATCGCTTCGAAGACGAGGCCCGCTTCCTGCGGTCCTGGCTCGAACGGCCCCTTGTCATCGGAGCGGTCACGCCCTCCGGCAAGATTCTGGCCCGGACCATGGCGTCCTACGTGGACCCGCGCATTCCCGGCCCGGTCGTCGAGCTCGGCCCCGGCACCGGCCCGGTGACCGATGCCCTGATCCGGCGCGGCGTGGCCCAGGAGCGGCTCGTCCTCATCGAGTACAACCCCGATTTCTGCCGACTCCTGAAGCGCCGCTTTCCGAAGGCGACGATCATCCAGGGCGATGCCTACGACCTGAAGGAAACGCTTTCCGGCATCCTGACGGAGCCCGCGGCCGCCACCGTGTCGAGCCTGCCCCTCTTCACGAAGCCCATGGACCAGCGCCTGGACCTTCTCGAAGCCGCGCAGGAGCTGATGCATCCCGGCGCCCCCTTCATCCAGTTCACCTATGCGGTCGTCCCGCCGATCCCGGCGCGCTCGCAAACCTACAAGGCCAGAGCCTCCAACCGGATCTGGCGCAACCTCCCCCCGGCCCGTGTCTGGGTCTACAACAAGGTCACAAGCCCATGAGCCCTGCGATGTCCCTCCCAACGAAGCCCGTTGCCGCAGGAGACATTCGCGACAAGCTCATCATCGGTCTCGATGTTCCCTCCGTCGAGGAGGCGCGCTCCCTTGTCGAGCGGATCGGGGATGCCGGCACCTTCTACAAGATCGGCTACCAGCTCGCCTATGCGGGCGGCTTCGCGTTCGCCCGCGAGCTGATCGACCAGGGCAAGAAGGTCTTTCTGGACCTCAAGCTCCACGACATCGGCAACACGGTGGAGGAAGGCGTGCGCTCCGTCGCGCGCCTCGGCGTCACGTTCCTGACCGTTCATGCCTATCCGCAGACCATGCGGGCAGCGGTGGCGGGCAGCGCCGGAACGGATCTGAAGATCCTCGCCGTGACGGTGCTCACGTCCTACGACGACGACGACCTCGTCGAGGCCGGTTATGCCCCGGTTCCGGCCGCGGAGCTCGTCGCCCGGCGCGCGCGGCAGGCCCGCGAGATCGGCATCGACGGCATCGTCTGCGCGGCGACGGAAGCTCAAGCCGTGCGCGCCGTCGTCGGCCCGGACCGCCTGATCGTCACCCCCGGCATCCGCCCGGCAGGAGCGGATGCGGGCGACCAGAAGCGCATCGTCACCCCGGCAGAGGGCATCCGGCTCGGCGCCGACCATCTCGTGGTGGCCCGCCCCATCGTGAAGGCTCCCGACCCGCGTGCCGCAGCTGAGGCGATCGTTCGGGAAATCGCTCAAGCGGCGGGTTGACGATCCGCCTCCCGTGGCGTTCGCTGCGGCGCCTGAAACCTCAGAGGAGCCCTCATGCCCAAAGGCTATGTCATTGCCCGTGTGACCGTCACCAATCCCGAGGCTTATGCCGAATATGCCAAGGGCGCGACCGAGGCGATCAGGAAGTACGGCGGCCGCCCTCTCGTGCGCGGCGGCGCCTATGAAGCGCTGGAGGGCGAGGCGCGTCCCCGCAACGTCGTCATCGAGTTCGACAGCGTGGAGCAGGCGAGAACCTATTATCATTCGCCGGAATACCAGGCCGCCAAGGCCAAGCGCGACGGTGCATGCGTGGCGGAATTCGTGCTCGTGGAAGGAGCCTGAACGATGAAGGGTTATTGGATCGGCCGCGTCGACGTCTCGAACCCGGATGCCTACCAGAACTATGTGAAGGCGAATGCCGTGCCGTTCGCAAAATACGGCGCCCGCTTCCTGGTGCGCGGCGGGGCCTACCGGGTCGCCGAAGGCGAGGCGCGCGCCCGCAACGTGGTGATCGAATTTCCGTCCTACGAAGCGGCCGTCGCGTGCTGGGACTCGCCTGAATACCAGGCCGCCAAGGCGGAGCGGGACGGCCATGCGGTGGCCGATATCATCATCATCGAGGGCTACGAGGGCCCGCAGCCGGGGTGACGGGCCGAAGCCTCCGCGCTTCTCAGCCTTCTTTTAAGCGGCTATACCCTGCCCCGTGACAACAGGAGAACGGGCATGAGCGAGATGCGACTTGTCGTGGTGGGTGCCGCCGGACGCATGGGGCGCATGCTCATCAAGGCCGTAGCCGAGACCGAGGGCTGCACCCTCGTCGGGGCCATCGAGCGGGAGGGGTCTCCCGTGCTCGGCCAGGATGCGGGACTTCTCGCCGGCACGGGCCTGCTCGATGTGGACGTGACGGACGATCCCCTGCCCGTCTTCGCCCAGGCCGACGGCGTCCTCGACTTCACAGCCCCCGCTGCTACGACAGCCTTCGCGGCGCTCGCGGCCCAGGCGCGGATCGTGCACGTGATCGGTACGACCGGCCTGCAGGAGGCCGACTTCACGAAGCTCGAAGCGGCCGCACGCCATGCCCGCATCATTCAGTCCGGCAACATGTCGCTCGGGGTCAACCTGCTCGCGGGCCTCGTGCGCAAGGTCGCCGCGACGCTCGGCGAGGACTACGACATCGAGATTCTCGAAATGCACCACCGCATGAAGGTGGACGCGCCCTCAGGCACGGCCCTGCTTCTCGGCGAGGCGGCGGCGGAGGGACGCAAGGTGTCGCTGAAAGACCGCTCCGTGCGCAGCCGCGACGGGCATACGGGCGCGCGCAACCCCGGCGATATCGGCTTCGCGACCCTTCGCGGCGGCACCGTGGTCGGCGATCATTCCGTCATCTTTGCCGGTCCCGGCGAACGCCTGGAGCTGTCCCACCGCGCCGAGGACCGGAGCATCTTCGCGCGCGGCGCGGTGAAGGCCGCCCTCTGGGGCTTCGACAAGAAGCCGGGCTACTACACCATGGCCAATGTGCTCGGTCTCGACCGGCTCTAACCCCACCCCACACCTTGACTGGAGACGCCAAGACATGAACCGCCTTCTCGTCCTTGCCCGCCACGGCCAGAGCGAATGGAACCTCAAGAACCTGTTCACCGGCTGGAAGGATCCGGGGCTCACGGATCTCGGCATCGAGGAGGCGCGCAATGCGGGCCGCCGCCTGAAGGACATGGGCGTCCAGTTCGACGTCGCCTTCACCTCCGACCTCGGGCGCGCGCAAGCCACCTGCAAGCTGATCCTCGAGGAAATCGGCCAGCCCGATCTCAAGGTCATCGCCAATCAGGCTCTGAACGAGCGCGACTACGGCGACCTTTCGGGCCTCAACAAGGACGACGCCCGCGCCCGCTGGGGCGAGGAGCAGGTCCATATCTGGCGCCGCTCCTACGACGTGCCTCCTCCTGGCGGAGAAAGCCTGAAGGACACCGTGGCCCGCGTGCTGCCCTACTACATCCGCGAGATCCTGCCCCGCGTCATGCGCGGCGAGCGCGTGCTCGTGGCCGCCCACGGCAATTCGCTCCGCGCCCTCGTGATGGTGCTCGACGGCCTCACCTCCGAGACGATCCCGGGCCTCGAGCTCGCAACAGGCATCCCGCTCGTCTACAACCTGAATGCGGATACCACCGTATCCAGCAAGAAGGTGCTGGAAGGTTAGGACCGCCATGACCGCCATTCCGGGCCCGGCTGCCGCAAGCGGCCCGGAATGACAGTGGAGCGCATTCGAATCCATGTCCTCCCTGACCCTTGCCCCCGGCCTCGCCTATTACCCGGATTATCTCGACCGTGCGGCCCAGGAGAGGCTCCTCGCCTCCCTGCGCGAGATCGTGAAGGCCGCTCCGCTCTTCACCCCGCACATGCCGCGCACGGGCAAGCCGTTCTCCGTGCGCATGACCAATTGCGGGAGGCTGGGCTGGGTATCGGACGTGGATGGCTACCGTTACCAGCCGTCACACCCCGAGACCGGAAAGCTCTGGCCTGCCATGCCTCCCCAAGTGCTGCGCGCCTGGGAAGAGTTGAGCGGCTATCCGCATCCGCCGGACGCCTGCCTGATCAATTTCTACGCCCCCTCGGCCCGCATGGGCCTGCACCAGGACAAGGACGAGGAGGCGTTCGATGCGCCCGTGGTGTCGCTCTCCATCGGGGACACGGCGCTTTTCCGCTATGGCGGGCTGGAACGGAGTGACCCGACGAAATCCGTCAGGCTCCGTTCCGGTGACGCGATCGTGTTCGGCGGCCCGGCACGGCTGATCTATCATGGGATCGACCGGGTGAGCGCGGGAAGCTCCGACCTGCTGCCGCAGGGCGGGCGCCTGAATCTCACCTTGCGCAAGGTGGAAAAGCCGCTTTAGCTTTCAACCTAGAGATGACATGCCGTTTCCTGGAGGAGCCCCTATGAAAGGTCTCGCAACCGCTGCCTTAGGTCTCGTCCTGTCGGTTCAGGCCGCTCTCGCGGTAGAACCCGTCTTTCCGCCTGCCTCGCGGATCGGCCTCGTCCCCCCGAAGGACATGACGGTCTCACGGCGGTTCAGCGGTTTCGAGAACGAGGAGAAGGCCACCGCCATCACCCTCGTGGAAATGCCGGCGGCCGCCTATGAGCAGCTCGTGGGCGGCTTCACGAAGGAGGCGCTGAAGCGCCAGGGCCTGAACGAGACCTCCCGCGAGGACGTAAAGCTCAGCCAGAGGGCAGGCGTTCTGATCGGCGGCACCCTGCTGGGTGCCGTTCAGGGCCGCAAATGGATCCTGGCGGTGAAGGGCGAGGACATGGCCGCCCTCGTGATCGCCGATATCCGGGGCGGTGAGGACGGCTACAGCGAGGCGCAGATGCGCGAGGCCCTCACGAGCGTCGCCCTGCGCGGCCCTGTCTCCCTGGAGGAGCAGGTCGCGGCCATGCCCTTCCGGGTCGGAGACAAGGCCGGCTTTCGCCCGGTGCGGGCGATGACGGGGAACTCGGTTCTGTTCACCGACGGCCCCAAGGACACCATCAAGGCGGTGGAGCAACCGATCCTGATCGTCGCCTCGTCGCTAGCGGTTCCGCCACCTCCCGGCGAGCGGCGCAACCAGTTCGCCCGCGCGGCCCTCAACGCCAACCAGATCCTGAAGGACATCAAGATCGAGCGCTCGGAAGCCTTCCGCTTCAAGGGGCAGGACTGGCACGAGATCGTGGCGACGGCCACGGAGGCGGAATCGGGTCAGCCCATCGTCGTGATGCAAACCATCCGCTTCGAATCCGACCGCTATGTGCGCATGGTCGGCATGACACGCACCGAGCAGCGGAGCGAAAACCTGCGGCGCTTCCGGGCCGTGATCGACAGCGTTGAAATCAATCCTTAATCCCGCGCCGGGAAAGCCGGGAGGGACCAGCCGCGCAGGATGGCCAGCGCCCGCAAGGCGAAGGCCGCAACGAAACCGGCGGCCGAGCAGAGGAAAGGCTCGAGCCCGAGGCTCTGCAAGCCGACCATGACGGCCGCGCCGAGCGCCGCCGCCGTGACATAGATTTCCTGGCGCAGCACGAGAGGGGTCGTTCCGGCGAAGATGTCGCGGATGATGCCGCCGAAGGTGGCCGTGATGGTGCCGAGCGCAATAGCCGAGAGGGCCGGCACCCCGACCGCCAGGGCCTTGGCGGTGCCTGAAACGGCGAAAAGGGCAAGCCCCAGGGCATCGGCCCAGATCAGGGCGCGGCCGCGCCGTCCGCCCTCGATCCGGGCCACGCGCTTGGGACCCAAGGCGAAGACCAGCTCCGCCACGACGAGACAGACCAGCACATCGCTCGGGTCGCCCACCCAGAAGACCGGATCCGCGCCGATGAGCAGATCCCGCACCGTCCCTCCGCCGACGCCCGTGAGCGTGGCGAGCAGCGCAAAGCCGAAGGGATCCATGCCCTTGCGGGCCGCCATCAGCGCGCCCGAGAGCGCGAAGACGGCGACACCGACGGTTTCAAAGGGAATGGTTTGAAGGAAGTCCACTTAAGATGCGGAGGAATTGTCCGCGGACTCAGCGCCGTTGGCGGCCTTCGGGCCGCCCTTGGAAACGCCGACCAGGGCCGGGCGCAGGACGCGGTCGCCGATGACGTAGCCGGACTGGACCACCTGCAGGACCGTGCCGTTCGGCACCTCCGCATTGGGAATCTCGAACATGGCCTGATGCACGTTCGGGTCGAACTTCTGGCCCTGCGGGTCGAGCTTCTTCACCCCATGCCGCTCAAGGGTCTTGAGCATGTCGCGTTCGGTGAGGTCGATGCCCTCGATGAGGCCCTTGAAGGCGCCCTCGGCGGTGCTGCGGGCCTCCTCCGGCACGCTTTCGATGGCGCGGCGGATATTGTCGGCCACATTGAGCATGTCGCGGGCGAAATTGGCCACCGCATAGGTGCGGGCATCGGCTACTTCGCGCTCTGTGCGCCGGCGCAGGTTCTCCATGTCGGCCATGAGGCGCAGGAGCTTGTCCTTCAGATCCGCCTTCTCGGCCTCGAGAACGGCGATCGGGTCGGCCTCGGGCGCGGACGCAGCCTCGTTGACGGCGTCCTGGGCGGGCTCGGCCTGCGGGGCCGCGTTCTGGTTTTCCGTGTCGTTCGGATTCATGATCGATCAGTTTAAGGTGGAACGGAAGGGTTCGGGGCACATATCAGGTTCCTGGGGCCACAAATCAAGCGCTACGCCGCTGAAGAGCCTCGCTTTCCTCCGTCTTGAACACGTCGAGAAGGGCCCGGCGGATGGACGCCTGGCGGCCCGCATGGGTGACCTTCGTGCCGGTCAGGTCCGTGACATAGAACACGTCCACCGCCTTCTCGCCGAAGGTCACGATATGGGCCGAGGCGATGTTCAGGTTGAGCTTGCCCAAAGCCGTCGTGAGGTCGTAGAGGAGCCCCGGCCGGTCGAGACCCGAGACCTCGATCACCGTCTGGCGGTTCGACAGGGAATTGTCGATCGTCACCTCCGGCGGCACGTGGAACGCTTTTGCGCGCTCCTTCGCCGGGCGCTTGCCGTCCACGAGATCGGCGATCCTCACCTCCCCCTTCAGCGCCCGCTCGATGGCCTTGGCGACCCGCTCGGCCCGACGCAGCTCGTCCTCGTCCCGGTCGAAAGCGCGGGAGAGCACGATGGTGTCCACGGCAATACCGTCCGTAGTGGTGAAGATCTGGGCATCGACGATATTGCCGCCCGCCGCCGCGCAGGCGCCCGTGACGATGGCGAGCAGGCGTGGATGGTCCGGCGAGAGAATGGTGAGCTCGGTGACGCCGCGAAACTGGTCCGTCTCGTAAGCCGTGGTCACGCTGTGCCCGGCCTTGTCCGCCTCCCGCAGCAGGCGGGCCTGCTTGGCGCGCCGGGTCTCGTCGGTCTTGAGCCAGTAGCCCGGCGCATGACGCGCGACATAGGCCTCGAACTCCGCATCGGACCAGTCGGGCAGCTCGGCCCGCAGACATTCCTGCGCGAGGCGCACCCGTTCGGAACGGGCGAGATCCACCGCGCCGCCGCCGAGGATCACCTCGGTCTCATGATAAAGGGTGCGCAGGAGCTGGCCCTTCCAGCCGGTCCAGGTGCCGGGCCCCACGGCCTTGATGTCGGCGATGGTGAGCACGAGCAGGAGCTTCAGCCGCTCCATGGTCTGCACCACTTCGGCGAAGCTCTTGATGGTGGCCGGGTCGGAGAGATCGCGGCTCTGCGCCGTGTTCGACATCAGCAGGTGATGTTCGACGAGCCAGGCCACCGTGTCGGTTTCCGCCTCGGTGAGGCCGAAGCGCGGCCCGAGCTTGCGTGCGATGGCCGCGCCCGCCGTCGAATGGTCTTCCGGCCGCCCCTTGGCGATGTCATGCAGGAAGACGGCGACATAGAGCGCGCGTCGGTTGCGGATGGTGGGAAAAATCTTGTTCGCCAGGGGATGCTCGTTGACGAGCTGCCCGGCCTCGATTTCGGTCAGGACGCCGACCGAGCGGATGAGATGCTCGTCCACCGTGTAGTGATGGTACATGTTGAACTGCATCATCGCGACGATGCGCCCGAAATCCGGCACGAAACGACCGAGCAGGCCGGCTTCGTTCATGTGCCGCAGCACGACTTCCGGCGCGTTCTTCGACGTGATGATGTCGAGGAAGAGCTTGTTGGCTTCCGGATCGTTGCGCAGGCCCGGTCCGATCAGCTTGAGCGAACGGGTGGCGAGCCGCGTCGCATCGGGATGGATCGCGAGATTGCGCCGGTCGGCGAGCCAGAAGAGGCGGATGATGTTGACGGGATCGCGCTCGAACACCGCCTCGTTCTCGACGTTGAGACGGTTGTTGTCGATGATGAAGCCTTCACCCAGCATCGCCCCGGTGCGCCTACGGCGGAAGCGGCCGAACACGCGATCCAGCATGGGGCGGCGCTTGGTCTGGCGCGCCTCGAGCTCGGCGCAGACGATGGCCGTGAGATCGCCGACATCCTTGGCGATGCGGAAGTAAGCCTTCATGAAGCGCTCGACCGCCGACAGGCCCGCCCGCGGGACGAATCCGATGCGCGTGGCGATCGCCCGCTGCAGGTCGAAGGTCAGACGCTCCTCGGCACGTCCTGTGGCGAAATGCATGTGGCAGCGCACCCGCCACAGGAATTCCTCGCAGCGGGCGAAGAGATTGAACTCCTCCGGCGTGAAGAGCCCCGCCTTCACCAGTTCATTCGGCTCCTTCACGCGATAGACGTATTTCGCGATCCAGAAGAGCGTGTTGAGGTCGCGCAGACCGCCCTTGCCGTCCTTCACGTTCGGCTCGACGAGATAGCGGGAGGCGCCGGCCTTGGCGACACGGGCGTCGCGCTCCTTGAGCTTGGCATCCACGAAGGCGGGGGCCGAGACCGCGACGATTTCCTGATCGAAACGCTTTTCGAGATCGTCGAAGAGATCCCGGTCGCCGAACAGGAAGCGGGCTTCGAGCAGGGACGTGCGGATCGTCATGTCCGCGTTCGCCTCGCGCAGGCATTCATCCACGGAGCGGGTCGCGTGCCCTACCTTGAGCTTCAGGTCCCACAACACATAGAGCATGGCCTCGACGACGCTCTCGCTCCAGGCGGTCTGCTTGTAGGGCAGCAGAAACAGGAGATCGACGTCGGAGCCCGGCGCGAGGGTTCCGCGTCCATAGCCGCCGGTCGCGGCCACGGCGAAGCGCTCGCCGGCAGAGGGATTGGCGGCCGGATAGAGATGACGGATCACCGCATCGTGGACGATGCGCACCACCTGATCCATCTGCTCGCAGAGATAGCGGGCGCAGTCGAGACCGTTCTGGCTTTCCAGAAGCCTGGCTTCGGCCTCGGCCCTTCCCTCGTCGAGAAAAGTCTTCAGCGTAGGCACCAGCTTTGCGCGCAGGTCCGCCGCATCCCGGGTCGGCCGGTCGCCGAGGCTTTGCAGGAGGCTCTGGGGGCTGTGGGTAGGCATGAAACGACCGTATGCGAAGTATCCCCGGCTTACCATCTCCTTGCGCCTGGGCCCAAGGGAGGAATTCCATGGACTGGATTTATCCGGAAAAACGGATATCGTGTTCTTTATAAGAAATATCGTTTGACATAAAGTACAAACCGTTCCATATAAGGAACACGCGCCGATTTGAGCATGCAGCTTGCGGGCGCGAAACAAGTGCAGCTAAAGCGCGGGTGCCTCGGACAAGGCCCCATGCGCCAGACAGGGGACCGAAACGATGAGCCTGACCCGACGTCTTTTCCTCGCAGCCTCCCTTGCAACCGGCCTTGCCTCCGGCACGGCCTCGGCCCAGGTGAAGGAGGTCCGTATCGACTTCGCCACCTACAATCCGGTCAGTCTCGTCCTGAAGGAGCAGGGCTTCCTCGAAAGGGAACTCGCCAAGGACAATATCGGCGTGCGCTGGGTGCAGTCGCTCGGTTCCAACAAGGCGCTCGAATTCCTCAATGCCGGCTCGATCGACTTCGGCTCGACAGCCGGAGCCGCCGCGCTGATCGCCAGGATCAACGGCAACCCGATCAAGTCGATCTATGTCTATTCGCGTCCCGAATGGACGGCGCTCGTTACCCGCAAGGACACGGGCATTGCCAAGGTCGAAGACCTGAAGGGCAAGCGCGTGGCCGTGACCCGCGGCACCGATCCGCACATCTTCCTCGTGCGCGCCCTGCAGGACGCCAAGCTGACCGAGAAGGACGTGAAACTCGTTCTTCTCCAGCACCCGGACGGTCGCACGGCCCTCGAGCGCGGCGACGTGGATGCCTGGGCCGGGCTCGATCCGTTGATGGCCGCAGCCGAGGTGGAAAGCGGCGCCCAGCTCTTCTTCCGCAACGCAGCCGCCAATACCTGGGGCGTGCTGAACGTCTCCGAGTCCTTCGCCAAGGATAACCCAGCCCTCGTCGAGCGTGTCCTCAAAGCCTATGAGCAAGCCCGGCAATATGCCCTTGCCAATCCGACGGAGCTGAAGAAGATCCTGATCACTTACACCAAGCTGTCGGATGCTGTGATCGAGCGCCAGCTGCAGCGCACGGAACTTACCCATTCCACCATCGGCCAGCCGCAGGCCGACACGATCCTCGCTGCGGGGCTCGCGCTCCAGCAGGCCGGTGTCGTGCCCGCAGAGGCGAATGTGCAGGCCGCCGTCGATGCTCTCATCGACCGCCGCTTCGCCACCGCATCGCGCTGATGACGTCGTCACGGGAGAGCGCCGTGTCAGGCAACGCTGAAACTGTCGCCTGGTCCTCCCAAGAGGGTGCCGCCGCTCTCGCGGCCCCTGACTTTGCCGAGAAGCGACGCGCCTTCGACGGGCGCATCCTTCTCGGCTTTTTATTGCCCATTGCCATCGCGCTTCTCTGGGAAGCCGCCGTTTATTTCGGCCTTTCCCAAGGCCGGCTCATTCCTCCGCCGAGCCGCATCCTCGCGACGCTCGAGGCGCTGGCCAAGACCGGCGAATTGTGGGCCCATAGCTGGATGACGCTCTGGCGCGTTCTGACCGGCTTCGCCATCGGCGCAGTGGCCGGCATCGTGCTGGGCACGCTCTCAGGGTCGAGCCGCACGATCAGGCAATTTCTCGATCCCACCCTTCAGGCGCTGCGCGCCATTCCCTCCATCGCCTGGGTGCCGCTGTTCATCCTGTGGCTCGGGATCTTCGAGGCCTCGAAAGTGGCGCTCATTGCGGTGGGCGTGTTCTTTCCTGTCTATCTCGGCATCGCGGGCGCGATTCTTTCCCTAGACCGCAAGCTCGTGGAGGTCGGCCACGTGTTTCGCCTCTCGCGCCTCCAGCTTGCGCGGCGCATCCTGCTGCCCGCCGTTCTGCCCGAAGCCGTGATCGCGCTGCGCTCGGGCCTGGGGCTCGGCTTCATGTTCGTGGTCGCCGCAGAATTCATGGGCGCGTCCGAGGGTCTCGGCTATCTGCTCGTCGACGGACAGCAGATGGGAAAGCCCGACCAGATCGTAGCGGCCATCATCGCCTTCGCGCTTCTGGGCAAGATCGCCGACAGCCTGCTCGTCGTGGCCTCCATGCCGCTCGTGCGCTGGCAGGACACCGTGCGGGAGAGACTGTGATGCTGTCCCTCAAACATCTCTCCAAGACCTATGCCGACGGCACGCGCGCGCTTTCCGACATCACTCTCACGGTGCATGAAGGCGAGATCGTCGCGCTGATCGGTGGCTCGGGCTGCGGCAAGACCACGCTTCTACGCCTCATAGCCGGCCTCGACCGGGAAAGCGCCGGGCGTATCCGCCTCGATGGCGAGGTTCTCTCGGGGCCGCATCCGGCCGTGGGCATCGTGTTCCAGGAGCCGCGCCTTCTGCCGTGGCTCACGGTTTTTGAGAACATCGCCTTCGGCCTCGACGGTGTGAGCGCCGCCGAGAAGAACGCACGCGTGTCGCATGCGCTCGAAAAGATCGGCCTGTCAGAACATGCGAACCGCTGGCCGCGCGATCTTTCGGGCGGCCAGCAACAGCGCGTATCGATCGCGCGCGCCTTCGTGACCAACCCGAAGGTGCTTCTCCTCGACGAACCGTTCTCCGCCCTCGATGCCTTCACCCGCGCGAGCCTGCACGAGCATCTGCTCGGACTGTGGGAGGAGACGCGCCCCACCGTCGTGCTCGTCACCCACGATGTGCAGGAGGCGGTGACGCTTGCGGATCGCGCCGTCGTCATGCAGCCGAAGCCGGGACGCATCTTCGATGAGTTGCCGCTGACGCTCGCGCGCCCGCGCGACAGGACGGGACTGCCCTTCGAGAGTTCCGTGCGCCGCATCTTGACGGCCCTGGACCATTCCCTCAAAGCTCCGCAAGAGCAGCCGCAGCGCGAACGCGACCGCCAGGCCGCCGCGCTGTGGTGGTAGGAACCACAAGGACATCATCATGGATGCGACCGCCCTTCGCTCTCTCCAGGCGCCGTTGAAGGATCAATACCGCAGCGATCCGAATTCCGCCGTCATCACCTTGAAGGCGCAAGGCACGCTCGACGACCAGCACATCGCCTGCAAGGTCGAGACCGGGCGCGCGCTCGCGGTCGCGGGCCTTCATCCGGCCACCGGCGGCTCCGGCGCGGAATTGTGCTCGGGCGACATGCTGCTCGAGGCGCTCGTGGCCTGCGCGGGCGTGACCTTGAAGGCGGTCGCGACCGCGCTCGAGATCGACCTGCGCCACGGCGCCGTGAAGGCGGAAGGCGATCTCGACTTCCGCGGCACGCTCGGCGTCGACAAGACGGCGCCCGTGGGCTTCAAGAACATCCGCCTTTCCTTCGAGGTCGACACGGATGCGCCGCAGGAAAAGATCGACCAGCTGCTCAAGCTCACCGAGCGTTACTGCGTCGTCTTCCAGACCCTCAACAACAAGCCGGATTTGAGCGCGACGCTGACGCGAAAATAGCCTTGCGGTCAGTTGCCTGCCACGAGCGTTCTCGGTGCGCCGCTGACCAGGATTGCGGTGCCGTTGCGGATTTCCTGAACGGTCAGCGCGCGGTTGTTGGTGCCGTCGGGGTTGAAGCGGAACACGCCGTCGGCCCCGGCGAATCCGGACGGGTTCGTGAGCGCCGCATCGCTGAACCCCTGCACGCCCTGCATCCGCGCCAGCGCCGCCGCCAGCGTCACCGCATCGTAGGACAGGGTCGCAAGCCTGATCGGATCGGTGTTGAAGCGCGCCCGGTAGCGCTCGGCGAAGGCATTGAAGCCGCGATTGTCAGGCGCCGCGAACCAGCCGCCCTGCAAGGCCGACAGGCTCAGAACGCGCGGCTCGTCCCACACGCCGGTGCCGAGCGGCTTGACCCGAATCGGGTCGAACCCCGCCATCTGCAGGGCCTGGGCTACGGCGGGCAGCCCATCGCCGTTGTCGGGAACGAACAGCGCATCGGCCTGGGGCGCAGGGCCCCCGATCACGGGAGCAAGGCGCTGCATGGCCGCCTGGGGCTGCGCTGGCGGGTAATGTTCGAGCGCGACGATGCGGATGCCCTGCTGCGCCGCCGCCTGCTGGAAACGCGCCTCGGCCACGCGGCCATAGGTCGTCTCCGGGATCAGGGCTGCGACGGACCGCCGGCCCTGGGTCGCGGCGAAAGAAACGATGCGGTCGACCTCTTCCTGCAAGAGGAAGCTCAGGAGATAGACGCCGCGCGTGGCGACGCTCGCATCCGTGGAAAAGCCGATGACAGGTTTACCCACAGGGCGCGCCGCCTGCCCGGCCGCCTGGACGGAACCGGCGAAGAGCGGGCCGATGATGAGCTCGGCCCCCTCGGCGAGAGCCTGCTGGGCGGCGGCCTGCGCTCCCTCGGGCGTGCCGCGATCGTCCTTCACGAGGAGGGTGATTCCCGAACCCTGAAACTCGCCGAGCGCCATTTCGGCAGCATTGCGCATGCTCTGCGCCACCACTGCCCCCTGCCCCGGAGCGGTCATGGGCAGGATGAGGCCGACCTTGACGGGACCGGAGCCGATGGTGGCGCCATCCGGCGGCACGACGCCGGCAGCGTAAACAGGCTCGACGGCGGGAGCGCGCGGCTCGCCCGTCCGGCTCGGCGGCATCAGGCTTCCCGAGCCGATGCAGCCGGACAGGGCCAGCGACACAGCCAGAACGCCGGTCCATGCGGCCCGGCTCAAAAGGCTTCCCGCCCTTCCAAACGATCCATGCGCCATCTCCGCCCCCTCTGGAAACAGCTTTGCTTGCCGGGGAAAAGGTGGCAGCAAAAAGTAAACATTGTTTCTCATGCAGGATTGGGCGCCCGCTCCGGCTTTCGCGACGGCTCCGCTTCATGCGACAGTGACAGGACATGACTCAGAGAATCGACAACCGGACCAAGCGGCGCGAACCCACCGAGCGGGTGGCGACCTTCACCGCCTTCGGCCTCGCCGCCGAAGCCAAGCCCCTCTCGCCCGGCCTC
This sequence comes from Microvirga flocculans ATCC BAA-817, assembly GCF_000518665.1. GTDB lineage: Bacteria > Pseudomonadota > Alphaproteobacteria > Rhizobiales > Beijerinckiaceae > Microvirga > Microvirga flocculans. Next base: position 147,692 of record NZ_JAEA01000007.1, on the reverse strand, counting down.
TATGTGGTCGCGACCCCCATCGGCAACCTGCAGGACGTGTCCTTCCGGGCCCTGAGCGTACTCGCGGCGGCGGATGCGATCCTGGCCGAGGATACGCGGGTGACGAAGACCCTGCTTGCCCATTACGGCATCACCACGCCGCTCGTGGCCTATCACGAGCATTCCAACGATGCCGTGCGCGAGCGCATGGTTCACCGCATAAGGGAGGGGCAGGCGCTGGCCCTGGTGTCGGATGCTGGGACGCCGCTGGTCTCGGACCCAGGCTACAAGCTCGTCCAGTCGGCCATCGAGGAAGGACTGCCGGTTACCCCGATTCCCGGCCCCTCCGCCGTGCTCACCGCGCTCGTGGCGTCGGGCCTGCCCACCGACCGTTTCTTCTTCGAGGGCTTTCTGCCGCCCAAGAGCGCGGCGCGACGGGCGCGACTTGCCGAGATCGGCTCCATCCCCGGCACGCTCATGCTCTTCGAGGGCCCGCACCGGCTGCCCGAGATGCTGGCCGATGCCGCCGACGTGCTGGGCGAGCGGCAGGCCGTTGTGGCGCGCGAGCTCACCAAGATGTTCGAGACGATCCGGCGCGGCACGCTCCCCGAACTCGCCCGGCAATTCGCGGAGGAAGGCCCGCCGAAAGGCGAGATCGTGGTCCTGATCGGCGAAGCGACGAAGGCGATGCACGCGGCCGAGGCCGACGCGGCCCTCGACGGCAAGCTGGAAGCCGCACTCAAGAACCACTCGATCAAGGACGCCGCGGCACTGGTGGCGGCAGACCTCGGCCTGCCCAAGCGCGAGGTGTATGCCCGCGCACTCGAACTCGCGAAACGGGATGCATGAAGACCGCCCTCGAGCGACGCAGAGCGACGTTCCTGCGAGGGCACCATGCCGAGTGGGTCGCGCTTCTGTTCCTGCTCGCCAAAGGCTACCGTCCCCTCGCGCGCCGCTATGCGGCCTCCGGCGGCGAGATCGACCTCATCGTCATGCGCGGCGACACCATCGCCTTCGTCGAGGTGAAGGCGCGCGGGCTGATGGACGATGCGCTCTCCGCCATCACGGCAGCAAAACGCCGTCGCTTCTCCCGCGCCGTGAGGGCCTGGCTTTCGCGCAATGACTGGGCCGTGAACAAGACATGGCGCGCCGACGCGGTGTTCATCGCACCCAAGACGTGGCCGCGGCATATCGTGTCGGCATTCGAGTTGGAGATGGGCTGAAGATACGGCGGCTCTGTTACTTCGGCGCGAACACCGTCACGGCGGCGGGCCTGATGGAGAAGTGAGCGGGCGTCTGCGTCACGATCTCGCCATCCGCATTGATGGGCCTGGGCCTGCGGGTGCGGATGTCGAATTCCTTCGCCCGCACCGCCCTCACCTCCTCCCAGGCTCCGTGCTGGCCATAGCGGAAGGAGCGCGCCATGAGGGCGAGCTTCCAGGCCCGCTCCAGCTCGAGGCTGTAGAGGTCGAGGTGCTGATCGTCGATGGCGGCATCCTTCTCGACAGCGTTGCCGCCGCCGTAGAAACGCCCGTTGCCGACCGCGATCTGAAGCGTCCGCACGCGCACGGATTCCGTTTCGCTCGTGATCGTCGCCCGGAAAGGCCTTGCCTGGGCCAGGACCTTCAAGGCCACGAGCGCATAGCCGAGGCGGCCCCAGCGTCGCTTGATGTCCCGCGTCAGCTTCTGGGCAAGCTCCGCCGAGAGGCCGAGGCTCGCCACGTTGAAGAAGGGTTCGCCATTGACGATGCCGAGGTCGATCCTGCGGGTATGGCCATCGGCGATGACCTGGGCCGCGCCGTCGAGATCGAAGGGGATGTGGAGGGTGCGCGCAAGATCGTTGGCCGTGCCGAGCGGCAGAATGCCGAGCGGCAGCCCTGCCTCGATCACGCCGAAGGCCGCCGCATTGAGGGTGCCGTCCCCCCCCGCCGACGATGGCGCAATCCATGCCCTCGGCATTCTCGACGATGAGGGGAGAAAGATCCTCACGGCGGCTGCATTCCAAGGGGAAAGGCTCGATGCCGTGGCCTCTCAGGCGCTCGATGGCGATATCGCGTTGGGCGGCGCCGCTGCGGCTCTTGGCGTTGACGATGAGAAGGGCGCGGCGGGACATGCTCGGTCACATGGAGAAGCTTGAGGGGAACTGCAAGGGGCCGCGGCAAGCGGAGCCGTTCGATAACACGCATCCCCCGCTTTTCGTTCGCTCCGCGTGGCTTCGGAGTTGCCATCCCGCCTTTTTGGCACAATAACCCTGCTTCCCAAGGAGGCCTGACGCATGACCCTCACCGTCGCGTTCCAGATGGACCACATCCGCAGCATCAAGATCGCGGGCGACACCGGCTTCGCGCTGCTGCTCGAAGCCCAGCGGCGTGGACACCGGGTCCTGCATTACACGCCCGACCGCCTGTCGCTGCGCGACGGCGCCGTGATCGCCATGGCCGAACCCATCGAGGTGCGCGACGTGGAGGGCGACCATTTCACCCTGGGCACGCCCGAGCGAGTCGACCTCTCGACCGTCGACGCGGTGCTCATGCGCCAGGACCCGCCCTTCGATCTGGCCTACATCACCGCCACGCATTTCCTGGAGCGCATCCACCCCAAGACTCTCGTGGTCAACGATCCCTCGCATGTGCGCAACGCGCCGGAAAAGATCTTCGTCACGCATTTCCCGCACCTGATGCCGCCGACGCTCATTTCCCGCGACAAGCAGGAAATCGAGGAGTTCCGCCGCGAGCACGGCGACGTCGTCATGAAGCCGCTCTATGGCCATGGCGGCGCGAGCGTGTTCAAGGTCGGGCGCGAGGATCCCAATTTCGGCTCGCTCTACGATCTTTTCGCCAACCTCTTCCGCGAGCCCTGGGTGATCCAGCGGTTCCTGCCGAGGATCACGGAAGGCGACAAGCGCATCATCCTCATCGACGGCGAGGCGGCGGGTGCGATCAACCGCGTTCCAGCGGCCAACGACATCCGTTCCTACATGGTGCGCGGGGGCGCCGCGAAGCCCACCGACCTCACGCCCCGCGAGCGCGAGATCTGCGAGACCATCGGCCCGGACCTCAAGCGCATGGGGCTCATCCTCGTCGGCATCGACGTGATCGACGGCAACCTCACCGAGATCAACGTGACGGCGCCCACGGGCCTGCGCGCCATCAAGCGCCTCGGCGGGCCGGATCTGTCGGCGACGGTGTGGGACGTAATCGAGAGCAAGGTGAAGCGCTAAGCGCTGCGCCATCATAGAGTGCGTGTTTCCCTCCCCCTTGTGGGGAGGGCCAGGGTGGGGGGTGTCGGCGCTGAACTGGACCAGCATGGCGCTCACCCCCCACCTCCAACTCCTCCCCACAAGGGGGAGGAGAGCCCGCGTGCTACAAGACAGGTCGCGGGCAAGCCCTAGATTTTCAGGGAGAAAAGTCGGATGGCGCTATTCTCGTCCAACAATTCCGGCCTCTGCTGAACAGTGCCACAGAGACAGCCTGGAACTAGGCTGCGAGTTCCGCGATCACCGCATTGAGAACCGGAAACCCCTTCGGCGTCACCGCCAGGCGCGAGCCGTCGAGGCGGATCAGGCCTTCCTCCTCCAGAATCCGCAGCCGCCGCGGATTGAGCGTTCGGCCCGTGAAGGCCTCGAAACGGCGCGCATCCACGCCCTCCTTGAGACGCAGCCCCATCAGCAGGAACTCGTCGCCCTCCGCCTCGGAGGTCAGCACCTCCTCGTCGATCACGCCGTGGCCTTCGCGTTCCACGCGGTCCAGCCATGTTTCGGGATGCTTCTCCGTCGCGGTGGCGAGCCGCGCATTGCCGGTGACGAGACGTCCGTGAGCGCCGGGGCCGATGCCGGCATATTCACCGTAGCGCCAGTAGAGGAGGTTGTGGCGCGATTCCGCGCCGGGCCTGGCGTGATTCGAGATTTCATAGGCAGGAAGCCCGTGCTTCTCGCAGACCTCCTGCGTGATGTCGTAGAGCGCGCGGCCCGTCTCCTCGTCCGGCACCGTGATCTTGCCCGCATCGTAGAGACGCTGGAACCAGGTGCCGGGCTCGATGGTGAGCTGGTAGAGCGAGAGATGCTCGACCGCATGGGAAATGGCCTGTTCCAGCTCGGCGCCCCAGGCCTGGGGTGTCTGGCCCGGGCGAGCATAGATGAGGTCGAAGGAATAGCGCTCGAAGATGGAGGCCGCGATCGATACGGCCGCCAGCGCCTCCTCGACCGAATGCATGCGGCCGAGGCGCTTGAGGTCAGGATCGTTGAGAGCCTGCACGCCGAGGGACACCCGGTTGATGCCGGCCGTGCGGTAACCGCGGAAGCGCTCCGCTTCGACGCTCGTCGGGTTGGCTTCGAGGGTCACCTCGGCATGGGAATCGATGGCCCATGCACCGCCGATGGCGTCGAGGATCGCGCCGACGGTTTCCGGCTTCATGAGCGAGGGCGTGCCGCCGCCGAAAAAGATGCTCGTGACCGTCCGACCCGGAATGCGCGACGCCGTATGGGCGATCTCGCGCCGGAAGGCAGCGAGAAACCGCTCCTGATCCACCGGCTGGTGGCGGACATGGCTGTTGAAGTCGCAATAAGGACATTTGGAGGCGCAGAAGGGCCAATGGACATAGACGCCAAAGCCCACGTCGCGCGTCGGATGATCGATCATGGGGCGTATATGGCAGGTCGGAGGCCGAACGTCACGGGTGGCGGTGTCGCGACCTGAAGATGGCCTGCGCCTCTCTCCCCGCGTGAGGAAGGAGAAAGAATGCGCATAAACTTTTCCGAACCGTTTGCCCGGGCGGTTGTTCACCCTTCATGAGCCTCCGCCCTAGCCTCTGCGGCGGCAGAGACTTAAGATTGATGCAGGAACACAGGAACCCATCATGCGGCATTGGCGCGGCCCGTTCGACCGGCAGGGCTATCACCACGGCAATCTAAAGGAGGCGCTGATCGAGGCGGCACAGCGCTTCATCGCCGAGCGGGGAATCGGCGGTTTCACGCTGGCCGACGCAGCCAAGCTCGTGGGCGTGACCCCGGCCGCGCTCTACCGCCATTTCCGGGGCCGGGACGCCCTGGTGGCGGAGGTGGCGTTCCGCGGCTACGACGAGCTGGCCAAACGCCTCGGCCGGGCGCTCCAGAGCGAGGGCACGGCGCTCGAACGCTTCACCCGGATGGGGGAGGCCTATCTGGCCTTTGCCGAGCAGGAGCCGGGCTTCTACGCCGCCATGTTCTCGGCCAAGCCTGCCGAGGGCGAGGCCTGCAGCCCGTTCTGGGCGAAGGCTGTGGAGAACGGGGGAAAAGCTTCGGGCAACGCCTTCGACTTCCTGGTCAAGGCCGTCAGCGACACGTTCCCGGAGGGCTTCCAGAACGTCGATGTCCGCTTCATCGCCATCGAGGTCTGGGCGCTGTCCCACGGCATCGCCACTCTCGACGCAGCCGGCCAGCTGCCGAAGGGCCCCGGCCTGCCCGACAAGTACGAGCTCCTGCGCGCCGGCGTCCTCGCCCTGGTCCATGGCGCCCTCAAGGGCAAGCCTTAGCCCCTCTCCAACGCATCATCCGATTTTCGGACCCGATCCCTTGAAAGCGCCAAAATCGATACGCATGTTAATGTTGTTAGCATTAACATAGGACCCTTCTCGATGTCTGATACTGCCTCCGCCGCCTGGAATGCGGGCCCGCATCAGGGCCCCTGGAATCAGGGCGCTCACCGCCGCTGCGGGCGCAAGCCCGGCCGCGGTCTGGAGATCGCCGGCATCATCCTGGGCTTCATCTTCGTCTGGCCGCTCGCGCTGGCCTATCTGGTGTGGAAAATGTGTGGATATCCGAACTACGACGAGGCCAAGGCCTATCTCCGTGACACCTTCGGCCGCGCCAAGGACGATTTCTTCGCCGCACGCGGTCCCGCAGGCTTCGGAGGCTTTGCCAGCACCGGCAACGCGGCCTTCGACGAATATCGCCGCAGCGAGCTGGAACGCCTAGAGGAAGAGCGCCGCAAGCTCGACGAGGAGGTCCGCGCCTTCCGCGACTTCGTCGAGGAGCTGAAACGGGCCAAGGACCGCGAGGAATTCGACGCCTTCATGGCCAAGCGCCGCGGCAACGGCCCGACGAACGTCTGATCAGCAACTCAAGCGAAGCGCCCTTCCCGGGCGCTTCGTGCTCTTAGGCCCTTTGCAGGCATCCCGCCGCCAGCTTCACGAAGGCCTGCGCCCGGTGGGAGAGCCCCGAGGGCTCGGGCTTCGACCAGTCGATGCCGTGCTTCTCCTCCGAAGAAATCTCACCGAAGGTCTCGGCGAAGCCGTCCGGCTGGAACATCGGGTCGTAGCCGAACCCCTTGTCGCCGCGCGGCGGCCAGACCACCTGGCCGAAGACGCGCCCCTCGAACAGCTCCTCGTGCCCATCGGGCCAGGCAATGACGAGAGCGGAGACGAAATGAGCCCGACGATCCGTCGCCTCGCGCTTGTCGAGCTCGCGCTTCACCCGCTCCATGGCGGCATAAAAATCCCGCGCCGGACCGGCCCAGTCGGCCGTGAACAGGCCCGGCGCGCCATCGAGGGCGTGAACGCAGAGCCCTGAATCGTCGGACAGCGCCGGCAGGCCCGTGGCCTTCGCCGCCGCATGGGCCTTGATAGCCGCGTTCTCGGCGAACATGTGGCCCGTCTCGTCGGGCACAGGCAGGCCGAGCTCGCCCGCCGACACGGCCTCGACGCCGAACGGGGCCAGCAATTCCCGCATCTCGCGCAGCTTTCCCGCATTGTGGGTGGCGATGACGACCTTGCCGGTCAGAGGGCGGTGCATCATCACGCCACGGCCTTCTTCTGGAGATCCACGAGCTGCGCCACGCCGGCCTTGGCGAGGCGCAGGAGGTTCAGGAACTCGTCCTCGGAGAACGGCTTGCCTTCCGCCGTGCCTTGCACCTCGACGATGCCGCCGGAGCCGGTCATGACGAAATTGGCGTCCGTCTCGGCGGCGGAATCCTCGGCATAGTCGAGGTCGAGCACGGGCTTGCCCTGATAGATGCCGCAGGACACGGCGGCGACGGGCTCGCGCAGGGGATTGATCGAGATGATCGAGCGGTTCTGCATCCATGCGAAGCAATCGTGCAGGGCCACCCAGGCTCCGGTGATGGAGGCTGTGCGGGTGCCGCCGTCGGCCTGGATCACGTCGCAATCGACGACGATCTGCCGCTCGCCGATGGCGGGCAGGTTGACGACCGCGCGCAGGGAGCGCCCGATGAGGCGCTGAATCTCCTGCGTGCGGCCCGAGGGCTTGCCGGAATTGACCTCGCGCCTAGTGCGCTCGTGGGTGGCGCGGGGCAGCATGGAATACTCCGCCGTCACCCAGCCGCGGCCTGTGCCGCGCAGCCACGGCGGCCCCTTTTCCTCGAGCGACGCGGTGCAGATCACCTTCGTGTTGCCGAAGGATACGAGGCAGGAGCCCTCCGCATAGCGCGCGACGCCCCGCTCCAGGGTGACGGGACGCAGTTCGTCGGGGGCGCGGTTGGACGGGCGCATGGGGGATTCTCCTCACAATCTTCCGATTCCCGCCTGTTTGAAGCGCCGGGGCGGTTTGCGCAAGGGTCAAGCCTTGCCTAACGGCTCCTCAAACCGCACATAATGCGGACTTGCAGGGTCGAATTGTGAAAGCGTAGAACCCATCGCATGCACGCAACCGGTCCTTTCTCCCCTCTGTCGGAAACCCGCGCCATCGCGGAGCTGAACGACCGTTCCCGCGAGATTTTCCGCCAGATCGTCGAAAGCTACCTGATGACCGGCGAGCCCGTGGGCTCGCGCCATCTCTCGCGCATCCTGCCGATGCCCCTCTCCCCCGCTTCGATCCGCAACGTCATGGCGGACCTGGAGGCGGCGGGCCTGATCTTCGCGCCCCATACCAGCGCAGGCCGCCTGCCGACGGAAACGGGCCTGCGCTTCTTCGTGGACGCCATGCTTGAAATCGGCGACGTGACCGCCGACGAGCGCTCGCGCATCGAGGCGCAGATGCGGGCGGCCGCCTCGGGCCACACCCTGGAAACGGCCCTCGCCGAGGCCTCGGCCCTGCTCTCGGGCGTTTCGCGCGGGGCGGGCGTGGTCGTGACCTCGAAGTCCAATGCGCGCCTCAAGCATATCGAATTCGTGCGACTCGACCCCACCCGCGCCCTCGTAGTGCTCGTTTCCGAGGACGGCTCGGTGGAAAACCGCCTCCTCGACCTCCCCGCCGGCCTGCCGGCCGGCGCCCTGGTGGAGGCCGGGAATTTTCTGAACGCCCGCATCCAGGGCAAGACCCTGGGCGACCTGACGCGCGAGATCGTCACCCGCCGCGAGGAGATGGAGCGCGAGCTCGATGCTCTCACGGCCCGACTCGTGGAGGCGGGGCTCGCGACCACCGTGGGCTCGGCTGAAACCCGCCAGCTGATCGTGCGCGGGCAGGCCAACCTGCTCGACGACCTGAAGGCGGCGGAGGACCTGGAGCGGATCCGCCTGCTCTTCTCCGACCTCGAAACGCAGACCGACGTGATCGACCTGTTGAGCCGCGCCGAGGGCGGGGAAGGCGTGCGCATCTTCATCGGGTCGGAGAACAAGCTGTTCTCCCTCTCCGGCTCCTCGATGATCGCCGCCCCCTTCCGCGACGGCAGCCAGAAGATCGTGGGCGTGCTCGGGGTGATCGGCCCGACCCGGCTGAACTATGCCCGCATCGTGCCGATGGTCGATTACACGGCCAAGGTGATCTCCCGGATCCTGGAGAAAGGGCGTTGAGGACCGGGTTTAATGCCCGACTTGCAACTGGCGCCTAAAGAAGCCCACGATCATGTTCACCAACTGCGCGTGGATGGCAGCGCGGGGACGGGAACCTCCGTCCTCGCATAAAGGATCTTCATCTCCTTCAGCCTTCAGTATGGCCGGACCTTCAGGCTTGCACTCGCCCAGGAAAGAATAATGCGTTGCATCGGAGACTGTATCATATCCGGCGCCAGGAATGGCTCGCGCAAGCTTTGAGCCCTCGATGGCGGGAATGATCCAGCCTGGACGCCCGAGGTTGATGATATGCGTCGGGACCGCAACCTTGGCCAGGCTCTCAGGCTGGTAGGCCTGCGCCATGGCCGGATCGATCACAACGGCCGCCTTGATGCGTCCGTCGAGATTGGAACGGTTGAAGCGTTCCTTGTCCAAAGCCTTGAAGCTCACTCCGCCTCTGACGAACCATGCACATTCGGGACCGGCAGCGCTCCCCTCGCAATAGCGGGAATAGGCCTCGGCATCGGCCCGCGCCCCCACAAGGGAAAGAGCCGTGTTTCCACCGAGGGAGAAGCCAAGCACGCCGATTCTGTTCCCATCGATCCGGGAGCCGAGTCTCTTGTCCGCCACGACGGCCGTGATGACAGCCGAGATGTCGGCAGGACGGTTCCAGATCTTGATGGTGGCGATCTGCGATGCATTGCCAGTGGTGCTGCCGGGATGGTTGGGAGCCGCGACTACGAACCCCTCCGCCGCCAGGCGCGATGCCAGCCAGCCGAGGCCAGGTGCATTGCCGCCGGAACCGTGCGAGAGCAGCACGAGCGGGAAACGCCCCTCGGCGAATGGCGCGTCGCCGCGCGCGGCTGTGCCCCTGAAGAGCGTGCTGTCTCCAACGAGCATGGGTTTTCCGCCCTCAGCCGCAGGATACCAGACCGAAACGGGGAGATCCGCTCCACGCTCCGGAGCGTGAACGGAAAAAGCATGGTAGCCGACCGGCTCCGCAGCCTCGGCGCCCTGGATAGCACCGAGAAAGCATAGGCCAACAGAAAGAACGACAGGTTTCATGATTGCGCTTTCAAAGTTCTCCGCCCCATTGGCGGACGGCCTGAAACTGCATCGTTCGGAGCCGCCAGCGACCTGGATCGCGATCAAGGTCGTCCTGAAACGCGTTTTAGGTCATAAGGAGCGTCAGAAAGACGGCCCTCCCATGATTTCCCTGCCCTTGCCCTTCGTCGTCGCCCTCATCTTGCTTCTTCTGTTGGGGCAGATGTTGAGTCGACGCCACGAGGCCCCCCTGAACCTCCCGTTCGTGCTTCTCCTCGGGTTTCATGTCCTGCAATCCGTTCTCGTCGGGCTGCGCTGGAGCTACGGGATGACCTGGCTTCTGCCGATCCAGTCCGTCCTGGCGGCGCTCATCGCGGCCCTGGCTTGGCTTTGTTTCCGCGTGCTCGCGGCACAAGAGAAAGGCCGGGGGCAGTTCCCAATCTGGGTCCACGGCGTTCCCGCCCTGGCCGTCATTACCCTGAGCGTCCTGTGGCCAGACGGAATCGATCTCATGCTGATCGGGACGTTCTTGGGCTATGGAGCTGCCTTGACCCGACTTGCTCTGAGAGGCCCCGACGCATTGAGCCGATCCTCCTTCGAGCAGGTGCTTTCGACCTATGGTGCGCTCTGGGCAACGGCGGCCACCATGATCCTGTCAGCTCTTCTCGAAATCGCGATCTCGATTACCATGAATTCGGGCAACGCATCCTATGCGGGCCTGATCGTTGGGATCGCCAATGTGCTGTTTCTTCTGATTTTGGGAGCGGCGGCCGCCGTGGCCGGGCGAGGTCCCGCCGAGCCGGAATCCGAGCAGGACCTGACCATCGAGTCGGAGGGTCCAGCCCAGGAGAACGTGGATATTGTCGCGCAGCTCGACGACGCCATGCAGACAAAACGTCTCTTTGAGGATCTCGACCTGAACCTGGAGCGCCTCGCCCGCAAGACCCGGATACCCGCCCGTCGGATTTCCACAGCCATCAACCGGGTCAAGGGCCAGAACGTCTCGCAATACATCAACGACCATCGGATCGCGGAGGCCTGCCGCCTTTTGTCTGAGACGGCCGAACCCGTCACCGCGATCATGTTCAAGGCGGGGTTCCAGACGAAGTCGAACTTCAACCGGGAGTTCCGTCGCGTCACGGGCACCTCGCCCAGCGCTTGGAGAGCGGAAGCCTACCTCCGTGAGGGAGAACGCGTGCCTGACCCCGCCTGAACCTTGGCCGGACCTGGATAGACCTTCAGGCTGAGCTCCAGCGACACCGGCCTCCCTTGGCTTTGGGGGCCGCCCCTGCTATTGCGGCCTGAACATTCTTATATTTGCAGTATTATGACCGCACGCACCTTCGACAACATCCGCAACTTCTCCATCGTGGCCCATATCGACCACGGCAAGTCGACGCTCGCCGACCGCCTGATCCAGACCACGGGGGCGCTCTCGGCCCGCGAGATGACGGAGCAGGTGCTCGACAACATGGATATCGAGCGCGAGCGCGGCATCACCATCAAGGCGCAGACCGTCCGCCTGGAATACAAGGCTGAAGACGGCAAGACCTATATCCTGAACCTGATGGACACACCCGGCCACGTGGACTTCGCCTACGAGGTCTCCCGCTCGCTGGCCGCCTGCGAAGGCTCGCTCCTGGTGGTCGACGCCTCGCAGGGCGTGGAGGCGCAGACGCTCGCCAACGTCTACCAAGCCATCGACGCCAACCACGAGATCGTGCCGGTCCTCAACAAGATCGACCTGCCCGCCGCGGATCCGGACCGGATCAAGGAGCAGATCGAAGAGGTGATTGGCATCGACGCGTCGGAAGCCGTGCCGATCTCGGCCAAGACCGGCCTCAATATCGAGGGCGTGCTGGAGGCCATCGTCAAGAAGCTGCCGCCGCCCAAGGGCGACAAGGAAGCGCCGCTCAAGGCGATGCTCGTCGATTCCTGGTACGACGCCTATCTCGGCGTCGTCGTGCTCGTGCGCATCATCGACGGCACCCTGAAAAAGGGCCAGACCATCAAGATGATGGGAACCGGCGCCACTTACGGGGTCGACAAGGTCGGCGTGTTCCGCCCCAAGATGACCGACGTCGAGGTGCTCGGCCCCGGCGAGGTCGGGTTCCTCACCGCATCGATCAAGGAAGTGGCCGATACCCGCGTCGGCGACACCATCACCGACGACCGCAAGCCCACGGCCGAAGCGCTTCCCGGCTTCAAGCCCGTGCAGCCGGTGGTGTTCTGCGGCCTCTTCCCCGTGGATGCTGCCGACTTCGAGAACCTGCGCGCGGCCATGGGCAAGCTTCGCCTGAACGACGCGAGCTTTACCTACGAGATGGAGACCTCAGCCGCGCTCGGCTTCGGTTTCCGCTGCGGCTTCCTCGGCCTCCTGCATCTCGAAATCATCCAGGAGCGCCTGGAGCGCGAGTTCAACCTCGACCTCATCTCCACCGCGCCCTCCGTGGTGTATCACCTGCGCATGCGCGACGGCTCGATCAAGGAGCTTCACAATCCGGCCGACATGCCGGACGTGATGCAGATCGAGGCCATCGAGGAGCCTTGGATTCGCGCGACGATCCTCACCCCCGACGACTATCTCGGCTCCGTGCTGAAACTCTGCCAGGATCGCCGCGGCGTGCAGATCGATCTCAACTATGTCGGCAAGCGCGCCATGGTGGTCTACGACCTGCCGCTCAACGAGGTGGTGTTCGACTTCTACGACCGCCTGAAATCGGTCTCGAAGGGTTACGCCTCGTTCGACTACCACATCTCCGACTACCGCGAGGGCGACCTCGTGAAGATGTCCGTGCTCGTCAACGGCGAGCCGGTGGACGCGCTCTCGATGCTGGTGCACCGCGCCCGCGCCGAAGGCCGCGGCCGCGCCATGTGCGAGAAGCTCAAAGAGCTGATCCCGCCGCACATGTTCCAGATCCCCGTGCAAGCGGCCATCGGCGGCAAGATCATCGCCCGCGAAACCATCCGGGCGCTCCGCAAGGACGTGACGGCCAAGTGCTACGGCGGCGATGCCTCCCGCAAGCGCAAGCTGCTCGACAAGCAGAAGGAAGGCAAGAAGCGGATGCGCCAGTACGGCAAGGTCGACATCCCGCAGGAAGCCTTCATCGCCGCGCTGAAGATGGATACATAACAAATAAAAGGAAGGCCACGGGGCCTTCCTTTTTTATTCCGCCGTCGCGCGAGCTTCGGATCGAACACGTGTCCGCTCGTACCAGCCCTGACTGGCATTGACGATCTTCACCACCGAGAGCATCACCGGGACCTCGATCAGGACGCCCACGACGGTGGCGAGCGCCGCACCCGAATGGAAACCGAAGAGGCTGATGGCGGCGGCGACCGCCAGCTCGAAGAAGTTGCTCGCGCCGATCAGCGCTGATGGGCCGGCGACGCAATGCTTCTCGCCCGCGATGCGGTTGAGCAGATAGGCAAACCCGGCATTGAAATAGACCTGGATCAGAATGGGCACGGCGAGGATCGCGATGACGAGCGGCTGCGCCAGGATCTGCTCGCCCTGGAAGCCGAAGAGCAGCACCAGGGTCGCCAGCAGCGCCACGAGCGACAAGGGCTGGAGCATACGCAGCAGATGTCCGAGAGCGGCCTCCCCGCCCCTCGCCAGCACGAAACGCCGCAGCGCCTGCGCGGCGATCACGGGCAGGACGATGTAGAGCACGACCGACAGAACCAGCGTGTCCCACGGCACCGCGATGGCGGAGATGCCAAGGAGCAGGCCGACGATGGGCGCGAAGGCGAAGACCATGATCGTGTCGTTGAGCGCGACCTGGGAGAGCGTGAAATGCGGCTCGCCCTTGGTCAGGTTGCTCCAGACGAACACCATGGCCGTGCAGGGCGCGGCCGCCAGAAGGATGAGGCCGGCGATATAGGAGGCGATCTCGCCTTCCGGCAGATAGGACCGGAACAGGTATCCCACAAAGAACCATCCCAACGCTGCCATGGAGAACGGCTTCACGGCCCAGTTGATGAAGAGCGTGATGCCGATGCCGCGCCAGTGCCGGCGTACCTCGCCCAAGGCCGCGAAATCGATCTTCACCAGCATGGGCACGATCATGAGCCAGATCAGCACGGCGACCGGCAGGTTGACCCGAGCGAACTCGACCCCGCCGATGACCTGGAACACGCCAGGCATCATATGCCCGAGGGCGATCCCTGCGACGATGCAGAGCGCGACCCAAAGGGTCAGGTAGCGTTCGAAGATGGACATGACCGTTCTCGGAGCAGACGTCAGGAATGATCGAGTTGCAGTGATGTCGCGCCCTCGATCCGCCCGATCTCGCGAAGCTTGTGGTGGAGCGATACGGAATCGAGCTGGCTCAAAGGCAGGTTCAGGAACAGCTCGATGCGGTTGTGAAGATACTTGAAGGCCTGCACGAAGGCCTTTTCCTTCTCGATATCCGGCCCTTCGACGGCGGCAGGGTCTTCGACGCCCCAATGGGCGGTCGCCGGATGCCCCGGCCAGATGGGGCAGGATTCGCCCGCGGCGGAATCGCAGACCGTGAAGATGAAATCCATCTGCGGGGCATCCGGTCGCGTGAACTCGTCCCAGCTCTTCGAGCGATACCCTTGGGAGGGATAGCCATAGGCATCGAGTACCTTCAGGGCGAAGGGATTGACCCTTCCCTTCGGCTGGCTGCCCGCAGAGAAGGCGCGGAAGCGCCCTTCCCCATCCTTGCGCAGGATCCCCTCCGCCAGGATCGAGCGGGCCGTGTTGCCCGTGCAGAGGAACAGGACGTTGTAGATCGGCTCAGCCATGAGCGGATTCCTTCGGTGGACAGCAGGGAGTGAGGTCGGCAATGAGCGGCGCGCAGACCTCCGGCCTGCCGCCGCAGCAATCCCTCAGGATAAACGTCGCGAGGGAGCGGACATGGTCCAGGTCCGCGCGATAGACGATGGACCGGCCGCGACGCTCCGAGCGGACCAGTTCAGCCCGCGTCAGAACCGCGAGATGCGCCGACATGGTGTTGGCGGGCACCGCCAGCTCACGGGCGATATCGCCAGCAGGCATCCCGGCCGGCTCTCGGCGGACAAGCAGGCGGAACACGTCGAGGCGGGTCGGTTGGGCCAAGGCGGCAAGAGTCTGGATGGCTGTCTCTGATTCCATATTTCTAGAAATATGGAATTATTGGCCTCCAGGCAAGCCGAAATTCACTGGCCGTCGGCGAGCCCCGATTGCAGTTTCGAACTCTGTCTCGTCGAATGAAAACGGCCTCAAGCGATCCCGACCCGGCGGCCGGACGCATCCACGACCGGCTCTCCGTCTTCCTTGACGAACTCGCCCTGCTGCGGCGGCAGGATGTCGAGCACCATTTCGGAAGGCCGGCAGAGTCTGACGCCGAGCGGGGTGACCACGATAGGCCGGTTGATCAGCACCGGGTGCGCCATCATGGCGTCGAGGAGCTGGTCGTCGCTCAAGCCTGGATCGCCGAGCCCGAGCTCCTGGTAAGGCGTTCCCTTCTCGCGGATTACGTCGCGCACGGAAAGCCCCATGCGCCCGATGAGCTGGCGCAGGAGCAGGCGCGTCGGCGGGCACTTGAGATACTCGATGATATGCGGCTCGACCCCGGCATTGCGGATCATCGCCAGGGCGTTGCGCGAGGTCCCGCATTCGGGATTGTGGTAGATGATCACATCCATGGCTCGTTCCTCATGAGGCCGTGAGCGGAACCTTGAAGAGGTATTCAAGACCGGCCGGCGCGAAATTCACTTCCATCGTGCCGCCGAGTTCATGGACGACGCTTCTCTCGATCAAGCGCGTTCCGAAGCCTCGGCTCCTGGGCCCGTCGACGCTCGGCCCGCCCTGTTCGCTCCAGCGCAGAACGAGCTGCCGCCCCTCCTGTCCCGCGCCTTCCACATGCCAGGAGATAGAGGTTTGCCCGTCCGCCGTCGAGAGTGCGCCATGCTTGGCCGCATTGGTGGACAGTTCGTGAATGGCCATGCCGAGACTTAAAGCCTGCTGCGGCTTGAGCAGCACATCCTCTCCCTCGATCCGGATTCGCTCTTGCTCCGGGCCGCCTCCGCCGTAAGGGGACAGCTCGGCCTCGAGAATATCCCTGATCGAAGCGCTTTCCCATAATGTCTGGGTCAGGATGTTGTGCGTCGCCGAAAGCGCCAGGAGACGGGCCATAAAATCCTTCTGGATGTCGGCAGGATTCTTGCTGCTACGAAAGGTCTGAACGGCAAGGGACTGCACGGTCGCGAGCGTATTCTTGACCCGGTGGTTGAGCTCGTGGAGCAGCAGGTTCTGGCGCTGCTCCGCCCGCTTGCGCTCCGTGATGTTCAGGCAGGCGCCCACCATGTAGAGGGGCCTGCCCTCCCCGTCATGGACGCCGCGCCCGCGATCATAGATCCATCGTTCCTCTCCGTCGGGAAGCACGATCCGGAATTCGATCTCGGACGGGACCCTGTCGACGATGGCCTGAGCGGTTGCCCGTCTGACTCTCTCCCGGTCGCGCGGATGGATCAGCGCCAGGAACTCCTCCAGATTCCGCGGAGGCAACCGCTCGCCGAGACCGACGACGTTGGCCATGGCCGGATCCCATTCGACGGCATCGCTTTTGATATCCCACCGCCACGTGCCGGTATTCGAGGCTTCGAGCGCCGCCAGGAGCTTCTGCTGCGCCGTCTCGAGGCGCTCGACGGCGCGCCGCATCGCGGTCGCCGTCAGAACCATCAGGAAGGCCGATAGGACATAAAAAAAGGCGCTCGTGACGCTGGTGACGGAGACAGGCGCGAAGCTGAACCTGGGCTCGACGAAGATGTATTGGGCTGTTGCCGCACTCAGCAGGATCGCCAGTAGACCGGGCCCGAACCCACCGATCACGGATGCCAGAAGCACGGCTGGGAACATCGTGATGTAAGGGGTCATCGGCCCGATGGCGGGTTCCAAAGCCAAGCGCGCAAGCGTCGCAAGGACGACACAGCCGACGGACACACCGTATGCCAGCGACGAACCGGCTGGGACGAGTTTGGTGTAACGAGTCAGCAAGATACCGGCTTTGGCAAGAGAAAGGGCGAGACAAACCTTCTACACGAAACTCGATCTTGCAAGAAGGATCCACGCATGATGCGCGGCTTCCTAAGCTCACTCTCTGCAGGCCGCCGCGCCCTGCACCTTCAAGCGCATCCATAAATTCCTGATCAGGATATTGTAATCCTCGGGTGTCTCGACCCCGGAGAGAGAGAGTTCGAGCACCCATTCCGGCGAAAGCGGCATAATGAGAGTTTCGACCGTCATGGAATGCGAGGCAGAGGGAAGGTTGGCGTCGATCCAGGTCGCCGACCATCGCGCGCCCCCGGCACCGGGTGTCAGGGAAACCGATTGCGCAGGACGCCCGAGAAGCTCCTCGTAATCATTCTGCAGCACGGCGGCGTCGCGGCTGACGAGGTCGGGCCGCGGCACATGGCGCAGCGCCTCTGCCGAACGCAGGCCGACGGAAATTTCGGCACGAGTGAGCGCCGCTGTCAGCCCCTGCGGGCTCGCGCGCCATTCATCGGGCAGGGCGAAAGCGAAGCAGAGATCCGATCCGGCCGTGCCTTGCACAAAGGTCTGCCGGGTGGCCGGATCGAACCGTGCCTCGACCGGTTCCGCCACCATGGGGCGGTCGGGCAGCCCGGCAGCGCGTGGCGCAGAGACCCGGCCCGCAGCCGAGGATGCGTTCTGCAGAGAAGTGCTCATCGGCTCAAGCCGAAAAGAGGGAGCCTCTGTCGGAGCCGATGCACACGAGACCTGCGAATTCAGTACGACGCCGAAAAGAGCCAACGCGGCAACCTTGCAGGCCCGTGCACCCCGGTGTGTAACACTGCGCACCATCGCCTCCAGCCGTAACAGCTTCCTTTTCATGGCAACGCACGCGAAGCGCAGCGGTTTCCCCGCAACGGCAACGGTCTTGAGTTGTCGGCACCGAGCCCTACCTCGCTCAGGAACGGAATGAACCTGGAGAGATTTCATGCAGGCCTTCATGCGCGCCTCCTTTCTTGCTGCCGCCCTGGTCGCGGCCGGTCAGGCGACGGCGGCAACCTGCCGCGATCCGGCGGGGTTCGAGAAATGGCTCGACGACATCGGGCAGGAAGCGGTGGCGCAGGGTATTTCGCCGGAGGCCGTCAGGCGTAGCCTGTCCGGCGTCACGTTCGACCAGACCATCATCAGGAAGGATCGTGGCCAAGGCGTGTTCAAGCAGAGCTTCGAGCAGTTCGCCGGCCGCATGGTCTCGCCCGCGCGGCTCAAAGGCGGCGCGAGCATGCTCAAGCGCCATGCGGCAACCCTCAACCGCATCGAGCAGCGCTATGGCGTACCCGCACCCGTTCTCGTCGCGATCTGGGGGCTGGAGACCGATTTCGGCGCAGTGAAGGGCAACCTGCCCGTCATCCGCTCGGTCGCAACCCTCGCCTATGATTGCCGCCGCTCGGATTTCTTCACGGCTCATCTCTTCGATGCCATGCGGATCGTAGACCGGGGAGATCTTTCGCCCGCCGAGATGCGCGGCGCCTGGGCAGGCGAGATGGGGCAGACTCAGTTCATGCCGTCGAACTATGTCAGATACGCCGTCGACTTCGACGGCGACGGACGCGCCGATCTTCTGCACAGCCCGGTCGACGTGCTGGCGTCGACCGCCAATTATCTCAAAAGTCACGGCTGGGTGAAAGGCGGCGACTGGCAGCCGGGCTCCCCGAATTTCGAGGCCATTCGGGCCTGGAACAAGTCGCAGGTCTATGCGCGGACGATCGCCTTTTACGCTTCGAAGCTTGCCAACGGCGACACATCGGCCACGGCGAGCCAATGACCTGAAAAGAAAGGCGGGCCCTGAAGCCCGCCTTTCTCATTTGATCATCCGCGGGCGCGGGCGCGGACCATGAAGGTGTCGTAGGCGTATTCGGCCACCTGGAACCAGAGGTACTCCTCGTTCCGGAACGCCTTGTAGCTGTCATAGAGCGTCTTGAATTCCGCGTTCTTGGCCGAGAGATCGTCATAGAGCTCGTTGGCGGCCTTGTAGGCCGCCTCCATGATCTCCTGCGAGAACGGACGCAGCTGCGCGCCACCGGCGACCAGGCGGCGGAGGGCGCCAGGATTGCCTGCATCGTACTTCGCCTGCATGTCGGCATTGGCATAACCCGATGCCGCCTTGAGCGCCGCTTGATATGCCTTCGGCAATTCGTTCCATTTCTGCAGGTTGATGAAGAAATGGATGGCCGGGCCGCCTTCCCAGAAGCCGGGATAGTAGTAGTAAGGCGCGACCTTCTGGAAGCCGAGCTTCTCGTCGTCGTAAGGTGCAACCCACTCGGCGGCGTCGATGGTGCCGCGCTCCAGCGCCGGGTAGATGTCGCCCCCGGAGATCTGCTGCGGCACGACGCCGAGCTTCTGCATGACCGTGCCGGCAAGACCCGCAATGCGCATCTTCAGGCCCTTCAGATCGTCGACGGTCTTGATCTCCTTGCGGAACCAGCCGCCCATCTGCGCGCCGGTATTGCCGCCCGGCAGGGCATAGAAATTGTGCTTGGCATAGAACGCGTTCAGCAGCTCGTTGCCGCCGCCATGGTAGAGCCACGCATTCATCTGGCGGGAATTGAGACCGAACGGCAGGGTCGTTCCGATGGCGAAGGTCGGGTCCTTGCCGACATAGTAATAGGAGCAGGTATGCGCCATCTCGACGGTGCCGCTGCCGACCGCGTCGGCCGCCTGCGGCGTGCCGACGATCTCACCGGCCGCGAACGACTGAATCTGGAACTTCCCGTCGGTCGCCTCGAAGACGTATTTCGCCAGGGTTTCCCCGGTTCCGAACAGGGTGTCGAGCGACTTCGGGAAGCCCGAGGTCATGCGCCAGCGGATCTCCGGATTGGATTGGGCGATGGCGGGCTTGGCGATGGTTCCTGCGGCGGCGCCAAGGGTGGCGGCTTGGAGGAATGAACGACGTTTCATGGGCGTCCCTTTCGTAGGTTTGCGTTTCAAGACGTGTCTGAGACAGAAAATTTCATCTCGACGCGCCCAAACGCAAAAAGTTGAGGAGCCCCTATAGCGAGCCTCAGGAAAGAAGGCAGGCCTGCCGGAGCAGGGACTTCATGCGTTCAGCGCATGAGTCGCAGCCCGCGAAGGGAGGGATCGGGAATGATCCCTAGAACATCAGCTCTCCCGCGCCCCAGGCGATCAGGATGAGGATGAGGAAAGCAAGGAGGAAGAGGGCGAACAGGACCTTGGCGATGCTGCGTGCCCCGGACGCGACTCCCGTAAAGCCCAGTGCGCCCGCGACGAGGGAGACCACGAGGAAGATCAGAGCCCATTTCAGCATGTCCGCACCCTGCCAATCGTTCAGTGACAGAAGACATAAGCGCTCAAGCTTGATCCGGTTCCGGTCGCGGATGTGGAGCGGGGCCGGCGGGTGCGGCTCAGATCACGACCGTAATCTTTTCCGCCGCCCGCGTCAGGGCGGTGTAGAGCCAGCGGCTGCGATGCTCGCGGAAGGCATAGGATTCGTCGAAGAGCACGAGATTGTCCCATTGCGAGCCCTGGGCCTTGTGCACGGTCAGCGCATAACCGTAAGTAAACTCGTCCGACTCCTTGCGGAGGACGAAGGGAACCTCCTCTTCCGTGCCCTCGAAGAACGCTTTGTGGACGGCCACCTCGACCGACCGGCGGCGCGCATCGTCGTCGGGCACCACATCCATGCGGACGAAGTCGTTGCGGATGCCGCGAAGGGCCTGGATGGACCAGGTGCCGCCGTTGAGCAGCCCCTTGGTCTTGTCGTTGCGCAGGCACACCAGCTTCTCGCCCGCCGCCGGCATGGGATCGCGATAGCCGTTCAACTCACGCAGGCGCGTGTTGTAGAGGCGCCGCGTCTTGTTGAGGCCGACGAGAACCTGATCGGCCGCCATGACGGCGGCGGCATCGATCTCGCGGCGGCGGATGATGCGGCTCTCGCCGTACGAGCCGGCATCGAGGCGTCCGCCCTCGCGGACCGTCATCGACAGATGAATGATGGGGTTGTCCCGCGCCTGGCGATGCACCTCGGTGAGCATCACGTCGGGCTCCCCCTCCGTGAAGAAGCCCCCGCCCTTGACGGGCGGCAGCTGCGCCGGGTCTCCCAGCACCAGAACAGGTTGCCCGAAGGACAGAAGGTCGCGCCCCAGCTCTTCGTCCACCATCGAGCATTCGTCGATGACGATCAGGTCGGCCTTGGCAGCCGGGCTCTGGCGGTTGAGAACGAATTGCGGTCCGTTCTCGTCCGATTCCCGCGAGCGATAGATCATGGAATGGATGGTGGAGGCATCCGTGCAGCCCTTGGTGCGCAGCACGAGCGCGGCCTTACCCGTATAGGCCCCGAAGGCCACCTCGCCATCCACATGCTCGGCGATGTGCTTGGCGAGCGTCGTCTTGCCGGTTCCGGCATAACCGAAAAGCCGAAACACCTGACGGTCGCCGCGGCGCAGCCAATCGGCGACGGCCTTGAGGGCGGCATCCTGTTGCGACGACCAGCTCATGCGGACCTCGCCTCGCGATGCAGGGAATAGAGAAGGCCGAGGATGATGCACCCGCTGCCCAGGAAGACGAAGGGGTCGAGAGGCTCGCCATAGAACTGCCAGCCGACGAGAGCGATCAGCGGGATGCGCATGAAGTCCAGGGGAACCACCATCGTCGCATCGCCCCGGCGGTAGGCGTTGGTCAGGAAATAATGGGAGAGGAGACCGCCGAGGCAGATGCCGGCGAGAGGCAGGAGATGAACCTTCTGGATCTCGAGCCAGAAGGCCCGGCTCACGCCGGCAAGGTTCATGGGAAGCTGAATCAGATTCATGAAGAAGAGGATCGAGAAGGTGCTCTCGGTCATCGTAAGGCGCTTGGTCATGATCGCCACGAGAGCGAAGCTGAAGGCGACCCCGAGCATGAGCAAACCGGCCGGCTGCAAGCTTTCCAGCCCCGGCCGCAGGATCACGAGGATGCCGATGAAACCGAGCACGACGGCAACCAGACGGCCTCTCGTCATCCTCTCCTTCAGCAGCGGAATCGCCAGCAGCGCGACCCAGGCCGGTGTGGTGAATTCCAGCGCGAAGACCGTCGCGAGCGGCAGAAGCGTGAGACCGAAAGCCCACCCATCCGTTCCCGCGAAATGCAGGACGTTGCGAGCCAGGTGCAGCCCGAAGCGACGCGGCTTCAAGCCGGGCCTCAGCTCCGGCCTGAGGAGCGCGAGGGCGAGCAGGATCAGGACACCGGCGGCATTGCGGACGGCCAGCATCTCGAAGATCGAGAAGGAGGGCGCAAGCGCGCGCACCGCGATCGCTGTTGCGGAGAAGGCGAGAAGCGCACCGGTCATCCAGAGGACGACGGCGAGGATGCTGCGATGAGGCACGGCGGACCAACGAAGTGAATGCCTTCTCCGATTACCCTGCCTTTACCGTTCCGTGAAGCCTCCGCCATCCTCTTCACCGGGGCGACCGGCGTGACGAGACTCGACGCGGGGGTGTCGCGCGAACCGATGGACGTTCGAGGCGCGATGGCTCGCGTGTGATTCTTGACTCGCGCGATGACTCGCGACCGCTCTCATGCGTCGAAGCGATGAAAAATTTTCAGCCGCACACGACAGGCGAGCAATGGCCCGCGCAGCCCCTCATCGCCCCCTCCAAGTAAGGGGGATTTCCATTGCGATGTTGATCGACGTTCAACACCGGCGAATACTCGCAGGGGCTTCATCGACATCTTCAAAGACCACTTAACATTTTGAAAAATTTAACGTTTTCAGAACACCAGAAATACCTTGCGAGCATGCCGAAGCACAGCGGTGAGTCTGAAGAAGAGACTCTAACTGCTTCATCGTGAACCCCTTATTGAGTCTTTGGACTGCAAGCGTAGAGAGATGCATCGGCAAACATATCCACAGAAAAAGTGAGCATTCTACTGTCTGCACTTTCCGATATTCGGAACCGCGTTGATATAACGACGTTGCCTTGCAAGCGTGACGGTTGCACGCGAAGGCCCTTGAAGGAGGCGGCTATGCCGACAGACACAAAGTCCAACCCGCTGACGATGCTGTTCACGGGTGACACCGGTGCGACCCGCACCAAGAAGAAGACCGCAAAGGGCACGAAGTCCTCTGCCAAGAAGTCCAGCGCCAAGAAGGCTGCTCCGAAGGCCGCTGCCAAGAAGTCGGCTGCGAAGTCTTCGAAGGCCGGCGCCAAGAAGACCGTCGCTAAGAAGGCCACGGCCAAGAAGGCTGTTGCCAAGAAGACGGTCGCCAAGAAGACCGTCGCCAAGAAGGCGGCTGTGAAGAAGACCGCGGCCAAGAAGACCGTTGCGAAGAAGACCGTCGCTAAGAAGGCCACGGCCAAGAAGGCCGGTGCCAAGAAGACGGTTGCCAAGAAGTCGGCTGCTTCGACCGCGCGGAAGTCCGCTTCCCGTCCTTCGGCGAAGAAGACCGCTTCCCGCAGCGCCAGCCGTGGTGCGGTGAAGGCCGCGAAGCCGCGCAGCGCCAAGAAGGCCGCCCCGAAGCGCGCCGCCGCCGCCGCCAGCCGGACCTCTTCCACGAAGAAGTCGGCCGCGGTCGCCAAGCGCTCCTCGAAGTCGAAGCGCTAAGAGCGAGCATGCCGCACGCACCGGAGCGGGATCTCCTGCAATCCGGTGCATGCCCATAAAAAATCGCCCGGTGAAAGCCGGGCGATTTTGTTTTTTCGGGAGGGGCCGCCAGGCTATCGCCCGGTGCTCATCGGGTCGCTGCTGCCCCAATAGGGCGTCGCGTTGTAATAGCGGTGGACGTGTTCCTCCCACTCGCGGTCGTAGGAGGCATCGTGCCCCTCCGCACTCCGGCGGGGGGCACCGCGCAGCTGCTCCTCAGAGAGGTTCAGCTCATAGGCATCGAGCTCGGTATTGTACGTCAGGACGCCCCACGGCAGCGTGTAGTATTCTTCCCCGAGCCCCATGAAACCGCCGAAGCTCATGACCGCATAGGCGACCTTGCCGGAGCGTTTCTCGATCATGACGCGCTCGATCGTGCCGATCTTCTCGCCATCCGATCGGCGCACCGGCGTTCCTTCAACCTTGTCGCTGGCGATCAGGCTGTTGGTTTCACGAACGTCACGACCCTGTGCCATTGTCTGCATCATCCTTGCTCCTTCCTCTGTGAGATCCTAAGGCAACGTTCGGCTTGAAAAGCCGGTTCCGGCCTGGGCCGGGCGTCCCGAGGGAACCTGGAGGCCGTGAGAAGCGCTGCCTTAGGAACCCCCCATCCCCCCTCACGTTGATCCTCGTTCAAGAAACCCGAGGATCCGGAGGAAATTGTCATGGCGGTTCGGCAGAAGCCGGTCGAGGAACAGGTGATCGTCATCACCGGCGCATCCAGCGGGATCGGCCTCGCGACGGCGCATGTGCTGGCCGAGCGCGGCGTGAAAGGGCTCGTCCTCGCCGCGCGCAACGAGGAGGCGCTGCGCGCGGTCGCCGAGGAGCTGAGCCGCGGCCGCACGCGCGTCATCGCCGCCCCTGCGGATGTCAGCCGGCGGGAGGATGTGGAGCGAGTGGCACGCACCGCCATCGATGCCTTCGGAGGGTTCGATACCTGGGTGAACGACGCGGCCGTCGCTCTCTATGGCAATCTCACGGAGATCCCCCTGGAGGACCAGCGGCGCCTCTTCGACGTCAACTATTGGGGCGTCGTCAACGGCTCCATGATCGCGGCGGATCACCTGCGCCGGCGCGGCGGCACCATCATCAATATCGGCAGCGTGCTGTCCGAGCGGACCATGATCCTGCAGACCCAGTACTCGGCCTCCAAACACGCGGTGAAAGCCTTCACGGATGGCCTGCGCATGGAACTCGAGAACCAGGGCGCACCGATCGCGGTGACCCTGATCAAGCCCTCCTCCATCGATACGCCCTACGTGGAGCACGCGCGCAATTATCTCGACCGGGAGAGCGCCGTTCCTGCGCCTGTCTACGACCCGCATCTCGTCGCGAAGGCCATCGTCTTCGCTGCCGAGCACCAGCGCCGCGAGATCACGGTCGGCTTCGGCGGCTGGGTCATCGGCGCGATGGGAAAGATGGCGCCCCGCCTGATGGACCGGGCCATGGAATGGACGGGCTACGGCCTGCAGACCACGGATCAACGCGAACGGCCGGGAATGCGCGACAATCTCTACCAGGCGCGCGAGGATGGCGACATGTACTCGTCCCAGCCCCGCGAGCCACGCAGGACAAGCCTGCTGCTCGAGGCGCAGCTCCATCCCTTCGTGACGGCCACCGTGCTGGCAGGGCTCGCGGCGGGCCTCGCCGCCCTGCTCATCCCTCCCATGGCAAGCGTCCGCCGGCGGCGTCCGTCCCGGTCGCCCTCTTCGCGCCACCAGCCGACCGTGCGACGCACCGGGAACGGCCATGACAAGCGAACCTTGGGACCGGGTCATGTCAGCCAGCGCGGACCTTCCGAGGGACGACCGCAACCGAGACATTGAGTCTTTCGGCTGCTGCCCCTCTGATGCCAAAGGCGACAAGATGGCCGCCACGGAACCGTTCCGAAGTCGTGGGATGCGGTTTAGCCTTTCCGCATGAATCCGATTCGCTCTTTCGCTTTCGCCCTTGTCCTTCTCATCGGCAGCCCTGCCGTTGCCCAGGACAAGGGAACCCTCGATCCGAAGCCGCTGCCTCCTCTTGCCAACCCCAGCGATCCCAAGCTCGCCGCAAAGGAGCTGTTCGGGCGGCGCACCACGCCGGCCGATCTGCGCCCGCGCGCCATCGGCGGCTATGCGCGCGGCTGCGTCGCGGGCGCGGCGGCGATCCCGGTCGATGGCGAGAACTGGCAGGTCATGCGCCTGTCCCGCAACCGCAATTGGGGCCACCCGAAGATGATCGGCTTCCTGCAACGGTTCGCGACCAGGCTTCCCGCGATCAACGGATGGCCCGGCCTTCTCGTGGGAGACATCTCACAGCCGCGCGGCGGCCCCATGATCACGGGCCATGCCTCCCACCAGATCGGCCTCGACGCCGATATCTGGCTCACTCCCATGCCCGACCGGCGCCTGTCACAGGCCGAGCGCGAGGAAATGTCCGCCACGAATATGGTGCGCGACGACTGGCTCGACATCGATCCTGCCCGATGGACGCCGCAGCACACCGCGCTCATCCGCGCCGCCGCGCAGGAAGAAAGCGTCGCCCGGATCTTCGTGAACCCGGCCATCAAGAAGGCGCTCTGCCGCGAGGCCGGAGCGGAGCGCGACTGGCTGACCAAGGTGCGGCCGATGTGGGGGCACAATTATCACTTTCACATCCGCCTCGCCTGCCCGCCCGGCGAGACAGGCTGCGCGGACCAGGATCCGCCTCCGGGCGGCGACGGCTGCGGCGCGGAGCTCGCGGGGTGGTTCACCCCGGACATGCTGAACCCGAAGCCCGGCAAGCCCCGCCCGCCGCTCACCATGGCTCAACTGCCGCCCGAGTGCCGCCGGGTGCTGGAGGCTCCCTGAGCTCTGGAACGAAAAGAGCGGCCTGCTTGCGAAGCGGGCCGCCCACGCATTCTTAGAAAGAAGAATCCGCCCTATTCGGCGGCCACCCCGACGCCGACCGGACAGGACACGCCCGTGCCGCCCAGGCCGCAATAGCCGTTCGGGTTCTTCGCCAGATATTGCTGATGGTAGTCCTCGGCGAAGTAGAACGGCCCCGCCTCCAGGATCTCGGTCGTGATCGGTCCGTAGCCCTTGGCGGAGAGCGCCTCCGCATAGGCGGCCCTGGAGGCCTCGGCGGCCCGGCGCTGGGCCTCGCCGAACACATAGATCCCCGAGCGGTACTGGGTGCCGACATCGTTGCCCTGGCGCATTCCCTGCGTCGGGTCGTGGCTCTCCCAGAAGGTCTTGAGCAGGGCTTCGTAGGTCACGGCCTTCGGATCGAAGACCACCAGAACGACCTCGTTTTGGCCGGTCAACCCCGTGCAGACTTCCTCATAGGTCGGGTTGGGCGTGATCCCCGCCGCATAGCCTGCGGCCGTAATCCAGATGCCGTCACCCATCTGCCAGAACTTGCGCTCCGCACCCCAGAAGCAGCCAAGGCCGAAAAGCGCCTTTTCCATGCCGTCAGGATAGGGCGGCATCAGCGGACGGCCGTTGACGAAATGCCGCTCGGCGGTCGAAATCGGGCTGGCACGGCCCGGCAGGGCCTCGGAGGCGCTCGGCAGGTCGAGACGTTTGCGGAAGCTGAACATGGGACGATTCCCTCGTGTGACCCCGCTCATATAGTCACGATCTCACGCATGGGGGAGAAGGCGCTCCCGTCACCTTCCCGTGAGGATTTCAGCGTTCGACGAGATATCCTATGGGCTCCAGGGGCTTTTGCCCCAGCCACATGAGCAGCGCCCCGAGAAGGAAGCCGGACAGAGACGCCGGCATCTGCAGGAGGCTGGTCGTGATCGGGTCCCACAGCCAGGGATAGCCCCGCTGGGCGATGCTGCCTTCGAGCCCAGTCATCCCGCCCGGGAAAAGGGTGCCCGCCACTTTTCCGATGGGAGCAAACGATACAGCATTGTTGACGATGGACCGTGTGCCGTCGATCACCAATCCGACGAAACCTGCCGCGATCAGCAGAAGACCCAGGATACGCGCTAGGAACTTCAAGGGGAGATACCTCTATGAACAGAGGGGGAAGTATGTAGTGCGTTTTGTCGCAATCGCAAAGGCGATTCCGGATGACTTGTCGCAAGTTCGGTCTTGCCTTTTGCCCTCATTTAGCGATACACGAGCGCTCCGCAGACCACGCGGAGAACCTGATCGGCTCGTTTCGAGCTCAGGTTTCCGAGCCGAAAGGCTCATGCTGGAGGGGTGGCCGAGTGGTTGAAGGCGCACGCCTGGAAAGTGTGTATACGGGAAACCGTATCGCGGGTTCGAATCCCGCTCCCTCCGCCATTCAACCGATCGCTGCATAGGCTGCTGAAATTACTTGCTTTCAGATGCGATCGGGGTTTGATCCGCTTCCCCTTTCATTAGTCCTTGCTCAGATGCCAAGACATCGCTTTGTAAAATTCTTGATATATTATAGCAATTCTCAAGAAAGAAACGCGGCGTCTTGAATAATTCCCAATTTTGCATCTATTTCAGCATCGTTTTTATATATAAAATGGCTGCGTTGAATTAACCCTGTCAAAAGTCACGTACCATTCGACAGTAGGAGAATAAACTTAGCTAAGGAGAAAACTTACTTGCGATAGGATCGATTAAATCCTTATCTTCCTCTGTTCTACATGCCGGTATAGTATAAATCAAATTTACATCTGCTTTTGCTGCCGATCCGGAGGCCCTGGCAGTGCCCGGACACGACGATGCAGTGCCTCGTTCCGATCCTCATATGGCGTGGGCCACGCGCGCTGTATTGCTGGTCGATATCGTTGAGTCGGTTCGCCTCATCGAACAGGATGAGAGCGGCGTCATCTATCGATGGCTCGACTTTGTCGATCACGTAAAGACGATCGTTCTTCCTCGTCACAATGGACGTCTCGTCAAAAGTCTCGGCGACGGAATGCTGCTGGATTTTGAAGATGTTCGGTCGGCAACAGCTGCCGCCCTTGAAATCCAACGAACCATCGTTCTCAGAAACGACGCGCACCCGCAGGACAAGCATATCCTGCTGCGCATGGGCATGGAGCTGAGCGATGTCATCGTAGCTCCGGATGACATCCTCGGGCGCGGCGTCAACCTCGCAGCGCGGCTGATGACCCTGGCCCAGCCGGGTGAAATCGTGGTCTCGCAGCAGGTGCGTGATCGCCTGACCGCAGACCTCGATGCCGATGTCGAAGACATGGGGGACTGCTTTCTCCGCCATCTGAGGCATCCGGTGCGAGCCTATCGCATCGCTCCTCCAGGTTCCCGCCCGGCGATCGCTCCGGCCATGTCCCTTGACGATATGGCACCATCCATAGCGGTCGTCCCTTTTTCGCCACTCGGAGGGGGACACCTCCAGGGTGCACTTGGGGAGATTCTCGCGGAGGAGATCATCAGGACGCTCTCACGCTCATCGGACATCAACCTGATCTCCCGTCTTTCGACATCCGCTTTCCGTGGGCGGAATTTTCCCGTTGAAGAGCTTGGAACGCGGCTGCATGCAGATTACGTTCTCTCGGGCGCCTACAGCGGCGACGAGCAGCATCTCAAGCTCGATGTCGAACTTGCCGAAACCAAATCGGGCCGCATCCTCTGGGCAGACTATCTTCAGGATGACATGCGCGCGCTCCTGAGCGTCGACCATGGCCTCATCGACCATATGGTTTCCGGAATTTCGTCCGCCGTGATGTCCCGTGAATTGCAGCGTGCGAGAGCCTACCCCTTGCCCACGCTCAAGGCTTATACGCTTCTCATCAGCGCGATCTCCCTGATGCATCATTTGTCTCGGCCGGACTTCGAGGAGGCGCGCAGGTTCCTGGAAGCCCTCATCGAACGGAGCCCTCGTCAACCGATCCCGCTGGCATGGCTGGCCAACTGGCACGTTCTGCGCGTGCAACAGGGCTGGTCTTCAGACGAGAGACAGGATGCTTACCTTGCCCTGGAATGCACGAAGCGCGCCCTGGACGCAGATCCTGAATGCTCGCTCGCTCTCGCAATCAACGGCTTTGCCCATACCAATCTGCTCAAGCAACTCGATGTTGCCCAGGAATCATATGAGAATGCTCTTTCGGTCAATCCCAGCAATGCTCTGGCCTGGCTGCTCAAGGGCACGATGCATGCCTTCATGAGCCAAGGACAGCAGGCTGTCGAACACACCGAGCGCGCGCTCAGGCTTTCCCCTCTCGATCCTCATCGCTACTTCTACGATTCACTCGCGGCAACGGCCTGCGTCGCAGCCCGGCAATATGAACGCGCCGTGGAGCTGGCGCAGCGCTCGCTTCGCGCCAACCGTCAGCACACCTCAACCTTGCGCGTCCTGACAATCGCCCAATGGCAACTCGGACGGCACGAGGATTCCCGCCGAACGGCGACAGAACTTTTGCGGCTTCAACCTTCTCTCACGGTCAGCGGTTGGCTCTCGCGCTCTCCGGCGGCACCGTACCCTATCGGACGCGAGAGCGCCGAAGCGTTGCGCCAGGCCGGCGTGCCGGATTGACGGGTTCACTCAAGCAGCGGGGATCTCATGGCAGGGGAATCTTACACAGGGGGCTTAGGTGGCCTTGGCGGATTGGGAGGCCTGGGAGGTCTTGGCGGACTTGGAGGGTTAGGAGGATTGGGAGGTCTCGGCGGGTTGGGCGGATTGGGTGGACTCGGTCTCGCCAATTCGCCAGCACTCGCCGATGCGCTGATCCGGACGCGTGACGGCGTCGGCGGCGGCTGGAGCCCTCCGGGCAGTGCCCCACGCTCTCTCAAGCCCGATCATCCCGAGAACCTGGAAAGGTGGGAGCCTTGGGTCAGAGCCAGCATTCTCGATTTCGAGCTTCTCTCGAAGCTCGGATTCAGCCAGCCCGCGACCGGCACGATGATGGTGTCGCACATTGATACCTCCGGTGCAGCCGTTACGTACCGCCCTCTCGTCACGATCACGCGCCCCACGCTGGAAATCTTCAGGAAGCAACTCGTCTTCTTGGACCGGTATGCGGACCTTCGCGGCGACCGCGCTTCGGAAATTCTGACACAGACTGGCGGAGCGCTCGCCTTCTTATCCTCGGCAGCCTTCCTGCACCCCTCCCGAACGCCCTGGACCCTGGAGTTGCTTGCCACGGCCCTGCGCCTGGCGAATTTCACGGAGATGCGCCTCAAGCACGCCCTCGCCTGCCGGCGGCCGAACGAGTTTTCACCGCAAGTCCAACCGATGATCCTCACGCCTTCGCATGGAAGCTTTCCGAGCGGCCATGCCACCGAAACATTCATGGCGGCCCTCGTTCTCTGGATGGTTCTGCGCGATTCCAGAACCCTGCCTCCCAACTCTGCAACGCCGACGCCTCCTTATGGCGATGTACGATGGGGAACCCAGTTCATGCGCATGGCATCCCGAGTTGCGATCAACAGAACGGTCGCAGGCGTCCATTTTCCAATCGACAGCGCAGCAGGCGCCTTTCTGGGACTGACGCTCGGGCAGTATTTCGTCAATCTTTGCAGGAATGCTGGCACTTACGAAGCTTATCAATTTGAAAGCATGCAATTCCCGGATCCGACCGCGGGAGGAGCCCCTCCCAACGATGGCGACTTCTATTGGTCGGAGCTGTTCGACGAAACAATCCCCGGCCCCAAGCAACCGCTGCCGGCTTACGTCATCAGCAACGGCGCACAAGGACTTTCACCCAGTCCCCTTCTGACTTGGCTCTGGGACAAGGCTAAGCGTGAATGGAATTGATGAAGCGCCTTCAATCACTTCTGTGAGGTCTGCAATGTCAATGGCTGACCAGGAAAGCAATCAAGAGCCTGTTGGACTGGATCCCTATATCGATTGGGCCTTGCAATCCAGACGATCTTATTCCGTCACTCTCGAGCGCGGGGATGACTGGCATTTCGTGCTCATTCGATTGAACGGCATCAGCGTCCACGATTTCGCCAGAGGGATCGGCCTCTTCGATGATGACGAGAGCGTAAGGCGCTGGCAGCATCTGATCCGCGTATCTCCCCTCTATACCGCCTCGTCTGCTGCACCTTATGTCACGACATTCTGCACGGCTATGGTGCGAGAGGATTTCTTCTCGCTCGTTGAAGAGAATACGAAGCTGCGCTCGGTCATCGGCGGCATTGCCCTCGGCGCTCCCCTCGCTCCCGAAGCGCTTCCTTCCGGGACGATTGACGCGACATCTTGAAGGAGCCTGCCATGAGCGACGCGACAGGACCGATACCGGTTGTCATGGGCGTCATAGACGATGGCATCGCTTTTGCGCATGAGCGCTTCCGAAGCCTTGTGAACGGTCGATGGAAGAGCCGGGTCGAATCCTGGTGGCTTCAGGACGGCGCTCATCAGGGCTCGACATCTTCGGTCCCCTATGGCCGGGAGCTTCGAAAGGCGGAGATCGACAACCTCCTGGATGCCTGCAATCGTGCTGGTCATGTCGATGAGGATCTTCTCTACCGGAAGGCCGGATTGATCGACTTTCGTCAAGCGGGCCACAAGTCCGCAGCCTGGAGAGCTGCGCATGGCACGCATGTCATGGATCTGGCCTGCGGGCTTGTTCCGTATGAACCGCAAGCGGAGCGTCCCATCGTCTGTGTCCAGCTTCCAACGCGCGTGACGGCGCAAACCTCCGGCGCGGCTCTCTATCCCTATGCGCTCGATGCCATCGCATACATCCTGTCCTGTGCCGAGGAAATTTCAAAGGAACGGGGATATTCCCATCTGCCCGTCGTCATCAATCTGAGTTACGGAAGGCTCGCTGGCCCTCATGACGGCACACTGGATCTCGAAAGCGCCATTGACGACATCGTCGACAATTGCGCGGAGCATGGGATCTCTTTGCGAGTCGTCCTCCCTTCCGGGAACAGCTATCTGTACCGGTGTCATTCTCAGGTGTCCTTCGAGCGCAGGAGTCAAACAGCGTCCTTACTCTGGCGCGTGATGCCGGACGACCGAACGCCGAGTTTCCTCGAAATCTGGCTTCCGCCGCGCAAATCGGGATTAAGTGCGAGCAGGATCGAGCTGAAGATCACGTCGCCGACAGGGCAAAGCCGTTCGATCGGAGAGACGCCTGGCGCCGTGCGATGGGCGAGCGGCAACCAAACTTACGCCAAAGCCCATTACGTCATCTCGCCGATCACGCAGCGCGGCATGTTCCTGATTGCACTCGCGCCGACCGCCCAGCTCGATCCAACGGCAACGCTTTCTCCCGCAGGAACATGGACAATCGAGCTCAGGAACAGGGGTCTTTCACGGGCCGATACGATCCATGCCTGGATTCAGCGGGATGACACGCTCTATGGCTTTCCCTCCCAAGGACGACAGTCCTGTTTCGACCATGCGTGTTATGCACGCTACGATCATGCCGGACGCGACAACGAGATGGACGACGCGGCCTGCGTGGTGAAGCGCGACAGCACGATCAACGGAATCGCGACGGGACAGCACCCGATCGTGATCGGCGGGTACCTGGGGAAGGAGATGGTGGCCGCCCCGTATTCCGCAGCGGGCTCTTCAATCCCATCGGCCTCCTCTCCGCGCAAACCCGATGCCCTGGCGATCAGCGACAATTCGCGTGTTCACCGCGGGGTTCTCGCAGCCGGGACACGCAGCGGATCCGTGGTCGCGATTGGGGGAACCAGCGTTGCGGCTCCCCAGGTCGCAAGGTGGTGCGCATCGCAGTTGGCTTCAGGAAACGCAGGCAATCGCGCGAGCGTCCAGGCGCTTGCGGCGCAGGATGAAGCGGGCTTGCCCGCAGGAACACCGGCGGTCCCATCGCCTCAGCGGGGCGGTTCGGGACGCTTGCGTCTTCCTTCGCCTGGTCCCTTGAAAGGACGAATGGACCCGTGATGGCCGGGCATCGTCCTAAGGCAGGTCCAGGCCGGATGTCTGTTCATGCAGAGCCTCTCGAACCCGCTCGAGGCCATGAAAGACCGTCACCGAGTCACGGCGGGCGATTCCGATAAGCGTGATGTCGAGCTTGCGGGCCCGTTCCAAGGCGAGCGCGGTTGGGGCCGAGATCGCGACAAGCGTCCTCGCGCCGAAAGCGGCGATCTTCTCGACGAGTTCGAAGGAGCAGCGGCTCGTGACGACGACGAAGCCGGTGTCGGGCCTTATGTCTTCGCGGCACAGGGCGCCGAGAAGCTTGTCGAGGGCATTGTGCCTTCCCACATCCTCGCGGACATGCCGGATCGTCCCGTCGAGATCCGCCCAGGCCGCCGCATGCACGGCATGCGTCAGTTCATTGAGCGCCTGCTCGCGGTCGAGACCCAGAAGGGCCTGCTGGATGGCCGATGCCGAGAGACTCGGGGCAGCCCCTTCCATGTTCCTGGCCTGAGGAAGGGAATCGAAATCGTCGACGCCGCACAAGCCGCACCCCGTCCGCCCGGACAGGGCGCGCCTGCGCGCCAGATGCTCGTGCAGCCGGTTCGGCACCAGGTCGATGGCGAGCCGGATCCCGCGCTCGTCGGGCTCGATGCGAATGCCGCGAATGTCGTCTCTCTGCCGGATCACGCCTTCGGTCAGGCTGAACCCCACTGCGAAGTCTTCGAGGTCGGAGGGGGTCGTCATCATCACGGCGAACGGAATTCCGCCATAGACGAGATTGACGGGAACCTCAGCGGGGATCGCCCTCGTGCCGGAAAGCGCACGATCCTCGTCGAAGGAGATTACGGCAACCGGCACCTCAGCCGCCGTCGGCTCTCCGCAAGCATCGCGCCCTTCACGCCGGGCGGCATAGCAAGCCTCCGGCACGGCTGTTGTCTCAACCGTCGGATCGGGGGCGGCGTCACGGACCGCTCCTTCCGCGCCGGGCCGCGACGCACCCGCCACATCTGCCAGATCCGCGCTCTTTACCGGCATCATGCGCTCCTTCGCTTCCGGCCAATCCTCTCCAACGCTTGACTCACTGCGCCCGGTCCTTGCCGCATTCGGCGCCCTCCGCGTCAGCGCTGGGCTTTTTCGGCGATCTCTGGAAGATTATCGTTCATGCGCCCTATCTTCCAAGGTCTGATACCGGGAGGGTTTCTATGGACATCCAGAACGTTCAGCTCAGTCATTTGTCCCATGGCGGCGGCTGCGGCTGCAAACTCGCCCCCGCCGTTCTCCAGAAACTCCTCTCGGATCAGCCGGTTGCCGGACCCTTCAGTCAGCTTCTCGTCGGCACGGAAACGGCGGACGATGCCGCCGTCTGGCAGCTCGACGACCGGACCTGCATCATAGCGACCACGGACTTCTTCATGCCCATGGTGGACGATCCGTTCGATTTCGGGCGGATCGCGGCCACGAATGCCATTTCCGACGTTTATGCCATGGGCGGGCGGCCGGTCATGGCGCTCGCGATCCTCGGCATGCCGCTCGGCAAGATCGCGCCGGAGACCGTCCGCGAAATCCTCAGGGGCGGCGCTGCGATCTGTGCCGAAGCCGGCATTCCGGTGGCGGGCGGCCATTCCATCGACTGCCCCGAACCGGTCTATGGCCTCGCCGTGATCGGCACGGCCAAACCCGAAGACATTCGCCGCAACAGCGGGGCGAGGCCCGGGGATGCGCTCATTCTGACGAAAGCTCTCGGCGTCGGCATCTATTCCGCCGCCTTCAAGAAGGACGCGCTTTCCGCCGATGCCTATGCGGAAATGATCGCCTCGGTCACGCTTCTGAACAGAATCGGAGCGGAACTGGCGCAGGACCCCGATGTGCATGCGATCACGGATGTGACCGGCTTCGGCATCCTCGGTCATGGCCTCGAAATGGCGCGTGGGTCCGGATTGACGCTTGCCATCGACAGCGCGCGGCTGCCCCTGTTCCGCGAGGCCGGGGCTCTTGCCGCGAAGGGCTATGTCACAGGCGCCTCGACGCGGAACTGGGACAGCTACGGCGAGAGCATCATGCTTCCCGACGGGCTCGAGCTCTGGCGGCGGCAGCTTCTGACGGATCCCCAGACTTCAGGCGGACTTCTCGTGGCCTGCGCGCCGGAGAGGGCGGAACGGATCCTCGAAAACATCGTTCGAGCCGGATACCCCTCTGCACGGATTGTCGGTCGCGCGGAGGAAGGGCCGGCGCAGATCAGGGTGGCCTGACACCTGCCGGAACCCGCCGCGCCGCGCCACGTTGCTCCGAAAGACTTGTCCAACAGGAGCCCCGCCCGATGCGTGCCCTTCTGATCATCGCCGTCACCGCCAGTCTTTCGACGCCCGCCTGGGCGCAACCGGCGGCCCAGTCTCCTTGCCGGGCGGAGCCTTCGACCACGGCCGCGACGCCTACCGATCCGAACAGCCCCGCCTCGGGCACCTCGCCGGGAACGGCCGGATCGACCGGATGGACGGGCGGAACGGGCGGCTCCTACATCGGCACGGCTCCGAAGGGCCCCACCCCTCAATCGCCATCGGAGCATGCCGAAACCGCGAGCGGCCTCGATCCGATCAAAGGCTCTTCCGCCGCAGCCGCGGCGCAGCCTTCCGGCGATTGCGGGCCGCTTCGTTGAAGTGGCCGCTCAGCCTCATGTGCAGCAGGCGATGCGCCGTGCCGCATTTCACACCGGAGATGATGGCGGAAGAGAGTGGGAGTCGAACCCACCTAAGACCGGCTCGCGGCCCCACCCGGATTTGAAGTCCGGACGCCCCACCGGGGACGCTTCTCCTCCATGATCCTTCTCATGCGGCTGGGAGATCGCAAAAAGGTCCAGCCGATGCGGATTGATGCGCCGAAGATCGCCACGGCGCAAGGTGACGCCGTGACGATCGAAGAATTCCAGGATCTGGATGGCGACCTTGCGGCCGTTCAGCACGCGGTCACGGAACTGCGCCGCCGTGAACTGCCCGTCAGGGGCGGCGAGCGCGAGTTCCTGGACGATCCCGACCATCTCGGAGACGGTGCCTCGCAAAAAGAAATGGTCGTGCGCCACCTCGTCCACGTGCCCAAGGCGACCGAGCAGCTTGCACAGGGCGCGGATCTCATCCTCCGGCACACCCGTCACGCCCGCGATGTCCCGCACGCGTGGAGGGCGAAAGCGCTCCTCGCCTTCACCGGCAAGCAGCGGCCGGATTTCCTGCCACAGGCGCTCCTCGCGCTCGGCCAGGCGGACCTCATGCCCGGGCAGGCGCACCCACGAGCCCTCGACCTTCAGTCGCCCCGCCACCACCAGAACCTGCAGAGCGGCGCGGAAGGCGGGCGCAGGCAGGCGCGGATCGCATTGCAGGCGCAGACGCTCGAAGCCCATGCCCTGGAGATCGGGATTGTCCGCATGAAACCTGTCGAGGATGTCGAGCACGGCGGCCTCGAAGGCCGCCCAGCGGCCCTTTTCGAGGGCAAGCAGGGTCGGACCGATCGTCAGGCGCATCAGTCCGAGCCCGTCGGCGATGGCCGTCGCCGCGGCGCGGGACATGGCTCTGTCCCGCGCGAAAGCCGAGATGTCGAAGTAATGCGGTGGGGCCGCAGCGAGGCTCGCCATTGCAGCGGCCGGATCCGCCTGCGCGAGCGCCCGAATCTGGACACGCCGCTCATCCGTGCGCCGATGGCGCGAAGGCGCGCGCAGATCGATGAAGACCCCTCCCCCGATCGTCCGCTGGGCAGAGGTATCCCGCAGCACGAAGGTGTCATGTGCGGCCGCGGCGATCGGGCGTTCGAGGACGAGTTGGACCATCGCCCTTCCACCGGGTGGAACCGGATCGTCTTCCAGAAGCACGATCCGCGCCCCGACTTCCTCTGCCGCATGATGCAGACGAACCGGAAACCATTGGCCGACGGGCTTTCGTTCGCTCGTCAGGATGCGCAGGCTTGCATCGATCCGGTCGGTCGGCGCGTGAAGCTCGGGCGCGAGCACCATGTCGCCCCGGGCAACGGCATCCTTGGAGATGCCCTCTCCGGCCAGGTTGAGGGCGCAACGCTGACCGGCGACGCCCTGCTCCGCGGGACGGTTCTGAGCATGGATCGAGCGCACGCGGGCCATTCGCCCGCAGGGGCTGACCATGACGGGATCGCCCACCCGTATGGCACCGGACAGAACGGTTCCCGTGACGACGGTGCCCGCGCCGGACAGGGTGAAGCTGCGATCCACGGACAGGCGGAACAGGCCGGAAGCGTTCCGCTCTTTCTGGGTCAGAGCTGCCTCGCGCAGATGACGCCGCAAGGTATCGAGCCCCTCGCCCGTGTATGACGAGACGAGGATGATCGGGCTATGGGCGAGCGTCGTACCGGTGAGCGCATCGCGGATTTCGGCCGATGCGGCCGCCCGGCGATCTTCTCCCGCGAGATCGGCCTTGCTGAGCACGACGACGCCCTTGTCGATCCCGAGGATGTCGAGGATCGCCAGGTGTTCCAGGGTCTGCGGCATCACGGCGTCGTCCACTGCGACCACGAGCATGGCGAAATCGATGCCGCTTGCGCCGGCCACCATCGTGTGCACGAAACGCTCGTGGCCGGGCACATCCACGAAGCCGATGACATCGCCATTGTCCTGCGGCCAATAGGCGAAGCCGAGATCGATGGTGATGCCGCGCGCCTTTTCTTCCTTGAGGCGATCAGTATCGGTGCCCGTCAGAGCTTTGACGAGCGCCGTCTTGCCATGGTCGATATGTCCGGCCGTGCCGACGATCATGACGCGTTCCCGAGACGAAGGGACGAAAGAGCCTGACCGAACAGCTCTTCGTTCTCCAGGCACCTGAGATCGAAGACGAGCGCGCCCTCGGTCACGCGGCCGATCACAGGCCAAGGCAGGGCCCGGAAGGCGGCGCTGAGTTCTTCGACCGCTCGCCCTCCTCCTCTCGGCTGCAACGACAGGCCGAAGCTCGGGATGGTATCGAGCGGCAGCGCTCCCGATCCGATCTGGCTCCGGCATGGCACGGTTTCGACGGTGACACGGGAGCCGAGGTGGCAGGCCACGACAGGCGCGAGACGCTCGGCCTGATCGCGTATGTCTTCCACGGAGCGCGACAGGAAGCGCATGGTCGGCAGCCTCTGCGCGAGGCGCTCGGGATCGCGGTAGAGCTTCAATGTCGCCTCGCACGCCGCAAGGCGCAGCTTGTCCACCCGCAACGCGCGTTTCATGGGATTGCGGTTGATGGCGGCGATGAGGTCCTTCCGCCCGACGATGAACCCCGCCTGCGGCCCGCCGAGGAGCTTGTCGCCGGAAAAGGTGACGAGATCGGCGCCCTCCTCCACGGCCTCGCGAACGGTCGGCTCCTTCGTGAGACCGAAGCGGGAGAGATCGACGAGCGTTCCCGAACCGAGATCGTTGACCAGGGGTATGTCGTGCCGATGGGCGATGGTCGAGAGCTCGCGAGCGCCGACTTCCGCCGTGAACCCTTCGATGCGGTAGTTCGAGGTATGGACTTTCAGGAGAAGCCCCGTCTGGGGTCCGATGGCCTCCACGTAATCGCGCGCATGGGTGCGGTTCGTCGTCCCGACCTCCCGCAGCTGTGCTCCTGCCCGCGCCATGATCTCCGGCATGCGGAAGGCGCCCCCGATCTCGATGAGCTCTCCCCTGGAGACGATGGCATCCTTGCCCTGCGCGAGCGTGTTCAGGACGAGAAGAACCGCGGCCGCATTGTTGTTGACGAGGGTCGCATCCTCTGCGCCCGTCAACTCGCACACGAGGGAGCGAACGTGATCGTCGCGCTCTCCCCTCTTGCCGCTGGCGAGATCGAATTCAAGCGAGACCGCATGACGCATGGCGGACGTTGCGGCTTCGATGGCCTCTTCGGCGAGGATCGCCCGGCCGAGATTGGTGTGCAGCACCGTCCCGGTGAGATTGAAGAGCGCTTTCAGCCGTGGGCTTGCCCGCGCCTCGACACGGGACAGGACGGAGGCGGCGATGACACCATCGTCGATGTCCTTGCCGGACCGCATCGCCTCACGGAGCTCTTTGAGAGTTTCGCGAACGGCCTGCGTTGCCTCTGCACGCCCATGCTTCTCGATCAGAACGGCGATGTCCGGATTCCGCAGCAACCGGTCCACGGAAGGAAGGCTGCGCAAGGAAGGCAGGGCCGAAACCGCCATGCTCAGATCCCCAGCAGGAAGGGGTTGAAGCTGCCCCGGCGGTATTCTCCTTCCTGCAGGAGAAGATCGAGCCCGAGGCTGGCGATGTCGTCCGCAACGGGATCAAGGGCCGCATCCTTCTGCTGGTAGAGAAGCTTGACGTAGCCGCGGCAATTGTCGCAGCACTCCGCCTTGACCGTTCCAGGCCCACCCTCGATCTCCTTGTAGCCGATGCCCTTCCCCGAACTGCACAGCACGCATTTGACGCGCACCACATTCCACAGTGTGCCGCAGAGAGAACAGGAACAGTAGCGCGCGCCCTCCGCCTCCATCCACCCGACGACAAGGGACGAGGTCGGCGCGCCGCCGCAGCAGGGGCAAGTTCCGTCTCCGATCCTGACGAGCTGGGCGGAGCCTAGCTTTGCCGCGAGCCTGGCGAAATGAACCTGCAGCCCCGCCGCCACGTAGACATGCTCGGCAATTGAATCGGCAGGGATAGCCTCCATGAGAACGCTGTTGAGCATTCCACCCATCTGCTCAGGCGTTGCAGCCTTCACCCGCTCGAGTGCGGCCTGTGCCTCGAGCGGCTTGGTCAGAGGTGAAACCGCATCGAACAGACGGGTCAGTGTCTCGCTCAGAACATCGTCGTGCGCGATCCGATTGCGGTCGAGCGGCGGCATTCCGAACGCGCGGGCGCGGTCGAGGGCATCGGCAGGGGGAAGTTCCGGCTCGGGCAGAGCTTCCTGTATGGCGCTCTGCGCCGATGCAATGCCTGCGACGAAGCGCAGATAAGGGGCAAGTTCGCTCGCCTGGGCCAGGAATTCGAGACGCTCCCTGCGCGCCTCGAACAGTCTTCCCGGGTCGGGAAGGCGAACGAAGGGAGGGGCTGGAACGCGGCCGATGGCAGCGGGATTGGGCTCGATGGAACTTGAATTCGTCATTCGACCTCACGAACCGCACGGGTCACGTGGCATGAAGGCCCTATTCGGCGGGCGCCGCCGGCTTCTTGAATCTATGGCGCTCCGCCAGTTCCTTCAACCAGCGGCGATGATGTCTCCAGGCCCAGCCGCCCGTCACCGAACCGCGCGTCATAGCCCGGAGCGTGCCGCGCGCCCAGATCACCGCATAGACATGAACGATCCAAACGCAGATAAGCGCGACCGCCGCGAGGGAATGGACGAGAACCGCAGCGCGCTTCTGAGGAATAGTGGTCCAGTCGTAGAAGTACTGATCCCAGATCGCGAGACCGGTCAGGATGAGGGCGATGATCAGGAGGGACATGGCCCAGAAGTTCACCTTCTGGATCGGATTGTACCGTCCGGCCTCGGGCAGCTTCTCCTCGTTTCCGGCAATCACGTCATTGGCATGCGCGAGCCATTCCCTGTCGGACTTCTCCGGCAGGTTGGCTCTCCAGAAGCGGATGAAGAGACCTGCGAAGCTGAAGAACAGAACGACGCCGATCCAGGGGTGGAGGGCGCGGGCGCTTTGCCCGCCCCCGAAGAGGCCCGTGAGGAAGAACAGGGACGGATGGAAGAAGGCCAGTCCCGACGCTGCGAGAAGAATGAGCGATATCGCCGTGATCCAGTGATTGATCCGCGCTGCCAGGTTATAGCGGTCGACGACGACCGGCTTGCCGGGATGGATCGCATCTTCATTCTCGATGCCGGTCGTTGCCATCAGGCCTTCTCCTTCACCAGATCCTCGGCCTTCTCCTCATCCTCCCGCGTGACGCGATTGGGACCGGCCAGCGCCGCATGAACCACGCCTGCCGCGGCCGCCAAGCCCATGGCCGCGAAGCCAAGATACTTCGCCATGCCCTTCCAGGCATTGACGACGGGACTGATCTTCGGGTCCTTTGGCAGGCCCGAATAGATTTCCGGCTGGTCGTTGTGATGGAGCACATACATCACATGCGTTCCGCCGACCCCGGGCGGATCGTAGAGACCCGCCTTCTCATAACCGCGGGACTTGAGGTCCTCGATCCGGCTTGCAGCCAGCTTCTTCATGTCCTCCTTGGTGCCGAAGGTGATCGCGTGGGTCGGGCAGGCCTTCGCGCAGGCCGGCCCCTGCCCCACCGCGACACGGTCGGAGCAGAGCGTGCACTTGTAGGCCGTATGATCGACTTTCGAGATGCGCGGGATGTTGAAGGGGCAGCCCTTGATGCAATAGCCGCAGCCGATGCAGTTCTCGTGGACGAAATCGACGATGCCGTTGGAGTACTGGACGATGGCGCCTGGCGCCGGACAGGCCTTCAGGCAGCCCGGGTCCTCGCAATGCATGCAGCCGTCCTTGCGGATCAGCCATTCGAGATTGCCCGTCTGCGGGTTCTCCCATTCGGAGAACCGCATCAGAGTGAACATGTCGGGAGTGAGATCGTGCGGATTCTCATAGATGCCGACATTGGTCTCGACCGCCGGGTGCGTGTCGTTCCATTCGATGCAGGCCGACTGGCAGGCCTTGCAGCCGATGCACTTGGAGACGTCGATGAGCTTCGCCACCGGTTCGAGCTGCCGCACTGGCGCCGGAACGGACGAGGCGGAGCGGCGCACGAGATCCCGCTCCGTCAGGTTCGCAGGGGTGACGGCGACCGGCGGATTGCTTTGAGCGGTATGGGGACTTGGTTCCATTCCACTTCTCCTCAAACCGTCGCCGGAGCCGTCGTGGGCTCGATATTGACCAGGAACGCCTTGTATTCGGGCGTCTCGATATTGGCGTCTCCGACGAAGGGCGTGAGGGAGTTCGGCCCCCAGCCCTTCCGGGCCTGGCCCGTGAAGCCCCAGTGGAGCGGAATGCCCACCACGTGGACGGGCTTGCCGTCACAGATGAGAGGCTTGATGCGCTTCGTCACCACGGCCTTGGCCTTCACCTCGCCGCGTTTGGACCACACCCGCACCCAGGAGCCGTGCGCGATTCCTTTCTCCGCCGCGAGCTGTTCGGAGATCTCCACGAAGAATTCCGGCTGAAGCGTCGCATTCACGCGGTTGTGCTTGGTCCAGTAATGGAAATGCTCGGTCAGCCGGTAGGAGGTCGCCGCATAGGGGAACTCCTCGGAAGTCGCGAATTGCGGCACATCGCTCTGGAAGATGCGCGCCACCGGGTTGCCCCGGATCTTCGGCGCGATGACGTTGGCGATGGGGGCCTCGAACGGTTCGTAATGAACCGGGAACGGTCCGTCCCGCATGAGCCCCCGGGCGAAGAGGCGCGACACGCCCTCCTGGTTCATGATGAAGGGGCCGACCACATCGGGCTTTGCATTGGGCGCGATGTCCGGAACGTCATAGCCGGACCACTTCGTCCCATCCCAGGCGATGAGCTTGCGCGTCGGATCCCACGGATTGCCCTGCAGGTCCGCCGAGGCGCGGTTGTAGAGGATGCGCCTGTTGAGCGGCCACGCGAAGGTCCAGTTGAGATAGGCGCCCGTGTCGTCCGGATCGGAATTGTCCCGGCGCGCCATGTTGTTGCCGGCCTCGTTGAAGCAGCCGGAATAGATCCAGCAGCCGCAGGCCGTGGTGCCGTCATCGCGCAGGACGGAGAAGTTGACGACCTGCTTGCCCTTCTCCAGCACGACCTTCGTGGGGTCGGCAGGATCATAGAGGGTCTCGACCGCATAGCCGTTGATCTCCTTCGCCAGCTCCTCCGGAGACGGCTCACCGGGATCCTTGTAGTTCCAGGTGAGGTTCAGAATCGGATCGGGGAAGGCCCCGCCCTCTTTCTCATAAAGCGCGCGCAGGCGGCGATGGATCTGCGCCATGATCCAGGTATCGTGCTTCGCCTCGCCGGGAGGCGTCCCGCCTGCCCAGTGCCATTGCAGCCAGCGTCCGGAATTGGTGAGCGATCCGTCATCTTCAGCGAAACAGGTGGAAGGAAGCTGGATTACCTCCGTCTGGATCGAGGCGGAGTTCACATTGTTGTACTCGCCATGGTTCTCCCAGAACCGGGACGTTTCCGTCTCGAGGGGATCCATGGTCACGAGCCATTTCAGCTTGGACAGGGATTCCGTGATCTTCTGGCGGTTCGGGAAGGCCAGAAGCGGGTTGAAGCCCTGGCAGAAATAGCCGTTCACCTTTCCCTGATGCATCATCTCGAAGGTGCGCAGCACATCGTAGGCCGGCACGTCGAGCTTGGGCAGGAAATTGTAGGCGAAGTCGTTTTCCGCCGTCGCCGCCCCGCCCCACATGGCTTTCTGGAAGCTCACGAAGAACTTCTTGTAGTTCTGCCAGTAGCTGGTCTGGTTCGGCCGCAGCGGCTTGAACGCCCGGCTCGACATGTAGGTCGCGAGATCCGTTTCCCGTTCGACCGGAATGTTCAGGTATCCAGGCAGGAGATTCGACATCAGGCCGACGTCGGTCAATCCCTGGATGTTCGAATGCCCGCGCAGGGCATTCATGCCGCCGCCGCGCACGCCGATATTGCCGAGGATGAGCTGCAGCATCGCCATGGAGCGGATATTCTGCGATCCCTTGGAATGCTGCGTCCACCCCAGCGCATACATGGACGTCATGGTCTTCGTCGGCGAGGAGCACTCCGCGATCATCTGCGCAACCTTCAGGAACTTGTCCTTCGGCGTGCCGCAGATGCGCTCGACCATCTCTGGCGTATAGGCCGCCACGTGAGCCTTGAGCAGGTTCCAGACGCAACGCGGATTCTGAAGCGTTTCGTCGACGACCGCGAATCCGTCCGGACCGATCTCGTATTCCCAGGTCGAGCGGTCGTAATCGCGCTTGTTTTCGTCATAGCCCGTGAACAGGCCGTCCTTGTAGGCGAAGCCGTCCTTGACGACATAGGCCGCGTTGGTGAACGCCTTCACATACTGCCACTGCACCTTGTCGTTCTGGATGCAGTAATTGATCACGCCGAGCAGGAACGCGATATCGGTCCCCTGCCGGATGGGCGCATAGAAATCGGATACCGATGCCGAGCGCGTATAGCGCGGATCGACGACGATGAGCTTGGCGCCGCGATTGGCCTTCGCCTCGGTCACCCACTTGAAACCGCACGGATGCGCCTCGGCGGCATTGCCGCCCATGATGATGACGAGATCCGTGTTACGGATATCCGTCCAAGAGTTGGTCATCGCGCCACGACCGAAAGTTGGGCCCAGACTGGACACCGTGGGGCCGTGTCAAACGCGCGCCTGATTATCGAATG
Source organism: Microvirga flocculans ATCC BAA-817 (assembly GCF_000518665.1). GTDB lineage: Bacteria > Pseudomonadota > Alphaproteobacteria > Rhizobiales > Beijerinckiaceae > Microvirga > Microvirga flocculans. Next base: position 103,315 of record NZ_JAEA01000007.1, on the reverse strand, counting down.
CGACGATTCCTGTGCTGCGAACGACCTTGTAGGTCAAATAGGCGGTCTCGTTCGTGGTCGCCGAGGCGGCGAGGAAGCCGACCGTCGTCCACCGGTTGACCGGAACGCCCGCCGCGTTCGCGGCAATGAAGTTGGCGTCGCGATCGTCCTTCATCAACCGGGCGATGCGATCGAGCGCCTGATCCCACGAGACCCGCTCGAACTTGTCCGATCCGGGCTTGCGGATCATGGGATATTTCAGCCGAGTTTCGGCCTTCACGAAATCCTTGAGCGCCGCACCTTTCGGACACAGCGTTCCGCGGTTGGTCGGATGGTCCGCGTCGCCTTCGATGTGGAGGATCTCGGCCGTTTCGCCCTTCCGAAGGTCGCCCTTCGAATACATGATGATGCCGCAGGCGACGGAGCAGTACGGGCAGGTATTGCGCGTCTCCATCGTGTTCGCCAGCTTGAAGGGCCTGATCGCCGCGGCGTGCGCCGCCTCAAGTTCTGCGAACCCGAAGGCTCCAATAGTGGTCCCTGCAACACCCACGCCGGCAGCTTTGAGAAAGCCGCGTCGTGAGAGTTCCACATTCATGGTAACCCTCCCTCTGGTTTTGCACTGCAGCAACTTATCTCTTTAAAATAGAGTAGTTTCGATCATTTCCAGTGTCAAACAACCCGATTATTGGCAATTGCCGACCAGGCGCGCTGCAGACCCGAGCTTGCGCCCGGGCTCCATCACCGGCTTTTGAACCACCGTTCGGCCGGCGTCGCGAGGATCGTTGTCATGACGACGATGGCGGCGCCGATGCACAGGCCGAGCGACGGCACCTCCCCGAAGAAAAGCCAGCCTGCGGTGCCCGAGAAAACGATCGACAGATAGCCGATGGGAGCCAGAAGGCGTGCCTCCTGTTTCTGATAAGCCTGGAGCCAGCAATATTGCCCCAGCTGGGCAAGAACGCCGACGAGGATGATGTTCGGCGCCTCGGACCAGGGGATCGGAACCCAGGCGATGGCCGCGGGAACGGCTGTCAGAACGGTCAGCCCGACCGTGTAGAACAGCATCAGCACCACTGTGTCCTCGCCGGCGAGACGCCTCGTCTGCACCACCGCCAGCGCCCCGAAGAAGACGGACCCGAAAGCTGCCAGGATTCCCATGTTCCACGGAATCGCATCGGGCCGAATCATCATGACGATCCCGAGGAAGCCGAGTACCGTGAAGGCATAGCGGATTCGGCTGATTCTTTCCCCGAGCAGAATCGTCGCCATCGCCAGCAGCACGAGCGGCCGGGTGAAGCCGATGGCCGTCACCGATGCGAGCGGAAGCGCCGCGAAAGCCGCGAAGTTGAGCGTCAGCGCCGCGGAGTTGAACGCGACGCGGGCGAGGTGGCCGCGAATGTTGGAAAGGTCCGTCAACTTACTGCGGTGACGCCACACCAGCGGCGTCACTGAGAGGAATCCGATGAGCGAGCGTAGGAAGACGAGCTGGATGGCCGGATAGACCTGTCCTTCGGCCCTGACGATGGCCTGCATGATCGTGACCAGCGCCATGTCGAGCAGCAGCCATCCCACGCTGGTCCAGAGCGGAACGGGGGGTTGCGCCGGGCTGATATGAGGAGCGTCCGGCATGTCCTCTCAGGCCGGCTGGACCAGGTTCGCCAGGAGGCGGAAGGCTCCAGGAACGAGCTTGTCCAGCTGATGATGCAGCACGAGCGCGAGATGGGTATGACGCCCGCGCCCGATCCGCGCCGAAACGAGGGAGCCCTTGAGAGGCTTCTCTCCCGGATCGTTCAGGGCGAGCAGCTCGTCGTAGGCGGCATCGTAGTCCGATGCGAAGTAGAGTCCCCGCTCCTTGTCCCAGCCCTGCCAGTCCGCCTCTCCGATGCGGTTCGGGTAGGTCAGCAAGGGGCTGTCCGGCTGCAGAACCGTGACCGGCGCCGACGGATCCGTCACGCGCCAGCGAAGCGAGGGCGATCCGATGACGAGGCGGCGGGGAGGCGTGCGGTCAGGATCCCAACCGTCGGTGGGCCGGTGATAGAGTGTCACCAGATGCCCGCCCTCCTCGACGAAGCGATGCAGGCGCTCCGTCGCGGCCTGAAGATCGCGCCGCAATCCGAAGGCGAAAATTCCGACGACGAGGGTGGTGAATTCAGACAGAGCCCCCGCCTTCAGATCGGCCTCCCCGAGATCCGTGACATCGAGGCCGAGGCGGCGCATGTGGATGCCGACATTATCACTTCCGGCCCCGATATAGCCGATGCGCGCCCTGCTCGGAAGGAAGACATCGAGGGACAGGACCTTGAGTTCCGCAGGCGCGATAAAGGTTGCCGGTCGAATGTGAGGATAAGCGATGACCTCAACCCGGCTCGCAGGCCTGCCGTCCAGAAGGGGGACGAGCGTTGCAACACCGGCATCCATCCGTTGCGGCGGCTCGACGATCCAGTCCGCCCCATCCTTTCGGACGTTCCAGCCTTCCGGCACCTGCCACTCCGCCGGATCGCCCCCCGCGACCTGCACCCGAAGGCCGGCGGGTTTCTCTCCGCTCCGGACGAGGGCGACGGCGGGATCGAGCGTCAGCGAATGTGGCGGAGCGATCTTCAGAGGCTCCTCGGGGTCGAGATCGACACAGACCTCGCGGCCGCCGACCCGGCCCGAAACGCGAATGCCGGCCTCTCCGTTATTGCCCATGGAATCGAAGAATTCCGGATAATTGCCGGAGTGCGATGCCGAGGCCGGGATTGTCAGCGCAAAACGAACATGCCCCGGCTCCTTCACCGTCTCGACGGCTCCGATCCCGGCTGGAAGCCTTGGGGTAACCGTCACGTCGGAAAGGCCGGGCGCCGTGACGTGGACATCCAGTGACGCCTGCGCGCCCGGATGGCACGCGCCGCTGAAAGCGGCACGGAAGGTGCTTGCATTGGCCTCGAAGATGGCCGCATCGATCTCCCGCAGCTTGCGGTCGAGACGATGTCCCATCCGGTCGAGGATCTCCTGCCCCAGACCTTTCCTCACCTCTTCGATCAACTGCGCCGCGCGAACGAGCGCCGCGCTGATCCTCACACGGTCGGGAAAGGCTCCGATGGCTGCATAGATATGCTCCTGCGCTTCCCGCAGAGCGGCGGCATCCGCCTTCTCAAGTCCCGGCTCGGCTGCGAGCGCGGCCACGCTGGCGGGGAGCCGATCGCGAATGTCGTTCTCGATCCCGGCCTGGCCGCCGGCCAGCAGCTTCAGGTGGAGGCTCCACTGATCGATGCGCTTGTCGCGCCACACGCCCATGCCCTGGGACGCATGCGCCGCGCGCGACCATTCGCCGAGCTGACGGAAAGCCAGGCCGGTCACCTCGTCGCCTCCGGCCATCGCGACGCTCAACGTCGCGGGCGGCGGGGGCACCTCGTCGTCATAGGCATAGCCCGCACCCGACCAGGCCGGGAGATAGAGTTTCGACACCTGCCAGGGCCGGAGCCCCTCTCGAGCGTGCTCCGGAAAGGCGAAAGGATCGGCGGCGAGCGTCCATGCGGTCTCGGCGGCGCGGGTCATGGCGCGGTGATGACCGTGCTGCCCCGGCACGTCGAGGAAGGTGGGAATGACGATGTCCGGACGGTATTGCCGATAGGCGCGCACGAGCCGCTCGACGATGCGCTCTTCTCCCCAGCGGCGGAGCGTATCGTCCCCGTTCTTCGAGAAGCCGAAATCATGCACCGGGTCGTCCGGCCCGTGCCCGAGCCACGCCACATCGGCGTCGATGCGGCGCGCGGCCTCTTCCATTTCGGCGGTTCTGAGCACGCCGAGAGCCGCTCCCCGCTCCGGGCCGAGCGCATTCTGGCCGCCCTCACCTCGCGTGGAGCAAGCCACCACGATGCGCATTCCATGCGAAAAGCGGAGGGCCGCCAACATGCCATTGATTTCGTCGTCCGGATGCGCCCCCGTATTCATCACCGTGAGGACGGATCGCAGCCTGCTCAGGGCGCGATGGAGACGGACGAGAGCCGGTTGATGAACGGCGCGGGCGAGACGGCTGTGGTCATCCAGCAAAGGTGATCTCCTCGTTCGGTTGTTCGCGTTGGGCAGCCTGAGCGGTGTCGAGCCGGGGCGTCATCGCGTCGAGAAGCGGCAGGGCCGCAGCTCCGAGAGCAGCCGTGAGCCGGCCGGTGCGCCCGTGAATGAGCCGCGCTTCGCTTCGGTTCCTGCGGCGTGCAACGGACAAGGGCAACGGCTGCATGGCTTGGGTGAGATTCTCCAGAAGTCCTGGCGGAAGAGCGCCGCCGATCACGATCGCTTCGGGATCGAAGAGGTTTTCGAGCATGGCGATCTGAGGCGCGAGGTACGCGGCCGCCTCCTTGATCCAGGCCTCGACGACGGGATGCCTGTCACGGTGAAGCTGCTCCAAGCCCGGGTAGTCGACCCCGTGGATACCGGCCGCGGCCAGCCTTTCCGTCAAGGCATGGATAGAGGCATAGGCTTCGAGGCAACCATGCTGCCCGCACGAGCACCGCCGCCCGCCCTTCTCCACCAGCACATGGCCGATCTCGCCCGCGTTGCCATTGGCACCCCGATAGGGACGGCCGTCGATCATGATTCCCAGACCCAGCCCCTGCCCAAAGAAGATCAGGCAAAAATTCTTCAGGTCCTTGGCCGCACCGTGGAGGCGCTCCCCGACGGCGGCGGCGGTGGCATCGTTCTCGAGCGTGATGGGAGCATCCAGAATCCTCCCGATGCCGGCAACCGCGTCGAAATCCAGCCATCCCGAAAGCGTCGTCGGACCGACCGAGGTCATGCCCTCGACGTTGAAGGGCCCGGGCATCACCACGCCCACGCCGAGAAGCTGCGGCACCGGCGGCTTCAACTGGGCCTGAGCCAACTCGATCTCAGCCCTGATGACCGGAAGCACGGCTCCAGGATCGTTCCGCTGGATCGGCAGGGTCCGCTGGGCACGGACGCGGCCGCCGATATCCACGAGGAGTGTCGAGACATGGTCCGCCGCGATCTCGATTCCCGCCGTCATGCCGCCGTTCGGGTTCACGGCGAACTGAATCGGCGGCAAGCCGCGGCCGGCCCGCAGCCGCCCCGCCTTGATGAGCAGGCCGTCCTCCACGAGTTCCTCGACGATGTTCGAGACGGCCTGGGTGCTCAGATGGGCATGGCGCGAGATTTCCATCCGCCCGACGGGGCCGAGCTGCCGCACGACGTCCAGCACCACGCGACGGTTATGGGAGCGGTTGCGCTCCGGATTGCTTCCGATGGTCGATTGCGCCCCGGCTTTGGATTTTCTCGGCATCTCCGACACTCCGCAATGTTACGATGGCGCGGACAAAAGAATAACTCAAGTGAATTATCTTATTGACAGGTTGATGACTCTCGACGAGCCTTGAGGCCGGACGGTCCTTGCGAAGGCCGCACCAGAGAAGAAGTAGGGGCTTCGCGCCCAGCATAATGGAGAGGGATATGCGTTTTCGTCATCTGCTTGCGAGCGTCGCTTTAGGCTTCGCCACCCTTGCCGCATCCGGCGCCAAGGCCGTCGAGATCGAATACTGGCAGTATGTCTTCGACACCCGGGTCAAGGCGATGAACCAGCTCATCACCAAGTTCCAGGAGGCCAACCCGGACATCAAGGTCAAGCAGACCACTTTCCCTTACGCGGACTATCAGACCAAGGTGGCCGCCGCTATTCTGGCAGGCCAGGGACCGGACGTTGTGCAGCTGTTCTACGGCTGGACCGACAATTTCATCGCCGGCAAGATGATTCGCCCCCTGCGCGCCGAAGCGTTCCCGGCAGCCGATATCGAGCGTGACTTCTTCCCGATCGTTTCCGCAATGAAGCGCGGGAACGACTATTACGGCCTGCCGACGGCCGTTCGCTCCCTTGCGCTCTTCTATAACAAGAAGGTGTTCAAGGAGGCGGGCCTCGATCCCAACAATCCCCCCAAGACCCTTGACGAGCTCGTCGCCGCAGCCGAGAAGACCACCAAGCGCGACGGCAGCGGCAACATCGTCTCCGCCGGCATCACGCTCGACATGGGCGGGCAGGATCATCAATGGTGGCGCGAAGTGCTGGTCCGCCAGTTCGGTGGCGTGCCCTACACGGACAACGACACGAAAGTCGCCTATAACGATGAGGCGGGCCTGAAGGCGCTGACCTTCTACACGGACCTTCAGAAGAAGCATAAGGTCGGTCAGGCCGGCTTCATGGACGAAGGACAGGCCGCCTTCCGCGCCGGCCTTGCCGCCATGACCATCGACGGCACCTTCCGCCTCGGCTCGTTCAACACGATCAAGGGCTTCGAATGGGGCGTGACCGAGCTTCCTGCGAATGCCCAGGGCGTGCGCAGCAACTATGCCAGCTACTTCGCCAACGCGATCACCACGAAAGCCGAAGGCGAGAAGCTGGCCGCCGCAGAGAAATTCCTGGCCTACATCTCCTCTCCGGAAGCCATGAAGATCTGGCTGGAGGTCGTGGGCGAGCTGCCGGCGCGGCGCACTGCGGCTCTGACGCCTGAGAATATCGCTCATCCCGTCTACGGCCCGTTCCTCAAGGGACTGGAATACGCCCACACGACCCTGTTCAAGGACGAGGCCGCGCAGCGTCAGGGCGCTATCGACATGGTCAACCGCATCCTGATCGGCGGCGAGGATCCCAAGACCTCGCTCGCCAAGGCCGCCGAAGCCGAACAGGCCATCATCGACCGCGCCAAGCGCTAAGCTGCATCCGCGAGGATTGAACCGATGTCCGCTGTCGCACATCGAGAGGCCGCCACCGGCGGCCTCTGGTCAAGGATGAGCCTCGGCCAGAAACAGGTCATATGGGCGTGGGGCTTCCTCGCGGTTCCGCTTGTCTTTTATGCGGTGATCCGCTTCTGGCCGACCTTCCAGGCCTTCTACCTGTCGGTCACCGACTGGACGATTACCCGGCCCGCCTCCTACGTCGGGCTGGAGAACTACAAGAGGCTGTTTGCGGATCCCCTGTTCTGGGAGGTGTTCCGCAACACCTTCATGTATCTGATCCTCGGCACCCCGATCAGCCTGCTGATCTCCTTCGTCGTCGCTTATTACCTCGACCGGGTGCGTTTCATGCACTCGTTCATCCGCGCGCTGTACTTCCTGCCGTTTCTGACGACGGCAGCCGCGATGGCATGGGTGTGGCGCTGGTTCTACCAGCCGGTTCCCATCGGCGTGATCAACGACATTCTCGCCGGTCTCGGCATCCCGCAGCAACCCTTCCTGCGCTCGACTTCGCAGGCGCTTCCGGCCGTGCTGGCGCCGGCAGTCTGGGCAGGCCTCGGTTTCCAGATCATCATCTTCCTCGCGGGCCTGCGGGCGATCCCCGTCACCTATTACGAGGCCGCACGCATCGACGGACTTTCGGAAGGTGCGATCCTACGAAAGATCACCATTCCGCTGCTCAAGCCGACGCTGGTCTTCCTGGTCGTGTTCTCGTCGATCGGGTTCCTGCGAATCTTCGATCAGGTCTACAACATCAACTCGAACGATCCCGGCGGCCCCCTGAATTCGACGAAGCCTCTCGTCCTGATGATCTATCAGACGGCTTTCAGCTCCTATGAGATGGGATATGCCGCCGCGCAGACGGTCGTCCTGTTCATGATCCTGCTCGTCATCTCCCTCGTTCAACTGCGCCTCATGAGAGACCGCTGATGAGTGCTGCCGCAACCTCCCCTGGCCTTCCCATGTCGCGGATCAAGCCCGGACGGATCGTCGCCTGGACGTTCCTGTTCATCGGAGGCGTCATCATGGTGACGCCTCTCCTCTTCATGCTGTCGACATCCCTCAAGGACGCCTCCCAGGTCTACGATCTGCGCGTGATCCCGCAAGCGCCGACGCTCGACAACTATATCGAGATCCTGGGGGACGGACGTTTCACGCGATGGTTCGTCAACTCGGTCATCGTCGCGGTAATCGTGACGATCTCGAACGTCTTCTTCGACAGCCTCGTCGGCTACACACTGGCGAAGTTCCGGTTTCGGGGACGCTACATCGTCTTCATCGCGATCTTGTCGACTCTGATGATCCCCACGGAGATGCTGGTTCTGCCGTGGTACCTGATGGCCAGCCAGTTCGGGTGGCTGGACAGCTACTGGGGCATCATGTTCCCCGGCATGATGACGGCTTTCGGAACCTTCCTGATGAAGCAATTCTTCGAAAGCGTGCCGGACGACTTCCTGGAAGCCGCCAGGATCGACGGCCTGAACGAGTTCACCATCTGGTGGAAGATCGCCATGCCACTCGTGACCCCGGCCCTGTCGGCGCTAGCGATCTTCACGTTCCTCGGCAACTGGACAGCGTTCTTCTGGCCCCTCATCGTGACCACGAGCGCAGAGCTCTACACCCTGCCTGTCGGCCTCTCCAGCTTCGCGGTGGAGCAGTCGATCCAATGGGAGAAGATCATGACGGGCGCGAGCATCGCAACCCTGCCGACCCTCATCATCTTCCTGTTCCTCCAACGCTACATCGTCCGAGGCGTGATGCTGGCCGGACTTAAAGGCTGAAGCCGATGACCGCAGGCCCTTTCAACGATACCTCCGTCTTCCCGGACCCGGTCTACAAGGAGACCGTCCTGCGCCCGCTCTTCGATGGCGCGAAGGACCATCATGTGGACGGGTTCCGGCTGATCGACCGAGCCCATCTCGTGATGCTCCACGAGACCGGCATTCTGACCATCGAGCAGGCGCGACCCATCGCACAGGCTCTCGAGGCCATCGACCGCGAGATCGACGTCAGCACGCTCACCTATACCGGCGAAGTCGAGGATTTCTTCTTCCTCATCGAGAAGCAGTTGCGCACCCGCCTGGGTCCCGATCTGGCCGGTCGCCTGCACACGGCGCGCTCCCGAAACGACATCGACCACACCCTGTTCAAGCTCGGCCTCAAGCACCGGATCGATCCGCTCCTGGAGCGCCTGACGCGGCTCGCCGAGACCCTGGCTTCCGTCGCGGAGCGGGAGAGCAACACCCTCATCGTCGCCTACACCCATGGACAGCCGGCGCAGCCCACCGTCTTCGGCCATTATCTCTGTGCCGTTCTGGAAACCCTGCTGCGCGATATCGCCCGTCTTGAATCGGCCCGCGACATCGTCGACCGCTGCCCGATGGGTGCTGCTGCCATCACCACGAGCGGATTTCCCATCGACCGGGAGATGATGGCCCGCCTCCTCGGCTTCAGCCGCCCCTTGCAGAATTCCTATGGCTGCATCGCATCCATCGACTACATCACCTCGACCTATTCTGCGATCGAGCTGATCTTCCTGCATCTCGGCCGCTTCATTCAGGACCTGCAATTCTGGACGAGCTTCGAGGTCGGCCAGATCTATGTTCCGAACGCGTTCGTGCAGATCAGCTCGATCATGCCGCAGAAGCGCAATCCCGTTCCCATCGAGCATATGCGGCATCTGGCTTCGCAAACCGTCGGGCGCGCGCAGGCCATGCTCACGATCATGCACAACACGCCGTTCACCGACATGAACGACAGCGAGGGCGAAAGCCAGGGATTCGGCTATGGCGCCTTCGAGAGCGGCGGGCGTGTCCTCGACCTGCTTGCGGCCCTCGTCCCCGCCCTGAGGATCAATCCCGACAGGGTTCGCCAGAATATCCGCCGCAGCTGCATCACAGTCACCGAGCTCGCGGACAGCCTGGTGCGCCGCGAAGGCCTGTCCTTCCGCGAAGCGCATGAGATCGCAGCCGAGGTTTCTCGCGCCGTGGTCGCAATCGGCGGCGATATCGCCGCCGACGGCTACGAGGCCTTCCAGGAGGCTTTCGAGCGCTGCACGAAGCGCAAAACGGCTATCGACAAGGCTCTCTTCGCGGATATCGTCTCGCCGGAAACCTTCGTCGCCGTTCGCGACCGCTTCGGTGGGCCGGCCCCGGCCACACTGTCCAGGGCGATCGCGGGATACAACCAGGAAATTTCCGGCATCCGCAGCCGCATGCAGGAGACGCAGCGCCGCACCGATGCCGCCCTGCAGGATCTCAAGACCCGTTTCACCGCACTTCTCGGAGCACGTTAATGGCGACCATCGAACTCGATCGCCTCGTCAAGCGCTATGGACAAACGACCGTGGTCCACGGAATCGATCTGTCGATCCAGGATGGCGAGTTCGTCGTTCTGGTCGGCCCATCGGGATGCGGCAAGTCGACGACCCTGCGTATGATCGCAGGGCTTGAGGAGATCAGCGGCGGCGAGATCCGCATCGCCAACCGCGTCGTCAACGACCTGCAGCCGAAGGACCGGAACATCGCCATGGTGTTCCAGAACTACGCCATCTATCCCCACATGACGGTGGCCGAGAACATCGCTTTCGGCCTCTACCGCTCCACGCTCTCGAAGAGCGAGAAGCGCCAGCGCGTCGAACAGGCCGCCGAGACGCTCGGCCTATCGCATCTCCTGGAGCGCCGCCCCTCGGCCCTGTCGGGCGGCCAGCGCCAGCGCGTCGCCATCGGACGCGCCATGGTCCGCGATCCCGCCGCGTTCCTGTTCGACGAACCCCTCTCCAACCTCGATGCCCAGCTGCGCACTCAGATGCGCATCGAGATCAAGCGTCTCCATCATCGCCTCGGCACCACCTCGGTCTTCGTGACGCACGATCAGGTGGAAGCCATGACCATGGCCGACAGGATCGTGGTGATGCGCGACGGCCACATCCTCCAGGTCGGCACCCCCCTGGAGCTTTACGAAAAGCCTGTCGACGTCTTCACGGCGCGCTTCATCGGAAGCCCGACCATGAACCTGTTGCCGGCCACTCTCAAAGAGGGCGGAGCCGAGCTGTCGACCGGCGGTCTTATCCGTGTTTCGCCTCCCTCGGCCCCGCGCGCGGACGTTCTTATCGGAGCACGCCCGCAGGACCTCGTGCCCTCGTCGCCGGATACGCCGGGCCTGACCGTGTCCGGAAATGTCGTGGTCGTTGAGACCCTGGGTTCCGAGACGCTCGTCCATATCGAGAATGCAGGACAGACCATCATCGGCTCTGCGCCCGGACGGCAGATCCCGAAGGTCGGCGAGCATCTGACGCTCCATGCGCCACTCGATAGGCTCTATTGCTTCGACAAGTCGACCGAGAAGGCACTGGCCATCCGATGACAGAAACGCCTATCGGCCGGAACAAGGTCCTGTGCCTTGGCCGGACATATTGCGACATCATCTTCACGGGACTGCAGCACATGCCGCAGCTCGGCCGGGAGCGATTTGCGGACGACGTGACGATCACGGCGGGCGGCGGTGCCTATATCACGGCGGCCCATCTTGCCGCGCTCGGCCGGTCTTCGGCTCTCCTCACGCGTCTGGGCAATGACCCCCTGTCGCGCAGCCTGGACCCCGAACTTGGAGCCAGCGGTATCGATCTTTCCTTCGTGGAGCGATCGGACGACGCCGGGCCGCAGCCGACGGTCGCCCTCGTAAAGGATGGCGAACGCGCTTTCGTTTCACGCCGCGCAGGCGGATCGCGGCCCCTCACCCTCGAGCGGGCTCTCTCGGCCGATGACATCGCTCATCTGCACATCGCGGAATTTGCCACCCTCAAGGACAGCCCGGATGCGATCGCTCTGGCCAAGAGCCGAGGGCTGACGGTTTCGCTCGATCCGAGCTGGGACGATCAGCTGATCCACCAAGGCGCGGACTTCTTCGCGCTTTGCCGCGGCGTCGATATCTTCCTCCCCAATGTGGAGGAAGGCAAAGCCCTGACCGGCGCGGATAGGCCGGAAGACATCCTGCAGAGGCTGCAGGAGCACTTTCCTCTCGTCGTCCTGAAGCGCGGCCCGTCCGGCGCCATGGCGTCGCGCGGCTCGTCCTGCGTCTCGGCAGAAGCGCTCCCCGTCACTGTTGTGGATACGACAGGAGCAGGCGACGCGTTCAATGCAGGCTTTCTGCACGCGTGGCTCCAGGCCGCAGATCTCGAGCGAAGCCTGGCCGCCGGCATCGAAGCGGGCACGCTGTCCGTCCAGTCGGCAGGAGGAGCCCCGGTCCGTTCCTCCTGACGGATCCCCGCCGGATCGCAACCCGGCGAGTGCTGTTTCCGGCCGGTTCGCGTTCACGAGGACTGCTGATGCTTGCTCAGCTCGTCCCGCGTATCGATATCCTGAACGATTGCGGAATCCGTCGTCGGCCATTCCAGGACGTCCGGCCTTCCACGGAGAATCGGACCCGCACCGGCATCTCCGGACAGTCCTTCGATCACGGCCTGGAGTTCGCGCGCGATGATGACAGGATTGCCGCGCTGCCCTTTGAAGGTAGGGACGAGCGCCGGCGGCTCTCCCTTTTCCCGCCAGCCGGCGACGAGAGCGTCGATGAGACCGGCCGTCACGAACGGCATGTCCCCGAGGAGGATGACGGCAGCGCGCGTCGTAGCCGGAAGAGCGGCGAACCCGGCCTTCAGCGATGTCGACATCCCTTGCGCGAACCGAGCGTTATGAATCATCTCGACAGGGAGGCCTTGCAGCGCGGCCGCGACTTCGCCGGATCGATGCCCAGTCACCACGATGACCGGATCGACGGATGAACCGACGGCAGCTTCTGCGGCATGTCGCACCAGAGCCTTGCCGCTCAGCGGGGTCAGCAGCTTCGGCTCTTCACCGAACCGCGTGCCGCGTCCGGCGGCGAGAAGAATGGCTGCGACATCGCTCATTCCTCATCCTCGCTCTCGCCGCCTCCACGTGGTTGCGGCCGTGACACGATCTCCATGAGAAGTCCGCCGACCCCGAGGGACATGATATCGGCGCGCGTAACAGGCAGATCGGCCAGAAGACGATGCAGGATCCAATCGAAACCGTTCTCCCTTGGCGACCGGGCGCAGCCCGGAGCACCGATAACAGGCTTGCCTGCGATGGAGCCGAGAAGAAGCAGGTTGCCCGGATCGACCGGCATGCCGAAATGCTCGACCCTTCCCCCAGCGCTTTCAATGGCGGAAGGAATGACGTCGCGACGATCGGCGATGGCCGACGCGCCGAAAACAATGATGAGCTGCGCATCGCTCGACGCCCGCGCAGCAAGCTCCTGCGCCAAGGCTGCCGTGTCATGAGGCACGCGGCGCTCCCATACGATGCTTGCATTCGCGGGCTGGAGTCGCTTGGCGAGCACTGCAACGGTCTTATCGACCACCCCCGGCTTGAGCCCAGGAAGCATCGTCGAGATGACGCCGACCGAGCGGCGGCCATAGGGAGCGACGCGCAAAGCATCCCTGCCAATTCTCGATAGGCCCTTTTGCACGAGAGCCTCCGGGATGGCGTAGGGAATGATCTTCACGGTACCGACCATTTCTCCTGCGACGACGGGTTTGTAAGCCAGCAAGGTGGCGGTCGTCATGGCTTCGTCGATGGCGTTGAAGCCGTCAATCGCATCGGCATCGACGACGAGCACGCCCGAGGTCTTCGCATAAAGGTTGGACCGACCTGTAAAGGGCGCTTCCACCCTCACGTTTTCACCCGCGAGCGCCTGAGCAAGGCGTGCGGCGGCCTCATCCTCGCCCATGTCACCGGGCTCCAGCCGTGCCGAGATGATCGTCTCGACACCGGCTTTCTTCAGTTGACGCGCGATATCCGGCGAGACGAGCGTTCCTTTTTTAACGACCATCTCTCCGGCCCGCACACTGTGAGCAGCCAAGGCTCCGATGGCCTCATCGACCGGAACGGCACCGAACTTCACGCCGAGCGCCTCCGCTCCTTGCGCAGGGCCGAGACGATTTCGGCCAGAATGGAAACGGCGATCTCCGCCGGAGAGACGGCTCCGATGTCGAGCCCGATCGGCGCATGGATACGGGCGATGTCCTGTTCGGAAAAACCGGCAGCGGTCAGGCGTTGGATCCGGCGCTCATGGGTTTTGCGCGAGCCGAGCGCACCGATATAGAAGCATGGCGACCGCAAGGCCGCAGCCAGAGCGGGATCGTCGATCTTGGGATCGTGCGTGAGCGTTGCGACAGCCGTGTACCGATCAATCTTGATCTCCGGCAGGACGGTGTCGGGCCATTCGGCCAGCACCGGTACATCCGGGAAGCGTTCAGGGGTCGCGAAGGCCGTGCGCGGATCGATGATCGTGACGTCGAGATCCACCCCCTTGGCCATGGGAGCCAATGCCTGGCTGATATGCACGGCTCCAACGATCACAAGCCGAACCGGCGGGGTCTGCACGGCCAGGAAGAACTGGCGGCCATCCTGTTCGACGAGGGCGCTCTTGCCCTGGCGCAGGCGCTCCTGCAGTTCCAAGGCCAGAGGATCGCTGTCCACCTCGTCGTCCAGAACGAGGCGCTGCTCGCCCGAAGCGGTGTCGGTCACCAGCACGGCCGCCCGCCGGGCGGCTCTCTGCGCATTGAGATCGGCCAGGAGGCTCAGGCGCATAGGGCGCTCTCGCTTTCCATCCGGACGCGGAGACGCGAAAGGGACATGCAGGAGGCAACCATGCTAATCCACACGCTCCACATAGATCCTGATCCGGCCGCCGCAGGACAGACCGACCTGCCACGCGGTCTCGTCGGCGACACCGAACTCGAGGACACGCGGGTTGCCATCGGCAATGACGTCGAGAGCCTCCGTGATGACGGCGCCTTCGACACAGCCGCCGGAAACGGATCCCAAGAAATTCGTGTCCTGGTCGATGACCAGATGGCTTCCGACAGGGCGAGGCGCCGAACCCCAGGTCTCGATTACGGTCGCGACCGCAACGCCCCTGCCCTCGCGCCGCCAGGCTTCCGCGGCTTGCAGGATATCCGTATCGGTCGACAGCATGAGACGTCCCGCCGAATGTGCATTCCATGCGGATACTGCCATCACCGCCCCTCGGACCGCAACCGGAATGCGAGAAGCCCCCCCTGAACCGCCTCCGATGATCCCGCGCCGCACCAAATCCGGAGTGCGACGCAACAACGCTTGGCAGGTGACGCATTGCCCGATTTGCTCATACTCTGTCCTGAAGGCTCGCAGATACGAGGAGAGCGAAACATGGCGATGACGATGCAGGGTGAAGTCACGCTTCCCGCCGACCGGGCGACGGTATGGGCAGCCCTCAACGATCCGGAGGTTCTGAAGGCGTCCATTCCCGGCTGCCAGGAACTGAACAAGATCGGCGACACGGAATTCCAGGCCACGGCCAAGGTCTCCGTCGGCCCCGTCAAGGCGACCTTCAAAGGCGGCGTGACCCTTGCCGATCTCGACCCGCCCAACGGCTACACCATCAGCGGCGAAGGACAGGGCGGGATCGCCGGCTGGGCCAAGGGGGGAGCGAAGGTTCGCCTGGAGGAGATCGAGGGCGGCACCAAGCTGGTCTACGATGTCGAAGCCAATGTGGGCGGAAAGATTGCCCAGCTCGGTGGCCGGCTGATCAACGGCGTAGCCAAGAAATACGCGGACGAGTTCTTTGCGAATTTCGCCAAGATTCTCTCCCCCGCGGAGACCGCCGCATAGCAGAAACCCGGAGATATTCCTGCCGGTTCTCCGATACTTGACCGCTCAGTCGGGGCGGTTCACACTTGCCGTCGACCGGCCGCATTCATGCGACCGTCCAATAAGAATACCTGCCGGTGCCTGAGACCACCTGAAGGTTGGCCTGGTTGCCGGCATTTGAGGAGGATAGCACGCATGACCACCGTCTCCCTGACGGTGAACGGTCAATCCGTCACCGCAGACGTCGATCCCCGTACCCTGCTCGTTCAGTTCCTGCGCGACAATCTGAGGCTTACCGGAACCCATGTGGGCTGCGACACCAGCCAGTGCGGCGCCTGCGTCGTTCATCTGAACGGGCAAGCCGTGAAATCCTGCACGGTCCTCGCGGTTCAGGCCGATGCCGGCACCGTCACCACCATCGAAGGCCTTTCCCAAGGCGGCGACCTCCACCCGATGCAGGCCGCCTTCCGTGAACACCATGGCCTGCAATGCGGCTACTGCACGCCGGGCATGATCATGTCAGCCGTCGATATCGTGAACCGTAAAGGGCACTCCCTCGACGAGGAAACCATTCGCGCCGAGCTGGAAGGCAACCTGTGCCGTTGCACGGGTTATCACAACATCGTCAAGGCCGTTGCAGCCGGAGCCCAGGCCATGGGCCAGACACCTCTGCCGCAGGCGGCAGAGTAAGGCAGGCCGATACGCTCGTCCAAGGCACGACGCGCCTCCCGAACAGGTGCAAGCTGCAGGCGAGCCTCGGAACAGGGGCCTTCTCCAAAGCCCTCTTCGAGGTTCCTGCGTCTCTCCACGGTGAGGCCAACGAAGACAAGGGAGAAGATCATGAGCGCAACAGGGATCGGCGCGCCGGTACGCCGGAAGGAAGATCAGCGTTTCGTCACCGGGCAGGGACGCTATGTCGACGATTTCAACCGGCCTGGCCAGGCTTACGCATACTTCCTCCGCTCGCCGCACGCTCATGCGGCCATACGGTCCATCGATGTCAGTCAGGCCAAGGCCATGCCGGGCGTTCTCGCCGTTTTCACGGGAGACGATCTCGCGGCAGACAGGATCGGGGGCCTCATCTGCGGCTGGATGATCCATTCCAAGGACGGCACGCCCATGAAGGCCGGGCCGCATCCGGCTCTCGCCCAGGGCAAGGTGCGTTATGTGGGCGATCACGTCGCGGTCGTGATCGCGGAAACTCTCGCACAGGCCAAGGATGCGGCGGAAGCCATCGCGGTCGATTACGACGTGCTCCCGGCGGTCGTGGATACGGCCCAGGCCACAAAAGCCTCGGTTCAGGTGCACGACGTCTCGCCGGACAACACAGTGTTCAACTGGCATCTCGGCAACAAGGACGAAACGGATGCCGCCTTCGCCCGCGCGAAGCACGTGACGAAGATCGACCTGATCAACAACCGTCTGGTGCCGAACCCGATCGAACCCCGCGCGGCTTTGGGCGAGTATGATCCCGGAACCGACAACTACACGCTCTACACGACGAGCCAGAATCCCCATGTGGCGCGCCTCGTTCTGTCGGCCTTCATCGGTGTCGCGCCCGAGCACAAGCTGCGCGTCATCGCCCCCGACGTGGGTGGCGGCTTCGGTTCCAAGATCTTCATCTATGCCGAGGAGACGGTTTGCGTCTGGGCCGCGAAGAAGGTCAAGCGGCCCGTGAAATGGACGTCGGACCGCTCGGAAGCCTTCCTGTCCGATGCGCATGGGCGCGACCACGTCACTCATGCGGAAATGGCGACCGACGAGAACGGAAAAATCATCGGCCTGAAGGTGCACACCATCGCCAATCTCGGCGCCTATCTTTCCACCTTCTCCTCATCCGTGCCGACCTATCTCTACGCCCCGCTCCTTTCGGGGCAATACGATATCCCGGCGATCTATTGCGAGGTGGACGGCGTCTATACCAACACCGCGCCCGTCGATGCCTATCGCGGTGCAGGGCGGCCCGAGGCCACTTTTGTGATCGAGCGGCTTGTCGAGAAGACGGCGCGCGAGCTCGGCCAGGACCCGGCGGAGTTCCGCAGGAAGAACTACATCACGCAGTTCCCGCATGCGACACCCGTCATCATGACCTACGACACGGGCGATTATGCCGCCTCCCTCGACAAGGCGCTGGAACTCGCCGACTACAGGAACTTCCAGGCGAGAAAGCAGGACAGCGCCCGCCGCGGAAAGCTGCGGGGCATCGGCTTCTCGAGCTACATCGAAGCCTGCGGCATCGCGCCATCTCAGGCCGTCGGGTCCCTCGGCGCAGGCGTGGGCCTTTGGGAATCCGCCGAGGTGCGGGTCAACCCGACCGGCTCCGTCGAGGTGCTCACGGGTTCGCACAGCCATGGCCAGGGCCACGAGACGACCTTCGCGCAGCTCGTCTCGGACCGGCTCGGCATTCCCATCGATCAGGTCAGCATCGTCCACGGCGACACCGACAAGGTGCAGTTCGGCATGGGCACCTATGGATCGCGCTCGGGAGCCGTGGGCATGTCGGCCATCGCCAAGGCTCTCGACAAGGTGATCGCCAAGGGCAAGAAGGTCGCCGCCCACGTTCTCGAAGCCTCCGAAGGCGATGTCGAGTTCAAGGACGGGCGTTTCGGCATCGCCGGGACGGATCGCTCGCTGGCCTTCGGCGAGGTCGCCCTGCAGGCTTACATCGCCCACAAGTTCTCCGGACAGGAACTGGAGCCCGGGCTGAAGGAGGGGGCGTTCTACGACCCCACCAACTTCACCTTCCCGGCCGGGGTCCATATCTGCGAGGTCGAAATCGATCCCGAAACCGGCGTAGCCAAGATCGAGCGGTGGACGGCCGTAGACGATTTCGGGGTGATCATCAATCCGATGATCGTCGAAGGCCAGGTTCATGGCGGCATCGCGCAGGGCGTCGGGCAAGCGCTTCTCGAAGGCGCCGTCTACGACCAGAACGGCCAGCTCGTGACGGCCAGCTTCAACGATTACTGCATGCCGCGCGCGATCGACCTGCCGTCGTTCCAAGTCGGCATGACGGTGACGCCCTGTCCCTCGAACCCGCTCGGAATCAAGGGCTGCGGCGAAGCGGGAGCCATCGCCGCCCCGCCCGCCGTCATCAACGCGATCACGGATGCGTTGGGCCATGAGGACATCGCCATGCCGGCAACGCCACAGGCGATCTGGCGCGCGGCGCAGAAAGCGCGCATGCCCATGGCGGCGGAATAAGGAGGGACAGGGATGTACGCTTTCGAATACCATCGCCCGGCAAGCGTCAAGCAAGCTGCCGATCTCGCCTCCCAGTTCGAGGACAGCAAGTTTCTTGCCGGGGGGCATACCTTGCTGCCCACAATGAAGCTGCGGCTCGCAGCCCCTGCCAATCTGGTCGATCTCGGCCAGATTGCAGAGCTTCGCGGGATCGAGCGCTCCGGCAGTACCGTCACCATCGGCGCCATGATGAAGCATGCGGAGGTCGCAAACTCGGGCGACATACGCTCTTCCATTCCGGCACTGGCAGAAATGGCGGAGCTCATCGGCGATCCTCATGTGCGCAATCGCGGCACCATCGGGGGCTCGATCGCCAACAACGACCCGTCTGCGGATTACCCGGCTGCCTGCCTCGCCTTGAATGCGACGATCGTCACCGACAGGCGGAAAATCGCAGCGGACGATTTCTTTCAAGGCATCTTCAGCACGGCTCTGGATGAGGGAGAGCTCATTACGCGGGTCGCCTTTCAAACTCCCAAGCAAGCCGCCTATGCGAAATTCCGGAACCCCGCCTCGCGCTACGCCCTTGTCGGCGTGTTCGTCGCCAGGCATGCGGACGGCGTGCGCGTGGCGGTGACCGGAGCAGGCTCCAATGGCGTGTTCCGCGTACCGGAGATGGAAGCGGCCCTGAACCTCAGCTTCACGCCGGAAGCGCTCGATGGCATTTCCGTGTCAACCGATGCGATGAACAGTGATATCCATGCGGATGCCGCCTATCGGGCACATCTGGTCGGCGTCATGGCTCGCAGGGCGGTTCAAGCCGCAGCCTCCCGCAGCTAAGGCTTCCATCGGTCTTGCCCTGGAACGCCACAGCTGCAAACCTGACGAAGGCGCTGAAGCATCCATGCCCGGGATTTCCCGGGCATGTCCTCTTGGGGAGCATTGAGACCCGTGGCTGAACAACCCGGCTCCATCGACGAAACGCTCGCTCTCCTGAAAGGCGCGGGCTATGTCGCAGACCGCCCGCTGGCGACGGTTCTGTTTCTCGCGCTGAAACTCGGACGACCGCTCTTCCTGGAAGGCGAAGCCGGCGTCGGCAAGACGGAAATCGCGAAGGTCCTGTCATCTGCCCTCGAACGCCGTCTGATCCGACTGCAATGCTACGAGGGCCTCGATATCACCTCCGCGGTCTACGAGTGGAACTACGCTGGACAGATGATGGCGATCAGGCTTGCCGAAGCTGGAGGGACGGTGGACCGGGATCTCCTGGAGAGCGACCTGTTCTCCGAGCGTTACCTCGTGAAGCGGCCCCTTCTGAAAGCACTCGAACCTGATACGTCAGGTCCTCCCGTTCTCCTGATCGACGAGCTCGACCGCACGGATGAGGCTTTCGAAGCCTTCCTTCTGGAGGTTCTTTCCGATTTCCAGGTTACGATTCCGGAACTCGGCACCGTCAAGGCTGAGCATCCGCCGATCGTCATCATTACGTCCAATCGCACGCGAGAGATCCATGACGCGCTCAAGCGGCGCTGCCTCTACCATTGGGTCGATTATCCAGACGCGGAGCGGGAACTCGCCATTCTCAGGAGCCGCGTGCCGCAGGCTCCCGAGCGACTGTCCCAGGAGATCGTCGCCTTCGTCCAGGCAATCCGCCAGGAAGACCTGTTCAAAGCCCCTGGCGTCGCCGAAACTCTCGACTGGGCTTCGGCGCTGGTGGAACTCGACGCCGTCGCGCTCGATCCGGAGCTGGTATCCGACACGCTTGGCGTTCTGCTGAAATACCAGGACGACATTCAAAAAATGCAAGGCAGCAGGGCCAAGGACATGCTCGACCGGGTCCAGGACGCCTTGAGGACAGCAGGTTGACCGCCGCTTTCTCTTCACAAGGCGAAGGCCATCTTGCTGACAACATTGCCTATTTTGCGCGCGCCCTTCGGCATGCCGGCCTTCCTGTTGGACCAGGCGCGATTCTGGATGCCATCGTGGCAGTCGAAGCTGCCGGCATCGGCACGCGCGAAGATTTTTACTGGACGCTCCACGCCGTCTTCGTGAAGCGTCACGAGCATACCATTCTCTTCGATCAAGCCTTCAGAATCTTCTGGCGACGCCGCGCGCTGATCGAAAAGCTCATCGCTCAAATGTCGCCGATAGCCCCTGGAAGGCAGGAAGACAAAAAGCCTCAGGCTGGCGCGCTGCGCGTTGCGGAAGCCTTGACGGCACACCGACAGGATGAGCCTAAACCGGTCGAGAAGACAGAATTCTCTGCGCGCCTCACCGTGTCCGATCGGGAGGTTCTGAAGGCGAAGGACTTCGCGCAGATGTCGGCCTCCGAAATCACGATCGCAAAACGTCTGATCGCCACCATGTCCTTGCCCGAAGACGAGGTGACGACGCGACGTTTCCTGCCGGACGCGAGAGGGCGACGGATCGACCCGCGCAGAACCTTTCGACGCTCACTGCGTGGAGGCGGTTCCATAATCGATCTCTCCTACCGCTCTCCTACCGTGAGGCATGCCCCGGTTGTGGCGCTGATCGATATCTCGGGGTCCATGGCGGAATACTCGCGACTATTCCTGCACTTCCTGCACGCGATCGCCGAAAAGAGGCGAAAGGTTCACTCCTTCGTCTTTGCAACACGCCTGACCAACATCAGTCGCGAACTGACGAGCCGCGATCCGGATGAGGCGCTCGCACGTGCGGCGAAGCGCGTTCAGGATTGGGAGGGTGGGACGCGCATTGCCCAAGCCCTGCACGACTTCAACCGCCATTGGTCGCGCCGGGTTCTCGGTCAGGGCGCCATCGTTCTGCTGTTCACGGATGGTCTCGAGCGTGAGGTAACGACAGATCTGACCTTCGAGATGGACCGTCTCAGACGCTCATGCCGCCACCTGATATGGCTAAATCCTCTCCTTCGCTTCGAGGCCTTCGAGGCTCGCGCCTCCGGTATCCGCGCGATGCTTCCTTATGTCGATGAGCTTCGCCCCATTCACAATCTGAGATCCATGGAAGAGCTCTGCCAAGCTTTGTCCGGAAAGTCTCTCAAGCCAAGCAATCCCCGCCATTGGCTCCGCGCGTCCTGATGAGCAGGATGAGTTAACGCCAAATGAATCTGCCAGTCGCACGCGGGACAGGCGATCCATTGTCCAGAAAACGCAGTCCGATGACTTCGAGAGGGTTGCATTGTCTATGCCAACACGACAAGAGATATGGATCGAAAGTCAATTTCTCAGGAGCGAGATAGATTGTCTGTAGTCCCCATGCCGGAACGAACCTTCATTGGCAAGGCCGTCAAGAAAGGCATTCTGAGTCGGGCGCGACAATCTTGGACGAAGCCAGGCTCGCCTATTAACCCGCAATGTCGAATTTCCTGATGAGCTTGAGCGACAAAGCCTGCAGCTTCCTATTGCACTTTTCGATCTAACTCAAAGACGATACCATTATGACCCATCCGCCTCGGGTGAGAGGCGTGAAAGGCGCGCGGCGCAATGACGGCGCTGTCGTGAGCCTTGCGCGCGCTTTGTCAAAACTCGGCTTCTGTTCCCGAACGCAAGCTGAAGCCCTGATTGCCGAAGGGCGCGTGCGTGTCGACGGTCACGTCGTCCGTCATGCGACGGTGCGCATCGATCCGCGTCGCGCTCGCATTGCCGTAGACGATCAACCGGTCGCGGCCGAGCGCAAAGTGTACCTGATGCTCAACAAGCCTCGCGGATTGGTGACGACACGCGACGATCCCCAACAGCGTGGAACGGTGTACGACTGTCTCACAGGGCTCGATTTGCCGTTCGTTTCGCCCGTCGGGCGCCTCGACAAGGCCAGCGAAGGCCTGTTGCTTCTTACCAACGACACCCGCTGGGCGCAGCGTATACTGGATCCCGCCTCCAATGTCGAAAAAGTCTACCATGTTCAGATCGACCGCATGGCTGACGATACCCTGTTCGACCGGCTTGAGACGGGCATGGTTCTCGAGGGTGAGCGTCTCGCCACGAAATCTGCAAGGTTGCTTCGAGCAGGAACCCACAATGCATGGCTTGAAGTGGTCCTGAGCGAAGGAAAGAACCGCCAGATCCGCCGTCTGCTTGCCGCGTGCGGTGCCGATGTCATGCGCCTTGTCAGGATCGAAGTCGGTGGGCTGCAGCTCGGCGATTTACCGAGGGGTGCGGTCAGGCTCCTGAGGCCCGAGGAAAAAGCGCTGCTGGATGTTCCTGACCGCCGGACCTCTCGTAATCGCCAAGCCGTTGAGCGCCAGAGAACCATATAGGGAATTCGAGGTAGGCACAGCGATGGAGAGTTTGGCGCAGATCGGTCGAGGGGCTGGCCCTACCTGGAGCGCAGAGAAGTTTTATCGAGACGGGTTCTAGTCCCTACTCCACTCGCACCATGACGCTGTCCGTCGCTCCCTTTGCATCGATCACGGACAGGCGAACGAACCCAGCCCCATCCGGCTGCCAGTGAGCTTCACGGCGCATGGTGCCGGCCTCCACAGGGGCTCCATCCACAAGCCACGTCATCGGAGGTACGCCGCCGGACGCCTTGAGGACGAGACTTCCCTTCCCCTCCGACGGTTGAGACAAGCCGAGTTCCACACGCGATCCGTCGAGCGGGAACGCAATCTTGAGAGGAGCCTGGATTGTCGAGGCAATGGTCTTTGGCACATCCTTGCGGACATGGCGCAGGGGCGGCGGCAGTGTTGCAGTCGTCGCCTGGAGAGCGAAGGGAGGCATCGTCAGGGCTTCCGGCTCAAGGCCCAGGCGGCCATAAGCATCGAACAGGATCGGCGCGGCCGCGAGGCGGCCGACGAGCCCTGGAACCGCCGTGCCGTCGGGCCGCCCGACCCAAACCCCGATCGTGAACTGCCTGTCGTACCCGACGGCCCACGCATCGCGATAGCCGTAGGACGTACCAGTCTTATAGGCGATACGCCCGGCAAGGGCGTTATCAGGGGGTGGAGCGCCACGAAGAATGTCGAAGACATACCAAGCCGAAACAGGATCGGCGATACGACGCTCAGGCCCCGATGATGCGGCGTCATCGGCATAGCGCTTGAGATTCGGCACCGATCCTCCCCGCGCAAGGCCGCTGTAGAGCCGCGTCAGATCCGTAAGCGTGATGCCGAGGCCGCCGAGACCGACGGCAAGCCCGGGGGCGGCCTCCTTCGGCAGCGCAATGGCGGTTTCCGTATCCCGCAGTCGCGCCAGCAGGCGGGCAGGCCCCAATTCGTTCAGCAATTCGACCGCAGGCACGTTGAGAGACAATTGCAGGGCCTTGCGCGCCGTCACTGTCCCCTGGAACGCGAGGTCGAAATTCTCCGGCTGATAAATTCCATAGCGGGAGGGCCTGTCGTCGAGCAGCGTCTCGGGGTGTGCCAGTCCGCTCTCGAATGCAAGGGCATAGATGAAGGGCTTGAGAGCGGAACCGGGCGAACGCAGCGCCAGCGTCATGTCGATGGCTCCGGACCGATCCCGGCTCATGTAATCGGGGCTGCCGACCTGCGCGCGAATCTCGCCCGTCACATTGTCGAGCACCAGGATCGCAACAGATAGCCTTGGATCGAGCCTCTCGATCCGTTCGCGTGCCAGGCGTTCGAGGCTCACCTGCAACCGGGCATCGATGGCGAGCCGATGCATGGTCCGGTCCGGCCGCGCCGCGATGGCCGCTTCCGCTGCATGAGCCGCCAGCATCGGAAAGGGACGGCGGGTGTCAGGCACAGGCGCGGCTTTCGCGGCCTCGGCTTCGGCTGCGGAGATCACGTTGCTCTCTCGGGCCCGGTCGAGCACCCGGTTGCGCGCAGCCGTCGCATGTCGGACGAAGCGATCCGGACGCCGCGTCTCCGGTGCCTGCGGCAGCGCCACGAGAAGGGCGGCTTCGCTGAAGGAGAGACGTTTCGGCTCACGCCCGAAATAGGAGAGGCTCGCCGCGCGAATCCCTTCCAGATTGCCGCCATAGGGCGCCAGGGTGAGGTAAAGCCGCAGGATCTCGTCCTTCGAGTAACGGCTCTCAAGCTGGATTGCCCGAACCATTTGACGGAATTTTGTCGTCAATGTCCGCTCGTCGCGCGGTTCCAGAAGGCGCGCAACCTGCATGGTCAATGTCGAGCCGCCGGAAACGATCCGGCCATTGCCGGCAAATTGCGCGGCCGCTCTCAGGAGCGCCAACGGATCGACGCCGAAATGCCGGTCGAAGCGCGAATCCTCATAGGCCTTCAGGATCGCGAAATAGCGCGGGTCGACATCGGAGACTTCAACCGGAAGCCGCCAGCGCCCCTCGCGGGTCGCGAAGGGGCGAAGCAACTGTCCATGGCGATCGAGCACGACGGTCGAGCGGTTATCGGCAATCGTCAGGTCGAGCGGCCCCAGACCTTCAACGGCCCGCCACAGCACGAGAGCGCAAACAATGAGGGACAACGCCACGGCCACGGCGAGAATTGTCACTCGCTTCAGCTTTAGGTGCTTTCCCTCGCCCTTCATCGTTATCGCGCCTGAACCACCTCAACGGAGCCGAATGCCGTGCGGCCGTAGCGCTCGGGCCTGTACATATCCTCGACGAGGGCCGAGGGATGCACGTAAACGCCGGGCGAGACGGCGCGGATCATGTAGGCCACTGAAAAGAAGGCCGGTTGATCCGGCTGCCGGTCGAAGGCGGCGACGAAGCGATCGTCACGGTACTCCGTGTGGGCCGGCTCCACATCCCGCTTCAGCCATGCAAGGTTTGCCACCGTGTCGCTGTCCACGAGCTTCGGATTGTCGATCTCGAAGCCGGCGGGCAGACGATCCACCAGAAGCAGCCTCGCCTCGCGCGCTTGCGCCTCGGTGACTTTCAGCACGACGACGAGACGCTCGTTCTGCCGTACGGCGGACGGCTGAATTGGACTGCCGTCGAGGCGATAATAACTGCGATCCAGCGTATAGCCCCGCGATATGGCCGGCTCAGGCTCGATCGGATTGCCCGTGACCGTCACCACGGCCTGAACCGGCACCGATCCAGCATTTGTGAGAGCGACCGAATCGTTGGCCAGCGTCACATCCTTATAGGTGCGGTAAAAGGCCCCGCGATGGTCCGCGCCGTTCGTTCGCAGGACGATGCTCTCCGCATCCCTGGCCACGGCTTGAGCGGCAAGAACGAGCCATGCTTCCTCCTGAGTGCTGGTGCGCCGGGTGCCGCGCTCTTCCTCGATAACTCTCGCCACCGGCTGCATGAGGGAGGCAGCATTGTCCACCTCCGATGCAAGCGTGAGAAGTCCTGCCCCATCACGCAGGCGAGAACCGTAATCCGCACGGTATGCGCCCGTATCGCGTTCGCTTCTGAGAAGATCGACCGCCGCACCGAACGCCGCCTGCGCACGTGCCCGGTCTCCCAAAAGTGCAAGAGCGGCTGCGATCTGCCCGCGGGACAACGGCGACGTAAAGGCATCCATCTTCGTGTCGGCGAGATAGCGCAGATCCCCCATTACCGGACGGCCGTTGCGCGCCAGAACATAAGCCGCATATGCAAGACCGGCCGCATTCTCTTCCACCTGCGTCGTATTGGCGACGAAGTTCCGCAACCGTTCAATCGCGAGGTTGAAGGCTACCTGAGGCACCGAGAAGCCGCGCTCCCGCGCACGCGTCAGGAAGTCGCCGACATAGGCATCGAGCCACAGATCGTCTCCGCCAACCGACCACAAGCCGAAAGAGCCGTTGGAATCCTGCCGCGACAGCACCCGTTCGATGGCGCGCCGCACACGCTCGTCCGCCTTGTCGTCGAGGGAGAGATTTTCCTCCCCGGCAAGCCGGTTGACATAGAGCAGCGGCAACGCGCGGCTGACGACCTGCTCCGTGCAGCCATAGGGATAGCGGTCGAGTGTCTTGAGCAGGCCCGGCACGTCCAGGCTCGCAAGGGGCGAGACGGAGACGGATACCGTGCCGGTACCCGACAAGATGTCCGCAACGAGGTCCTGAGAGAGGGAAAGGCTTGCTCCCGGAACGATGCTTTGCACCGTTCGACGCACGAGCGCCCCGGTCCCGGGCTGGATGGCGACGGCAAAGCTCTGAGACAGGGGCTCGATGTTCGGCCCTTTGAGTGTCACATCGATCACGGCCAGCCCTTGACCTGCCGCAGTGACCGGAATGATCGTGCTGCCCCTGGCCTTGGCGTCGAGCCTGACGGTCGAGCGCAGAGCGTCCGCCGCCACGAGAACTGGACCGCGAATGTCGAGATCGACAGTGTAATCACCCGCCGGCCCCTCCACATTGTCGAACTGCATGAAGAAGCGGGACCGGTCGCCGACGGACAGGAAACGCGGGAGCGTGCCGGTCAGGACCACGGGATCACGAACGATCACGTCGGCGCTGGCACTGCCGACACGATCTTTCGTCCATGCAACGGCCATGACCCGGACGGTGCCGTTAAAGGCAGGGATGTCGAAATCCACATTCGCGGACCCGTCCGCCTCCACCTTCACCACGCCGGAGAAGCGCGCCAAGGGTTCCTGTGTCGGCGGGATGCCGTCAAGGGCCTTCGGCTCCATGTCGCCGCCGGAACGAATGGCACCGCGCGAGCCTTGCATCCCGTCGATGAGATAGCCGTAAAGATCGCGGATTTCCGAGGATAGCTGCTTCTGACCGAAGAAATACACGGAGGGGTTGGGCGCCTCGTAGCGCGTGAGGTTGAGGATGCCCACATCGACGGCGGCAACGGTGATGCGCGCCTCCTCACCGGGCGCCAAACCCGCAACCTTGATCGGCAGAGCCAGGCTGCCGCGCGGCTTGATCTTGTCCGGAGCGTTCAAACTCACCTGCAGATCGCGCTTCTCCCGGTCGATCTCGAACCATGCCGTTCCGAGCGAACGGCCGGGCATGCGCTTTGCCGCCTGATCGAGCGGCCGGTGGGCCAGGGCGACGACATAGGCTCCCGGACCCCAGGCAGTCTGCACAGGCAGACCGATCGTGGAGCCCTCCGCCGCGACATCGATCACCCGGATATCGTGCACCCGGTCGCCGACGATCGCCAGGGTCGCCTTGCCCTTGAAGCGCGGGTTGAGGCGCAGTTGCATGGTCTCACCCGCCCGATAGCCCGCCTTGTCGAGGGTCATATCGAGAAGATCCGGCGTATCCGCCGTCTGGTCGCCCGACCATCCCACCGTGAACGAGAGGCTGGTCTGAGCGGTTTCACCGAGATCGGCGGCGCTGACATCGAGCCTGTAGGTCCCCCACTCCACCGGAGCCGAGATACGCGACGCCGCATCGGCTGCAACACCGATGCGCCCATCGGCCACGCGGCGTGTCGTCTTGACCGGTTCGTAGCCCCAGCGCCCATCGGAATTGTACCATTGATAGCGCCGCTCGATCTTATAGAGGCTCCAGGCGACATTGCCGCTCGCGAGCCGCCGGCCTGCGGCATCGGCCAGAACCACATCGAAGGTCGCATTCGCGCCTTCACCGAGCTGACCGCTGAAGTTCTTGCGCACGGCCACGACAGGGCCCTTGGGCAGGATCGGCAACGTGACGCTGCGCTCGACAGCGCGTCCACCCGTCTCGGCGACACGCAGCGTGATGCGCGCTTCCGTCGGCCGCGGAGCTGCCAGGTCCTGCACGGGAATCTGCAAGCTGGCGCGACCCTGCGCGTCCGTGGCGACGCTCTGTTCGATCTCGGCCGTTGCGGCCTCCACCGGCTCGTCGTCGAGACCGATGATATAGCCTTCGAGTCCCTTGATTCCATGGATCGAAGAGACCGCCACCGAAACATCGCCCGTAACGGCCAGATTGGCTCCCGGCGCGCCATAGAGATAGCGTGCCGCCAGCTCGATAGGAGCCGGTTGCCCTGGACGCAAGGCTTCCACCTTCGGCGTCAGATTCACCTCAAGACGCTCGGGCACGTAATCTTCGACGAGGAAGCTGACCTCACCGACCGAGGGGCCCTTGGGATCGGTGTAAGCCGCCACGCGCCACGTGCCCCGCAAAGAGCCCGGCAGAATGGGAATGGACAGAGCACGTCCACCCAGGCCTTGATCCTGAACCAGCTCGCGGCGATATTCGACGCCGTCGGGACGCCGCACCACGAGCGTCAAAGGTACGCCCGGCACTGCTGCACCGCTGCCATTGCGCAGAAGCGCGGTCAGCGCCACCGTCTCCCCGGTGCGATAGACGCCGCGCTCGGTATAGAGGTAGGCGTCCACGGCACCGGAGACCGTGCGCCCCTTCACGCCGCGATCCGTAAGGTCGAAGGCGGCAGTGCCGAGATCGAGGAAGCCGTAATCGCCCCCCTCATTCGCTACGACGAGTCCAGGGGCAAGGCCTCCCTCGCCCCGGGCAAGCCCCGGATCGAAAGCGGCGACACCCAGTGCGTCGGTTTTCTTCGTCGCCAGAACCTCGTTGTTGCGGGCGACCAATCTGATTTCCACATCGGCACGAGGCTCGGCGCTGGCGAGAGAGCGCACGAAGACCTGCACACCGCCCTTCCCCGTGAACGCGGTCAGACCGAGATCGGAGACCACGAACCATTGCGTGGCAATGCTACCCCATTCCTCAGCGCTTTCATTGTCCATAGCCGTGCCGTCATGGGGCTTGGCCGTCATGACATAAACGCCCGGCTCGAGCCTCCCGACCGCCTCGATGACGGGGAAGGCCGTGATCACGTCTCGATTGACGTCGGATGCGGTATCGAGCGTGCCGTTCCAGATTTTTACGCCCTTCTCCCGCGCGATCTCGGCCGCGGAGTACCGGCTGAGCTGGCCGAGAAAATCATAGGACCGGACCGTGGGCAGAAGATTGCGGTCCCCGATGCGATAGACCTCGATGTCGACCTTCGCCGTGTTCACGGAGACGACCGGAATCCCCTCCTGTCCGGTGCTCGGCAGAACATAGTTGCGCCCCGTGAAGCGCGCCTGAGGCGACCGGTCGCGGACATAGATCTCGTAATCTGCGGATTTCAGAAGGCTCTCGCCCACGGAAGACGGCAGCCCCTGCCGCAACACGACGGCATAGCGCTCGCTGTGCTTGAGTCCATCGACGCAAAGCTGCTGCGCCTCGGCGGAAACGGCGGCGTTGGCGTTCCCGGAAACGGCTACGTAAGGCGCGAAGTCCACCTTTCCTGCCGCGAGCGGATCCGAGAACTGGAAGCAGACACGCGGCGAAGCGGAATCCGAATCGACCTTGAAATCCGTGACCCTGAAGCCGTGCTCCTCGCGCAACTGCTCATAGGTCGAACGGACGTTCGGATCATCCTGAATCCTCAGGCTCGCCGCATAGGCGTTCAGGGATGGACGCCATGCTTCCTGGGCCGCGTAGACTTCACCGAGAAGAGCCAGCGCCGCAGCCTCGTCTGCAGGCGTCCCGGCCCGCTGATAGGCTGCATAAGCCGCCGCTGCCCGGCGCAGATCGAGCCGCTCGCGCTCCTCCCAGTTATTGCCTGGATCGACGGCGAGGGCGGCCCGGGCATAGCCGTACCAGCCTGCAGAGGCTCCCGGCTCGGTCGCGATGGCGGCGGCAAAGAGGTTCAACGCCTGTCGGGCATTGCCCCGCGCCAGGATAGCATCGCCTTCCCGTCGCAACTGCGTGGCAGACCTGCCTCCGCTCAGCCGCCCGCCCTCGGTGGCCAAAGCCTGCTCCAGCCGAACGGCCTGGCTCGCCAGGTCTGCCTGGACAAAGCTTTTCTGCGCGTGAGCGACACCCCCACCTCCCATCAAGCCCGCGACGACGAGGGCAGCGCGCAGCAGAGATCGGACCATGGGATGCTCCTCGTGTTCTCACACGTTTTGATAAGGCATCCGACCTTAGCACCGCGTCGCTCGCTCGACACTAGCGTCAGCGACGAGAGTTTGGGAAAATGGTCCAGTTTTTTGAAGGATCCCACCCATGGGCTACCCACGCCTGCGAGCACTCGCTCTCTTCCCTCTCGTGCTCGCCCTGTTCACTCCCTTCGTCCTTCAGGCCTCGCGAGCGCAGCCGCTCCTCTCTTCACGGGTTGTTCCCGCCGATGCCGCCATCGATGCCGCGCGCATCGCCTTCGAAGAATTGTCCGAAGGTGACCGGAAGGCGCTCCAGGAGGCCTTGATATGGACGGGAGACTACAGCGGTGTGGCAGACGGGGCGTTCGGTCGCCAGACCTTTACCTCCATCGCCGCCTATCAAGCGCGGCTGCGCCAACCACCGAACGGGATTCTCCCCCTGCAGGCCCGTACGGCCCTGCTCGATGCCGCCCAGCAGGCTCGCAAGGCCGCCGGCTTTACGCTGGTCGACGATACCAAGAGCGGGGTCCGCATCGGAATCCCCCTGAAGATCCTTCCCAAGCAAAGTGCGAACACGAACGGTGGCAGCCGCTGGCAGAGTGCGGATGACAAGGTGACGCTCGACACGCGAACGGCGCCGCCGGACGCGACCCTCCAATCGCTCTACGACCGCAATGTCGCCATCCAGACACCCGGCCGGGTGGTGAGCTACAAGGTGCTCCGCCCCGACTTTTTCGTCGTTGCCGGCGAAACGGCAACCGGTCGCTTCTATACCCGCTACAGCAGCGGCCCCGAAGGCCTGCGCGGATTCTCGATCGGCTACGACAAGGCAATGGCGTCTCAGATCGACCGTCTCGTCGTGGCGATCGCCAACAGCTTCACGCCCTTCCCAGCACAGGCCGGCGCGGCTTCCATCGCCCAGGCTCCGGAACCCGCACTCCCGGCCAAGCCGCAGGCGCTGAATTTGATCGGCACCGGCATTGCCGTCGGCAGCCGCCAGGTCGTGACCGCGGCTCCGCTTGCTTCCTGCAAATCGGTACGGGTGTCCGGCCTCGAACCGCGCCACGTCGCCGGCCGCGGTCCCTTTGTGCTGGACTTCGCCGAGGATCTGAAGGCGCAACCGCTCAAGGCCGCACGCGGACCCCTTGTGGAGAGCTCACCGCTCCTGGTCGTCGGTTTCGTTGGCGAGGGAGAGAAGGCGAACCTCTTCGCGTTGCCTGCGCAAGCCGAGGACGCCGGCATGATCTCCGCCCCGCTGCAGCCTGGAATGGGCGGGGCGCCTGTTCTGGACATGTCCGGCTCCCTCGTCGGATTGGTCGGCACGGTGCCCTCGGGACGTCAAAAGATTGCAGGCATCATTCCGGCCGCCAAGTATCCAGTTGTCCCAAATCCCGAACTCGCTGGGATGCCTCCTCATTCTCCAGCTCAGCCAAGCGGAGCGGCTTCCCAGCCCCTCGCGGCGGCCGACATCGTCGCCTCCATAAGATCCGCTCTGGTCCCGGTCACATGCGCTCCGTAGCGTCCGGCCCTGTGGAACGGCCCTCCAATCCGCAGCACGGCGGGCTGCGGACTTCCTTCCGGCGATCTTTGGACATTGAAGCCCGCCATGGCCGAAAGCGAAGATTGCGCTAGATCAAAGTTCGAATCCAACTTTACACCATGCTCGGCCGTGCGAACCGTAATCGGCCGTCTCGTCCGCATGGCCATGGGAGAGAAGGATGGCGCTCAAGGATCTGCTCGTTTTCGTCGATACCGGCGCGAGCAAAGCCGGCTCCTATGGGCTTTCGCTCGCGGCAGCTTGCGGAGCCTCCTTGACGGCAGCTGTCCCCGTCGTCGAGCCATCGCTTCCTCCGCACCTGCCTGCGGAACTCTCCGAGGATCTGCTCGCCCGCATCAGGGAAGATGCGGAGGCCTCCGCCGACAAGGCCATTCAAGAATTCTCGCACGCCGCACGGCAAATCGGCAGGTCCATCGAAGTTGCGCGTTTCAAGGCCATCGCCGGAGAGGTCGGCGATGGCCTGAGCCGCCTCGCGCGCTGCTTCGACACAGTCATTCTGCCTCAACCCGATCCGGACGGGGTCGACAGTTCGGATCTGATCGAAGCATGCCTCTTCGGAGCGGGGCGCCCGCTGATCGTCGTGCCGTATATCCCCATCCGTGAGGAGATCGGTTCCGTGATGATAGCCTGGGATGGAGGTGTGCCCGCGGCGCGAGCGGTTGCCGATGCCCTGCCGTTCCTTACGCTCGCACGGCGTGTGGAAGTCGTCACGGCCACCAAGGGGGAGAATGCGAGGCTGCATCTCATGGAAAAGAACCTGGTGCGCCATCTAGCGCGTCACGGGATCCAAGCCGAGGCGACGTCTCTCCCCGTCGATGAGATAGACGTGGCCGACATGCTCCTCTCCCATGCGGCCGACAGCGGTGTTGATCTGATGGTGATGGGAGGCTACGGCCACTCGCGCTTCCGGGAAGCCGTTCTGGGAGGCACGACGCGAGAGGTCCTTCGCTCCATGACGATCCCCGTGCTGATGTCGCACTGAGCCAAAGGCGGGAGAGTGAGTTGCCATGACCCTCAAGGGCCCCACTCCTCCGCCGGATACGCTGGTGAGCCCCTCGCCTAGCCTGCCTCGTTGGCGATTTGGTCCGGATGGCAGAGAAATCGTTCTCTCCGGTTCGTGGGTCGCGCAGCAGGCCACGGCAATGGAAGACGCCGTGACGGAATTCATCCAGGAGGCTCGGGACAAGATTCTGACGTTCGACCTCTCCCCTATCGAACGCCTCGACACGGCAGGTGCCTGGCTTTTGGATCGCACCCGGCATGAACTCAAGACCAAGGGTTATGCCGTGACCTTCAAAAGCGCCCATGACGAGCACCGGATTCTGCTTGACGAAGTGGACCATTACGAGGTTCCGCCGAAGCAGGAAGCGGAGCGTCATATGGTCTTCGACATCCTGGCCGGTCTGGGCCAAAGGGTCATCGATATCGGCAGGGAGACAATGAACGGCCTCGCCTTCCTGGGCGAGTTCATGACTTCGCTAGGACGCGTTCTCATCAGACCGAGCCAGTTTCGAGCGACATCGCTCATCAATCAGCTCGATCTCATCGCTCTCAGGGGCGTGCCGATCATTGCCTTGATCTCGCTTCTGGTCGGGGGCATCATTGCCCAGCAGGGCATCTTCCAACTGCGACAGTTCGGGGCAACCTCCTTCGTCGTCGATCTCGTCGGCATCCTCGTCCTCCGGGAACTGGGCGTTCTCCTCGCCTCGATCATGATCGCTGGTCGCTCGGGCTCTGCCTTCACGGCCGAGCTTGGCTCCATGAAGATGCGCGAAGAAATCGACGCAATCAGGGTCATGGGCCTCGACCCTATGGAAGTCCTGATCATTCCGCGTCTTCTGGCTCTGATCATCGGCCTGCCGATGCTGACTTTCCTGTCGGATCTGGCCGCACTTCTCGGCGGCGGTCTCGTGGCCTGGATCTATGAAGGAATCGACCCCCATATCTTCATGGCGCGTCTGAAAGACGCCATCGGTCTCAATACATTCCTCGTCGGTCTCATCAAAGCGCCGTTCATGGCGCTGATCATCGGACTGATCGCCTCCATCGAAGGCTTCGCCGTCGAAGGGTCCGCAGAATCTCTCGGACGTCACGTCACGTCGTCCGTCGTGAAGGCGATTTTCATGGTGATCGTGGTCGACGGCCTGTTCGCAATGTTCTTCGCCGCCATCAAGTACTGACGCTCCGATGTCCGCCAGTTCTCCACTTGAGAAACCGGATAGCAGTACCGCTCTCTTCGCGGATCTCTATGAGCTGACGATGCTCCGGGCTTATGCCGAACATGGCATGGACCAGATCGCCGTATTCGACCTCTTCTTCCGAAAGGTGCCGCCGGGGCAAAACTACCTTTTGACCTGCGGCCTGGAACCGCTTCTCGAGGAATTCGAAAGCTTCCACTTTCAGGAAAGGGATCTGGAGTATCTGTCCTCGCAGGCCTTTTTCCCACAGAGCTTCATCGAACAGCTGAAAGACTTCCGTTTCACCGGCGATGTCTATGCAATCCCCGAAGGAACACCTGTCTTTCCCCATGAGCCCATCGTCGAGATCGTCGCACCCATCGGCCAGGCGCAAATCTTGGAGACGCTCGTTCTCAACCAGATCGGATTGCAAACGATTCTGGCCTCCAAGGCCGCACGGATCGTCCACGCTGCGCAGGGACGCGCCGTGGTGGACTTCGGAAGCCGCCGCGCGCAAGGCTTCGATGCGGCGATCAAAGGAGCAAGAGCTTTCTACATTGCAGGCGTGGCGTCCACCTCGAACCTTGCTGCGGGACTGAAGTGGAATATTCCCGTCGCAGGAACGATGGCCCACAGCTTCATCCAGGCTTTCCCGAACGAGATCGCAGCCTTCCGCGCCTTTGTCACGACCTTTCCCGAAACGATCCTGCTCGTCGATACCTACGACACGCTCGATGGTGTGCGGCGGGTCGTGGAACTTGCGAAGGAGCTTGGCACCGCATGCCGGCTGCGCGGCGTGCGTCTCGATTCCGGCGACATCGGAGCATTGGCCGTCGCCTCCCGCGCCATCCTGGACGAGGCAGGACTGCACAAGCTCCAGATCTTCGCCAGCGGCGGCCTGGACGAGCACAAGATTGCTCAGCTCCTTGGGCAAGGAGCTCCTATCGACGCATTTGGAGTTGGAACCAGCATGAGCGTCTCCGACGACGCTCCCGCGCTCGATATTGCTTATAAACTCGTCGAGTATGCCGGACAGGGGCGTATGAAACTCTCGCCGGGCAAGCGCACCCTTCCAGGCAGAAAGCAAGTCTTCCGGAACTTTCACGATGGCGAAGCCCAGGAGGACATCATTGCAGGATGCGACGAGGCCGCTGCGGGGATTCCGCTTCTCGAGTTGGTGATGCGCGCCGGACGACGGATCAGGCCTGCGCCGGCATTAACCGGGATCCGCGATCGTGCCCGCCGTTCCATGGCGCAGCTACCAGAGAATTTTCGCTCTCTGCCGCCGCCACCTTCGCCCTACCCGGTCAGGATCAGCGAAAAGCTTCAAGCCTATGAGCAACAGATTCGCAAGACCTTAGCGCGGTCTTGAGGCTCGCATCGGTCTTACACCTGGAACCCACGAAGCTATCTCATTCCTTCGCAACGAGAGCATGCTCTGCCAGGGCAAGATATTGTTTGGCCAGTGGAACCCATTTCCGAGGCTCGCGAGGAACGGGATCGAGAAGATGGGCGAGCGACAAGCGGGCTCTCAGGACGGCGTGGAGCGCCGTATAGACCGGAATGAGGTCATCGGGAACGCGCTCCCCCATGAGCGCAGCGACGCGCGCAATCAAGGCAGGACCGAACCAAGCGGCCTCGAGCCTCGCGCACTCCATCCCAAGAAAAGTCATCTCGTCGAAGGGATCGAGCAGCCTCAGGTCGCGGCTGAACTCCAGACAATCGAAAATCACCACGGGTTCACCGAGGCAGATATGCTCGGGTCGAAGATCGCCATGGCCATCGACGATATGCCCGGATCGTGCTCTTTCCCGAAGGCGTTCCTGAACGCCTC
This sequence comes from Microvirga flocculans ATCC BAA-817, assembly GCF_000518665.1. Lineage (GTDB taxonomy): Bacteria > Pseudomonadota > Alphaproteobacteria > Rhizobiales > Beijerinckiaceae > Microvirga > Microvirga flocculans. Next base: position 67,515 of record NZ_JAEA01000007.1, on the reverse strand, counting down.
GCAAGGCCGCTTCCACCCGGTCGAGAAGAGCGGACAGGCCATCCCGGTCGGAAAGGAGGTCGGTTCGCAGCAGGACGGCGCGGTTTTCTGCCATTTCCGTCAGAAAATGTTTGAACGGCATATCCGGATCGACGGCGGGGTGTTCGGCAGACAGGTAAAAATCCGCGAGGGTTCGAGCAAGGCGTTCGACATCGTCTTCGCCTACGCTCCCTTCCTTCAGGCGGGCTTCCAGGATGCATTCTTCCGGAAGCCGATTCATCTCGACAAGCCAATCGACCGTTTCACCCTTCCCCCCCAGAGCCAGGGCACCGGACAGGGATCGGGTCATTGCCACCACTCTCCGATAAATGCCGGGCGCGAGGCGGGCATTCAGCCGGACCTCCTCGCGGCAATAGCGCTCACGGGCAGCCAAGCTTGTAAAGTCGAGATAAGGATAACGCACGGGCTTCTTGAGCTTGAACACCTTGTCCCCGGCGAGGAAGACCCATGACATATGGGTTTCCTTGGCCGTGACCTGATCCGGCGGATGAGGATAGGACGAAGCGTTGCTCATGAAGCGGACTTTTTCCGCGAGCTCAGCCGCGCCTGCTTCCGAAAGTCCCAGCGCGGGAGCGACATGGTCGGCGCTTTCAGCTGTCATGGCTTCAGGAAAGGCCGTTGCAGACAACCGGACCTTGATTATGGTCAATATCCCAACGGCGGAAAGGACTAATCATCAGGCGCACCCTGACTGGCTCGAGTGCTCGCGAGGCATCGAAAAGCTGCCACGCTTGCTTCCACGGCCCTGGAGGCTTTCGTCGATGTACGAGTTTCAGGATCGCACAAGCGCCGGCCGCCTTCTGGCTGCCGAGCTTGTCCCGATGCATCTCAAGGATCCAGTGGTGCTCGCGCTCCCTCGCGGAGGCGTTCCTGTCGGATTCGAAATCGCCAAGGCCCTGTCGGCCCCTCTCGACCTGCTCCTCGTGCGCAAGATCGGCCTTCCCTCTCAGCCGGAACTGGCGGTTGCTGCAGTCGTCGATGGAGAACGGCCGGATCTCGTGATCAATGAAGAGGTCATGCCCTTGTCAGGCTTGAGCAAGAGCGATCTGGATATCCTCGCTCACAAGGAGCTCGAAGAAATAGAGAGACGCCGCAAGACTTACCTGTCCGGCCGCCCTCCGGTTCCGATTGCAGGGCGCACGGCGATCGTGGTCGACGACGGCATCGCCACTGGCACCACGGTGCGCGCAGCCCTGAAAGCGCTCACCCGCCGGGGTGCAGCCCGGATCGTCCTTGCCGTTCCGGTGGCGCCCGCAGACGAAACCGTTTCCCTGCGCAGTCTTGTCGATGATGTGGTCTGCCTCCTGGCGCCACGCACTTTCTACGGCATCGGCGAGTTCTACAGCGACTTTCACCAGCTGACGGATGCGGAAGTGTCGCATCTGCTTCAGTCTTCTTCGAGACCTGTTGTTCCTGCCTCCGGCCATGACAAAGTTCAGCCCTCCAGAAGCAGCGCCCTGAAAAATGACACCGGGCTATGAACCGTCCCCCGCATGCACTCAATGACGAGGTCGATCATGACGGTCTTCGCGATGACGGAGCCTGCTCTTCTCCGGCTCTTCGAGAGGCTTGACTTCGCCCCCCAACCGAAGGACCAGGCTCTTTCGCGCCTGTTTGAGCGCTGGCAGCAGAAAAGAAACGGTCGCATTGCCCCGACGGCCAAGGAAATGGGTGTGCCGGAGCTGGGCGAGGACGCGGCAAGTGCTTTCATGCTCCAGTGGGATTCTCACCAGGATGAACCGGAACTGACTTTCTCTGGAGCAGCCTTCGACAGCCTGATGGGGCCATGCGATCCTGGCGCTGCGGTTCTGATTGAAGCACCGGAGCGGCGCAACGCCGCCAGGCTTCGCCGGCTCGGGCGACTGGTCAAGGAGCGCGCGGAGCCGGTCCTCGCCGAGTTCGACGCGACTCTTGGGGACGATATCAGGATCCGCGCTGAGATCGTTCTTACGCCGCTCTCCAGCCGAGGCAAGGATATCGATGGTCTGTTCGGCGGTGTCGCCGTTCGCCATCACCATGCGCCCGAGCCTCGTCTGAGGCATGCACACAGAATTCCGAGCGGGACAGAGCCGCTTCTGTTCTCCCTGAAATCGGGAGCCGCAATCGGCCAGCGCATTGCGCAGCATCTCGGGCAGTCGCTCCAACCTCATGAAGAGCGCGATTTCGAAGACGGTGAGCATAAATCGAGACCGCTGGTGGATGTCCGTGGGCGTGATGTGATTGTGTTCTCCGGTCTCCATGGTGGCTTTGGCCAGAGCGTCAATGACAGGCTTTGCCGCCTGCTCTTCTTCATCGGCGCCCTCAAAGATGCCGGAGCGCGGCATGTCACAGTTATCACGCCCTACCTTTGTTATGCTCGGAAGGATCGTAGGACCAAGACATCCGATCCGGTAACGACACGCTACGTCGGCCAGCTTTTCGAGGCAATCGGCACGGATCGGCTCATCACGATGGAGGTTCATAACCTCGCAGCTTTCGAGAATGCGTTTCGCCTCAGTACGACCCATCTGAACCCCTATGCCGCCTTTGGCCGTCATATCGCTGCGGTGGCGGGCAGCGAGCCGGTCGCCGTCGTATCGCCCGACATCGGAGGCGCCAAGCGCGCCGAACTGTTCCGCCAGGACCTGGAAGACATCCTGCAGCGTCCTGTTTCCAAGGGGATCGCCGATAAGCAACGCAGCATGGGGCGCGTTACCGGCGACCTCTTCGCTGGCGACGTTTCGGGTTGCACGACGGTGATCCTGGACGATCTCATCAGCACGGGCACGACGATGGCGCGGGTCGCGCAGCAATGCCGCGACCACGGCGCTACCCACGTGATCGTCGCGGCAACACATGGGGTCGGCGGGGAGGCCTCTCTGCGGAACCTGACCAAGCCCGCCATCGACGCAGTGATCCTGGCCAATACCATTCCTCAGACCCCAGCTTTCATGATATCGCTGGGGAGTAAGCTCACAATACTCGATGTGTCGGATGTCTTTGCACAGGCTATTGGAAGTGCTTAATCTAAGGCTGAAATGAAAACCCCTCATGAAACCGGGCGGTAGGAATGGTCGTTGAAGAGCAAGCCGAGACCATCGCCTTTCTTCAGAAGCTCCGCGGCAATAATGAATCCGTCGAGATCATCACGACGCACGCATCGATGATCTTCCTGACCGACGGCAAGGTCTACAAGATGAAAAAAGCCGTGCGCTATCCCTATCTCGATTACTCGACGGCAGAAATGCGTCTCAAGGCCTGCATGGCAGAGTTCGCCTTGAACCGCCGCACGGCTCCAGACCTGTACATCGGCGTTCACACCATAACTCGGGCCCCCAATGGAGAGCTTGCCTTCGACGGAACAGGAACCATGGTCGATGCCGCACTTGAGATGTTCCGCTTCGACCAGGAGTGCTTGTTTGATCGCATGGCGCAACAGGGAACTTTGACGCCAGCTCTCATGGAAGATCTTGCCTACCGCATTGCTGCCTTCCATCGGGATGCAGCCGTCAGCCTGAATGACGGAGGCGTCCAGGGGATGGCCGGCGTTCTCACCATCAACGAAGAGTCCTTGCACGCGACGCGGCTCGTTCCCGATCGTGAGGAAGCTGCTTTCTCACAACGGTTCCGTCAGGCTCTTCAGGACCATGCGACGCTGCTTGAGCACCGCCGGATATCGGGCAAGGTCCGGCACTGTCACGGCGATCTTATCCTGCGCAACATCTGCCTGTGGCATGGCATCCCGACCTTGTTCGACTGCATCGAGTTCGACGAGAAGCTCGCCAAAATCGACATTCTCTACGATCTTGCTTTCCTTCTGATGGATCTATGGCACAGGAATTGTCATTCTCTGGCCAATATATTGCTAAATCGATATCTTGACGTGACCGATGAAACGGACGGACTGAAACTTGTCCCGTTTTTCATGGCCATCCGTGCAGCGATCCGTGCCCATGTCACAGCGACACAGGTGCAGAGTTCACCTGCCGCTGCAAATCCCAGTCTTCTGTCAGAGGCGGGAGATTATCTCACCCTGGCCTTGTCTCTGCTCAAGACTGTCTCGCCAAGCTTGATCGCTATCGGAGGCCTCAGCGGAACCGGAAAATACACCATTGCCTCTCTCACTGCCCCTTGCCTCGCTCCGGTTCCTGGGGCACGCGTCCTCAACAGCGACCGTATCCGCAAGCGTCTTTACGGCGTCCGATCCCACGAAAAGCTGCCGGAAGAAGCCTACCGACCTGATATATCCGAACGCGTCTACGAGATCATGCGCGAAGAGGCCGGACAGGCCCTTGAGAGCGGCTTCACCGTGATCGTCGACGCCGTGTTCGATCGACCGGAGGAACGGGACAGAATTCGGCAGCTCGCGGATCGGCACAACGTCCCTTTCAACGGCTGCTGGCTGCAAGCGCCCATCACCTTGCTGCTGTCGAGGGTGTCCAACCGGAAGAGAGATCCTTCCGATGCAACGAAGGACGTTGTTGAGCGGCAAGCCGAGCGCGACTGCGGCATGATCGACTGGGTCAGGCTCGATGCAACGCAGGAAGCAAGCCTCATCCGGGATGAAATCCTGAACCTTCACGAGCTCAAACGAACATCGTCCCAGTCCCAGGATGGCCTGAATCCACCCAAAGCAACAAACCCTTCGTGAAGAAAGCCTGACTTGGCTTTACCGTAGCGCAATGGAACTCCGCTCGGATCGAGAACCAGCCCACCCGCCGCCGACAGGATTGCATCTCCCGCAGCCGTGTCCCATTCATGAGTAGGAGCAAGGCGGACATAAAGATCGGCGTCCCCCTGGGCAATCCGGCAGAATTTCAGGGATGAACCCATAGGCCGGCGGTTCTTCAGTGATAGCCGATCCAGAAAGTCTTCGGTCGCAGGATCACGATGAGAGCGACTGATCAGCACGACAAAGCTGTCGGCCAAAGGCTGCCGGACCCGAACCCTCACTACGGGAGAATCTGCCGCGATCTGAACGCCAGGCGCGACTGACAGCCGAAAACTTTCCGATCCCGCGTACCAGAGTTCATCAAGGGAAGGAGCATAGACAGCGCCTGCAACAGGGCGTCCTTCCACGATCAATGCGATGTTGATCGTGAATTCGTCGCGCCCGGAAACAAACTCCCGCGTGCCATCGAGAGGATCCACCAGAACAAAGGCGTCACCCGGAGGGGCAATTTGGCTCTGGGGACACTCTTCCGAAACAACAGGGAGTCCAGGAAGCAGCATTCCAAGACCTTCAATGATGATGGTTTCTGCGGCCAGGTCCGCCTCCGTCACCGGAGAAGCATCGCGCTTGATCGCAACCGAAGGGCTTCTTCTGTAGATGCCCATCACGATCTCTCCCGCCCTGACGGCTAGTTGTCCCAGGGCAAGTCCCAACGTATTGCGCTCAGCAGATTTCAATGCCGCAACCCTAAATCGAAAAGGAAACGACCCTTCACAATGGGCGCGCCTCTGAACCCGATTCATCGACTGCATCATAAAGCCGGGATCGTTGAGCGTGTTCCTCTTCAATCGATCTGTCGACGACATCAATGGCGTCTTGGACGATCTTGAGATCAAGCGCATCGTCGATTGAGATCTTTTCCATCGAGGCAATGTCGTCCAGCAGGCCGCGTCTACGGACGACCAGTCGCTCACGCGCGGCTCTGGCAGTCTCAACCGGGTCGGAAGCCATCGGTATCTCCCAGGGACAAATGAGCAAATTCAGGGCCAGAGTGCTCGGACTTCATGAGAAAGCGTGTTGCGGACTTTCTCAACCTGACCGCCTGTCAGGTGACGGTTCAGGACGCCGAAGACAGTCCGGGCAGCTTCAAGCCGGTTGATCGGCCTGATGTTCTTCAGCCCCTGATCGATATGATCGAGGAAATGCTCGAGAGATCGTTCCTGACCGGCCTCGCGCGAAAAATGCCACTGGTCGTAATAAAGGCCACGGACGAGAAGGGGTAATTGTGCCCCGAGATGAACGGCGAGCTCCGCCGGCAGGCGATCTCTCACCGCATGAAGGACGGCGCCGAGGATGTGCCAGGCCGTCTGCCGGTCGGGACCATGCTCCGCCATGATCTCGTCCAGCCAGAGATTTGTCGTCTGAAGCGTTTTGTCGAAGACATCGAGACCGGTCGCACTCATGGTTTCCCTCTAAGAGCTTGATCTAGGCTGAATGCTCGCAGCATACGGGCGGATTCACGAAAAAAGTTGAGCAAAATCAAAATGCACTGGCCATTCGATGCAATGCAAAAAGGCCCTTACCCGGGCTCCCGACGGTCGCCACGCCGCTTTAGGCCTAACCAGGAATCTCTTGATAGAAATCAAACTTTATAGGTGGTTCCGCCCTAAGATCTCGGTGCGTTTGAGAGGTTGGTCAGGGCTATCCTAAGCACCAGGAGGTCGGGACATGGAAAGTGAGAGCAACGATAATCCCGGCAGAATTACGTCTGTAGTAGGGGGCTCCGTTGCGACGCTCACCGCCCATGGTGAACAGGGGTTACAGATATCGCTTCCAGGGAACCGCTCTCTTGCGCCTGGAAGAGCCAAGATCATGATCGGCATGGAGCTTGTCATGATTGCCAGCAATACGGCACAGTAACATGGCGCATTGGGAAACCCATCACGATTACCTCACTCTGGTACCGACGACCATGACAAGCGCTACGCGTCGGCCTCTCCTTCACGGGCGAGGTACCCATGAGTTCATCCCTGACCCCTTTGACAGTGCTCGCTCCAAGCAACCTCGTAGTCCCGGACTGGGGCAGGCATGGTCGGCCCGCGCACATCTTTTGACCTTTGCCGTCGTCCTTCTCATTCCGGTTATCCTGTTCGCTGCCGTGCTGACCTGGTTCTATGTCGAATCGCAGCAGAGATGGGCGGACGAGCGCGCCCGGCTTCTGGCGCGTGAGCTTGTTCAGACCATCGACCGAGAACTCACATCTCCTCTTCCGATGTTGCAGGCGCTATCAACTTCACCGCTTCTCCAAGAAGGTGATCTCAAAGGCTTTTATGATCATGCAGTCGAAATATCGCGCACACTTGGGGTCACGATTGCCCTGCATGACCCAGGCCTGATGCAGCAGGTTATGAACACGGCTCTGCCGTGGAATACCGCGATAGACGATAGCAATCCGCATCTTGCGCCGGTTGAGAAGGAGATCATCCGCACAAAGCAACCGGCCATCACGGATTTGATGAAAAGCTCTATCGAGCAGACCTGGATCGTGAACGTCATGGTGCCCGTAATTAATAACGGCGACGTTCAGTATCTTCTGGCAATCGAAATTCCAGCTACTCACTTGTCAGAGGTCATTCAACGGGTCCGGCTGTCTCCGGAATGGCTCTCCATCGTCGTCGATCGCAACGATGTCGTCGTCGCTCGATCGACCGACCACGACCGGTTCGTGGGAAAGCCTACACCTGTCGATTGGAGCACGCGGGCGACGGGAGCGGAAGGCTTCTGGAGCGGCCGAAACCTTGAAGGAATCGAGGTACGAACAGCCTATGTGCGCTCGCCGAGGACAAACTGGACCATAGCGGTTGCCGTTCCCGAGCGGGTTTTCAATGCTCCCCTGCGACGCGCCCTTATCTCGCTTACTCTCATTGGTGCCTTGCTGTTTGTCGTAGCTGCGATCCTGGCCTATTGGACGGGTTCAAACCTCTCGACTGCGATCTGGAGCCTCAAGGGGGCGGGCGTCGCGGTCGGACGCGGAGAGAGCGTTCCCAGCGTCAACACACCCGTACGCGAGGTCAACGAAGTTGGCGAAGCGCTCTTGGTCGCCGCCCGTGAGGCACGAGACAGAGAGGCTCATCTGCGGTCCATTCTGGAAACTGTTCCGAGCGCCATGATCGTGATCAACAGTCATGGGATCATTCAATCCTTCAGCCAGACTGCGGAGAAGCTCTTCGGGTATGCTGCGGAAGAGATGTCAGGACGCAATGTAAGCCTGTTGATGCCCGAACCTGACCGCAGCGCCCATGATGACTATATCGCCCGCTATCTGAGGACCGGAGAGCACCGTATCATCGGTAAAGGCCGGATCGTGACCGGAATGCGCAAGGATGGCTCGCTTTTTCCGATGGAGCTCAATGTCGGCGAAGCCCGCAGCAACGGGGAGCTGGTCTTCACGGGGTTCATCCGCGATCTCACCGAAATGCGACAAATCGAGCAGGAACTGCGGCAAACTCAAAAAATGGAAGCCATCGGCAAACTCACGGGCGGCGTAGCGCATGACTTCAACAATCTTCTGACCGTGATCAAGGGCAACCTGGAGATTCTCGAAGCCCGCCTCCCCGATCAGAGCTATAGGGAACTCATCAACGATTCTCAGGAAGCCGCCGACCTGGCTGCACAGCTGACGGCAAGTCTTCTGGCTTTCGGCCGCCGGATGCCGCTCAATCCTAAACTCGTGGATGTCGGTCATCTCGTCTCGGGAACGAGCGATCTTCTGCGCCGAACTCTTGGCGAAACGATTACGATCAGAACCGTCGTCGAAAGTTCCCGGCAGGCGATGATCGATCCTGCGCAGTTGCAGAATGCTCTTCTCAACCTTGGAATCAATGCAAGAGATGCAATGCCTCAGGGAGGACGACTGACCATCGAGGTCTCCGATGCACAGCTCGATGCGGATTACGCTGCAGCCCACGCCGACGTTAAGCCTGGAAGCTATATCCTGATTTCCGTGACCGATACGGGAATCGGAATGTCTCCGCAGGTGCAGGAGCGAGCCTTTGAACCTTTCTTCACCACGAAACCGACAGGATCCGGTACAGGACTCGGACTCAGCACGGTTTACGGCTTCGTCAAGCAATCGGGTGGGCACGTCGCGCTCTACAGTGAGCTCGGCCGTGGAACGATCATCCGGATTTATCTTCCATATGCCAAGGATCGGGAAGAAGAGACTGTATCATCCGCATCCGAAAAGCCTCCGATGCCCCGTTCGAAAGGCGAGACGATTCTGGTCGTTGAGGACGAGGAACGTGTTCGACGTATCACAACGGCGCGGCTTATCGAACTGGGATATAAGGTGCTGGCCGCCGGGAACGGCCCGGAAGCCCTCTCCATCCTGCAGCAAAGCCCCGATATCGATCTTCTGTTTACCGACATGGTGATGCCAGGAGGCCTTTCGGGGGCGGAGCTTGCCGCCGAAGTCCATCGAACCCGGCCCGATCTGCAGGTACTGTATACATCAGGCTACGCGGAGCTCGACGTGATTAAGCAAGCCGAGACGGAAAGCCGTAACTGGATCAGGAAGCCTTATACCGCTGCCGACCTCGCCTCGAAGCTACGCGCCATTCTCGACGACACCCCGAGCGACTGAAAAGCTCCTGAACTTACAAGGTTCTCATACGGAGGGCGTAACCTTGGCAGTGAAGATATAGCCGACTCCCCTCACGGATTTCAGCATCCTCGGATTTTGCGCATCGCCTTCGATCTTGCGCCTGAGTCTCGACACCTGCGCATCGATAGACCGGTCAAAGACCTGCCAAGATCTCCCGCGCGTCCGATCCATCAGATAATCGCGGGTCAACACGCGTCCGGCATGACCTACAAGAATGCTCAAGAGATCGAACTCACCTGTCGTGAGAGAAATCTCCCGACCGTCCGGGGAAGTCAGAAGTCTCCGGTTTCGGTCCAGGATCCAGCCGTCGAAGCAAATAACTTCCTCCGCGACCGGCAGCTTTGGCTCCTGCGTCGGGACAGCCGGTTGCAGTCGCCGGAGCACGCTCCTGACCCGAGCCAGAAGCTCCCTCAGGTTAAAGGGCTTGGAGACATAATCGTCAGCGCCCACCTCCAGGCCAACGATGCGATCGACATCATCGCTGCGGCCCGTCATGATGATGATGCCTACTTCCGAGCGGGCCCGAATATCCCGTGCCAGCGCCAAGCCGTCCGTATCGGGAAGGCCAAGATCCAGTAGGATAAGATCGACCGGAGCTTTCTCCAGCCTCTGCCGCATCTGTGCCCCGCTCTCGGCAAGACTGACTTGAAAGCCTTCGCCTTCGAAGTAGCGAGACAGCATCGACCGTATCCGGGCATCGTCATCGACGACAAGAATATGCGCGGGGTGAGCGGGATGATGCGACATGCCATTGGCGCTTTGGCCGTGTTCTGCAACAAGCATCGAACGACCCATACGAAGAGGGGGCCCGCCTGAAGCAGGCGGGGCGGACCGGTTACCCTGAGGGTAAACCAATCTTTGCCGGGAATCGGCCCAAAAAAAGGCCCTCAGGCTCGAACAGCCCGGAGCAGACCCACCCTTAAGGATAAATACCACGCTAGCGCATGTGAACGCCTGCGGTCTGAACGTGAATCCGTCGGGAAAATCGTCCTTTAAGAGCCATAACCCTTATGAGGTATGCACATCCAATGTAATCGATACGGCAACGCCGACGATCAGAGGAACCTGGCATCGGGGCCTCTGCGCCCGACGACCGATGCAAGGCCAAGGCTCCGCAGACTCGCTCCTGCGGGTTTCCAGGAACCCTGCTGACCGCTTGCCCGATGAAAGAATGTCACGCAGGTGGAGGATATCCTTTTCATTGTCGTTGAACACTGACGCATCGAAGACAGGCATGGCAACCTCCTGGAAATGAGGTTTAGTGACCGCTTAGAAGGAATTGGAACGTATGACCGTCGCTCCCAAAGATGCAGGCGAAATATGGCGCGTGGCTCTCTTTATTCTGACCTGGACTCTGCTCTGAGTGAAAGCCATGCACGTCATGCAATCGGCTCTCCACGTGAGGGCGATGAGTGGGAGAGCAGGACCTGGCCAATGTGTCAGACGCAACTGAAGGCGACCACAAGACATGGCTCTCCCTTCAAAATCAAGCGACGTTCGATTTTGGAAAATAGCACCTGATGTCAGTTGGGAAGTTGCGCAAGCGCACATTGATCGTGAAAGCCGGAAAGATCGTCCACATCGCCGGCCATGCTTCGTAAATCGGATAGGCGCAGTACCGTCACGCTATGGCGGCCATCCAAGGCGATGATTCCATGGTGCTTGAGCTTGGACATCGCCCGACACACGGTCTCGATCGTCAGACCCAGATAATCGGCGATATCGAGGCGTGTCATGGGAAGGTCGATAAGCACCGCCTCTCCTTGCTCTCCCCCCATGCGCATCGCGGCGGAGACCAGGAAATGGGCGACACGCTCCTCAGCGCCAAGCTGGCCGAGCACGATGATGTGCCTTTGAGCTGCGTCCATCTCCTGAAACATCTTTGCCATAACAAGGGGGCGTATCTCAGGGATCTCCTGCTCGCGGGCCTGAAGGCGCGTACGAGTGATCCGCCGGATCCGCACGTGCGTCACGGCTTCAGCCGTATAACTATAGGAACCATAACAGGAAATGCCGATCAACTCGCCTACAAAGCGAAAGCCGATCACGGCACGCCGTCCATCTCCCAGGACCCTGTAGAGCCGCAGGCACCCTTCGGCGACCTGAAGCAGGTGTGTCGCCGGATCTCCCTCCCAGAACGCGGCGGCGCCGCTTGGGAGCCTTTCAGCCGGCTGCGCCGCGAACAGGCTCTCCAGGGTCAATTCATTGGATTGGAGAGCAAAGGCCGGATGGGCAGCGCCACGTGCTAGGGATGTGAGATGGGAAGAGTACATAGGAAGCTCCGGTCCAGGCGCCAGGCCCCCTACTCAACCAGCTCATTGTCACACGCGTAGCGCAAGCCGGTAACATTTCGTGTGCGTTTGTAACGAACTGTAACACATTTGATGGCATTTGAGGTTGTTAGGACATAATTCTTGAAAGATATCATCCGCCAGTCAGGTGACGCTCGATCTCGTAGACCGGAATCTTTGTCAGGTCCTTGTCGATCTCTGCGATAATACGCTTCGCGATAGCGTCCGGCATAGCTTGCCTGATGGTGGCCAGCATGCGAGGTGGAGCGACAATAACAATACCCTCTACCTGCCTGTGACTGCAAACCTCCTCCAATGCCGATACGGCATCCTTGGCAAACTGCACCTCGGCCAAGTCATGCCAATCCGTTTGCTCAATCGCACTCCGCTGGCTAGCCGTCGTCACCATTCTTGTCGGCCTGTCGCTTCCTTGAAGCCGGGTGCGCGGGTTATCGGGCGCATTCAACTCCTGCTCCACCTGTAGGTTAGGATGAACTTCATCTCCCTGATTTCTCAACAAAAGAACCTTGTGACCGTCACCCACAAGCACGCAGCCATCTCGGGGAATCTGCAGCTTCATCATAATTCTCTCACCTGTCAGGTTGCGCTACATGTCGATCACTATTCGCGCATCGAGAGAAGTGTTCTTTGACGAATATCATTCTGACGCGCCCCATATCGAGTGCGGGTCCTTGTGAAAAAGCAGATTAGACCGAATGAAGGCTGCTCCTTCGCAATCCTACCGTAGTCTTCTAGACTGAACGAGTTCCGACAGCGGATCGAGATTGCGAATAATCAAAGACAACGCACGCTGATCGACCACCTTACAAGTGTTCAATTTGCTGACAGGGGAAACAATCTTGCCCGTTGAGGGGGCAGCGTACTCTCATGCCGAAGTTTGCCCGAACGCTCCGTAAAAGGAGCCGCTTGCAGGAGCCGGTTCATGATTCGCATTATCGGCATTCTTATTAGCCTCTTCATGGCACCCGATCTGCTTTACGCTCAAGATGCCGGCAATCCCAAGGAGGGACTTCGCCTGTCTCGAGAAGCGTGCGCTACCTGTCATGCAGTTGAAGCTGGTCAGGGCCGATCCCCCCGTGAACAGGCACCAACCTTCATGCGTATCGCTCAGACGCCCGGCATGACAACGACCGCTCTCACAGTTGCCTTGCGGACGTCGCATAAGACGATGCCCAATATCATGTTGGAGCCAAGGGAATTGCGAGACGTGACAGCCTATATCACAAGCTTGAACAAGAAGCCTTGATCGATAGCGATGGATGACTGGACGCCGTCTGTGAGGGTTGAGGCCTCGAACGTGGACGAATTCAGGCTGAACTTGACGGTTCTGTTTCTGCTGGGAGCGGCCAATGGCACGCCCATCTTCATCAAGAAGCTTTTGAAGGATCGCTTGGCAAAACCTCTCGATTTCGGCCTGAAGCTGCCAGATGGGCAACCCCTTCTCGGATCATCCAAAACATTTCGTGGTCTCGCAGCATCGATTGCCGCTACCGCCCTCTGCGCCGAAGCCCTAGGAATCGGCTATAAGATGGGAGCCTGGATCGCCACTCTATCCATGCTCGGGGACCTGTGCGCGAGCTTCCTCAAGAGACGCTTACGCCTTCGACCTCATGCCCGCGCCTTCGGAATCGACCAGATTCCTGAAGCCTTGCTTCCGCTTGTACTACTACGGAAGGAACTAGGTCTGGATACGCTGAATATTCTCGTTCTAACGACCGTCTTCATTCTGTTGGAAATCTGGCTTTCTCGCCTTCTCTTCAAGCTTCGTATCCGTGACCGGCCTTACTGACAGATTTTGGAGAGCGGCGAACATGCGTCGGAGCTTGATTCTGAACGGGTTCTACCTCTCAACTAAACTTTTCCAGGCAACCGAACCGAGCGGGGAGGGATTCCTGGAGAGTTACTCGACCATTTTCATCCTTCATGACGACGGTCAGCCGCTGCATCTCTTCAGGACCGAGCGGCATGACAAGGCGGCCACCTGGTTTGAGTTGCGCCAGAAGCGGACCAGGCACATCGTCGGTCGCAGCCGTCACTAGGATCTTGTCGAAAGGCGCGTGCTCGCTCCATCCGCGCGCCGCATCACCGACCCTGGTCTCGACATTCATATAGCCAAGTTGATGAAGGGTTTCACGCGCAACGCCAGCAAACTCCTCGATGACCTCTATGCTCCAGACCCGGCCTGCCAGCTCTGCGAGAATTGCGGTCTGGTATCCCAGCCCCGTACCGACTTCGAGCACTTTATCGCTGGGCTGGATAGACATCATGTCTGTCATGAGTGCGACGATGAAAGGTTGCGAAATCGTCTTGTCGAATCCAATGGGCAGAGGTGTATCATGATAGGCATAAACGGCAAGAGGTGCCGGAACGAAGAGGTGTCGCGGCACTTTGCGCAGAGCATTCATCACTCGCTCATCCAATGCCGACTTGCCGATTTCATTGCTGGCCAGATCGGCATGGATGGCGATAACCTCAGCCATATGTCGGCGCAGAACCGTAAAGTGAGCATCGCTCATTGGCTTCATAGCCATTAACCTTCTCGATGCTCAAACGGAATTCACCTGCTGAATCCTGTCCTTCACGAAGATCGTTGACTCTGCGCTCCAGCCGGCCTGAACCGTGCGGCAACCGGACCGGCCTTTGCGAAAGCCAACTGCATGTCCGCTGACGTCATGGCAAGCGTCGTCTTCATGTCAACGACACCTCCAGAAGCTGCTGCGACAATGGCGGATGTGGCAACACCTTCGTAAGGCCCCTCCGATACGATCAGGAAGTCGTACTCGCCGAATGTCATGTAATACGATAAGAGCTTTCCGCCCGATTGCGCAAAAAGCTCACGTACGGCTTCCTCGCGGTTCTCAGGCTTTGCCAGCATTCCTCTAACGGCATCCGGCGTGAAGCGCCCTTGTGTGACGAAGATCGGCATGTCTTTCTCCTCTTCGGTTCACTATCTCTAAGTAATGCCGCAAACATCTTCCTTGCGAATTATCAAGCAAGAACACGCTGTCAAATTCTGGCCTCGAAAATTCAAAAGGCATGCATCGCTGTCATTGCAGAGTATTCAGATTAGCCGCAATTGAGGAGCGGAATTGTCAAGGTGGTTGCAGATGCAGACCGTTTCCAGAATCGCATGGAACGCTTATGCCGCTGCTTGGAAGTACCGCGACAGATATCATTCTATGCCATATCGCTGATCGACTTGCGGAAGCGAGCAAGTGAGAAGCTGAATAGAATGGTTCCGATAGCGGCCAGAGCAAGAATCTGAGGCCAGACGACTGAGAACTCAGCCCCTCGATAAAGGATCGCCTGCGCGAGCATAATGAAATGGGTCGTGGGTGCGGCGAGCATTACAGTCTGGACCAGTTCTGGCATGCTCTCTCTCGGGGTCATTCCCCCCGAGAGCATTTCCAGAGGTATCAGCACGAGAATCATCAGCATGCCGAATTGCGGCATGGTCCTGGCCACGGTCCCTAAGAAGATTCCCATCGATGTCGTCGCGAACAAATGGATGGCCGCGCCGATCAGAAACAACCAGACAGGCCCTGCGATAGGTACCGCCAGCAAACCTTGTACCACGAAGGCAAGAGACAGAGTACAAGCGATCAGCACAACCAGCGCCATGGACCAAATCTTGCCGGCCATGATCTCGAACGGCGTCACCGGCATGACGAGCAGATGCTCGATGGTGCCGTGCTCACGCTCACGGATCAAGGCGGCGCCGGTCAGAATGATGGACAGCATGGTGACCTGGTTGATGACCTCGATGACCGCACCAAACCACGCCTTGTTCAGTTCCGGATTGAAACGGGCTCTCAAAGCTAGGTCCACCGGCAGGGTCGGAATGGAGCGATAACCTTGAGCAAACGCATTTACCTCGCCGATGACGATCTGCTGAACATATCCGCTTCCTGTGAAAGCCTGGCTCATCCGCGTCGCGTCGACGTTGAGCTGGATGACGGGCTGGCGTCCGGCCAGCATATCCCGTTGAAAATTGGGCGGAATATCGATGGCAAAGGTATCGATGCCGGCATCCATCCGGGCATCCATCTCAGCTGCCGTGATCAGCTTTGGAGTTATGAAGGACGGGGGCAGAAAGGCGCCGACGATACGATTCGACAGAGGTGAACGGTCTTCGTCGACGATAGCGATCGGCGCTCTGTTCAATGTCTCCGGCATTGCCGTTGCAGCTGTATAGACGGCGACAGTGAAAGTATAAGCGACAAGGAAGAGCATCA
Source organism: Microvirga flocculans ATCC BAA-817 (assembly GCF_000518665.1). Lineage (GTDB taxonomy): Bacteria > Pseudomonadota > Alphaproteobacteria > Rhizobiales > Beijerinckiaceae > Microvirga > Microvirga flocculans. Next base: position 51,615 of record NZ_JAEA01000007.1, on the reverse strand, counting down.
TCGGATCGCGGGCCAGACTGCGCAATTCCTTGACGCCGAGATAAAGGATATTGGCCGGGTGCATCTTTCATGTCTCCTGTTTTTTAAGGAGAAGTGCGCTCACCGTGATGAGAATCGGCATGGTGATGATAAGCGGCCAGAAGGATGCCTGAAGATCAGAAAAATTCAGCGCCTTGGAAAAGGTGCCGCGCGAGATGGTCAAAAAATGTGTTGTCGGATAGATCTGGCCGATGAAAGCGCCGAAGCCTTCGAGAGACGAGACCGGATCGATCATTCCAGAAAACTGGGTGGCGGGTATCAGAGTGGCGACAGCCGTGCCGAAGATCGCCGCGATCTGGCTGCGCATGAAGGAGGACATCAGAAGACCCATGGCGGTCGCTACATAGATATAGGCTAAAGCGCTCACGGAAAGTGTCAAAAAGCTGCCGGTCAGTGGAACGCCGAAGATTGTGACAGCCAGTCCGGTCATCAGAAGGAAGTTGAGCAGAGCGAGCCCCACATAGGGAATTTGCTTCCCTAACAAGAATTCCAGCTTGGTGACCGGTGTCACATAAAGGTTCACGATAGAGCCAAGCTCCTTTTCACGCACAACGCTCAAAGCCGCCAGCATGGCGGGGATCAGCATCAAGAGAATCGGTATGATCGCCGGCACCATCGCCTTGATGCTTTCCACATCCGGGTTGTAGCGGAACCGCGTCTCGATGGTTGCAAGGCCTGTCGACTTGACTTTCGAGGCCAGCCACTGGCTATGCATGCCGAGAACATAGCCTTCGACGGTTTCGGCCCGCATCGGCATGGCGCCGTCGATCCAAGCGCCGATTTGGACTTCTCGGCCGCGGGCAACATCGCGTCCGAAGCCCGGCGGGATCTCAAGCGCCAGGGCAAGTTCGCCAGACCGCATGCGCCGGTCGAGATCCTGATAGTCAATGATCGGCGGTCGCTCGATGAAGTATCGGGACCCTGCCAAGTTCAAGATATACTCGCGGCTCACCGTGGTCTGGTCCCTGTCAAGAACCGCAAAGTTCAAGTCCTCCACGTCCATGCTGATGCCATAGCCCATGATGAACATCAGAAGGATACTTCCGAGGAGAGCAAGGGTGGCACGAATTGGGTCGCGCCGCAGCTCCAGCGCCTCGAGCCGAGTATAGCTGAACATGCGACGGGGATTGAAGAAGCGACGTTTCATCTTTCCTTCAGAATTGCTCTCACCGGATTCGAAAGCCTTCTTCACCCCTTCCCTGACAAGCGGCGAACTTTCCGTTTCGTCTCTACGCTCGGCTATCGCATTCTCCAGATAGCCGATGAAAGCTTCCTCCAATGTCGTGACCCCACGCCTTTCGATCAAAGCAGCAGGTGTATCGCTAACAAGAACACGGCCTGCATGCATGAGCGAAATCCGGTCGCAACGCTCAGCCTCGTTCATGAAATGGGTCGAGATGAAAATCGTCACATTATCTTTGCGAGCAAGATCGATCATCATCCGCCAGAATGCATCACGCGCGATGGGATCGACGCCTGACGTAGGCTCGTCGAGGATGAGCATGGCGGGTTCGTGAATCATTGCCACCGCCAGAGACAGGCGCTGCCGCTGCCCGAGCGGCAGCTTATCCGGCAGGACTTCCATCACTTCGGTGAGATCGAAACGGCCGGCCATTCTCTCGATGCGCTCAGCGATTACATCCTTCGGCACATGGAACAGGCGCGCGTGCAGTTCCAGGTTCTGCCGGACCGTGAGTTCACCATAAAGCGAGAAGGATTGTGACATGTAGCCGACACGGCGCCGCGTATCGAGATCCTGCGCATTGACCGGTTGCCCGAAAAGCCAGGCTTGACCTTCGCTCGCCTGTAAGAGTCCGGTCAGCATTTTCATCGTCGTCGTCTTGCCGCATCCATTCGACCCCAAAAAGCCGAAAATCTCGCCGCGCGGGATCTGAAAGCTCACATGATCGACCGCCACGAAATCGCCGAAGCGCATGGTGAGGTCCTTGGCCTCGATGGCGATCTCATTCTCACCTTCCCGTCTCGGAACGATCTCTACAGGCTGATAGCCGCGACGCTTCTCCTCAGGCATCAATGCGATGAACGCGGTTTCCAGTGTCGCGGAGTTCGTGCGATCGAGGAGATCCCGAGGCGTCCCCATGGCCAGCACACGCCCCTCGTCCAGGGCCACGAGCCAATCGAACCGGGCCGCCTCTTCCATATAAGCGGTCGCCACGATCACGCTCATCCCTGGGCGTTCGGATCGAATGCGGTCGATCAACTCCCAGAACTGGCGACGCGAGAGCGGATCCACGCCTGTCGTCGGCTCGTCGAGAATGAGAAGATCGGGATCGTGGATCAACGCACAGCAGAGGCCGAGCTTCTGCTTCATTCCCCCGGAAAGCTTCCCGGCCGGCCGATCGACGAAAGGGGAAAGTCCCGTGCTTTCGACCAAAGAGGCGATTCGACGCTCACGCTCGGCACGGCCATGGCCGAACAGACGCCCGAAGAATTCGAGGTTTTCAGAAACCGAGAGAGTGCGATAGAGGTTCTTGCCCAAACCCTGAGGCATATAGGCGATGCGCGGGCAGACGTTCTGCCGGTGACGCGACTTGGCCATGTCGCCACCAAGGACCTCGATATGCCCTGTCTGGATCGTCCGGGCACCTGCGATGAGGGAGAGAAGGCTCGACTTGCCGACACCGTCAGGACCGATCAGGCCGACCATGCAGCCAGCGGGCAGGTTGAGGGAGATGCGATCGAGAGCCCGCGTCTTGCCATAGATCAGACTGACATCCTGCAAGCGGGCGACAGGAGACGGCGCCGGGCTCATCATGGCACCTGTCACGGCACGATGTTCTGCAGGTTGGCCGGCCAGGCGACATCGGGTTCGATTCTCACATAGGCCACTCCCGGCAGTCCGGCCTTCACATCACGGATGTACTTCTTAAGCAGCTCAGGTGGAATCTGCGCCTTGATGCGGAACATCAGCTTCTGGCGCTCGCTAGCCGTCTCAACCGTCTTGGGTGTGAACTGAGCCACGTCGGCGACGAACGTCGCCTTGGCCGGGACGACATATTGCGGAAGCGCGTCGAGAACGATCCTTACCTCGCTTCCGAGCCGTACGCGGCCAGCGGCTTCCGTAGGCAGGAAGAAGGTTATGTAGACATCGCTGAGATCGACCATGTTCAGCACGCGGCCGCCGGCCCCGAGAACCTCGCCGGGCTGGGCCACCCGGAACTGCACGCGGCCATCCCGCGGGGATCTCAGCGTGCTGTCGTCGATATCGGCCTGAATACGTTCAATGGTCGCCTGGGCGGCATCGACCGCCGCCTGCGCATTGATGACAAGGGCCTCCGCCGTCCCTATGGCAGCCTCCGCAGCCGCGACCTGGGCTTGCGCGGCACTGACGGCGGCCTTCCTGCTCTCGAACTGTGCCCGATCATCGTCCAGCACCTGCTGGGACGTGGTGCCGCGCGCAGCAAGATCCTGCGATCGCGCGTAACGCTTCTCAGCCGCGTCTCGTTCGGCCTCGCGCTGCGCGACCAGGGCAATCGACGCCTGCCGTTCAGCACGGCGCTGCACGACCTGGTGCTTGGCCGTCTCGATACTGACGAGGGCCTGCTGACGCTGTGCCTTGGCCTCCCTGAGTTGCGCCTCGAGCACCGCCGTATCCATCCGGGCCAGGATCTGGCCAGCTGTCACGAAATCACCTTCGTTGACGAGAATGTCCTGAACCCGTCCGGCTCCCTTCGTTGCAATGTCGATCTCGACCGCCTCGATCCGGCCGTTGCCGCTGGCCAATCCCGCAGGCAGGCTCACCGGTTGAAGAAAACGCCACAGGCCATAGACGGCTCCGGCAGCGACCGCGAATACCGTAATCCTGAGAAGCCATCTGCTGGTCGTCTTCATCGCTCACCACAATCGCCGCTTTGCAGGCTATGAGCCCGCAAAGAATCATAGAGATCGGACCGCCTCGAAAAGAACAGCCAAGATCCTTGGACGGCACTCTCCGGAACAAGGCCGGTTCGCCGAGAATGGCACATTCCTCGAACTGGCGGGAAAAGGTATTTTTGCTTATACTTATTCCATCTCAATGGACGTTGATATGTATCAAGGCTGCCATTCGTGAGGATCGATAGGTATATCATCGCTTGACTGAGCGAGGGCCTTGAACCCGCGTTCCCCACATTTTCTCAAGAGGAGACCGCTTCCATGAGGGTCCTGTTCTCGGCCACGATCCTGGCGCTTGCAGGCATCCTTGGCCGCCCAGCCCTGGCCGATGTCGTCGGGAAGGTCAGGACGGACTGGGTCGGAAACGACATCGTGGTCGAATCTATTCAGGACCCTAAGGTCCAGGGCGTCACCTGCCACATTACCTATTTCGAGCGGAGCCTGATCGACCGGTTGCAACAGGGGAACTGGTTCGAGGATCCCTCGAACTCCGCGATTGCCTGCCAGACGACTGGCCCTGTGGTTGTTGGCGACATCGACCTCGGCCGGAGCGGTGAGAAAGTGTTCCATGAGGGTCGCAGTCTTATCTTCAAGAAACTGGTCGTCAATCGCATCTACGACCGGCAGAACAACACACTGATCTACTTGGCCCACACCCGTCAGGTTCAGCAAGGCAGCGCCAAGATGTCGATTGCGACCGTTCCCTTGTACAATGTGCAGGCAACCTGGGTGAAGGCACGTCCGCAATAGAACCTGTACCAAAACGCCGCGATATCTCGTAAATCATGTGAGACGTGCGGAGGATAGAATGCTGAATTGGGTCGTCCGTGGGTTATTGGTCATAGCCGGTATTGTCACCGGAATATTCATCGCTGAGGATGCTCCGAATTTCGGCGTCATTCAGATGATGGTAGCCCTTCTCTTGCTAACGTTGATCGTCGCCGCCATTGCCTTCTGGCCGTCCCGATGGAGAACCAGTTCAAGCAGGGCCGACGATCCGCGACGGAGATGATCGGCAATCATCATTGCCTGAAGACCTTAAATCCAGGAGAGGCAACGACTGAACCGCTTGCGCCTTCCATGTGAGAAGTTATCGAGTTTTCTCCAGCGCATTAACCTGCACATATGTTGCATGATATGAATGCCAAACAGCATCCGAAAGCTGGAGCTATCCGCAGGCATCAAGGATATTTCGCCTCTTAGGCTGCGCAATGGAAATGTCACAACCTGAATGCGCATTGAGTTACTGATCTATTTGCAGATGATAACCAGAACAGGGTTTCTAACTCTCTTTAACACATCATCGAGCCCAGGCCGTCCGGAACTGAAATAGCGTGGCCACGTTGCTTCTTCGAGCAAGGAGAAGGGCATGCCCGAGCTTGGCTTTCATCTCCGATTCCCCGCACGTCTGCTTGGTTCCCTAACCTTAGCCGTACCTTTTTTATTTGCACTGACTGTCAACACTGCACAAGCTCAGGGTCTGTTGAACTTTTTCAAGGCTATCTTTCAGCCGCCGGCACCAGTCTCCCAACCTCAATTCCTCGGCAATGAACCCGGCCCGGCTGGCAGCGACACGAAACGCCAAATCAGATCGCGACCCAAACCGGTCGCTGCGGAGAACGAAGAAGTCAGGAAGCCCATCGAACCGAGGCCTCCCGGCCAATTCACCAATCCTGTCGCCGCACTTCTCAGTGACAGCACATTGCGCCCTGGTGACATGGTGATGTTTCCGGATGGGCTGCGTGTCTTCACAGGACGCGTTGGCCAGACACATAAACTGAATGACTTCAAGCCTATAGCCCAGATGGCCAAAGGACTTTCCCGCTCCACCCGGAAGCTGGTTTCAGGGCTGCTTCCAGGCGATAACGTGACATGGAATACGAGCGCCGTCCCAAAGAACGAGAAAGTTGCATCGAAGACCACCGACGTCGCAACTACCGGGAGCGTGAAAAAGCAGAACCCGGGAAAAGACCCAAAGTATCCCTGACACCTTCACCGCCACCGCATTTCCGCTATAAGGCACGATTCACGCAGATCTCTCTGCTGAAATCTACGCCAATCACAGAATCGTTTCGCTCACCGAAGACACAATGACGCTCGATCTGAGACCGGCCTCCTCAGGCGATTACACCTTTGCTCTCAAACTCTACCTTGAAACAATCAAGCCTCTCGCAAAAGTATGGGACGACTGGAACGATGAAGAACAAGCCGCTCGGTTCAGATCTTTGTGGCGCCCGCAAGACACCTGGATCGTGACGCTCTCAGAACGCAATATCGGCTGGCTTGAGTTCAGGCGAACAGCGGACGAGATTTTTTTGAAGCAGCTTTATATCGATCCGGCACATCAGCGCTACGGCATCGGGTCGCGTGTCTTGGAGAGAATCTTCAAAGAACATGCGGGCATGGCTAAGTCGATTGCGCTCTTTGTTTTGAGAAACAACTCGGCGCTTTCTTTCTATAAGCGCCATGGCTTCAACATCGTGAGGGAAATCTCCTCCACCTTCGTCATGCGCCGTGCTCTAGAAAGGGTGATTTAAGACTCTTACCTGTCTTTCAGGTGAACCGACATCCGGGCTGCACATTCTCCGGACTCGCAGGATCGATCCTTCTAATCCAAGACGGAGGCGGATCAATCAAATGTGCAGTTCATGCCCTAAAGCCTTCAAAGCCGCTTCCTGAAAAGCTTCACCCTGCGTAGGATGGGCATGGATCGTGCCCGCAATATCCTCAAGGCGCGCTCCCATCTCCAGTGCAAGACCGAAGGCGGCAGAAAGTTCGGAAACACCCTGCCCTACGGCCTGTATACCGAGAACCATATGGTTGTCAGCTCGCGCAACAACACGCACGAACCCTTCCTCTTCCAGCTTTGTCATCGCGCGACCGTTTGCTGAGAAGGGAAAGTGCCCTACCTTGATCTCGGTTCCAGACCGCTGCGCTTCATCGGGCGCCAAGCCTATTGTGACGATCTCGGGATCGGTGAAGCAAATGGCCGGGATACCACGCTTATCCCAAACACGGTTGTGACCCGCGACGATCTCGGCCACCATCTCGCCCTGCGCCATAGCCCGATGGGCCAGCATCGGCTCTCCCGTCACGTCGCCGATGGCATAGATGCCGCGCATGGATGTCTGGCATTTTTCTCCGATGCGAATGAAAGGGCCATCCATATCGAGTACCAGCTCTTCCATACCCCACCCTTGGGTGACGGGCTTGCGCCCCACCGTCACGAGAACTTTGCTTGCCTGTAGCGCTTTCTCCGATCCGGACTCGGTCTCGACGATCAACGCATCGCCCGTCTTCGACAAACCTCTGGCATTCGCGCCGGTCAAGACATCGACACCAAGATCTTTCAGCCTTTTGCTCACCGGTCGCGTCAGCTCCGAATCGTATTGAGGCAGAATACGGCTCTGCGCTTCAACGATTGTGACACTCGAACCCAGCTTCGCGTAAGCCGTTCCAAGCTCCAGCCCGATATAGCCACCTCCAATGACGACGAGCCTTTCCGGGACTGTCGTGAGTGCCAGCGCCTGAGTAGAGGAGATGACGGACCCGCCGAAAGGCAGATCGGGCAACTCGACTGGCGCTGCTCCCGTTGCGATCACAACATTCTCGGCGCGTATGGTCTGAGGCCCGGTTTCCGTCTCGACCTCCACCGTCTTGCCGTCCCGGAAGCGCGCCTGCCCCTGTACCATCTTGACTTTTGCGCGCTTAAGAAGAACGGAAACACCGTTGTTCAACCGACCCACGATGTCGTTCTTCCAGGCTACCGTCTGAGACAGGTCGATCTTCGGTTTCTCTGCTTCAATTCCCAGGACGTTCCGGGCGTATGCGAAGCGACCGATTCTGTCGAATTCCTCCGCCGCATGAATGAGCGCCTTCGAGGGGATGCATCCGATATTGAGGCAGGTCCCGCCCGCTCTCTGCGTGTCGACGATGACTGTATCGACGCCAAGCTGTCCGGCACGAATGGCGCAGACATATCCTCCTGGACCGGCGCCGATCACGAGAAGCTTGCAGGAAATATCCTTCATCGAAATCAAGCCTCCACGAAGATCAGAGCCGGTGTTTCCAGGAATGTCTTGATGCGCTGAATGAAGACCGCGGCATCCCACCCATCGATGATTCTATGGTCGAAGCTGGATGACAGATTCATCATCTTGCGGGGAATGAAGGTCGCCCCGTCCCAAACGGGTCTCATCATCATTTTGTTGACGCCGATGATCGCCACCTCCGGATGATTGATGACGGGTGTCGTGACGACGCCTCCCATAGGCCCCAGGGAGGTGATGGTAATGGTCGACCCGGTCAGTTCATCGCGGGTGGCCAATCCAGCCTTTGCAGCCTCCGTAACGCGACCCAACTCCGCAGCGCAGCCCCAGATGTCACGCGCCTCTACATGCCTGACCACGGGTACCATGAGGCCGGAAGCGGTCTGGGTTGCAATGCCGATATGAACGCCGCCGTACTGGTGAACCACTCCGGCTTCATCGTCATAAATAGCATTCAGATGAGGTTGCTCGAAGATGGCTTTCGCCATCGCTCGCATCAGGAACGGCAGGACCGTCAGCTTCGGTCGATCCGATCGCCTGTTCGCATTGAGTGCAGCCCGCAAGTCCTCGAGCGCCGTCATATCGATTTCTTCGACATAGGTGATGTGAGGAATTCGCGACTTCGCAACCGCCATCTTCTCGGCGATTTTGCGACGCAGGCCGATGACCTTGATGTGCTCGACCGAGGTATCCTGGATCAGTTTCGATGCTCTTGCGACTTCGGGTCCACGAGCCAGGAAGTCATCAAGGTCTTCATGGGTGATTCGCCCTGCAGGACCTGTACCGGCGACCTGCCGGAGATCGATGCCCGCTTCACGGGCTCTGAGCCGAACGGCGGGCGAGGCAACCGGTTTCTCCCCCTCAGGGCGTGGGACCGCCGGCCGCCGTGCCCGCATGGCGGCACGTGGAACAGCCTCTGCGGGCGAAGGATAGGGAGCGCTTCTCGCTGGACCCTCGACGGCGACCTTCGAAGCCTTGCCCGCCTGATCGGCCTGTGCCTCTTTTCTCTCCAATGAGAGAGAGGGCTCAGCCTCCTCCCTCGGTTCGCTCACAGGGATGTCGCTCCCCTCACCCGCTACCTTGAGGCGGATGAGCGGAGAACCGATGGCCACCACATCGCCGATATCCGCCCCGAGCCAAACGACTTCGCCGTCGACGGGCGATGGGATCTCGACGGTCGCCTTATCCGTCATCACCGCCGCAAGCACTGCGTCCTCGCGAACGATGTCACCGACTTTCACATGCCATTCGACAAGCTCGGCCTCGGCAATTCCTTCACCGACATCGGGCATCTTGATCAGGTGCTCGCCCATGTCAGGCCTCCATCGTTTCGACCAGAGCCCGCCCTACGCGAGCCGGACCCGGGAAGTAATCCCATTCCTGCGCGTGCGGATAAGGTGTGTCCCACCCGGTGACGCGGGCAACCGGCGCCTCAAGCTGGAAGAAGCAGTTTTCCTGAACGAGGGCAGCCAACTCAGCGCCGAAGCCTGACGTGAGCGTCGCCTCATGGACGACCACGCAGCGGCCAGTTTTCCTGACCGATGCGGCGATGGTTTCCAGATCGAGCGGAAGCAATGTGCGCAGGTCGATGATCTCGGCGTCGATTTCCATTTCGGAAGCTGCCGCCTGCGCCACATAGACCATGGTTCCATAGGCCAGAACGGTTATGGACGAACCCTGGCGGACGACCGAGGCCTTGCCGAGCGGGAGACTGAAGTGTCCACTCGGGACCTCGCTCAGCTCATGCTTCGACCACGGGGTGACGGGTCGATCATGATGACCATCGAACGGGCCATTGTAGAGACGCTTAGGCTCGAGGAAGATCACCGGATCCGGGTCTTCGATGGCAGCGATCAGGAGGCCCTTGGCATCGTAGGGGTTCGACGGAACGACCGTCTTCAGTCCCGACACGTGAGTGAACAGCGCCTCAGGGCTCTGACTGTGGGTTTGTCCGCCAAAGATGCCACCGCCGGTCGGCATTCTGATGACCAGTGGACAGGTAAAATCTCCATTCGACCGGTAACGCAGACGGGCGGCCTCGGAAACGATCTGGTCATAGGCCGGGTACATGTAATCGGCGAACTGAATCTCGACGCAGGGGCGAAGGCCGTAAGCCGCCATGCCGATCGCCGTTCCTACGATTCCGGATTCACTGATCGGCGTATCGAAGCAGCGTGTCTTTCCGTATTTCTGCTGCAAACCGGCAGTGCAGCGAAAGACACCGCCGAAATACCCGACATCCTCGCCAAAGACGACCACCTTCTCGTCGCGCCCCATCATCACATCCATGGCGTCGCGAATGGCCTCGATCATTGTCATGCGCGGCATGGTTCAAACTCCTGCCTGCTGACGCTGCCGGCGCAGGTGCGGCGGCATCTCGGCGTAGACCCCATCGAACATGTCGCGCGCGGAGGGCTTCGCGCCTGCATGAAGGGTTCCGTAACTCTCAGCCTCCTTCTGGGCGGCGATCACGGTGTCCAGGATTTCGGCTTCCGCCTGCTTGTGCCGCTCCTCAGACCAGACACCGCGCATGATCAAGTGATTCTTCAAGCGGATGATAGGGTCGCCCAAAGGCCAGGCATCCGATTCCGTTTTGGGGCGATACGCCGACGGATCGTCCGAGGTCGAATGCGCGCCGACGCGATAGGTCACATACTCGACCAGCGTGGGGCCGAGATTGCGCCGTGCGCGCTCGATTGCCCATTTCGCAACGGCATAAACCGCGAGATAGTCGTTGCCGTCCACCCGGAGCGAAGGGATGCCGAAGCCGAGACCGCGCGCGGCAAAGGTGCCGGCCCCCCCGCGGGCAATGCCCTGAAAGGTGGAAATGGCCCATTGATTGTTGACGATATTCAGGACCACGGGCGCCTTGTAGGTCGAGGCAAAGACCAGAGCGGCGTGAAAATCGGATTCCGCGGTTGAGCCGTCGCCGATCCAAGCGGCCGCGATCCTAGTGTCGTTCCGGATCGCCGAGGCCATCGCCCAGCCGACGGCCTGCACATATTGCGTCGCCAGATTGCCTGAAATCGTGAAGAAGCCATGCTCCTTGGAGCAATACATGACGGGCAGCTGCCGTCCTTTCAGGGGATCCCTGGAATTCGAATAAACCTGGCACATCATGTCCACCATGGAATATCCGTCTGCGATCAGAAGCCCCGCCTGACGGTAAGTCGGGAAGTTCATATCTCCCGGGGACAGTGCCTTTCGAAAGGCGCAGCTGATGGCCTCCTCGCCCAAATGCTGCATGTAGAAGGATGTCTTGCCCTGGCGCTGGGCGATCAGCATCCTGGCGTCGAAGGTTCGCAACGTCATCATATGTCGCATGCCTTCGATGAGCTCCTCATCGCTCAGAAGCCCTGCCCAAGGGCCCACCGCCTCTCCGCTGCGGTTGAGCACGCGGATGATCGAGAAGGCGAGGTCGCGGATGCTCTGCGGGTCGACATCCACTTCCGGCCGGGGCACGGCTCCAGCCTTGGGAATTTTCACGTTCGAGAAATCGGGCGCCCCTCCCGGCCGAACGGCTGGTTCAGGAACATTCAGGGTCAGCGGTTCGTCAGCGCTCATGGTCTTTCGTTCTCCCTTCTGAACAACTAGGAGCGAAAAACCACTCGGCCATAGGCTCGGCCGTTTCTAAAAAGGACGAGCCGCTACCGGCGCAGCCAGGAAGCAGGGATGAGGGACCCGGACCGGGCTTTGACCGCCCAGCCTGTCCTCCTGAGCGCGGCCCTGAGCTCAACGAGCCCCTGTGTCATCGGGCGCGTGATAAAGCCGGCGCAGTTCGAAGGCCGCAACGGCCACGATGCAGAAACCGGTCATGACATGGGCCCACCGGGCAGAAGGCACATCGTCAAACCACAGGAGCCAGGGGGCCCCCATGATCCAGAGTCCTGCGATCACGTTGAGCCACTCTTCCCAATCATGGGTCCGGATCACGGCGAGAAGCGCCAAGAGCACAACGACACCGCCGCTGAGCCTCGCATTGAGAGCTGCCCAGGTCTCGTGACCGAATCCGAGCAGCCACGGCGCTGCAAACAGAGTGGCCCCGAAGACGGCATTGACGATATTGATCGTCATATCGGAGCGGTTGCTGACGACACTCATGGTTTCCTCCTCCCGATGAGGGGTCTCATGATCCCGCCATGCGGCCTGAAGCGATGCCTAATGAGTCATCAGGATCGGCAGCTCCGCATGGGCGAGGATATGGCTCGTCGCACCGCCGAAGATCATCTGTCTCAAGCGGCTCTGGGTATACGCACCTTTGACGAGCAGATCCGCGCGGAGCCCGGCCGCATCCTCCAGGATCGCCTCGCCCGGGGAGCGCGCGTTCAAGCGGCGCGCGGCGACCTCGACACGGATTCCGTTTCTCCTCAGTCGGTCCGCCAGCTCAGCGCCGCTTGGACCGTCGGCCTCCCAACCCTCCAGGGTGAGCACGATGACCCTGCTGGCTTTCGCCAGAATCGGCATGCCAAGCGCAACGGTCCGCGCCGTTTCGGTGCTTCCGTTCCAGGCAATGACAACCGTTTCCCCGATCGTCGCATGCGTTCGGGGCGGCACCACCAGAACAGGCCGTCCGCCCTCGAACAACGCAGCTTCCAGCGTGGTCTGCCGCGGCGGCTCCTCGTTCTGCCCTGGACGCCCGATGACGATGAGATCGAAGACGCGGCCGAAGCTGCCGATATAGCTGTCCCCGTAGAGCTGATGGCCGAGCCAGCCACAGGAAACGTCTCCCGGCACCTCGCTTTTGAACGGCACGGCGCAGGAACGCATGAAGTCCTCGAAGACCTGTCGGGAGCGATCCACGAATTCACGCTGCTCCTTCTCGCTCAGAATGGTCCAACCCACCGGAACGTCGAAGGCGATGACATCGGGAATGTCCGGGCCGAGCGCGAGCCCCTCGACATGACTTCCAAAGCGCCCAGCAACCAGCAGAGCCGCATCGAGGACGGAGCGCATATAGCCGTGCTGCTCCACCGGAACCAGAATGGCCTTCATGACAACCACCTCGGCAGCCGTCGAGCCAGAACCTATCTGAATTATATGTAATTCAGGTTTGTTTCGGCAAGCACCGGCGCCAGATCCGCTCTGCCTTTAGGCTCTCCGTCAGGTATCCACGAACACATCCGCGTGCTCGGTCGAAAACTGCTTCAGCTCGTCCATGACAGCATTGAGATGGGCCTCCATGGCCCTGCGGGCCGCATGAGCATCGCGGGCCTCGAGTGCGCGAAATACGTCCAGATGCTCGGAAAGCGTCACGGCATGGCGGCGGGGTGAGGACAACAATCTCCTGACCCGATCGATATTGGCGCGCGATGCATCGATCGCTGCAGCCACACGGGGCAGATTCAGCCCATCGACAAGGAGCGTATGGAACTCCAGATCCAAGATATAAAAGCCGGGCCGATCACCCCTTGCGACCGCTTCCTGTTGCGCTCCAAGGTTCCTGCGAAGCTCATCGATCCTCGAAGCAGAGAGGAATTCCGCAGCTTTCTCGGCGACCATGCCCTCCAAGGCCTGGCGGATCAGCATCGATTCCCGGATCTCCGACAGGCGTATCCGAGCGGCGCGGCTGCCGCGCTGCGGCAGGATCTCGACCAGCCCTTCCGCCGCTAGCTTGGCCAAAGCCTCGGAAACCGGAAAACGCGAAACCCCAAGGGCAGCGCAGACGGCCCCTTTGTCGATGAACGCCCCGGGCGCAAAGTCGAGGGCAACAATGGCGGCTCGGAGAGCCTGCTCCACCTGCCCCGTAGTCTGCCCCCGCGGCCCTCGCTCCAGAGGGGCGAGGAACTCGTATCTTTTTCTCTTGCCGAACGGTTCCATTGTACTAACATGTTAGATGAATCGATAGGCTTACGCCACCATTTTGTCGCTCTTCCGCCACGACCGACCGGACGCGGATCATCATATGCCGGCCGGAGAGCCGAACTTTCTGGGAGGAAGGCCTATGCCATCGTTAACCCGCCCAGCTTCTGGCCAGGGAAGAATTCGAGAAGCGGGCCGATGGCAAGCACGCTATTGAGGTCTTTCCGGTCTCCTCTCTCGACAAGGAGAGCAAAGTCAACGAGGACCTGCCGCTCGGGCGATGAGCCTATCGCCATCGGTGGCATGCCCTGTGTTCGGCGACTTCGCCCTTTGGAACGCGTTCCGGAAGTCCGATCTCCTTATGGAACTCGGCTAACTTTGACATTGAAAAGAAAACCATGAACTCGCCTCGCACCATCCGCCTCTCCTTCGACGACAATGTGGTCGTTGCAATCGATCCGGCCGATCGGGGGAGCAGCATTGCTGGGTTCACGGTTCGTGACCGGATTCCGCGCGGTCATAAGATGGCTATCGTACCCATCCGCGAAGGAGAACCGATACGAAAATTTGGCCAGATCATCGGCTTCGCAAAGACCTATATCGCACCTGGTGAGTGGGTGCATGAACATAATGTCGGCCTGCATGACTTCGAGCGCGACTATGCTTTCTGCGCCGATGCGAGAGACGACGATGTCCTGCCGCCGGAGATGCGCGCCACCTTTCAAGGGTACCGGCGCGCATCCGGCAAGACGGGGACGCGCAACTATATCGGCATTCTGACATCCGTGAACTGCTCGGCGTCGGTCGCCCGCTTCGCGGCGATGGAAGTAGAGCGCTCCGGTATCCTCAAGGACCATCCCGGCATCGATGGTATCGTCGCCATCGTGCACGGAACAGGCTGCGGCCATGCCGCCTATGGCGAAGGTTTCGACATCCTGAGACGCACCCAGTGGGGTTATGCCAGCCACCCCAACTTTGCCGGCGTGATCATGGTCGGCCTCGGCTGCGAGGTTTTTCAGATCGGCCGCATGAAGCAGGAATACGGCCTGACGGAAACTGAGACATTCCGCACCCTGACCATTCAGGAGACAGGCGGCACCCGCCGGACGGTACAGGCGATCGTCGAGGCGGTGAAGGACATGCTGACCGTCGCGACAAAGGCCAGGCGCGAAACGCGCCCTGCGTCGGAACTCGTTCTCGCCCTCCAATGCGGGGGGTCCGATGGCTATTCGGGCCTCACCGCGAACCCTGCCCTGGGCATGGCCTCTGATCTGCTCGTGCGCCATGGCGGAACGTCCATTCTCTCCGAGACACCTGAAATTTATGGCGCAGAGCACTTGCTGACCCGCCGCGCTGCAACCCGGGAGGTGGGCGAAAAGCTCGTCTCGCGAATCAGATGGTGGGAAGCCTATACGGCACGCAACGGCGGCGAAATGAACAACAACCCATCACCCGGCAACAAGGCCGGTGGGCTCACGACCATCCTCGAAAAGTCGCTTGGAGCTTCGGCCAAAGGAGGCCGCTCGACCCTGCGAGCCGTATATGAATATGCCGAGCGGATCACGGAACATGGCTTCGTTTACATGGATACCCCTGGATACGATCCCGTAGCCGCGACCGGCCAGGTTGCAGGAGGCGCAAACCTGATCGCTTTTACGACAGGGCGCGGATCGGCTTTCGGCTGCAAACCCGTTCCATCGCTCAAGCTTGCCACGAACTCCGATATCTATCGCCGCATGATCGACGACATGGACATCAATTGCGGCGATATCCTCGACAGTGTTTCTCTCGAGGATAAAGGGGTCGAGATTTTTCAGTCCCTGCTGCGTGTCGCATCAGGAGAACGCACCAAGTCCGAAGAACTTGGCTATGGCGATCTCGAATTCGTGCCATGGCAAGTTGGCGCGGTCATGTGAATGCGACCTGCTGGCCACGCGTCTCGACCGCTGAGGCACCGGTACGCCTCCCTCACGAGGCCATGTTTGCGAAAGCGGAGAATAACGTTTTCCGAGCCCCGGTTTGAGGAAAGCAGCAAGCATCGTGAGTGGTTATCGGCTCGAAAGCAAAAGCGGAAGCCAACAAAAGTTACTTTGAATAGTTTTTAAAGAGGCGAATTCCTTATCGTTCTCAAGATCATAAATAAACTTTTAGAACATATCTGATTTTTCAATAAGACATTGATTAATATGAACTCTTTCAGCTAATTCATTCGTGTTGCCCCAGGCTTTTCTCGCCCAAGGCCTTCTTCCAATCTGCAGGTTTTCGGCAACGGGTGTGCAATGGCTAGTCGCTACGAGGAGACGTTCATGAGGATGGCCACATGGAATGATCCTCTTGTCCCGGCCCATGTCGTGTGGGCATGCCTTAGCCTTCTCATCCCTTTCGGCGGAGCCGCTTTGGCCCAAGGCCTTACGCCTCCTGACGCTCCTCTTCGGATCGAGCTGAACAGGATCGAGGCTTCCGGAGAAAATTGCCGAACGTACTTTCTGATCGACAATCAGAAGGGACAAAGCTGGAGATCTATGAAGCTCGATCTCTTTGCTTTCGATAGCGACGGCATTGCCGCCAAGAGACTTGCCGTCGAGCTTGGCCCGGTACCCGGTCGCAAGACGCTTGTTAAACTCTTCGACTTTCCTGGCTTGACCTGCTCGCGCTTCGGGCGCGTCCTGCTCAATGACGTCCTTTCCTGCGAGGGAGCTGCGACGTCGCGGGAAGAGTGCCTCGATCGAATAGAGACATTCTCCAGGATCGATGCCGTTTCCTTCGTGAAATGAGATGCAATCATGAATAACGCCGTTAGTGCAACACCGCACGATCTGTCCTTTCTGAGCCTGTTCCTGCAGGCGGACCCCATTGTCAAAAGCGTCATGATCGTGCTTGCTCTGGCATCGCTCGCCTGCTGGACGATCATCATCGAAAAGCTTCTCCGCTTCCGGATGATCCGGCGTCAGACCCACGCCTTCGAGACCGCGGCGCGAAACGGCGAAAGGCTCACCGCAGAAGCTTCGAACCTTGCGGGAAGGATCGTTGCCGCCGGATACGGAGCGTGGCGTGACCAGGATCCGTCCGAGAGCCGTATGGAGAGGCGTGAGCGGATCGAGCGCGCCATGCGCTTAGCGCTTTCCTACGATATGCGTCATCTTCAAACGGGATTGCCGTTTCTGGCCACCGTCGGCTCGGCGGCGCCATTCATCGGTCTGCTCGGGACCGTATGGGGGATCATGAATTCGTTCTCCGCAATCGCGGCGAGCCAGGACACGAGTCTCTCAGTCGTCGCTCCCGGCATCGCCGAGGCGCTCTTCGCGACGGCCATCGGGCTTGTGGCCGCCATTCCCGCCGTGATCGCCTACAACAAGCTCACGACCGACTTAGGTCGCCTGCAGCAGTCTTTCATCGGTGGGATCATGATGCTTGGGGATCATTTGGCTCGTGATCGCAACCATTACCTTCGAGCCGAGGCTGCGGAATAATGGGAATGAATCCGCTCCAGTCGCCGGTTTCCGAAGACGAGCTCGGCGCCCCTCCGCTTTCTGAAATCAACATCACCCCCCTTGTCGACGTGATGCTGGTGCTGCTCATCATATTTATGGTGGCGGCGCCCCTCATGACCGTCGGCGTGCCCCTCCAGCTGCCAAAGACGGCGGCACCGAAAGTATCCCAACCAAAGAACCCGGTCGTGATCAGCATCGATGAAATGGGCCAACCATTTCTGGACAAGGAGCCTCTTCATCCGGACGCCCTGATGCCGCGCCTGCGACAGCTTGCAAGCGTCGACCCCAACCAGATCGTTCTGGTGAGAGGGGATAAGGCCGTGCCCTATGGGCGCATCGTGGAGATCATGGGGTTGATCAGCGCGGCTGGCTTTACAAAAGTGTCGTTGATTGCGCAGGCCCCGAGCGGGCCTTCTGCCCGATAGAATGCCTGTCAGGTCATGCCCGCTCAGAGCTTGCGATCAATACAGGAGCCAAACCGGCGAGCCACCGCCTTTCTGACAGCGCTCGTGATGCACAGTGCGGTTCTGGCTCTCCTGGTCGTCTGGCCCCCGCGCGACGCGGCACGCCCTCCCGGAGAGCAGGAGATCTCTGTCGATCTGGCTCCTGCCATCGAGGAAATCGCGTCCATTGCGCCGGCTTTTGTATCGGCGGCCATGTCCGAAGATGCGCCTCCGGAGGCGAAGACCATCGACGCGCAGGTTCCGGAAGAGGCTATGGAGGATCATCCGGATGAAGCGACCGCGTCTCCCGAACCTGTTGAAGCATCGGCACCGCTCGATCCGCAGGCTGCAAGCGCCATTCCGCCTCCCGAGGAGATCGCTGCCAGGCCTCCAGAAGAAAAGACGACGCGAAAGGCTGAAATGCATGCCCCCCTGAAAATCAGGGAGCGCAAGCCTCCTCCTCCCCAGGCCGTTGCAGAGCCAAGACCTGCCTCGAACCCGCGTCAGGGTCAGACATCATCCTCGCGGGAGAATACGGGAGGCGCAGCGGCCTCCGCGGATCCGACCGTGCTTAATCGTTATGTGGCAAGCCTTGCAGCTGCCCTGCGCAAACGCCTGCGTTATCCAGAGGTAGCCAAGAGCCGCAACATTGAAGGTATTGCAACCCTGCGGTTCGCGATGGATCGTTCGGGCCGGATCATCAGCGCATCGATCGTTCGCAGCGCAGGCCACCCCGCACTCGATGAGGCCGCCCTCGCGACAGCAAGCCCCGGCTCTCTCCTTCCTGCGGCGCCGGAGAGCTTGCCTCAGCAGCAATTTACCCTCACGGTCCCGCTGCGCTTCAATCTGCGTTAGGGTGATTTTTCTCGTTCACCGACTCCGGTCGTCATCCGAAAGGCCAACGCCACCTGGCTCTCGCAAATTTCATATGCACCTTTCGCACGATATCGGGATTATCCTCATTCCACCAGCTTGACGCTTATGGGATCGTGACTAACCTGTGCTCCAGAAGCGCGCTCGTTTCACGCTGACGCCTCTCGCCGCGAGGCTATAGATCCGTACGCAAGTATAAGGCAGCGGCTCTGCTGTGAGGATGAGCAGCGAATTTGCGCTCTATACTCGGAGGCTCGCCTCCCCTCCGCAAGAGCATTGGAGCGAGACGGGAAGAGATACGCCATGAACACTCGCAAGGTTCTTTACCAATTCGGCTATCGCCGAAGTCCCGATCAGGATTGCCCATCGCCGGTTCGGCACCCTGTCATTGTCGTCGGCGCGGGACCTATCGGCCTTTGCACAGCCATCGATCTCGCCCAGCGGGGCGTGCCTGTGGTACTGCTCGACGATGCGGATCGGATAGGAGAAGGATCTCGCGGCATCTGCTATTCCAAGAGAACTCTCGAGATTCTCGATCGACTCGGCGTTGCTGCGCCCTGCCTCCAGAAAGGCGTGACCTGGAAGATCGGCAAGGTTTTCCAGCGAAACGACCTGCTCTATGCCTTCGACCTTCTGCCCGAGGACGGGCACAAGATGCCCGCCTTCATCAACCTCCAGCAGTATTACCTCGAGCACGCGCTCGTGAAACGAGCCGCGGAACTGTCCAATCTCGACCTGCGCTGGCGCAATAAGGTGATCGGCCTGAGGCGTCGCAACGATGGCGTGACGCTCACGGTCGAAACGCCGGAGGGGGCTTACGATCTCGATGCCGACTGGGTCGTTGCCGCAGACGGCGCACGCTCCGCCATCCGCGACATGCTCGGCCTCGCATTCCGCGGGGAGGTCTTTGAAGACCGTTTCCTGATTGCAGATGTCAAAATGAAGGGCGCGTTTCCGCCCGAGCGCTGGTTCTGGTTCGATCCTCCATTCCATGAAGGCCATTCTGCTCTTCTGCACAAGCAGCCAGACGATGTCTGGCGGATCGATCTCCAGCTCGGCCCCGAAGCGGATGCAAAGGCCGAGCAGAGCCCTGAGCGGGTGATCCCGCGGCTACGGCAGATGCTGGGGCATGAGGACTTTTCGCTCGAATGGGTTTCCGTCTACACCTTCCAGTGCCGCCGCCTTGAGCGCTTCGTGCATGGCCGCGTCATCTTCGTCGGTGACGCCGCCCATCAGGTCTCGCCGTTCGGCGCTCGGGGCGCGAATTCCGGAATTCAGGATGCCGAGAACCTAGCTTGGAAGCTCGCCCTCGTGATGAAGGGCGATGCTCCTGGGAGCCTGATCGACACCTACGACCTCGAACGCTCGGCGGCAGCGGACGAGAATATCGGCCATTCGACCCGTTCGACCGACTTCATTGCGCCGCGCTCCGCGCAGGAATTGCGTTTCAGAGACTCCGTTCTTGCCCTCGCGCGCCATGCGCCTTTCGCCCAGCGCATGGTCAATTCGGGACGGCTGTCCACGCCGTCCACATATGAAACGCCTCTCTCGACCCCGGATCGCGACCAATGGTCAAGCGGGCTGCGTCCAGGCGCGCCGCTCCCAGACGCTCCCATGCTTCAACGCAATGGACAGCCGATCTGGCTTCTGGAAGCGTTGGGTGGAGAGGAAACCATCCTGCATGTGCAAAATGGCGGCACTGTCCCGCAAGGATCGCGTGTTCTTGTCATCGGCGAAGACCTTCGCGACGAGCATGGGTTCTTCATGCAGCGCTTCGATGCGAAACCTGGGAGCACCTACCTCGTGCGACCCGACCAGCATCTTGCCGCTCGCTGGCGCTCTGCCGATCCTGCAGCAATCGAGAAAGCTTCACGCCGCCTGAAGGGGTTCGACGGAGAACACGCATGACCGCATTGATCGTCGAGAACCGGTTTTCCGATCCGGATCGCGCCTATCGCGCGCTGATCGAGGCACATCGCGGATTATCGGACCAGAAAAGCGCTGCCCTTAACAGCCGCGTCGTACTGATCCTGGCCAACCATATCGGGGACCTCGCCGTATTGCAGGAAGCGCTCGGCTTGGGGAAGCAGAGCATGGAGCAGACGATCCCGGACCCCTCCCGATTGAAGAGTAACGATTAGATGCCGAGATAAGCGGCTTTTACCTGTGGGTCGGCGAGTAAGGCCTGACCCGTCCCGCTATGAGCGACCTTGCCGGTTTCAAGGACATAGCCGCGATCGGCAATCGCCAGCGCGGCACTGGCATTCTGCTCGACCAGAAGCACCGTCATGCTACCTTTCCTGAGCGACACGATCGCGTCCAGGATCTGATCGACGAGCAGCGGCGACAATCCTAGCGACGGCTCATCGAGAAGCAGGAGCTTGGGCCGTCCCATCAGCGCCCTTCCGATGGCCAGCATTTGCTGCTGCCCTCCCGACAAGCCGCCGGCAAGGAGATGTCGTTTCTCGGCCAGGATCGGGAACATCGCAAAGACGCGGTCGCGGTCATGGCTGATATCCTTGTCGCGTCGCCTGTAGGCGCCGAGGCGCAAATTATCCTCGACGGTCAGCGGCCCGAAGACCTGCCGGCCTTCTGGCGATTGCGTAATGCCAAGCTCCACTCTCTGATGCGGAGGAAGCCGGTCGATGCGCTGCCCTTTGAAACGTATCTCGCCGCCCGTGACCGGCTGGACACCTGAAAGGGCCCGCAGAAGCGTCGTCTTTCCTGCACCGTTCGATCCGACGAGCGCCACGACTTCGCCCGCGCTGACATCGAGGGTCACACCCTTGAGCACCTCGATGCGGCCATAGGCACTGCGCAGATCTCTCACCTCAAGCACGTGCGGCCTCCCTGGCGCCGTGCTGTCCCAAATAAGCCTCAAGGACTTTTGGATCATCGCGCACCTCTTGCGGCGTTCCCTCGGAAAGCGGCCTTCCTCGCTCGAGAACCAGGATCCTGTCCGAGATCCTCATGACAAGCTTCATGTCATGCTCGACCAGAACGACGGCGACGCCTCTGTCGGCAACCTGCCGGATCAAGTGATCGATTTCTTCTGTTTCGACCGGATTGCAGCCGGCCGCAGGCTCGTCCAGAAGAAGCACGCGCGGCTCGGCAGCCAGTGCGCGGGCAATCTCAAGACGTTTGCAGGCGCCGTAAGGCAGAGACCCGGCCGGCAGATCCGCGACATTCTTCAAGCCAACTTCGGCAAGAAGATCGAGAGCGGCGGCCCTCGTTTCCCGGTTCTGGCGAGTGACGGATGGCGTTCTGAACAAGGCAGGCACGAGGCTGCACTTCTCACGCAGGTGGCGCCCGACCATGACGTTCTCGCAGGCCGTCATGCGTTGAAAGATCTGCAGATTCTGGAAAGTCCGGGACAGTCCTCGTTCTGCAAGCTTGTGAGGAGCAAGTCCCGTCACGTTCTCTCCGGAAAGATGGATTGTGCCGCGGCTTGCCGTGTAGACGCCGGAGACAATGTTGAAAAGCGTGGTTTTACCGGCCCCGTTCGGACCGATGATCGACAGTATCTGACCGGGGCTCACTGAGAAGCTCACTCCATCGACCGCCTTCACGCCACCGAAGGAGATCCCGACATCCGTTGCCTTGAGGATGGTCATGAGCGCCCCCTCTGAGAAAGGAGAGCCGAAAGGCTCGGCACGATCCCGTTCCGCATGAAGATCATGGAGACGATGATAATGAGACCCAGAAGAAGGTGCTCATATTCATGAAAAACCGTCAGCGCCTGCGGCAGCGTCACCAGAACGGCGGCACCGACGATGCTGCCGACGACAGATCCCAGGCCGCCGAGAACCACGATGGTGACGAGTTCCACGGAGTGGATGAAACCGGCCTGATCCGGATTGATGAAGCCGTTCATGAAGGCCAGCGCCGAGCCCGCGAAAGAGGCATAGACAGCCGCAATCACGAAGGCCTGCAGCTTGAAGCGCGCGACATCGACGCCCACCACCTGCGCCGCCACCTCGCTGTCATGCAGAGCGCGGAAGGCCCGTCCCGTCGGCGTGTCGTCGAGGTTGAGCGCGATCCAGGTCCCGAGAAGAAGAAGCCCGCCTGTCACCCAATACCACGTATAGGACCCGCTCACACGCCAGCCGAACAGGGACAGCCTTTCGACAGGCATACCGTCCGGGCCGCCCGTCCAACCGCTTTCCGTCGTGATGACGAGTGCCATGAGAACTCCAAGACCTAGGGTCGCAATGGCGAGGTAATGTCCCTTCAGTCGCAGAATCGGTCGCCCGACGAGATAAGCCAGGACCGCCGAGAGCACGGCACCGAGGAGGAGCGCCGCCCAGGACGGGATGCCGAAATGCGCAGGCCCAATGGCGACGGCATATGCACCGATGCCGAAGAAGGCCGCATGACCGAGACTGACCTGTCCCGCCTGCCCCATCAGGATGTTGAGACCTATAGCGGCCAGAGCCGACACCCAGACCAGGGATGCCACGCGGAAATAATAGCTCGACGGGAACACGAACGGGAGAACGGCTATCACCAAGGCCAGAACGGCAAGGATGATGAGTCGTTGGCTGATGAGGGCTCGCATGATCACACCCTCTCCACAACGCGGCGTCCGAACAGCCCTTGAGGAGCGGCGAACAGGACAACGAGAATGACCAAAAAGGCAAAGGCATCCTTGTAGGTAGAACTCAGATAGCCTGCGCCAAAGGCCTCCAGCAGGCCCAGGAGGAGTCCGCCGACCACAGCGCCGATAGGGTTGCCCATGCCGCCCAGCATAGCAGCGGCAAAGCCCTTCAAGGCCAGCAGCGTTCCGGCGTCATAACTCGTGAGCGTGATCGGCGTCACGAGAATGCCGGCAATCGCGCCAATGGCGGCAGAACCGCCGAACGCGAGCGCCATGATGGTCGTGGTGTTGATGCCGACAAGACGGGCCGCCAAACGGTTCGCAGCTGTTGCCAAAACGGCTTTTCCAATGATGGTGTGCTCAAGAAAGACATAGAGCGCAAGGACGACGATTGCGGCGCCGCCGAGAACCCAGAAGCTTTGCGGCTGAACGGCAGCGCCCAGGATATCCACCGGCGCCTCGCCCGTGAAGGCCGGGAGCTTGTGGAATTGCTTGTCGAAAACGACGGCCGCGAGACCTCGAAGAAAAATCGACGCCCCGATCGTGATGATGATGAGCGTGACAGCCGATGCCCCTCGCGCCGGCTCGATGGCAAGACGGTGCAGAAGAAGCCCAATCACCACAGCGATGCCGATGGCAAGGAGTGCGGCCAGCGGAAGAGGCAAGCCGAGGGACACTGCGAATACCGTGACCATCCCCCCCAGCATGACGAACTCGCCCTGGGCGAAGTTCACCACACCGGATGCGTTGTAGATCAGGGTGAAGCCAAGGGCGACCAGCGCATAAACGGCCCCCACCGTCAAACCGGAGATGAGAAACTGGAGGAACTCGGCCATGATCCTGTCTCACGATTTTCAGAATGCCGGACGAAGACAGCGCGCCTCCGTCCGGCCGGTGACAAACGAGGATCAGCTGCCTGAGGCCACCAGATTCCAATCGCCTCCCTTGATTTCCAGCATGCGGAAGGCAGAGAGGTCGAGGCCGAGGTGATCGGTGGCGGACATGTTGACGATGCCGCCGGTACCGACGAAGCCTTTGGTCTTTTCGATCTCATCACGGATCTTCTGCGGGTCGGTGGAGTTTGCCCGCTTCATGGCCTCGACCAGAAGGAAGAGGCCGTCATAAGCGTGCCCTCCGAAGGTCGAGACAGGCTGCTTGGTAGCGCTCTCATAGGCCTGCTTGTAATCCGTGACCACCTTCTTCTGCGGATCGTTCTCCGGCAGCTTGTCCCCGACGAGGAGCGCCGCGGCGGGCAGCCTGACGCCTTCGGCGGCTGCACCGGCCAGATCGATGAAGCTCTTCGAGGCAACCCCGTGGCTCTGGTAGAATGGGATGTTGGTCATGCCGAGCTGCGCATAGTTACGCGTCACGATGGCTGGGCCTTGACCGAATCCCGGATTGACCACGGCCTGAACGCCGGCCGTGTTCTTGATCTTCGTGAGCTGAGCCGTCATGTCGCTATCGCGCGGGCCATAGCTCTCGTCGATGAGAATCTGCATTCCGTAGTTCGGCGCAACCTTGACGCATTGCGCCCGCATGGAAGCCCCGAAGCCATCCGTTCCAGAGATCATGCCGATCTTGGTGAGATTGCGCTTCTTGAGATCCTCGAAAATCTTTTCGCAGGCCATCTTGTCCGTATGCGGCGTCTTGAAGACGAACTTTCGCACGGGATCGATCACTTCGATGGCGCCCGCGAGGGAAATAAACGGAATCTTGGCATCCTCGAAAACGGGGATCATCGCCATGGTAGAACCGGTCGTCGTGCCGCCGACCATGGCAATCACTTCGTCATCCTCGATGAGGCGCGTTGCAAAGGTGCGCGCCTTGTTGGCATCGCCGCCATCGTCGTAAATCACAAGCTCGATCTTCTTGCCGCCAACACCGCCGGCAGCATTGATCTTGTCCACGTAGATCCGAAGCGTCTTGTCCTCGGGCTCCCCCAGGAACGATGACGGACCGGTGACCGAGAGGACCGAGCCGATCTTGATCGTATCCTGTGCAAGCGCGCCATGAGAGGCGCCGAGTCCCATGACACCGGCAGCCATCAGAACCTTGAGATTTACCTTCGATTTCATTTGTTTCCTCCTGGTTTGTTATCGATTGTTTTTATTGTTGTTGCGCAATCGGCCAGCGTCCCGGAACCTGCGGATCATTGCTGGATCCTCGCGGATGAACAGCCGGACGGCGGCCACCCGCCGACGGAGCCTGCGGGCCCGATCAAGCTGCTCCTTGGGCCGTCGTAGCATGCCATCCCGTGCTTCTCCCTGAAGGGCCGAGTGTTGGCTCATTGACGCTGTTTCTCTCATCAATATAATTGACCGGACGGTTGGTCAATACTAAACAAGACAGCAGCAATCCGCTTGCCATCAGCCAAATTCGGGAGGGCCATGGTGGAGAACGATCTTATCCTCACGGAGAGGCGGGAGGGATACCGCATCATCACCCTCAACCGGCCCGATCGCCTGAACTCCTTCAATGAGCCCATGCATAAAGCCCTCATGTCCGCCCTGATCGAGACGGAGGCCGACAGCGAGTGCCGGGCGCTCATCCTGACGGGAGCAGGACGGGGGTTCTGTGCCGGACAGGATCTGGCCGACAGGCTCACCAGTCCCGGCCAGCAGCCCCCGGATCTCGCTGCGACCATCGAACAATTCTACAATCCCCTCGTGCGCAAACTCAGAGGGCTGCGGATCCCCATTATCGCCGCGGTCAACGGCGTTGCGGCCGGTGCGGGCGCCAATATCGCGCTGGCCTGCGATATCGTCCTGGCGGGCCGCTCGGCGAAGTTCATCCAGGCCTTCGCGAAGCTGGGTCTCGTTCCCGATTCCGGAGGAACCTGGTTCCTGCCGCGCCTTGTCGGGCCTGCGCGCGCCCGTGCCCTTGCCCTCCTTGCAGAGCCGGTTTCCGCCGAACAGGCGGAGGCCTGGGGGATGATCTGGAAAACAACCGACGATGCCGGCCTGATGGACGAGGCCCACCGTCTCGCCTCCTATTTCGCGACCCAACCGACCATCGGGCTTGGCTTCATCAAGCAAGCGCTGGATGTATCCGAGACGAACGATCTCGACCGCCAACTCGAGCTGGAACGGGACCTGCAGGGCCGTGCGGGCCGAACGCCGGACTATCGGGAGGGAGTTGCTGCCTTCTTCGAAAAGCGGCAGCCGAAATTCACCGGGAGAGCCTGATGCACGCCCCGTCTGGCCGCCACGCGGCAAACCCGAACCAGATCGCAGAAGCCTGCGCCAAAGCCATGTGGGCCGACGATCGGGCAAGCCAGGGGCTCGGCATGGTGATCGAGCACGTCGCTCCAGGCGAAGCCGTCATATCCATGACGATCCGCCCCGAGATGACCAATGGACATGGGATCTGCCATGGCGGTTTCATCTTCACGCTGGCCGACTCGACCTTTGCCTTCGCCTGCAACACCTATAATCAGCGCACCGTCGCACAGCATTGCGCCGTGACGTTTCTGAAACCCGGTCGCCGGGGCGATACGCTCACGGCCCATGCCGTGGAGCGCAACCGGTCGGGACGCTCCGGCATCTACGACGTCACCGTTCGAGACAGCGAAGGCGATATCGTTGCAGAATTTCGCGGTCACTCGCGGACCATCGCCGGCACGCTGCTCGCCGCCGATGCCGATCGAAACAGCCAATAACAAAGAAAGAATGGGAGGTTCCCTTGTTCCAGATCCCGCTTCGCAAGCTGTCCGAACTCAAGCCTCAACCGGCCCTTCTCGACCGGTTCGAGCTGGCTTCGCGCGATGAGCTCGCCGCATGGCAGCGCGAGCGCCTCGCCTGGTCCCTGCGCCACGCCTATGAAAACGTCCCTCATTACAGGGCGAAGTTCGACGCGGCAGGCGTTCATCCAGACTACTTCAAGGATCTTAGCGACCTGGCGAAGTTTCCCTTCACCACTAAGTCCGACCTTCGGGACAATTATCCTTTCGGCATGTTTGCCGTTCCCCAAAACCAGATTGCCCGTATCCACGGCTCATCGGGCACAACCGGCAAGCCGACGGTCGTCGGCTACACGAAGCGGGACATCGACACCTGGGCCGATGTTGTGGCCCGCTCCATCCGGGCCAGCGGCGGACGCCCCGGCATGAAGGTTCATGTCGCTTACGGCTACGGTCTATTCACCGGCGGACTGGGAGCCCATTATGGCGCCGAGCGTCTCGGCTGCATGGTCATTCCCATGTCGGGCGGCATGACAGAACGGCAGGTTCAGCTCATCAACGACTTCAAGCCCGACGTGATCATGGTCACGCCGTCCTACATGCTGGCCATCCTCGACGAGTTCCGGAAGCAGGGCCTCGACCCGCGCCAGTCCTCCCTGAAGATCGGCATCTTCGGAGCCGAGCCGTGGACGAACGCCATGCGCTCGGAAATCGAGGAGGCCTTCGATATCCATGCCGTCGATATCTACGGCCTCTCCGAGGTCATGGGGCCGGGCGTCGCCTGTGAATGCATCGAAACCAAGGACGGGCTCCACATCTGGGAAGATCATTTCTACCCCGAGGTCATCGATCCCCTGACGGGCGAAGTGCTGCCAGACGGAGCCGAGGGCGAGCTGGTCTTCACGTCGCTCACCAAGGAAGCTATGCCTGTCATCCGCTACCGCACCCGCGACCTGACGCGCCTCATGCCCGGCACGGCACGGAGCATGCGGCGCATGGAGAAGGTGACCGGGCGCACCGATGACATGATGATCATTCGAGGCGTGAACGTTTTCCCCAGCCAGATCGAGGAAAAACTCCTGGCGATCGAGGCCCTCTCTGGCCATTACCAGATCGTGCTGACCCGTGAGGGGCGCATGGACCAGATGGAGATCAGGGCCGAGATCAGGCCCGAAGCTGACTATCCGGAAACCCGGAAAGCCGCCTCTGACCGCTTGAGTCAAGCCATCAAGGATACTATTGGCATCACGGCTCAAGTAAACGTTCTTGAGCCTGAAGGCATCGAGCGCTCTCTCGGCAAGGCGAGACGCGTGATCGACCGCAGACCGAAAGAATAGAAGACCCCATGGCCCGCACCCGCGCCACCGACTACGACGACAAACGCCGGGCGATCCTCGATCGCTCGGCCGAACTCTTTGCCGAGTATGGCTACGACCGCGCCTCGATGAGCAAGATCGCAGAGGCGTGCGGCGTCTCCAAAGCGAACCTCTACCACTACTACAAAGACAAGGAAGAGCTGCTTTTCGACGTCATCCGGTTTCATCTCGAGGAACTGCTCGAGGTCGTCGAGGCTGCCGACAATCCGGACCTGCCTCCCGGGGATCGTCTAAGAATCCTCATTGCCGCGATTCTGGAAGCTTATCGGGACGCGGATGCCCAGCATAACGTGCAGATCAACGGCCTGCGTCTTCTGCCACCCGACCGTCAGGCCGAACTCAAGGCCATGGAACGCGAACTGGTGCATATCTTTTCCGATGCGGTGGCGGGCGTTGCGCCGCAGCTTAAAGGAACCAGGCTGCTCAAGCCCGTGACCATGTCCCTGTTCGGGATGATCAACTGGCATTACCTGTGGTTCAAGAGCAGCGGCGGCGTATCTCGCGCCGATTATGCCGAACTGGTCTCTCAATTGCTCGTGGATGGAACACGCAATCTTCATCCCGAACCGTCGGCGGATGCCTCACGCATTCATGCGGCAGAATAAAGCCTCAGAACTTTTCGTCAATCAAAGCACTTGAGAGGACTTACCTCGGCACATCGAGCCCCAGCTCCGCCAGGATCGGATGAACGATACCTTGCCATTGCGGAAGGAGCTCCTCTCTTCCCTTTTGGCGCAGCGCATATTTCCGGTGCTGTATGAAATGGTCCGATGAGCCGGTGCCGAACGTGTCCGCCACGCGAGAGTACCAGTAATTGACGGAGGCCTGGGCGTCGGTCCGGTCATGCCCGCGTTCAAGGGCAACGCGCAATCCTTTCTCACCGAGTTCCGCATGCCGCTTCTCGACGGGAAGGATGGCGGTCAGCGTATCGGCAAGCGGTTGATAGGAACCGCGGGTCAACTCACCGAGCTGAACAACGGTTGCCTGTCCCATCAGGAAGTTCATCACCACGGCATCGACCCAGCCGTTAACCGGGTAGTGGAAGACGTTGAGCCGCATATCGCCATCAATGCGGCGCGTTCCAAGATTGACGCTGCGGTCGAGGCGCGAAGCCCAGGGATGGGCCCCGACATACTGGGCGGTATTGGCTCCGAACTGCTCCATCAGGTTCAACACCTGCCGTGCGTGATCGAACTTTTCAAGGACGATGCGCGTGGCCGTCATGCGTTCCTTCAGCCCAGGGGCCAGATTGATGCAATCGGCAAAGCCCGAGGCACCGGCCATTTCTGAATCGACGAAGATCGCCATAAGGCGCATGAGCTCGCCACGATACCGGGGCGTCACATTGTCCGGCGCGCTCAGGCGCCCGCCGCCAGTCACGAAACTGACAAGGCTATCTTCATCGACCATGGCAGCACCTTTCGTGTCATTTATCGAAATCGACAACGATCCTGTCGCTGACCGGATAGCTCTGGCAGGTCAGGATATAGCCTCGGGCAATTTCGTAATCCTCGAGAGCGAAGTTGGCATCCATGTCGACCTCGCCCTCGACCAGCATGGCGCGGCAGGTGGAGCAGACACCGCCCTTACAGGCATAAGGCAGCTCCAGGCCTTCATTCGTCGCGGCATCGAGCACGGATTCCGTGCCCTTCTCGAAGGATAGGGTGCGAGACCGCCCATCGATGACGATCGTGGCTTCGCAGAGATCCTTCTGACGATCCTCCGCCTTCACCTCTTCAGGTCTGCGTTGACGACGGCTCGGCGTCGATGTGGCGAAAAGCTCGAACTTGATATTGCGTTTGTCGAGGCCATGCTCTTCAAGGCTCTGCGCGACGCCCAGCATCATGTCCTGCGGGCCGCATATGAAAGCCGTATCGATCGATGAGGCATCGACCCAGTGATCGAGAAGCTGGTCGCACTTTTCCTTGGTCAGTCGTCCATTGAAGAGATCAATATCCTGCTGCTCGCGGCTGAGGATATGGATCAGGCTGAAGCGCTCGAGATGCTCATTCTTGAGATCCTCGAGTTCCTCACGGAACATGATGGAACTCGACGCGCGATTCCCATAGAAGAGCGTGAAGGAGGAGAGCGGCTCGGCCACAAGCGTCGTCTTGACGATGCTGAGAAGGGGCGTGATCCCGCTGCCGGCTGCAAAGCCCACAAAATGTCTTTTCCGATCCTTTTCGAGCGGAACGAAAAAGTTTCCCATCGGAGGCATGGCCTCGATGATCTGTCCCGGCGCCAGTTTCTCACTGGCCCAGCTCGAGAAGACACCGCCCGAAATTTTCTTGATCCCCACCCGCAGTTTACCGTCCATAGGCGTGGCGCAGATAGAGTAGGATCGGCGCACCTCGTCTCCGTCAATCTGCGTGCGCAGGGTCAGGTATTGGCCCTGGGAGAATCGGAATGCCTGCTTATGCTCATCCGGCACATCGAGCGTGAGGATGACGGCATCGCGGGTTTCACGCCTGATATCGGCAACAGTGACGGGGTAGAACTTTGTCATGGAGCAACCGCTCGTTTCAAATGCACTTGAAATAGTCGAAGGGCTCGAGGCAATCGCGGCACTGGTACTGCGCCTTGCAAGGCGTCGATCCGAACTCGCTCACCCGATGGGTATTGACGGACTTGCAACGCGGGCAGGCGATCGCCGGGGGCTTTCGGAGAAAGCGTTCGAAGGGCGAAGGACCTCCTGCAATCTCGGCAGGCGGTGCAATGCCATAGGCTTCGAGCTTTTGCCTTCCTTCCGGCGTGATCCAATCCGTCGTCCAGGGCGGGGAAAGGCGGCGTTCGATGCGCACGCGCTCGATGCCCTTTGCCCGCAGGGCAGCTTCGATCTCGATGGCAATGACGCTTGTGGCAGGGCAACCTGAATAGGTCGGCGTGATGGCGACGACGAGTTCGCCCTCCTCCCACTGCACCTCACGCACGATGCCGAGATCCATCACCGACACGGCCGGAACCTCAGGATCGGGAACTTCCCCGAGCCAAGATCTGATCTGGCTCAGATCGGGATGTGTCAGGCTGTCCATCATCCACCTGCCCGCTCACCATGTCGCGTTGGGATAGGCCCGCTGCAGAAACTGGAGATCGGCCAGGATATAGCCGAGATGCTCAGAGTGAATGCCGCGCTTGCCGCCGCGCTGGGCCCAGCCGGGCTGAGGCAAAGACAATGTCGCCTCCTCGAACGTCGCCTTCACGAGTCCCAACCAGGGCTCATGGAGCGCCGCAGGATCCGGCCCAAGTCCTTCGCGGAGCATGGCACGGTCGATCTCATCGGCTTCGAAGAGCTCGCCCGTATACATCCACAGATCGTCGATGGCGGCCTGCATGCGGCGATGGCTTTCTTCCGTTCCATCGCCGAGCCGCAGGACCCAATCCCGGCTCCGCTCCAGATGATATGTCACTTCCTTGAGACTTTTTGCGGCGATCTCTGCAATCCGGCCATCCTTCGACCCGGCGAGTTCCCGCAGCAGAAGGTAATGCCAAGCATCGAAGAAAAACTGCCGCGCCATGGTCACGGCGAAGTCGCCGTTCGGTTGCTCGACCAGGAGGATATTGCGGAAGTCCCGCGCATCGCGCAGATAAGCGAGCTTGTCGGCGTCCCGTCCCTTGCCTTCGACTTCGCCTGCCAGGTTCAGCCAGAGCTGCGTCTGCCCGATGAGATCGAGAGCGACATTGGAGAGAGCCAGATCCTCTTCGAGAGCCGGCGCATGTCCACACCATTCCGACAGGCGGTGACCCAACACCAGAGCATTATCTCCCAGGCGCAGCAGGTATTCGAAGAGAGCTTCCTGGTCGCTCATCACATATGCCCCAGCTCTTCGGGAATCTCGTAAAATGTCGGGTGGCGATAGACCTTGCTGTTGGCAGGCTCGAAGAGCGGCCCCTTCTCGCTGGGCGAGCTTGCAGCGATGTCGGACGCTTTCACAACCCAGATGCTCACGCCTTCATTACGGCGCGTATAGACGTCGCGCGCGTTCATGATCGCCATTTCCGCATCGGGTGCGTGGAGGCTCCCCACATGGCGGTGAGCCAGGCCATGCTGGCTGCGGATGAAAACCTCCCAGAGAGGCCATTCCTTCTTGTCCATCGTCGGCATCCCCCGTTCATGCGGCCTTGGCCTGCGCCCGGGCCGCTTTCTTGGCGGCATAGGCATCGGCGGCTTCGCGCACCCAGCGTCCTTCCTCATAGGCATTCACGCGCGTGCGCAGGCGCTGGCGATTGCAGGGCCCGTTGCCGCTGATCACTTGATAGAATTCATCCCAGTTGATCTCGCCGAAGTCGTAATGCCCGCGCTCGGCATTCCACTTGAGATCAGGATCGGGAACGGTGAGGCCGATATACTCGGCCTGCGGCACCGTCTGGTCGACGAATTTCTGGCGCAGCTCGTCGTTGGAATTGATCTTGATCTTCCACATCATCGACTGGGCACTGTGCACGGAATCGGCATCGGACGGGCCGAACATCATGAGCGACGGCCACCACCAGCGATTCAGCGCATCCTGCGCCATCCGCTGCTGCTCCGGCGTTCCGCGCGCGAGCTTCATCATGATGTCGTAGCCCTGCCTCTGGTGAAAGCTCTCCTCCTTGCAGATGCGGATCATCGCCCGGGAGTAAGGGCCATAGGAGCATCGCTGCAACGGCACCTGGTTCATGATCGCAGCACCGTCCACGAGCCAGCCTATAGCGCCGATATCGGCCCAGGTGAGCGTCGGATAATTGAAGATGCTCGAATACTTCGCCTTGCCGCTGTTGAGCTGCTCCATGAGTTCGTCGCGGCTCACGCCCAAGGTCTCGGCGGCGCAATAAAGGTAAAGGCCATGACCCGCCTCGTCCTGCACCTTGGCAAGCAGGATCGCCTTGCGCTCGAGTGTGGGCGCACGGGTGATCCAGTTGCCCTCCGGCTGCATGCCGATGATTTCGGAATGGGCATGCTGGGAAATCTGCCGTATCAGGGTCTTCCGGTAAGCCTCCGGCATCCATTCCTTGGGTTCGATCTTGATGTCCGCATCGATCCGTTCCTGGAAGGAGCGCTCCTCCGGAGACATCTCCTCCTTGGACTGGATGCGTTCGAGGCCCGTTTTCACCATCTGTGCGTACACGGCGCTTCTCCCTGCCTTCATTCCCTTTCCCGCCCCGCGCCCTCTCTTGAGGAGGGCGAGCTGTCGCTGGGGCGGGAGCGCGCCCAAGGCGCGGTTATTCAACGCTTTACGGATCGTCGGCGCTCCACGGACAAGCGGCATTGGCCCATGAACGCCTCACGTGCCCGCTTAATATGTCACACAAAATTAAATTTTCAAGAAATTTTTGTAACGTATTCGTCAGACAGCCTTTGAGATCGTGACCGGCGGGATGGACGCGAACCGTTGCCTGAAGCCGCTGTCGGCCTCCGGCAGCGCTCCTTCGTCGTTCTGGGCATGGGCATCGATCCATCGCTCGGACGCAGGCAGAAGCGTCTTGTAAATCGTGCCGCAGAGAGAGCGGGCGGCCGTGCCGGCCCAGGGCCTGGGAAGAAGCTGGACCGGCAGCTGCGGGTCCTTCAGGACAGCACGGCGGTAATCGTGGATGAGCAGGATGCGGACCAGGAGGGCGTCCAGATTGGTGAACCCGGTGCCCCTTTCGAGGGCGGCAAGTGTGCCAGAGTAAGAATCGATGAAACGCGCATAACGGCTCTCGATCTCCGCCAGCGGCCAAGCCCGTTCCACGAGCCTTTGAGCGGTCGGCAAATCGGCCGGCGTCGCCGACAGCTTCAAAAAGGAATCGGCCTTCTCGACTGACGCGGAGGCGGCAATCAGGAGGTCGGCGCTCAAGCTGCCGTATCCGGCCTCCGTGAGCCTGGCCTTGAGGACTCCGCGATCCTGGACGGCCTCGAGCAGGAGAAGGTCGAAGGTGCCCTGCCAGTCCTGAGGCGGGCCGGCATAGATCCGCTGGGTTGCCTGGGCGAAAGCCTCCTGTCCCTGAGGAGCCAGACGGTAGTAGCTGTTGCGCCCCACCTTCCAGCGCTCGAACCAGCCCTCGGAGACAAGGCGGGACAAAGCCGTCCTGACAAGCGTGTCACTGATGCGGAAGGCGCGCATGATATCGTGAAGCGAGGCCAGGGACAGAACCCCGCCCCTCGGAACGACAGCGTCTCCGAAGACAGTAACGATCAGGGAACCGGCTCGAATCGGTGTCCGCTCATGGAAACGGTCCAGGAGAGTTTCGACAAACGCGGCCATTGAAGCCCACTCCGTTTCCCAAAGGCCAAGACATGGCCAGCCACGAGCCTCTGTTACGCTTCTCCCCTACCCATTCCACACCGATCCTGTCGAGCGATTGCTCGTCCTGTCGTCCAATATGCCTTGACTAACCGACCGGTCGGTCAATAATGCAGCAGCGGTGCGGCAAGGCCAAGGCGGCTGCACATTCATTGCATTTCAAGGTGTCACAATGAGACTCGAGAGCTTCGTTCGCGGAAGTTGGGTGTCGCCCGGCCAGGATCTGGGCGTTATCCGTAGCGCCATCACCAGCGACGTGGTCGCCGAGGTTGCCAATGGTGGGCTCGATATGGGCGAAGTGCTGGCCTATGCCCGGCGGGTGGGCGGTCCCAATCTGCGGCGCCTGACCTTCCATCAGCGCGCCGAGATGCTCAAGCGCCTTGCCCTCTATCTGACCGAGCGCAAGGATCAGCTCTACAAGCTCTCCTATCAGACGGGCACTACGCGGACCGACAACTTCATCGACGTTGACGGGGGCATCGGCACCCTCTTCGTTTACGCCTCCAAGGGCCGCCGCGAGCTTCCCAACGCCACTTTCCTCATCGATGGCGCCGTGGAGCCCCTCTCGAAAGGCGGAAGCTTCGTCGGGCAACATGTGATGACGCCGCTCCAAGGTGTCGCCGTCCATATCAATGCCTTCAACTTCCCATGCTGGGGTATGTTGGAGAAACTTGCGCCGGCGATCCTGGCAGGCGTGCCGGTGGTCACGAAACCGGCGACGATCACCTCCTATGTAGCGCATGCCCTGGTGCGGATGATCGCGGAATCGCGCATTCTCCCGGAGGGCTCGCTTCAGTGCATCATCGGCTCGACGGGCGATCTCTTCGATCACCTGACCTGCCAGGACGTGGTCTCGTTCACAGGCTCTGCCGAGACGGCCCAGAAGCTGCAGCGGCATCCGGTGATCGCCCGCGAGTCGGTGCGCTTCATCGCTGAGCGCGATTCGCTCAATGCCGCGATTCTCGCCCCCGATGCCGCACCGGGCACACCCGAGTTCGACCTCTTCATCAAGGAGATCGCGAAGGAGATGACGGTCAAGGCCGGCCAGAAATGCACTGCCATCCGCCGCGCCATTGCGCCGAACAGCCATGTGCCCGCTGTGATCGAAGCCCTGCGTGAGCGCCTGTCGAAAATCACGGTCGGCAATCCGGAGCTCGAAAACGTCCGCATGGGGCCGGTCGTCGGCCTCGATCAGCGCCGTGACGTGCTGGCTCAGGTGGCGAAGTTGCGCAGCGAAGCGGATATCGTCATCGGCGATCCAGACAATTTCACGGTCGAAGGGGCGGACCGCGAACGCGGCGCCTTCATCCCCCCTCTCCTGCTGCATTGCCCGGATCCGATCCGCGCGACCCATGTGCACAGCGCCGAAGCCTTCGGCCCGGTCTGCACCGTGATGGGCTATGACGGCATCGACCAGGCCGTCTCGCTGGCGAACCGGGGCGACGGCAGCCTCGTCGCCTCGGTCTACACTTACGATCCGGCCATCGCTTCCGACCTCGTTTTCGGCGTCGGCGCGTTTCACGGACGACTGGTGCTGATCGACCGCGATTGCGCCAAGGAGCAGACTGGACACGGTTCGCCGATGCCGCATATGGTCCATGGCGGGCCGGGACGTGCCGGCGGCGGTGAGGAATTGGGCGGCATGCGCGGCGTGCACCATTACATGCAGCGCACGGCGCTCCAGGGCTCGCCCGCGATGCTCTCCCGCGTGACGCAAAGCTGGATCAAGGGTGCCCCCCAGATTCAGGAAGGCCGGCATCCCTTCCGCTACTACTTCGAGGATCTCGCCATCGGCCAGACCTTCATCTCGAAGGAGCGCACGATCACGCTGGAGGACATCGAGCACTTCGCCACGTTCACCGGCGATACCTTCTATGCCCATATGAGCGAAGAGGCGACGAAGAACCATCCGTTCTTCCCCGGCCGTGTCGCCCATGGCTATCTCCTGCTCTCCTTCGCGGCCGGCCTCTTCGTCGATCCGGATCTGGGGCCCGTGCTGGCAAATTACGGGCTCGACTCCTTGCGCTTCCTCAAGCCGGTACAGCCGGGCGAGACCATCAAGGTCCGGCTGACGGCGAAATCCAAGTCTCCGCGCAACGCGGAATACGGCGAGGTGCGCTGGGATGTGGAAATCATGACCGACAAGGATGAAACGGTCGCAACCTACGAACTCCTGACCATGAATGCGGTGCATCCATGACGGAAGCCTCACGGCCGGCAGCGGGAAATGTCCCCGTCCGGCTCACGCCATCGTTTCCCATAGCCTTGATCGAAATCGATAGCCCACCGGTCAATGCCACATCGCAAGCGGTGCGTGCGGGATTGCTGGCAGCGATCGAGGACGTCGACCGGGATGCGCGGATCGAGGCCGTCGTGCTTGCCTGCGCGGGTCGCACCTTCGTGGCCGGTGCGGACATCCGCGAGTTCGGTCAACCTCCGCGTGAGCCGCACCTGCCCGACGTCATAGACGCCATCGAGAATTGTTCGAAGGCGATCGTTGCCGCCATTCATGGAACGGCTCTCGGCGGCGGCTGTGAGATCGCGCTGGCCTGTCATGCCCGCATCGCCGAACCCGGCGCGAGCCTCGGCCTGCCGGAGGTCAAGCTGGGGCTGGTTCCGGGCGCCGGCGGGACGCAGCGCCTGCCCAGGCTCGTGGGACTGGACGCGGCACTGGAGCTCGTATCGACCGGACGCAACGTGAAGGCGGAAGAGGCCCTGCGCCTCGGCCTGATCGATCGCATCGCGACAAAGGATCTTCGTCAGGAAGCCATGGGCTTTGCCCGGGAGCTGATCGGCAAGCCGATCCGGCGCACGGGCAAGCAATCCGTCGTCGGCATGGAGGCCAGTGCGGCCGCGGCAAAGCTCGCCGAAGTCAACCGCAAGGCCAGAGGAGCGCAGGCACCGGGAAAGGCTGCCGAGCTCGTCCTGCTGGCTGCGAACCTGCCGCTCAAGGACGGCATGGCGCGGGAACGGGAAACCTTCCTGGCGCTGCGCTCGTCCGATCAGTCGGCTGCGCTGCGCCACGCCTTCTTCGCCGAGCGGGAAGTGACGCGGGTGCCGGGTCTTGAGGGCGTTGCTCCGCGCTCTGTTCAGAAGATCGGCGTCGTAGGAGCCGGAACCATGGGCTCCGGCATTGCAATCGCCTTTGCCGATGCCGGTTTCGATGTCAGAATCGTCGAGACGAGCGAACAGGCGCTGGCTGCCGGACAGGCTCGGATCGCGGATGTTTACGACAAGCAGGTTGCAAGCGGCCGCCTGACGGCGGACGTGCGGGACGAACGCCTTGCCAGGATCGGCTATGGTGTCGGAATCGACACCCTGTCGGACCGCGACCTCGTGATCGAGGCGGTGTTCGAGGATCTGGCCGTCAAGCAATCCCTGTTCCGCGCGCTCGACGCGGTTCTCAGGCCTGGAACCATTCTGGCAACCAATACCAGTTACCTTGACATCTCCCTGATAGGAGATGCCACGTCGCGGCCCTCAGACGTGGTGGGGCTGCATTTCTTCAGCCCCGCCCATGTGATGAAGCTCCTCGAGATCGTCCGGACAGAGAAGACGGCGGCCGATGTGGTGGCGACGGGCTTGGACATCGCGAAGCGCCTGCGCAAGATCCCCGTGGTCTGCCGGGTCTGCGACGGGTTCGTGGGCAACCGCATCCTGTCCCGCTATCGCCTGCAGGCGGAGTACCTGCTCGAGGAAGGCGCGCTGCCGCACGAGGTCGATGCGGCTCTGGAGACTTTCGGTTTCCCGATGGGCCCCTTCGCCGTATCGGATCTCGCAGGTCTCGACATCGCCTGGGCCCGCCGCAAGCGGCTTGCCCCGACACGCGATCCGCGGGAGCGCTATGTGGACATCGCCGACCGCCTCTGCGAGGCGGGCCGTTTAGGGCGCAAGACGGGAGCGGGCTGGTATCGATACGAAGGCGGAAAGCGGGAGGTCGATCCGGTGGTCACGGCCCTCGTCGAGGAATCATCGCAGCGGCGCGGGCTGACGCGGCGGCCGATCTCTCCCGAGGAGATCCAGGCGCGCATCCGGGCCGCCATGGTCAACGAGGCCTGCAAGATCCTCGACGAGCGCATCGTCGAACGCCCGCTCGATATCGATGTGGTGATGATGCACGGCTATGGCTATCCGGCCTGGCGCGGCGGACCTCTTTTCGAGGCGGATCGCGTGGGGCTTGAGGCCATCCTCGGTCAGGTGAAGGAACGCGCCGCACAGGACGGGCCGGGCTGGGAGCCCGCCGCAGGTCTCGTCAGCCGCGCCGCTTCGGGAGTGCGTTTCTACCCTTAATCCATGCGGGTTCGGGGATCGGGAAACAACAACGTTGGGGGGGAACTCGTGTCCATGTTCGATCGCGCCGATGCCGAGCGGATGCTCGCGGATGTCTTTGCGCCCTGGGTGCAGGATCTCGACCTTTCCATCGAGAGCCTTGGCGCCGAGGGTGCCGTGCTGCGCATGGGATTCTCGGAACGGCTCTGCCGCGACAACGGCGTGATCTGCGGACAGGCTCTCATGAGCCTTGCCGACACCGCCATGGTGTTTGCCGTCTCCTCCGCCGCAGGCGGATACCGGCCCATGACCACGGTCGATCAGACGATGCATTTCCTGCGCCCGGCCGCGAAGGCCGATGTGCTGGCGGACGCCAAGGTGATCCGCCTCGGGCGCACCATGGCCTTCGGCAGCGTGACGCTCACGGCGGACGGCGACGACCGCCCCGTCGCCATCGCGCAGCTCGCCTATGCCATACTGCCCGAGAGCAAGTAGCGCGCTCCGCTTCGCTCAGAACGGAAGCGCCACGCTGGTCTTGATCTCCTTGAGGATCACGTTGGTGCGCACGTAGCGAATCCCGGGCAACCGGAACATGAACTCGTCGAGGAAGCGGTTGTAGGCCTTCATGTCGCGCACGACGACGCGCAGGTGATAATCGGCGTCGCCCGTAGTTGCGAAGCATTCGAGCACCTCCGCGCGCGCCGTGACGCGGGAGACGAACTCGTCCACGAATTTCGCATCGTGCCGTTCGAGCGAGACGTGAAGAATGGCGGAGGTGGAAAAGCCCGCTTTTTCCCGATCCACCAGGGCCGCGTAGCCCGTGATCACGCCCGCCTCTTCGAGCGCGCGCACGCGCCGCCAGCAGGCCGAAGTGGACATGCCCACATCCTCCGCCAGCTGCTGGTTCGTCCTGCGCCCCTCCTTCTGCAGCTGCGTCAGAATATGCTCATCCTGATTTTCAAGCATGCCGCCCTCCCTGGTATTTTTTATCAGTTATAGCCTTGATGCGCGGAATATCTACCGCAAACCGCTTTCTGGAAGGAACGAATAGGAAGCACCTACCAGCCGTTCGGGATTACTCTGAGGGCTCACGATTGCGCTTCAGGACAAGGCCGATGAAACACGCTCCGTCACTCGACTCCTATGAGCTTGCCGACCGCTACGCCCGCGAGACGGGCCGTGTGTTTCTCACCGGCACGCAGGCCATCGTCCGGATCGTGCTCGACCAGGCCAGGCGCGACAGGGCGGCGGGCCTCGACACGGCGGGCTTCGTCTCCGGCTATCGCGGATCGCCCCTGGGCGGCGTCGATCTCGAGCTCTGGCGCGTGAAGGAGCAGTTGAAGGCGCACCGCATCGAGTTCCTGCCCGCCGTCAACGAAGACCTCGCCGCGACCGCCGTTCTCGGCTCGCAGCAGGTGGAGACGGATCCGAACCGGAAGGTCCAGGGCGTCTTCGGTCTCTGGTACGGCAAGGGACCGGGCGTCGACCGCTCGGGCGATGCGCTCAAGCACGGCAACGCCTATGGCTCCTCCCCGCACGGCGGTGTGCTGGTGGTCGCAGGCGACGACCATGGCTGCGTATCCTCCTCGATGCCGCATCAATCCGACGTCGCGTTCATGAGCTGGTTCATGCCGACGCTGCATCCGGCGAGCGTCGCCGAGTATCTCGCCTTCGGTGAATACGGCTATGCGCTGAGCCGTTTCTCCGGCATGTGGGTCGGCTTCAAGGCCGTATCGGAGATCGTGGAATCCGGCGCTTCGGTGGAGCTGCACCCGCCGCGCCAGTTCATCGAGCCCGATTTCACGCCGCCGCCCGGCGGATTGCATTACCGCTGGCCGGACCTGCCGGGGCCCCAGATTGAAGAGCGCATGGAGGCGAAGAAGCACGCGGTCTATGCCTTCGCCAAGGCCAACCCCATCGACCGGCGCATCTACGACATCCCGCACGCATCCTACGGCATCGTCACCGCCGGCAAGGCGCATCTCGACCTGATGGAGGCGCTACGCCTCATCGGCCTCGACGAGGCCGCCTGCCGCGCGCACGGCATCGACATCTATAAAGTCGGCATGGTGTGGCCGCTCGCCCTGCACGACGCGCTGGAATTCGTGAAGGGCAAGCGCGAGATTCTGGTGATCGAGGAAAAGCGCGGCATCATCGAAAGCCAGTTCAAGGAATATTTCTACGATTACCCGGGCTCGAAGCCCGAGCGCATGGTCGGCAAGCACGACGAGACCGGCGAGCGGCTGATCCCGTGGACGGGCGAGCTCTCGCCGCGCTTTCTCGCAGGCGTTCTCGCCAAGCGCCTCGACCCGTTCTTTCCCGATCTGAACCTCGTCCAGCGCGCCGCCGGGCTTGCGCCGGATTCCGACCGCGTGATCGCCGTGCCCGGCGCCACGCGCACGCCCTATTTCTGCTCCGGCTGCCCGCACAACACCTCGACGAAGGTTCCGGAAGGCTCCAAGGCGCTGGCTGGCATCGGCTGCCACTTCATGGCGAGCTGGATGGATCGCGAGACCTCGTCGCTGATCCAGATGGGCGGCGAGGGCGTCAACTGGGCCGCGTCGTCGAAGTTCACCGGCCGCGGCCATGTCTTCCAGAATCTCGGCGAGGGCACCTATTATCATTCGGGCTCCATGGCGATCCGCCAAGCCATCGCGGCGGGCGCCAACATCACCTACAAAATCCTCTTCAACGACGCGGTCGCCATGACGGGCGGGCAGCCCGTCGACGGACCTGTGAGCGTCCACGCCATCGCCCACAGCGTGCGCGCGGAGGGCGTGTCGCGCATCGCGCTGGTATCGGACCGGCCCGAAAAATTCGCGCCCGCCGACCTGCCGAAGGGCGTGACGATCCACCCGCGCGAGGAACTGGACGCGGTTCAGAAGGAACTGCGCGAGATTCCCGGCGTCACGGTGCTGATCTATGAACAGACCTGCGCCACCGAAAAGCGCCGCCGCCGCAAGCGCGGACAGATGGAGGACCCGAATCGCTTCGCCTATATCAACGACCTCGTCTGCGAAGGCTGCGGCGATTGCTCCGTGGCGTCGAACTGCCTGAGCGTCGAGCCGAAGGAGACGCCCTTCGGCCGCAAGCGCAAGATCAACCTCTCCACCTGCAACAAGGACTTCTCCTGCCTGGAGGGGTTCTGCCCCAGCTTCGTCACCGTGGAGGGCGGCAAGCGCCGGGCAAAGACAGCCTCGGAATTCGATGCCGTCGCGCGCGCCGCGACGCTGCCATCCCCCACCCTCCCCGACCTTGCGAAACCCTTCGACCTGCTCGTCACCGGCGTCGGCGGAACCGGCGTCGTCACCATCGGCGCGCTCGTCAGCATGGCGGCGCATCTCGAGGGGCGCGGCGTCTCGGTTCTGGACTTCACCGGCTTTGCGCAGAAATTCGGCCCCGTGCTGAGCTATCTCCGCATCGCGAGGCAGCCGGAGGCGCTGCATCAGGTGCGCATCGACCAGGGCGCGGCCGATGCGCTGATCGGCTGCGATCTCGTGGTCAGCTCGTCGCCCAAAGCCTCTGGCACCTACCGGCACGGCACGCGGGCGGTGATGAATACGGCGGAGATGCCGACCGGCGACGTGGTGCGCTTCCGCGATGCGGATCTCGCGAGCCGGGCGCGGCTTCGCGCCATCGAGCGGGTGATCGGCGCGGGCAACATGGCGACGGCCAACGCCAATGCGCTCGCCGAGACGTTGCTCGGAGACACGGTCTTCGCCAATGTGATGATGCTGGGCTTCGCCTGGCAGCAGGGCCTTGTGCCGGTCTCGTTCGAGGCGCTGTCGCGCGCCATCGATCTCAACGGCGTGGCGGTGGAACGCAACAGGCAGGCCTTCGCCTGGGGGCGGCTTCTGAGCACCGATCCCGGCTTCGTTCACCGGGCCGCGAAGGACGAGCCGGAAGCGCCCGAGACGCTCGATCAGGCCATCGCGCGGCGCACCGCTTTCCTCGCCGCCTATCAGGATGCGTCTTATGCCGCACGCTTCGAGAGAACGGTGGCGCGGGTACGCGAGGCGGAAAAATCGCTCGGCTCCGAGGCCCTGACCGAGGCGGTGGCGCGCGCGCTCTTCAAGCTCATGGCCTACAAGGACGAATACGAAGTGGCGCGCCTGCATATGGAGAGCGGCTTCCTCAACGAGCTGCGGCGCGAATTCGAGGGCGACTTCACGGTCAACTATCACCTTGCGCCGCCGCTCCTGCCATCGAAGCGCGACGCCAGGGGCCGCCCGAAGAAGCGTGCCTTCGGCCCCTGGATCCAGACCCCGATGAAGGTTCTGGCCAAGCTGAAAATCCTGCGCGGAACGCCCCTCGACATTTTCGGCTACACGGCCGAACGGCGCATGGAGCGTGCCTTGATCGGCTGGTACGAGCGCGAGACCGAACGCATTCTCGGCCATCTCACTTCGGAGCGCCTTCCCACCCTGCTGGCGATTGCGAAAGCCCCGCTGGACATGCGCGGCTACGGCCCCGTGAAGGAAGAGGCGGTCCGTCGCGTCCAGGCCGAAGTGGAACGGCTTTGGCAGCAGCTCGGCGAACAGACCGCGATGACCGGCACCGGATTGCGGAAAGCCGTGAGCGCATAGCGCATCGAAGAAATCAGCTCCCAGTGAGCCGGAAGGGTCAGGGTCGTGCCTCGCCGAAATCCACCCTGCGCGAGATGCCGATTGCGTCCAGAAAGGCCTCGTCGTGGCTGACGATCAGCAGCGCGCCGTCATAGGCCCGCAAACCGGCCTCGACGGCTTCGATGGAATCGATATCGAGATGGTTCGTGGGCTCGTCGAGGATGAGCAATGAGGGAAGCGCGACGCCTCCCAGCACGCAGGCCAGGCCCGCGCGCAGCAATTGCCCGCCGCTTAAGCTCGCAACGGGCTGCAGCGCCGCATCGGCCCTGAACATGAATCGGGCGAGCGCCGCGCGGCAGGCGTTCTCGTCCGCTCCCGGATTGAGGCGTCGGAAGTTGTCGCGAATCGAGAGCGAGGGATCGAGCAGGCTCACGCGCTGATCGAAGAATGCGAAACGGGTCATGACGCGCACGCTTCCGCGCCAGGGACGAAGTTCTCCCGTGACGAGCGCGAGCAGCGTCGACTTGCCCGACCCATTAGGCCCCACGATGGCGACGCGTTCCGGTCCGCCGATCGACAGGGAGAAATCGCGCAGGATCGGCTGCTCGGGCTCATATCCGGCGCTCACCCCATCGACAGCGAGAACGAGCTTGCCCGCAGGCAGATGCGTCGGCGCAAGAGCGACGGAGAACGGCTGCAGGATTTCGATGCGTTGACGGGCCGAGGCCGCCGCTTCGAGGGCTTGCGCGCGCCGACGCTCGGCGAGTCGTGCATTGTCCCCGCCGGTGTCCTCGCTTCGATCCTTCTTCATGCCCATGAGGATGCGCGGCATGTCGCCCTTGGCTCTTCTCCTGCGACCGGCCCGATCCTTGCGCGCCTTGCGCTCCACGAGCTCCTGCGTCTTCCGGTCGATCTCGGCCACGCGCCTTTCCGCATCCGCCAGATCGTGCCGGGCCGCCGCCAGCTCCAGGGCCTTGCGCTCGCGGTACCGGCTCCAGTTGCCGCCATAGCGGGTGGCGCCGAGCGAGGTGAGCTCGACGATGGCATCCATGGTCTCGAGCAGTTCGCGGTCGTGGCTGACGACAAGGGCGCCGCCGCGCCAGCCGGCGAGAAGCGCGATCACCGCCTCGCGCCCCTCCCGGTCGAGATTGTTGGTCGGCTCGTCGAGGAGCAGGAAGTCGGGACGCGCGAAGACGAGAGCGGCTAGACGCGCCCGCGTGCTCTGCCCGCCCGACAATGTTGCAAGAGGCGTATCCGGCCCGGCTTCGAGACCGGCATCGTCGAGGACGGAGGCCATGCGCGCCTCCAGCGTCCAGTTCGCATTCGCCAGCTCCTCTGCCGAGGCTTGGCCGTTCTCGGCACGGCGCAGAAGGCGGAGCGCATCGGTCACGCCGAACAGGGACGCGATGGTTTCGGCAGGATCGGCCTGAACGGTTTGATGCAGGATGCCGACGCTGCCGGTCACGGCGATGCTGCCCGAATGGGGGCTCAGCTCT
Organism: Microvirga flocculans ATCC BAA-817; assembly: GCF_000518665.1. Classification (GTDB taxonomy): domain Bacteria; phylum Pseudomonadota; class Alphaproteobacteria; order Rhizobiales; family Beijerinckiaceae; genus Microvirga; species Microvirga flocculans. The sequence goes on along the minus strand of NZ_JAEA01000007.1, from coordinate 6,785 downwards.
CCGGCGATCAGCTTGAGGAGCGTCGTTTTACCGATGCCGTTCCGGCCGACGAGACCCGTCCGCTCCGGGCCGATACTGAGAGTGAGATCCCTGAGAAGGAAGCGGCCGTCAGGCGTGGCCCATGAAAGACGGGAGAAGGAGATCGAAACAGGCATGATGATGGATTGTCCCCGTGGCAAGGCGAAGCGGCGTTGCGGTCGGGTTGAAATCCATGCTGGTGCATCCTGTCGAAAAAAACGGCCCGGCAAACCGGGCCTCGAACGACAGCTATATACCGGAGCCGCTGCCCACGGCAAGGTTCCGGCTTCGCTCGGCACGAGCCTTTGCCGTTCATGTGAAAGGCGCAGCACCGGAGCGCTGCGCCTTCTCAAACGCTTAAGCCTGCGCGGAGGCGGAGTGTCCGCCCCCGTCACGTCATGCTGCGCGCACTTCCTGCAGGAAGTTCTCGACCTCGCGGCTCAGGGTCGTCGAATTGGCCGCGAGTTCCCCGGCCGCCGCGAGGACCTGGGACGCGGCCGAACCCGCATGGGTCGCAGCGCCCTGAACCTGCACGATGCTTTCGCTCACATCCTGCGTGCCGCGGGCAGCCTCGCTGACATTGCGCGCGATCTCCTGGGTCGCCGCCTGCTGCTCCTCGACCGCCGCGGCAACGCTCGTGGCGATCTGGTGCACCTCCTCGATGGTGAGGCCGATCTCGCGGATGGCCTCGACGGCGCTCTTCGTCGATTGCTGGATCTGGTCGATGTGGGAGCTGATGTCCTCCGTCGCCCGTGACGTCTGGTTCGCGAGTTCCTTCACCTCGGCCGCCACCACGGCAAAGCCCTTTCCGGCCTCGCCCGCGCGTGCCGCCTCGATGGTGGCGTTGAGCGCGAGGAGGTTGGTCTGGCTGGCGATGGAGTTGATGAGCGCGATGACCTCGCCGATCTTCTGCGCGCCGTCGGCCAGGTTCTCCACGAGCCCGTTTGTTCGGCGCGCATTCTCGACGGCCCGGGCGGCGGCCGCCGAGGTCTGGGAGACCTGGGCGCCGATCTCGTTGGAGGATGCGGCGAGCTCCTCGGCTGCAGCAGCGACGGCCTGGACGTTGTGGGAGGTTTCCTCGGCCGCAGCAGCCACCGAGTTCGATTGCACGTTGGTCTGCTGCGCCGTCACGGCCATCGAGCGGGCCGTCGCCTCCATCTGCTGGGCGGCGCTGGAGAGATGCTGCACGAGGCCGCCTACGCTGCCTTCGAAGCTCTGGGCGAGCGCCATCATCTCGGCGCGGCGGCGTTCGCCGGCCTTGCGCTCGACCTCCGCCTGGTTATGCCGGAGCTCTTCGGCCTCCTGCATGGCGACGGCGAAAACCTGCGTCGCCTTCCAGATATCGCCGATCTCGTCCTTGCCGACCTTGGCCTTGGGAAGGTTGTAGTCGCCCGCGGCGAGTTTCTGGATCGCCTCCGTTACTGCCTTCAGCGGACGCGCGATCTGCCGGTTCCCCACGAGCCAGCCGATGAGCAGCGCGAGGATGGTGCCGCCCAGGGCTATCGCGATGAGCAGCGTCAGGCGCTCGCCATACAATGCGACGACACGGGCCTGCACCGCGACGATTTCCTCGCTGCCCCGCTGGGTGAGAGCGTCAATGCTGGTCTGAAAGGCTTTCCTGTTGGCGCGGTTGGCCTCGTTGTTGCCCTGCGCATTGGCGGCCTCGGGCGAAACCTCGGAGCCGAGGCGAACGGTTTCGGACCGGAAGACCTTGAACTGCGCGGCATCCTTGACCACGGCATCGAACAGCGCGCGGTTGGAAGGCGGCACGATCGGATCCCAGGCCTTCAGAAGCTCGTCGATCTCCTTCAGGCTCGCGGTGAGCCCATTGCCGAACTTGCGCGCCTCCTCCGTGTTCTTCGAGGCATAGATGCCACGGGCCTCCATCACGACGTTCGTCACGAGCCGGTTGAGGCGCTCCCCGTAAAGCGCTCGCGTGGCCGCCTGCTGCACGTCGTCGACGGCCTGATGGTATGTCTGCAATGTCACGATGCCGACGCCCGCCGTGATCACGGCGACGATGCTCAACGCGGCAACTAGTGCGAATATTTTCGTTCCGATCTTCATCATCCCCCCTTGCGAGCGCGTCCCGCTGCGGTCGCTTGAATGGCATTTCACCCTATACCGGCGATCCTTGTGCGGAGCTTGCTCGGGCTCCTCCCGCCCACAGCGGTCCGCCGGTCGAAGTGACGGAATGTTAAGCATGTGCCCCTAGGAATGATTGCGCGCGATTCTCTACGTGGCGGTTTCCATGGGCATTCGGTTCGACAAGGTTTTGGAGCAGGTGGCCCGCGCAGCGAGCGCCAGGCGCGACGATGCGTTCCTCGATAGCCGGCAGCGGAAGGTGCAGCGCCTGGAGGAACACATCCGGGCCCGCGAGGCGACGGGCGACCGCATCGTGATGTTCCTCGGCCTCGCGCTCACGCTCTCCGCCATCGGTCTTCCGGTCTATGCCGTGTATCTGAGCGAAGGCGCCACGCAGAGCATCGGCGGCGGCGGAATGCTTCTCAGCCGAGGTCCCGCCGTAAGCCAGGCGCGCCAGGCCGACCTGCAGCCGACGACAACGGGCTCACTGGCAAAAGCGGCGGAGGATACGGATCTTCCACGAGGACGCGAGGGGACAGCGGCCGCAGGCAACGCCGATCGCGGCTCCCTGTTCCAGCGCTATGTCATTCACCGCGCCACGACCGAATCCGCGCTCATCGAAGGCCCGGAAGGATTGTGGTGGGTCACGCCGGGCATGACTCTCCCGAGCATTGGACAGGTCATCTCCATCGAGCGCTCGGAAAATGGCTGGGTGGTCCTCACCTCCGAGACGATGATCACGCAGATCAAGACGGCCAGGGCTTCGCTCTAGCGCATCGCCTTTCGAACCCTGAGTCATGATCGAAGCCGGGATGGCCGCTATTTGGTCGCCGTCATGAGAGGCGCAGCCTGATTGCCGAGCCAGACCCATTCCTCGCTTTCGGCCCCCTCGCGCTTCACATAACGATAGCCGGTCTCGTGCCAGGGCAGAACGTCGTTGCGCTTGTTGTCGAGGATGTAATCGCCGCGATCCGTTCGCACCATGAGAACGGCATGGCCCGCTCCCAGCTCGTCGATCACGACGGTCATCCGCAAGGCGCGACGGGGCAGGCCCGCCTGGGTCAGCAGACGGCGCTTGAGCAGCTGGATATCCTCGCAATCTCCCATCCCGTCATCGGGATAGTCCCAACGATCGGCGACGCCCCAATGATCCTGATCGGTCACGGACAGGATCGAAGCGTTTACATGCGCGTTGACGGCGACGATAGCGTTCCAGCTCTCTGCATCGAGCACGATCATCGCGGGCTCGGATGCATCCGTCGCGCATTCCTGCGGCAACGCCCGGCAGAAAGCGATCCATGCCGGCGTCGGTCCCGCAGGACCGACCGGTTCGATCGTTGCATTTGCGACCGGCATCTCCGTTCCCGAGAAAGCGCGCGCCGGAAGAGACAATGCGACGACGGAGAGGCACGCGAGAAAGAGGCCCATCCCGGCGAAGGCTTTTCCCATTTGGGGATGCCGTTCCCTCGAAAGCTGAGATTGAAACCCGCCCATGCCGCGCATCCGTGCCGCCCGTCCTGAAGAGAAAGGCTGTCAGTTGTGCGGGTTCCGCGCAAGTCCGCACGCGAGGGCAAAGCCAAAACGCGCGCAGGTGTAGACTTCCGGCAACACGGCCGAAACGGATGGTTTACCACGCTTCGCGCCATCGCTTGCGCGATGCAGAAATCCTACGCCGTCGATCCATGAACAGGGATGCGATCAGTAGCGGCTCTGCACGCCGTTCTGGGTTCTCGCCCAGGTCTTCGTACGCTTCGAGGAAATCATCAGGCGGATGGCAGGCGTCCCGATGAGGCCCACGAGCGAAGCGGCAATCACCGGCACAAGCACGACAGACATCGATCCCTCCTCACGATGCGCATGCACGCATCTCACCTGCCTGTCGTTCTACCCCTGCAAGCTTGCGCGAGACTGATCGAACGCGGCTGAAAAGGCCTGCAAGGTAGAAGCTTGCTTTGATTTTTCACGCGCCGATGCGGTATGATGATCCACTCGGAAGTCAGCATGTTCGAACGATGCGCTCCGCATCGCCCCAGGAGGATTGCTTGAGATCACTTTTGACGATACTCGCGCTCGCCGCCCTCACCGGCGGATGTGCTCCGACCGTTGTCGAAACCGTCACGGCATCCTGCTCGGACTATATCGGCAAGCCCATCTCTGCCCGCATTGCGGCCTTCGGCCCGCCCCGCTCGGTTTATCGCATCGACCGGTTTCAGGTCGGCTATCTCTTCGAAAGCAGAGAGACCACCTATGTGGGCGGCGTTCCCTACTACACGGTGAACTACCTCACCGGATCCGACAAGCACCGCACCCCGATCCGCCCGCTCACCACCACCTGCCGCGTCTTCGTGGTCAGGGCTCCGTCGGATGCGACGCCGGTCTCGGAGCGGATCATCGTGGATGTGCGCCCCTGACGCCGTGCGCGTGCGCCGCTCCGTTGCCCGGAGCGGGTCGCTTTGCTTCTCTTACTTCCCACCGAGTCTCAGCTTGGCGATGCTCATCATCAGATCGACGCTGATCCCTTGATCGGAAGACTGCCCGAACAGGGACAGCACGGGCGCGACGGTCGTCGTGCCGGCGTTGTTGACATCCCACATGGCGTTGAAGCGCTGGATAAGCTTGTCGACCTTCTTCGGATCCTGAAGATCCTTCACGTCGATATGCTTTTCCAGATTGCGAACCTGGAAATCGATATCGGCTCGCGAGGCCGCCTCCGGAATGTTGAAGGTGGTCTGCACGAATTTGAGAAGAGCCTTGTCGGCCAGAAGGCCCATCGTCGAGGTGACGGATGAGGCCTTTCGCTTGAAGTACATGGCAAGCTGAACGCCCTGGTTCTGCTCGCCTTCCTTCTTCTCCAGCGTCATCTGGACATACCGTTCGACGGCTCCGGTCGAAGCGCTCGCTTCCGCCGTCGCTGCGGCGCCTTTGCCGGCGAAGTCGAAGGCCCTGGCGAATTCCTTGTAGAGAGGATTGGTCATCTTGTTCGCCATGCTCAGAGGGTTTGCAACGCCCTCCTGCAGCAGTTTCTTCATGAGACCCTTGCCGAAGATCATGTCTTCGAGACCATAGGCCTTCATGGCATATTTGAAGATCCGGTCGTTCTTGATGAACTCGTCGATCGTCTTGATGGTCTTGATGTTCGCGAGATAGTACTCGGTCTCGCGCTTGACCGTGGGATCCTTCTCGATCAGCGCCTTGCTTCGCGCGAGATTGTTCGTGATCACCTGGTAGCGTACGGACGTGCTGATCATGTAAGAACTTCCCATGCTCGAGTGCGATGGAGGACGGCTCAGGACTGGGCGCCGCTGAGATCCTGCCCGAGAATAGCCCGACAATCCTTCCTGAACCTGTCGGCCAGATTGCGGGTATCGTCCTTGTCGAAGCGGAACGTGAAGGCTTTCGTTTCATAACGATAGTTCGACAGTTCCACGACGAGGCTCTGCGCCTGGGCCAAGCGGTCGATGAAGGCTTTCACCTCCTGCGGGTCCGGAATCTGCCCGGAACGGTCGCGATAGATCCAGTGCCCGACCTCGGGACTTCCGCCGTCGAACCAATAGATGGTGCTTCTCCCGCGCGGATCGCTCCGCCCGAGAAACTGCTTCTGTACCACGGCCGCCGTCACCACGGCCTGGGAGGGCTTTTCATCCTCCATGGCCTGCCGCGAGCAGCTCAGCCACAGCGTGGACCCGGCCTCTCCCCGCAGGCGGGCCAGCGCGGCCTGAGGCGCGCCTTCCGCATCCTGCCTCAGCACATAATCCCAGGCCCCGAACCAGGCGGCCGCCGCATGGGTGCCCGTCATGGAAACGGCGCAGCCGGCAAGAGCGACCCCCGCCATCGCGGCGAATCTGACGATGAGCGAAACACGACGAACCATCGCAGCACCCTGTTCCAACCAAGAAAGCCCCGCCTTGTAGGAGGCGAGGCTTCCTTCAGGATCTGGCCGAACCTCTTACTGGAAGAGCTTCAGGATCATCTGGCTGTTCTGGTTGGCCATGGAGAGGGCCTGCACGCCGAGCTGCTGCTGGGTCTGCAGCGCCTGGAAGCGGGTCGAGGCCTCGTTCATGTCCGCATCGACGAAGGCGCTCACGCCCGCCGTCAGCGAGTCGGAGAGCACGCCGATGAACTCTTCCTGGGTCTCCAGCAGGGCCTTCGTCGCGCCCAGCGTCGCAGCCGCCGTCTTCACCACGTCGATGGCACTATCGGCGAGGTTGAGCAAGGCGGTCGAGGTAGCCGCGTCGGTGATGCCCGTGTTGAGGGCGGTGATCAGGGCGCCCAGCTTGCCACCCGTACCGCCGGCCGAGAGGAAGATGTCGGTCTTGGTCATGTCGACCGCGAGCTTGCCCACCGTGTCGGCAGCGCCGGCATTCGAGGCGAAGGAGAAGACGAGGTTCTTGGCGGGAGTAGCCGTGGAGTCCTGCACGAGCCAGTTCTCGCCGTTGAACTTGGCCGAATCGGCGCTGTTCACGATGCCCTTGGCATGGGCGGCGAGCTCGGAGCTGATTTCGATATACTGAGCGCCGGGCTGCTGACCGCTCACCGCCGACTGCTTGATCTTGTCGAGGTAGGTCTGGATCTTGGAGAGGGCGGAGCTGAAGGTGTCGATCATGGCCTTGGACTGCTTGATCGAGTCCTTCACGGCGCTGAGCGCACCGTTGTCCGACTTCATCTGGGTCGAGATCGAGAAG
>NZ_JAEA01000006.1 GCF_000518665.1 Microvirga flocculans ATCC BAA-817 | reverse complement strand
TTTCTTCGAAGATATTTTCGAGTTTTGCGATTGCGGTGAGGAGGTTTTTTGCGTCTGGGCCGAGGGCGTTGAGGATGCGGCGTTCGAAGGCGAGCGCCTTGGGGACGATGGCGCGGTAGGCGCGCCGGCCTGCGGGGGTGAGGCTGAGGATCTCCTCGCGCCGGTCGGCGGGGCTTTCGCGGCGGGCGAGCCAGCGCCGCTCCTCGAGCGCCCGCACCGCCCGGCTGACCTTGGTCTTGTGCATCGCCGAATGCCGCCCGATCGCCGTGGCGCCGAGGGCCTCGGCCTGGCCGAGCGTCGCCAGCACCCGCCATTCCGGGATCGTCAGGTCGTGATGCGGGCCGTAGACGGCGCGGAACTCCTGCGACACCGCCGCCGCGAGGCGGTTGAGCCGGTAGGGCAGGAAGCGTTCGAGGGCGAGCTCGGTCATGCGCTTGTTAGTTACAAAATCGACGGTTACGTCTGTAACCATTGCGGGCCGCGGGCGCAACCGCGGCTCCCCCGTTTTCGGCGGCGGCCCACGGCCCCCGTCGCGCTCCCAGCCCCGATCCGAGGAGGTCAGGTCCATGAACGTCCAGAACCCATCCCGGCCGCAGGCCGCCGCGCCCCTCGAGAGCGCGCTCCAGCCCGGCTACATGTCCGGCTTCGGCAACGGCTTCGAGACCGAGGCCCTGCCCGGCGCGCTGCCGATCGGGCGCAACTCGCCGCAGCAATGCGCCTACGGCCTGTATGCCGAGCAGCTCTCCGGCTCGCCGTTCACCGCGCCGCGCACCACCAACGAGCGCTCCTGGCTCTACCGCATCCGCCCGACGGTGACCCATTGGGGCCAGTTCACCAAGGCCGAGATCGGCCTGTGGCGCACCGCGCCGGCGGCCGAGGTCGAGCTGCCGATCGCGCCGATGCGCTGGGACCCGATCCCGCTGCCGGCCGCGCCGGTGTCGTTCCTCGAGGGCGTGCGCACCATGACCACGGCGGGCGATGCCGGCTCCCAGGCCGGCATGGGCGCGCATGTCTATCTCATCACCCGCTCGATGGCGGACGAGTATTTCTACAATGCCGACGGCGAGCTGCTGTTCGTGCCGCAGCAGGGCGCTTTGCGGCTGTGGACCGAGTTCGGCATCATCGACATCGAGCCGGGCGAGATCGCGGTGATCCCGCGCGGGGTGAAGATCCGGGTCGAACTCGTCGACGGGCCGGCGCGGGGCTATCTGTGCGAGAACTACGGCGGCGCCTTCACGCTGCCGGAGCGCGGGCCGATCGGGGCCAATTGCCTGGCCAATCCGCGCGACTTCCTGACCCCGGTGGCGGCCTATGAGGACAAGGACGCGCCGTCGAAGATGTACGTGAAGTGGGGCGGGGTGCTGTGGGTGGCGGAGATCGGGCATTCGCCGCTCGACGTGGTGGCCTGGCACGGCAATTACGCGCCCTACAAGTACGACCTGCGGCGCTACTCGCCGGTGGGTCCGATCCTGTACGACCATGCGGATCCGTCGATCTTCACGGTGCTGACCTCGCCGTCGGAGACGCCCGGCACGGCCAATATCGACTTCGTGATCTTCCCCGACCGCTGGCTGGTGGCGGAGAACACGTTCCGTCCGCCGTGGTACCACATGAACGTGATGAGCGAGTTCATGGGGCTGATCTACGGGGTGTACGACGCCAAGACCGGGGGCGGGTTCGTGCCCGGGGGCATGTCGCTGCACAACACGATGCTGCCGCACGGGCCGGACGTGGATGCGTTCGAGAAGGCGAGCCATGTGGAGCTCAAGCCGCACAAGCTCGAGGGCACGCTGGCCTTCATGTTCGAGACGCGCTTTCCGCAGAAGGTCACCGCCTTCGCCGCCGCGACCGACGCCCTGCAGAAAGACTACGCCGCATACGGACACAAACTCAAAAAACACTTCAACCCAAATAAGAGATAAGCGGAATATCGTGGCGCTGCGCGCCCAGGCTTGAAGCAACGCGGACTATAGCGGCCACCGGGACAAGATTCCGGTGGCCGCGATTTTTAGGATCATGCAACAATTTTCGATGCTGTTCTTTTACGATAATGTTTTGTTGCAACATATGTTGTCGAGGGCGGCGCTTACCACTTTAGGATAGGAGCAAATGCTCCACTCCATCTGCCACAATCCAGCCGCACTGCGACGCTTACCTTCAACCGGCGCCTGTATCGAGCGCCTGTCGAAACATGGAAGCGAATAGGCTGCCGATGAGTCCGGAAAGAAAGAACCTTTCGGTTGCGTCCGACACCGATGGCGTCATGGCGGAACTCGAACGCACGATGATCGCATCGATTGCGCTGATGAAGCGCCTCAGGCGTGAAAAGCGGCGTTCGAGCCGGTTCGAACGCGATGCCGGGCAGCAGGGAGAGTGACAGAGGCCACCTGCGTGGCCTGTCTCTTCTTGGCTAGGCCGCATTCTTCGACGACCCGTCGATTGCGGGTTGGGACAATCGGAGAACGGCGTGGCAGGTTTTGTGCCCGTTGAAGCGGCGTCCAATCTATGGCCTGCCGAAAATCCCGGTGTCCTCATTCCTGTGCGCTCAATCCAGTCCGAACGTGCCGTAAACGGATGCCCGGTCCACTTTTCTGCACGATGCGCTAGAACTCCCGGCCGCCATGAGAATATCGTCCATCGTCGATTCTCCGCGCGAGCCATGAGGAGCAGCCAGTGACCGATCATCTTCCCGCCGTTCTCGACCGCATCGATGCCGACCTGGACAAGAGCCTCGAACGCCTGTTCGCCTTCATCCGCATCCCGAGCATCTCCACGGATCCGGCCTACAAGGACGATTGCCGGAAGGCGGCGGAATGGATGGCGGCAGAGTTGCGCGAGTTGGGATTCGACGCACAGGCCCGTTCCACGACCGGTCATCCCATGGTTGTCGGACATCATGCGAAGGCCGTCCAAGGGCCGCACGTGCTGTTCTATGGCCATTACGATGTGCAGCCGGTGGACCCGCTCGAATTGTGGAAGACGCCGCCCTTCGAGCCGACCCTGGTTGCTGCGCCCAACGGCGACACATGGATCGTCGCGCGGGGCGCGTCGGACGACAAGGGAGCCCTCATGACCTTCATCGAGGCGTGCCGGGCGTGGAAAGCCGTCACCGGAGAATTGCCTCTTCGCGTCTCGATCCTGCTCGAAGGCGAGGAAGAATCCGGCAGCCCGAGCCTCAAGCCCTTCCTGGAGGCAAACCGCGATGAGCTGTCGCTCGATCTCGCGCTCGTGTGCGACACGGATATGTGGGACAACGATACCCCGGCCGTAACCACCATGCTGCGCGGTCTCGTGGGGGAGGAGGTCGAGATTACCTGTGCCGACCGGGACCTCCATTCCGGCATGTTCGGCTCTGCCGCCCGCAATCCGATCCATCTCCTCACCGAGGCTCTCGCATCCCTGCGCGACTCGCAAGGACGCATCACCTTGCCCGGGTTCTATGACGGCGTTCAGGAATTGCCCGCGGCCGTGAAGGATCAGTGGAACCGTCTGCCCTTCGACGAAGCCGGTTTCCTCGGCCAGGTGGGTCTGAGCATCCCGGCGGGCGAGAAGGGCCGCAGCGTTCTCGAGCAGATCTGGGCCCGTCCGACCTGCGAGGTGAACGGCATCGTCGGCGGCTATACCGGCGAAGGTTTCAAGACCGTGATCCCTTCGAAGGCGTCTGCCAAAGTATCCTTCCGGCTGGTGGCGGGGCAGGACCCGGCCAAGATCCGTGAGGCGTTTCGCGCTCACATCCGCGAACGGATCCCCGCCGATTGCAGCGTGACCTTCAAGGAGCACGGCGGCAGTCCGGCGCTCAGCCTGCCGCTGGATGGCCCCTTCCTCAAGCCGACGCTCGATGCGCTGACGGAGGAATGGGGCTGCGAAGCAGCGCTGGCCGGAACCGGCGGCTCGATCCCCATCGTCGGAGACTTCAAGCGCCTGCTCGGGATGGATTCGCTCATGGTGGGCTTCGCGCGTTTCGACAACCGCGTGCACTCGCCCAACGAGAAATACGATCTGTCGAGCTTCCATCATGGAATCCGTTCCTGGGCGCGCATTCTCGCAGCGCTCGCTCGGCAAGGGTGAGCTGGGCATCGCCATTACGCCATCGTTCAAGGATGCGGGTCACGTGATCGTGACGAACTGATCGATGGCGACAGCTGCAACGTTCAGGCGTATAGTCGAAGCACAGGTTACGGTTGCGCGTGACCTCTTCGACGAAGCACGCATGGCCGCAATCTCAACTGCCAAGGTTTCAGCCCTGGAGGAGCGGTTATGGCCCATTTCCATATTGTCGCCGGTGCCGGCGAGGTTCCGGCCCATCCCGTTGTCAGAAGAATTACACCAGCCGATTTGAAGGAAGCCCTCGCGAGGGGCTTCGATGACTTTTGGGCCATGCCCTCCCATCTCGTCTTTCTCGGACTGATTTATCCGGTCGTCGGGGTCTGCCTGGCGGCGCTGACCTTCAGCAACAATGCGTTGCCGCTTCTTTATCCGTTGGCCTCCGGCTTCGCGTTGGTCGGTCCCTTCGCCGGCGTCGGGCTTTACGAGATCAGCAGGCGCCGGGAGCTTGGCCTTTCCGTCTCATGGCAGGACGCATTCGACGTTCTCAAATCGCCTTCGATCCCGTCGATCGTGGCCCTCGGCGTTCTGCTTCTGGTGATCTTCCTTGTCTGGTTGACGACGGCCCGTCTGCTCTACGAGTCTCTTTTCGGCTATGCTGCGCCGGCGTCCTATGCGCATTTCATGAACCAAGTTCTCACGACGCCGCAGGGCATGAGGCTGATCCTTGTCGGCAATGCCCTCGGCTTCGTCTTCGCGGGCGTCGTGTTGAGCATCAGCGTGATTTCGTTCCCCCTGATGCTCGACCGCGACGTCGGTGTGGCGGTTGCCGTCTATACCTCCATCAAGGCGGTCGTGATGAATCCGATCACCATGGCCTTGTGGGGGTTGATCGTTGCGGCGATGCTTCTCGTCGGCTCCATCCCGTTGTTCGTCGGGCTTGCAATCGTAATGCCCGTGCTGGGTCATGCAACCTGGCATCTTTATCGCCGCGTCATCGAGCCTCCTCATCCTGAGGAGGCGCATCCGGCTGCCTGAACATCGCTTTCTCGTGAGGGTGGCATCGTTCGTGATGCCGCCTTCTTTCTCACGGGCCTGATGTGAGGAACGTCATCCGCGAGAGAAGCGTGTGGTCCGCTTCGAACACCATGATCGCCACGAAGACCAAGACGGCGCCGACCGGCACGAGAATGGCATAGACCAGGGACAGCCTCTCCCATGCCATGTGCATGAAGATCGCGACGATGAGGCCGGCCTTCAGCACCATGAACAAGGTAATAAGGGTATATCTCAGCAATCCCTGAAGCTGAAAGTAATCCACGAAGTAGGAACAGGCGCTCAACACGAACAGCCACAGCCAGACAGCGAGATAGAGCTTGATGGGGTGCTGTTGTCCCTCTGCGTGGGCAGCGGCTTGCGTCATGGCTTTCCTCCTACCAAAGATAGAAGAAGGCAAAGATGAAGACCCAGACCAGATCGACGAAGTGCCAGTAGAGCCCCATGATCTCGACGGATTCATAGCTTCCTCTGCGGCTGGTGAAAAAGCCGCGGCGCTCCCGGTCGAAGTCGCCGCGCCAGACCTTCCTGGCGATGATGAGAAGGAAGAGAACGCCGAAGCTCACATGGGTGCCGTGGAAGCCGGTGATCATGAAAAAGGACGAGCCGAACTGAGCGGCGCCCCAGGGATTGGCCCAGGGGCGAACGCCTTCATGGATCAGCTTCGTCCATTCGAAGGCCTGCATGCCGACGAATGTGGCGCCCAGCAGCGCCGTCATGAGCATGAGAGCGGCCGTCTTCCTGCGATCGCGGCGATAGCCGAAATTCACCGCCATGGCCATGGTGCCGCTGCTGCTGATGAGCACGAACGTCATGATGGCGATCAGGAGAAGAGGGAAGCTGGTGCCTCCGATCGTGAGCGCGAAGACCTCGCTAGAATTGGGCCAGGGCACCGTCGTGGACATGCGCGCGGTCATGTAGGCGATCAGGAAGCAGCTGAACACGAAGGTGTCGCTGAGGAGAAAGACCCACATCATCGCTTTGCCCCAGGAGACATGGCGAAAGGCCTGTCTGTCGGATGCAAAGTCGGACGCGATGCTTCGCAGACCCGATGTCTCCGAAGAGGCCTCGCCTGGCTGTGTCAGAGCATGTTCCGCCATCGGCCGGTCTCCTCTCACGTCAGCAATTGCCGGCAGATATCGATGAACGCGCCGCCCCAGCCGGTCAGGATGCCGAGGAAGACGAGCCAGACCAGGAGCAGGAAGTGCCAGTACATGGCGCATAGCTCCACGGATTGGCGTAAGGGTTCCGAATCCTGTTGCCGCCATGCCCTCTCGCTCGTTCTCCCCAGCGCCACCAGACCGCCCAGGATATGAAGCCCGTGTGCGCCCGTCACGACGTAGAAGAAGGCATTCGCCGGATTGCCCGTGAGGCGGTATCCTTCCTCCGCGAGCTGCTGCCATGCAAGAAGCTGCCCCGACAGAAAGGCCAGGGTTGAAACGCCTGCTGCAAGAAGATCCACCCTAAGCTCGTGCATGTCCCTGCGGCGAGCGGAGCTCTTTCCCCGCTGAAGGGCAAGGCTGCCCAGGACGAGCATGAAAGTATTGAGCCATAGAATTGTCGGCACGGGCACATTGCGCCAATCGGGCAATTGCATGCGCATGGAATAGGCGCTGATGAACAGTGCGAAGAAGGAGCCGACGACCGCGAGAAAGACGCCAAGACCGATCTTCGAGGGCGTAGCGCGAGAATTCTCGGTATCCGGCAGGTCATCGGTCGTTCCCGCTTCCAGCCAGGGCTTGGACATCAGTCCCTGCCGTGAGAGCCACCACGCTGCGATGACCGCCAGTCCGCTCAGGAAGAAGAGGATGCTAGCCATGAAGCCCTCCCGGTGCGGTTGAGGTGAATCCTGGCTGGTTCTGCGGCAGGAAATCCTGATCGGCGCCGGGAACGCTGTAGTCATAGGCCCACCGGTAGACCACAGGCAGTTCCTTGCCCCAGTTGCCGTGGGGGGGCGGCGTTTCCGGGGTTTGCCATTCCAGTGTCGTCGCGCGCCAAGGATTGCCGCCGGCTGGCTTTCCGTAGCGCAGACTCCAGAAGAGATTGAACACGAAGGTGAGCTGGACCGCTCCCACGATCAGTGCGGCGACGGTGATGAAGGCATTGAGCGTATGTGCGGAGGCAGGAACGAAAGCCATGTCGCCGATGTCGTGATACCGGCGCGGAATCCCCATCAGTCCCAGATAATGCATGGGGAAGAAGATCGCGTAGGCCCCGAGGAACGTCACCCAGAAATGGAGCTTGCCGAGGATATCGTTCATCATGCGCCCGGTGATTTTCGGATACCAGTGATAGATCGCTCCGAAGATCACGAGGATCGGCGCGACGCCCATGACCATGTGGAAGTGCGCGACGACGAACATGGTATCCGAAAGAGGGACGTCCACGACCACGTTGCCGAGAAAGAGGCCGGTGAGCCCGCCATTCACGAAGGTGACGATGAAGGCCAGTGCGAACAGCATGGGGACGGTGAGGTGGATATCGCCCCGCCAGAGGGTCAAGATCCAATTATAGACCTTGATGGCCGTCGGAACGGCGATGATCAAGGTCGTCGTGGCGAAGAAGAACCCGAAATAGGGGTTCATGCCGCTGACATACATATGATGCGCCCAAACCACGAAACTGAGCGCACCGATAGCGAGAAGGGCCCAGACCATCATGCGATAGCCGAAGATGTTGCGCCGCGCATGGGTGCTGATGAGGTCGGAAACGATCCCGAAGGCCGGCAGGGCGACGATGTAGACTTCAGGATGCCCAAAGAACCAGAAAAGATGCTGGAAGAGCAGGGGGCTGCCGCCGCTCCGCTCGAGCGGTTGGCCCATCTCGACGATGGAGGGAACGAAGAAGCTGGTCCCGAATACCCGGTCGAAGAGCAGCATGACCGATCCGACGAAGAGGGCAGGGAAGGCGAGGAGCGCCATGAAGCTCGCCGTGAAGATGCCCCAGACCGTGAGCGGCATGCGCATCAGCGTCATGCCGCGCGCCCGCGCCTGCAGAACGGTGACGACGTAATTCAAGCCGCCCATGGTAAAGCCGATGATGAAGATCATCAGCGAGACGAGCATCAGGACGATGCCCCAATCCTGCCCTCCGGGCGTGCCGGAGAGGATGGCCTGCGGAGGATAGAGTGTCCAGCCCGCACCGCTGGGTCCGCCCGGAGCGAAGAAGCTCGACACCAGAACGAGGACGGCGAGCAGATAAACCCAGAAGCTCAGCATGTTGACATAGGGAAAGACCATGTCGCGCGCGCCGACCATCAGCGGGATCAGGTAGTTTCCGAACCCGCCCAGGAACAGGGCAGTGAGCACATAGACCACCATCATCATGCCGTGCATGGTGATGAACTGGTAATAGGCATTGGCATCGATGAAGGAGAATACACCCGGAAATCCGAGCTGGAGGCGCATGAGCCAGGACAATACGAGGGCGATGAGGCCGACAGAGAAGGCAACGAGCGAATATTGAATCGCAATGACCTTGGCGTCCTGGCTGAAGACGTATTTCGTGATCCAGCTGTGGGGATGGTACAGCTCGACATCGTCGATTGGGTGTGACGCTACGGCTCCGGTGGAGCCAAGAGGAACATCAACCATCAGGACACTCTCCCCGGCTGCTTTACGCCTCCACTTCACTCAATCGGGCACGGCAACGAGGTCACGGGGAGCGGGCATGAGATGCGCGAAGCTGCTCACGATCCGATCCTGCAGCCATGCCTGATAATCGACCGCCTCCTGAACCACGACCGTGCCGCGCATCTGCGGATGCCCCACGCCGCACAGTTCCGCGCAGAGAATTTCGAAGCTTCCCGTTCGGGTGGGGGTGAACCAGACGTAGGAAACCTGGCCGGGCACGAGATCCATCTTCGCCCGCAATTCCGGGACATAGAAATCGTGGATGACGTCGACGGAGCGCAGCAGGGCCTTGACGGGCTTGCCGATCGGCAAGTGCAGTTCTCCGCCTTCGATCAGGATGTCGTCTCGCGACTTCGGATCCTCCTTGTTCAGGCCCAGCGGATTGTCGGCGCTGATGAGGCGCATGTCCGACGCGCCCAGGCGGCCGTCCGCGCCGGGAAGCCTGAAGCTCCATTGCCATTGCTGGCCGACGATCTCGATGTCCGTGGCCTCTTCCGGAACGGTGATGAACTGTCTCCAGACGAACAGGCCGGGAGCCAGCATCGCGGCAACGCCGATGGCCGTGATGGCGGTCAGCCACGCTTCCAGCTTTCGGTTCTCCGGTTCGTAGATAGCCTGCTGTCCGTCGCGATGACGGAACCGGTAGACGCAGTAAGCCGTGAAGAGGACGACCGCGACGAAGACCGTGCCCGTGATCCAGAAGGTCATGATGATGGTATCGTCGATATAGCGCCAGTTCGAAGCGATCGGCGTCCACCACCAGGGGCTGACAAGGTGGAAAGCCACCGAGCCGACGACGATCAGAACAAGTATGAGCGCTACAGCCATTTCTTACCCATCCTTACCCCTAAGGCTTTGGATTGAAGCAGAAGGCGTGAACTCTATCGATCTCGATACATTGGTTTGATTGCAAGCTTATTGAAGAAACTGCAATCCAAACCCGCTCAAAAAAGCATCGGCGGCAAGCGGATACTTCATCTATGGCAACGACTGAAATCTGCTGCCAGTATTCAAGAAATTACACCTAACGGTTCAGCCGGTCAATGCGGCTTGGCTATCCGCTTCGCGTGCGATGCGTGATGAGGCTGCCCCATTCCAGATTAATCCATGGGCGCTGATAGCATGCCGCACGCGTGCCATTGTAGAGTTTCTGCTCGTCATGTTTTAGGCATTTTTGTGGCATTGACCGGTGCTGAGCGTTGAGCTTGGCGACGTTTCCTCACGCATGGTTTACGCATATTCCTTTTATTCTCGCGCTATCCGGCAACAAGGAATCGAAATCCGGCAGTCGGGGTTTTGCCGTTGAGGAAACTATGGTTAGGTGCTCGCCCATGAACCTCGACAGATCACGGTAACGGTTCCGCATGCTGAAGGCCGGAATGCCAAACCGAAACCATCGGTCGACTATGACAAAGGGAAAGAGTGCCTTAAGTGCCGCGGTTGAGCACCAGACGATGGATTGTGTTTCTTTCGTTCGCATGCGTTCTCCTCGGCGGAGTTCCATCGACGCCTGCCGGCGCGTTCGATCTCTTCGGCTGGTTCCGCAAAAGTGAGGAGCCGCCTTCGCCCAGCGCATCGGCTCTTCCTTATTCCCTGGAGTTCTCCACCGGCGGCGACAGCGATCTCGCGCAGGCCCTCAAGGACGCTTCGACCCTTCAAACGCTGCAATCCGATCCTCCGCCGGATGCCACCTCCCTGGTCACCCGGGCCGAGGCCGATCTGCCCCGCCTGATCGATGCGCTTTGGGGCGCCGGATATTACAATGCGCGCGTCACCATCGATGTCGCGGGCGTTCCGTTGGACTTGCAGACGTCTCGCACGGATGCAGCCACCCGCGCCGCGGCGCGCTATCAGGCGCGCGCACTCGTCCCTATCCGGATCGTCGCCGATCCGGGTTCACAGTTCGTCCTTCGGAATGTCGATATCCGTGACGCCAGGAGCAAGCATCCTTTCGCGCCGTCTGAACTTCCGCAGAGGGTCGTGAAGATGCAGCCGGGGGATCCGGCGCGTTCCGCCGATATCCTGGCTGCCGAGGCGCGCGTCGTCGATCACTTCCGCGCTCAGTCGCGGCCTTTCGCCAAGGTTCGGCACCTTGAACCCGTGGTGTTTCATCCGGCTCGGGTGATGGACGTGACGCTCGGGGTCGATCCCGGACCTCGCGCCGGAATCGGGACGATCGCGATCCAGGGGGCGGAGGGCGTCGATCCCGCCGTGGTGCGGTCCTTCATCTATACGGAGCCCGGCGATCCTTATTCGCCGGCGGCGCTCGCCTCCATGCGCAAGTCGATCGGCCAGATCGAAGCGTTGTCGTCGGTGCGCATCCGCGAAGCGGAGAGCCTCGATTCCTTCGGGAACCTTCCTCTCTTCGTGGAACTGACGGAGCGCCCGCCACGGATCGTCGGCGCCTCGGTTCAGTATTCAACGACCGATGGGCCAGCGCTGCGGGCTTATTGGGCGCACAGGAATCTGTTCGGTGGCGCCGAGCGGCTCAGGCTGGAGGGCAATATCTTCTATCTCAGCGAGGATGGCGGTCAACCGGGCAGGGATGACGAGTGGACGTGGGACAATCTCGGCGGCCGGTTTCGTGCGAGTTTCCTCAAACCCGCCCTTGGCGGCACACGCAACGACCTCCTGGCCGAGGCCATGGTGGAGCGCGACAGGACCGAGGGATATACGAGCCGGTTCGTGAACGCGACGGCTGGAATCCGCCACCGCTTCAGCGAGACCTTCTCCGTCCAGGGCGGAATCGAATACGAGAAGGGACAGACGACCGACGTTCTCGGGCAGATCGATTATACGCTCGTCGGCTTGCCTCTCTCGCTGAGCTACGATTCCACGGATAATCCTCTCAATCCCACGCAAGGCGTCAGGCTTTTAGCCTCCGTCGCGCCGTATCCGGAGTTTCTCGGCTCGTCAGTTCCCATGACGGTCGCGCGGGGAACCGCCTCGGCCTATTATTCCCTGGACGATGAGGCGCGCTATGTGCTGGCCGGGCGTCTCGGCCTCGGCTCCATCGTTGGCGCCGATCTGGAGGATATCCCGGCGAACCGCCGCTTCTTCGCAGGCGGAGGCGGCTCGGTTCGCGGCTACCGCTACCGAACCCTGGGGCCGACCTTCCTGGGCGAGCCCATCGGCGGGCGCAGCCTGCTGGAGGCTTCGGTCGAGGCGCGCATCAAGCTCACGGATACCATCGGCGTCGTGCCCTTCCTCGACGCTGGCACCGCTTTCGAGTCGAGCTATCCGGATTTCGACGAGCGCATTCGCGTTTCTGCGGGCCTGGGGCTGCGTTACTACACGGGCATCGGCCCCATTCGCCTGGATGTGGCGGTCCCCTTGAATCCGGAACGGGGTGATCCGTCTTTTGCCGTCTATGTCGGAATCGGGCAGGCCTTCTGATGATCAAGCCAATCCGCTCCCTCGCCGTTCTGACCATCCTCGTGGCCGCGGCCCTGGTTGCGTCCTGGCTGATCGCCTCGCGTCCCAGTCAGGCGCAGAGCGACCAGAGCGTGCTGGCAAGCCTGATCTCGCGTCTGCTCTCGACTCCGGCCACGCGCGTTAGCATCGGCAGCATCGAAGGCGCGTTGTCCTCGAACGCTGTCATCCGCGATGTGCGCATTGCGGATCGCAACGGTGTCTGGCTCAGCCTCGACAGGGCCAGTCTGGTCTGGAGTCGAACGGCCTTGCTGCGGGGGCGGCTTCAGGTCGATGAGCTGACTGTCGATCGTCTCGATATCGCGCGCAGGCCGCTGCCGGCAGAGGAAGACGCGCCGATCTCCGACGAGCCGATCCTGCCCGACCTGCCTGTCAAGGTTGTGGTGAATCGTTTCGCTCTGCAGGAGCTGATCCTCGGAGAGCCGGTGATCGGCACCTCGGCGCGGCTTTCCGCGCAGGGCTCCGCCGAACTCGGCGATCCGTCCGAGGGGCTCAGGCTCGCTTTCGCCGCTCGACGCCTCGATGCCCCGGGGCGGCTCTCCATCGATCTCGATTATGTGCCGCAGACGAACCGTCTTGCCCTCGATCTGAAGCACCAGGAGCCGGAGGGTGGTATCGCAGCGCGGCTCATGAATCTGCCAGGTCTTCCTCCCGTCGATCTCAGCCTTGCAGGGCAGGGGCCTTTGAGCGATTTTGCAGCGCGTCTCGACTTTTCCGCAGGCGCGACCATCGGAGCGGCTGGCACGACGACGATCAGGAGAGCGAATGCCGCCTATGATCTGAACGTGGATCTTGCAGCCCGCATCGAAGGGCTGCTTCCGGCGCCCGCGGCTCCTGTTTTCCGCGGCACCACGCAACTCGTCGGCCGAGTCACGGTCGGCGACGACGGCAATGTCCGGTTCCAGCCTGTGCGCATCGCGTCGAATGTCGCGCGCTTCGAGCTTGCAGGAACCATGAGCCCCGGCCAGGTCCTTGATCTCACCCTGACCGCCAGGGCTCTGCCAACGGATGGAGCGAAGACGCGCGCGGGCGAAGCGGAGATTGCCCGGCTGAACTTCGATGGAACCGTGCAGGGACCTCTGACCGCTCCCCGCATCCACGGATCGCTCGATGCTGCGGAGGTGAGGCTCCCGCAAGGTTCTCTCGATGCCTTGAGCGCTCGGGTCGCCATGAGCCCAGCCGAGGATGTCTCGCTGCCCGACCGCTTCTCCTTCTCCATCGATGCCGATGCCTCCGGTATACGCCCAGCCGACAGGGCTCTCGCCAGGGCGATCGGAACGACGCTCACGGTCGCCTCGCGCGGCATGATCGATCGCGACGGGGTTGCCAGTGTTGATATGGCGCGGATCGCCACCTCCACGGCCCAGGCCGGCTTCACGGGAAGGGTGGGGCCGACCGTTCTCGATGGCACAGTGAATGCCGACATCCCGGCGCTTGCGCCCTTCTCGGGCCTCGCCGGTCGCTCTCTGCGCGGTTCCGCGGCTGTAACGGCCCGCCTGTCCGGCAATCCGCGCCGGTATGATGTGGCCGCTGCCTTTGAGGCCCGGTTGCGGGACCTCGCGACAGGAACGCCCGCCCTCGATGGGCTTCTTGGACCCTCCGTGACGGCCGCAGGCACCCTGCGCCGCATTCCCAACGGCTTCGCGTTCGAGAATCTTCGCGTCGATGGCGCTCATCTCGATGCCCGCATCGACGGCCGTGCCACGCAAACGGCAGCGGATATGGGCCTTGAGATCGCCATCGATGAGCTGAGATCGGTGGATTCGCGCATCTCGGCAGGCAAGGCGAGCATCGCAGCGCGTCTCTCGGGATCCCTGGAGAAGCCGAATGTCACGGGAACGGCGACCGTGAGCGAGGTCCGTGCCTTGGGCCGCTCCGTTCCGCGACTTGCCGTCGCTCTCGATGCGCAGGATGTGACGGGCGCGCTCGAAGCGGCCCTCACCCTCGACGGCCAAGTGGGAAACAAGCCCGCGACGGGCTCCGTGCATCTTGCGAAGACACCCGATGGCGGATGGCTGCTTGACCGTCTCGCCATCGATATCGGCTCCGTAGCGCTCCATGGAAGTCTCCGCCTCGACTCCGACCGGCTGGCCCAGGGCGAGATATCGCTGTCCGGCAGCAATTTCGACGACCTGAGCCCTCTCGTGTTGACGAAGCTGGATGGATCGCTCGATGCGACGGTGTCGCTCGCCGCGCGGGACGGTCGGCAGGACGCAACCGTCACGGCGCGCGGGCCTCGTTTCGCGGTTGCCGATGTGAGTGTCCGCGACTTCGCTGCAAACCTCGCAGGTCAGGATCTTTATCGCCACCCGGTAATCGACGGCACCGTCTCCGCCGATGCTCTGACAGTCGGCGGTCAGAACTACAGGAGCCTGCGCTTCGTTTCCGAGGGAACGCCGGATGCCTCGCGCTTTACCGCTGCCGCCACCGGAGCGGGCTTCAACCTCGACGCACAGGGACGTCTCATTCCTGGCGATGCGACGCGGATCGAGCTTTCAGCCTTCACGGCCCGGCGCGGCAGCAGACGTCTGGCCCTTGCACAGCCTGCGACGATCACGCTGCAGAAGGGTGCCGTCACTCTCTCCAATCTGGTCATCGCCGCCGATCAGGGCCGGATCGCATTGTCCGGCACCGTCGGCGACAGGCTCGATCTCTCCGTCGACATCCGCAACGTACCGCTCCAAACCGCGGAGATCGTCGCGCCCGATCTGGGGCTGGCAGGCATTGTCAACGGTAATGCCGCCATTGCAGGAACGATGACCAGCCCGACGGGTACATACCGTCTTACCGCTGCCGGGCTTGCAACGAACGAAACCCGGCAAGCCGGTCTGCCGCCCATTTCCGTCGAGGCACAGGGGCGGCTCGCCGACCAGCGCGCAGGCATCGACGCGCGGATCGCCGTCGGACGCGCCGGGACCTTGCAGGTTGCGGGCAGCGTGCCCATCGATCCTGCCGATGAGCTCGATCTTCGCGTTTCCGGCCGCACCGATCTTGCTCTTGCCAATAATGTCCTGTCGGCCTCCGGCCAGCGCCTCACCGGTGCGGCCAATCTCGATCTCTCCATGGCAGGACCGCTTAGAGGGCCACGCATCGACGGAACGATCACGATTGCCAATGCGAGCTTTGCGGATGCTCTGCAGGGGATTCAGTTGAACGGCATCGCGGGACGTCTCGCGGCGCGCGGGCAGGTGCTTTCCATCGAAAGCTTCACGGCGCAGACACCGAAGGGCGGTTCCCTTTCGGCCAGCGGCCGGGTCACCCTCGATCCCGCAGCGGGGCTTCCCGGCGACATCCGGATCACCGGCTCTCGCGCTCAGCTCGTTTCCAACCAAACCGTCGAGGCGAACGCCGATCTCGACCTGACTCTCTCAGGGCCTTTGTTGAGCAGGCCACGGGTGGCGGGGCGTGTCGACATCATCACCATGAACGTCGCCGTGCCTGATCGCCTGCCGACCACGCTGAGGCCGCTTCCCGGAACGAAGCATGTGCAGCCGACGCCGACTGCGACAGCGCGCCTCGCTCTCGCGCGGCGGCAGCAATCCGTCTCTGCGAAAGGCGCTCCCTTCCGCGCCGATCTCGACCTGATGCTGACGGCGCAGAACAGGATCTTCGTGCGGGGAAGGGGCATCAACGCCGAACTCGGCGGCGACTTGAAGCTGCAAGGGACGAGTCAGGATCCCGTCGCCATCGGCGCTTTCGAACTCCGCAGGGGACGCTTCGATCTTCTGGGGCAGAGGATCGAATTCGTGCGTGGCAGGCTCGACTTTTCCGGCGACCTCACGCCGTCGCTCGATTTCCTCGCCGAGACGCAGGCTGGAGACGTGACGGCCCGCATCGGAGTGACAGGACCCGCGTCGAGCCCGGAGTTCACCTTCAGCTCAGAGCCCGACCTGCCGCAGGACGAGATCCTCTCCCGCATCCTGTTCCAGAGGCCCTCCGGAGGTTTGTCGGCAGGTCAGGCGCTGCAGCTTGCGCAAGCCGTCGCACAGCTCTCCGGCGGCTCGGGCAACGATGCCTTCGAGAGCCTGCGCCGGTCGCTAGGAGTTGACAGTCTCGACATCACCGTCGGAGCCGGCGGCGGTCCTGGGGTCGGCGTTTCGCGTTATATCAGCGACAACGTCCGTGTCGGCGTGAAAGCCGGTGCGCAGCCCAACGAAAGCGGTGTCACGGTCGATATCGATCTGACGCGCCGCCTCAAGGCTCAGGGCGAGGTGAATGCCGAAGGCGGCAGCTCGGTCGGCTTGGGGTTCGAGTGGGAGTACTAGAAGCTTCCTGCTCTTGGCCCAGGTTTTTAGGCCGGTGCCGCCGCTTCCATATTCCCGTCAGCGGGAGTTTCGGTTGAAGCCGATGGTCACAGGTTGAGATTGGAGAGCGCCTTGGCAACGGCTTTCATGCCGTGCTCTCTGATCCGCATGCTCCTGAGCGCCCGCTCCTTCTTCTCGAGGCGGGACAGGTAAACATCGAACTCGGACGGCAGGGCAGGGTCGCCTAGATAGCGAGGCTTGTCCCCACGCTCGTAGTAATCGGCTCTCAGCGTCCGCCCCAGGTGCTCCCGGACCGCATCCGGAAGAGGCGGCGTATTGCCACGGCCCTTCAGACCCCCCTCTGGCGTCAGGCGGGAGAGATGGAATTTCGTAATCTTGTTCGGCATCTGCAACCCCACGACAATGCTTAAGGTTAACGCTTCGCCGCCCGTTCGGTTGCAACAGGGCGTTTTCTCCCGCTGGACTGTCCCAAAAACCCGTATGGGCATCGAATTCACAAGCTTCACTCAAGCCTCGGTCGCTAAGGCTTCCCTATTGTGTAGGGGACGAGCTTTGGAACACGACTTACTACTTGCGGAACGGCTCAAGTTCATGAGGATCGATGATGGAGTGTGCCAAGAGCTTCGCTCCATCTGGCAGGAAATTTCTCCCGTCCTGCCGACGATTCTCGAGCGCTTCTACGAACATATGCATCGGCAGCCGCAGCTGTCGAAGCTGATCGGGACGCAGCAGCCCCGTCTCGTGTCCGCTCAGATGCAGCATTGGGGACGGCTTTTCAGCGGCAATTTCGATGCCTCCTATGTGGAGGGCATTCGTCGCATCGGCCTCATTCACAACAAGATCGGGCTTGAGCCCCGGTGGTATATCGGGGGCTATGCCTTTGCGTTGAACGAGATCGTTCTTGCCCTGTCGAAGAAGCACCGCCTGAGCGGCGCATCTCTGGCCCGCAAGGTCATGGCCGTGAACCAGGCTGTCATGCTGGACATGGATTTCGCGATTTCCGTGTACCAGGAAGCGTTCGTGCAGGAGCGCCAGAAAAAGGGCGAGATGCTCTCGCAGGCCGTATCCGCCTTCTCCGATGCTGTTCAGGAAACCCTGCAGATCTCGACGCAGGCCAGCGGAGCCCTGTCGGAGAGCGCGACGGCTCTCGATGCGGCTACCGAGAGCGCCAGCTCTCTCGCCGCACAGGTGACCACGGCCGCCGAGCAGACCGCCTTGAACATGCAATCCGGCGCCGCCGCGACGGAAGAGCTTGCGGCTTCCGTCCGGGAGATCGGGCAGCAGGCCAGCCGTTCGGCCGATGTGGCGCGCCATGCGCTTGAAAGCTCCCAACGGACGAAGGAATCCGTGAACGGCCTGGCCGAGCAGGCCAGGCAGATCGGCGATGTGGTCGACCTGATCGAGCGGATCGCCGCTCAGACCAACCTGCTCGCGCTCAACGCCACCATCGAGGCTGCGCGTGCGGGTGAGATGGGCAAGGGCTTCGCGGTCGTTGCGCAGGAGGTCAAGACTCTTGCGAACCAGACCGCCAAGGCAACGACGGAGATCGGCTCACGCATCGGTGCCATTCAGGAGGCGACTCAGCAAAGCGTGACGGATATCGATCATATCGGCCGCATCATGGAAGAGCTCAGCACCATCGCGACGGCAATTGCCGCCGCCGTCGAGGAGCAGGCCGCGGTCACGTCCGAGATCGCCGTCAACGTGAACCAGACGACGGATCACACCCATGCCGTCGTTCGCAGCATCGAGGCCCTGGGCGGGTCAACGGCTTCAGCGGCCATGGCGGCTCAACATGTCTCCAGCGCCAAGCAGACCCTGGATCGGCAACTCCAGCGGCTGAAGCAGGATATCGAGCAGTTTCTGGTCACGGCCCGGGCCGTTTAAAACATTCGCTTGCAAAGGCCGGAGCGATCCGGCCTTCGTCATGTCTGCCGGCGCATCTCCCGGCGGTCTGCCAGGGGCATATGACAATCGCTTTCGCACGTGCATCACGGGCTTTTGTGCGGCAAAAGAGGGAAGCCTGTTGAAGCGACGGTTTTTCCTGCCATCTTGAACGGTGGGGCCTCCTGTGGAAGGGAGCCGAGGAACCGTTCATGCCATCCACCGACGAATGGGAAATCCCTCCTGAGTTTCAGCCCGACCCGAGAGGGCTCGATTACGATCTCAAGAAGGCGCTGGGTTCCGTCGTCTCGCTGCGCGCCCGAGTGCCGGAGGATGCCTTCACAGCGGAAACACTGGGGGTCGAGCGGAGTGGGCAGGGCGTTGCGATCCGCGATGACGGTCTGGTCGTCACGATTGGGTATCTTATCGCCGAGGCCGAAGAGATCTGGCTTTCCACCAATGGGGGCCGCGTGGTTCAGGCTCATGTCCTGGCCTATGATTACGAAAGCGGCTTCGGTCTCGTGCAGGCGTCTGCGCCTTTGGGGGTGCCTGTGCTGGCCCTTGGCGATTCACGCCGCTTGTTCCCAGGGGATCAGGTCGTGATCGGCGGCAGCGGAGGGCTGAACCACGCCCTGGCCGCCCATGTCGTCGCCTGCCAGGAATTCGCAGGCTACTGGGAATACCTGATCGAAGGCGCGATTTTCACTGCGCCTGCGCATCCCAATTGGGGCGGTGCGGCCTTGATCGGCCCGCGTGGCGATCTCGTCGGAATCGGCTCGCTCCAGCTTCAGCATCAAGCTGCCGGCAGAGACGCTATCCCCCTCAACATGAGTGTTCCGATCGATCTCCTGAAGCCGATCCTCGACGATCTGCTGACGATTGGCGGAGTACGAAGACCCCCGAGGCCATGGCTGGGTTTCTACGTTGCAGAAACCGACGATGACCAAATCACGATCATCGGCCTGGCCAGCGAGGCCCCCGCGCAGAGGGCCGGTCTTCGATCGGGGGATCGGATTCATGCAGTCGCAGGAAAAGCCGTGACGTCCCTGGCCGAATTCTATCGCGCGATGTGGGCGCTCGGCGATGCCGGGGTCGATGTTCCATTGAGCCTGGAGCGGGAGGGCGACAGGTTCGACGTGACCGTGCGGTCTGCCGATCGCGGCAGGTTCATGAAAACACCACGCCTCCAGTAATCGGAAAACCTGTTCCCTAGAGACTTTTCACCGATGTGGAAACGACCCTCGTCTTTGCCATGCCGCATTCTTTGATGGGGAACCGGGTCCGTTTCGCCGAAGAATGCTCCAGCCGATCTTGCGCTCCAGGTGGTTCGCCTTTCACGGTCCGAGGCGCGATAATGCAAACGCGATGCGCCCGAGCAGCGCATCGATGTCCGATACCTTCTCGAGGCGGCGTTTGCACTGTCTGTCCAGGTACCAGGAACGGCCGATGCTGAGGGCAAGGATAGGCAGCGCCCAGAAGATGCTCAGGACGCCAAAGAGCACCAGTCCCAAGGCCGTGATCGACAAAACCCACGCCTCAATTCGTCCGAATCCTTCCGTGAACTCGTTCTTCATAAGCAGCTGCTGGCGCTCGCTCGACAGGCATGTCCTGGCATGTTCGAGGAGCAATCTCTGCTGGGAAGCGTTCGGGAACTTCCGGAGGCTTTCGATGGTGCCCTTGATATCGATCAGCCGCGATGACCTTTCCGGCGTGCCGCGTTCGCGTCCGTCCGCCGAGAAAGCCGTGGAGACACGGCGATAAAGGGCTACGAGCGCAGGAGGCCGGTTATCCTGTTCTCCGGGCAGCGGGGCGAGCTGGAAGGTATCCGTGATACGGCTGCGGATCTGATGAACGGGCGCTTCAGGCCTGCTCGCCGGGCTGGACACCTCGATGGTCCTTGTGGCGTGCTCGCCGCTAGCAGGATCGACGAAAATTCCTGCCCTGTCCGTCGACATCTTCAGTCTCCTTCGTCTCTGGCGAGTCACCCCGTCACGGGTTGGCCGGCGCGCCGGAGCATCGGATCGATACCTATAGGAACGCAGCACCTGACAATGCTCGGTCGAAGCATTCTCCCGCTCGTGATGGAGCGTTCTCACCGTGCAGGAGCATGGTTAACGCAGGGTTAAATGTGACGAGTTTCTTCCATTCCGGAAAAGCTTCTCGACACGAAAGCCTGTCCGAAACCTGAATCAAGCCCGGTCCTCGGCAAGCATGCCGGCCAGATCGCGTAGGAACCGGATGGACTCTGGCGGGCGCCCCTCCTGTTCCGCGATCTTGATGATATGATTCAAAATGCCCGCAATCTCACTCAGCTTCGCGACACGTCCCGCGGAAAGAACATGAAAGAACGTCGTGAAGGCAACCGCAATGGCCTGGTCGTGCTCCTCGAGCCTGCGGCACTGCTCCTTCAATGACTTGATGTCCTTTTCCTGAGCCGAGACGATCTCGACGAGTGTCAACATCTGCTCGGCCAGGGTGTCCAGAGAAGCGTTCATAAGCGGCGGTCGTCCTGAGATGTGCCGGCATGCCGGAGGGAGTGAAGGCAGATCGTCGGCCTGGAGCCGGAGCGCCTGATTCATGATCTCCTGAGAGGAGAAGGCCGCAAGGCCTTCTCTGTCAATCGGATCGGGCCTCCCGAGACTGGGTGCGATCCGCCGCAACGGATCCCGCAAAGGACGCCTGGAGCTTGCCGGACGTAACCCATTCCTCGCTTCAAAGACCGCATCCGCGCAGCGCGTGCGCTACCCGCGGGCATAGAGCAGGCGCGCTCGGATCGTTCCTTCGAGGGCCCGGATCTCCTTCAGGGTCTCTTTGCTTTGCTCCGGCAATCCTTCGGCTTCGATCACCACGTAGCCGATCTCGCCATCCGTCTGCAGATGCTGACCCGTGATGTTGAGGCCGCGCTGGGAGAACGCGCTGTTGAGGCGTCCAAGCATTCCGGGCACGTTGCGATGCACATGGATGTATCGGGTGCCGGCAGGGCGGGAAGGCAGCTGCACCTGCGGAAAGTTCACCGCTCCGATCGTCGTGCCGACATCGGAATAGTCGATGAGCTTTCTCGCCACCTCGCTGCCGATGCGCTCTTGCGCCTCCTCGGTCGAGCCGCCGATATGCGGTGTCAGAATAACGTTCTCGATGCCTTGCAGCGGCGTTGTGAACGGCTCCTTGTTAGAGGCGGGCTCGACGGGAAAGACATCGATGGCGGCTCCGCGCAGGTGGCCGCTCCTCAGGGCTTCGGCCAGGGCATCGAGATCGACCACGGTGCCGCGGCTGTTGTTGATGAGGTAGGCTCCCTTCTTCATGGCCGCAATTTCTGCCCTGCCGATCATGCCGTGGGTCGCCGGCGTCTCGGGGACGTGCAGGCTGACGACATCGCTCTGGCCAAGCAACGCGCGCAGGCTGTCGGCAGGCTCCGTATTGCCGTGCCGAAGCTTGTCCGTCTGATCGAAGAAGATCACTCGCATTCCCATGGCTTCGGCAAGATAGGAAAGCTGCGAGCCGATATTGCCGTAACCGATGATTCCGAGGGTCTTGCCGCGAACCTCATGGCTGTCGATCGCAGACTTGTCCCAGTGCCCCGCATGGGCTGCGACGGATTTGGGGAACGTGCGCCGCAGCAGCATGACGATTTCGCCGATCACCAGCTCCGCGACGCTGCGGGTGTTGGAGAAGGGGGCGTTGAAAACGGGAATGCCGGCATGACGGGCGGCTTCGAGGTCGACCTGGTTGGTCCCGACGCTGAAGCATCCCACGGCGATCAGCCGGTTGGCGGCGTTCAGGACCTTGCTGTTCAGCTGGGTGCGCGAGCGGATGCCGAGCAGATGGACGCCCTGCAAAGCTTCGATCAGCTGGCCCTCATCGAGGGCTGTCTTGAGATAGGTCAGGTTCGTGTATCCGGCGGCCTTGAGCAGCTCGACAGCGCTTTCGTTCACGCCTTCGAGCAAAAGAACGCGGATCTTGTCTTTCTGAAGAGAGAACATCCCAGCCATGTGAGCTCCATTCGCCGTGCGGCATATGCCATAGCGTGCCAAAGTCCCGCCGGGAATCCCGTCCGGCGCATCCTGGCTGCGCATAATCTGCACGCTTGCGTGGGAGGTGGAGGGGCGACGAGGTTTTCCGAAGCCTCGGCAGGGTGACCCCGCTACCCCCTATGCGCAATGCCGTTGACCGGACCCTGGATTATGATGAGGCAATCCGGCTGCGGCGTCAGCCGGTTGAGTAAGACGGGAGCCGCTGCCGGATGGACGCACGGCTCCCGTTCTTCTGTGA
The DNA here is from genome assembly GCF_000518665.1 of Microvirga flocculans ATCC BAA-817. Classification (GTDB taxonomy): domain Bacteria; phylum Pseudomonadota; class Alphaproteobacteria; order Rhizobiales; family Beijerinckiaceae; genus Microvirga; species Microvirga flocculans. The sequence goes on along the minus strand of NZ_JAEA01000006.1, from coordinate 293,023 downwards.
ACTCCGCCACGCGCTTCCGCAAGCCATGTTCCCTCAGCGCCCACTGACGGATCCGAGATCCCGGGCCGGTTGCAAGTCGCAACGCAGTTGCAGGTCCTCCTTCGGACATGAGTCCAGGATGGACCCTAGGAACACGGGGAGCCAAAGATAAATATAGAGAGTGTTCACGAAGGCGAAGGGATTCGAAAGGTCCGTTGCAATGAAGCTCAACGAGAAGAAAATCCCGAGCGATGCGAATGTGCGGCTCGGGCTCGGAGGGGCAAGTGCTGTACGGACGATCGCGAAGGCGACGATTCCGATGAAGAGCAAGGCCATCGGCAAACCGAAGTAGAACACGAGGCCCAGGAGTCCGTTGTGCGGATGCGATATCATAGCATCTGGAAAACGGAAGCCGGGGCCGATGCCGAGCCAGGGACGGTCCCAGATCATGTCGAACACGATGAACCATACGTTCTGGCGGTAGGAAGAGCGGCACAGGATGGAATCCGTCGTGCAGGTCAGGCTCTTGATCCAGGGCTCGGCGAGGATCATGGCAACGGGAAGGGCGAAGCACAGGACGGCCAAAGTAAGCCCCGCCGGGGCGCGGAGGGCTGGATCCCGCAGCTTTTCGAAGACGTATGCCGCAATACAAGCGAGGCCTAAGCTCAGGATCGGGCCACGGCTTTGGGTCAGCATGATCGCCAGGGCGATGAAGCCGAACCCGGCCCACATCCACCTTCTCCGATACGGTGAGGCTTGGGGATAAAGAGCGAAGCCGGCAAAAAGGCATGCGGCCAGTCCTCCGGCTCCCAGAATCTGATGATTGGCTCGTCCGACCGGAACAAGCCTCAATTTCAAAAGGCCTTCTGCGGAAAGATACCCCGTTTGAGCGAGCATCACGAAATATCGCCCCAGAGAGAGAACGGCAGCGATGGAACCGAGGGCAAACAGTACCTCAAGCATTCGATCGCGGAATGAGGGATCGTGTTGCGAGGCGGCGTGGAGCAGCGGGAGAAGCATGGCGATGCCAAGGGCGCTGACGAGCACGGAACCGGCCGGCGTTCCACCGGATGGGCCGCGCAGGAACAGGCCAATACCTTGCCAGACAAGAACAAAAATCAATAAAAACGTAAGAGGCATAAGTTTTTTGTGGTTGAGCAGGGCCTCTTGGGTGGTCTTGTCAAGAATGAGTGTGAGTATGCCCAATGCAATCAGCAGGCCAATGATAGTAGAGGATACGACGCCTCCTATGGAGACAAGAAGGATCGTCGCAGCAGCGAAATAAATGACCGACGCATGGGCTTTTCGTCCGGCGAAAAATTCATAGAAGCTGTTAAGTCTTGCTTTCATGGGACAGCCGTGGCTTCTAGGCGGGTGGTATCGCTGCAAAATTGTAATAGAATTTCATGCCGGTTCGTTGTATGCCGCTCCGGCAACGAAAGCAACATAATCCAGAAACCGTTTGCGATGGCTCCGTTCCCGCTCTATGAGCGCACGCAGGAGCCTTCATAGAGATCATCAGCAGAGAAGCAATGGCCCGGCACAAATCGAAGCTTTCCCAAGCGCTCAATTTGAAGCCGCATGCCTATACGCTTTTCCGCCACCTGACGGCTCCTCTGCCCCGGACACGCCATTGGCTGGGCTTTTATCCGGATATCGGGCCGCTCCCCGACAGGATCGGCCGAATCACCGAAGCTGTCGATTACCGCATCAAGCTGGCGGATCCGGCCCATAGCCCCGATCTGGAAGAGCTTGCGGCTCACAACTGGGATATCCACCGGTCTCTTATCTTCCATCAGGACCCATTCCTGGTGAAGCGCTTCGTCGGAATCGTCCACGACATCATCGTTCCGGGACATACTCTCACGCCGGTGGATCCCCGGACATGGCGACAAGTCGGCTTTGAGCTTGCAGGGCGGTCGAACTGGAACTTCGCGCATCCGGGCCTCACGATCCTGCGGAGCCGCCGGGTCGAGGAGCCCGCGATCGTCATTCCGCCGTTCTGGAATTACTGGCATCTTTTCCTGGAGCATCTCTTGCCGTTGATCCAGGCCGCCCGGCTGAAGGCGTGGGGGGACAAGCCGCTCAAGGTGATTACAAGCGCGAAGAGACCGCCCCTGATCGATGCCGTCATCGCAGGGTTGCGAGCTGAGGGCTTCGACGTTTCCATCCTGGAGGCCGAGCCGCGCGAGCACCTGCGTCTCGACCAGATGCTCGTGGCCGTCAATCAATGCTGGAACGCCGAGCGCAACTACGCCTTGGTCGAAGCGGTTCCCGCCGCCCGGCGCGTTTTCGCCGCCGCGTATCGGGACCGGCCTGTCACGAATGCGGGGCGCCGTCTGTATATCAGCCGGCGTGGGACCAAGTTGCGCCAGATCATCAATGAAGATGAAATGGTCGCCGCTCTCAAGCGCCTCGATTTCACGGTTCTCGAAGCCAAATGGAGCAATCATCCGGAACAGCTCGCCGCCTTTTCCGCCGCTGACGTGATCGTCGGCGTTCATGGGGCCGGGCTGACCAACATCATCTTCTCCGCTCCCGGAACCAAGGTCCTGGAAATTTTCCCCCATGACCATCGCAAGACGTCCATGCTTCATCTTTCTGCGGAGCACGACCTGAAGCATCATTCCTTCTTCGGCTCGCACGAGAAGCACAATCAAGCCTTCTCCGTCGATGTGCCCAAGCTCATCGAGCGTGTGGAGAGCCTCCTGAGATAAGCAGTCGCGCGCAGCGTCTTTCGTGAGCCCTGCAAGAAGGCGGCAGGTTCAAAGTGAGCCGTTTCATGGATGCACGAAACCGGGTCCCTTTTTTCACGCATTGCGCTAGAACGCTGACATTCGCGCCAACAATCAAGGCTCATATCTTTACTGCTGCGGACCGGGCTTCAAAGGGGTGAAACAGCGTGTTCGATTGGATCGTCAGCCTCATCGATAAGGCCGGTTACGGCGGCATCGCTCTTCTCATGCTGCTGGAAAATCTTTTCCCGCCGATCCCGTCCGAGGTCATCATGCCCCTGGCAGGCTTTTCCGCAGCCAGGGGAACTTTGAGCTTTACTGGGGTCGTCCTGGCGGGAACGGCCGGTTCGCTCGCCGGAGCCTATTTCTGGTTCCTGGTCGGCCGCTGGATCGGGGTCCCGCGCCTCAAGGCATTCGCTGCAACGCATGGACGCTGGCTCACGCTTCATCCGGACGAGGTCGATCAGGCCCGCGCCTTGTTCGCGCGGCATCAGGCTCTCGCCCTTTTCCTGGGCAGGCTGGTTCCCGCCGTTCGATCCGTGATTTCCGTTCCCGCCGGCGTGAATCGCGTTCCGCTTGTTACATTCTTCCTTTGGACCTCCCTCGGGACGGCTCTTTGGACGCTTCTTCTGGCTGGAGCCGGGTATCTGCTCGAGAGCCAATATGAGCGCGTCGCAGAATGGCTCAATCCGATATCGAACGGCGTCGTGGCTGCCTTGGCCATATGGTATGGCTACAGGGTCGTGCGCTTCAGGGTCCCGGAAGGCACCTGACGACTTCCCGGTGGGCTCCGATCCGATCTTGTTCTTGAGCGGATGCTTTTTGAGCGGGATCGCCTATTCGCCGAATAAACCTGCCTGGTTCGAACGGTAGGCGTATTCGCAAACATATCTCGCAGGATTTCTGATCGTATAACGTTGCGAATAATAACGTTTACACTCGAGCTATGGGCTCGCAGCGAAAAAATTTCGCTGCGATTCCGGATCTGGAAAAGTCCAGATATTTCCGGATCTTCCGAAACGGTGCTCATGCCCGATTGATTGCCGCTGTCATGTGCCGGAGCCGAAGGCTATTGGCTGAGCTGCCATCCTCTTCTAGATTCCCGCAAGCGAAGCAAAGCAGGAGCGGATCGATGGCTTTCAAAGATGTGCTGAGCCTTTGCGGTCGGGTCGGCTTGATCGTCACTGCATTCGCGTTCGTCGCGGGGATCATCGCGGGCCCTCTTCTGGAGAAGGTTTGGTCTTCTCGTTTCACGATCACCGAGCAGAGCGCGGATACGGCTGCGCCTCCGCCAAGAGCGCCATCCCAGGGGCAGCCCGGTTAACAAGGCTAACGCCTTTTTAGGCATCGGCAGGGCATATACCGATCATCGCCGGCATGCACGGGAATGCCGTACCTTGCGGGAAAGGCGCGATGAGGAACGAGGCTATTCTGCGACAGGAGATCCGCGATACGCTCGGGTTTGTCCGCGGCCTGATCCATCATTACTCGGGTCTGTATTCCAGCGAGAACCTCACGCGCGATGTCCTTGAGTTCTGCGATGTCATGACAGCGGACGGGGCCCCTTGCCCGCGACTGGAGGAAGCAAGGCGCCTCGTCGAGGAGCGATGCAGTCGGTTGGCGCAGGCCGCGGATCGTTTCGCCCGGCGCGACCCTGCACAGATCGCAGCTTCCCGAGCGCAGGCGGTGGCGGCCATCGATCTTCTTCAGGATGCCGTTTTCGAATGGCGCAAGGCGCGCATTCCTTCCCCATCTTCCGGACATCTGCTGCGCCGAAAAAGTCTCTGAAGATGAAGAGGCTGGAAATCATGAGAACCTCTTTGAGGTGCGGGGCGGGCGGTGCCATGCCCGTCTCATCGATGGTTTCCGGCTCCAGGATGCGATGGACGATGAAATGCGGCACAGGCGTCGAAGGCAGGTCGTGAACGAATTGCTCCGCTGAGACTTGATGTAGGAACCGTCTCGATGTGAGGGGCCCATGACGTCCGAAGACATCCAGGAATTGAAGGCAGCGCGCGAGAGCTTGGTGAAACGGCGCAGGGAAATGGCGCGGCAGATCGCTGGAGCACCGCTTCCTTCGATTGAAATGGCGGAGGAGCTTACCAAGATCCTGGCTGCGATCGAGGCCTTGGATCGCGCTCTTGCCGATCCAGAGCAGGATCGCGCCTGACGGCTCAGGCGTCCGCAGCCAGCTCCATCAGAATATTCACGAGCTGGTCTGCCGGATGCGCCAAACCGGCGATGACATCGAAATGATGGGCTCCGGTAACCTCGTGGTAGCGCGTCCTCACCCCTGCTTTTCCCCATCTCTCTACGATGGCGCGGGATTGGCGCAGAAACTCGCTGCTTTCGGCGCCTCCCACGACGGCGACGAGATAGCCGGTCTTGGGAGGCTCCCATTCCAGGGGGCTCAGGCGATGCGCTTCCTCGACCGTGAGGCAGAGGGCCTTGTTGATCGATGTCGGCACGAGCGGAGGAAGGTCGAACAGGCCCGAAATCGGCATCGCCGCGCGAACGGGCCGCTGTGGCGTGGAGCGCCGAGCCATCAGGCAGGCCGCGAGGTGACCGCCCGCAGAATGCCCGGTCACGATGAGCGGGCGGCCTGTCCGCCGTGCGATGAAGTCGGCAGCCGCTTCGATCTCCGAGACGATGTCGGCGAGTGTGGCTTCAGGCGCGAGCGTGTAGCTCGGAATGACCACCGTCAATCCGCGCGCATTGGCTCCGCGGGCGAGGTGGCTCGACGATGACTTGTCGAGGGCTTGCCAGTATCCGCCGTGAATGAACATCACCGTCGGACCGCCTGCATCGCCACGCTCCGGGTAGAAGAAATCGAGCCGGTGACGCTCGCCCGGTCCATAGGCCAGATCCAGCTCGCAGCGCGCATGCGCGCGATAGGCGGCCGCATCCCGCTGCCAGCCCGCAATGTGAGCGGGATGGTCGGGAACGCGGGCCCGGTTGTTGTATTCGGCCTCAAGGTCCAGTTCCTCGGTGGCCATCACATGCCTCCTCGTGCATCGGGCGCAAAAACCGCCTTCATTCTTCCGCCTCTGGGTCAGACGTGGAGATAGCGATCCTTCAGGCTTGGGTCGCTCATGAGTTCCGCACTGGTTCCGCTCCAGACGGAACGCCCCTTTTCGATGATGACATGGCGGTCGGCGAAGGTGGCCAGCGCCCCCACGTTCTTGTCGATCACGAGGATCGACTGGCGCTCGCTCTTCAGCCGCTTGAGGCAGTTCCAGATCTCCGCCCGGATCAGAGGCGCAAGCCCCTCCGTCGCCTCGTCGAGGATGAGCAGCTTCGGGTTCGTCATCAGGGCACGCCCGATCGCGAGCATCTGCTGCTCACCGCCGGAGAGTTGGGTGCCGAGATTGGCGCGGCGCTCCTTCAGGCGGGGAAACAGGTCGTAGATGGCCTCGAGCGTCCAGCGGCGCAAGCCCGTCCGGGAGGAAGCGGTCGCGACGAGGTTTTCCTCGACCGTCAGGGTCGGAAAAATCTGCCGGCCTTCAGGGACAAGTCCGATGCCCGTCTGCGCGATGCGATAGGGCGCAAGTCCTGTCACGGCAGTGCCGTCGAAGCGCACTTCTCCGCCGCGCGGGCGCAGCAATCCCATGATGGAGCGTATGGTGGTCGTCTTGCCCATGCCGTTGCGGCCGAGCAGCGTCACCACCTCGCCTGCATCGATGTCGAAGGAGATGTCGAACAGGACCTGGGCGGCGCCGTAGGAGGCCTGGAGGTGCCGGACGGATAGCATCAGACCAGTTCCTCCTCGCCGAGATAGGCAGCGCGTACATCCGGATTTTCCCGGATCCGCCCCGGCGTGTCGGTGGCGAGCACACGGCCATAGACAAGCACGGAAACCCGATCGGCCAGGGCGAAGACCGCCTCCATGTCGTGCTCGATGAGCACGATGGTGAGGCGGCCCTTCAGCCGCCGCAGGGTCTCGACCACGCGCAAGGATTCCTCGTGTCCCGTTCCCGCCAGCGGCTCGTCCAGAAGAAGAAGCTTCGGTTCGGTTGCGAGACCGATGGCAAGCTCCAATTGCCTCTTCTCGCCGTGGGAGAGAAGACCAGCCGGCACATGGGCGCGCGCGGCGAGGCCGACCTGGCTCAGGCACTCCATCGCGGGATCGTTCAGGTTTTTCTCCTGCGCTGCTTTTCCAAAAAGGCGAAAGCTGGAGCCGGAGCGCGCCTGCACGGCCAGGGCCACGTTCTCGAGCGCGGAGAAGCCGGGCAGGATCGAGGTGATCTGGAACGAGCGGGCAAGCCCGCGCCTGACCCGTTGCGGCATGGGCAGAGAGGTGATGTCCTCGCCGCCGAAGAGAATGGAGCCTGTGTCCGAGGGCAACATGCCCGAGATCTGATGGATCAGCGTCGTCTTGCCGGCTCCGTTGGGGCCGATCACGGCATGAAGCTCGCCGGGTGTCACGGACAGGCTGACATTGTCCGTGACGACGAGGGCGCCGTAGGCCTTCCGCAGGTTCCTGAGTTCGAGCAGAGGTTCAGCCATGGCGAGGCCTCCGCAGCAGGCCCATGATTCCGCCTCTGGCGAAGAGAACCACGAGAATGAGCAATGGGCCGAAAACCATTTTCCAATTCTCGGCGAGATGGTCTCTCACCTCGTCGCTGAGGAAGAAGCTCGCTGCGTGCAGAATCTCGGGCAGGAACTCCTCCAGCAGCAGGAAGGCGGCTGCGCCGATGATCGCCCCATGCAGGGAGCCCAGTCCGCCGAGCACGACCATGAAGATCAGTTCGCCGGAGCGCTGCCATGTCATGAAGGCCGGGCTGACGAACTCGGCCTGGTTGGCGAGAAGGCACCCGGCCAGGCCAGTCATCATGCCGCTGATCACGTAAGCGGTGAGCTGGAAGCGGAAGGGCCGGAAGCCGATGGCCTCCATGCGGGTCGCGTTGTCCCGCGTGCCGCGCAGCACGCGCCCGAAGCGCGACGCCACCACGGCGCGGGAGAAGGCGTAGGTTCCTAACAGACAGAGGAGGCAGATCCAATAGAAGGTGAAGTCGCTCTTCAGAACGGAGAAGCCTGCAACGAGGCTGCGGGACGGCAGAGTCATGCCGTCATCCCCGCCATAGGCCGCCAGCGACGTTGCGAGGAAGTAGAGCATCTGCCCGAAGGCGAGTGTGATCATGATGAAATAGACACCCTTCGTCCGCAGCGAGATGGCACCCGTCACGAGGGCGAAGAGCGCCGAAGCGGCAAGCGCGACTGGAACCTGGACGAGGGCATCGTCGATGCCGTGGCTTGCCAGGATCCCGACCGCGTAGCCGCCAAGGCCGAGAAAGGCCGCGTGGCCGAAGCTGACGAGAGCGCCGTACCCGAGGATCAGATCGAGGGCCATCGCCGCGATGCCGAAGATCATCACCCGCGTGAGAAGGGACAGCACATAGCCTTCCGCCCCCGAGACGGTGGCGAGGAGTGGCGCTGCCGCGAATGCGGCAAAGAGGAAGATCGGGACGATCTCGACCCGCGTGCCGAGGGAAGGTGCGGGAGACGGCTCTGTCTGCACGAGTTCTGTCATCGCCGCGACCTCACCGTTTCACAGGAAAGAGGCCCGAGGGGCGGAAGAACAGCACGGCGGCCATGAAGATATAGATCAGCATAGGGGCGATTGCGCGCCCCGTCTGGCTCGCGGCTGCGGGATCGAGCACGAGACGCAGCAGGTTGGGCGCGAAGGAACGTCCGAGCGTGTCCACCAGCCCGATCAGGAGGGCGGCGAGAAAAGCGCCCCGGATCGAGCCGATGCCGCCGATCACGATGACGACGAAAGCGAGGATCAGGATGTTGTCGCCCATGCCCGGCTCCACGGACAGGATCGGCGCGACCATCGCACCCGCAAAACCTGCGAGCATGGCCCCGAAGCCGAACACCACCATGAAGAGCCTTTGGATGTTCACGCCAAGCGCCGAGACCATGGCGGCATTGCTCGCTCCGGCGCGGACCAGCATGCCGATGCGCGTGTGGTTGACGAGACCATACAGCAGGATTGCGACCACGAGGCCGGCTGCGATGATCGCGAGGCGGTAGACGGGATAGAGAAGCCCGCTCGCGATCTCCACCGAGCCCGAAAGCAGCTCGGGAACGGGAACGCTGAGAGGCGCAGCGCCCCAGACGAATTTCACGCCCTGGTTCAGGAACAGGATAATGCCGAAGGTGGCGAGCACCTGGTCGAGATGATCCCGGTCGTAAAGATGCCGGAACACGATCGCTTCCAGCAGAAGGCCGAAGGCCAGCGCCGTGGGAAGGGCCAGAAGAAGCGCCCAGCCGAAGCTTCCGGTCCATGCGCTGAAGGCCGCGACCAGATAGGCCCCCACCATGTACTGAACGCCGTGGGCGAGGTTGATGAAGTCCATCACCCCGAACACCAGGGTGAGCCCGGCGGCGATGAGAAAAAGGATCAGCCCGAACTGAAGCCCGTTCAGGGCCTGCACGAAAAGAAGGGTCGCGGTCATCGGCGCTTCATATGCGGCAGATGGGCATCGGGCGATGGCATCCGCTGAACAAAGGAGCCTCGTCCCGAGCAGGACCCGGGGCGAGGCGAGCGATACGGCTCTGGCGGCTCAGTTCGTCGCCGTGCATTCCTTGGCATAGGCATCCGCATAATCGTCGAATACCTTTTCCACGATCTCGGTCTGGAACTTGCCATCCGGGCGCTTGGAGGCTTTCACCAGGTAGAAGTCCTGGATGGGGAAGCCGTTGGAGCCGAACTTGAAGTCACCGCGCAGGGACTTGAAGTCCGCCTTCTTGATGGCGGCGCGCACGGCGTCCTTGTTGTCCATCTTGCCGCCGGTCGTCTTGAGGGCGCTGTCGATCAGGAGGGCCGCGTCGTAGGCGTGCATGGAGTAGGAGCCCGGCACCGAATTGTAGGCGGCCTCATAGGCGGCGACGAACTTCTTGTTCTGCGGCGTGTCCAGGTTCGGGGCCCAGTTCGAGCCGCCGAACATCCCGATGGCCGCATCCTGCTGCGCGGGCAGGGTGGATTCATCGACCGTGAAGGCGGAAAGGAAGGGGATGCGGTCCGCAAGCCCCGCCGCGCGATACTGCTTGACCAGGTTCACGCCCATGCCGCCCGGCATGAAGGTGAAGATCGCATCGGGTTGCAGGGAGGCGATCTTGGCAAGCTCCGACTGGAAGTCGAGCGTGTTGAGCGGAACGTAGGATTCCTCGACGATCTCGCCCTTGTAGTGGCGCTTGAAGCCGGCAAGCGCGTCCTTGCCGGCCTGATAGTTCGGCGCCAGCAGATATACCTTCTTGTAGCCGCGATCCTGCGCCACCTTGCCGAGAACCTCGTGGTTCTGGTCATTCTGATACGATGTCGCGAAGAAGTAGGGATTGCAGCTCTTGCCCGCGAGGTTCGAGGGGCCGGCATTGGTGCTGATGTAGAACGTGTTCGCATCCACGATAGGCTTGTGTACGGCAACGGCCACGTTCGAGAAGATCGGACCGACGACGAAGTCCACCTTGTCGCGCTCCAGAAGTCCCTTGACCTTGGTCACCGCCACGTCGGGCTTGAGCTCGTCGTCGACGACGATGACCTCGACGTCGCGTCCGCCGAGCTTGCCGCCGAGGTCCTTGACCGCAAGCTGGAATCCGTCGCGCGCCTGCTGCCCGAGCACGGCGGAGGGACCCGAGAGGGTCAGCAGCAGGCCGACCTTCAGCTTCTCCTGCGCGATGGCCGGTGCTGCCGCCAGAGTGACGGCCGCTGCGAGGCCGAGTGTTTTGATCGTCACGTTCATCATGGTCTCCCGAGTGGCTGTTCCCTGCGCGCGTTTGCCGTGCTGCATATGGTTGTTCCCGGCGGGACGTGAGGCGCCTCGACGGTGGGGCGGCGCTACTCTGCCGCAAAACTTTTCAGCCGAACACTCCCTTTATGGAAGCTTTCGCCATGACATCCCCAAACTTTGGGATTGCCAAGTATTGTTTTAAGTTTAAAATAATTTTGCGGTTCTTCAAGTGGATTATTTCGCGGAAGAAGGTTGGTGGGATGACGGGCGCGTGAGCGGCAATGCACGGAACCGGGGCGCATTCGAAGCCTCCGATATCAAGGTCCGCCTGCCGGTTTTCATGTCGCTTCGCTCTCCTGCTCCAGGATGGATGAAGGAGCGGACGATGGCGGTCACGGCGCATGTGGATACCTTCGCGAGAGACAACCTGCCGCCCAGGGATCAATGGCCGACCTTTCTCTTCAACCGCCCTGAGCTTCTCTATCCCGAGCGGCTCAACTGCGCCGTGGCGTTCCTCGACCGTTGGGTCGATGAGGGGAGGGGCGGCGAGCCCTGCCTCATCAGTCCGACCGAGACACTCAGCTATCGCGAACTCCAGGAGCGCGTGAACCGGATCTGCAACGTTCTCGTCCACCGGCTCGGCCTCGTGCCGGGCGGTCGCGTCCTGCTCCGCTCCGCGAACAATCCGATGATGGTGGCGGCCTATCTTGCAGTGCTGAAGGCGGGCGGCATCGTCGTCGCCACCATGCCGCTTCTGCGCGCCAAGGAAATCGCCTATCCGTTGAACAAGGCCAGGATCGCCATTGCGCTCTGCGACCATCGGCTCGCGGATGAGATGGAGCGGGCGAGGTCGGCGGCGCCGGATCTTCGGCACGTGGCTTATTGGGGTTCCGGACAATCCGACAGCCTGGAGGCGCTGATCGCAGAAGCCTCGCCCGATTTCGCGGCGGTCGATACGGCGGCGGACGATGTGTGTTTGATCGGCTTTACCTCCGGAACGACCGGCGAGCCGAAGGGCACCATGCATTTTCACCGCGACATGCTGGCGATCTGCGATGCCTATTCCCGCAATGTCCTGCGGCCCGAGCCCAGCGACCGCTTCATCGGCTCTCCGCCCCTGGCCTTCACCTTCGGGCTTGGAGGCATCGTGCTGTTCCCGATGAGGGTCGGCGCTTCGACCGTGCTGCTGGAAAAAGCGGGTCCCGACGATCTCCTGCCTGCGATCGCTCAGTACAAGGCCACCATCTGCTTCACCGCGCCGACGGCCTATCGCGCCATGCTGTCTAAGCTCGCGGGACACGACATCTCGAGCCTGCGCAAATGCGTCTCTGCGGGCGAGCCTCTGCCGAAAGGCACTTTCGAGGCCTGGAGGGCCGCGACCGGTATCAGGCTCATGGACGGAATCGGCGCGACCGAGATGCTGCACATCTTCATCGCCGCCCCCGAGGACGAGATCCGCCCCGGCGCCACCGGCAAGCCCGTTCCCGGATACGAGGCGAAGATCATTGACGAAGAGGGACGCGACCTGCCCCCCGGCAGCATCGGCCGCCTGGCCGTTCGCGGGCCGACGGGATGCCGCTACCTCGCCGACGAGCGCCAGCGCAAATACGTGCAGGACGGCTGGAACGTCACGGGCGATACCTATCTCATGGATAAGGATGGATACTTCTGGTACCAGGCCCGCTCCGACGACATGATCATCTCTGCGGGCTACAATATTGCGGGCCCCGAGGTCGAGGCGGCGCTGCTCACCCATCCGGCTGTTGCCGAATGCGGCGTCGTGGGAGCGCCGGACGACGATCGCGGAACGGTGGTGAAGGCTTATGTGGTCCTGCGACCGGGCCATGTGCCTGGCGCCGATCTGACGAAGGCGCTTCAGGATCACGTGAAGGCCGAGATCGCGCCTTACAAGTATCCGCGTCTCATCGAATTCGTCGATTCCCTTCCGCGCACGCAGACGGGCAAGCTGCAGCGCTTCGAGCTGCGCCGCATCGCTCAGGAGGCTTATCGGCATGACGAGCCGCTGAGTGCTTGAGGCAGGGCATGCGGACTTCGACGGCCGGTTGGCCCACGCAGGTTGATCGGCAATTGTTTTAATCTTAAAATAAATTGTTAATTCGGGGTGGAACCCATGAAAACGGCAATCATCGGCGGCGGTCCCGCAGGGCTTTACTTTGCGATCCTGCTGAAGAAGCTCAGGCCCGAATCCGACATCGTGGTCTATGAGCGCAACCGAGCCGACGAGACTTTCGGCTTCGGCGTCGTTTTCTCGGATGCGACCCTCGACAATTTCGAGAAATACGATCTGCCGAGCTACCGGCGGATCACCGGCGAGTTCGCCTATTGGGACGATATCGCCATTCATTTCAAGGGAACGGAACATCGGATCGGCGGCAATGGATTCTGTGGCTGCTCGCGGCGCACCTTGCTTCTCATCCTGCAGGACCGGGCGGCGGAGCTTGGCGTCAGGCTCTGCTACGACGTGGATGTGGATGACGAAAGCCTGTTCGCGGATGCGGATCTCGTCGTCGTGGCCGATGGCATCAACAGCCGTTTCCGCGATCGCTATGCGGATCACTTCCAGCCCGAAGTGGATCTCAGGCCCAACAAGTTCGCCTGGATGGGTTCGACCAAACCGCTCGATGCCTTCACGTTCATCTTCCAGGAAACGGAGTGGGGACCGTTCATCGCCCATGCCTATCAGTATGAGGCGAACCGCTCCACCTGGGTGTTCGAGACGGATCCGGACACCTTCGAGCGGGCCGGGCTGAAGGATAAGAGCGAGGCCGAATCCGCCGCCCTCATGGAGCAGATCTTCGGCTGGTTCCTCGGCGGGCATCGCGTTCTCACCAATCGTTCGATCTGGCGCAACTTCCCGATGATCCGCAACAAGCGCTGGGTGATGGGCAACAAGGTGCTGCTGGGCGACGCCAAGGCCTCGGCGCATTTCTCCATCGGTTCCGGCACGAAGCTCGCCATGGAGGATGCCATCGCGCTCTACGAGGCATTCCGCCGCGAATCGAGCGTCGAAGGTGCGCTGTCCCTTTACGAGACCGGCCGGCGCGAGGAGGTCGAGAAGACACAGCATGCTGCCGACGTGTCGCTCGTCTGGTTCGAGCACGTGGCGCGCTTCTGGGATTTCGACCCGGTGCAGTTCGCCTTCGGCGTGATGACGCGGGCGAAGGCCATCACATACGACAACCTGCGTCTGCGTGCGCCCGATTTCGTCGCGTCCGTCGACCGGACTTTTGCGAAGCAGGTCAGGGAAAAGGGCTTCGATGTCGCCATCGAAAATCCCACCGTGCCCATGTTCCAGCCGTTCCGTCTGCGCGAGATGACGGTCGCCAACAGGGTCGTGGTGTCGCCGATGGACATGTACTCGGCGAAAGACGGCGTGCCGGGCGACTTTCATCTCGTTCATTACGGTTCGCGCGCCATGGGAGGCGCGGGCTTGGTCTTCACCGAAATGACCTGCGTTTCTCCCGAGGCGCGGATCACGCCCGGCTGCACCGGGCTTTGGAACGACGAGCAGGAGGCCGCCTGGAAGCGGATCGTCGATTACATCCATGCCAATTCGGCGGCGAAGTTCTGCCTGCAGCTCGGTCATGCCGGACGGAAAGGCGCCACCAAGCTCATGTGGGACGGCATCGACCGCCCGCTGGAGGAAGGGGCCTGGGATATCTGCTCCGCATCGCCCATTCCCTATTTCCCGGACAGTCAGGTTCCGCGCGAGGTGAGCCGTGCCGAGATGGATCTCATCAAGGTGCAGTTCGTCGAGGCCGCCCGACGCGGCGAGCGCGCCGGGTTCGACATGCTCGAACTCCATTGTGCCCATGGCTACCTGCTGGCGAGCTTCATCTCGCCGCTCACCAACCGACGCACCGATGAATATGGCGGCTCGCTCGAGAACCGGCTGCGCTATCCGCTCGAAGTCTTCGATGCGATGCGCGAGGTCTGGCCCGCGCACAAGCCCATGTCCGTGCGCATCTCGGCAACGGACTGGGCCGAGGGCGGCATCGCGGGCGAGGATGCGGTCGCAATCGCCCGTGCCTTTGCGGAGCACGGGGTCGATCTCGTGGATGTCTCGACCGGGCAGACGGTGAGCGAGGCCCGCCCCATTTTCGGGCGCATGTTCCAGACGCCATTCTCCGATCAGGTGCGCAACGAGGCGCGCGTCGCCACCATGTGCGTCGGCAACATCACCGCGCCGGATCAGGTGAACACGATCCTCGCCGCAGGGCGCGCGGATCTCGTGGCGCTCGGACGTCCGCACCTTGTGGACCCGTTCTTCACCATGAAGGCCGCAGCCTGGTATGGCGCAGCCGATATTCATTGCCCGCCGCAATATTATGCCGGCAGGGATCAGATCTTCCGCAACGCCGTGCGGGACCGGCAGGATCTGGAGGAATTGAAGGTCAAGGCGAAGCCCAAGACCCGGGCCGAGTTGAAGATGGAGAGCGGAGAGAATTCTCTCGCGGCGGAATGAAATGACCATGACAAACCTCAAGGGCCGGCATGCATTGGTCACGGGCGGCGGCCGGGGAATCGGCCGCGCCGTCGCAGCTTCTCTCGTCAAGGCCGGAGCAACCGTCACGGTCATGGGCCGTAACGGGGCGACGCTCGATAGGGCCGTCATGGAAGGCGATGCCCATGCCGTAGCGATCGCCGATGTGACGAACCACGATGCGGTTCAGGAAGCCGTCCGGAACCTCGTCCTCCGCCATGGCCCCGTCGATCTCCTGATTGCCAATGCCGGATCGGCCGCCACCGCGCCGTTCGTCAAAACCGGTCCCGATCTTTTCCGCCAGATGATCGATGTGAACCTGCTCGGGGTTACGAATGCGGCCCATGCCGTGATCGGCACGATGCTGGAACGGGGCTTCGGGCGTATCGTCGCCGTGGCCTCGACGGCGGGTCTGAAAGGCTATCCCTATGTCAGCGCCTATTGCGCCGCCAAGCATGCCGTTGTGGGTTTCGTCCGGGCGCTTGCGCTCGAGACAGCGAGAACGGGCGTGACCGTGAACGCCGTCTGTCCGGGTTTTACCGACACCGATCTCGTGGCAGAGAGCTTGGACACGATCATGCGCAAGACAGGCAGGAGCCGCGAAGAGGCTCTGGCCGAGCTCGTAAAACACAACCCGCAGGGCAGGCTCATCGAGCCGTCCGAGGTGGCCGATTCCGTGCTGTGGCTTTGCGGCGAGGGCGCGCGTGCGGTGACGGGACAGGCCATTGCGGTGGCCGGAGGGGAAATCTGACGATGGACGATCACGCGATTCCGCTCGACGCCGAGACCAAGGCTGTCGAGATGCCGGAGGATCACCGGGAGGAGTTGCGCCTTTGGCTGCGCCTTCTCACCTGCACCACCCTGATCGAGGGAGAAGTGCGCCGCCGCCTGCGCGAGAAATTCGATGTCACGCTGCCGCGCTTCGACCTGATGGCCCAGCTCGACAAGGCGCCGGACGGCATGACGCTGTCGGATCTTTCGAAGCGGATGATGGTGTCGAACGGAAACCTGACCGGTCTGGTCGAGCGCCTCGTCGCCTCGGGGCATATCGCGCGCATGGTTTCTCCCACCGACCGGCGCGCCATGGTGATCAGCCTCACCAAAACGGGAAGGGACGAGTTCCGCTCCATGGCCGCCGAGCACGAACACTGGATCGCCGATCTTTTCGGGGATCTCAGCGCCAAGGAACGGAGCGAGCTCATGCGGCTTCTCGCAAAGACCAAACTGTCGGCGCGGCGCGCCATTGCGGGGGACGAGCAATGATGCAGTTTGCCAACAGCGTCTCTCTGCCGCTCAGAACCTATGAGCCGCGCCACTTTCTTCTGTCCGTCGATGGGCCCGTCGCGACGATCACCCTCAACCGGCCGGAGAAGAAGAACCCGCTCACCTTCGAAAGCTATCGCGAGCTGACCGATGTCTTCCACGCCTGCACCAAGGACGAAGAGGTCAAAGCCATCGTCGTCACCGGCGCGGGCGGGAATTTCTCGTCGGGCGGGGACGTGTTCGAGATCATCGGTCCGCTGGTCGAGATGGACACGAAAGGCCTCACCGCCTTCACGCGCATGACTGGCGAGCTGGTGAAGGCCATGCGCGCTGCGCCGCAGCCCATCGTTGCAGCGGTCGAAGGGATCTGCGCTGGCGCGGGAGCCATCATCGCCATGGCATCCGATATCCGTCTCGCGGCACCCGGAGCCAAGGTGGCGTTTCTGTTTAACAAGGTCGGCCTTGCGGGGTGCGACATGGGCGCCTGTGCCATCCTTCCCCGCATCATCGGCCAGGGCCGCGCCTCGGAACTTCTCTATACCGGCCGCTTCATGAGCGCGGAGGAGGGGGAGCGTTGGGGTTTCTTCAGCCGCATCGTCGGCCCCGAGGAGCTTCTGGGCGAGGCGGGGGCTCTCGCGCGGATGATCGGCACGGGCCCGACCTATGCCAATACGATGACCAAGCGCATGCTCGCGATGGAATGGGCCATGTCCGTCGAGGAGGCCATCGAGGCCGAAGCCGTGGCGCAGGCCCTGTGCATGACGACGGAAGACTTCGCGCGCGCCTATCGGGCCTTCGCGGCGAAGGAAAAGCCCGTCTTCAAAGGAGATTGACGTGATCGACGCGAGCTTTCTTTCATGGCCGTTCTTCGAGGATCGTCATCGCCGTTTTGCTGAGGATTTACGCGTCTGGGCGACAAAGGAGGTTCATCCTCTCGTCGAGCATCACGACACCGATGCCTCCTGCCGCCGCCTCGTGCGGCGCCTGGGCGAAGGCGGCTGGCTCAGGGCCGTCGTGCCGCAGGCCTATGGCGGGCTCTCCGAAAGCTTCGATGTCCGCACCCTATGCCTTGCGCGTGAGATCCTGTCTTACCAGGACGGCCTGGCCGATTTCGCTTTCGCCATGCAGGGACTTGGAACAGGACCGATCACCCTGTTCGGCTCCGATGCGATGAAGGCGCGCTATCTGCCGGCGGTAGCGCGCGGCGAGGCCATTGCCGCCTTCGCGCTGTCCGAGCCGGAAGCCGGGTCCGATGTGGCCGCCATGAGCACGACGGCATCGCCGGACGGTTCGGATCATGTCCGTCTCGATGGCGTCAAGACCTGGATCTCCAATGGTGGCATTGCCGATCATTACGTCGTCTTCGCGCGCTCGGGAGAGGCTCCGGGTGCGAAAGGCCTGTCCGCTTACGTGGTCGATGCGCAAGCGCTGGGTCTGACGATCGAGAACCGCATCGAGGTCATTGCTCCGCATCCGCTTGCGACATTGCGCTTCGAGAACTGCCGGGTCCCGCTTTCCAACCGGATCGGCGGGCCGGGCGAAGGGTTCAAGGTTGCCATGGCGACCCTCGACGTTTTCCGCTCGACTGTGGGAGCGGCGGCGCTCGGGCTCGCGCGCCGCGCATTGGTCGAGGCTCTGCAGCATGCATCCACGCGCAAGCTGTTCGGCGCTCCGTTGGGCGAATTGCAGATGACGCAAGCCGCATTGGCCGACATGGCGACCCATGTCGATGCTGCCGCGCTGCTCGTTTATCGGGCGGCCTGGACCAAGGACCGGGGAGCTTCGCGCGTGACGCGTGAGGCGGCCATGGCCAAGATGTATGCAACGGAGGCCGCGCAGAGCGTCATCGACAAGGCTGTTCAGATTTTCGGAGGGCTCGGCGTGATGCGGGGCGTGAAGGTTGAGGAACTTTACCGCGAGATCCGGGCGCTGCGGATTTACGAGGGCGCTACGGAGGTCCAAAAGGTCGTGATCGCCCGCGAGATTCTGAAGATGCTCGGATCGAAGCCTCTAAAGTAAGGGATTATGCCAATGACAACCGCTATTGGAGAAACTCCCTTGTCTGCCGTCGATGACGGGCCCGAAGTCCTGAACCCGAAACATTGGCCGGTGCCGAAAGGCTATGCCAACGGCATGATGGCCGAAGGAAGAATCGTGGTCACCGGCGGCATCGTCGGCTGGGACGAGACCGGCGCTTTTGCGGACGGCTTCGTGGCCCAGGCCCGCCAGGTGCTGGAGAATATCCGCACCATCCTGGCCGAAGGCGGGGCCGAGCCCCGACATCTGGTGCGGCTGACCTGGTACGTGGTCGATATGGACGAGTACCTTGCCAACCTGCGCGAGCTGGGGCGAGCCTACCGGGAAGTGCTCGGGACCCATTATCCGGCCATGGCCCTCGTTCAGGTGGTCCGCCTCGTGGAGAAGGCGGCCCGCCTCGAAGTCGAGGCGACGGCCGTCGTGCCCGGCCGCTGAACCGCATTTCGGTGCCGAGCGCCGTCCCGACGACATATTCTGCGCACCAGATGCGACCGTTGCCGCGGAGAGGGAATTCTCCTGGCGGTGCCTGACTTTCACGCGCCGCCAGGAGCAAAGAAATTCGATTCTTTGATCTAGTATTACATGACCCTGAAAGGCTGAACTGCGAGGACGAATCAGACGTGTCTTAAGAGGGGCCATGCTTCAATCCAGCACCAAGGGTTCAGACGCTCCGCTGGCCGGCGAGCGGCATGACGATGCTGAAATGTTCGAATTGGCTCCCGTTTCTCTGTGGCTCGAGGATTACAGCGGTCTGAAGGCACTCTTCGATGAGTGGCGGCGGGCGGGTGTCGCCTCGCTCAGGGAGTATTTGCTGGAGGACACAGCGCGGGTCGAGACCTGCTCCAGCCTGATCCGAGTCATCAAGGTGAACCGCAAGACGCTCAGTCTTTTCGAGGCGAACGATCTGCCCCACCTGATCGACAATCTCGGCGAGATCTTCCGCAATGACATGCTCAAGGCTCATATCGATGAGCTTGTTCAGCTTTGGGACGGGCAAACGGAGTTCTTCAGCAATACGGTCAATTACACCCTGTCGGGCAAGCGGCTCGACATCCAGCTCAAAGGCAGTGTGCTCCCGGGACACGAGGACAGCTGGAACCGGGTGTTGATCGCCATCGAGGATGTGACGGAGCGCGAGACGGCAAGGCGTCGGCTGGCCGCCAGCGAAACCTACGCGCGGGGGCTTTTCGAGCATTCTCCCGTGTCGCTGTGGGTGGAGGATTTCAGCAGCGTCAAGAACCTGCTCGAGGATGTGCGCCGTCAGGGCATCGTCGACTTTCGCGTGTTCACCGACGTGCATCCGGAGTTCGTGATGCGATGCATGAGTGAGATCCGCGTGATCGATGTCAACCAGCATACATTGGAGCTCTTCGCCTCCCCTGACAAGGATACGCTCCTGCGGCGCCTCGGCGACGTCTTTCGCGATGAGATGCGCGATCACTTCAAGGAGCAGCTGATCGACCTCTGGAACGGAAAGATCTTCCAGCAGCGCGAAGTGGTCAACTACTCCCTCGCCGGAGACGAGCTTCACCTCCATCTGCAATTCTCCGTGCTGCCCGGCTACGAGGCAGATTGGTCGCTGGTTCAGGTCGCGCTGACCGACATCACCGCCCGCAAGCGAGCCGAGGCTTACCTGGAGTATCTCGGCAAGCACGACGTGCTGACCAAGCTCTACAACCGCTCCTTCTACGTCGATGAACTCAACCGCCTGGAGCGCAAGGGGCCGTTTCCCGTCACCATCATCGTCATCGACCTGAACGGATTGAAGGCGGCCAACGATCAGCTCGGGCATGCGGCCGGCGATGCTCTCCTGCGCCGCGCCGGCGAGGTGTTGAGCAAGGCCGTCGACAAGCCCTCCTGCGCGGCCAGGATCGGAGGCGACGAGTTCGTGCTGCTGATGCCGGGAACGGACGAGCGGGACGGTAAGGTCGTGTTGGACAGCATCGAGAACCTGATCGAGGTCAACAATCAGTTCTATACCGGGATGCCTTTGAGCTTTTCCATGGGAGCGGCCACGAGCCAGCCGGGAGAAAGGCTGGAGGCGGTGGTCAGGCGGGCCGATCTCATGATGTATGAAGCGAAGCGGGCCTATTATGAGTCGATCAAGGACGACGATACAGCCGCCGCTTCCTGAGATGTCAGGAGCGGGCAGCATGAGGAAGAATCCTCCTGGTGGCGACCGAGGGCCATGGATCGCGAAACGTTTCGACGCATCGACGAACGGGAGCGCGCCATGACCGCCTCCTCGCAACGGCCCCTTCAAGAGATGGCCGTTCCTCTGGTCGCAACGCTTCTGGTCGTTCTGTTCATCGCTCTCCAGTTCCTGGGGGCGCCCCGGGCGCTCGGCAATCTCAGCTTCATCGCCCCTGTGCAGACATCGAGTCCCAGGGCGACCATCGAGGGTTTCCGCGCCGATGTCGCGCGGGCCACCCGCGTGCTCATGGAGGCGTACCGGGAGAACAGGTCCGAGCCTGGCCTGTTCTGGAGCGAGAGCGTTGCGGGAAAGGTTGCGGAAGCCGACGCCTTGCTGTCCAGAGCTTCCCGAACCCTGGATCTGCGGGATATTCCTCCGGTCGAGCTCGAACATCGACGGCTCGAAGCGGTGCTGCTGTTGAAGGAGATCCTCGACCGGGTTCCGCTCCCCGAAGCACGCAGCATTCCCGGCGACGAGGATCTCGCGGGAAAGCCGCTGCCGAACTGGAATGTGCCCGGAACGGAAATCCGCATCGCGCGCATGGCAGACGGGCCCAGAGCGGGAGAATACCTTTTCTCCAGCGAGACGGTGGGCCAGCTCGAGAATGTCTACCGCCGGATCCGCAACGTGCCTAACGCGAGCGGAACGCAGGAAGATTTCTACGACTTCTTCAGCCAGTCGCCCGGCCATCTGCTGCCGCCGAAATCGTTCAGCGTGATCGAGGCCCTGCCGGAATCCCTGCGGATCGAGATCGAGGGACAGGCGATCTGGCAATGGATCGCGTTCATTCTCGTGACGGGCCTTGCGGTCGGATCGGTCGTCGGCATGCATTCTCTGGCGCGCGCCGCCAGCGCCTCGCAGAGCGGAACGGTGCAGGTTCTCGCCAACTCGATTACGCCAGGAACCGTAGCGGTGGCCGCGCTGTTCGTGCGCTACATGATCGACAACCAGATCAACCTGACGGGCCAAGTCAACAGCAGGATCGAGGAGATCGCCGAGGGCATCGCGTATATCGCCATGATCTGGGCGATTCTCGCCTTCTCCAATACGCTTGCCGGCAGGCTCTATCTTTCCGCGACGCAAAGCATCGACGCCCATCTCGCCAGGGCTGCCATCCGTCTTGCCGGTCTTTCCGGCGCCATCGTCCTCCTGATCTACGGCGCCTCCCATCTCGGGATTCCGCTGGCCGGTCTTCTCGCAGGCCTCGGCGTCGGCGGCCTCGCCGTCGCTCTCGCCGCGAAGCCGACGCTGGAGAACTTCATCGGCGGCCTGATCCTCTATGCGGACCGGCCCGTTCGCGTAGGCGACCTTTGCCGGTTCGGCAATCTCGAGGGCCGTGTCGAGGAAATCGGGATACGCTCGACACGCATCAGGGGGCTCGACCGGACCCTCATCACGATTCCGAACGCGACCTTCGTCAATATGAACATCATCAACCTGACCAGTCGCGACCGCATGCCCTATGACCGGGTGGTGGGGCTTGCGGCCTCGGATGCTGCGGCGATCCGGCATGAGATCGAGGCGATTGCCGCCCTTGTCGCGGAGCACCCGAAGATCGAGCGCGGGTCGGTCCGGGTCAGACTGCGCGAAGGCCACGAGGAAAAGCCGAAGGTCGAGATCCATGCTCTGATCGCCACCTCGAAATGGGACGATTTCCTGCAGATCCAGCAGGATATCGACCTGATGCTCCGCGACCACATGCTGGCTCGCACGGCCGTGACCGAGGATGCCTCGGCCACCAATGTAGTGGCGCTGAAAGACCCTGCCTGAACTGAAGGCAGGGGCTTCGCAGCTTCAGATGTCGATGGCGACAATCTCCGCCGTGGCTTGTCCGACCGGCACGGTATCGCCGACCTCCTTGCCCATGAGCGCCTGGGCGAGGGGCGACACGTAGGAGATCGTCCCTTCGGCCGGGTTCGCCTCATCCTCTCCGACGATCCGGTAGGTCTGCTGCCGTCCGTCCTCCCGTTCGAAAGTGACTTTCGAGCCGACACGGACATGCTCCGTGTCCGTTGGAACGGGCGCAACCTCCGCCGAGGCTCTGCGCAGGGACCAGTAGCGCAGGTCGCGGGAGAGACGGGCGATCTCAGCCTTGTCACCGGTGCCCTGGGCCTCGGCGAGGCGTTTGTTCAGGTCTTCGATCGCCTGATCCATCCGGGCAAGGCCCGATGGCGTCACCAGGTGGTGTGGGCTGACGGGGCGGTCCGGCAAATCCTCGAAAGCTTCGCCACCCTCGGACTCGCGAACAAAGGCACGGCTCATGGGCGCTTCCTCCGATCTTCGGATAAACGGTTCCGAGCCTGCTAAGTTTCCCGGCTAGCTCTTATGGGACCGCGCGCCGCAAACGGCCGACGATTCCTCCCGGGAAGGCATAGACGCTGATGACGAACAGCGCGCCGAGCCACAGGAGCCAGCGGTCGGGGTGGATGAGGTTGGGGAGCAGCGGAAGACCGGCGAGAGCCGAGCTTCCGGCCTCCATCAGGACCTGCAGGTAGCTTTGCGCCAGAACGAAGAGCGCCGCGCCGATGACCGCGCCATACATGGTTCCCATGCCGCCGATGACGACCATCAGCAGGATGTCGACCATGATCGAGAACGAGAGGGTGGTGTCCGGCCCGTTATAACGCAGCCACAGCGCCATGAGCGCGCCGGCGATTGTCGCCGCCAGGGCGGAGATGACGGAGGCCGCCGTCCGGTAGGCCACGACGCGATAACCGAGGGCTTCGGCCCGGAACTCGTTCTCGCGGATCGCCTGGAGCACGCGCCCGAAAGGCGAGTTCACGATGCGCAGGAGAGTCAGGAAGACCAGCAGCGAGACGAAGAAGACGAGATAGTAAGCCAGCAGCCGCCCATTGACCGCGGTTCCGAAAAGAGGCTCGGAGAGGAGCCGGAAGGCCGGGCGGAGCGCCTGCGGCAGCTGAAACGACAATCCGTCCTCGCCGCCCGTGAGGGACGACAGCTGAGAGGCCAGCACCGCGGCGGCGGAGGCCACGGCCAGGGTGATCATGGAGAAGAAGATGGCCCGCACCCTGAGCGAGAGGAGGCCGATGGCCACGGCCAGCACGGCCGAAAGGGCCAGGGCCGCAACCAGGCCGATGGCGGCCGAACCCCAGGTGGGGCCCAGGCGTTCGAGCGCGATGGCGATGCCATAGCCGCCGATGCCAAAGAACATGGTGTGAGCGAACGAAACGATGCCGGAATAGCCGAGCAGAAGGTCGTAGCTCGCCACCAGCACGATGAAGACGCAGATCTTCGCCGCCGTGCCGATGGGCTGGCTGCCGGAGAAGACGAACGGCGTGGTGGCCAGGACCAGCAGGATCGCGAGCAGAACGACGCTCAGCACCCGCGAACGGGGCAGGTCCGAGGACAGGACCGCACTCAGGAACCCGCCCTGCCGGCGGGTTTCGTCGAAGGGAAGGGCCGGGGATGAGGTCATCGACGCGCTACCGGAAAGAGGCCCTGCGGACGCCAGATCAGGACGAGGGCCATGACGAGGATGTTGGAGATCAGCGCCAGCTTCGGTTCGATGAAGCCGACATAATTGGCGACGAGGGCCACGAGCAGGGAGCCGACGAAGCAGCCGGTGATGGAGCCGAGGCCGCCGATGATGATGACGATGAACACCAGCACCATCACCTCCATGCCCATGCCGGCAGTGAGCGTCTGGCGGTAGAAGGCCCACATGACGCCGCCGAGTCCGGCGAGCGCCGATCCGGCGATGAAGACGCTCACGAAGAGGCGGCGGATGCGGTAGCCCAGAGCCTCGACCATTTCGGGGTTCTCGACGCCGGCCCGGATGAGCAGGCCGATCCGCGTGCGGTTGAGGAGCAGCTCCATGCCGAGGAAGACCGCGATGCCGATGACGACCGCCACGACGCGGTAGCGCTCCATGACGATGTCGCCGAACACGAAGGCGCCGCGCAGGGATTGCGGCAGCGGGATCGGGATCGGCGAAGCGCCCCAGATCGCGTGGATCAGCTGCTCGGTGACGATCAGCCCGCCCATGGTCACCAGGATCTGCTTCAGATGGCTGCCATAGACCGGGCGGACGATCACTCGTTCGAAGACCGCGCCGACGAGCCCCGTCACCAGCATGGCCGCCAGGATGCACAGCAGCAGGAGAGCGAGGTTCAGGCCGAGCGAATCCGCCTGCGCCCATCCCGCGAGAGGGCCGAGAACGAGGAGCGTGGCATAGGCGCCGAGGGAGATGAACACGCCATGGCCGAAATTGATGATGTCCATCAGGCCGAAGACGAGGGTGAGCCCCGACGCCATGAGAAAGATCATCATGCCCATGGCGAGGCCCGCGACGGTGAGCGTCACCCAGGTGGAGGGGCTGCCGACGAAGGGCAGCGCCAGGAGGGCCAGGGCCGGGATCAGGACGAGCGGGAGCCAATCCGTCTTGGCGCGGGGAAGCTCCGCCGGGGTGTTGGATTCGGCAGCCATGTCACTCATTGATGGGCATCCAGAGAAAGGCCGAGCAGGCGCTGTTGCAGGGCTTTGTCCGCCACGAGCTCGCTCATGGCGCCGGAATGCACGATGCGCCCGTCGTCCATGACGACCACGTTGTCGCCCAGCGCCGATGCCGCGTAGAAATTCTGCTCCACGAGCAGGATCGTCTCGCCTGCGGCCTTCAGGGCCTTGAAGGCCTCGATCATGCTGCGCACCATCACGGGAGCGAGCCCCTTGGTGGGCTCGTCGATGAGCAGGAGACGGCGCGGCTCCGCGATGGCGCGGGCGATGGCGAGCATCTGCTTCTGCCCGCCGGAAAGATTGCCCGCAGGCAGGTTCCAGAAGCGCTTGAGAGCGGGGAAAAGCCCCAGGATCCAGTCGAGTCTGTTCTTGTCGACGGGGCCGCTGCGGGCTGCGAGCACGATGTTCTCGCGCACGGTCAGATCGGTGAAAATCCCCATGGCTTCCGGCACGTAGCCGATGCCCGCGCGCGCGATGTCCGGGGTGGAGGCTGAGGTGATGTCCTTGCCGTCGAACCGGATCTGGCCCGACGAAGCCTGCCACAGGCCCATGATCGTGCGAAGCGTCGTCGTCTTGCCCGCGCCGTTGCGCCCGAGCAGCATCGTCAGCTGGCCCGAAGGTATCGCGAAATCCACCCCGTGCAGGATGTGGTAGGGGCCGATATGCGTGTGCACGCCGGACAATTGCAGCAGAGGCTCAGTCACGGGCGACCTCCACGCCGAGATAGGCTTCCTGCACCACGGGCGAGGCGATTACCTCGGCGGGCTCGCCATCGGCCACGAGGGTGCCGTTGTGCAGGACGATGATGCGGTCGGAGAGGGAGCGCACGACATCCATCTTGTGCTCCACCAGAAGGACCGTGGAATCGCCCCGCTGCTTGATGTCGTGAATGAGTTCGAGCACGGTCGGCACCTCGTCGACGCTCATGCCGGCGGTCGGCTCGTCGAACATGAAGACCTTGGGCTCCATGGCAATGAGCAGCGCGACTTCGAGCTTGCGCTGGTCGCCGTGGGAGAGCGCCTTCGGCGCGATGTGGCGCTTGTCCGCCAGGCGCACCCGCTCCAGGATGCTTTCGGCCTTCTCGATCAGGTCGCGGCGGCTGTTCCACACCTTGAAGAGCGACCATCCCGCGTCCGCCCGGCTCTGCACGGCGAGGCGCACGTTCTCAAGCGCGGTGAGCTGCGGAAAGAGATTGGTGAGCTGGAAGGCGCGTCCGAGTCCGCGCCGGGTGCGGGCGGAGGGCGGCAGTCCCGTGACGTCCTCGCCCTCGACGAGGACTTGGCCCGCGCTGGCTTTGAGCTGACCGGAGATGAGGTTGAAATACGTCGTCTTGCCGGCGCCGTTCGGGCCGACGATGGCCGTGAGCGTGCCGGGGGTGAACCGGCACGACACATCATTGACGGCCACATGGCCGCCGAAGCGAATGGTAAGCCCGCGCGTTTCGAGCGCGGGCGCCGTTGTCGTGGATGTGAATGTCACAGGTCTGATTAACGCTTGTTCCGGACCGGGATCGGCATCTTGTCGGCAGGGATGGTGGCCACGAGATCGAGCAGGTCGTTCGCATCCTTGCCGTTGGCCTTGACCTTGAAGTGATACATGTCCTGCAGCGCCTGGTGATCTTCCTTGCGGAAGGTCATCGGGCCCTTCGGGGTTTCGAAGGTCATGCCTTCCATGGCCGCGATCAGCTTCTCGGTATCCGTGCCGCCCGCCTTCTGGATGGCGGTGACGACGGCGGAGGCTGCCGCGAAGCCGCCCGCGGTGAAGAAGTCCGGCGGCGCGTTGAAGCGCTTCTGATGCTCGGCCACGAGCCAATCGTTCATCGGGTTCTTCGGGAAGGCATAGTAATAGTACACCGCGCCTTCCATGCCGGGATAGTTCTTGTAGATCTGCATGGCGGGCAGAATGTTGCCGCCGGGCGCGATCTCGATGCCGAAGCGCTCGGGCTTCAGATCGGCGATCTTCGGCAGCGGATGCTGACCGGCCCAGATGATGTTGATGATCTTCTTGCCCGGCTTGTCCTTGAGCGCGTCGAAGATGCGCTGGGCGGAGGCGGTGAAATCGGTGGCGTTCTGGGGCGCATATTCCTCGAACACGACCTTCGCATTCGGGCGGATCTGCGCGAGCGCGCTCTTGAGGGCGGCCACGCCGTCCTTGCCGAAGGCATAGTCCTGCGCCAGCGTCGCGATCGAAACATCGCCGCTCGCGGGAACGGCGGCCGCAGCGCCGTAGGCGTCCTGAGTCGAGTTGCGCGCGGTGCGGAAGATGAAGCGGTTCCACTTCTCGCCGGTGATCGCATCGGCCACGGCGGGCTCCACGATCAGGACCTTTCCGTTCTCTTCGGCCACAGGCAGCATGGCGAGCGCCGCAGCCGAGGAGGTGGTTCCGACGGCGAGATCCACCTTGTCGTCGTTATAGGCCTGCTCCAGCAGCGTCTTGGCGAGGTCCGCCTTGAGTTGGTCGTCCTTCACGATCACGTTGATCTTGCGGCCGTTGACGGTCATGGAGCCCTTGGTCAGATACTCCAGGCCCATCATGAAGCCGGCTTCGGTCTGCTTGGCGTAAGCTTCAAGCGGCCCGGTCTTGCCCGCGATGAGGGCGATCTTGATGTCTTGTGCGAAGGCTGCTGAGGCGAAAAGAATTCCTGCCGTAGCGGCAATGATGGTGGTCTTCAGGCGCATCGGACTCCCCGTGTCTTTGTTGCGCCATTGACGTCTTAGCGGAGGGAGGTGTCAAGCTCGACTCTCGGACCATCCGCAGGGAAATCCGGCGCTTCTGAAGTCTCGTCACGCCTCGGGCAGAACGGGCGTCTCGATGTCCTTCGCCTCGCGCCCGCGCCGTGCCGCTTCGCGCTCCAGCAGCAGAAGCACCAGGCCTGCCCCGCAGATGACGGCTGCCCCTACGAGCGTCCAGAACTCGACGATGTCGCCAAAGAACAGGTAGCCCAGAACGACGGCCCACACGATGAGCGTGTATTGATAGGGCGCGACGACGGAGGCGGGAGCGATCTTCAGCGAGCGGTTCACGCAGGCATGGCCCGCCATGGAGACGATGCCGAGCAGGAAGAGGCCCGTCAGTTCGAGCGGCGTCGGCGAGACCCAGGCAAACGGCGCGGTGACAAGGCCGAAAATCAGGGCGCCGAGAATCTGCCCGAGCACGAGCGTGGCGTCATGCGTTTCCCGCAGCTTGCGGGTCGTGATCATGAGCAGCGAGTAGAAAATGCTTCCCGTGAGAGCGATGAGGGCCGGCAGGGAAAGGGTCGCCGGCGACGGGCGCAGGGCGATCAGCACGCCCACGAAACCGAAGCCGATGGCGAGCATGCGCGGCTTGTCGATCTTCTCCCCGAGCCAGAACGCCGCGAAGGCGGCGACATAAATCGGTCCGGCCAGATAATAGGTCATCACGTCCGCGAGCGGCATGTAGGTGACCGCCCAGTAGAAACAGGCCACTTCCAGCGTCGACAGGGTGATCCGCACCGCATGCAGCCCAGGCTGCGGCGGAATGGCGAAGGGAACCCGCTGGCGGCGCATCAACGGCAGCAGAATCGCCAGGGCCGCGATGCTGCGCAGGAGCAGAACCTGCCCGACCGAATAGGTTGCGACGAGCCACTTGCCCATCACGTCGTTCACGGCGAACAGAAACACCCCCAGAAGCATCAGGCCGATGCCGATGAGGGCTCCAGAGCGCACCTTGTGCGCGGCGGATGAACCAGAGGGACTCATGGGGCGGATACATGATGGAAGCCGCGGGGATGCACAAGCGTTATGCAGCGCGCTCGCGCATTTTCGGCGAAGTGGGTCCGGTTCGTCGTCAAAGAATGGGCATGGCGAAGAGGAGAGCCGATTCCCCCGTCGGTGAAACCGGCTTTAAAAGGTTTTCGCTCCGTTGACGGGCAGCATGATGGCATAAAGCGAGGTCGTGGCGCAGATATAGAGCCGGTTCCGCTTCGGCCCGCCGAAGACGACATTGGCAACGGTCTCCGGGACCAGGATCTTGCCGATCAGGGGGCCGTCGCTCTCGTAGCAATGGACGCCGTCGCCGGCGCTGGTCCAGATCCGGCCCGCCTCGTCCAGCCTGAAGCCGTCGAACAGGCCTTGCGTGCAAGTGGCGAAGACCTCGCCGCCCGAGAGGCCGCCCGTGTCGTCGACGGAGAAGACGCGGATGTAGCGCGGGCCGTCCTTCACATGGGTCGCGCCCGTATCGGCGACGTAGAGGCGGGTCTCGTCCGGGGAGAAGGCAAGTCCGTTCGGCCGTACGAAGTCGTCGGCGACGATCCGCACCTCCCCGGTGTGAGGATCGATACGATAGACGTGGCAGGCTCCGATCTCGCTCTGAGCCTTGTGCCCCTCGTAGTCGGAATCGATCCCATAGGTCGGGTCCGTGAACCAGATCGATCCGTCCGACTTCACGACCACGTCGTTGGGGCTGTTGAAGCGCTTGCCCTGGTAATGGCTCGCCAGCACGGTGATGGAGCCGTCGTGCTCGGTGCGCGTCACGCGCCGGTTGCCGTGCTCGCAGGTGACGAGCCGTCCCTGGCGGTCGACCGTGTTGCCGTTGGAATAGCCGGAGGAGGGGCGAAAGACGCCGACCGCGCCCGAGGTCTCGTCGAAGCGCATCATCCGGTCGTTGGGGACATCGCTCCAGATCAGGGAGCGCCCGGCGGGAAAGTAGGCCGGTCCTTCCGCCCAGCGGCATCCCTCCGCCAGCTTCTCCAGGCAGGCCGAACCGATGAAGAGGCTCCGGAAGCGGTCATCGAGAACGACGGCGACGTCCCTGAGCATGGCGATCGGCATGGCTTGTCAGTGAGCCATAAGAACGGGGACGGTCGCATTGCCCAGGATATGGCTGGTCGCGCCGCCGAAGAACATCTGCCGCAGGCGGCTCTGGGTATAGGCGCCCTTCACCAGAAGATCGCAGCCGAGAGCGGCGGCCTCCTTCAGGATCGTTTCGCCAGCCCGGCTCGAAGGATCGGGGACCGTCATCGCCTCGGCAGGCATGTCGTGCATCCGCAAATGACGCGCAAGCTCCGCGCCGGACGGGCCGGGAACGCCCCAGTCCTCGAGTTCGAGGACGACGATGCGCCGCGCCTTCTTCAGCAACGGCATCGCTCCCAGCACGGCGCGGGCGGTTTCCGTACTCCGGTTCCAGGCGATGACGGCGGTCTCGCCGAAGCTGCGGGCGGGTGTGGGCGGAGCGATCAGCACCGGGCGTCCCGTCTCGAACAGGGCGGCCTCGACGGTCGAAAGGCGGGTCTGGCCGTTCGATCCGTCCGGGCGCCCCACCACGATCGCGTCGAAGACCCGTCCATAGGCTCCGAGATAAGCATCCTCCATCAGGCCGTCCTGCCGCCAGCCGGAGCTGAGGCCGGAAATGCCGGCGGCCGCGCGCGAAACCTGCTTCGCGCTCATGAACGCCTCGAAGCGCTCGCGGCAGGCGCGGGCCATCTCGATGCGGTTTTCGGGGGTGATGGGGGAGGGCACGCCGATGGCGATGTCCACCGGCAGAACCACCGGGTAATCGGGGGTGATCGCGATCCCCTCGACATAACTGTCGAACAGGCTGCCGATTTGCAGCGCGGTTTCCAGCTGGGACTCGACGTTGCCGTGGTCTTCGATCGGGACAAGGATGCTTTTCATAAAGATTATTGTCGCGCTTAACCCCCTCGTCGGCAAGGGGATTCGACAAAGGTGGAAGGAGGCCCGGCCGGGCCTGCGGGGTGTCCCTCGCTAGCGCAGGCTGAAATCCTTCGGGTTCCATGAGACCTTGGGATATTGCGGGTTCATGTCCGCGAGGGTCGCTTTGACGATCCCGGCAATGGCGGCGTTGCGGACCCATTTCCTGTCGGCCGGTACGATGTGCCATGGGGCCCATGGCGTCGAGCAGCGATGAAGCATCGTCTCATAGGCGTCCTGGTAGTCGTCCCAATGCTCCCTGTCCTCCAGATCGTCGGGGTTGAACTTCCAGTGCTTCGTCGGGTCGTCGAGGCGGTCCTGCAGGCGCTCCTTCTGCTCGTCCTTGGAGATATGCAGCATGAACTTGAGGATCGTCGTGCCATTCTCGGCCAGGGTCTTCTCGAAAGCATTGATCTGCTCGTAGCGCTGCTCGATCACCTCCTTGGGTGCGAGCTTGCGGACCTTTCCGATCAGGACATCCTCGTAGTGTGAGCGGTTGAAGATCCCTATCGTTCCCCGCCGGGGACACACGGCATGGACGCGCCAGAGAAAGTCATGGGCCAGTTCGAGTTTGGTCGGCGGGCCGAAGGCGTGAACCGAGACGCCCAGGGGCCCCGTGGCGTTGAAGACGCTGCGGATGGTGCCGTCCTTGCCCGAGGTGTCCGTGCCCTGAAGGACCACGAGCAGAGCCCGCGAGCCCTCCGCGTAGAGCCGGTCCTGCAGGACATCGATCTCCCGTGAAAGGGCTTCGGTGGCGATCCTGGTTTCCTGCTCGTCTGCGAACAGGGACTTGTCCCGCGCGTCGCGGTCCCGAAGACGGATCTTCTCGCCAGGTTTGACCCGCAGCTTCTCGATCAAGGCCTTTTCCTCATCCGTCATCGCCGTATCTCCGTGTCCGTCTCAGAACGATAGGGCAAACGGACGCCAAAGGAAGGTTTGGATCGTGACCGCACCACCCTTTACCGCTGGGCTTGCACAACTTACCAAGTGGTCATCAAGGTCCGTCGACAAGGGACGCACGCATGCTCGCGCTCTATTACTATCCCGGCAATGCCAGCCTTCTGCCGCATATGATGCTGCGGGAAATCGGAGCCGCGTTCGAGCTGCGCCTCGTGGATCGCACCAGCAACGGCCAGAAGAGCGCCGAGTATCTCAGGCTCAACCCCAATGGCCGCATCCCGGTCCTGGTCGATGGCGACCTCGTTCTGTTCGAGGCCGCAGCCATCGCCCTGTATCTCGCCGACAGGTTCCCCGAGGCG
This sequence comes from Microvirga flocculans ATCC BAA-817, assembly GCF_000518665.1. Taxonomy (GTDB): domain Bacteria; phylum Pseudomonadota; class Alphaproteobacteria; order Rhizobiales; family Beijerinckiaceae; genus Microvirga; species Microvirga flocculans. The sequence continues at coordinate 261,177 of NZ_JAEA01000006.1, read as the reverse complement.
GGCCTTGCCCCCGCCATGGGCACGCCGGAGCGGGCCGCCTTCTACAAGTGGATGGTCCACCTGACGAACACGCCGCAGGCGGAGTATTACGCTTGGTTCTATCCGCATGCGCAGGTGAGCGACGAGGCCGCTGCGGTGGCCCTCAAGCAGGCCGCGGGCGAGCGGCTCGACCGCATGTTCGACGTGATCTCCGGGCAGCTCGGCGACCGGACCTGGCTTCTCGGCGAACGTTTTTCGGCGGCTGACCTGTTTCTCTTCATGCTGATCCGCTGGGGCCGTGGCATGCCGCGTCCGCCGCGCAGCCTTCCGAACCTGAATGCCCTGGCCGAGCGGGTCGTGGCGCGTCCCGCCGTCCAGCAGGCCCTCGAGGCCGAAGGGATCAAGGCTCCGTTGTTCTGAGGCCTATTCTTTGCGCCGCTTTGGCCGGAGAATCCGGCGTTCGGGAAGGACCTGACCGACCTTTGCGATCTCCGACCACGGATCCTTCTTAAGGGCCGTAAGGCGCTTCCTTAGGTTGGCGGCCGTAAAGCCGTTGGGCTTGAGCTCGGGCGTCAGTTCCTCCCATGAAACCGGCGTGGCCACAGGCGCTCCGGGGCGCGAGCGGGTGGAGTAGGGCGCGATGGCCGAAGCTTCCCGGTTGTTGCGCAGATAATCGATGAAGATCCGGCCTTCGCGCTCCTGCTTCACGGACGTGGTGGTGTACCGGTCCGGCTCGTCGGTAGCCATCGTCTCGGCAAAGGCTCGCGTGAAGGCGAGAGCATCCTTCCAGAGAGCCTTCGGCGTCAGGGGCACGACGACGTGAAGGCCCTTGCCGCCCGTTGTCTTCACGAAACTCTCGAGCCCGAGGGCTTTCAGGCGCTCGCGAACAGAGGAAGCTACATCGATCACGCGCATCCATGGCACGCCCTCGCCCGGGTCCAGGTCGAAGATCAGGCGGTCGGGGCGCTCCGGATCGGCGAGGGTCGAGCCCCATACATGCATTTCGAGGACACCGGACTGCACGAGCGCGATCACGCCCTGAATGTCGTGAACCGCCAGCACGTCCTGCTCGCCGTCCGCGTCAGGCATCAGGTTGCGGTGGATGAAGGAGCTCATCCCGGCCCAGGAATGGCGCTGCACGAAGCATTTCTTGCGCGAGCCGGATGGGCAGCGGATGAGGGTGAGGGGGCGGTCGGCCAGATGCGGCAGGAGCCAATCGCCGATGTCGAGATAGAACTCCGCCAGTTCCCGCTTGGTGAGGCCCTGGTCCTCCCACAGAACGCGATCCGGATTGCTGAGGCGCATCCCGGCGATCTCAACGTCATCCGCCTTCGCGGCCTTGCCCGAAGCGCTTCGCTTGGAAGGATTCTCCGTTCCCGGCGCTGCGGCCTTCTTCGCTGCATGGGCCCGTTTCGCAGGTCGCCTGGCGGAGCGAGCCGGTGCAATCTCGTCGAGCGAGCGCCCGGTTTTGACGGAAAGCGGCGCCTCTTCGAGGATATCCGGATCGTCCTCGGTGCGGGCGTAGGAATCGTCGGCCTTGATCAGAAGCCAGGATTCGTGCCGCTCGCGCGGGCGTTTCGCCATGCGGACGAGATGCCAGTCGCCTTTGAGCTTCTCACCGTCGAGGCTGAAGCTGAGGCGGCCTTTTTCATAACCCTCCTGGGGATCGCCCTCCGGCTTCCAGCTTCCCCGGTCCCATAGCAGGACGGTGCCCCCGCCATACTGCCCCTCCGGGATCGTGCCTTCGAAATCGCCGTAGGCGAGCGGATGGTCCTCGACCTGGACGGCCAGGCGCTTCTCGCCTTTGACGAGGCTCGGCCCCTTGGCCACCGCCCAGCTCTTCAGCACGCCGTCGAGTTCGAGGCGGAAATCGTAATGCAGGCGGGAAGCATCGTGCTTCTGTACGACGAAGGATGCGCCCCGGCGCCGGGAGGCCTTGCCTTCCGGTTCCGAGGTCCGTGTGAAATCGCGCTTGGCGCGATAGGCTGCGAGCTTTGCCATGGCGCAGGGTCTGATCCGGTGAGGTGACGACCGGTCTGCCGCGTGTTCGTGCGGCAAACAAGGATCAAACCCGTGCCATGCGCCCCGGTTCCAACCCTCAGGAGGCGAGGGGCTGGGCCGGGGCCTCGCTGTTGCCGCGCTCGGTGAGGAAGGCGGCCGCGATCAGGTCGCGGGTATAATCCTCACGCGGCCGCTCGAAGATCTCCGCGGCCGTGCCCCGCTCAACCACCTTGCCGCTCTTCATGACCATGATCTCGTCCGAGAGCGCGCGGACGACCGCGAGATCGTGGCTGATGAAGACATAGGCCAGGCCATGGGCCTTCTGCAGGTTGCGCAGCAGCTCGACGATCTCCTTCTGGACCGAGCGGTCCAGAGCGGAGGTCGGCTCGTCGAGAACGACGAGCTTCGGGTGCAGGATCATGGCGCGGGCGATGGCGATGCGCTGACGCTGGCCGCCGGAGAACTCGTGCGGAAAGCGGTTGCGCCATGCCGGGTCGAGCTGCACTTCCTCGAAGGCCTGCGCCGCGCGGCGGTCGCGCTCCTTTCGGGAAATGCTCGGCTCGTGGACGAGGAGGCCCTCCGTCACGATTTCGCCTGCGGTCATGCGCGGCGAGAGGGAGCCGAAGGGATCCTGGAAGACGAGCTGCAGGTGCCGTCTCAAGGGGCGCATGCCGCCCCGGTCGAGCGGCATGAGGTTGCGGTCCTCGAAGCGCACGAGGCCGGAGGCCGGTTGCAGGCGCAGGATGGCGCGACCCAAGGTCGACTTGCCGGAGCCGGATTCGCCGACGACGCCCACGGTCTCGCCGGCGCGGACCCGCAGGCTCACGTCGTCAACGGCTCGGAGCACGTGGGTCGCCTTGCCGAAGAAGCTCTTCTCCAGGGTGAACTGGACGCCGATGTTCTGGGCGTCCAGCACCACCGGCGCGTCGGCCGCGACGGGCTCCTTGCGCCCGGTCGGCTCGGCGTCGATGAGCATCTGGGTATAAGGATGCTTCGGCGCCGCGAAGATGTCGTTCGTCCGGCCGCTTTCGACGACCTCGCCGCGCTTCATGACATAGGTGCGGTCGGCAAAGCGGCGAACGACGCCGAGATCGTGGGTGATGAACACGATCGACATGCCGAGACGCTTCTGCAGATCCGCCAGAAGCTCGAGGATACGCGCCTGCACCGTCACGTCGAGAGCAGTCGTCGGCTCGTCGGCGATCAGGATGTCCGGATTGTTGGCGAGCGCCATGGCGATCATCACGCGCTGGCGCTGGCCGCCGGACATTTCATGCGGATAGGCATCGATGCGGCGGGCCGGATCGGGAATGCGGACGAGTTCCAGAAGCTCGATGGCGCGCTTGCGCGCCTCGGCCTTGCTGAGCCCCCCATGGGTCGTGAGCGGCAGGCTGAGCTGATCGCCGATCCGGTAGAGCGGATCGAGGGAGGTCATCGGCTCCTGAAAGATCATCGTGAGCTTGGAGCCGCGATACTTGTTGAGCCTGTCGGGCGAGAGGCCCACCAGCTCCTCGCCGCGGTACTTCACCGAGCCTTCAGCCCAGCCGTTCGAGGCAAGCAGGCCCATCACGGACATCATCGTCTGGCTTTTGCCCGAACCGGATTCGCCGACGATGGCGACGGTCTCGCCCGGATTGATGTCGAGATCGATGCCCTTCACCGCGTGGAGAATGCCGTCGCCCGTGCGGAAACGGACGTGAAGGTTGCGGACGGAAAGAACGGGTTCAGCCATGTCAGCGATCCTTCGGGTCGAGAGCATCGCGCAAGCCGTCGCCGATGAAGTTCAGGCAGAAGAGGATCGCGACAAGCGTGATGGAGGGATAGAGCAGCATCCAGGCAGCACCCTGGATGTTCTTGGCGCCTTCCGAGATCAGAACGCCAAGGCTGGTGTTGGGCTCCTGAACGCCGAGGCCCAGGAAGGAGAGGAAGCTCTCCAGAAGGATCACCTTCGGCACGAGAAGCGTCATGTAGACCACCACGGGGCCGAGCGTGTTCGGGATCACGTGACGGCGGATGATGCCCTTGGTCTCGACGCCCAGCGCCTCGGCCGCCTGCACGTATTCCTGCCGCTTGATGGAAAGCGTCTGGCCGCGCACGATGCGGGCCATGTCGAGCCATTCCACCGCGCCGACGGCGATGAACATCAGCACGAAATTCCGGCCGAAGAACACCACCAGCATGATCACGAAGAAGATGAAGGGGAGCGAGTAGAGGATGTCGACGATACGCATCATCACGAGATCGACGCGTCCCCCGAGATAGCCCGAGGTCGCGCCGTAGATCACGCCGATGAGGATCGCGACGAAGGTGGCGAGAAGGCCGATGGCGAGCGAGACCTGACCGGCTTTCATGGTGCGCGTGAGGAGATCGCGCCCGTTGGTGTCCGTGCCGAAGAAGAAATACTGCCGCTTCAGGGGGACGTCGACGACGAGTCGCTGGCCCTCCTGCTGCTTTTCCACGACGCGGGCAGGACCGAAGAGGTCCGAGCGCTCGAAATAGGCGAGCAGCCGTTCGTCGATGGGCCGGCTGCTCGAACTCACGAGCGTCATGCGAACGACATCGTTTTCGATGGCGATGTTCTCGGCCTTGGCGCGGACGCGGGCGCCGATTCGCTCGATGTTCGGCTCGATCTGGTCTGCTTTCGGGTAGGCTTCGAGACTCGCGGGCACCTTCACGTAATCCGAATAGACCCGGTCGAAGGGATGGCCCGTGAAAAGCGGACCGAAGATGCATGCGAGAGCGATCAGCGTCAGCACGACGATGCTGGTGAGCGCAGCACGGTTGCGGATCAGACGCCCGCGGGCCTCGGCCCAAAGGGATCGTCCGGTGACGGGGCCCGTCATGGTCTCGACGGGAAGAACGGCGCCTTCAGCCATGGGAGCCTCACTCGTAGCGAATGCGCGGATCGATAAGCGCGTAGAGGATATCGACCACGAGGTTGAAGAGCAGAACGAAGACGGCCACCACCACGACGGTGCCCATGACGAGGGTATAGTCGCGGTTGAGGGCGCCCTCGACGAAGTAGCGCCCGATCCCCGGCAGGCCGAAGATGGTCTCGACCACCACTGATCCGGTGAGCAGGGCGGCGGCCGCAGGGCCGAGATAGGACACCACGGGCAGGGCCGCGCCGCGCAGGGCGTGGGTGACGATGACGCGGGTGGGCAGGCCCAGTGAGCGCAGGGTGCGGATATGGTTCGAGCGCAGGTTCTCGATCATGGCCGCGCGGGTCATGCGGGCGACGACCGCGATCTGCGGCAGGGACAGCACCAGAACCGGGAGAATGAGGTTGCGCACGCTTCCGTTGCCCCAGCCGGCCACGGGCAGCCAGGCGAGGGCGAGGCCGAAGACGATCTGAAGGACCGGGGCGACGACGAAGTTCGGAATGGTCAGGCCGAGAGCGCCCATGCCGGTGACCAGATAGTCGACGGTGCTGTTCTGGCGAAGCGCCGCGATGGAGCCGAGGGTGCCCCCGACGATGATGGCGAGGGAGAGAGCCAGTGAGCCCAGGGTGATCGAGACGGGCAGACCGCGGGCGAACAGCTCGCCGACCGAGAAGTCGCGGAGAATGAAGGAGGGGCCGAAATCGCCCCGCAGCACGGCTGCCAGATAGAGCCAGTACTGCTCGATCAGCGGCTTGTCGAGCTGATAGATCCGATTGAGGTTTTCCATCACTTTGGCTTCGAGAGGCCGTTCCAGATCGAACGGTCCGCCGGGGGCGAGCCGGATCAGGAAGAACGAGATGGTGATGATGATGAAGAGGGTAGGGATGGCCGACAGAAAGCGGCGAAGGATGAAGGAGAGCACGGGAAGCTCCTCCTGCTGCTGCAGCAGAACAGTAAAAGAATAGGGCGGCCTGACGCGCAGACCGCCCCTTTATCAGATTTATTCTTACTGCGTCTTCGACAGATACCGCGTCGGATAGACGCCGCGGGTATTCAGTACGAAGCCCTGGATCTTCGGCGAGATCAGGTTGCTCTTGCCGTAGTACATGATCGGAATCCAGGGCATGTCCTTCATGAGGATGGTCTCGGCCTTCTTCATGATGTCGGCGCGCTTCTTCAGATCGAGCTCCTTGGTGGACTGATCGAAGAGCTTGTCGAACTCCGGATTGTTGTACTTGCCGTAGTTGAAGCCCCTGTTGTCGCTCTTGAGGAGGAACAGGAAGTTGTTCGGATCGGAGTAGTCGGCGATCCAGCCGTAACGGGCCACGTCGAAGTCGCCGCCATCGCGCAGGTGCGCGAAATGGGTCTTGCCGTCCGTGTTGATGAAGGACGTTTCGACGCCGATCTGCTTCCACTGGTCGGCGACGGCGATGACCGAGTTACGGTTGTTGTCCGTCGTGTTGTAGCGGATCTCGACCTTCAGCGGCTTGCCCGGGCCGAAGCCGGCTTCCTTGAGGAGGGCCTTGGCCTTTTCCTCACGGTCGATCGGCGACGCGTCCTTGTACTCCATGTAGGCCGGCTCGCCGTAGTTGCCCAGGCCCGGGGGCATGAACGAATAGCCCGGCTGCATGGTCTGGCCCCAGATCTCGCTCGCGATGAACTCGCGATCGATGGCCATGGAGAGAGCCTGGCGCACGCGCACGTCGTTGAACGGAGCCTTGGAGGAGTTCACCACCAGGTACCAGGTGCCGAGATACGGGCCGAGCTTGACCTGTTCCTTGAAGCGCTCCTTGAGCGTCTTGATCTGGTTGGCCGGAAGCTCGTCCATGCTGTCGAGCTCACCCGCCTCGTAGCGGCGAACGGCGGCGGCGAGATCCGGATGCGGGATGAAGTTGACCGTATCGATCTTGACGTTCTTGGCGTCCCAGTAGTTCTCGTTCTTCACGAGCTTGATGTGGGAGTTCGGCACGAACTCGGCGAGCTTGTAGGCGCCGTTCGAAACCATGTTGCCCGGCTTCACGAAGTCCTTGCCGAACTTCTCGACCGAGGCCCTGTGAACGGGAAGGCTGGTCTGGTGCGTCAGGAGCTCGATGAAGTAGGGGGTCGCGGCCTCGAGGGTGATCTCGACGGTCTTCGCGTCCACGGCCTTCACGCCGAGTTCCTCGGGCTTGCCCTGGCCCTTGTTGATTTTTTCGGCGTTCTTGATGGGGTAGAGGATGTTGGCGTATTTCGCGCCCGTCGCCGGATCCATGATGCGGCGGTAGGAATAGACGAAATCTTCCGCCGTGACCGGATCGCCGTTCGACCACTTGATGCCGTCGCGAAGGGTAAAGCGGTAGGTGAGGCCGTCGTCGCTCACTTCCCACTTCGCGGCCTGGCCGGGAATGGCCTCGCCCTTGGCGCTGTAGGCCACCAGGCCTTCCAGCAGGTCGCGCAGGATGTGCGCTTCCTGGACCGTCGAGGTCTTATGGGTGTCGAGGGTTTCCGGCTCGCCGGTGTTGCCGCGATTGTAGACGACTTCGGCCGACGCGGCGCTCATGAGAGCGACCGTGGCGACGGCGGCAAGAGCCGTGCGTTTGATCCATGATGACATTGGACGCGTTCCCTTTCCTGGTTATTCAGGGTTTTTGAATGTCTTCGGTCAGAGCCGGTTAAGGCAGTAACCTTGTCCTATTTGTTGATCAATCAACTGTTTATGTCCAGTACTATCCCGAAAATTAAGTAATTCCTTGAAACATAAAGGGTTAGGGGTGTGGAGAAGCCTCAGGCCCCCGTGTCGAAGACCAGTCCGGCCGCCTCGATCCCGGCAGCCGCAGCGATTTCATCGTTGTCGGATGTGTCGCCGGAGACGCCGACCGAGCCAAGGATCCGGCCTTGGCCGTCCTTGATAAGAACCCCGCCCGGAACCGGCACGAGCTGCCCGCCCGCCGCATGGGTCGCGGAGGCGATGAAATAGGGGCGGTCGAGAGCCATCTTGTGAAGGGCGCGGGAGCCGACCCCCAGGGACAGGGCGCCATAGGCCTTGCCCATGGCGATTTCGGCGCGCTTCAGGCTGGTGCCGTCCTCGGCGAGGAGAGCCTTGAGGGCGCCGCGCGCGTCGTAGACCACCACGGCCAGCGGCTTGAAGGATTTTTCCCGCGCGGTCTTGAGCGCGGCGACCGCGATCGTCTGGGCCTTTTCAAGGGAAAGTTCGGTCACGCGGTTCCTCCATGATGTGGTTGTCGGTGCGGAATGCACCTCTTAGCGGGTGACGGTCTCACGCGCAGCGAGCCAGGTTGCCACGGCCTTGCGCTCGTCCAGGGTCATCTCGGTGATGTTGTTAGGCGGCATGGCATGGGTGAGCACGCTCTGGATCCGGATGAGATCCGCATGCCGCGCGATCTGCTCGGGGGTGTCGAGCCGCACCCCCTTGGGGGCAGCGGGAATTCCGTCCCAGACAGGCTCCTCCGCATGGCACATGGAGCACCGGGACTGGATCGCGAGCACCGCCTCCTCGAAGGAGGCGGTCACGGCCGCGGGCGTTGGATCCGCTGGAGCCGCGGCCAGATTGGCGTTGCCGGGCTTGCCGATGATCGACAGCCAGACGGCGAGGGCGACGGAGGCCGCCGCGACGCCCCAGGTCCACCAGGGCGAGCCCTTGCCGGCATGCTGCGAATTGAAGAAGTGCCGGATCGCCGCGCCTGCGATGACGATCAGCCCGATAATCCCGACGGCATAGCGCGACGACCAGGCCAGCGGGTAATGGTTCGACAGCATCAGGAAGATGACGGGGAGCGTCAGGTAGTTGTTGTGCGTCGAGCGGAGCTTGGCCTCCTTGCCGAGCTTCGGGTCGGGCGAGCGGCCTGCCAGAAGGGCCGCCACCACTTTCTTCTGGTTCGGGATGATGATGAAGAAGACGCTCGCCGACATCCAGGTGGCGATCATCGCGCCGGTATGGAGGAAAGCTGCGCGCCCATTGAAGACCTGGGTGAAGGCGAAGGCCGCCAGGAGAATGTAGACGAAAAGCCCCACGCCGAGGGCAGGGCCGTTCTTGCCGAGCGGCGACCGGCACAGCCCCTCATAGACGAACCAGCTCAAGGCAAGGCCGCCGATGCCGATGACCGGCGCCTGCCAGGGCGCAAGCGCCCGCACGGCCGGATCGATGGTGTAGAGATCCGCATGGAGGTAATAAACCCAGACGATGAGGAAAAAGCCGCTGATCCAGGTAGAATAGCTCTCCCACTTGAACCAGGTCAGCTCCTTCGGCATTTCCGGCGGCGCAACGAGATATTTGCGCATGTTGTAGAAGCCGCCGCCATGGACCTGCCAGGCCTCTCCGCCGACGCCTTCCGGCAGGCCCTCCCGCTTCTTCAGGCTCAGGTCGAGATGGATGAAGTAGAAGGACGAGCCGATCCAGGCGATGGCCGTAATCACATGGATCCAGCGGATGATCTGGCTGATCCATTCGGAAAGTTGCGGGTCGATCATGCAGCCACTTGAACGCTATCAGGGGCGCGTAGCGTAGGGCGGCGCTCTCATTTGCGAAAGGCCCGCCCCGGCTCTTTTTCAACAGGAAGTCCGCCCTGGAAGCCCGGTCTTTCCGCGCCCGGGCCGGCGAAGGCGGCTTGACGCGGGGGCAGTGGACCGGGACATTCCCAAGGCCTTCCAGAGGCATTCTTTCATCCGCGAGGTTTCATGGGACGCTTGTCCACCCACGTTCTGGATACCGTCAACGGCAGGCCCGCCAAGGGTGTCGCCATCGAGCTTTTCGCCGTCGAGGGAGGGCAGCGCCGCTCCGTCGTGCGCACGGCCACCAATGCCGACGGGCGCACCGATGCGCCCCTGATGGCGGGCGATGCGTTCCGGACGGGCACGTATGAACTCGTCTTTGAGATCGGCCCTTATTACAAGGGGCTCGGAGCGGCCCTGGCCGAGCCGCCGTTCCTGGATGTCGTCCCGATCCGCTTCACCATCGCCGAGCCCGACGGGCATTATCACGTTCCGCTCCTCGTTTCGCCCTGGGCCTATTCCACTTATCGAGGAAGCTGACCGTGCCTGACATCACCTATCCCCGCGACCTCGTCGGCTATGGCCGCACGCCGCCCCATCCGCGCTGGCCGAACAAGGCCCGGATCTGCGTCCAGTTCGTGATCAATTACGAAGAGGGCGGCGAGAACAGCATCCTTCACGGCGACCGGGCCTCCGAGGCGTTCCTGTCGGAGATCGTGGGCGCGCAGCCCTGGCCGGGGCAGCGGCACATGAGCATGGAGTCGATCTACGAATACGGCTCCCGCGCCGGCTTCTGGCGACTCTGGCGGATGTTCACCGAGCGCAGCATGCCGGTCACGGTCTATGGCGTCGCCACGGCCCTCATGCGCAACCCGGAAGCGGTCGTGGCGATGAAGGAGGCGGGCTGGGAGATCGCGAGCCACGGCCTCAAGTGGATCGACTACCGGGATTTCTCCTCGGAGGAGGAGAAGGCCCACATGAACGAGGCCATTCGCATCCACACTGAGGTGACGGGCGAGCGCCCGCTGGGATGGTACACGGGCCGCACATCGGAGCATACCAACCGCCTCGTGGCGGAGGAGGGCGGCTTCCTCTACAGCGCCGATTCCTACGCGGACGAGCTGCCCTACTGGGAGCGGCACGGCAACCGCCAGCAGCTCATCGTCCCCTATACGCTGGACGCCAACGACATGCGCTTTGCGACCCCGCAGGGCTTCAATGCGGGCGACCAGTTCTTCGCCTATCTCAAGGACAGTTTCGACGTCCTCTATGCGGAAGGCGAGACCGCGCCGAAGATGCTGTCGGTCGGGCTCCACTGCCGTCTCGTCGGCCGCCCCGGACGGGCGGCGGCGCTCGCCCGCTTCCTGGATTACGTCATGTCCCATGACGATGTCTGGGTGGCAAGGCGCATCGACATCGCGCGGCACTGGATCCGGCATCACCGCCCGGCGGACCTGAAGCCCAGCACCATGACCCGCGCGCTGTTCGTGGAACTCTTCGGGGACATTTTCGAGCATTCGCCCTGGATCGCGGAGCGCGCCTTCGATGCCGGGCTCACGCCGGGACAGGATACGGCGGAGGGGCTTCATGCAGCCATGGTCCATGCGCTCTCGGAAGCAGGCCATGCGCAGAAGCTCGCGCTCATCAACGCGCATCCCGATCTGGCCGGACGCCTGAAGCTTGCCGATCTCACCGCCGATTCCCGCCACGAGCAGTCCTCGGCGGGGCTCGACACGCTGACCGAGGACGAGCGCGACCGGTTCCTGAAGCTCAACGATGCCTACAAGCGGAAATTCGGCTTCCCCTTCATCATGGCGGTCAAGGGCCGCTCGAAGGACGAGATCCTCGCCGCCTTCGAGGAGCGGCTGGAGCACGAGCCGGAGCAGGAGTTCGATACGGCCATCGTGCAGATCGAGCTCATCGCCCTTCTCCGGCTGAAGGACAGGCTTCCTTCCCTGGCGGACGTGTTCTCCAGCATCGCTTAAGCGGAACCGTTGCGGGCGATCGCGCGTCTTCGTCTCAGCTTGGCGATCTGAAGCCGAGTGGAGCGAGAGGAGGACGACGTGGGTCTTTTCAAGTTCATCAAGGAGGCGGGCGCCAAGATCTTCGGCGGAGGCGCTGCCGCCGCCACGCCGGAGACGCTGCAGCAGGAAGTCCAGGGCCATGGGTTCGATGCGAGCAAGCTCGGAATCCAGGTCGAGGGCGACAAGGTGAAGCTTTCGGGGCAGGCGGTCAGCCAGGAGGAAGCCGAGAAGATCATCCTGTCTCTCGGCAACACCTATGGCGTCGCCGAGGTGGATACCTCCGGGCTTCAGATTCAAAAGCCTTCCACGCCCTCGACCATGTACACGGTGCAGAAGGGCGACACGCTCTGGGCGATTGCGGAGAAACACTATGGCAAGGGCAAGGGCGCGAAATACACGGAAATCGTGAAGGCCAATTCTCCGCCCGTGAAGGATCCGGATTTGATCCAGCCGGGCTGGGTGCTGCGGATCCCGCCGCTCCCGTAAAGCCCTATCCCGATTGCGCGTCTCCCTGTCGTGCCGCTATGAACGGCCATGACAGGGAGGGGCTTCCATGACCGAAGCATTGAGAATCGTCGATCTCGACCGCGAGACCGTCAAGCAGGGGCTGCGTGACGCAACGCTCGTCCTGGTCGACGTGCGCGAGCCGCACGAGTTCGCCGCCGGACATATTCCAGGTGCCGTTTCTCACCCGCTCTCGTCCTTCGATCCTTCGGCCTTGCCGGAGGGCAAGCGAATCGTCTTTTCCTGCGCAGCCGGCGTCAGGTCGCTGAGGGCTCTCGAATTCGCCCAGGCGGCGGGCCGGGACATCCGCGAACATTATCGGGGCGGGTTCAGGGATTGGGTTCTGGCGGGCGAGCCGGTCGAGTAGCGGCTCACGCAGCGGGACTTCACAGAGATGTGTTCTCAGGTGGAGTGCTCAAGCTGTCGGAGATATGCGCTAATGCCTGCCCGCCGGGGCGGTTAGCGACCAGGCCGTCCACTGACTGCACAAGGGAAAGATATATGAAGCGTACCGTTTTCGTCGCCAGCCTTCTGGCGCTTGGAGTGACTGCAGCCATCGCCCAGAGCAACGTCGTCGAGCAGCGCCAGGGCCTCATGAAGGAGATGGGTGCGCAGACCCGGCCTCTCGGCGGCATGCTGCGGGGCCAGGAGCCGTTCGATCTCGCCAAGGCGCAGGCCAGCCTCAAGATTCTGGCCGCGAATGCCCAGAAAGCCGCTCCGCTCTTCCCCGAGAGCAGCAAGAGCGCGGACAAGACCGAGGCTCTCCCGACGATCTGGGAAAACAAGGCGAAGTTCGATTCGATCATGACGAAGCTCGGCACGGATGCCCAGACGGCGCTGGCTTCGATCAAGGACGAGGCCTCCCTCAAGGCGGAGCTGCCGAAGGTGCTTCAGAATTGCGGCGCCTGCCACAACGATTTCCGCAAGAAGAATTCGTAAATCCGACGCCGTTCGGGATGGGCGGCCTTAAGGGCCGCCCGTTTCATTTGGAGACGAGGCGATGCGCAAGACGTTCGCGGTGCTGGTGGGGCTCATTCTTCTCGGAGTCATCGGTTTTCTCGCCCTGACATCGCCGTCGGCCTATCGCCTCGTGCGTGGAGAAACCTCGGTTCCCGGCGGGACGCGCACCCCGAACATCGACAACGGGCGTACCCTGTTCTTCGCCGGCGGCTGCACCTCCTGCCACGCCGTGCCCAACCAGGAGGACAAGCTGAGGCTCGGCGGCGGCTATGCCCTGAAGTCTCCCTTCGGCACCTTCCATGTGCCGAACATCTCGCCCCACAGGCAGGACGGCATCGGCTCCTGGAGCACGGCTGATTTCGTCCGCGCCATGCGCGAGGGCGTCTCCCCGGACGGGCGGCACTATTATCCCGCCTTTCCCTATACGTCCTATCAGCGGATGAGCCCCGAGGACCTTTCGGATCTCTTCGCCTTCATGATGACGCTGCCTCCCGTCGAAGGCCGCGCGCCCGATCACGAACTCCCGTTCCCGTTCAATGTCCGGCGCGGGATCGGATTGTGGAAGCTGGCCTTCCTCGATGGAAAGGTTTTCGCCCCCGATGCGTCAAAGCCGGCGAGCCTGAATCGCGGAGCCTATCTGGTGAACGGGCCGGGCCATTGCGCCGAGTGCCACAGCGAGCGCAATGCCGCAGGCGCCCTCATCGAGGAACGCCGCTTCGCAGGCGGCCCCGACCCCGAGGGGAAGGGTGTCGTTCCCAATATTACGCCGCACCAGAGCGGCATCGGCGGCTGGAGCCGGGAGGAGGTGGCGACGCTGCTGAAGACCGGCGAGACGCCGCTGTTCGACACCGTCGGCGGAACCATGGGGGCGGTCGTGGCCAACATGGCCCAATTGCCGGATGCCGACCGTCAGGCCATGGCCGAGTACCTGCTGTCTCTGCCTCAACGGCAGGGATTCAAGAAGCCTGAATAGGCTGGGGATCGTTTGGGGATGGAGTGAGGAAAACCTCAATCCATCACGGCGGCCTTGAGGATGCAGACCATCGTGGCGCGGCCCGGCGCAGTGCCGATGCAGCGCACGGAGTGGGGGCGGTCGCAGCGATAGCGCAGGCTTTCCCCGGCCTTGGCCTGCTGAACGACGCCACCGACCTCGACCTCGAACTCGCCCTCCAGCACCGAAAGGCACTCGACGGAGCCGCGCTGGTGGCTGTCGGAATCCAGCACGCCGCCGGGCTCCGACTGCACGTCGTACCATTGCAGCCATTCGATGGTCTTGAGCCAGCCGATGATGGCCAGGCGCATCTTGCCATCCTCGGAGACGAGGATCGGCGTATCGGCCTTGGACGATTTCTCGATGAAGGGCTCCTCGTCGCCGGAGGCGAGAACCCGCTCGATCGACACGTCGAGCGCCTGGCTCAGTCGCCAGATGGTGGCCAGCGTCGGATTGGTCTCGTTTCGTTCGATCTGGCTGATGATCGACTTGGCGACGCCGGATTGCTCGGCGAGTTCCGACAGGGACAGGTTATAGGCCTTGCGCAGCCGCTGGATGGTCTTCCCCATGTTTCCGGAGAGAACCTGCGCGCCTGTCTCCAGGTCCCGGGTCCGTTCTTTGCCCTCGACGCCCATGACTGCCTCTGTTCTGAAAAAACGTCCGTCCGTTCCTCAAAACGGTTGTGGGGTAATCGCCGAGGCGGGTCAAGCGCTTGGGAGGTCGCAGACTTTTCTTTTCCCCGTCGGTGCGTCTCAGACGCCCGGGCGCTGGGGAGAGGCCTGGAGCTCCTTGGTGCGCAGAAGGCCGAGCCGGTGCTCGCGCCAGACGATGAAGAGGCCTGTCGCGGCCACGATGGCGGCGCCCGTCAGGACCGTCACGGTGGGCAGGTCCCCGAACATGAACCAGCCGAACAGGAGCGCCCAGATCATGGTGGTGTACTCGAAGGGGGCGATCACCGAAGTGTCCGCATAGCGGTAGGACTGGGTCAGAAGGATCTGCCCGATCCCGCCCAGGATGCCGCCCACGACGAAGAGCGCCCAGTCCTTGGCATCCGGCATGTTCCATCCCAGGGCTGCGGTGCAGAGGGAGAGGGCGGATGCGAGGAGAAAGAAGTAGAAGACGATGGCACCGGTCTTCTCGGTCGCCGTCAGGCGGCGTACCTGGATCATGGCGCCCGCGGAACAGAAGGCCCCGGCCAGGGCGCAGAGGGCTCCCAGGGTCGGCCCCGCGGTCAGCCCTCCGGAAAAGGTCTCGAGCCTCAGATAGGGCGAGAGCATGATCAGGACGCCCACGAAGCCCACGGCCACGGCGGTCCAGCGATAGGCGCGGATCTGCTCGTTCAGGAGAAGGGCCGCCAGGATGACCACGATCAGGGGCGAGGCGTAGCCGATGGCGATGGCATCGTGAAGCGGCAGATAGGAAAGAGCGGCAAAGCCGAGATACATGCCGCTGGTGCCGATGAACCCGCGCTTGAAATGCCCGACGACGTTCCTTGTCCTCACCGCATTGATGAGATCCCCCTGCCACCGCAGCCACAGGAGCAGGGGCAGCAGGGCGAAAGCCGAGCGGAAGAAGACGACCTCGCCCACCGGATAGCGGCTCATGAGCGTCTTAAGAGTCGCCGACATCATCGTGAAGACGAGCGCGGACAGGACTTTGAGGGATATCCCCAGGAGCGGTTTCACGGGAGGTGCGGACTGAAAGGAAGCGAGTCGAGGGCTTGAGGGAACGCAGACAACCACGGTGCAGCCTCTGCGTGAAGCCCCAATCGGACCATGACCCCTGCGTCGGGCGCATGAGCTTCCGGCCGAGTGTCACAAAACTGCAAGAGGATCGTCATGGGGACGAGACGCGAATCCTGTTTGGCTTGAGCCTGCAAGCTCGTCGAGGGGATCCATGGCCCAGGACATGAACGCTATTCGGGTGCGGACGCTGTTCCTTTCCGATCTCCATCTCGGCACGAAGGGGTGCCAGGCCGGCGCGCTCCTGGATTTCCTCAAGGCCTACGATGCCGACACCATCTATCTCGTCGGCGACATCGTCGACGGGTGGAAGCTGAAAGCGGGCTGGTACTGGCCCCAGGCGCACAACGACGTGGTGCAGAAGCTGCTGCGCAAGGTGCGCAAGGGCGCGCGCCTCATCTATCTTCCCGGCAACCACGACGAGTTCCTGCGCGACTATATCGGCGTCAATCTGGGCGGCGTGGAACTGGCCGATTATGCCCTGCACGAGGCCGCCGACGGGAAGCGCTATCTGGTGATCCACGGCGATCAGTTCGATCTCGTGGTCAGGCACGCCCGCTGGCTCGCCCTGCTCGGGGATGGCGCCTATTCGACGGCGCTTTTCGTCAACACCTATCTCAACATCCTGCGGCGGCGGCTCGGCCTGACCTATTGGTCCCTCTCGGCCTGGGCCAAGCTGAAGGTCAAGAACGCGGTGAACTACATCGGCAAGTTCGAGGAGCTTCTCGCCGCGGAGGCTCAGCGCCACGCGGCCGACGGCGTGATCTGCGGCCATATCCACCATGCGATCATGCATGACCGGTTCGGGGTCGCGTACGTGAATACGGGCGACTGGGTCGAATCCTGCACGGCCGTCGTCGAGCATTACGACGGCTCCTTCCAGTTGGTCCGCTGGACCGAAGTTCAGCTGGAGAGGGTGAGCGAACCGAGCCTCGACGCCGCCAGGATCAGCGGGAGGGCCGCCTGATGCGCCTGCTGATCGCGACGGATGCCTGGCGGCCCCAGGTGAACGGGGTCGTGCGCTCGCTCGAGCATATGGCGGAGGAGGCGCCGCGCTTCGGAGCCGAGGTCGTGTTCCTGACTCCGGAACGTTTTCGCTCCTTCCCCATGCCGACCTACCCGGAAATCCGCCTGTCCCTTGTCGGGCGGGGCGCTGTGAGCCGCATCCTCGACGAGGTGAAGCCGACCCATGTGCATATCGCGACGGAGGGCCCCATCGGCCTCGCCACCCGCCTGGCCTGCGCCCGGCAGGAGCGGGCCTTCACCACGAGCTATCACACGCGCTTTCCGGAATATGTCGCCGCGCGCACGGCCATTCCCGAGGCCTGGTCCTACAGGGCGCTGAGGCGGTTTCATCGGGGCGCGCGGGCCATGATGGTCAGCACTCCCTCGCTGGAGCGGGAACTGAGCGGTCGCGGCTTCAGGAACATCATGCGCTGGACCCGGGGCGTCGATACCGCCCTGTTCCGGCCGCGCAACGAGCGGGTTCTGGACATGGCGGCCCCGGTGTTCCTCTATGTGGGCCGGGTCGCCGTGGAGAAGAACCTGGAGGCTTTCCTGGGGCTCGATCTTCCCGGCACCAAGGTCGTCGTCGGCGACGGTCCCGCCCGTGCGGCGCTCGAAGGCAAGTATCCCGAAGCCCGCTTTCTGGGGACGCTTTCCGGCGAGGATCTGGCGCGGGTCTATGCGTCGGCGGATGTTTTCGTCTTTCCGAGCCTCACCGATACTTTCGGCATCGTGCTGATCGAAGCACTCGCCTCCGGCCTGCCGATTGCAGCCTTCCCGGTCACGGGCCCTCTGGACGTGGTCGGCTCGTCGGGCTGCGGCGTGCTCAAAGCCGATTTGAGGGAGGCTGCGCTCGAGGCGCTCGCCATTCCGAAAGACAGATGCCGCGCCTATGGCGAAACCTTCACCTGGCAGGAAAGCGCCCGGCAGTTCTTCTCCAATATCGAGACCGCGCACGCAGCGTGTTGACCTGATCCGGCAGGTTCGCTTTCCGCCGATGAACATGTGCTCTCCCACAGGCGGTGCGTGACGTTTGCCGCTTCTTCGGGCATGGTGGCGTCGTCCATCTGTGCCAGGGTTCGATTCCGCTCCTCCATCAGATGCATGCGAAGCGCGTGCTCGCTCACCCTCCGGCTCGCGAGGGCGGCCTGCGCTGCGCTCTTGCTGTTGCGTTCGCTTTTCGATGCCGGAAGACCTCGTGACCGATGCGTCCTATTAGAGCTCTCGAACTTCGCCTGGGTGCGTTGCAGGCTGCCAGCTTCACCAGCCACGGGATGTATCTGCCGTTCTTTCCGCTCTGGCTGCAGAGCAAGGCGGTGCCGCCGACGCTCATAGGGCTCGTGGTCGCCATTCCCATCGTCGTCCGCATCCTGGCGACCGCGCCGCTCCTGAGCCTCGCCGACCGTTCCTTCGGCGCGCGCAGGCTGCTCCTCGTCAGTCATCTGGGCCAGCTCGTCGGCTTTCCCCTGTTCCTGCTCACCGAGAACAACAGCATCGTCATTATCGCTCTCGTCGCCCTCGTCGCCGTCGCGCAATCCTGCGTCATTCCGGGCAACGATCTCGTCTCGACCAATGCGGTTCAGCAATATCCCGGTCTGAACTACGGACGGATCCGCGGCATGGGGTCCGCAGCCTTCTTCGTGACCAATATCGTGGGCGGGTATCTGGTCGGCGCGTTCGGGGCGGATGTGGTGATCCTGGCCCTGACGGCGATCCCGCTTCTCGGGATCGCCGCGACCCTGATCGTGGTGCCGCGCGAGGTTCACGCCTCCTCCGGGCAGGGCGAGGCCGGTGAGGGCCATCCTACGCCGAAGCTGTCGGCGATCCTGTGGCTGGTTCTGATCGCGGGAGCGGCGACCCAGGGCAGTCACGGCGCTCTCAACGCCTTCGCCAGCATCTATTGGCGTTCCATCGGCTTTTCGGATGCGGCCATCGGATATTTCTGGGCGTCGGCGGTGATCGCCGAGATCTTGGTCTTCCTCTTCCTCGGGCGCGCGGTGGGGCGAGGATCGGGCACGGGACTGATCATGATCGGCTCGGCGGCGGCGGTGATCCGTTTCACGGCCATGTCCCTCCAGCCGGGGGCGGAGATCATGGTCGTGCTCCAGGCCATGCACAGCCTCTCCTTCGCTGCGACCCATATCGGCACCATGGCCGCCTTGACGGCCTTGGCGCCGCTGCAGGCGAGGGGACGGGCTCAGGGGATCTACGGTTCCCTGGCCGCCCTGACCATCGCCGTGTCCACCGTCATCAGCGGCCTGATCTACAGCGAGGCCGGAGCGGCGGTCTTCGCAGCGATGGCTCCCTTGGGAGCCATCGGCCTCGTGCTCGCCCTGGCGGTCGCCCAGCTGCAGAAGGCTCAGCCCCAGAGGGCGGGTTCCGGCGGGTAGACGAGGCTGCCCTCGTACTTCAGGCCGGGCTCCCGGTCCCTGGCGAGGAGCAGGGGGCCGTCGAGATCGACGAAGCGCGCGCGGGGGGCGAGCACCAGGGCGGGCGCCATGGCGAGGGACGTGCCGACCATGCAGCCGATCATCAGCGAGAAGCCCTTGGCTTCCGCCGCGTCCGCCAGGGCCAGGGCCTCGGTCAGGCCGCCGGTCTTGTCGAGCTTGATGTTGATGACCTCGTAGAGGCCGACCAGGCGATCGAGGCTGGCCCGGTCGTGCACGCTCTCATCCGCCAGGATCGGCACGGGGCAGGAGATGCGGCTCAAATAGCCGTCCTCCTTTGCGGGCAGGGGCTGCTCCACGAGCGCGTAGCCCGCCTCGGCGCAGGCGGCGAGGTGGCGCTCGATATTCGCTTCCGTCCAGCCTTCGTTCGCGTCCGCGATCAGGGTCGCCTGGGGCGCGGCGCGGCGAACGGCCTTGATCCGTTCGAGATCGCCGTCGGGGGCGCCGAACTTCACCTTGAGAATGGGCCGGTCGGCGGCCCTGGCGGCCGCTCCCGCCATGCCTTCCGGGGTGTCGAGGCTGATCGTGTAGGCCGTGGTCACCGGCGACCAGCGGTTCAGGCCGGCGGTCACGTAAGCCCGGATTCCGGAGCGCTTGGCGTCCAGGTCCCAGAGGGCGCAATCCACGGCGTTCCGTGCCGCGCCCGCCGGCATCAGGGCCTGCAGGGCTTCGCGGGTCAGGCCCGATTCGATCTGGGGGCGGATGGCCTCGATGGCGGCGGCCACACCCTCCACCGTCTCGCCGTAGCGGGGATAGGGCACGCATTCCCCGTGGCCGACGGCTCCATCCTCCCGGATGGTGGCCGTCACCACAACGGCCTCCGTTCGGGAACCGCGCGCGATCGTGAACTTCCCGGCGATGGGGAAACGGTCGATGGAAACGGTAAGCTGACGCATTCTTTGGACTTCTCTTTTCAAGTTCGGCTCGACTTGTGGCTCAACGGCACGCTATCACCAAGCGGAATCAACGCCGAAGGGATCATCGTGGCACAGGGCACCCTGGCTCAAGGGCCGCAAATGACACTCGACCGCGCGGGGCAGGGCACGACGATCCGTCTGGCCGGACCCTGGACGGCGCTGTATGGCCAACGGGTCGAGGCCCTGGTCGCGGAAATCGCCGCGGAAGCCGATCTCTTTCCCGTGGTCTTCGACCTGAGCGAGGTCGACCGGCTCGACACTCTCGGCGCATGGACCCTCGATCGCGCCCGCCACGAGCTCTCGGCCAGGGGACAGGCCGAGTTCGCCAATGCCTCGGCGGAGCAGAAGATCCTTCTCGACGAGGCGGCCTATCGCGATTTCAGCGGGGAGCCGAAGCCGCGGCATTCCCGGGTGGTCGATTTCCTGGTGGATGTCGGCCAGAGCGTCGCCGGGGCCGGCAAGGATCTGGTCGGGGGCGTCGGCTTCCTGGGCGAACTCGTCGCCGCCATGGTGCGGGTGATCGTCCATCCTCGCCGTTTCCGCGGTACCGCGGTGGTGAACCAGCTGGAGCAGATCGCCTACCGGGGCGTGCCGATCATCGTGCTGATCTCCTTCCTGGTGGGCTGCATCGTCTCGCAGCAGGGCATCTTCCAGCTGGTCAAGTTCGGGGCGACACCGTTCGTGATCGACCTGATCGGCATCCTCGTCCTGCGCGAGCTCGGGGTTCTGCTGACCTCCATCATGGTGGCCGGGCGCTCCGGCTCGGCCTTCACCGCCGAGATCGGCTCCATGAAGATGCGGGAGGAGATCGACGCCCTGCGGGTCATGGGGCTCGATCCCATCGAGGTTCTGATCGTCCCGCGCGTTCTCGCGCTGATCATCGGCCTTCCGCTCCTGACCTTCATCGCGTCCGTGGCGGCCCTGGTGGGAGGCGGCCTGACCACCTGGATCTACGGCGACATCAGCCCGGACATCTTCCTCGACCGCCTGAGGTCCGCGATCGGCATGAACACCTTCCTGGTCGGCCTCATCAAGGCGCCCTTCATGGCGGTGGTCATCGGCATCATCGCCACCCTGGAGGGGCTGGCCGTTGCCGGGTCCGCCGAATCGCTCGGGCGCCATGTAACCTCCTCCGTGGTGAAGGCCATCTTCATGGTCATCGTGCTCGACGGCCTTTTCGCCATGTTCTTCGCAGCGATTAACTACTGAGATGATGCTCGAACGTCGCCACCCCGACCCGACCAAGACCCGCGAGCCGATCATCCGCGTCCGCGGCGTCGAGGTCGGCTTCGGGGAAAGAACGATCCTCAAGGGGCTCGATCTCGACGTGTATCGCGGCGAGATCCTGGGTTTCGTGGGCGCTTCCGGCCAGGGCAAGTCGGTCCTGACCCGCGCCATTCTCGGGCTGGTTCCCAAGCGGGCGGGCACCATCGAGGTGCTCGGCCGGAACCTGGACGATCTGTCTCCCGCCGAGCGCCGCCAGATGGAGCGCCACTGGGGCGTTCTGTTCCAGCAGGGTGCGCTTTTTTCCGCGCTCACGGTGAAGCAGAACATCCAGGTGCCGATGCGCGAGTACCTGCACCTCTCGGACCGGCTCCTCGACGAGCTGGCCATGCTCAAGATCGAAATGGTCGGGCTGAAGCCGGATGCCGCCGACAAGCTGCCCTCCGAGCTCTCCGGCGGCATGATCAAGCGCGCGGCCCTGGCGCGCGCGCTCGCCCTCGATCCGGAGATCGTCTTCCTCGACGAGCCGACCTCTGGCCTCGATCCCATCGGCGCCGGCGAATTCGACGACCTTATCGCGACCTTGCAGCGGACTTTAGGGCTGACCGTATTCATGGTAACCCATGACCTCGACAGCCTCTATTCGGTCTGCGACCGGATCGCGGCTTTGGGCGAGGGTAAAATTCTCGCGGAAGGTCCCATCGAGGCGATGCTCGCCTCGGACCATCCGTGGATCCGCTCTTACTTTCACGGGAAACGGGCACGCGCGGTCATGGCCGGCGGCGCGTAAGGGTAACGATGGAAACGCGTGCAAACTACGCCTTGATCGGCCTCTTCACTCTGGCAGTGATCGCAGCCGCCTTCGGCTTCGTCTACTGGTTCTCGGGCGGCGAGCGCGGGCAGGCCCGGCAGAGCATCCGCATCGTGTTTTCCGGTTCGGTCGCCGGTCTCTCGCAAGGGTCGAGCGTGGCCTTCAACGGCCTGCGCGTCGGTGATGTGTCGAGCCTGAGCCTCCTGCCGGAGGATCCTCGCCGGGTGGTGGCCATCGCCTCGATCGACAGCAGGACGCCGATCCGCGCGGACACCCGCGCCCGCCTGGAGTACCAGGGCCTGACCGGCGTTGCGAACGTGGCGCTGTCGGGCGGCGAGCCGGGCGCTCCGCCGCTGGCGGCGGGGCCCGGCCAGCCCATGCCAACGATCTTCGCCGACCGGTCGGACTTCCAGGACCTCATGGAAACGGCCCGCAACATCGCCCGCCGGGCCGATGACGTGCTGGAGAAGATCGGCCGCGTGATCACCGACAACGAGGCTTCGGTCAACCGCACCGTCCAGAATGTGGAGCGCTTCTCCCAGGCCTTGGGCGAGAATGCGGACGGCATCGACCGCTTCCTGGCCCAGGTGGGGCAGGCGGCCGAAAAGGTCGGGCCCCTGGCCGAGAAGCTCGAAACCCTGGCGACCAACGTGGACGAGGTGGTGCGCGCCGTCGACCGGCAGCGGGTGGCCCGCATCGTCGAGAACGTCGACAACTTCACTCAGGCGCTCGGCGAGAACGGCCAGGCCGTGAGCGAGGCTCTGAAAGACGCCGCCAGCCTCGTCGGCCGCCTGAACGAGACGGCGCCGAAGCTCGATTCCGCCGTGGCCGAGATCGCCGCGCTCACCAAGTCGATTGACCCGGCCAAGATCAGCCGCACGGTCGACAATGTCGACACCTTCACCCAGACCCTGAGCCGCCGCAGCCCCGACGTGGACAAGGCGATTCAGGAGGCGCGCTCGATCACGGAGAAGCTCAACAAGTCGGCGGACCGGATCGACAGCGTGCTGGCGGGAGCAGAGAAGTTCCTCGGCTCGGCCTCCGGCGAGGCCGGCAAGGGCGCTTTCGACGAGATTCGCGCTGCCGCCGTGGCCGTGCGCGACCTCGCCAACGATCTCAACCGGCGGACCGAAGGGGTTCTCACGGGTGTCAACCGGTTCACGGAATCGGGTCTGCGCGAATACGAGGCTCTCGCCGTCGAAGGCCGCAGGACGCTCGGCGACATCAGCCGCGCAGTCCGCAGCATCGAGCGTAATCCACAGCAGTTTCTTTTCGGTAGCCGTCCGAACCTCCCTGAGTATAGTGGTCGCCGTTAAGTAACCTCCATGCGTGGATCCTCCGTGTTGCATCCCCCGACCGATCGAGCCTGCCTGCTCCGGCGCTTCATTCCGGTGCTGGTTCTGGCTGCCTTGACCGGCGCCTGCTCGTCGGGGCCCGCTCCGGCGACCTATGACCTGTCGGCGCCTGTCTCCCGTATCCGGGGCGCTTCCGGCGTTCAGGTGCTGGTGAACGAACCTGCTGCCCTGCAGCAGCTCTCGACGCAGCAGATCCTCGTCAAGGATGCGAGCGGCTCCGTGTCGTTCATCGGGGGAGGGCAGTGGGCCGACAACCTGCCGCGCCTGATCCAGACGCGACTCATCAA
Source organism: Microvirga flocculans ATCC BAA-817 (assembly GCF_000518665.1). GTDB lineage: Bacteria > Pseudomonadota > Alphaproteobacteria > Rhizobiales > Beijerinckiaceae > Microvirga > Microvirga flocculans. The sequence continues at coordinate 237,560 of NZ_JAEA01000006.1, read as the reverse complement.
CACCTTCGAGAACGCCTCGCAGATCCGGGGCGTTTCGCGGCCGAGCAGCGGTGCGGTGGCCGACGTTCAACTCGTCTCCGAGCTGCGCCGGTTCGAAATCGCAACGCCCGAGAACGAGGCCGTGGTCGAGATTTCCGTCAAGATCGTCGCCGACCAGAACGGTCGCATCGTGAGCGGCCGTATCTTCCGCGCGGGCGTCCCGGCCAGCGCCGTCGATGCGCCGAACGCGGCCCGCGCCCTCGACGAGGCCCTTTCCGTCGTCATGCTCGACATCGTGCGCTGGGTCAGCGGCAGTCGTCTGCCCCGGCGGGAAGACCCCGGCATGGCGATGAGCGAGCCGCAGGCGCCGGCTTAAGACGCGCTCGTTCCGGTTGGGTGACTGGTTTCATGCCTGGGCTCGCCCCGGGCATTTTTATTGTCGCTCCGACATCGCCGCTGTCATTGCGGTGGCGCTCATGCGAGCCGCCCCGGAATGGCCGTGCGGTGCCATAACAAAAAACGCGGCCCGGAGGCCGCGTCTTTCATGTCTTGCGTGAAGACTATTCCGCTCAGTCGAAGCGGCCGCTCGCATGGGCCAGCATGGTGTAGACCTTGCCGGTTTCCGAGGTGAGGTAGGTCTTCGTCAGCATGGAGTCGCGGTCGTCGCGGGAGACTTCGGCGAGCAGGCGCTCGAACTCTTCCACATAGCGATCCACGGTCTGACGGAACTCCTCGTCCCGGCGGTACTTGCGACGGATCTCGTCGAAGGTCTGCTGGCCCTGCAGCGTGTAGAGGCGACGGGTGAACACGTTGCTCTCGCCACGGCGGTAGCGATCCCAGAGCTCCACTGCGGCCTCGTGATCGATCATCCGCGCGATGTCGACGGAGATGGAGTCCAGAGACTCGAGGCTGTTGACGCGGGCGCGGTCTCCGCGAGCCGTGCCGCGGGCGGCTTCGGCCGTCTCCTCGCGGGAGGCGCGGTTCAGGAGATCCGACAGCCAGCCGCCCCGGGCGCCGGCCTCGCGGGCAGGGGCCTCGTCCCGGCGGGGAGCCGGACGCTCGGCTGCCGGGGAAGCCTGCCGCGCGGGGGCAGGAGATGGAACGGGAGCCTGCGCCGGAGCCGGCTTGGGTTCCGCCTGGCGTGCGACCGCCGGAGCGGGGGCCGGGGCCGGGGCGGGCGTCTGGGCGATGCGCTGCTCGACCGCGGCGGCGACGGCCGCCATGGTCGCGGCGACAGGGGTCTCGTTGACGGCAGCCTTGCGCGGCTGGGCGGCGGGAGCCGCGTCCACGAGACGGTTCGAACGGGACACCAGGGCCGACAGCTCGTTGAGGGCCTTGATCTGGTCGGCGACGACGCGGCGCATGTTGGCGGTCGTTTCCTGCGTCTCCTGCGGCAGCTCGACGACACCGCGGCGCAGCTCCGCGCGGGTGGTCTCCAGCTCGCGCTGGATCTGGCCCGTCATGCCGCGGAGTTCGCCCATGGCGTCGCGGAACTTCGCGGTGGCGCTGGCGAGAGCCTCGGCCATTTCGGCCGTCGCCTGCTCGTAATTCGCGCGCAGGGCCGCAGCGGTGCGCTCGCTCTCCTCGCCGGTGGTGGTGCGGATGCGTTCGAACTGCTCGCCAATGGCGCTCGTGGTGGTCTCGGCCGCGGAGGCGAGGACCGAGCCGATCTGGCGCGCCTTGGTCTCGGCGTTCTGCAGGGAGGCCTCCAGCACCGTCGTGAACGAGCGGGTGACGGCTTCAAGATCCTGCGAGCGGTCGTTGATCCGGGTGAGAAGCTCGTCCAGAGCCTGCTGGCGGCTGGAGAGGGCTTCGCTCATGCGGGCTTCGACGCGCTCCAGGGCGGTCGCGGCCTCGGTGAGGGCCCGCATCTGCTCTCCGGTGGTGTCGGAGAGGGCGCGGCCGCGCGCCTCGAGGCTCTGCGCGAGTTCCAGGGCCTGCTGGATCGCGCCGGACGAAACGCTGCGCAGGGCATCGACCTGATCGGCCACCTGGTCGGACGCGCGGCCCGTCTGTGTGGCGATCTCCGAAAGGAGGGATTCGATGTGCTGCACGCGTCCGGCGAGCCCGTCCTCGACGGCGCCGAGATTGCTGCTGGCGGAGGCCGCAACCTGCTGGAGCATGCCGTTGGCGTCCTGGAGCCGCTCGAGAACCTCGGTGAGCTCGCCCCGCAGGCGCTCGTTGGCGCCCGTGAGGGCCTCCACCGTCTGCTCCATGCCTTCATCGAGCGCGCTGCGCACGGCCTGCGTCGACTGCATGTAGGAGGCGGTGAGCTCCATCGTGCGCTGCTGCAGCGCGGAGAGCATGGTGCTGCTGCGGTCCTGCAGGCTTTCGATGACCGTGTTGCTGCGCTCCTCGAGCGTGCGCAGGGTGGTCTCGCTGATGGCGGCGACCTCGCGGCCGATGAACTCGCTGCGATTGCCGAGAGTCTCGACCAGAGACGCGCCATCGCTCTCGAAGATCGAACGGATCTCGCCGATGCGGGTGGTGAGGGAGCCGAGAATGGCCTGGCCGCTCTCGTCGATGGTCTCGGCAACGCCCGTCAGGCGGTTGACGACCCGATCCTCGAGAATCGTCACGCTCTGGTTGAGGGCGGCGGCGAGCTCGGCGGTGCGGCTGCCCAGGGTGGAGGCGATCTCCTCCGCGCGGGTTCCGAGGGTCTGGTTGATCTCGAAGACGCGGGTGCCCAGGTTCTCCGAGATCTCGTCGGCGCGACTGCCGAGGGCTTCGTTGATGGAGGCGAGGCGGCTGTCGAGGGACTGGCCGATCTGCTCGGCCTTGGAGGCCAGGGTGTCGGCGATGGCGTTGGTCTTGGCCGTGATCGACTGGCTGATCTCGTCGACGCGCGCCTGAAGCGCGGTCGCCACGTCGCGTCCGCCTTCGGCCATCACGCGGGCCATCTCGCCGGTGCGGACGACGAGCGCCTCGTTGAGGGCCGTGGACCGGGCGCCGAGGACGCTGTCCACCCGCTCGACGATGGTGTCGAAGTTGACGGTGATCTCGCTCGTGCGGCGCGAGGCGTGCTCTTCGAGGGCCGAAAGCTGGCTCTCGATGGCGGCGGTCGCCTCACGGGCGCGCTCGGCGAAGGATTCCGCGATCGTGCGGCCCTGCACGGTGATCAGGCGGTCCATCTCCTCGAGGCGGCCGGTGATCGTTTCCGTCAGGCTGCCCACGTCGCGGGAAATGCGCTCGGCCACTTCGCTGCCGCGGTTGGTGACGTCCTCGAGAGCCGCAACGCGGGCGCCGAGGGTTTCCTCCATCTCGCGGGTGCGGCTGTCGACGGTGCTCGACAGGGTTTCCGCCGTGCGGTTGAGAGCCTCGTTGACGCGCGAGCCCTGCGACGCGATGGCGAGAACGATGTCCTTGGCGGTGCTGGCGAGGCGGTTCTGTGCCTCGTCGGTATGGCGGGAGAGGGTCTCCGAGAATTCCTGGCCGCGGCTTTCGAAGGCGGTGCGGAACTCCTCGACATGGCCGCCCATGAGGCTCGAGAGACGCTCGCCCGTTTCGGTGAGGCGGTTCTCAAGGGCCTGGCCCTGGACGGTGACGGATTCGCTGACGCGCTGGCTCGCCGTTTCGAGGCGGTTCGCGAGATCCTCGACGCGGGTGCCGATGGACTCGTCGGCCAGACGTACGGCGCTTTCGAGCTGCTCGCGCACCTCGCCGCCGCGCTGGCTGATCTCGCGGGTGACGTCGGCCGCCGTCGCAGCCAGGCGCTCGCGGAACTCGTTGCCGCGCTGGACGATCTCGTCGACGACGCCTGTGCCCGTGCTGGCGAGCTGCTCGCGCAGCGTGCTGCCGCGGGTCGACATTTCCTCGATGAGGGAGCCGGCGGTGAGGGCGAATTCCTCGCGCAGGCTGCCGCTGCTGGCGGAGAGCTGCTGAACGAGGGAAGCCCCCGTCTCGGACAGCTGCTCGCGAACCTGCGTGCCGCGGGTCACGAGCTCCTCGCTCACGGACGCGCCGGCCGCCGCGATCTGATCGCGCATTTCGGCGGTGCGGGCCGAGATGTCGTCGGCGATCACGCCGCCGGTCGCTGCCAGCTTCTCGGTGATCTCGCTGCCGCGTTGGGCGAAGCTGTCTTCCAGGCTGCGGGCCGTCTGTTCGAAGGCCTCGCGCACGTCGTTGCCCTGCTGGGCGAGGGCGTCGATGACGCCGCGGCCGGTTTCGGCAAGCGTGCGGGTGACCTGGCTCGCGCCTTCCTGCAGGTGGCGGGTCAGGAGGTCGCCGGTGCGCTCGAATGCGCCGGTGATGTCCTGCGCCTTGCTCTCGAGGGCGCCCGTGATGGCCACGCCGACTTCCGAGATGCCGTTCTTGATCTCTTCGCTGGAGCCCGCGAGGCGCTCGACCAGCTCGACGCCGCGGCTCGCCATCTCTTCGACGACGCGCTCGCCGGCGCGGCCGAGGGCCTGGGTGATGTGATCGCCCTGCTTCTCGAGCGAGGCGGTGACCTTGTCGCCCGCGCCGCTGACGGCGGAGACGACGCGCTCGCTGGCGCCGTCCAGATCCTGGATCAGGCTCTGGTGCACGCCGGTGATGGAGCCGCGCACGCGCTCGGCGTTGGAGACGATGGCTTCGCGCTGGGCCACCAGCTCGTCGATGAGGGAGCGGATGCGGATCTCGTTGTCGGAATAGGCGCGCTCAAGGGTCGAAATCTCGCTGCGCACGAGGGTTTCGAGCTCACCGGCGCGGGCCAGGGCCCGCTCGACGCCGTCGCCGACGGCTGCGACTTCACGGCGCACTGCCTGCGAGACGGAGAGAACCGCGTCGGTGGAGAAGTTCTCGGGCTGGGCCAGGCGGACGGCGACCTCGCCGACGGCGCGGGCCACCATCTTCATCTCCTGCGAGCGGACGGTCAGCATCGCGGCGATGAAGAACAGGAAGATGGGACCGACGAGCCCCACGGCGCCGAGCGCCAGCTGGGAGGGCGAGAAGGCCGCGAGCAGCTGCTCAGGGGCGGTGAAGCCCTGGGAATAGAAGAAGGCCCCGATGCCGCCGAGCCAGAGCAGGGAGGCGAGGGCGGCCATCACATAGGCGCCGCGCGAGGGGCGGACCTGGAGCGCCTGCAGCATCACGCCGACATTCTGGCGGTCATCGTTGGCGACGGAGTTCCGGTCGGGGGGCATGAAGCCCGCGCGGGCCATGTCGTCGAGCCGGGGATCGTGGTCGTCCGCCTGGGCGGAGAGGGAGTCGGAGCCGAGACCGAAGGGGCCCTTGGTGAAATCGTGGTCGTCGATGTCCGGCAGCTTGGGCTCGTCGGCAAAAGCCTTGTCTCCCGGCTGCGACGGCGTGTGGATCACGAATGTTTCGTCAAGGTTGAGCGCCTGCTCGACAGCCGAAAGGGCTGCCTCAGCCGGGTCCTTCATCTTCTTGTTCTCGGTCGCCATGATCCGCCCTCGTGACGCAACTGATGATGGTTGAAGCCGCATTCGAACCACGAAAAGCAAGGTGAATGCATGACCTCAACCGGTGCGGATTAACCATTACAGGCGCTTCCGCACGGTAATCTGTCATTTACCAAGCAAGTCTAGCGGCCGATCTGAAACAAGGAAACCCGATGTCCCCTGTCACTTGCGAACGTCGTTAACGGCTTAGTAACCTGCTGTACCGGGCAAATTGCGGCGAAAAAACGGCGTGTTTCGCGCGCCTCTCTCGTCTTTCCGGATCGTCTATCATAAGTAAGGGCCGAAAGCAGAGGTCCGCAATGATCAAGATCACATTCATCGATGCCGAAGGGACAGCCCGCACCGTCGAGGCGGAGGAGGGCTCGACCGTCATGGAGACCGCCATCCGCAACGGCATTCCCGGCATCGAGGCCGAATGCGGCGGTGCCTGTTCCTGCGCCACCTGTCATGTCTATGTCGCGGAAGAGTGGGAGGCGGCGACCGGCCAGCCCCAGCCGATGGAGGAGGACATGCTCGATTTCGCCTATGACGTGCGCCCCAATTCGCGCCTGTCCTGTCAGATCCGGGTCCGGCCCGAGCTCGACGGGCTGGTCGTCCATACCCCCATCCGCCAAGGCTGAACCGGAGGCAAAGCCATGTTCAAGACGATTCTCGTTCCCGTCGACCTGGGTGAAGTCGAAGCCGCGAGGCCGGCCATCGACAAGGCCGTCGAGCTTGCGACCAGCTCGGGCGGCTCCCTGCGGCTGATCTATGTGCGCGCTATCGTGCCGGTGACCTACATGGAGTTCATGCCTCCGGCCTTCGACCAGGAGCAGCAGAGCGAGGCGGAAGCGAAGCTTGCCGATGTCGCGGCGGGAGTCGGTCTGCCGTCCGATCGCGTCTCGGCCGTAGTCCGTCTCGGCTCGGTCTATGCCGAGGTTCTCGACGAGGCCGAGAAGACCGGCGCGGACCTGATCGTGGTGGGATCGCACCGGCCGACCATGGCGACCTATCTGCTCGGCTCCAACGCCGCCACCATCGTGCGCCACGCCAAGTCCTCCGTCCTGGTCGTGCGGGCCTAAGCGGACCCGGCGCATCCGGAGGAGGGTCAGGGCGCCTTGGGCAGCAGCTCCTCCGGCAGCGCATCCGAGCTGAAGGGGCGGGGCTTGTTGAGCCTGACCATCGGCTCGATCTGCCACACGCCGACCACGACGAAGAGCGCTCCCAGAAGGGCGACGGCGGTCGCCCCCATCTGCAACGCCTGCCAGATCAGGTAAGCCATGGCGAGAAGCGAGGCGATGGCCAGGGCCGAGGTGGGCAGCCACAAGGCCCAGGGCTTTCCCGCCACGAAGGTCGCGCCCGGATTGGCGCGGGCGATGGCATCGCACAGGGTCTGAGCGAAGGCGCGGTATTCGCGCGTCATTTCCTGCGCCTCCACGAGGCTCTTCCAGTTGAGCGAGCTGAAGGTGAAGGACTTGCCGTCCTTCATGACCACCTTCGTGCGGAAGGCCTTCATCGCCAGCCGTCCCGGCTCGTAGGTCATGCGCACGCTGTCCACGGCGCCGAGCCGGACCTCGTGCACCTTGCGGCCGGAATCCACCGTGAGCCTGTCGCCCTTGAGAGTGAAGGAGATCGGGCTGCCAAAGGGGCGCGGGCTATGGGTGTAGCTCTGGGTCATGCGGCTTCTTATCCGGGCCTCGTCTGTTCGGCAAACCCGTTCCCCATGGCCGGATGATGCCTATCGCACCAGCTCGCGCATCGCGTGGTCGATCCCTTCGAGGTTGAGCGGATACATGCGCTCGCCGAAGAGCTGGCGGACCAGGCCGATGGAGTGGGTATAGCCCCAATGGGACTGGGGCACCGGGTTCAGCCATACCGCCTTCGGGAAGTGGTCCAGGAGACGCCTGATCCAGACCTGCCCGGCCTCCTCGTTCCAATGCTCCACGGAGCCGCCGGGATGGGTGATCTCGTAGGGGCTCATGGAGGCATCGCCCACGAAGACCGCCCGGTAATCGGAGCCATAGGTGCGGATCACGTCGGCGGTGGGGATCTTCTCGTCGAATCGCCGGCGATTTTCCTTCCACAGGCTCTCGTAGACGCAGTTGTGGAAATAGAAGTGCTCGAAATGCTTGAATTCGAGCCGTGCCGCCGAGAACAGCTCCTCGGCGATCTCGATGTGCCAGTCCATCGAGCCGCCCACGTCGAGGAAGAGCAGCACCTTCACCGCATTGCGGCGCTCGGGGCGCAGGCGCACGTCGAGATAGCCCTTGTGGGCGGTCTCGTGGATCGTCTCGTCGAGATCGAGCTCTTCGGCTGAGCCGGTGCGGGCGAATCGGCGCAGGCGCCGTAGGGCCACGCGCATGTTGCGCACGCCGAGTTCCACGCTGTCGTCGAAATCCTTGAACTCGCGCTTGTCCCACACCTTCACGGCACTGAAGTTGCGGTTCGTGTCCTGGCCGATGCGGATGCCTTCCGGATTATAGCCGTAGGCGCCGTAGGGCGAGGTGCCGGCGGTGCCGATCCATTTGTTGCCGCCCTGGTGGCGGCCCTTCTGTTCCTCCAGCCGCTTCCTGAGGTTTTCCCAGAGCTTGTCCCAGCCCATGGCCTCGATCTGGCGCTTTTCCTCATCGGTGAGGTAGCGCTCTGCGAGCTTGCGCAGCCATTCCTCGGGGATCCCGGTCTCGTTTGCCGCCTCGCCCATGCTCGCGATGCCCTTGAACACATGGGCGAAGACACGATCGAAGCGGTCGAAGTGGCGCTCGTCCTTCACCAGGCAGGTGCGAGAGAGATAGTAGAACTCCTCCACGCTCTTGTCGGCGAGATCCCGGTCGAGTGCCTCCAGCAGGGCCAGATATTCCCTGAAGGACACCGGGACCTTGGCCGCGCGCAGCTCTGTGAAGAAGGTCAAGAACATCGGGTCAGTGTCCGGCAACGCGCGCGAAGGTCAAGGGGCCGGCCCGTCAGGTGTCGGCCTGCGTGGCCTGTCCCGCCGCGGCGGAGGAGGCCGTCTTGCCGATGCGGCGCCGCGCCTTGAACACGCCCCGATCCGGATTCTGCCGGGGATTGTTCTTTCTCAGAACCTCGCGGAACTCGTCGCGGCGCTCGTGGATCGAGGCGATCACCAGCCCCATCGGGACGCCGATGTCGCTCAGGACCGCCTCGCTCAGCTGGAGCGAGGCCTCGATGGTCTCCGGCACGGCATCGTCCACGCCGAGTTCGTAGAGCTGGGCCGCGTGGCGTGCGTCGCGGGCGCGGGCCACGATGGTGATGTCGGAGCGCTCGTGCCGCGCCGCCATCACGACGGCCTCGATGGAGCTCTGCGTGTCCAGGGTGATCACCAGCGCCAGCGCGCGGTCGATGCCGCAGGCGCGCAGGAACTCCGGATAGGAGCCGTCGCCGTAGAAGACGGGCTTGTCGGCCTTGCGCTGCGCCGCGACGCGCGCGGGATCGAGGTCGATGGCGAGATAGGGCACCTTGTGGCGCTCCAGCATGTCGCCGACGAGCTGTCCGACGCGGCCGTAACCGGCGACGATCACGCGTCCGACTTCGTCCGTCGGCGGGGCGACCTTGACGATGGGGTCGAGCGGGCGCTGCACCTCGAGCTTGCGGCCCAGACGCTGGGCCAGGCGCGCCAGAAGCGGGATCGCCACCATCGTGAGCGTGGTCACGAGCAGAAGATTCTGGCCGATGCCGCCCGGAACGAGGCCGGCCGTCATGGCGGCGCCGAGGATTACGAGAGCGAACTCGCCGCTCGGCCCGAGGAGGAGACCCGTCTCCGCGGATTCCGCCGTGCTGAGGCCGAAGGGCCTGCCGAGAATGACGATGCTCATGCCCTTGAGAAGGACGACGGTGGCCGCCAGCGAAAGGATGAGCAGGGGTGCTTCGAGAAAGCGGAACAGGTCGAGGCTCATGCCGACCGAGACGAAGAACACCCCGAGGAGCAGGCCCTTGAAGGGCTGGATCGTCACGTCGACCGCGCGCCGGTATTCCGTCTCGGACAGCAGGATGCCTGCGATGAAGGCGCCGAGCGCCATCGACAGGCCGCTGGCGGCGGCGATGAGGCTCGTGACCATCACGACGAGGAGGCAGGCCGCCATGAACAGCTCGGGGCTCTTCGTCGTCGAGACGAGCTGGAAGAAGGGGCGGAGGATGAGCCGTCCGAGGCCGATGATCAGGACGAGGGCAAGGCCCGCCTGGAGAAGCAGGAAGGCGAAGGGGGAGGGCGTCACCTCAGGCTTGCTCGTATCGAGCACCGCGACGGTGAACAGGACGGGCGCCACCAAGAGGTCCTGGAACAGCAGGGCCGAGAAGCTGGCGCGTCCCGCCACCGTGTTGAGGCGCTTCTGCTCCGCCAGAACGGGAATCACGATGGCCGTGGAGGACAGGGCGAGCGCCAAGCCGACGACCGTGGCGGCGGTGATCGTGTCCACGAGCCTGAAGGCGTAGAAACTCAGGCCGAGAATGGCGGTTCCCAGCGCGACCTGGAGGGAACCGAAGCCGAAGACGAGGCGGCGGAGGGTGCGCAGGCGCTGCCAGGAGAGCTCGATGCCGATGGTGAAGAGCAGGAACACCACGCCGAACTCGGCAAGCCGCGAGGTTCCTTCCGGATTGGTGAATGTCAGCCAGTTGACCCAGGGATGCTCCGGCACCAGCCGCCCGAGCCCGTAGGGCCCCAGCAACGCGCCCGCCGCCAGGAACCCCAGAACCGGGCTGAGCTTGAGCCGGTGAAACAGGGGGACGACGATGCCTGCCGTTGCCAGAAAGAGAATGGGTTCCTGATAAGATTGCAGGTCGATCGCTGCGGCCATTGCTTCGTTCCGGTTCGAGGCATTGTCCTTCCGGTGAGGACGGCTGCGCAAGGGGTTAATGCCGTCCGGCGCGGATAGGGGGCGTGTCGGGAGCGCATGGCCGTCATCCCGGATCGCCCTCGGCGTCCGGGATGACGGGTCGGCCTCAATCCAGCGTCGACAGCGCCTGTGCGAGATCCGCCACCAGATCGTCCGGGTGCTCGATGCCGATGGAGACGCGGATCGTGGCGTCGCTGACGCCGAGGCGGTCGCGGGTCGCCTTGGGCACGCCCGAATGGGTGGTGGAGGCCGGGTGCGAGATCAGCGACTCCGTGCCGCCCAAGCTCACCGCGAGCTTGAAGACCTGCAGCGCGTTGAGCACGCGGAAGGCTTCGGCCTCGCCGCCCTTCACGTCGAAGGAGAAGGTGGAGCCGGGAGCGTCGCACTGGGCGTCGTAGACCGCTTTGGCGCGGGAGCCCTCGGGCAGATAGGCCAGGTGGTGCACCTTCATCACGCTCGGGTGCTCGTGCAGGAACTTCGCGACGATCTCGGCATTGCGGTTTGCGGCGTTCATCCGCAGGGCGAGCGTTTCCAGGGAGCGGCCGAGCATCCAGCAGGAATGCGGGTCGAGCTGGGTGCCGATGGCCGAGCGCAGGAGCCGGACGGACTTGATGAGGTCCCTGGAGCCGAGGGCCGCTCCTGCGATCAGGTCCGAATGGCCGCCGACATATTTCGTGAGCGAATAGACCGAGATGTCGGCGCCGTTCTTCAAAGGCTTCTGGAAGACCGGTCCCAGCAGGGTGTTGTCGCACACGATGACCGGGCGGTGCCCCTGGGCCTGCCCGATATCGTCCGCGATTTGGCGGATGAGCGCGACGTCCACGAGGGTGTTCAGCGGGTTCGAAGGCGTCTCGATCATGATCACGGCGACGCGCCCCTTGGCCTTGGCCTCCTGGGCCGCCGCGCGGATGCCGGCTTCGTCCACGCCGTCAGCGAAGCCCACGGCCCCGATGTTCAGGTTGGCGAGGGTCTTGGCGATCAGGGTCTCGGTTCCGCCATAGAGGGGCTGCGAGTGCAGAATCACGTCGCCTGGCTTGGCGAAGGCCAGGATCGTGGTCGCGATCGCCGACATGCCGGAGGAGAAGAGAAGCCCGGCCTCCGCTTCCTCGAAGATGGCGAGCCGGTCCTCGACGATCTCGGAATTGGGATGATTGAAGCGGGAATAGACGAGGCCCGCAGCTTCTCCCTGCGGCGGCTCGCGGCGGCCCGCCACGTAATCGAAGAATTCCTTGCCGTGCTCGGCGCTGGTGAACACGAAGGTCGAGGTCAGGAAGACCGGCGGCTTCACCGCGCCTTCGGACAGGGTCGGATCGTAGCCGTAACCCAGCATCAGGGTTTCGGGCTTCAGCTTGTGATTGCCGATTCGATCCTTGTGGTAACGGTTATAGGCCATAGGTCATTTTCCTCCCGGTTTGTTTGTCATGGGCTTACCTTATGAGGACGATTGCCGAAAGGTGGGTCCGGACATAGGTTCGGGATGGTCGAAAGGAGTGGTGAAAGAATGGCGCGTTTCGTCGGGACCGAGTCGTATGTCGCTACCGAGGACCTCACGGTCGCCGTGAATGCGGCGATCACGCTCCAGCGTCCGCTTCTGGTGAAGGGAGAACCCGGTACGGGCAAATCCGTCCTGGCGGAGGAGATCGCCAGGAGCCTCGATGCCCCGCTGATCGCCTGGCACATCAAGTCCACCACCAAGGCCCAGCAGGGGCTTTACGAATACGATGCCGTGTCCCGCCTGCGCGACAGCCAGCTCGGCGATCCGCGCGTCACCGACATCCGCAACTACATCAAGCGCGGCAAGCTCTGGGAGGCCTTCGCCTCCGACGTGCGGCCGGTTCTGCTGATCGACGAGATCGACAAGGCCGATATCGAGTTCCCGAACGATCTTCTGCTCGAGCTCGATCGCATGGAGTTCTTCGTCTACGAGACGGGCGAGACGGTGAAGGCCGCCCAGCGGCCCATCGTCATCATCACCTCCAACAACGAGAAGGAACTGCCGGACGCCTTCCTGCGCCGCTGCTTCTTCCATTACATAAAGTTCCCCGATGCGCAGACCATGGCCCGCATCGTCGAGGTGCATTATCCCGGCATCAAGCACCGGCTGGTCGAGGAAGCTCTGAAGATCTTCTTCGACGTGCGCGAGGTGCCGGGGCTGCGCAAGAAGCCTTCCACCTCCGAGCTGCTCGACTGGCTCAAGCTCCTGCTCTCCGAGGATATCGGCCCTGAGCAGCTGCGGGAGCGCGACACCCGCAAACTCATTCCGCCGCTCCATGGAGCCCTGCTCAAGAACGAGCAGGATGTGAGCCTCTTCGAGAAGCTGGCCTTCATCGCACGACGGGAAGGACGATGATGCTGCGTCTCCTGCTCCTCCGCCACGCCAAGGCCGCCTGGCCCCCGGGCGTTCTCGACCTCGACCGGCCTCTCGCCAAGCGCGGGCAGGAGGCGGCCCTCGTCATGGGGAACTACCTGAGGAGCGAGCGGCTCGAGCCCGACCTCGCCATCGTCTCACCGGCCCGGCGCACGCAGGAAACCTGGGAGCACGTGCAGCCCGTTCTCGGCGATGTGGAGATGCGCCGGGACGGGCGGGTCTATGAAGCGCCCGCCGGACGCCTGCTCACGGTGGTGCGCGAAGTGGAGCCCCAGATCCGAACCCTTCTGGTCATCGGCCACAACCCGGGCTTCGAGGAACTCGCCAGGCTGCTCATCGGCGAGGGCGACATGGACAGCATCCTGCGGCTCGGCCAGAAATATCCCACGGCGGGCCTGGCCGTCATCGATTTCGACCTGGAGAGCTGGGAGGACGTGGGGAAGAAATCCGGCCGGCTCGAACGCTTCGTGACGCCGAACTCCCTGGGCAACGGCGAGGACGATTAGTTTTCTGCCACGCCGGAAATGAACGTATCCGCCCCACCATCGTTCTGCCTGAAACCTTCCCGATTGTTTCAGGCCGAAGCGGGGGCTGATCGTCATCATGGTTCCTCAGACATTGCTCGCGCTGGCCCTTGCGGTCCGCTCGATCCTGCCCGGCGGCGCGCACCATCCTGGAAACGAAGCGCTGCGTCTTGAGCCGGACGCGAACGATGTCGAGGCTCGATACGAGCCCGAGGCCCGCGCGGTCTCCAACTGGCGCTCCGAGGCCGTGGAGGCGCTGGAGCCGAAGCCGGTCGTGGCGATGGTCGCCCTGTTCCGGGCCGAGCGCCCCTTCGTCACCCGTTGCGTGAAGCTCAACAATTACTGGTGCATCAAGAGCGCCCGCTGGAACGGGGAGCTGGCCGCCGACAGCGAAGGCCATGTGGGCTTCGCCTCGGCCGATCACGGGGCCGATGCCGCCGCCACCCTGCTGCGGCGCTACTACCTCGAATTCAAGCGCCGATCCGCCCTCGACATCGTGCGCCGCTGGGCGCCCGCGGAGTGCGGTGTCGCGACCGGCATCGGCGGCATGGCGATGCTGGCGGTGAGGGGCATCGGCGGCACCGTCCGCGCGCAGTATCTCGCCTCGCGACGACGGGGAGGGGCCGTGCGCTACACGGCCAGGGCCGGTCCGGGCGGCAAGCCCGCCCGGGTCTCCATGGTGATCCCCCTGGCGTCCAAGACATCTCCTAAGACCCCGCCATACCGGGTGCCCGACATCGCCGCCGGCATGGGCGAAAAGCCCAAGCCGAAGACGCCGCCCCTGGCGGCGGCCCCTCGCGCCACGGCGCAAAAGCCCTTCTCCTCCGCAGCCGCGGCAGCCGATCCCGCTCCAAAGGTTTAGGCCGCGGCCGCCTGTCCCTCGGAGGAACAGCGCCATCGCCATTATGCGAGCCGGATGGTCGATGGCCTGGGGCTCGGCCCCAGCGACGACCTGAAGCTCTTTGCGGAAGACGGCACACCCCTGCCCAATCTCACGCCCGTCATGCTTGCCATGTCGGCTTTCGAGCTGGGGATGCTGCAGGCGAGCCCCGACCTCGTGGAGGCCGCCATCGAACGGGCCGCCGTGAAGGCGCGGGAGGAGGCCCTGGCTGCGGCGCGGAAAGCCGAGCTGCTCCAGCGCGCTTCGCCCAGCCTGGAACGGTAGCGCACTTGCGGCTGAGGATTCCGGGCCCCACCTACAAGCTTGGCTTGAGAGCATAGGTTCATCTTCGTGTCCGTCATTACCGATCTTGCCTCCCGTGCCGGCTTCGCTGCGCAATCGCTCTGGGAGGCTTCCGGCCAGCTGATCCAGCCGTCTCTCCGCCTCGGCGTCACCGGGCTCGCCCGATCCGGCAAGACCGTCTTCACCACGGCTCTCGTCCACCACCTGACCCGCGGCACGAGCCTGCCCGCGTTCCGCGCCTCCGCCGAGGGGCGGATCCGGCGCGCGCATCTCAGCCCTCAGCCCGACGACGCGGTGCCGCGCTTTCCCTACGAGGAGCACATGGCGGCCCTCACGGAGAGCCGCCGCTGGCCGCAATCCACGAACCGGATCAGCGAGCTGCGGGTGGATATCGAATACGAGCGCAGGAGCGGCTGGCGCACGGGACCCGCCTCGCTCGCCCTCGACATCGTCGATTATCCCGGCGAGTGGCTGCTCGATCTGGCGCTGCTCGATTCCGGTTATGCGGAATGGTCCCGCCAGACCATCGAGGCGAGCCGTAGGCGCGACCGCGCTCCCGTCGCCGGAAGGTGGCACGACATCCTGCAAAGCCTCGATCCCGCAGGAGCTTCCGACGAAATGCTCGCCTCCCGGGCGAGCGACGCGTTCAAGGATTATCTCACTGCTCTGCGCGCAGGGGGTGAGGCCGTCGCGACGACCCCTCCGGGGCGTTTCCTCATGCCCGGCGACCTGGCGGGTTCGCCCGCTCTCACCTTCGCCCCGCTCGACCTTCCGCGCGGCGCGCCGATTGCGCCGGGGAGCTTCGCCGCCCTCATGGAGCGGCGTTTCGAGGCCTACAAGACCCATGTGGTCAAGCCGTTCTTCCGCGATCACTTCCAGCGCATCGACCGCCAGATCGTGCTGGTGGACGTGCTCGCCGCCATCGATGCAGGGCCCGTGGCCCTGGCCGAGCTGGAGGAGGCGCTGGATCAGGTGCTCATGGCCTTCCGGATCGGACGCAACACGCTCCTGTCCCGCCTGTTCTCGCCCCGGGCCGATCGCGTTCTCTTCGCGGCGACCAAGGCCGATCACATCCATCACACGGATCACGACCGGCTCGACGCCATCCTCCGCCTTCTCGTGAACCGGGCGTCCCGACGGACCGAGGCCGCCGGCGCGCGCGTCGGGACCGTCGCGCTCGCCTCCGTGCGCGCCACCCGGGAAACGACCATCCGAGAGGGTCGCGAGACCCTGCGGGCTGTCGCGGGCGTGCCGGAGGCAGGCGAGCGGGTCGGCGGCGAGGTCTTCGACGGCGAGACTGAGGCCGCCGTCTTTCCGGGCGAGCTGCCGGAGACGGCCGAGGCCGTGTTCCAGGGCGCCGTCCCGCCGGGTTCCTTGCGCTTCCCGCGCTTCCGGCCCCCGAGGCTGCCGGTCGATGCGGCGGGGCGCATGGCCAAGATGCCTCACATCCGTCTCGACCGCGCCCTTGAATTCCTGCTGGGGGATCGTTTCGCATGAGCCGCCAACCTCGCGCCTATCGCCTTGACGATCCAAACGTGGCCGCCGGGTCCGTCCAGGTCACGGAGGAGCCGTTCGACGCCATCGAGGCGGCCGACGGCGTCGTGGTGCCCATGGGCGAGAAGCGCCGGGCTCCCTGGGCCGGCATCCTGCTCTCGGCCGTGTCGGGGCTCCTCGTCCTGGGGCTCGGGCTGGCGGTGGAGAACCTGATCGTCGATCTCTATGCCGTCGCCCCCTGGCTGGGCTGGCTGGCGCTGGCCCTCGCGATCCTCGCCGCCGTCGCCTTCCTCGCCATCATCGGCCGGGAGATCGCGGGCATCTGGCGCGAGAAGAAGATCGAGAAACTGCGCGAGGCGGCGGTCGACGCGCTTGCGGTCAAGGACCACAAGGCCGCCAAGGACATCGTCTCAGACCTCATCGGGCTCTACGGCGGCAGGGCTGCCGCCGCCCAGGGGAGCGCGCGCCTGCGCGGCCTCACCGACGAGATCATCGATGCGGACGACCGGCTGGCAATCGCCGAGCGTGAATTGCTGGCCCCGCTCGACGCCCAGGCCAAGCGCGCCATCGCGGGCGCTGCGAAGCAGGTCTCCCTCGTGACGGCGGTCAGCCCCCGCGCCATCGTCGATGTAGCCTTCGTGATCTTCGCGGCGGTGCGGCTCCTGCGGACGCTCGCCCGGATCTACGGCGGCAGGCCCGGCCTGTTCGGGTTCCTGCGGCTCGCCAGGGCGGCGGTGAATCATCTCGCGGTCACCGGAGGGGTGGCTGTGGGCGACAGCCTGATGCAGCAGGTGCTGGGGCTGGGACTGGCGGCGCGCATCTCGGCGAAGCTCGGGGAGGGGGTGCTGAACGGCCTCATGACGGCCCGGTTCGGCCTCGCCGCCCTGTCCGTCTGCCGGCCGCTCCCCTTCATCCGCGAAGAGGCGCCCAAGATCGGGGACGTGGCGGGCGAACTCATCAGCCGGGCAGAAGCGGCGGCGTCCTGAGGGTGCGACATATCGTTCGCATAGGCTCTTTTCCTGGAGGAACGGGGCAGGACTCTCCTCTTAGACAAATCGATGACACTTAATCTCGTTGTCCCGGACCCTGCTTGCCT
This sequence comes from Microvirga flocculans ATCC BAA-817, assembly GCF_000518665.1. Lineage (GTDB taxonomy): Bacteria > Pseudomonadota > Alphaproteobacteria > Rhizobiales > Beijerinckiaceae > Microvirga > Microvirga flocculans. Next base: position 220,688 of record NZ_JAEA01000006.1, on the reverse strand, counting down.
ATATAGGGGCGCCACGGCTTATCGGGGAAGAACGGCTGCATGACAGATATCGTGATTGATGAGGGTTACCGTCCAACAGAAGACGAGCCCTTCATGAATGACCGGCAGAGGGAGTATTTCAGGCGCAAGCTGATCCGTTGGAAGAACGACATCCTCAAGGAGGCTCAGGAAACCCTCGCGACCTTGCAGAGCGAGAACGAGAATCATCCTGACCTTGCGGATCGCGCCTCCTCCGAGACGGATCGTGCCATCGAGCTTCGTGCCAGGGACCGCCAGCGCAAGCTCATCGCCAAGATCGACGCCGCCCTGGCGCGGATCGAGGATGGCAGCTACGGCTATTGCGAGGAAACCGGGGATCCGATTTCCCTCAAGCGTCTGGAGGCTCGCCCCATCGCAACGCTCTCGCTCGAGGCGCAGGAGCGTCACGAGCGGAACGAGCGGGTCTATCGGGACGACTGAACCCTCTCCCACTCAACCCATCAAAAAGGGCTCCGGAATGGAGCCCTTTTTTATGCGTGCCGGACAGGAGAGGCGCGGAGCGCCTTACCCCTTCTTGTTCGGATCGAGCGGCCGTCCGAGGAGGCGGGCGAACTCCGCCTCGATATCCTCGACGGAGAACGGGTCGGCCGGCTTCTTCGGAGCCGCCGGGGCCTCCTTGGCCTGAGGTGGCAGAGGAGCCGAGACGGGGGGAGGCGGCGGGGCGGACCGGACCGGCTCCACAGGAGGAACAGGCGGGACCGGAGGGGCTGCTTCCGGCTCCTCGGCGATCTCTTCCTCGCGCTCGTCATAGAGGGCGGCAGTTTCTTCCTGGGCCGGAACCGGCTCGGGGAATTCCTCCTCGTCCCGAATGTCGACCTGGGCCGAAGGCGAAAGCACGGGAGCGGGCGCCGCTGGAGGAGGGACCGAGCTCGCCGGACGCTTCAGGGCCTCTTCGAGCTGCTTGGCCATGTCCGACAGGAGCGCCGCATCGGGGCCGGTCCGTTCGGCAGCCGGCTGCTCGGCGGGCTTGGGTTCCGGCGCGCGGACCGGCTCGGGCTGAACCGCGGGCGCCGGGGTCGCGCGGGACTGGAAGGGCGGAGGCGTGAAGCTCGGGCGCGGCTCGCGGCGCTCCACGACCGGAGGCGGAACAGGCGGAGCGGCCTCGAACGCGGGCCCTCTGGCTTCGGCGCGCAGGCCTTGGATTCCCGGAGCCGTCGAAACGGTGACCGTATCCGGCTTCAGCTCCGGTTCCGGATGGGCTGGAACGGGCGCGCTCACCATGGCGACCGGCGCGAGCTCCTCCTCGATGTCGGATTCCTCCGAGGGACGGCGCACGAAGGCGCCCAGCTGGGCCGCGAGCTGGCTCTCGATGGACGGCCGCCCGCTCGCCTCGACCTGGGGCGCGCGCGGAGCCTGGTCCAGGATCGGCTCATAGCGCTCGGCGCCCGTCTCGCTGGATGCGGCGGGAATCCGCGCGCCGGGCACGCGGACGATATTGGTTTCGATCACCACGTCGTTGGGGCCGCCGACGAGGAGAAGGTGCTCGACATTGTCCCGGCGGAGCAGGATGAGCTGCCGCTGCCGGTCGAGGTCATACACATCCACGATGCCCAGACGGGGCTGGCGGCTGCGGCTGCGGTCGTTGCCCGGCATCATCAGGCGGGCACCCGTCAGCTTGCGGAAGACGACGCCGAAGAGCACGACCAAGGCGAGGATGATCGCAAACGCGATCACGAAGAGAACTGCCCGCGGCGCTTCGATACCAAAAAGAGATGACACGATGAACTCTCAAACGTTGGTTGGCCCTTGCAGGCCACTTCTGTGTTGGTTGTACCACATTGACCGTCAAAGCCAGCGGCAAGGTTAACAGATGGTTAACGGAGGCCCGGCTTCCGCAGAGGGACAACGGGGTGCGGAACGGCTCCCGATGATCCGTCCAAGATGGGTCTTTTCGCCCTTTCATCAAGGAAAATAGGGATTTCGTGTGGCGGAGAGAGGCGATCTTGTGGCGTTCTCCGCCCCTTGGCCCTTGCTCCCGCCCTTGGCAGCGCCTTAGAGGTCGATCAAGAATTACCGTGTAGGATGATCCACATAGATCAAGCGGTTGGCGGCGATTCCGCTGCCGGTGCCGCCAGGCGAAACCGCTCCCGCTGAGGATGTTGACAATTCATGGCTGCTTACGAGGGCGACACGTCAAAGGGTTCGGCCATCGACCGTTCTGACCGTCACGGCCATATCGGCTGGGTCCTGCTCCTGGCCGGCGTCCTGGTCGGGGCGACCCTGAGCCTGCGCTTCCTCGGCATCGAGAACGCCCAGCCCCTGATCCTGGGGCTTCTGGCCTTCTTCGCCATGGCGGGCGTCTTCTTTCTCTTCGCGGTCGCCATCGGCGTGGTGCAGTTTTCCGGACAGGCCGCGCGCAACGACATCACCAAGCTCATGGCCGATACCTCCGGCGACGGCCTCGTGGTGGTCGAGGATGACGGGCGCATCGTCTATGCCAACGAGGCCTATCTCGCCCTTGCCGGGATGCAGGGAGGGGAGGCGAGGCCGGTCGAGCGCCTTTTCATGGGGGCGCCGGACGTGTCGGAGGCGATCTACCGGCTGGCCCAGGCCTCCCGGGAGAACCGGACTGGCACCGAGGAAATCCGCCTTTCGCCGTCCCTGAACGGCTTGCAGGAATTCGGCTGGTACAGGGTGCGCGTGCGCCCCGTGCCGCGCCCCAACGGGCGCCAGGCGGCGCTCTGGACCATCGCCGAGGTTACCCATGAGCGCGAGCGGCAGGAGAACGTCTTCCAGGAGCTCCAGCACGCCATCGATTATCTCGACCACGCCCCGGCGGGCTTCCTCTCCGTCGATCCCGACGGCTCCATCGTGTACCTGAACGCCACGCTCGCCTCCTGGCTCGATTACGATCTCGCCCAGGTCGGCTCCGGCGGGCTGGCCCTGGCCGACATCATGCCCGGCGACGTGGTATCGATGATGACCTCCTTCTCCGGGGAGCCGGGCAGCGTCCGCACCGAAACCTTCGACCTGGACCTGCGCCGCCGCAACGGGCAGTTCCTGCCCGTCCGCCTCTATCACCGCATCGCCTTCGGCCAGGACGGCCGGATGGGCGCGTCCCGCACCCTCGTTCTCAACCGCTCGGCGGGGGGCGAGGTCGACGAGGGGCAGCGCGCGGCGGAAGTGCGCTTCGCGCGCTTCTTCAACAACACCCCCATCGCCATCGCGACGGTCAATCGCGCCGGCCGGATCGTCCATGCCAACGCGCCCTTCTCCAAGCTGTTCGGCACCCTGCCGCGCTCGGGCGAGGGGGGTCAGGAGGGGCCGTCGATTCTGGATGCCTTCCGCGAGCGCGCGCCGATCGAGACGGCGCTCAGGGCCGCTGTGGAAAACCGGGGCGACATCCCGCCCCTGGAGCTTCAGACGGCGGGCGAGACCGGCGGCTCCGTCCGGGTCTGGGTGACCCCCGTCGGCGACATGGGCGCGGAGGGCGAGACGGCGATCCTCTACGCCCTAGACACCACCGATTTCCGCAAGGTCGAAGAACAGCTGGCCCAGTCCCAGAAGATGAACGCGGTCGGGCAGCTGGCCGGCGGCGTCGCGCATGACTTCAACAACGTGCTCCAGGCCATCATCGGCTACAGCGACCTTTTGCTCGCCAACCACCGGCCGACCGACCCGTCCTTCCAGGACATCATGCAGATCAAGCAGAACGCGAACCGGGCAGCGGGCCTGGTGCGCCAGCTGCTCGCCTTCTCCCGTCGCCAGACCCTGCGGCCCGAGGTTCTCAACCTCAACGACCAGCTCTACGACCTCTCCATGCTGCTCAAGCGGCTCCTCGGCGAGCGCGTGAGCCTGGATCTCAACCATGGGCGCGACCTCTGGTTCGTGAAGGCCGACGTGAACCAGTTCGAGCAGGTGATCGTGAACATGGCGGTCAATGCGCGGGACGCCATGCCCAACGGCGGCAGGCTCGCGATCCGCACGGCGAACGTTTCGGCAGCCGAGGCGGGCCGGCTTCATGTCAGCGGCATGCCGGCGGCCGATTACGTCCTGGTGGAGGTTTCCGACACGGGCTCAGGGATGCCGCCCGAGGTTCTGGAGAAAATCTTCGAGCCCTTCTTCACCACCAAGGAGGTCGGCAAGGGCACCGGTCTCGGGCTCTCCACGGTCTTCGGCATCGTCAAGCAGTCCGGGGGCTATATCGACGTCGATTCGACGCCGGGCGAAGGCACGACCTTCCGCATCTACCTGCCGCGCCACATCCCGGCCGTGCAGGAGGCGCCCGAGGAGGCCAAGCCCGAGGCCGCCAAGAAGCCTGCCGCCGACATGACGGGGCAGGGCACCATCCTCCTGGTGGAGGACGAGGATCCCGTGCGCGCCGTGAACGCCCGCGCGCTTGCCGCCCGCGGCTACACGGTGCTGGAGGCGGCCTCCGGCGTGGAGGCCCTGGAGATCATCCAGGAGCGCGGCGCGCCGGTCGACCTCGTGGTCTCCGACGTGGTCATGCCGGAGATGGACGGCCCGACGCTCCTGGGCGAGCTGCGCAAGCTCTATCCCGATCTGAAGGTGATCTTCGTCTCCGGCTATGCCGAAGAAGCCTTCCGCAAGAACCTGCCGGAAGGGGAGGAGTTCAACTTCCTGCCCAAGCCTTTCAGCCTGCGCCAGCTGGTCGAGACCGTGAAGCAGGTGATCGGGTAGTAAATATCTGATTTTAATAGATAATTATCCTTGTTGTATCGAGGCGGGCCCACGCTCTGTGAATTCTGGAATGAGAACGAAAAAAGAACTTGCGGATGGGAACAAAGTGAGTACATATATTTCCTCAACACCGCGTTGAGATTCAACTCCCCTCCGTGCCATAAGGATGTCCGGTCATGTCGCAGTCCTCTCTGAGACTGGTGGAAAGCTCATCAATGGATAAAGATAAATCGAAAGCTCTCGACGCGGCGCTCTCCCAGATCGAGCGTGCCTTCGGCAAGGGCTCGATCATGCGGCTGGGCAAGGGGCAGCAGCCGGTTGAGATCGAGACCATCTCGACGGGATCGCTCGGCCTCGACATCGCGCTCGGCGTGGGCGGATTGCCCCGCGGCCGCATCATCGAGATCTATGGGCCGGAATCGTCGGGTAAGACGACGCTCGCGCTCCACACCATCGCAGAGGCCCAGAAGAAGGGCGGCGTCTGCGCCTTCGTGGACGCGGAGCATGCCCTCGATCCGGTCTATGCCCGCAAGCTCGGGGTTAACCTGGACGACCTCCTGATCTCCCAGCCCGATACGGGCGAGCAGGCGCTCGAGATCGCCGATACCCTCGTGCGCTCCGGCGCGGTGGACGTGCTCGTCATCGACTCGGTGGCGGCGCTGACCCCGAAGGCCGAGCTCGACGGCGAGATGGGCGAGGTCCAGCCGGGCCTCCAGGCCCGCCTCATGAGCCAGGCCCTGCGCAAGCTCACCGGTTCGATCTCCCGTTCGAACACGATGGTGATCTTCATCAACCAGATCCGCATGAAGATCGGCGTCATGTACGGAAGTCCCGAGACGACGACGGGCGGCAACGCCCTGAAGTTCTACGCTTCCGTGCGCCTCGACATCCGCCGCGTCTCGACCCTCAAGGACCGCGACGACCCGATCGGCAACTCGGTGCGCGTGAAGGTGGTCAAGAACAAGGTCGCTCCGCCCTTCAAGCAGGTCGAGTTCGACATCATGTTCGGCGAGGGCGTGTCCAAGGTGGGCGAGCTCGTCGATCTCGGCGTCAAGGCCGGCATCGTCGAGAAGTCCGGCGCCTGGTTCTCCTATGACAGCCAGCGTCTCGGCCAGGGCCGTGAGAACGCCAAGCAGTTCCTGCGCGACAACCCGGAGATCGCCGGCAAGATCGAGGCCCAGATCCGCCAGAATGCCGGCCTGCTCGCCGACCGCATCTTGGAGCAAGCAACCCCGACCGCCGACGATCTGGACGAGGGGTCCGCCGATTGAGGCCGCGGGCCGGACCGGTTGTCCGGCCGGGCTCGCGCCCCATAAAGGTTTTGCTCTCCTTCAAGGGCAAAGGAAGGGCCGTCGCGAGAGATCGCGGCGGTCTTTTTCGTTGCAGCGGCGGCGCTGTCTCTACTGCGCGGCGGAGACCCGCCAGACCGCGTTGCCCAAGTCGTCCGCGATCAGCAGGGCGCCCGTCCTGTCCACGGCGACACCTACCGGGCGGCCATGGGCGCCGTCCTCGCCGGCGAGGAAGCCCGTGACCACGTCCTGCGCCTTGCCGCTCGGCTTGCCGTCCTGGAAGGGGACATAGACCACCTTGTACCCGTTGAAGCGGTTGCGGTCCCAGCTCCCGTGCTCACCGATGAAAGCGCCGCCCCGATAGGTCTCCGGCAGGGCGCCGGCCGTATAGAAGGCGAGGCCCAGCGGGGCCACATGGGAACTCAGCGCATAATCCGGCGGGATGGCCTTGGCGACGAGGTCCGGCCGCTGGGGCATGACGCGGGGATCCACGTGCTGGCCGTAATAGCTGTAGGGCCAGCCATAGAATGCGCCCTCGCGCACGGATGTCAGGTAGTCGGGCACCAGATTGGGTCCCAGCTCGTCGCGCTCGTTGGCGACGGCCCAAAGAACCTTGGTCTGCGGCTCGAAGGCGAGGCTCGTGGGGTTGCGGATGCCCCCGGCGAAGATCCGCGCGCGCCCCGACGCTCGGTCCACCTCCCATACGGCGGCACGGCCCTTCTCGGCCTCCATGCCATTCTCGGTGATGTTGCTGTTGGAGCCGACGCCCACGTAGAGCAGCGATCCGTCCGGGCTCGCCGTGAGGGCCTTGGTCCAATGGTGGTCGATGGGCCCGCCGGGAAGGTCGGCGAGCTTCGTGCCGGGCTCGGTGATCCGCGTCAGGCCCGGCGTGTAGTGGAAGCGGATGATCGCGTCCGTGTTGGCGACGTAAAGGTCCTCGCCCACGAGAACGACGCCGAAGGGCGAGTTGAGGTGGTCGATGAAGACCGTCCTGAGTTCGGGCACACCGTCGCCGTTGGCGTCCCGCAGCAGGGTTATGCGGTTCCCGGGCTTCGTGCCGCCATGGGCGGAGGCCATCAGCCAGCCCATGATGAGGTCCTTGGGCCGCTCGACGGGCTCCAGATTCGGGCCACCCGATTCCACCACAAGCACGTCGCCGTTGGGCAGGGGATACACGGTGCGGGGATTGGCGAGGTCCCTGGCCATGGCCTGGATCTTGAGGCCCTTGGAAACGGTCGGCGTCTCGTTCGGCCCCCATCCTACCGGTTTGGCCAGGCGCATGGGTGGCACGAGATATTGCTGCGGCTCGGGCAGAACCGGATTGGGGCCGATCTGGCTTTGCGTATCGAAGGCCTCCTCGTCATTGCATCCGGCAAGAGCCAGCATCGAGAGGCAGAGAAGGGCGATGCGGCGCAAGGCAGTCATGGCAGAACTCCCACCCGGTAGCGATAGACCATCGACCAGCCGAGCCAGCCCGTGACGAGCATCAGCGCCACGACCATCGCGGACAGGATCAATCCTGTCGGAACGACCGAGGTCCAGGCATCGCGGCTATGGATCAAGGCATTGAGCAGGGAGAGCCCTAGGACAAGCGCGTTGCCGATCATGTGCGGCCAGGCCGGACCTTGAGCACGTACCGAGCGGCTGCCGAGGAAGTCGACCAATCCCGCCAGGGCGGCCAGGCCCCCCATGAGAAGGCCGATGGTCAACAGCCAGGCCGAAAAGTTCGACCACATGATGTCGGCCGTGCGCCAATAGGCGATGTCGGTGGCGAGCGCGCCGGTGAAGCAGACGATCGGGAAGGGCACCAGCATCGGATGGATCGGGTGTCCCGCGATACTGGCTTTCGACGGAGGGTGGAACTCGCTCATCGCGGCTGTCCTGCTGTGGGGATATTCTCCCGAGACGACGGCGGCAGGGGACGAAGGTTCCAGAAGCAAGCCCCCGGGAGCCGCTTCCTTAAGGTCGCACTTTGGACGAAGCGACACCTCGACAGGGGAGGCGCGGGCGTCTAGAAACGGCCCAAATATCAGCCATGAGGGCCCGCAAGCCCCTTACCTTGAGCTATGAGTTCCATGAGCGGCGTCAACGAAATCCGGTCGGCCTTCCTCGATTACTTCGCCAAGAACGGCCATGAGGTCGTGGCGTCGAGCCCTCTCGTACCGCGCAACGACCCGACCCTGATGTTCACCAATGCCGGCATGGTGCAGTTCAAGAACGTGTTCACGGGGGCCGAGAAGCGCCCCTACACCACGGCGGCGACGGCGCAGAAATGCGTGCGCGCGGGCGGCAAGCACAACGATCTCGACAATGTGGGCTACACGGCGCGCCACCACACCTTCTTCGAGATGCTGGGCAACTTCTCGTTCGGCGATTACTTCAAGGAGCGGGCCATCGAGCTCGCCTGGGGCCTGATCACGAAGGAATTCGACCTGCCCAAGGACAAGCTCCTCGTCACGGTCTACCATGACGACGACGAGGCAGCGAACCTCTGGAAGAAGATCGCGGGCTTCTCCGATTCCAAGATCATCCGCATCCCGACCTCGGACAATTTCTGGCAGATGGGTGATACCGGCCCCTGTGGCCCGTGCTCGGAAATCTTCATCGACCAGGGCGACAAGCTCTGGGGCGGCCCTCCCGGCAGCCCGGAGGAGGACGGCGACCGCTTCCTCGAGTTCTGGAACCTCGTGTTCATGCAATACGAGCAGATCGAGCCCGGCAACCGCATCGGCCTCCCGAAGCCCTCCATCGACACGGGCATGGGCCTGGAGCGCATCTCGGCGATCCTGCAGGGCGTTCACTCGAACTACGATACGGACCTGTTCCGAACCCTGATCGAGGCCGTGGCCCATGCCACGGGCGTGGCGCCGGAAGGCGACCGCAAGGCCTCGCACCGGGTGATCGCCGATCACCTGCGCACCTCCTGCTTCCTCGTGGCCGACGGCGTGCTGCCCTCGAACGAGGGTCGCGGCTACGTGCTCCGCCGCATCATGCGCCGCGCCATGCGCCACGCGCAGCTGCTCGGCGCGAAGGAGCCGCTCATGTACCGCCTCGTGCCGGCCCTCGTGCGGGAGATGGGGCAGGCGTACCCGGAGCTGATCCGCGCCGAGGCGCTCATCGGCGAGACCCTCAAGCTCGAGGAAACCCGCTTCCGCAAGACCCTGGAGCGCGGCCTCGCCATCCTCGATGACGAGACCCGCAACCTCGCCAAGGGCCAGAACCTCTCGGGCGAGACGGCCTTCACGCTCTACGACACATACGGCTTCCCGCTCGACCTCACGCAGGACGCCCTGAAGCCCCGCGGCATCGGCGTCGACACGGAGGCGTTCGACGCCGCCATGGAGCGCCAGCGCGAGAAGGCCCGCGCAGCCTGGTCCGGCTCCGGCGAGGCGGCTACGGAGACCGTGTGGTTTTCCGTGAAAGAGCGCACCGGGGCCACGGAGTTCCTGGGCTACGACACCGAGACCGCCGAGGGCGTCGTCCTGGCGCTGTTGAAGGACGGGCATGAGGTGACGGAACTGAAGGCGGGCGAGAGCGGCCTCCTGGTCCTCAACCAGACACCCTTCTACGGCGAATCCGGCGGCCAGGTGGGCGATACCGGCGTGATGCAGGGCGAGGGCGCCCGGCTCTTCGTGACCGGCACCGAGAAGAAGCTCGGCGACCTCTTCGTGCACCATGTCACCGTGGAGCACGGCCTGTGTAAGCTCAATCAATCGCTGGAGCTCATCGTCGATCACGAGCGCCGCTCGGCCGTCCGCTCCAACCATTCCGCGACCCACCTTCTGCACGAGGCCCTGCGCCAGGTTCTCGGCGACCACGTGGCCCAGAAGGGCTCGCTCGTCGCGCCCGACCGCCTGCGCTTCGATTTCAGCCACCCGAAGCCCATCGAGGACGTGGAGCTTGCCAAGGTCGAGGAGATCGCCAACCGGGTGCTGCTCCAGAACGAACCGGTGGTCACCAAGCTCATGGCGGTGGACGAGGCCATCGAATCCGGCGCCCGCGCACTCTTCGGCGAGAAATACGGCGACGAGGTCCGCGTGGTGTCCATGGGCAAGGGCGAGGCCAACAGGGCCTTCTCTGTCGAGCTCTGCGGCGGCACCCATGTGAGCCGCACGGGCGAGATCGGCATCATCGCCATCGTGTCGGAGAATGCGGTCGCAGCCGGCGTGCGCCGTGTCGAGGCCATGACGGGCGATGCCGCCCGCCGCTATCTCGGTGAGGAAAGCCGCCGCCTGCGCGAGGTCGCCGGCCTTCTCAAGACCCCGGTGGACGAGGTTTCCGCCCGCCTGTCGGCACTCCTGGAGGAGCGCCGCAAGCTGGAGCGCGATCTTTCCGAGGCCCGCCGCAAGCTCGCCCTGGGCGGCGGCGGTTCGGGCGGGGGCGAGCCGGTCAAGGAGGTGGCGGGCACCAAGCTCATGGCCCGCGCCGTGACCGGCGTGGAGATGAAGGACCTCAAGAGCCTCGCGGACGAGGGCAAGAAGCGCCTCGGTTCGGGCGTGGTCGCCATCGTGGGCGTCGCGGAGGACGGCAAGGCGGGCATCGTCGTGGCGGTCACGGAGGATCTGACGACCAGGTACGACGCCGTTTCGCTCGTGCGCATCGGCTCCGAAAAGCTCGGTGGCAAGGGCGGCGGCGGACGCCGCGACATGGCCCAGGCCGGCGGTCCCGATGGGGCGCAGGCGGAAGCGGCGCTCTCGGCCATCGAAGCGGCGATGGCAACCGGCATGTAAAACCGTGCAAAACCCCACGCGCGAAACGCTCTTTCGGAAACGGATCTACCAGATCCTCGAGCGTGGGGCTGTGAACGACCGTACAGACGATGTCGTTCATGCGATCCTGATCGGGCTGATCCTGGTCAATGTGGGCTCGGTCATCCTGCAGAGCGTGCCTGCTTGGGAAACGTCCTATTCCTTTGCTTTCGCGGTGATCGAGATCGTGTCGGTCACGATCTTTTCGGCCGAGTACGGCCTGCGTCTCTGGTCCGCACCCGAGCACACCCCCTGGCAGGAGATGCATCCCTGGCGGGCGCGGCTGCACTTCGCGCTGCAGCCGCTTTCCATCATCGACCTCCTGGCGATCATCCCCTTCTATGCCGCTCTGATGACGAGTTTCGACCTGAGAACGCTGCTGCTGCTGCGTCTCATCAGGTTCTTCAAGCTCGCTCGTTACTCGCCGGGGCTCGCAACCCTCTTCAACGCGATCTACAATGAGCGCAGGGGGCTCATTGCCGCCAGCATCATTCTGGCAGGCACGGTGATCATCGCTGCCTCCGTCATGCATGTGATCGAGCGTGACGCGCAGCCCGATAAGTTCGGGACGATTCCGGATGCGATCTATTGGGCGGTGATCACGCTCGCGACCGTCGGTTATGGCGATGTCGTTCCCGTGACGGGCTTAGGCAAGATGGTGGCTTCGCTGACTGCCGTGCTCGGCATCCTCATGTTGGCTCTCCCCGTCGGCCTGCTCGCCAGCGCCTTCGCGCGCGAGATCCAGAAACGCGATTTCATCGTGACGTGGAGCATGGTGGCGCGGGTTCCGATTTTCGCGCAGCTCGAAATCGACGATCTGCAGGAGATCATGGATCGGCTGCACTCAAAGTACTGTGCTCAGGACGAGATCATCGTGCATCGCGGCGAGCCCGCGGAGGCCATGTACTTCATCGCGACAGGCAAGGTCGAAATCGAGCTGTCGCCCAAGCCCGTCACCATGGGGCCCGGAGAATTCTTCGGCGAGATGGCGATCCTCAACCGTTCCGAGCGCTCTGCGACGGTGAGGGCGCTGAAGCCCTCCAAGCTGCTGGTGCTCGATGCGCGATCTCAATCACCTCATGGATCACAGCCCGCGCATGGCGGACCAGATCCAGAAAGTCGCCGAAGCACGCTCAAGGGAATTGCAGCAGGGCTCATCCGATGGAGCCTGAACCGACCGCCAATCGCGATCGGGAAGCCATCGTGACTTTATCTTCGCCACGCTTCACCGCCGTGTCGCCCTCCAGGAACGACCTGCCACATGCCGACCGCCATCGATCGGCAATTCGTTGGCGACCTCTACGATGTGCTCGCTGATTGTGTTGCCATAGAATTTATGTATCGGCTCGGAGATCATTACGAACCAGCGCACGGGTTTGGGCAGCCGTTATAGCCAACCGCGCTTCCTTAGCCGGCGTAACGACATGAGCCCGTCCACCAATGATGCGATATCCACCGGGAACCCGGAGTGGCTTGAGCTGAGCGCATTCCGAGCGAGGGCCACCGCCACCCGTCCATTGTACGCCGTCCGAATTGCCTGCAGGAACCCTCGACTGGTTGGGATTGTAATGCTTGCGTGCTCTCGAAATGAGCAGCCTGCGCAGCTCTAATTGAGCGATGGCGAATGCATAGCGTGCCTTCAGCAGGACCCCCTTCGAATCCGTGGATAAAACATCCGAAGCCACCCCATTGAACATCATGTATTTTCAGAACAAGGAATGAGCATTATCAAGCTTGCGCGTAACAACGATGCGGCCAGCAAAAAGCCCGGCACTTGGCCGGGCTTTCATCGTTTCGGAGATGGAAGAGGCTTCGGTTAAGCCGCCATCGCTTTTTTAAGGTTCTCGTCGATCTTGTCGAGGAAGCCGGTGGTGGAGAGCCACTTCTGCTCGGCGCCGACGAGGAGGGCGAGGTCCTTCGTCATGTAACCGGACTCGACCGTGTCCACGCAGACCTTCTCGAGGGTCGCGGCGAACTTGGCGAGCTCTGCGTTGTCATCGAGCTTGGCGCGATGCGCGAGGCCGCGGGTCCAGGCGAAGATGGAGGCGATGGAGTTGGTCGAGGTCTCCTTGCCCTTCTGGTGCTCGCGGTAGTGGCGGGTCACGGTGCCGTGGGCGGCTTCCGCTTCCACCGTCTGGCCGTCCGGCGTCATCAGCACGGAGGTCATGAGGCCGAGCGAGCCGAAGCCCTGGGCAACGGTGTCGGACTGCACGTCGCCGTCGTAGTTCTTGCACGCCCACACATAGCCGCCCGACCACTTGAGGGCCGAGGCCACCATGTCGTCGATGAGGCGATGCTCGTAGGTAATGCCGGCGGCGTCGAACTTCGCCTTGAACTCGTTGTCGTAGACTTCCTGGAAGATGTCCTTGAAGCGGCCGTCATAGGCCTTGAGGATCGTGTTCTTCGTGGAGAGATAGACCGGATACTTGCGCATCAGGCCGTAGTTCATGGAGGCGCGGGCGAACTCGCGGATCGACTCGTCGAGGTTGTACATCGCCATGGCGACGCCGGCGTTCGGGAACTTGAACACTTCCTTCTCGATGACGGTGCCGTCCTCGCCCTCGAACTTGATCGTCAGGCGGCCCTTGCCGGGCACCTTGAAGTCGGTGGCCTTGTACTGGTCGCCGAAGGCGTGACGGCCGACGATGATCGGCTGGGTCCAGCCGGGCACGAGGCGCGGAACGTTCTTGCAGATGATGGGCTCGCGGAAGATCACGCCGCCGAGGATGTTGCGGATGGTGCCGTTGGGCGACTTCCACATCTCCTTCAGGTTGAATTCCTTCACGCGGGCCTCGTCCGGCGTGATGGTGGCGCACTTCACGCCGACGCCGTACTTCTTGATGGCCTCGGCGGCCTCGACGGTAACCTGGTCGTTGGTGGCGTCGCGGTGCTCGATGCCGAGATCGTAGTACTTCAGGTCGATATCGAGATAGGGGTGGATCAGCTTGTCCTTGATGTACTGCCAAATGATGCGGGTCATCTCGTCGCCGTCGAGTTCGACGACCGGATTGGCAACCTTGATCTTCGCCATGATCTCACCTTGCGCTTAGGAGCGGGAACGGTCCTGCCGGACGGCAGGAGTTTGCCGGGGCTATAGCGCGGTTAAGGCCGGCGGGGAAGGTGGGGCGAGCAAACGAATTCAGCGCTTTCCCGCCCGGCGTGGCATTTTTTCCGGTTCGGTGCACAGGGTGGCGCTGAAGAGGGAATTGGCGGTGGCGGCCTTGCTCCTCACCGTTTCGGGAACTTTCCGGCTTTTGACCAGAGCCGCCGTGGCCTTCAGGAAGGCCCGGTCGCAGGCGCAGGCGCCGCGTCCCACCTGCTCGTAGCAGAGATCGTGCGCCCGGCAAGCCGCGTCCAGGGCATCGACCGGCGCGGCCCGGTTCGCGTCTCCCGTGCCACACCAGTTGCCGTGAAAAAGGGGTGGCGCAGCGTCAGGGGCGCCCGCCGAGGGGGCTGCCCAGGACGGGCTCGCAAACGACAGAATCAGGCAAAGGCCCGCCGAAAGGCAACGCAGCCGGGGCACGCGACACTCCTTGAACTGGAAAGATCTGTGACAGTGTGACGGAAGGGTTCCAGGAAATAAGAGACAGGGCTGGGGCAAAGTTCCCCGTTCGGGAATACACGCCGCGGCGCGTGCGCTTCCGCACGGAAAGCCAAGCTTGTTCGTAGTTGATGGTTCCCGTTCCGGTGGCCCTCCCGCAATCCCGCGGACCGGGCCTCCGGAAATCGACGAGGCAACATCAAGGGGAAGCTGACATGCGCCTTGCCATCATTCTCGGAGCCGCCGCCCTGGTTCTGGCCGGCTGCCAGACGGCCGAACAATCCATGGCCAACGCGGAATCCGTCTGCATGGAATCGGGCCTGAGGCCCGGCACGAAGAACTACGAGCGCTGCAAGAACGCCAATTACCGCAACAACGTCGCCCAATCCAACGCGGCGGCGAGCCAGGTCGCCGTCGGCACGGCGGTCGGCGTGGTCGGCGGCGCGGCGATCGGCGCGGCCGCGGCCCGTCCGCATTACTATTGTGGCTGGGGCTGCTGGTAAGCGCCGTCGCGGACCGTTTTTCGCAACACCGGAGGGCCTGCCCGAGGATCGGGAGGCCCTTTTCCGTTTTCGAGGCCGCCCCATCGGCATGCCTAGTCCTGAAGCCGCTTTTGGCTGTATGGGAGGGCTTCTGCCGCGAAGGGGTCTTCACACGACATGAACCGCCCGATCATCATTCTCGTGGAACCGCAACTCGCCGAGAATATCGGCATGGTCGCCCGGGCCATGGCCAATTTCGGGCTGTCGGAACTGCGCCTCGTGTCGCCGCGCAACGGCTGGCCCAAGAAGGGCGCGCACTCGGCCGCCTCCGGCGCGACCCATGTGCTGGAAGGCGCGAAGCTCTACGACACGGTCCGCGAGGCTATCGCCGACCTGAACTTCGTCTTCGCCACCACGGCCCGCGAGCGCGGGCAGATGAAGCGCGTCTTCGCGCCGGAGCCCGCCATGAAGGAGGCGCAGCAGCGCCTCGGCACGGGGCAGGGCGTCGGCATTCTCTTCGGGCGGGAGCGCACGGGACTGGAGAACGACGAGGTGTCCCTGGCGGACGCCATCATCACCTTCCCGGTCGACCCCAAATTCTCCTCGCTCAATCTCGCGCAGGCCGTCCTTCTCGTGTCCTACGAATGGTACAAGCTCGCGACCGGAGGGGCCTTGCCCTTCGACGGCGGAAGGCAGTCGCCGCCGGCGCCCCGCGAGATGGTGACATCGTTCTTCGATTACATCGAGGCCGAGCTCGACGCGGTGAACTTCTATCCCGAGGACAAGAAGCCGACCATGACCCGCAACATGCGGGACATCTTCCACCGTCTCGAAATGACGGAGCAGGAGGTGCGCACCCTGCGCGGGGCGATTCGCGCCCTTGCGGAGGGAAGACGATTGAGAAAGCCTTAAACAAATCGTGGCTTTATGGTGACTGGGCCCTATCTGCCCGGTGTGAATAGAGTTCGAGACGACGATGCGCCGCTCCCTGCTGCCTGTCCTGCTCCTTGGTGCTTCGCTGGCCGCATCGGCCGCCGGGGCGGCAACCCCGCCCAGGCAGCCCGATCAGGGGCCCGGCGGGCGGGACTACGTTGCGGCCGATGTCGTCAAGCGCGCGGTCGGGACGGCGAGCGCCGGAACCTTCGTGTTCCACGGCAACGACACGCCCGCCAAGCCGCGCTCCGTCGTGATCTTCCTTCATTCCTGGGGAGCCGTGAACCCGGCTCTTTACGGCGGCTGGATCGAGCATCTCGCGCGCAAGGGCCATCTCGTGCTCTTCCCGCGCTTCCAGGAGGTGAACCGCTCCCGCCCCGCCGATGCGTCGAACCTGGCCGAGGACCTGATCGAAAGCGCCCTGGCGGTCCTCGCGGACGATCCGAATGCCAGGCCCGACAAGGAGCGGATCGCCGTCATCGGCCATTCGGCCGGGGTGCCTCTCGCGTTCAATATCGCGGCCGGAGCGGGCTCCGGCAAGGTTCCCGCACCGAAACTGATCTTCGGGCTGATGCCCGGCGGCATCGCCTCCACCGAGAAGGAGCGCGGCATTCTCCTGCGCGATCTCGAGGCCGTCGATCCGCAGACCCTCATCATCACCATGAGCGGCGACCGGGATTACCTGCCGAGCGACCGGGCCTCGCGCCTGATCCTCCAGAAGACGAGCGCGGTGCCTGCCAACCGCAAGCTTTTCATGCGCGCAGGCTCCGACGATCACGGCTTTCCGGCCCTGACGGCGACGCTCGCGTCTCCCGGCTCGCCGAAGGCGGATTACGACTCCGCCTCCATCAAGCTGCCGCCCGATCCGCCGCGCGATCCCAAGCAGAAGAACACCTGGCGCTGGAGCGCCGACATGGCGCTCACCGGTCCGCAGACCATCCTGACCCAGCAGCTCGGGAACAACGTCACCGACACGCTCGACTATCTCGCCTATTGGAAGACCTTCGACCTCGCGGCCGAGGCGGCCTTCGCGGGCAAGGATGCGGCCTCGCTCCTGCGCGATCCGAAATTCGTCGACATGGGCACCTGGAGCGATGGCTGGCCCGTGCGGCGCCTCTCGGCGCAGATGCCGAAGGGCGACGGACCGGAGAAGAAGGACGAACAGGGGCCCCGCCGCAGGCTGAACCTGGCGCCGCCCGAGAACCAGCAGGGATTGTCGGGCTTCATCAATCAGTTGCGCTCTTGAGGGGGCGTCATGCGTGTCGATCTCCTCGCGGGCGCGGCCTATAATCCCGCCGTCATGCCGTCCCCCGTTCCCACCATCCTCGTCTTCGATTCCGGCCTCGGCGGCCTCACGGTTTTCTCGGAGGTCCTGAAGGTTCGCCCCGACGCGCGCTATGTCTATGCGGCGGACGATGCGGGCTTTCCCTACGGGCGGCTGAGCGAGGCCGTTCTGGCCGAGCGGGTCGTGGGCGTCATGGAGCGGCTGATCGGCCTCTACGATCCGGATCTCGTGGTCGTGGCCTGCAACACGGCCTCGACCATCGTGCTGCCGCATCTGCGCGCGCGCTTCCCGATCCCGTTCGTCGGAACCGTGCCCGCCATCAAGCCGGCCGCGAAGACGACCCAGACCGGCTCCCTCACGGTGCTGGCGACCCCGGGCACGGTCGCGCGGGACTATACCCGCGACCTCATCGAGACCTATGCGGCGGGCTGCCGGGTCAACCTCGTCGGCTCGCGCCGCCTCGCGGGCTTTGCCGAGGCGGAGCTTGCCGGAAATCCCGTCGCCGACGCGGAATTGCTGGAGGAACTCCGGCCCTGCTTCGTCGAAGACGATGGCGGCCGGACCGACGTGGTCGCGCTCGGCTGCACCCATTATCCGCTCCTGCTCGCGCGCTTTCAGGCCCTGGCCCCCTGGCCGGTGACCTGGATCGACCCGGCGCCTGCCATCGCTCGCCGGGTGATCCAGCTTCTGGGCGAACCCGTGCCGGGGCACGAGGCCGACGACGACGAGGCCCTGGCCCTGTTCACGAGCGGGGCCGGAATGAGCGCCGCGCTGCGCTCGGCCCTGCGGGACAAGGGATTGCCCCAGGTGGCCGTCGAGGATATGCCGCTGCTCGTGGGATGAGGGAGCGCGAGGGCGATCCTGATTGACTTTCCCGCCTTTTCCTCCTAAATGCCTCCCGTTCGCGCGGTCCTCACGGGCCGCGTAACTTTTTACGCTCCCGTGGCCCGGCTCCGGCCGGCCTGTCGTCCCGAAAGGGAAGAGGAGGGCGCGTTCCTCGCAAATTCGACAACAAAGAGGAACAGCGATGTCGAAGCGCATTCAGGCCAAGCACAAGCTTGACCGCCGCATGGGTCAGAACATCTGGGGCCGCCCGAAGAGCCCTGTGAACCGCCGCGAATACGGCCCCGGCCAGCACGGCCAGCGCCGCAAGGGCAAGCTCTCGGACTTCGGCACGCAGCTGCGCGCCAAGCAGAAGCTGAAGGGCTATTACGCGAACATCACCGAGAAGCAGTTCCGCCGCTACTATGCGGAGGCGATCCGCCAGAAGGGCGACTCGGGTGAGAACCTGATCGGCCTGCTCGAGCGCCGTCTCGACGCGGTCGTGTACCGCGCCAAGTTCGTCGCGACCCCCTTCGCCGCCCGCCAGTTCGTCAACCACGGCCACGTGAAGGTGAACGGCCGCCGCGTCAACATCCCGAGCTATCTCGTGAAGGCCGGCGATGTGATCGAGGTGCGCGAGAAGTCGAAGCAGCTCGAAGTCGTGGTCGTTGCGACCCAGCTCGCCGAGCGCGACGTGCCGGACTACATCGAGGTCGATCACTCCAAGATGACGGCCCGCATGACCCGCATCCCGACCCTCTCCGAGGTTCCCTATCCGGTCCAGATGGAACCGAACCTCGTGGTCGAGTTCTATTCGCGCTAATTCCCGCGAAAGCCGGTCTCAAGAAACGAAAAGGCCGCCCATTGGGCGGCCTTTTTGCTTGCTGGGGTTACTGCTGGGGAGCTGGGGTGCGCGAACCTCCGGGCCCCATGCCGCCGTGGCCGCCCATGGGGCCATGGCCCATCATGCCCATGCCTCCGTGCTGGCGGCCCTTGCGCCCGCCTCGCTCGTGCCAGCGCGGGCCGTCGTCGCTGACGGCTTCCCGCAGAAGGCGCGGGGCGATCCGCTTCTGGTCAGCGCTGAAGGTATCCCAGAGGGGACGGAGGGCCGTCGTGACGGCCGACAGGCGCTGCGCCCGCTCCGTCATCATGGTGCTGCGCCGCTCGAGACGCTGCATGAGGTCCATGGAATCGCGCTGTTCGGGGGTGAGGCGCTGATCGAAGCGGCTGAAGCGCTCGGCCGCCGACGTGCGGATGGCGTTCTCCACCGGTCCCCACAGGCGTTCCTGATCGGCGCTAAGCTTCAGGCCGGCCTTGATCGCGGCGATGCGGGCATCCACGAGGCGATTGAAGTCGTCCTGGCTCATGCCGCCGCGAGGTCCGGGCTGCGCCTGACCCTGAGCGGCTGGTGGGGTTTGCGGTGCAGGGCTTTGCTGCGCCAGGGCATAGGTTCCCGTACCGGCCAGCAGGGCTGCGAAGGCGACAGTGGCGAGGGTTTTCATGCGGATATCCTCCTTGGTGGCGATATGGACAAGATTGCTCCCGTCCGGTTCTCGCCCAGGTGACGCAGGCATGAACTTTTCGTCATGTTGGAGGAATAACAGCCCATGGGGGCCAGAGATCCCCGGAACGTCCGGGGATGGCCCATGAGAGATCAGAGCTGCTTCAGGAAGCCCGCGAAGCGCATCAGCCCCTCGGGCCATGGCCCGTGGCCGCTTTCCGTGTTGAGGTGGCCCGCATCGCCCGCATCGACGATGGCCGAGCCCCAGGCATAGGCGATGTCCTCGGCCTTCGCGTAGTCGCAATGCGGGTCCGTGCGGCTGGCGACGAGCACCGACGGGAAGAGGAAAGGCGCGCGCGGGATCGGCGCGAAGGCGCGGTCGATGGCGGGAATGAAGCCGGGCTGCTCCACGTCCGGCAGGCTGACCAGGAAGGCGCCCCGGACCTTTCCGCTCTCGAGGAGCGGGGCCGCGTGGGCGATGGCGAGCACGCCCAGACTGTGGCCGACCAGCACGACCGGCTTCTCGGCCCGCTTCACGTCCTGGGCGATCCGCGCGATCCAGGCGTCCTTGTTGGGGGCGTCCCAGTTTTCCTGTTCGACCCGCCACGCGGTCGAGAGCTGGCGCTCCCATCGGCTCTGCCAATGGTCCGCGCCGGAATTTTCGTGGCCTGGAACGATGAGGATGTCGCAATCGGAGGTTTTCATGCCCCCGAGATAAAGGCCCTCAGGGGCGGGTTCAAGCGCTCCTCTTCAAGGCCAGGGCGTCTTCGGCTTCCTTCAGGGTCGCTTCCCGCTCGGCGATGTAGCCTCGGGTCAGGGGCACCACGTCGTTGCGGCGCGCGAGCTGGACCTGGAACACCACCGCGTCCTGCCAGCGGAAAGCGGATTCGGACATGGCGAGGTAGCATTCCCACATCCGGCAGAAGCGCTCGTCGTAGAGGCGCAGAGCCTCCTCGCGGTGGGCCAGGAAGCGCTCGCGCCAGGCCTTCAGGGTATAGGCATAGTGCAGGCGCAGGATCTCGATATCGGTGACGATCAGCCCGGCCCGCTCGATGGCCGGCATCATCTCGGAGAGCACGGGCAGGTGCCCGCCGGGGAAGATGTACTTGGTGATCCAGGGATTGGTCGGGTAGGGCGTGCCGGATCGCCCGATGGTGTGGAGGAGCATGACCCCGTCCTCCTTCAGGAGCTTCCGGCAGGACTGGAAATAGGCGTCGTAGGAGGGCACGCCCACATGCTCGAACATGCCCACCGAGACGATGCGGTCGAAGCGCCCCGTGGTGGCGCGGTAATCCTGCAGCTCGAAATGGACCCGGTCGAGCAGGCCCGCCCCCGCGGCCCTCCGGCGAGAAACCTCCAGCTGCTCCTCCGAAAGCGTGATGCCCTTGACCGAGCCCGCTCCGGCGGCCTGGGCCAGGTAGAGCCCCATGCCACCCCAGCCGGAGCCTATGTCGAGGACGCTGTGGCCCCGGTCGACCATGAGCTTGGCCGCAATATGCCGCTTCTTGGCCGCTTGAGCCTGTTCGAGACCGGCATCGGGATGGTCGAAATAGGCGCAGGAATACTGGCGGTCGCTGTCGAGGAAGAGGGCGTAGAGCCGGCCGTCGAGATCGTAGTGATGGGCGACGTTGCGCCTGGATTTCGCCGCGTCGTTCTCGGCCCGGCGCATCATCCAGGCGCGGATCTTGCGCAGGCGGTGTAGGGGGAGCTCGTCGAGCTCCCCGTGCGTGTCCTGGAGGAGGAGCTGAAGAAGGTCGAGGATGGTTCCCTTCTCGATGACGAGGCGGCCATCCGTGAACAGCTCGCCGAGCTTCAGTTCCGGGTGGAGGCACAGGGCCATCTGGGCGGCGGCGTCGGTGAAGCGGATCGAGACATGGGGCTCGGCTCCGTCGCCGAAGCTGAAGCGCTCGCCTCTGGCCGTGGTCATGTCCAGCGAGCCGTGCCTGACGGCCCGCCTGAAAGCCAGATCGAGAAGTTTCTCCGACAGCATGGCGCAACATCCCCGCGTCGTGATCTCCAGATCGGGGATTGTTGCGCGCTAGGCAAAAATGTCCAGTCCTTCGGCTATGCGCCGCCGGCGCCGAAGACACGGCGAAAGATCGTGTCCACGTGCTTGAAGTGGTAGCCGAGATCGAAGCAGGCCTCGATTTCCTCGGGCGTGAGGTACTTCGTCACGTCCGCGTCCTTCTTCAGGAGCGTCAGGAAATCCCCTTCGCCGCGCCAGACCGGCATGGCGTTGCGCTGGACGAGCCGGTAGGCGTCCTCGCGGGAGGCGCCCTTCTGCGTGAGGGCCAGGAGAACCCGCTGCGAGTGAACGAGGCCGCCGAGACGGTCCAGGTTCTTCTGCATGTTCTCGGGGTACACCACGAGCTTGTCGATGACGCCCGTGAGACGGGCGAGCGCGAAGTCCAGGGTCACGGTGGCGTCGGGGCCGATCATGCGCTCGACGGAGGAGTGGGAGATGTCCCGCTCGTGCCAGAGCGCCACGTTCTCCATGGCGGGCAGGGCATAGGCGCGCACCATGCGGGCGAGGCCCGTCAGGTTCTCGGTCAGCACCGGATTGCGCTTGTGCGGCATGGCCGAGGAGCCCTTCTGGCCCGCCGAGAAATACTCTTCCGCCTCCAGAACCTCGCTGCGCTGCAGGTGGCGCACTTCCGTCGCGAGCCGTTCGATGGAGGAGGCGATCACGCCTAGCGTCGCGAAGTACATGGCGTGCCGGTCGCGCGGAATGACCTGGGTCG
The DNA here is from genome assembly GCF_000518665.1 of Microvirga flocculans ATCC BAA-817. Taxonomy (GTDB): domain Bacteria; phylum Pseudomonadota; class Alphaproteobacteria; order Rhizobiales; family Beijerinckiaceae; genus Microvirga; species Microvirga flocculans. Next base: position 198,666 of record NZ_JAEA01000006.1, on the reverse strand, counting down.
AGACGGGCTCGACCTGGAGGCCCATCCGCTCGGCCACGTATTCCTCGACGCTCGGATCGATATTGGCGAAGGTGCCGACGGCGCCGGAAATGGCGCAGGTGGAAATCTCGCGCCGGGCCTCGATGAGGCGCAGCTTGCAGCGCTCGAACTCCGCATAGGCCTGCGCGAGCTTGAGGCCGAAGGTGGTGGGCTCCGCGTGGATGCCGTGCGAGCGGCCGATGGTCGGCGTCATCTTGTGCTCGAAGGCACGGCGCTTGATGGCGGCGAGGAGCTCGTCCATGTCGCGCAGCAGGATGTCGGTGGCGCGCACGAGCTGGACGTTGAAGGTGGTGTCGAGCACGTCCGAGGATGTCATGCCCTGGTGGACGAAGCGGGCCTCGGGGCCGACGATCTCGGCAAGATGCGTGAGGAAGGCGATGACGTCGTGCTTGACCTCGCGCTCGATGGCGTCGATCCGCTCCACGTCGAAGGTGGCCTTGGAGCCCTTGTCCCAAACCTTCTCGGCGGCCTCCTTCGGCACGACGCCCAGAGCGGCCAGCGCCGTCGTGGCATGCGCCTCGATCTCGAACCAGATGCGGAACTTGGTTTCAGGCGACCAGATGGCCACCATCTCGGGACGGCTGTAACGGGGGATCATGGCTCTTCACTTCCGCGCGGGTGACATGACCGCGCGGTAGCACGATCCCCCTGCGATCTCAACGCGCCTTTGCGGCGGCCTCGCGAATGGCTGCCATGTTGGCGGCGTAGGCTTCCGGGCCGCCCTTGAAGATTGCGGAGCCCGCCACGAGGACGTTGGCGCCTGCTTCCGCTACCAGGGGCGCGGTTTCGGGGGTAACGCCGCCGTCGATCTCGATGTCGATATCCCGGTTGCCGATCATGTCCTTGATCCGCCGCAGCTTCGGGCAGACGGAGGGGATGAAGGCCTGCCCGCCGAAGCCTGGATTGACCGTCATCAGAAGGATCAGGTCCACGTCGTCGATCACCGGCTCGATGGAGGATTCATGGGTGCCCGGATTGAGAACGATGCCCGCCTTCTTGCCAAGCTTGCGGATCGTCTGGAGCGAGCGGTGGAGATGCGGGCCAGCCTCCGCATGGATGCTGATGATGTCCGCGCCCGCCTTGGCGAAAGCCTCAAGGTACGGATCGACGGGGGCGATCATCAGGTGAACGTCGAAGATTTTCGATGTGTGCGGGCGGATCGCCTTCACGATGTCCGGTCCCATCGTGATGTTGGGCACGAAGTGGCCGTCCATCACGTCGATATGAATCCAGTCGGCGCCGGCGGCGTCGACGGCGCGGATTTCCTCGCCGAGCTTGGAGAAGTCGGAGGCGAGAATGGAGGGGGCGATGAGCAGGGGGCGTGTCATGGCCGCGCCGTTACCACGAGCCCGGTGGCACGGCAACGAGACATTGGCGCTCAGGCGTAAACCAATCCAAGACCACTCGGCTGGGGAGAGCTCCCTTTGCGACAGGAAATCCGTGGACGGCCGCGTTTCAAGCGGAGTAAGAATGCCTCGTCGCAAACGATAGAGCGCCTCTTGCCTTCAAGGGGTGCCTGAGATGGGGCAGAGCCTTCATGCGTAAGGATGTGGTTGTTCTCGGCGCCGGCATCATCGGCGTGTCCATTGCCGTGCATCTTCAGAAGCGCGGCCGGTCCGTGCTTCTTGTCGACAGGCGCAGGCCCGGCGAGGAGACCTCTTTCGGCAATGCGGGCCTGATCCAGCGCGAGGGCGTCTACCCTTACGGCTTCCCGCACGATTTCGGCGCGCTGCTGCGCTACGCCCTCAACAACACCATCGACGCCCATTATCACTGGGCCGCGATCCCGAAGCTGGCGCCTTTCCTGTGGCAGTACTGGATGCATTCCCGCCCGGCCCAGCACAAGGCGATCGCGCGGATGTACGCGCCGCTGATCGAGCGCAGCGTCACCGAGCACATGGCCCTGGCCGAGGAATCCGGCTCCACGCACCTCATCCGCCCGACCGGCTGGCTGAAGGTCTTCCGGGACGAAAAGACCCGCGATGCGCAGCTGCGCGACGCCGAGGGCGTGAAGCGTGATTTCGGCGTGAATTTCACTGCGCTCGACACCAGGGGCGTGGCTGCCAGCGAGCCCCACCTGAAGGTGGAGACCAAGGGCGGCATCCATTGGACGGACCCGTCCTCCGTGTCCGATCCTCATGCCCTCACCATGGGCTATGTGGGCCTTTTCGAGCGCCTCGGCGGCGAGCTGGCCGCGGGCGACGCCCGGACCCTCGAGGAAACGGCGACAGGCTGGTGCGTGCAGACGGAAAACGGCCCCGTCGATGCTGGCGAGGTCGTCGTGGCCCTGGGTCCCTGGGCCGACCTCGTCACGAAGCGCCTGGGCTACAACCTGCCCCTCGCGGTCAAGCGCGGCTATCACATGCACTACAGGCCGGTAGGGAATGCGGTGCTCAACAAGCCGACGCTCGATTTCGACCGCGGCTACTTCCTGGCGCCCATGGCGAACGGCATCCGCCTGACGACCGGCGCGGAATTCGCCGATCGCGATGCGCCCAAGACGCCGGTGCAGCTCGCCCGGGCCGAGCCCATCGCGAAGGAGTTCTTCCCCTTGGGCGAGCGGGTCGATCCCGAGCCCTGGATGGGCGCGCGCCCCTGCACGCCGGACATGATGCCGGTCATCGGCAAGGCGCCGCGCCACAAGAATCTGTGGTTCGGTTTCGGCCATGCCCATCACGGCCTGACCCTGGGCCCCGTCACGGGCCGCCTGCTTGCCGAGATGATCACCGGCGAGACGCCCGTCGTCGATCCGAAGCCGTATCGCGTCGAGCGGTTCTGAGCTTTCCCTCTTCCGGCGTTCCGGACCCGGGCCTCGGGTTCCCCTGCTCTTCGGTTTTTCCCCTCCGTTTGGAGGGGAAAATGCTTGAAGGAGATGTTGGAACGTTTATGATCCGCTCCAACGTTGCGGGGGGCGGATGTTGGGGAGTGACCGGTCGCTGATCAGCGACATCTACGAAGCCGCGGTGATTCCCGAGCGGTGGCTGCAGGTCTTCGAAGAGATTTCCGCGTTTGCCGGAGCCAATGGCGGCTCCATGACCACCGTGACGGGACGGGGCGAGCGGTCTTGGCTCGCGACCGAGCGCGCCCGTGCGTCCCTCAGCGATTGGTATGCCGAAGGCTGGCATCTGCGCAATGCCTGGGCGGAGCGGGGCAACCGGCAGAGCCGCCTCCGGTTCTTCGACGAAACCGAGGTTTTCGCGCCCGGCGAAATCGAGTCCGTTCCGATGTATCGGGATTTCATCTGGCCGCGGGGAGGCGGCTGGTCGGCGGGCGCCATGATGAGGATTCCGGGGGGCGGTCTCGCCTCCATCCGCTTCGAGCGGCCTTATAACGACGGCCCGATGACGCAGGAGCTGAGGACGAGGCTCGACGGGCTCCGGCCGCACCTCGCGCGTGCGACGTTCCTCTTCACGAATCTCGGCATGAGGCAGGCCCGGTCGACGGTGTCCGCCTTGCAGTTCATGGATGTCCCCGCCGCCGTCCTCACCCGGAATGGGCGGCTGCTGGCCTGCAACGCGGCCATGGAGGCCCGGCTCTCTCAGGTGACCGTCAGGGCCGGTGACCGGGTCACCTTCACGGATGCCGGTGCCCAGCGGATCCTGAGCGAGAGTCTGGAGCGGATCACGGCGGGCCTCTTCGATCAGCTGCGCGGCCCCATCCCGCTTCCGGCGACGGAGCAGGAGGGGCCGGCAATCGCCTATCTGCTCCCGATGCGCGGAGCGGCCCAGGACCTGTTCGGCTGCGAAACCACGCTTCTGATGATCCGGCCCGCCGACAAGGAAGGCAAGCTCATGGATCTCGTGCGCACCCAGTTCGCCATCGATGCGGTCGAGGCTCAGCGCTGGGTTCGCCTGCTGACGGCGGCAAGCCCGCGCCTGGCGGCCGCCCTTCTGGCTTCGGCCGAAAACGTTCAGACGGTTCTGGAGCAGATCCTGGGGGGAACGCGAAGCAGGTTGGAAGCCCGCATGGCGGGCTTCCTGTGGCGTCTCGTCAACGATCCGGAATACAGCCTCGAAGCCGGGTCCTAGCTTCCCCGGCCCGTGCCGAACCTGTCGCGCCAGGCAGGCTGCGCACCGGGATAGGGCAGGGCCGTCGCCTCGTAGACGCCGCGCGCGATGGCGCGGGTCAGGCAATCGGCGGCCAGGGCCGTGAGTTCCGTGAACTCCGCCGCCGCATCGCCGAGCGGCCTGCGGCCGGTCGATGCGGCGAAGATCGTGTCGCCGTCGAAGAGCGCATGGGAGAAGCGCAGGCCCCGGGCGAGACCGGCATGGGAAGCGACGGCGAGGCGCTTGGCCTGGGCCTTGGTCAGCACCGCATCGGTCGCGATCAGGGCGATGGTCGTCGCAGGCTGCGGGCCGCCTTTCCAGAACAGCCGGCGCATGTCGGAATCCACGCGGGCAGGAAGCCCGAGCCCACCGAACTCGTCTCCTTCCTCCAGGCCCCCGGCCCAGAAATGCGGACCGCTCCCGATCACCGCAGAGGCGATGGCGTTCACGATGACCAGGGCGCCGACCGTGTGGCCCGAAGAGGTTTTCACGCTGGCCGATCCCAGGCCGCCCTTCAGGTTGGCCGTGGTGGCCCCGTAGCCGCCGCCTGCGGTGCCGAGGTCGAAGTCGAGCCCTGCCTTCTCCGCCGCCTGGAAGCCGAGTTCCCGGTAAGGCGGGTAGAGGCCCCATTCCTTGTCGCCCCCGTTCATGAGGTCGAAGATGACGGCCTGGGAGACCAGCGGAACCCGGGCGTTGCCAACCTGGAAGCCGATGCCCTGCCGGCGCAGATAGGCCTGCACGCCGCTTGCCGCATCGAGCCCGAAGGCGGAGCCGCCGGAGAGGACGACGCCGTGGATGCTCGGCACCATCTTGTCCGGCTGGAGGATGTCCGTCTCCCGCGTTCCGGGCGCGCCACCCATCACTTCGCAGGAGACGACGGCCGGCTCGTCGAAGAGGGCGACGGTGACGCCCGAGCCGAGCCGGGCATCGTGAGCGTTGCCGATCCGCAGACCGGCCACATCGGTGATGAGATTGCGGGGATGAGTCATGGGGGGAGCAAACCGAAAATCGGGCCTCTTCACAAGCTGGAGAAGTGGCGTTTCACCGGCTTTCTAAGCCTGATGCGACAGGATAGAAGGCTTGCCATGCTTAGCGTCTCCTTTCCGGCAGCGGCCCTCGGCGGCCTCATCAGCTTCCTGAGCCCCTGCGTTCTGCCGCTGGTGCCGCCTTACCTGTCCTTCCTGGCGGGCACCACGTTCGATCGCCTGAGCGCGGGCGACGACCGCGCCATTCGCCGCAGGGCGGTTCTGGCGGCGCTTCTCTTCGTGGCGGGCTTCTCCACCGTCTTCGTGCTGCTCGGCGCGACCGCCTCGGCCCTGGGCCAGGCGATCCGGCAATATCTCGATGTCCTGAGCACGGTGGCAGGTGTCGCCATCATCGTCATGGGCCTCCATTTCCTTGGGATCTTCCGCATCGGGCTGTTCTACCGGGAGGCCCGGTTCTCCGTCTCCAGGCCCGTGGGGCTCTGGGGGGCCTATCTGATGGGCCTGGCCTTCGCCTTCGGCTGGACGCCCTGCATCGGCCCCGTGCTGGCTGCCATCCTGACGGTCGCGGGTTCCGAGGACAGCGTCTCCCGGGGAGCCCTTTTGCTCGCGGCCTATTCCGCCGGCCTCGGCATTCCCTTCCTGCTTGCCGCCTTCGCGATGAAGCCCTTCGTGGCCCTTCTCAAGCGCATGCGCTCCCGCTTCGCGCTGATCGAGAAGACGATGGGCGTGCTCCTGGTCCTCACCGGCATCGCCTTCCTCGCCGGCTGGATCGGCACCATGTCCTTCTGGCTGCTTGAGACCTTTCCCGCGCTGGGGCGGCTGGGATAGGCCGCACAGGAATCGGGTCGCGCGCTCCGTTCCGCATTGTCATGGTCGCGATCTCTCACAGGAGATCATTCATGACGTTTCACATTCGCGGCCTCGATGCCGATGCTTTCGCGCCGCTGTTCCTTTTGGACGAGGGTCGCCTTCAAGCCATGGGCGCCCGGCGGGTCTATGCCGACCAGGCCGATGCCTATCCCTGCCGCATCTCCCTGACGCGGGTTGCAGAGGGCGAGGAATTGCTGCTCCTCAACCACGCCCATCAGACGAACGCGGCATCGCCCTATCGCGCCGCCGGGCCGATCTTCGTCAGCCGCTCCGCCAGGACCGGGAGCTATCGCGGCGAGCTGCCGCCCATCTTCCGGGACCGCTTACTGTCCCTGCGCGCCTATGACGGGAATGCCTTCATTCTCGATGCCGAGGTCGGGGAGGGCGAGGACGTCCTTCGCCTGATCGACCGCTTCCTCGCCGATCCGAAGGTTGCGCATGTGGATGCGCATTTCGCGCGGCGCGGCTGTTTCGCTGCCCGGATCGAGAGAGCCTGACGGCACAGGTGAAAGAGCGCGGAACAGAAGCGCCCATAAGAAAACCCGCCCTGTCGCCAGGGCGGGTTCCTTAAGCTTCGGCTTCAAGCCGACCGATTACATGGACAGTTCGTTGCCCGAGTAGTCGATCTTGCCGTCGGCGCCCTTCTTCCAGACATACATCACGTAGTCGGGACGGGTGATGTCGCCCTTCTTGTCGAAGGTGAGATCGCCGATGACGGTCTTGAAGGGCTTGCCCGACTTCAGAGCGTCGGCAACCTTCTTGCCATCGGTGCTGCCAGCCTGCTTCGCAGCCTCGGCGAGAACCTGAGCGGCGGCGTAGCTGTAGTGGGTGTAGGCCTCAGGATCGTAGTTCTTTGCCTTGAACTTGGCCACGACGTCCTTCGCGTTCGGGTTCTTGCGCGGATCCGGAGCGAAGGTCATGAGGGTGCCTTCGGCGCCCGGGCCGGCGATCGAGGTGAACTCGGCCGACACGATGCCGTCGCCCGACATGAGCGGGGCGTTCAGGCCCTGGTCGCGCATCTGGCGGATGATGAGGCCGGCTTCCGTGTGGAGGCCGCCGAAGTAGACGACGTCGACGCCGGCCTGTTTCAGCTTCGACACGAGCGCGGAGTAGTCCTTCTCGCCCGGGTTGATGCCTTCATAGACGACTTCCTTCAGACCCTTGGAGTTCATGGTCTTCTGGGTTTCGTCGGCGAGGCCCTTGCCGTAGGGGGTCTTGTCGTGGATGACCGCGACCTTCTTGCCCTTGAACTTGTCGGCGAGGTAGCTGCCGGCAACGAGGCCTTGCTGGTCGTCGCGACCGCAGGTGCGGAACGTGTTCCACATGCCGCGCTCGGTATATTGCGGGTTCGTCGAGGCCGGGGAAACCGCCACGATTCCGGCCTCTTCATAGACCTGGGAAGCCGGGATGGAGACGCCGGAGTTGAAGTGTCCGACGACGAACTTCACGCCTTCAGCCGCGAACTTGTTCGCCACCGACACGCCCTGCTTGGGGTCGGAGACGTCGTCGCCGACGACGAGCTGCAGCTTCTGGCCATTGATGCCGCCGGCTGCATTGATGTCCTCGACAGCCTGCTCGACACCGTTCTTCAGCTGAGCGCCGAAAGCGGCGTTCGGGCCCGTGATGGGGCCGGCGACGCCGATCTTGATCTGGGCGCTGGCGGCGCTGGAGAAGGCGAGGCCAAGACCAAGCGCCACGCCGGTCAACAGCAGTTTTTTCATGAGGTCACTCCTCTGGTGGTTTTATAGGCCCCCTTCCTTACGGGGCCGGTTTGGCGGGGTTCTCCCCGCCATCCATGTGATATCATGCTCGTTTTTAAGCGGATGTCACGCTGGAATTTTTCCCTTTAGCCCTTGGTAGCAGAAGCCTTTTCCCGCCAGGAAAACGGGCCGGTCCTCTCGTAGAGCCAACGGTATTGCGTGGTCATCATCCGGGCGCGGCGGTACCGGAACCCGAGCGCGCCGACGATCAGCAGAACGATGGTGTCGACCGCATAGTAGTGGAACGACAGCAGGGTCCCGCCGAAAAGGGCGAAGTGGATGAAGCGCACGGCGGCGCCCAGGATGAACAGGTAGACGATCAGGGTCCAGAACGGACGCCAGGTGAGGGCGATGGCCCGACCGGTCATCCAGGCCGCCCAGCCGCCCATGATCACGGTGATGAGAAGAAAGAGCCAGATCGAAGGCTCTTCGTAGAGAATGCCCTGCATCAGTGATGCCCCCCTTCGAGATAGGCTGCTCTGACTTGCGGGTTCTCGAGCAGTTCCTTGCCCGTGCCGCTCATGGTGATGTTGCCCGTCACCATCACGTAGGCGCGATGGGCCAGCTTGAGAGCGTGGTAGGCGTTCTGCTCCACGAGGAAGATGGTCATGCCGTCCTTCTCGTTCAGCTCCTTGATGATCTCGAAGATCTGCTTGACGATCAGCGGCGCGAGACCCAGCGACGGCTCGTCCAGGAGGAGGAGCTTGGGCCGGCTCATGAGCGCGCGGGCGATGGCCAGCATCTGCTGCTCGCCGCCCGAAAGGGTGCCGCCGCGCTGCTGCAGGCGCTCCTTCAGGCGCGGGAACAGGGTGCAGACCCGTTCGAGATCCTGGTCGAAATACGCCATGTTGTGCATGGCCGCGCCCATCTGCAGGTTCTCGAACACGGTCATGCGCGGGAAGATGCGGCGGCCTTCCGGCGACTGGGCGATGGAGAGATGGGCGATCTCGTGGGTCGGCATCCTGGTGATGTCCTGGCCCGCATAGGTGATCGTGCCTTCCCGCGCCCGCGGGTTGCCGAAGATCGTCATCATCAGGGTCGACTTGCCGGCGCCGTTGGCGCCGATCAGGGTGACGATCTCACCCTCGTGGACGTCCATGTCCACGCCCTTGAGGGCGATGATGTTGCCGTAATAGGTCTTCACGCCCCGCACGCTCAGAAGCGGCTGGCGGGCAGGGGCTCCTTGAGGGCTCTGCATCGCGATATTCGTTCCAGCAGTGCTCATGCGCCGACCTCCGCCTCGACTGTCTCGACTTCGTCATCGGCCACGCCGAGATAGGCGGCGATGACCTTGGGATCGTTCCTCACGTCGACGGGGGAACCGTCCGAGATCTTGGTGCCGTAATCGAGCACCACGACATGGTCGGAGATTTCCATCACCACCGACATGTCGTGCTCGATCAGCAGGATCGACGTGCCCTGGTCCTTGCGGATCGACAGCAGAAGCTCGTTCAGCTCCAGCGACTCCCGGGGATTGAGGCCGGCCGCCGGTTCGTCGAGGCAGAGCAGGAGCGGATCGGTGCACATGGCGCGGGCGATCTCCAGGCGGCGCTGGTCGCCGTAGGGGAGGTCGCCGGCCGGATCGTCGGCCCGGTCGATGAGCCGGGTCTTCTCCAGCCAGTACTTGGCCTTCTCGATGGCTTCCTTCTCCGCCTTGCGGTAGCCGCCCAGCCCGAGCACGCCCAGGAAGGTGAAGCCCGAGGCGATCATCAGCGGGTTGTGCTGCGCCACCAGAAGGTTCTCGAGCACCGTCATGCCCGAGAACAGGCGGATGTTCTGGAAGGTTCGGGCGACCTTGCCCTTCCAGTTGATGTCGAAGCCCGGCAGCCGTTCCAGCAGCAGGTGCGTCCCGTCGGGCTTGTTGAGGGCGATCATGCCCTCGGTCGGCTTGTAGAAGCCGGTGATGCAGTTGAAGACCGTGGTCTTGCCCGCTCCGTTGGGGCCGATCAGCGCGGTGATGTCGCCGCGCCCGGCCTTGAAGGAGAGGTCGTTGATGGCGACGAGACCGCCGAAGCGCATCGTGAGATGCTGTACGTCGAGGATGGGATCCTGCAGCCAGCGCATTAGCCGTGTCCTTCCTTCACGAGCGAGCCGGAAATGGCCTTGCGCTCTTTCAAGATCACCGATGGTTCACGTTCCGAGATCAGGCCGCGCGGACGCCACACCATCATCGCCACCATGCCGGCACCGAAGAGGAGCAGGCGGTACTCGTTCGGGTCGAAGCCCGAGCCGAAGACGGCTTGGAGGAAGGTCAGGTTGCGCAGGATCTCGGGACCGCCGACCAGCACGATCGCCGCGATGGCGACGCCGATCTGCGAGCCCATGCCGCCGAGAACCACGATGGCCAGGATGATCGCCGATTCCAGGAAGTTGAAGCTTTCCGGGGAGACGAAGCCCTGGCGGACCGCGAAGAAGGAGCCCGCGAAGCCGCCGAACATGGCGCCGATGGCGAAGGCCGTCAGCTTGGTGTTCGTGGTGTTGATGCCCAGCGACCGGCAGGCAATCTCGTCCTCGCGCAGGGCTTCCCAGGCGCGGCCCACGGGCAGCTTGCGCAGCCGCATGGTGACGAAGTTCGTGAGCAGGGCCAGCATCAGGATCAGGTAGTAAAGGAAGATGATCCTATGCATCCCGTTGAACTCGAGCCCGAAGGTGGCCGCGAAGCCGCCTTCGCCCGCGGTGAACGGGATGCCGAAGAAGGTCGCGCGCGGGATCGAGGAGATGCCGGCGCCGCCGTTGGTCAGGTCCACCCAGTTGATGAGCACGAGGCGGATGATCTCACCGAACGCGAGGGTCACGATGGCGAGGTAGTCGCCGCGCAGGCGCAGAACCGGAAAGCCCAGGATCATGCCCCAGAAGGCGGCGAGGATTCCGGCCAGCGGCAGGCAGATCCAGAACGACAGCCCGAAGGTCGTCGACAGCAGGGCGTAGGAATAGGCGCCGACCGCGTAGAAGGCGACGTAGCCCAGGTCGAGAAGGCCTGCGAGGCCCACGACGATGTTCAGGCCCCAGCCGAGCATCACGTAGGTGAGGATCAGGATGCCCAGATCCACCCAGTAGCGGGACTCGGTCAGGCCGCCCTGGACCAGATAGACCAGGGCCGGGAAGAGCAGTGCCGCTCCGAGGAAGAACGGAATGGCGAAGCGCGAGACGTGCTGGAAGGCGCTCGGCGTCGCATGGACGGGCTCCGTCGCCTGGTGGGCGCTCGGCGTCGCCTTGGTATAGGCCCGCGATGCTGTAAAGGCATGCAGGACCAGGCGAAGCCCGAACACAATGGCGCAGACGATGGCGACCAGGCCCCAGCGGGGGGTGAGGTAGAGATCGGCGCCGGACTGGTCCGTCTTGTAGGCCAGGATCGGGATCGACAGGCCCAGGGTGATCAGGGCGGTCTTGACGGCGTCCTTGAGCGCCGCACCCAGGTCGAATTTGCGGGTCACGGCGTCCGTCGGGGCCGTGGTGGTGATGGAAGGAGCGTTCATGGGGCTGGCTCCTTAGACCTTCTCGACCTCAGGCCGTCCGAGGATACCGGATGGCATGAAGATCAGGACGATGGCAAGGATCGAGAACGCGGCCACATCCTTGTACTCGATGGAGAAATAGGCCGACCAGAAGGTCTCGATGAGGCCGATGATCAGCCCGCCCAGAACGGCGCCCGGCAGCGAGCCGATGCCGCCCAGAACCGCCGCGGTGAAGGCCTTCACCCCCGGCACGAAGCCGTCGCTGAAGCTCACCACGCCGTAATAGAGCAGGTACATGGTGCCCGCGACCGAGGCGAGGGACGCGCCGATCACGAAGGTCAGGGAGATCGTCCGGTCCACGTTGATGCCGAGCAGCGCGGCCATCTTGCGGTCCTGCTCGCAGGCGCGCTGGGCGCGGCCGAGAGAGGTTTTCTGGACGAGGTACCAGAAGATCGTCAGCAGCACCGCCGTTGTGACCATGATGATGATCTGCTTGTAGGAGAGGGCGACGTTGTAGCCGCTCTCGCCCTGGAACAGCACGATCACGTCCCGGACCATGGGAGGCGTCGGCTTGTTGCGCGCGCCCTGCGCCACCTGGACGAAGTTGGAGAGGAAGATCGAGACGCCGATGGCCGAGATCAGCGGCGCAAGGCGGAACGAGCCGCGCAGGGGCCGGTAAGCAATGCGCTCGATGGCCCAGCCCCACAGGGAGGTGAGCGCCATCGCGATGACCAGCACGATCAGCAGGGCCAGCGCGACGGAGGAGATCCCGAGCCATGCGGTCAGGATCAGGAAGAAAATGAGCGATATGAAAGCGGAGAGCATGAAGACGTCGCCGTGGGCGAAGTTCACCATGCCGATGATGCCGAAGACCATCGTATAGCCGATGGCGATGAGGCCGTAGATCGACCCGAGAGTCAGCCCATTGATGAGCTGCTGCACAAAAATTTCCATGTCCTACCCTTGCCCCTCTGGATGGGGTCGTTTTTGGGAACCCTCGCAGGAAAGCACGATGCGGGAGCATCGCCAAGCCTGACGTAAGGTGGGGGCTTGATTAGCAAAACGATTTTCTTTCGACAACGCGCCGTTGAGGCACCTATCAAGCCTTTTGATGGTTTTGAGGGCATACTTTGATCGAATATGGAGCAGGGCTTTCCATCGCCGGACGCTTCCCATTGGCGAGCGGAGGGGCCATATGATCCCAAAGAACCCTGTCGCCTGCCCCAGAAGTGTGGAAGAGGCTTGCCCGGATCGCGAATGTTGACGTCACAAGTCTCCCTGACCCCTCCTGTCGCAGACCCCGACCCGCTCCTGTTCCGGGAGGGGATGAGCCGTGTCGCGGGGGCCGTTCATCTGGTCACTACCGACGGCGACGCGGGCCGGGCAGGGTTCACGGCCACAGCCGTCACCACGGTCACGGACAGTCCCGCCGCGCTTCTCGTCTGCGTGAACACGGCCGCCCGTTCGGCCCAGTCGCTCCTGGCGAACCGCGTCTTCTGCGTGAATACCCTGAGCGCGGCCGATCGCGACCTGGCGAGCGCCTTCGCAGGGAGGACCGGTCTTCACGGGCAGGAGCGGTTTACCCTCGGGCAGTGGGATGTGCTCGCGACGGGAGCCCCCTCCCTGACGACGAGCCTGGTCTCCTTCGATTGCCGGATCAGCGATGCCCGGGTCGTGGCGACCCACCATGTCATCATCGGCGAGGTCGTCGCCATCAGGCTCGGCGAGCAGAAGCCGGCCCTCGTGTATCAGGGGCGGCATTATCACGCGCTCTGACGGCGCCTGGGCCATGAAGGCGTCGCCCGCTTGCCGGGGAAAGGGCAAGGTCTGAGGCCGGGACGATTGCCGTTCGGCAGTGTCGCCGGGTGGATCGGCACGACCGCGCCAAGAAAAAAGCCCTCCACGTGACCGTGAAGGGCTTAAGAGGGTCTCGAAGACCAGTGGGGGCTGCGGCCTTCGTGAAAGATAATGCGGCGGGAAAAGGCTTGGTTCCACAACAATGTGCCGCGAGGAAGCGATGCGCCTCCTTGGCGAACGTAAGGGTCGCTATAAAATAACGGTGCGCCCGCTGGGGCTGATCCCACCGGATCCTCGTTGAAACCTTTGCAGGCGCAAGGTGTTTTCGTTGCGTTGCGGCTGTCATTCTGGGAGCGGGGCCGGATGGTCCTGCAATCGTGGTGTCTCACCGCTCATTCCAGCAAATGCTGGGGAGGTCTTGCGGAATGGGTAGGAAGCGACAGGGTCGGATGCCCTCGACTACCGCGGCGTCCCTGCAGGGTCCGGGGGCGACATGAGAAGACTTAGCGATGCGGGGACGGCCCATTCCCCGCAATCCGGGCAAGCGGTCGCATCGCCGGTCTCCATAATGGCTCCGGTTTCACAAACCGGCACCGATGCCGATGAAGGCAGCGCGAGCCGCGCCGCGGCGCTTGAAACGGCTGGCCTGGGCACCTTCGCGTGGAACCTGCTCACGGATGAGCTGCTGATCGACGAGAGAGGGCGCGAGATCTTCGGCTTCGGACCCAGCGAAGGCGCGTGGGCACGGGAGCTGTTCGGCCGGGTCCATCCGGACGACCTCGCGCAGGTCCGTGAAGCGGTGCAGTCTTGCACCGAGGGGCTTTCCAGGCTGGATGTCAGCTTCAGGCTCCGGGGTGACAAGGGAACTGCGCGCATCGTCACTGTCATCGGCGGCGCAGGGCACGGATCCGACGGGAGGGTGGAAAGCATCGCCGGCGTCCTCGTCGATTCCACGCAGACCCGGCGGATCGGGGCCGCCAGCGCCGACAGTGAAGAGCGCTACCGCTCCTTCATCGCGCACAGCTCGGAGGGCATCTGGCTCATGGAGTTCGATCCTCCTCTCGACACCTCCCTGCCGGTCGAGGAGCAGATCGACCGGGCCTATCGCGACGGATGCTTCGTCGATTGCAACGACGCCATGGCGCGCATGTACGGGCTCGCCCGCGCCGAGGATCTCATCGGCAGGACCCTCGATTTTCCGCTGCCCGCCTCCGACCCCTCGGCGAGGGCCTATCTGGAAGGCATCATCCGTGCAGGATATGCGGTGACGGACGTGGAATCCGCCGAACGGGACGCCGCCGGAAACCTCAAGCATTTCGCCAACAGCATGATCGGCGTGGTCGAGAACGGCTGGCTGAAAAGGCTCTGGGGCATTCAGCGCGACATCACCGACCGCAAGCAAGCGGAAGAGCAGCGCACACTCCTGATCCACGAGCTAAACCATCGGGTGAAGAACACCCTGGCCACCGTGCAGTCCATTGCCTCCCAAACCCTTCGCAATGCTCGCACTATGCAGGAGGCGAAGGAAGCCGTCGAGGACCGGCTGATCGCCCTCGCCAGAGCTCACGACGTGCTCACGCAGGAAAGCTGGGAAGGGGCCGAGATCCGGGAGATCGTGGCCCAGGCGCTCGCGCCCTATGCCAACCGGGACGGATGCCGATTGGAAATGAGCGGCCCGCCGCTCCGCCTCTCGCCGCGCATGGCGCTCTCCCTGTCCATGGCCCTGCAGGAGCTGGCGACCAATGCCGTGAAGTACGGAGCCCTGTCCCGTGCCCGAGGCCGGGTCGATGTCGCCTGGTCGGTTAGGGAGAACGGACCGTCACCCCGTCTGAGCCTGCACTGGGAGGAAAGCGGCGGGCCGCCCGTCGGGCAGCCCACCTATCGCGGATTCGGCTCCCGCCTCATCGAGCGGATCCTGGCGCGGGAGCTGAACGGGCAAGCGCGGATCGAGTTCCGCCCATCCGGCGTCGTCTGCACCATGGACGCTCCGCTAGCCCGGGAGCTGCCGCCCCTGGAGCCATCGGGCAGCTCGCACTCTCGGGAGACACACGGCTCTTGAGCGCATGGGGGATCGTCACGCTCACCGGAAGCCTGTGCACCCTTCGGCAACCGGGAAGGACGATGATGCCTCGGTGCCCGGGACAGCCAGTGGGTCAGGCCTTTCTCGACGGTCCCGGAGCGTAGGGACTCCAGCCGGTAACCTGGACGAAGCCGTTCCCGGCTGCGATGACCATGTGTTTCCGGTGCCGATGGATCAGGGAGCCGGGCCTGTAGCGGTGCGGCTCCTCCCAGCCCGTCGCCTCCCATACATAGACATAGCGGGAATCGATCTGGGCGAAGGCCTCGATGGAGCCGAAGGCGCGGATGGTGCGCAGCGCATCCTGGACGCCCTTCGTCCAGTCCACCGTTCTCTGCGCCTGCGTGATCCGGGGCCAGTAGCTGCCGGGACCCTGCGGCTTTGCCTCGTGCCACAGGCGGGGCAGGTCGTCCGCCAGTTCCGAGGCAATGCTCTTGGCCGCCATCTGGCACTTGGCGAGCAGGGTGTCATGGGTTTCCGCGGCACTCAGGCCGAAGCGCCTCTGGGCCACGATGGCGCCGGTGTCGAAGGAGGGGGCGAGAACGTGAGCCGCGATGCCCCATTCCGGGTAGGCGTCCAGGATGGCCTGGAAAAGCGGGTAGGGGCCGCGGCCCATGGGCAGGGGCGAGGGATGGAAATTGACCGCATAGGGCAGATGCCGTTCCCACCCGGTGATCAGCCAGGGATAGCCCGCCACCACGAGGGCCTGGCACCCCATGGCTTTGAGGCCTGCGAGATCGGCCGGAAGAAGGCGCGACGTCTGGATCGGCAGCCGCAAGGCGCGGGCGCGGGAAACCGTCACGTCGTTGAAGTCGTAGATGTTGTCGCAGGGCCGGGTGAAGAGCTTGACCGGCTCCCAGCCCCTGGCGAGCAGCGTCTCGAAAACATCCCCCAGAAAATCGATTCCGGCGAAGGCGAAGCGCATTCCCGGTGATCTCCTTCCATGATGGATTCGTTCTGGCTCGCGCTGGAGCAATCAACGCAAGATCACATCGTTGTGCAAGTCCATTCGCTTGCGGGAACCGCCAAGAGCACTCTAGATTGAATCCTGAGCATAGGCAGGGAAACCGCCTGCGCTGCCGGCTGGCTCCCTGTCGCAAGGCTCGTTCGGGCTTGAGAAGGAGTTCGCATGGTATCCAGGGATTTCATCCGCCAGATGGAAGGCTACGGGCTGACGACGGCCAAGATCCTCTACCGCATGCCGGACCATCCGTCCTTTCTGCAGACCTATGTCTGGCAGGAATACGATCTGGCTCCCCGGTTTCCCGTCCTCATCGACTTTCTCGATTTCTGGAAGCGGGAGCTCGTCGGTCCGTTGCATTCCGTAACGGTGACCCATGCGCAGCTGATCCGGCCCGCCGAGTTCCGGGCCTACCAGGGCGAGATCAACATTCACTGATGAGCCTTGGCCCCGGACGTTAAGTCAGGTAGAGAGGCGCCCTGAGCATCCCCGAACCTGTCAGGGCTCCTTGTTTTCCAACGCGCGCACCTCACAAATCCTGCTCGCCCTTGCCTCGCAGCCCGGCGAGCGCCTGACCGTGCGCGAGATCATGGCGGTGCTCCAGGACCGGGCCTTCGCGCTCCTGATCGTCCTGCTCGGGCTGCCCAACTGCCTGCCCATGCCGCCGCCGATTCCGCTGGTCTGCGGCCTGCTTCTGGCGCTGGTCGCCATCCAGATCGTCTTCGGCCGCGACGCTCCCTGGCTTCCGAGCCAGCTCATGAACCGGTCCGTCGCCCAGACGGACGTGGAGCGGGCCGTGGGGCGGGCCATTCCCGTCTTCCGCCGGCTGGAGCGCATCTCCCGCCCGCGCATGACCTTCCTCGACACGCCGCTCGCCATGCGTCTCATGGGCGCGGTCATCCTGGTCCTGGCGCTCGGGCTTCTCTTCGCGCCGCCCTTCGTGGGGCAGATCCCCCTGGGCCTGGCCGTGTGCCTGGTGGGGCTGGGCCTCGTCGAACGGGACGGGCTCGTGGTGGTGGGGGGCCTCGTCATCGGCTCCATCGGGCTCACCCTGAGCCTTGGCTTCGTCTACGCGATCTTCACCGGCATCGACACGCTCATGTAGGGCGGGCTCAGATGAGCCGCAGGCCTTTCAGGCTGGCATGGCCCTCGCGTCCGACGATGATGTGATCGTGGACGGTGATCCCCAGCGGCTTGGCGACCTCGATGATCTCGCGGGTCATCCGGATGTCGGCGGAGGAGGGGGTCGGGTCCCCTGAGGGATGGTTGTGGACTAAGATCACGGCCGAGGCGGAGAGTTCGAGGGCCCGCTTGACCACCTCGCGGGGATAGACCGGCGTGTGGTCCACCGTGCCGGATTGCTGCACCTCATCGGCGATGAGCGCGTTGCGCTTGTCGAGGAAGAGAAGCCGGAACTGCTCCTTGTCCATGAAGGCCATGGCCGTGCGGCAGTAATCGATCACGCTGTTCCATGAGGACAGGACCGGGCGCTTCGTCACCTCGCCCCGGGCCAGCCTGCGGGCCGAAGCCTCCACGATCTTGAGGTCCGTGACCACGCTTTCGCCGATGCCGTCCACCTCCATGAGCCGGTTGGGCGAGGCCGCCAGTACCTCGGCGAAGGTGCCGAAGCGCTTCAGGAGTTCCTTGGCGATGGGCTTCACGTCCCGGCGCGGAATGGAGCGGAAGAGCACGAGCTCCAGCAATTCGTAGTCCGGCAGCGTGTCGCCGCCCACTTCCATGAAGCGGGCGCGCAGCCGGTCGCGATGGCCGTGATAATGGGGAAGGTCGTCGCTCATGCCCGCCGGTCGTTGATCGCCTGTAGGACACCCCGGAGAGGAACTCAGAGGTGCCGTTATGACGTTCTATGACAGAAGCGGTGCGGCGGGCTAGAGCATCGTGCGGAAAAGTGGATCCGGTTTTCGCTGTCGCGGCCCTGCGGGTCCGCCCTCAACGATGTTCTCACTCAAGAAGAAAGCATCGGATCGATCCCAAAAGTGCAAGTCCACTTTTGGGTCCGATGCTTTAGTGTCAGGCCAAGCCTCAGGACGGCTTGTCCAGACCCTTGGGAGAATAGGTGAAGACCTCGGCCCCGGTTTCGGTCACGCCCACCATGTGCTCGAACTGGGCCGAAAGGGAGCGGTCCCGCGTCACGGCGGTCCAGCCGTCGGACAGCACCTTCACCTGCGGCTTTCCTAGGTTGATCATGGGCTCGATGGTGAAGAACATGCCGGGCTTCAGCTCCACGTTGTAGGAGGGCTCGACGTAATGGAGGATCGTGGGCGCGGCGTGGAAGACCTTGCCGATGCCATGGCCGCAGAAGTCCCGCACCACGGAGCAGCGCTCGGCCTCCGCATAGGACTGGATCGCCGCGCCGATGTCGTTGGTGGTCGCGCCCGGCTTCACCGCCGCGATGCCGCGCAGGAGGCATTCATAGGTGATCTCGCAGAGCCGCTGGGCCCGGCGGGGCACCTCGCCCACATAGTACATGCGGCTCGAATCGCCGTGCCATCCGTCGAGGATGAGGGTCACGTCGATGTTCATGATGTCCCCGTCGCGCAGGGGCTTCTCGTTGGGAATGCCGTGGCAGACCACATGGTTGATCGAGGTGCAGATCGTCTTCGTATAGCCGCGGTAGTGGAGGCAGGCCGGATAGGCGCCGTGGTCGCGGATGAAGTCGAAGGCGAGCTTGTCCAGGAAATCGGTCGTGACGCCGGGCCTCACGTGCTCGGTGAGCATATCCAGGCACTCGGCGACCATGCGCCCGGCGCGCCGCATCCCCTCGAAATCCTCGGGGCCGTGGAGCGGGATTTCCTCTGAGCGCTTGCGCGCGACGGCATCGGTCTCGGTCATTCTCGGTCCTTGTCAGTTGCCCGGAATGTAAGGATCGCCGCGCGCGAAGCAAGCAAAGACGTCACGCAAAGGCCCAGGCCCCGCTTGCGATTGGCGTCCGAGGGTGTCATGAGCAACCTTGTTTATGTAGTTCGCGGGTTCGGATTCCTCGGCAATGAATGACTCTCGCCCCTTCGGGGCCTTTGCGCCTACAGGCCTCACCCGATGGGTGATCGACCGCACGCGCGGGTTGCCCGAGGGGTGGGTCGGCCGTCGGCTGGCCCTGATGCTGCGCCATCTGGCCATGAAGATGCTGAACGGGTTGCCGCTCGACCTGGAGACCTTCGGAATCCGGATGCGGCTCTATCCCTACAAGAACGTCTGCGAGCGGCGCATTCTCTTCACGCCGCAATACTTCGACGCGGACGAGCTCAAGATCCTGGCCGCCCGCATCCGCCCGGGCTTCACCTTCATCGACGTTGGCTCGAATGTGGGCTGGTATGCCCTGTTCCTGGCCCGCGAAGCCGGGCCCGCCGTCGCGACCCGGATCCTGGCCGTGGAGCCGCAGCCGGAGATCTTCGACCGCCTAATCTACAATATCGGCCAGAACCCCTCCTGCACCGTCAAGGCCGTCGATTGCGCCGTGGCGGACAAGACTGGCGAGCTGACCCTCTTCCTCGACCCCCTGAACCGGGGCGAGGCGAGCCTGAAGATCGTCAATTCGAGCCAGACCGATGCGATTCGCGTTCCTGCCGTGACACTGGTCGAGCTTCTGAAGCGGGAAGGCCTGACCCGCGTGGATGCGATCAAGCTCGACGTGGAAGGGGCGGAGGATCTGGTTCTCGATCCCTTCTTCCGGGATGCGCCGGCCTCCCTCTATCCTTCCGTGTTCATCATCGCGAACGTGCCCGAACGCTGGCAGACCGATGTGATCGGCCTTCTCAAGGACAAGGGCTACCGGCAGATCCTCGCAACCAAGATGAACCTGGTGTTCGAGCGCTCCTGAGGCCGTTCAACGCGGCGTCACGATCGGCACGGGCCGGTCGATGGTCACATCCTGCGGCGTGATCCGGCAGTCATAGGCGTAGGATTCCACCCCCGAGGCGAGGGCATGCCGGAAGGCCCTGTCATAGGCGGGGTCGATGTCGCGGGCCACGTCGAAGCGCTCCGCGTCCATCTGGATCACATAGACGAGCGCGGCTCGCGCTCCCTGCGCGACCATGTCGGCCAGCTCGTAGAGGTGTTTGGCGCTGCGGGCCGCCACGCAGTCCGGGAACTCGGCGAAACCCGCCTCGCGCATCAGGTGGCAGTTCTTCACCTCCAGGTAGCAGGGCCGCTCGCCGTCCTTCTCCAGCAGAAAGTCGACCCGGCTGCTCTTGCCGTACTTCACCTCGGGCCGCACGCGGTCGTAAGCCGCGAAGGGGGCGAGCCGTCCCTCCCGCAGGGCCTCGGCCACCAGCAGGTTGGGACGCGAGGTGTTGATGCCGACGAGCTGGAGCGGGCCGCCTCCCGCCGCCACCTCCACGAATTCCCAATTGTACCGGAGCTTGCGCGAGGGGTTCGTCGCCCGCGACAGCAGGACCCGGCTGCCGGGCTCCTTCAGGCCCAGCATGGCTCCCGGATTGGCGCAATGGGCGGTGACGACTTCGCCGGTATCGAGTTCGATATCCGCCAGAAATCGCTTGTAGCGCTCGATGAGACGGCCCCCGAGCAGGGTTTCCTGAAAACGCATCCAAATCCAACGTTCGACCGTAATAGTCCCTGGTAGCAGGGGAGAAGACCGAGGTTCAACCGTGCCCTTACTTGAGAAATAACGTCTCTAAGGCTAAACGCCCCCAAAAGGATCGCTCTGCATGGCCATTTCCGTTACAGCCGCTCTTCTCGTCATCGGCGATGAGATCCTCACGGGCCGCACCAAGGACAAGAATATCGGCTACATCGCCGAATATCTGACCGGGGTCGGAATCGACTTGCGCGAGGTTCGCGTGGTGCCGGACGTCGAAGAGGAGATCGTGGCCGCGGTCAACGCCCTGCGCAGCCGCTACACCTATCTCTTCACCACCGGCGGGATCGGCCCGACGCACGACGACATCACCGCCGACTGCGTCGCCAAGGCCTTCGGCGTGGGCATCGATGTCGACCCGCGCGCGGTCGCCGTACTGCGGGAGCGCTACCAGCCGCACGAGCTGAACGAGGCGCGGCTGCGCATGGCGCGGATACCCGACGGCGCCGATCTGATCGAAAACCCGATCTCCAAGGCTCCCGGCTTCCGGATCGGCAATGTCTTCGTGATGGCCGGCGTGCCCTCGATCATGCAGGCCATGCTCGACAATGTCGCGCCGACCCTCCAGACCGGCGCGCGCATGATCGTCGAGACCATCGAGGCCGAGGGGCTGGCCGAGGGCAATTACGCCGAAGGCCTGGGCCGGATCGCCTTGTCCCATCCGGACGTGTCCATCGGGTCCTATCCGTCGTTCTCGGCCGCGGGATTCCGCAACCAGATCGTGGTGCGGGGCAAGGCCCCGGATGCGGTCGCCGGGGCCGCCGCCGCCATCCGCGATCTTCTCGGCCGCCTGAAGGGTGACCGGGCGCCCCTGTAAGAGTTATTCTCGTCCCCTCACATTCTCAAAGAGACAAGCGATGTCCCCGACCTCTCCCAAAGCCTTCCCCGTCTCCTGGGACCAATTCCACCGCGATTGCCGCGCGCTGGCATGGCGCCTGGCGTCGGCGGGCCCCTTCGAGGCGATCGTCTGCATCACCCGCGGCGGCCTCGTTCCGGCCGCCATCGTGGCCCGCGAACTCGACCTGCGCCTCATCGAGAGCGTCTGCATCGCGAGCTACCACGACTACAAGAACCAGGGCGAGTTGCAGGTCCTGAAGGACATCGCGCCGTCGATCAAGGCTCTGGGCGACGGCAAGGGCCAGGGCGTGCTCGTGATCGACGACCTGACCGATACGGGCAAGACCGCCAAGATCGTGCGCGATATGCTGCCCAACGCGCATTTCGCTGCCGTCTACGCCAAGCCCGCAGGCCGCCCCCTGATCGATACCTTCGTGACGGAAGTGAGCCAGGACACCTGGATCTACTTCCCCTGGGATATGGGCCTCGCCTATCAGGCCCCGATCCGCGAAGGTTCGGCGGGCTGAACCGGCGGGAGCGCGCCCGTGGCGGAATTCGACATCGCGCGGACGCGCAAAACCCTGTTCGAGGCTCTCCTCGACGCCAGGGACCGTTTCGGCCGCAACAAGGTCGCCCTGGAGGATCTGGAGCGCCAGCCTGTCACCTTCGGCCGCCTCGTCCTTGGCTCCCTCGTGCTCGGCCGCAAGCTCGCCAGCCTCACCCGCGAGCGCGAGCATGTCGGCGTGCTGCTGCCGAACGTGCAGGCGATTGCCGTCACCCTGTTCGGGCTCAATGCGTTCGGGCGCGTTCCGGCGTTCCTCAACTTCACGGCGGGCCTCAAGAATCTCAAGGCAGCCTGCGAGATCGCCGAAATCGGGACCATCGTCACCTCGCGCCGGTTCGTCGAGCAGGGCAAGCTCGACGGCGTGATCGAGGCCTTGGGGGAGGGACGCCGGATCCTCTGGCTCGAGGATGTCCGCGCCGAGCTGACGAGCGTCGACAAGCTGCGCGGGCTTTTCGACTCCTGGATCGCCCGGCGCGTTCATGCCGGCGCCCGTATCCAGCCCGACGATCCGGCGGTGCTGCTCTTCACCTCGGGAACGGAGGGCGTGCCGAAAGGCGTGGTGCTCTCCAACGCCAATCTGGTCGCCAATGCCTATCAGGTCAAAGCGCTGGCCGGAGACGCCCTGAAGGACGACGACGTTTTCTTCGATCCGCTGCCGATCTTTCATTCCTTCGGCCTGACCGCAGGACTCCTGACACCCGTCCTCAACGGCATGAAGTCGGTGCTCTATCCGAGCCCGTTGCATTACCGTCAGATCCCGAAGCTGGTGGCGGGCACGCGGGCCACGATCATGCTCGCAACCGACACCTTCCTCCAGGGCTATGCCCGCGCGGCGGGAGAGAACGACCTGGCAAGCATTCGTCTGGTCATCGCCGGGGCCGAGCGCGTGAAGGAGGAAACCCGCAAGCTCTGGGAAAAATTCGGGGCGATCATCCTGGAGGGCTATGGCGCCACAGAATGCTCACCGGTCATCAGCGTCAGCCTTCCCGACCGGAACCGCCCGGGATCGGTCGGGCCGTTCCTGCCGGGAATCGAATGGCGCCTCGACCCGGTCGACGGGATTCCCGCCGGCGGCCGCCTTTACGTGCGGGGGCCGAATGTCATGAAGGGCTATCTCGACCCTCAGGTGCCCGGCCGCATCAACCCGCCTGCCGAGGGCTGGCACGACACGGGCGATATCGTCACCGTGGAAGATGGGATCGTCACCATCCAGGGACGGATGAAGCGCTTCGCCAAGATCTTTGCGCATATTCAGAATACCGAAGGAATGCTAAGAGCCTAGTTGACGTAGGCTTTTCCGGCTGTCACGCTTCCTTCTGCGAAGGAAGGCGCCTTGGCGACACGCGGCATTTCCCCTCGCAACTGCAGGAGGAAACGCTGTGGCGGTTATGATGGACACGTCGGTGAGGTGGCAGGACTGCTTTGGACCAGAGATGGTCGAGGCCGTCTCTCACATGACCTACGCCCAGCGCTACGGGATCATCCCTTTCCTCGAGTGGCTCATCGAAGCGGAACCAGACAGCCTCGCCGATCGGGTTCGCCGCTGCTTTGTCGGTGCAGAGGGAGAGAACGTCGAAAGCCTATTTCCCGACGGAATGTCACACGAGCGTGCTTTCGTCGACGTCCTGAACCAGTGGCGCGATAGCTACAGGGTTTCCGAGACCACCCACCTGACGGAAGGCACCCGGGTGAGCCGGGCCCATACCCTCAGGCATGCCTTGGAAATCCTCAGGGACCGAGGGGTGCGCGGCGTCCCGGAGAACTTCAGCCGAAAATGGATCCGGGTGGGCACCCCTCCGACCAAGGAGTTCCCAAGCTTGGGAACCGCCGACTGGCCCGAGCTGGAAGGCTATGAGGGGTACGAGCGTGAACGCCGCGCCATGGAGCTCGTCCGTTCGTCCTTCATCTCGCTATTCCTCTACTACGAGGAACTATTCAACCTTGGGCAGAGCCTCCTCCGAGGCGACCCGCCTATGCCGGACCAAGATCCACAAGCCCGCGAGGCCTTGCGCAACGGGCTCTTGGTCTTCCGAGATCATATTCGCGAGACCGGGTCCTTCAGGCTTCCAAGGCGGGTCGCCGAATACGTCCTGCCACGCGACCCAGCATTATGGTACCGAGCCGGACATTTCGATACGGCAGGATTGTGGGACCAACTCGCGGTGATGAATATGGCCTACCGCGGCTGCTTCGGGCCCTTGGCCCCCGCGATGATCGGTGCTCTGGGCGTCCTGATCTGCGATACCGGCTGGAACCTCCAGCCCGCGCGGGACCTCGACCAGGATCCTTTCGTCTTCCGCTCCGCCGGAGGCTCGTATGTTGCCGCGCCGTCCTTCATCGAAAGCTTCAAGCGTCGTGCCGGGCACCATGTCTTGGCCTTCCTCGGCGAGAACCATCAGCTGGACGAAGGCAGGCTTCGCGTTGCCCTTGATCATTGGGACCGAACCATAGAGGCCTATGATCCTGATCGCCAATTCGACGGTTACGCCTGTCTCGAAGCAGCGGGCGACGGCAGTGTGCTCTCGGCTGCGGACATCCTCGACCGCTACGCGCGAATGGCAAACGCCCTCAGAGCCGAGTTCGGGCATTTCTCACACGACCTCTTCGGCGATCGGTTCTGGATCTTCATCAATGGCAATGTCCAGCCGAGAACCTATGCGTCGGGTACGCGAGCGATCCAGGCCGACGTCTATCCGAAGAACTCCGTCCTGGCCCGTCCCGGCTTCAACTTCAAGGCCGTTCGGAAAACCTTCTTGATCATTCGGCGGCAAGAGACCGGCTCGATCGACGCCGTCAGGGTGGCGGCGGGGCATGCCAGCTCGTCGGTGCTGATGCCACACTACCTGAACACGCCGGTGGTGAACGCGGAGCTGGACGCCAGCATCCGGCAGTTCCAAGACGCTATGGAGGCGATCGTAGTCCGTGATCTAAATCAGGAGCATGTCGCCCTGCAGCTCGACAGGCCGGCGGCGGACCTCGCGCGCCTGCGCCGAACGGCCGACACCGCGGGCATCACTGCGGCGCTCGGCCTTCTCGACGAGGTCTCGGACGACGCGGGACCGGCTCCTCCTGCGCTGCGTTTCGAGCCGGACGATGAGCGCCTCGGCGAACTCTACCTGATCCACCGGAAGCTTCGCGAAATGCAGGCCCATTACCCGAACCGCGCCCGCTTTAGGCTTGAGTTCCTTCCGCTCCTGGCGCTGGTGAAGGCCATCGGTCGGGAGCTCTTCCGCAAGCATCTCGGGCCGCGGTACTGGCAGGCCGCGCGGCAGGCTTCCCTGGCGCTGAGATCCCAAGACATAGCGCTCCCGAGCTTGGAGGACTGAGATGGCCGTTGCGTTCTCCCATGCCGATCATGACTGGGTGCTCCAGAGTTACGGCCGCCCCAAATGGCTGGTGTCAACCAAGCCGAGTTTCACCTCGAATGAGGAGTTCACTGGGGAAGCTTCAGACCTGCGCCACAATTACTGGATCATCCGGAGCGAAGACCCCGACAAGGTCCTCGACCCTGAGCTTCCCTTGGACTTCGCCCAACCCGTCGACTTCGGTGGCGTTCTCCTCACGGACCAGCCTCTCGCCCGCGACCTCCTCACGGCGAAGATCATCGCGATCGAAGCCATGCGGGGCCAGTACATGGCCATGGACACTGCCAAAGCGCTCGCTGAAAAGCTCCGGCATGTGTTCTGGATCGTCCGCTGGAGGCTGGCGCTCGGTCTCACTGAAATGCGGCAGATCACGCCGTCCTTATTCGACGATTACTGTGATCGCCTGCGGCAGGGGGTGGTGGCCCTCGTCCCGATGGAGGACCGCCTTCGCCAGCTTGAGGCGCAGCTCCAAAACCGGCAATGGTCGTGGCCCACATACTTCATCCACTCGACCACGCGGGTCGACTTTGAAGCGTTAGCGGCGTGGCTCGGGATACCCCGGCAGATGCTCATCTCGCCGTGGATGTACCCGCGTCTCATGTCCCTCATCGAACGCACGAATCCTGAAATCTATTTCAGTCAGGCGGAAGACCGTAATCCTGGAGAGCCAGAGGGCCAAGACGGTGGTTCGGGCACGCCGCAGCCCTCCGTGAGTTCCGTGGTGCGTGCGCTCACTGCATGGAAACGGCTGGCCTATCTTTCGGACATCGGCCTCCTTCCGCACGACCCAATCACCTTCGACCCTTTCGAGAAGGTGAGCCTTATCACACGGGCCCGCCAAATAGGCCGGACGCCCGGCGTGGGGGGAGGGCGAACCAGAACCCCAGGACCTGAGCAATGGCTGGCCCTGCTTGATGGCGCGGCCCGATGGGTCCTCGATTACTCCGGTCCCATCCTGACGATCTGCAGGCTGGCGCGTGAGGTGCAGGGCGATCCGGGCAAGATCAGCAAGCAGAAGAAGAGGATGGCGGCGTTCCGGGAGGCGGTCGAGGCCATCATCGCCGAGCACCTCCCGCCCAGCCGACCGGGCGTGCCGCGCCTCGTGCCCCAGTGGCGGCGCGCGGGCCGCAACAATCATCATGGCGACGGGATGATGCTGGAGGAGGCGCTCGGCCATTTAGTCACCGCGTGCCTTGTCCTGATCGCCGGGTTGTCGGCACGTCGACGGGACGAGGTGCGCAGCCTCCAGGCCGGCTGCACCGTGAAGGACCCGTTCGGAGCCTGGTGGCTGTCGAGCTACATCGAGAAGACGATCCGGGACATCGAGCAGATCCCCGTCCCCGCCATGGTGGCCGTGGCCGTCCGGCTGCTGGAGGAGCTCAGCGAGTCGGCGCGGGAACGCACAGGGAAGAACTGGCTCGTGAAGATCCACAGGCCCTCTCTGACGCAAGTCAGCGACGAGGACCAGGGCCGCGTCTACATCGAAACCGCCCTCCGCTTCACGTTGAACGACTTCGCGGAGGTGGTCGGGGCGGGCAAGTCGAACGACGGTGTCGCCTGGAAATTCGCTCCGCACCAGCTGCGCCGCGCCTTCTCCGTCTACTACTATCACGGTAACCGCTTTTCCTCGCTCGACGCGTTGAGCCGCTTCCTGCTGCACTTCGACCCCGAGATGACCCGGCGCTACATCACGGAGGCCATCCCCGGCGCGCTGACGCGGCTGCGGGAGGTGATCGACGCACGCCTGAGAAGCGCGGAGGAGATGGAGCAGCCAGGGCAGGACGCCGTCCTCACGTCGGCCCGGGCGGCATTGATCAGCCTTGAAGAGCGGGCGCGCGAGCACGAAGACGTGCGGCAGGACGCCTTCGTCGAGCGCGTCCTGGACATGTACGACGGGGCCGAGAGCCCCATCGGCCTCGGCGCGGCGGCGCTCTATGACGAGTTGGAAAAAATGATCGAGAGCGCGCGCCGCTCCGTGCTGATCAGCGGCCGCTCGAACCTCTCGCCGGACCGGGAACGCGAGGCGCTGGTCCGGCTGCTGCGCGACGCCGCTCCTAACAGGTACATTGAGCCGCATCCGGGACGGCACACTCACTGCGGCTGCCGGCCCGGCGACCCGTCCGACCTGGCGGACGCCGTCTGCCTCCGCAACAAGGCAGAGGAGGTGAGCCCGGACGGCGATTACCGGCCGGACTACGCGTTCGCGTCGACGGAGGATTGCCTCGCATGCCGCCATTGCGTCGCGTTTGGCGAGAACGTGACGGTCATCAACCGGAGGGTCGACCGGATCGCTGCCGCCGCCGAGAAGGCGCCCACGGAGCCAAGCCGCGTGGCGGCGAAAGCCAAGCTCGATTCGCTCAAGGCGAAGGTCGCCGCCGCGAAGGCGGCCGTCCACGGAAAGCACCGGGGATGACCATGAGCCGCAGCGAGTCACCTGAGGAGAAACAGCGCCGGGTCCTGGAGGCATTCCGGGCCAAGGTCGAGATCCTGGAAGGTTGGGCGGCAGAAGGGGTGCCGGAGGGACGCGAAGTTCCCAAGACCCATGCGGCGCTGCGCCGTTGGGGAGGGCCCGACGGGAGCCTCGCCCAGTGGTCCGACCCCCTGATCGACCGGCCGAACGTCGGGAAGTATCCGGATCTCACCGAACGGTACCAACAGGCGCTACGAAACATCGAGCTGCGGTTGAGGAAGTCCAAGCGCGGGCGGCTGGGCGACCTCGAGGCCGCGCTGGCGGTCCTGCGGCGCGAGAACGATGCCCTTCGGGTCCAGAACGCCTCCTTGATCGGCCTCCTCGACCAGCGTGAACGCCGGATCGTTCTCCTAGAGGACTTGGCGAAAGCCCATAAATTACCGGTCCCGCCGCCTGTCGGGTCGACGTCGACCAAGTCCCCTCGATAAGCCTAGGGTCGACAGCGTAGCGGCGGAGGCGGCGCGAAACGTCGAAACGAAGAAGCTTTGGAGCAACGGCGGTCGATCTTGCGGGTGAGCCGCCGAAACAGAACCTCCGTTACGGCAAGGTAAGGTCGTGCCGACACACTCTCAAACTAGGGGACGCCCCTGAACACGTTGATCACGCCGGCTTCGCGATCCGAGACGTGGGGAGCGGCTCCGACTGCCGACCCGCTCGCGGCGATGCCGGAGCTGACCGACGAGGTTGAGCGGCCGACCATGTTGTTCGTCTCGGCAGAGCGCTGAGCACACGCGACGACGCCGGCACGACCGGAGCTCGGGGAGCCACCTGGATCGGCCGGCGTCGTGGCCTCGAGATCGCGGCAGTCCAGCGGACAAGCCGGGAGAGACCGAAGGTTAGGGTACGCTGACCTCAGCTAAAGAAAAGCTCTCCGGAAGGGTGAGAGGGCGCACCGCTTCATTCCCCCGGCTGCGCAACTCGGGCCAGCTTCGCCTCCGGGACGAGCTTAGTCGCGCCAAGCTGGTTCGAACGGCCGACGCTCCAGGAGGGCGTGTCAAGACGCGCGGGCGCTCATACAATAGCGGTCGCGGCCGGAGTGCTTGGCCCGGTACAGTGCTGCGTCCGCCTGGGAGAGGAGAGTGTCCGGATCGGACAGGGCAGCAGGTGGCGCAGTGGCAATGCCAATGCTGGCAGTCATCAGCCCTCCGATCCCCTCAGGGTGCGAGATCGCCGCGCTCACGAGCGCCTGTCGGACCCTGCCGGCGACCTCGACGGCTCCCGCCGCATCGGTGTCGGGCAGGATCAGCGCGAACTCCTCGCCGCCATAGCGGGCGGCGACGTCATCCGGCCGGCGAGACGCCGCGCCGAGGATGGTGCCGAAGCGGCGCAGCGCATCATCGCCCGCCTGATGCCCGAGCGTGTCGTTGAGGCGCTTGAAATGATCCAAGTCGAGAAGCAGCAGGGACAGCGGTGTTCGTGTCCGCCGGGCCCGGCGGACCGCCCGGTCGAGCGCCGCGTCGAAGCCGCGCCGGTTCACGAGGCCCGTCAGCGGACATGTCTCGGCGAGGCGGGCAAGCTCGCGGTTGCGCCGGAACAGCTCCAGTTCGTCCATAGCGATGGCCGCGAGATCGCTCAGAGGCTCAAGGTCGACCGCAGAGGAATCCTGCGCCTCCCGCTTGAGCACGCAGAGCGAGGCCACCGCCGCACCGTCCTCGGTCAACAGCGGAACCCCGGCGTAGAAGCGGAAGGGGAGATGAGGGACGATCGGGTGTCCTTGGAGCCGCGGGTCAGACTGCATGTCGCCGAAAACGAGCGGTCGACCGGACGCGATCACGATCTGGCAGACGCTCTTGTCCCGCTCGATCCAGGGACCGACGCCGTCGGCGCTCACGGACTTCATCCATTGGTACCGGTCGTCGACGAAGCCGAGGAAGGCGACATCCGCGCCGTAGAACCGGGCGGCAAGGCGCGTCAGCCGGTCAAAGCGCTCGTCCTTGAGCGTGTCCAAGATCCCGCAGGAGAAGAGAAACTCGAGCCGTGCTGCCTCGTTGACCGGCGGCGGGGGTACGACGAACATCCAAACTCCTCAAGAGGCCTGGCTCCAAGCGAACCGGTCCTGGTATTCCAAAGCGGCGGGCTTTCCTAGTTCCTGGATTCATGCAGAGGCAAGGGCCCTCACAGAGGAGGGGGCGCAAGCCCGTGCTTCCTCGCCAGGTCGAGCTGCTTCTTCACCGACGACGCTGACCACTGGCGGCCGCCGCGAGGGGTCCGCTCGTGCATGCGCTCCAGCTGCGCTGCAATCTCGCGGAGGGAGAGGGTCGGATCGGCCATGGCGATGCCGGCCACGAGGTTCATGAGGCGGTGCTGCGGGCCCTTGCGGGAGGCGGGCTTGAGCAGGGCGGGGTCGGCCATGTGCTGGGACACCATCTTGCCGACAGCACGCCGCAGCCGGTCAACCGTCCATGACTGGCCGGCGGCCTTGAGGGCGTGCACCACGTCCTCCCAGGGATGGTGCGGCCGCATCCGGCGCACGGTGGGCATCCACTGGTCCGACGTGGCGACGAGCTGGTCGATGTAGACCTTCTCGCGGGCGAGGGCGATCTTGCGGATGGCTTCCGGCCGGCGCTCGCGCATGCCGGGGTTGCCGGGCAGGCGGCCGCGCGCCTTGGCGGCCGCGATCCCGGCCTTGGTACGCTCCGCGATCAGCGAACGCTCGAGCTGCGCGACCGCACCGAGCACCTGCAGGGAGAACATGCCCTGCGGCGTCGAGGTGTCGATCGGATCGTGCAGGGAGCGGAAATGCGCCCTTTTGGCCTCAAGGGTCTCGATCACCTCGAGGAGGTGGCTCACCGAGCGCGCCAAGCGGTCCAGGCGCACCACGACCAAGACCTCGCCCGGCTTGATGTCGCGGATCAGGCGCGCCAGCACGGGGCGGGCCCTGCTCGCGCCTGAGCCGTGCTCCTGGTGGATCACCTCGCAGCCGGCGGCGCGCAGTTCGTCGAGTTGGGCATCGTGCGCCTGGTCCTCCGTGGAAACGCGGGCGTAGCCGATGAGGCGGGGCTTTGGAGCGGGAGGACGCATACTTTACGTCTACACAGTCTGGGACCGGGATTTTGACGCACTCAAGAACACTGGGAAGAAACTGCGCTGCGTCTTTATCTTGATGACGTCGGCAGGAGGAATGGTATTGGCCTTGCGACGCTCGCCTCCTGCCGGCGTAATGACTTCGATGTCTGGATTTTCAATGATTGCGGAATGCACATCATCCGTATGAGCAGGCGTGATATTGTATATACTTCTATAGAAGTCCTCGACGCTCATGACATCGCCCGACTCCATCACAAGGCGCGGAATATCTTCGAGAAGCTGGGTCTTTGCCGCGCTGCGCCCAGAGACGTCGAAAAGGTAAAGTCGGCCATCATCATGTGACGGATCATAGGACAGCATGTTGAGCCCCGACCTACCGAAGTGCGCCTGAGCACTGCTGTTGTTATGGAGGATGTCGTTGTAGACCTGCCGCGCGCGTGTTCTATTGGCGAAGTGGATAAGCCAGTATCGCCAGCCGTCTGGATTGTTGATGGAAAACGGGCTGACGAACGGTGCGCATAGTCGAAAGGCATCGAAGACGATCCGCTCGGCTGCTCCTAGCCATTCTTTGCGGCTCATCACGCCGTCGAGGGCGTCCAGGTCGGTGTCGCGAAGTCCAACGTGTTCGAGTTGGGAACGCAGTTGTTTGGGATTTGCCTTTTTCAGGAAGGCCAGAAGAGAGGTGATTACGAACGTGTAGAAGATCTCAGCGGCCTGGTAGGTGCGCATGATATCTAAGATCGTATCGCGGTCTACGTGGCTGTGCCCGCATTGGTCGAGGTTGAATAAAACGTTGTGGTAACGCCCCTGTGCCAACAAGGCCTTGATCTTCGGATAGGCTCCCTCAAACGGATCGTTGAGATACTGGATTTCCAAATGCAGCTTCGGCAGAGTCCTAGCCACCTCTGCCTGCATCGGGCCAACGTGCGTCTTGAGCAGTTCGATCGCATCTCGACTGGCGTCGTTAAGGATCAGAAGGCACTCAATCTCGATGGTGCCGAGACCCTGCACGGCGCGCCGCGTGTTCACGGCCTCTGTGGCGCGCTTCAACTCCTCGATGAAGATCAGCGGTGAGCCAGGCGTTCCGCATTGGTATCGGCCGCCGCCGGCAAACCCGTCAACAATAGCAAGCCGAAATCGTTCCTGCTGCGGCAACCGGCAGCGGACATCCATATATTGGAAGACGTATTCCCGCAGGATCTTATGTTTGCGGTGGGAATGGTCTTCCAGCACAGCGCCGTCGGCCCATTCATAGTTTTTTCCGACCACTCTGCTGCCCCTTTCGACCGACCTTAAAGCGCTGAGACCTGTGGAGGCGCGGGCATCTCGTCCCAGGTTCTCCCCCGATACTCGCGGCCGTTGGCCTTTTTAGACCGCCGCTTGTTATCTTTGCCCCACGTACCCCATTGCTTGAAGAAGAACGCAGTTCCGGCCCTGAGGCACTGCCCGTGGATCTCGTCGATCCATTCTTCGCGGATAGGCCGAGCCGACTTGCCGCTTTCGCCGCCAACGATCGCCCAGTGGATGCCCCGGAAGTCGACTTTCCCGACCGGGCCAATCAAGGGTTCAAACGAAATGAAGCGAATGGCCGCAGGGGCAGCGCGCAGGTGGTTTACTCGGCCAACGACCTCTGCGTCTTCGACACTTGTTCCTAACCAGACATTGGGGAGGATATCTGTGATCTGAGTTGAAACGAGCTTCGCCATCCGCTCTGGGCGCTTGGTCAAGATTTGGTAATTGTGATGCGGTGTCTGGCGCATCACCTCCCATACGTCCCGGATAAACCCGTCGCTGACTCGATCATGGAAGAGGTCGCTCATCGAGTTTACAAAGATCTTCCGGGGCTTCTTCCACCGGAGCGGAATTGAGAGGGCTTCGCGATCTTCGCGCACAACCCCGTTCCAGACAGTCCTCTTCCCGGACCTACGGGTCAGGCCCTTATACTTCTCGATCCCCATGGCTTCGAGGCGTTTGGCCATTTCCATGGCGTAGCAATGCGTACAGCCCGCCGTCAGGATCGAACATCCCGTGACGGGATTCCACGTGGCGTCGGTCCACTCAATTTGGGTTTCTGCCATCTTCTTCCCCGAGGCTAGGCGTTCCCGCCATTCTCGCTTTTAATCCTATTCGCATGAGACCGCCACTCTGTCAGACGCGCTCCCAGCATGGTGGCCTAGAGCCTCTTGTACACTTTCGCCGGTGATGAGCAACTGGCCAGTTGGAAACCCGATTGAAGCCCTCCGCACCACTGGACCATGATGGGTTGCCAGAAGGGCAAAGGCCCCGGGCCGAAGCTGGAGCCTTCGAAACCCCTGCATTTGCGGGGGAAACCGCCCTTTCGGCGGCTCGCTTCCGCGGGGAAGGACTATTTGCGCGGCGGCGCCCCAATCCGGGGTGGCCCGACCCCGCCGTCAAGCATGCGCCAAATATATGCGCCACAGCGTAGCAAATTCTTGCTTAACTTCGAATTCTTGCTGTATCCTCTTGTTAAATCAGCGAGTTAGCTTGTTGGGGGGCGGGGCATGTTCGAGCGCCAGGGGCACTACGATGAAGACTTCGCGCGGCTCGTGCCGAGGACCTACGACCTGCCGGAACTGCCGTGGTCTCTGGCTGGGCGTCTCGAGCGGACCGCAGTCGCCGTCATGCACCTCGACGCGCGGCTGGCGGCATCCGGCTTGGCGGCGGGGTGGCAGTCCCGCTGCGACATGGTCGAGGCGACCCGCGTCCTTATCCTCGACGGCCACTTCGTGGATATCGGCGACGTGGTGCTGCACGACGCCGGCATGGACGTGCGCAGCCCGACCCACGAGCTCACGCGCGCCGCGGCCGCCCTTAGGGCCCGGCGCACGGCGCTTGCCCGCAAAGCGCCATGGCCTCTGTCGATCGACGGCTTGGCCGCCTTGCGCGGGCTGACGCCCGGCTCTGGAGAGGTCGAGCCGCTGGTGAAGGGCAAGGTGGGCGAGACCGACGAGGAGCCGGACGACGATGATCCTCTGGCAAGCCACTTCGCCGAGATCGACGCAATCCTGGCGCGCACCAGCAAGACGCTGGCCGGCGAGACGCCGATTCCGAAGCGCCGCTCGCACCTGGTCTATGACCCGGAGGTCGACGAGGCGGAGAACGAGGATCTCTGGCTCGACGTGGTCAAGCGTACTGAAAAGTGGCCTGCGATCGCGGCGGCCGCTGTCGCTTGGGACGCTTGGACGGCGCTCGGCATGTACCCCCGCCAGCCCTGGCTCGGCCTCATCATGGCCGGATCCATCCTGCGGGCAAGAGGGTTGACCACACACCTTCTGCCGCTCGTCTCCGGCTACAAGGCATCGCGCTATCGCCTCCAGGGCAGGGAAGGGGGCGTCGAGAAGGTGGAGGCGTTCGCCCGGATCGTCGACGAGGCCGTGGCCCAGAGCGAGAAGGACCTGCAGCGCCTCACACTTGCGCGCGAGGCCATGATGCGCCGGGTGAAGGACTGCCGCAGCAACTCGCGCTTGCCGCAGCTCATCGACCTGTTCCTGTCCCGGCCGCTCGTATCCGTGGCGATTGCGTCGAAGCTGATCGGTGTTACGCCGAAGGCGGTCGATCTCATGTTGGCGCAGCTCGGCGGGGCCCTGCCGAGGGAGCTTACGGGGCGTCGGCGTTACCGGGCGTGGGGCATCGTCTAAGGAATGCCAGACCACAGACTGCCCATCCCGACCTGGCACTAGGGGCAGGGACCGACTGCTAGACAGAACTGCGTATGGCCACGCTTAACGCCTCAGATCGACCCAACTCGGACACTGCGCCGGCTAGGTCGCAACTTCCGCAGTTGGCCGCTTGCAGGCCGGCCGGCATTTCGCAGAGCAATGAGGAAATCTGTCACTCATCCGGGCTGCGCCGGCTTGCTCTCTGAACTTTCAAATCGGTCAATTCTCAGACCGGCACGAGACCGCAACGGAAGCATCCCTCTTCCGGCGCTCGGTACCGTCGTATCCCCTAAAAAGCCCAGTCATGATGGCAGCCACGGCGCCACCACCCGGAACATCAAGCGAGAAACCGCCCTCGCGCATCAGAAGTTGCAGACAGGAGACAGTGACTTCCAGCGCGAACTTCGGATCCCGCGCAATGATCGAGGCACCCCCTGCGATCGAACAGGAACGGCCGGAGCCATAGCAGACCGCCGCGTCTTCTCCTATCAGCTCGTCAGAGGGGCATCGACTGAACAGACGATCCCAGCCGGAGCGAATTCGATCCGGACGATGCCGTCAAGGTCCTGCGCCAGGCTCCTCTCGATGAGACGGGTCCCGAACCCGCGCCGTTTTGGTTTCTGGACCGGCGGCCCCTTCACCTCGGTCCAGGTTAACTGCAAGCGTCCTGGAGGAGCTTCGCCGTCCAGCGTCCAGTGCACGGCGACCTGCCCGGCACCGTTGGAGAGGGCGCCGTACTTCACCGCATTGGTCGCCAGCTCCTGGAGGGCCATGGCGAGGGCAAGGGCCATCCGTGGCGGGACTGGGACCGACGGTCCTTGGAGGTGAATGCGATTTTGCGCTCGGTCACGGTAGGGCTCGATGGCCTGCCTGACGATCTCGCGAAGATCCACAGACGCCCAACTCTGGACCGTGAGGACGTCGTGGACCTTGGAGAGGGCAAGGAGGCGGCCCTCGATAGCGGTCGACGCGTGATCGACGGTCGGTGCAGTCCGTAGCGTTTGCGAGGCAATGGACTGGACTGTGGCGAGGGTATTCTTCACCCGATGGTTCAACTCTCCGATGAGAAGGTCTTTGTCCCTTAATGCCCTCCGCAGTTCCTCGACGACGCGCAACCGCTCGATGGCAGCGCCAAGGAGATTGGCGTAGGTCTGAAGAAACTCGACGTCCGACTGGGTGAAGTTCCGTTGCTTCCGGCTGTCCACCTGAAGGACCCCGAAGGGCGGGCGTCCATTGCTGCTCAGGATCAGCACGTTCACGAAAGCCTTCACCCCATGGTCTTTCATGAAATCGTGGTACTCGAACCGCTTCTCCCGTTCGATGTCGGGTGAGATGACTGCCCCGTCCTTGAGGGTCAGCCCCTCCGGTGAGTTTTCGTCCGCCGTGACGGTCACTTCGCCAACGACGCCTGGCTTCCAGCCGACGCCCGCCCGGACTTTCATGGTCATGCTGTCGGGGTGGAGTTCCACGACCTTGGCGAGGTCGGTGCTGAGGCCGCGCCCGACGAGATGGCAGGCTTGGTTCAGGATGTCATCCAGGTTCTCGGCCTTGAGTGCAAAGCCCCCGAACTCAGCCAGGGCGCGCTGCTGCTCCAGCAGCTCGTCGCGACTTGCGCTTGGTTGATCCACCATCTGGGTACGCACTCCAAGCCTAACATAGGTTACCCCGGACAATTACCAACGTTGTTTCGAGGTTCCGGCAAGGCGGGCTCCTGTGCTTACGGAGACGGCTACCCAGGTTGGCGCGTCAGGGTTTGTTCAACCCCGGCTCCGGCTCCTTCAGGGGGGGCTTGAACAGGGGAGCATTACCGGCACTGCATGTGCCGAACCCGGCCAGCAGGTGTCAACATCCGCTATGTTCAGGGTCACGACACTCGCCATCCAGGCTGAGGGCCACGGCCGCGAGCTGGCCATCTGCGAGGACAAGGTTGCCACTGGCGTCGTGGCGATCGATGAGCACGCGCAGGGGCTGGAACGATATGGCGAGGGGGGCATGGCCTCTTTGGTCGTATCGTTCGAATACAGATGCACACGAGTGGGATCCGTTTGTGTGGCATGGTCCTCATATGCGGTCGCGGCTGTTTTCAAATCATGTAACGTGAGGCATATGTTTGCCTTCACCTCTGGACCTTAGCCGAAATGCCACGGGACGAAATCCCAGCCCTATTGCCGCGCACCCGAGGCCACCAGTTCGTCCTCTATGGCGACGCATGCTCCGGCGTTCCCGGCGCTCTGCATGAAACGACGTTCGCCTCCGTCAACGTGGTGATCCGGCGGCTGCAGCCGCAGCCGGAGTTCATCCTCTTCCCTGGTGACGAGGTCATCGGTCTCACGGCCGACGCCGGTTCGCTGTGGGCGCAATGGCGGCATTGGCTCGACCACGAGATGAGCTGGCTCGATCGGCAAAAGATCCCGCTCTGGCACACCACCGGGAACCATACGACGTACGACACGATGAGCGAGGTCGTGTTCCGAGAGGTGCTCGACCTGCCCCGGAACGGACCGCCGGGGCAGGAGGGGCTGTCCTACTGGGTGCGGCGCGGCGACCTGCTGCTGGTCTTCGTCCATACCCTCTGGACTGGACTGGGAGGAGAGGGCCACGTCGAGACCGAGTGGCTGGAGAGCGTGCTGCGCCAGCATGCGGACGCTCGGCACAAGCTCGTTCTGGGCCACCATCCAGTCTACCCGGTCAATGGCTTCTCCGGACCGTACCAGCGCGAGATCAGCCCGGAACACGCCGGCCGCTTTTGGGACATCCTGGTGGAGGCGGACGTGCTCGCCTACCTGTGCAGCCATATCCTGGCCTTCGACGTGCAGGTGCACCGGGGCGTGCTGCAGATCTGCACGGCAGGGGCGGGGACAGCCCATCGCATGCCGGAAGGCATCGAGTATCTCCACTGCGTCCAGGCGGCTCTCGACGATCATGGACTGCGCTACCACGTCCTCGACACGGACGGGGTCGCGCGCGAGCGCCTGGAATGGCCGATGGCACCGTTCTCCGGCGGATGCTGGCGGGACCTTGCTAGGGGAGAGGGCCCTGCACCCATCACCGGTCAACTGGGCCCGGGCCGTAGGATCGAGTTCCGCTTCCGGGGCCGGACGGCAGCCGACGCCAGTTCGGCGCAGACCATGGTCACGGCTTTCTCGCCTGGGAGCATCGCTCCGGTATGGATCGGGTTGCAGGGACCGCGGCAGATCCTGACCCTGATCATGGGACGTGAGCCAGGCCGTAGCCCGCACTACTGGATCGGTCCTAGCATTCCAGCCGGGGAGGAATTCGACATTCATCTCGTGATCAACCCCGACATGGGCCCAGGCGGCGTCCTGTATCGGCCTTGGGGCGAGGGACGATGGACGTCGCTTGCAGCCGCTTCCCCGACAGGGCTGGAGAGCCTGCATTGGCCAGACCGATGGAGCGTCGGGCACGGGCAGCATGGCGGCGGGGACCGACCCTTCGCGGGACCGGACCTGTCGGTGGCGGTCGCCATCGGATAAGGGTTCGCCGGGACGATGACAGCACCAAGGGGGAGACTTCGATGCACTCGGACATGATGGACGAGGTGGCGACAATCCTGCGCCAAGCCGCGGCCGAGGCCATCCTGCCGCGCTACCAGAAGCTGCTGGCGGGCGACGTCGAGGAGAAGACGCCCGGCGAGGTCGTGACGGTCGCCGACCGCGAGGCCGAGCAGATCATCAGCCCGCGGCTGGCGGCGCTGCTGCCCGGCTCGCGTGTCGTTGGAGAGGAAGCCGTGGCAACGAATCCGTCGCTGATGAAAGGGCTGGACGAAGGCCAAGTCTGGCTGGTCGACCCGCTCGACGGAACCGCCAACTTCGTGGCCGGCTCGTCCACCTTCTCCGTCATGGTCGCGCTCCTGCAGGATGGGCAGACGGTGGCCTCGTGGCTTCTGGATCCGGTCAGCAGTCAGTTGTCTGTCGCCTCCCGGGGCGGCGGCGCCTTCATCGACGGCGTTCAAGTCAGGACGTCGACGGCGTCGAAACTCGCCCAAGAATGCCGCGGGTCCGTGCTCACGCGATTCCTTCCGGAGGAACTGAAGGAGCAGGTGAGGGTGGGTTCGGCTGGCCTCGCAGCAGTTCTTCCCGGGGCCAAATGTGCCGGCGTCGACTACCCCGCCGTGATCAAGGGCACCCAGGATTTCCTCATGTTCTGGCGCCTGCTCCCGTGGGATCACGCGCCGGGTGCGCTCCTGGTTGCGGAAGCTGGCGGGCATGTCGCCCGCTTCGACGGGTCAGAATACAGGCCCTCCGATCAGCGGCCCGGTCTGCTCATTGGCCAAAACCGGGACGTTTGGGACGTCGCCAGGAACGCCCTTCTGGAAACGTGGGCAGAATGATCGGGCTGCTTCACCAGCGAGCAATCTGCCGACCAAATACCCGAGGGCGACGCCGCCCTGAGCCGAGCCGTATTCCTCCGGTCGGCCCCCGGCTCAGGATGAGTTGCCGGCGCCGCCATCGCCAAGGCGGCATCTCGATCATCGTCGTGGAGCGATTGTTCAGGCTCAAGGCGGCGCCTGCCGCGGGTGCCACCGCCAGCTGGCCTACGCGGTCAGAGCGTTGCGCTAGCCTTTCCTATGTGCCGGGACGTACACGAGCCGCCGGTGCCAATCGCACCAGCTCGAGCCCTCCCGCGTCGGGGCTCCGCAGCAGACGGCGCTGTGCGGATTGTCCGAGACGATGTAGCGGCACTGCCGCGTTCCAAGTTTGAGCAGCTTGGTGCGGTGGCTCGGGTCCGGCTCTCCGGCCGCAGACCCATCCACAGTTTGCGAGTCGGTCAATGTGATGCTCCTGGGACCTGCACCTGCGAGCGACGACCCGCTGCGGCATAGGCTGGCCTACTTGCGGGCGGCCATGAGGTCATGGGTAAGCACGGTGAGTTTGCCGATCAGCGATGCCATGTCGCCTGGATCGCACGACCACTGGGTCCCGATGGCTGATCCATCAGCGGACACCGAAACGACGGCGAGCGAGCGCAGCTTGCCCTCGCGGGCGAGCCGCAAATGCTCCTGCAGCAGGTCGACCATCGATGCGGTGTTCTCATCGGCGGGCGGTGTCGTGACCGGATGGAGCCGGCTCACCGACTCCCGCTGGCTCGCGTGCGTGTCGTTCATGGTGCACCCCTCAACAATTCCTGTCGCGTTGCAGCCTTCCAGTCGGCTGAGGATGCCCACTAGACATGAACCAAGTCTCAAGACCAGGTCGGCGGTTCACAATCATTGGTTCTGTCGCTTTTCGACAACACTTGTACGAAAAGCTGGGCAGTTGTTGCTTGAGCATTTCTGCAGGTTACTATCATCGTGACGCGAAGTCTTTGCGGTACAGTGTGAGACCTGCCGAGCTTCAAGATCACAGCTTCAGAAAACTTCGTACGCGACCGGCCCGGAGAGGTAGGGACGGTCTCGCTTGGTCAGGTGGCGCAACTCTGCTGTGACATATTGGCCCGAACCAGCCCCCGCCTGACGCGTTACCCGCCCAACTGAAGCTGACCTTCAAGGGCTGCCGTGACTATCCAGGGGCATACCCGAGCCGACATCACGGAGCACGGCAGGAATCGCATTCTCGCCGCGCTCCCTCAGGATATCTTGGCCGCTCTGGTGGAGCGGGCAGGCACCGTCTCGTTGGCGCGCGGGCGGATCCTGCAAGAGGTGGGCGAGCCTGTGCGGGAGGCTTTGTTCCCGCATAGCGGCGTCATCGCCCTCGTCGCGCCGATGCGCGACGGTCGCACCGTCGAAACCGCAGCCGTCGGCCCGGAGGGCTACCTTGGCTTCTGGGCTGTCCTCGGCAGCGACGACCGGGCGCTCTGCCGCGCCGTCGTTCAGGTGCCGGGGACCGCAACCCGCCTGTCGATCGACAGCCTCCTGGCGATCAGCCGAACGTACCCTCCGCTCACCGACCTGTTGCTACGGTTCAGCAAGGTGCTCCTCACGCAATCGATCCAAGCGGCCGCATGCAACGATCTCCATACGCTCGAAGCCCGTTGCGCCCGCTGTTTGCTCCACGCGCACGACCGCGTCGACCAGGACGATGGGGTCCAGATGTCCCAGGCTCGCCTCGCTCTCATGCTGGGTGTGCGCCGACAATCCTTGAGCGCGGTGACCAAATCCTTTCAGGCACGCGGCGTCGTCCGGCTGGAGCCAGGATGCATCAGGGTGCTCGACCGCTCTGGCCTCGAGGCGGCCTCCTGCGAATGCTACCGAGTCGTACGCGAGGCCTATGAGACCATCTTACCGGCTGCGGGCTAGAGGATATCCCACGTTGGCCCTCCGCTACCGCGTGAGGTTCTCGACCGGCATGGTCAGACGTACGGTCAATCCCGCTTCGTCCCAGTCCTGTTCGATGCGGGCACCAAGCTGCCCGGTCGCACCGCGATGGGCGAGCACGGTCCCAAAGCCCCGGTGGGCTGGCGGTCCCTGAACCGTTGGACCGCCACGTTCCTGCCAAGTCAGCCGGAATTGATCGCCTGGCAGGAGTCCGCCTCTGATGGCGACGTATCCTTCCGGACGCGAGAGGCTGCCGTACTTGACGGCGTTGGTCGCGAGCTCGTGGATGATGAGCGCCAGTGCGGTGCCCGCCCCGGCACCGACCGGAGCGTCGTCGCCCGCAATCGCCAGCTTGGCATCATCCGATGAACTGTCCGACGAGCTTTGGCCATCCTGCTCGTGCATGTAGGGATGGGCGAGAATACGCAGGAGACCCAGGACCGTCCGGCTCGCTGGATCGGCTTCGTTCAACGG
Organism: Microvirga flocculans ATCC BAA-817; assembly: GCF_000518665.1. Lineage (GTDB taxonomy): Bacteria > Pseudomonadota > Alphaproteobacteria > Rhizobiales > Beijerinckiaceae > Microvirga > Microvirga flocculans. Next base: position 157,371 of record NZ_JAEA01000006.1, on the reverse strand, counting down.
GCTGTGCGGCTGGATGTACGCGTGCACATGCGCGAGGCTGTTCAGGCGCTGCACCAGGGCGGTCGCAAAGGGCCTGACGGCTTCGTCCTTCCGGGACGCGAGGGCCACGAGGCTTGAAACCACCGCGAAGATGTTCTTGATCCGGTGCGACAGCTCGCGGCTGATCAGCTCCCGCTGCTCCTCCGACGTCTTGAGGTCGTGGATATCCGTGCAGGTTCCAAACCAGCGCTCGATGCTTCCGTCCGGATTCCGGATCGGCAGCGCGCGGCCGAGGGTCCAACGGTACTCGCCGTCATGCCGACGCAGCCGGTACTCGATTTCATACGGCTCGCCGGTTGCGAGCGATTGCCGCCACCGCTCCCAGGCGCGGGCTTGGTCGTCAGGGTGGAACATGCCGTTCCACGCCTCGCCGTCAGTCGAGCCGTAGGGGACGCCGGTGAACTCATACCAGCGGTCGTTGTAATAATCATGGTATCCGTCCGGCCGCGCCGACCAGACCATCTGCGGCATGGTATTGAGGATCGCCTCAAGGCGCGCCCTGTCGGTCACGATCCCAGCCGGGGATTGATCCTCCCGTGAGTGAGCCCGGATCGTCCCTGCAAGATAAGGCTTGTGTGTCCGATCCCGATGATCGCTCGCTTCAGGCAAAATCACTTTCCCGGCAGCGATCACCCGGACCGCGTCATCAACCTTCGAGCGCCGCAACCGAAAGCTCTCTTGGAAACGTGCTCCCGTGCCATCGCTGAGGAGGGCGCGCACCCGGTTGCGAACCCGCTCCCGATCCTCCGGATGGACGTGGCCTAGGAGGGTACTCCCCGCCAAGGGCCAGGGATGGTCGTCGTGGCCGGATTGGCCAAGCAGGATTTCCCGGAACGCTGTGTTGCCGTCGAGAGCGTCGGCGACGGGATCGAACCACCACAAGCCCACCTCTGCTGCGTCCGCGGCCAAAGCAAGCAAGTGCCCTTCGGGAAGCGCATCGTCGCTTCCAGAGTGGAAAGGTGTCGCAGCGGATGGGTTATGGTTCATCGTGCTTGGGGCACCTGGAGCGGGGTCTCGGAAGCTGGTGGATCTAAGGGCGGTGGCGGCCTTGCGTCGCTCAGCCGTCCGGCGCGAGGAGGATGCTTTGCGGTTTGACCTCGGGCAGAACGCGGTCGAAGTGCTGCTTGACGGCGGAGTGGCATTCACAGGCCGCGCCTTCCAGGCGGGCCCGGTCCAGGATGACGATCTGGCCGCGCGCATACCGGATCAGCCCGCGCGCCCTGAGAGCCCGCGCCACCGATGTGACCGTGGTGCGCTGGACCCCGAGCATCTCGGCCAGAGCCTCCTGGGTCAGCGGGATCTCGGCGCTGTTGACCCGGTCCTGGGTCGTGAGCAGCCACCGGCAGCAGCGGGCCTCAAGCGAATGCAGCGCATTGCATGCCACCGACTGGATGATCTGGGCCAGGAGAGCGTCGGCGTACCGGCTGAACAGGTCGCGCAGGGTGGCCGAGCGTTCCTTGGCGTCCTCCAGCCGGGAGGTCTCGATCCGCAGAGCCGGGCCCGGAATCTGGACTTCGGCCCGGGTGAAGGCAGGCTTGTAGCCTGAAGACACGATACCGCCGAGGGCCCCCTCGCGGCCGACGGTTGCGGCCTCGGCAGCCCGCCCGCTCTGCATCACCACGACAAAGGACGCCATGGTGCTGGCGCAGGGAAAGTAGGTGCGCGTGACGTCGTCGCCCGGCTCGAACAGCACTTCACCTTGGTACAGGGTCACGGCTTCGAGATGCGGGTCGAGCAGCGCCCGGTCCCTGGGCTGCAGCGAGGCCAGGAGGCGGTTGCTGACCAGATGGTGCCCGACGGATGCGTTGCTCTCCGTGGGGCGGGTCAAAGGTTGTTTCATCAGGGTCCCCATCCCGTGGCCGGGGCAGTCTCGGCGCTGCCCTTCCTCGGACCCACAGGGTGCAGCGTGGCACTGTGTCAGAAAACGTCACGCTTGTCCGTCGAGTACTCGACTTAGCCAGCCGGAAATCGCATCGGATTAATGACCACTGAGGCAGATGTAAAACCATGTACGGGCTGAAGCGCTCGCCGGGTCAGATCCGGCTCGTTGAGGCCTCGTTCAGTAGGACGACACGTGGCGGCGTTCTATGAGTGGCATCTCGAATGCGGCCTGAAGCCCTTCAGGCTCAAAGGCGATCTCAACTCCTGCCGAGCATTGCTTCGGCAAGACCTCTTGCAGCAAAACCAAGCCCAAGCCCCAATGCGCCGGGGGCCGAACGAACGGGCCATCGTGCTCGCGCCGAGGCAGGCGAATCTTGCGGCCTAGAGGCGCGGCAAACACCTCCCACGCCACTGACACACCTCCCGTCCGAACGGATAGGGCTCCGTGGAGTACCGCATTACCGACAACTCGTGCAACGCCATGCTGAAGGGATGGCCAGATCAGCCGAGAGGTCGACTCGCGGTCCCGTCAAGCTGACCCGGGGATGCTTGCCACGTAAGTATGCCTTGAGCTGGGCCTTGAAGATGGTCTCCAGCGAAGCGGTCTGCCAGTAGTCCCCGCTCAATTTCGGCGTTACTCCCAACCATGAGATTGCTCGTCGACGAGGGGATCGTCCGGGCAAGCACAGCCGACAGGCTCTCCGACCTCGGCTACGCGGTGGTCGAGGCCCGCTCCCCGAGGAGGCCTGGACGCTTGTCGAGGGCGGGCTCGTGGCTGACGTGGTCATCACGGACCATCTGATGCCAGGCATGACGGGCACGGACCTCACGCGGATTCTGAAGGAGGGCGGTCCGGGACGCCGGTCCTGATCGTCTCCGGCTACGCCGAGGACGAGGGCAGCGCCCCCGACCTGCCGCGGCTGACCAAGCCCTTCCGGCAGGCCGAACAGGCCGACAGCCTGTCGAGGCTGTCCAAGGTGGTGGTGCGCTGAGCGCCGGAGCGAGCCTGCTTGGGTTTGTCCCCGTGCCGTCGGGTACCCTATGACGAGCCGTGCCAGTCGATCTTCATCGAGGCGGTCACGGTGCAGATCCGGCAGTCGTGCTCATCCCGCACCCGGATGACGACGTCTCGGGTGTCGCCCCTTGCCAGCCGGCCCGTCCCGATCTCGGCCGCCGAGCGTGCGGCCGCCTGGACGGCAGCTTCATCGCCGCCGAGTTCCGTGCCATCGTCGTCGCGCTGGAAGTCCGTCCCGTCGTGTACGTCGAAGAAGTAGCGGGCCATGGCAGTCCCTCCGGCCAGTGCATCACCCGTTGCCCGGACAGCACGGGAAAGCCGGGATCCACCTTGAGATGGATCAGCGCGGCGGTGGAGGAAGGACCAGAGTGGGGTTTCACGAGCGGTTCGGAGCCGTGCCGGACCTCCGGACTGCGCCAGGGAGCGGTAACGGACCGTTAACCATGTTCGGGAATGATCCCGGGCAAGACGCATGGCCGCTGTCGGCGGGGCGGTGTACGAGCAAGGAGCCCGATGAGTACCGAGGCAAATCCGGATCAGAAGAACACGGGTCCGCGGTTGGGACCCGATGCACGGGAGCATATCGGCTCCCACCTCCAGGCCATCTTCGCGGAGATCGAGGGACAGCCCATCCCCGACGAACAGATCGACCTGCTGCTCGCGTTGCGGCGAGCCGAGCGCGGGCTCGGGCGCAAGGAGACCTGACCGGAACGGAGCATCCGATTGTTTCGCGCCGCGGCCGGCGTGCCGTCGCCCAGTGACTACTGGACCGGCGTGTCAATCGAGCAGACGACCCCGGTCGGAGCGAAGTCGATCCGGGCCTCTCCGCCCAAGTCCTGCGCCAGGCTGCGCTCGATCAGCCGCGTGCCGAAGCCGCGGCGCCGTGGCGGCTCGACCGCAGGGCCTCCGAGCTCCCGCCACCGCAGCTTGAGACGGGGCGGTGAGCTCTGGCTGTCGACCCGCCACACAAGCTCGATCCGGCCGGAGGCACCGGACAGGGCCCCATGCTTGACCGCGTTGGTCGCCAGCTCGTGCAGCGCCATCGCCAGGTCGAGCGCGATGCGGGGCGACAGCCTCACGCCCGGTCCGCGCACATGGAGGCGGTCATGCTCCGGATCGCGGAACGGCGCCAGGGCCTGGGCGACGATCGCGCGCATATCCGCTCCCTCCCACTTCTCCTGGGTGAGCACGTCATGGGCCCGCGACAGGGCAATCATGCGCTGCTCGATCATGGCGCGCGCCTCGGGCGGCGTAGGGGCGTTGCGCAGCGTCTGCGACACGATCGACTGCACCGTGGCCAGCGTGTTCTTGACCCGGTGGTTGAGCTCGTTGACGAGCAGCTGCTGGTATTCCGCGGCACGCACCCTGGCGGTGACGTCGCTGCCCTCGATGAACATGCCGGAGACCGCCCCGTCCGCTCCGATGATCGGCTGGTACACGAAGTCGAGGAAGATCTGCTCAACGGGGCCGTCCGGTTGCCGCTGCAGCATCATCGGCATCTGGTGGCCCACGAAGGGCCTGCCGGTCGCGTAGACCTCGTCGAGCAGCTCGAAGAAGCCCTGGCCCGCAAGCTCCGGCATCGCCTCGCGCACCGCCTGCCCGATGAGCTCGCGCTCGCCGACGGTGCGCCGGAACGCGTCGTTGACCAGGGCGAAGACGTGCTCCGGTCCCCGCAGCACCGCCATGTAACCGGGAGCCTGCCGGAACAGAGCGCGCAGGTCCGCCAGCTCGGCTCTCAGTGCCTCGTCGCCCATGCTACAGCGCCGTCACATGGATGAGTGGGGCGCCCTCGTCGATGACCACGACCGTCCAGCAGCACGCCGTCCTGCTCTCATGCAGCAGGCCGCCGCGGAGCTCCGCCGCGATCTTGTCGGCGGCTCCTTGGGCGGTCGCAGGATCGGGCAGGTCGACTCCTTCCTCGTCGCAGACGAACCGATCCTTGGAGTGCAGGTGGAAGTCGTGGCGGGGCATGGTCTCCCCCATCGTCGATGAGGTGGAGCTGCAGGCAGTTCAAGAATAACGGGAAAGCTCAGCGCTTGTTCGACGCCTTCGAAACGCCTGGCATCTCCAACCCCCTCAGCGCGAGACATGCCGGCGGACGCGGCCACGTTCCACCTGTCGTAGGCTGAACTGCATCACGGACGCAGCGACGCCCCCTCTCAGGACCCGACGCGGTCGCTGGCGATGCCATCGGCGCCCGAGAGCCCCATGAGTTCTGCCAGCCGGTTCCGGGCCCGGTTCACGCGGCTTTTGATCGTGCCGACCTTCACCCCGAGAGCTTCTGCCGTTTCCTCGTAGGACAAGCCTTCCGCTCCTACGAGCAGGATGGCCTCGCGCTGCTCCTGAGGCAGTTTCGCCAAGGCCGCCTCAAGATCCTGCACGACGATCCTGTCTTCCTGGTCCGGAATCGTGATCAGCGCTGCGGCATGGGATCCATCGACATCCTCCACCTCCCGCTGGCTCTTGCGATGGGCGGAGAAGAACAGGTTGCGCAGGATGGTGAACAGCCAGGCCTGCAGGTTCGTCCCCGCCTCGAAGCTCTCCTGCCGGCTGATGGCCCTCAGGATTGTCTCCTGGACGAGGTCCTCGGCGCGATGAACATCGCGGGTGAGCGAGATGGCGAAGGAGCGGAGCGACGGAAGGCTGGCCATAATCCCGTCGACGAGCGCTTGGTCCATCGGGTGCGTGTGGGCGCGGACGACCTGGGCGACGCGGTTGGCGAGCCGGGCGAGGCTGTGGGGCAGCTTCTCGGCGGCGGGATCGCCGTACAGGGCGCGCAACTGGGTGCCGAGATGCGCCTGGATGCGGACGTCCAGGATGGGGTTTCCGGCTGGAGCGGAACGTGCGTCAGGGCTGGTTTTGTTCATTCCCAAACAGGTGTAACGAGCTGGACCGTTTTCAACCGGGATGAAATTCGCCGGAGGGACACCGGCCTTGCCCCTGCTTGGTCCTGGCTTCCGATCCACTCCGTCGCCGGGCTCATGCCCGGTAGAGGGTCAATGCCGGAGCAGTAATTTCAGCCATCCGGCTATTGCGAACCGCCGAAACGGCTCCCCACGGGTATCGAGGTCGGCCATCAGCGGTGGTGAAACGAAATCTCCAGATTAAGGATTAGCTATTAAGCTCGGCTATAGATCTACGTTCGAGGGGCAGATGGCACTGGCAACACGGGGCGCCAAGGACTGGCATGAAGCCGGGGAGACGGCACGCGACCTCGTCAGAGAATTGGAGGAAGCTAAACTTCGTCTCGGCCTCCCGTGCGCTCGGATCATGCCGGCAAGGACTTCTACCTTGGGGAGGGAAGTCGTCGTGTCGGTTCCGATCGATTGCAGCGGATGCCCGAACCCGACGGTCGCCGAAGTTGCGCTTCTCCTTGCCGTAAAGTGAGAACATCCGCCCGGTGGAAGGCTACGGCAGAACGCAGCCGGACATCCGTCTCGCTATGGCCTTCGATGTGTCATGCCTGCGTGCTCAACGTCAGGCCCATGCCGGTTGGCCTGAGGTGGGGGCAGGCACGGAGGCGCCGCTCTCTTTTCGCCTCGCCCCTTCTTCCCTTCGTTAGAGGCGCCTCTTCATCCGCCGTGCCGGGATGCTAGCGTCCCCTGCGGGCGACCTGGGCGATGTCATGCCGTGAGATCCCGATATCCGATAGTTCGCGGTCCGAGAGGGCAGAGAGTTGTCGCGCTGTCTCGCGCGAACGGCGCCACTGACGAATGCTGGAGAGAATGACGGACAGGAACATGACGCAACCTCGATAATGAACGCACACGAATTGGCCCGCGCGGCCCGCAGGCCACGAGGAAAAAGAGGCCACCGGAACGGTGGCCGAGTTCAGGGAGGAAACCCATCACGAGAGGCCGTGATGGAGGAGGGGCATCTACACCGCCTCTGGCCTCAGACAAACCCGGAGAAGGTCGGCCCTGCCATGCCGGCGGAGCATGGAACAGATGGGCGGCGTTTACCTCTCGTTTACCGCCTCCAACCGGCTCAGACGGGAACCTTGCTGACAATCGTGGCGGCGGCCTCCGGACTGAACCCAACCTCCATCAGCTCGCCTTCCAGGTCATTGAGACTGTAGGGTTCCAGCGTAATCAGGCGTCCGGCCTCCTCCCGCTCGACCAGGAGGGTGTCGCCGTCCTCTTCCTCCAGGATCCCGGGATAGTCATCGACAGATGTCGTCGTGACCCGCACCGCAGGACCCCCATCATCCTCGCGGTCCGCCTCATCGGTGCTTTGGTAGACCTTCACCGTGACCAGACGTCCCTCTACCTCGCCTTCAAAGACCGTGTTCCACTCACCCATGGAGCCCTCCTCGATGCTGAATCGGTTGGTCAGCGCAGAAGACAATCCTGAATGCATCAGGACCAAACCGCCACAGCACAAAAGCAGGATCGAGGCGCAGCGTGGCAATTTGACGGGCGCCTGCTTCACCACCGCATGATGATCGCCCCCTGACGTGGTATGGATGACGCACGTCGACCCTCGGATGTTGCTCTTACCGGAGCCCCGCCCCGCAGAAGCGCCTCTCGCCGTGGGACTAACAAGGCCAGGGCTTAGATTCGACCAAGCCAAGCTCGAACCTTTCGCGCGTATTCCGGTTTTCCGCATCTCTTCCCCTTCGGACGGAGAACAGAGCATGAGCACATCCCGACGTGGCTTCGCCTGCATGGACCCGGAGAAGCAGCGTGAGATCGCCAGCCGGGGCGGCAAGAGCGTTCCGGCGGAAAAGCGCTCGTTTTCCCAGAACCGCGACCTCGCCGCGCAAGCGGGGCGCAAGGGCGGTTTGGCCTCGCAGAACGGGGAGGGCGCACGCTAGTCCGTGGCACCGCCCTCTGCGTGCGCCAAGCCGGCCTGGGCGGAAGCGGTGCATGACCGGCCCTGATCCTGGTCGCCGCTAAATCGCCCAAATTTGGCGTATCGTCCGGCTCTTGGCCCTGCCCGGTGTTACCTCGCAACAATGCCGCTCCCAGGGCTGCAGGCGTCGGCCGGGCCGTCCATCTCCTCAAGGCGATGCGAGCGACCTCCGAAGGCGATCCGGCCGGCCGACGCCACTCCAAGTTCTTCTCACCGCTGCGGCCCCATGAGGGCGAAGGCATGTTCGGCGCAGAACACATGGCTGTGGAGGTTCGCGATCCACTGCCGGCCCGCCGCCGTCACGTTCAGGTAGCCGATGGCCTCCTCCAGATGGGGCGAGACGCTGGTCCAGTAGAAGTCGGGATAGCGCTCGACCAGGTCGGCTGGTGAGCCGTAGCCGAGCTGGCGGTTGAGGCCAATCTCCTCGAACTCGTAGAACAGCGCATTGGCCTTCTTCAGATAGAGCGGGTCCCCCAGCTGGCCGATCAGGTCGGCCGCTTGGACCAGACGGCCTTCGCGGTCCTCCGGGGCATCACCGGGGCTCCGGCCTGGGGGGAACCGGGTGAACTCGATCGCTCTTGCGACGCGTTCGGCATCGATCGTCGGCGATTTCCCAAGCCGCTCAAGGACGAAGAGCTTGGATCGTTCGATATGGTAGGGGGTAAGGGCTGCATCCGAGGCGCCGCGCTCCAGTGATACGGTTCGTCCGCTCGCGTCCACAACGAACCGATCCTTGCCGTCGCCCTTCAGGATGCCGCGGACATAGCCGATGTCGTGCAGCAGGCAGGCGACGATCAGGTGCGAGTAGTCCTCGGGCTCCAGACGTTCGGTCAGAATGCGTCCGCGCAGGATGTCGCGCCCGACCAGGGTGACCAGGAAGGTATGCTCCACGTTGTGGTAGAGGGCATCGCTCTTGCCGAGGCACTCGAGCGCGACCCGCGCGATGCCGTCGAGCCGCTCGGCCTCGTCCCGGTATGATGATCCGAACAGCCGCCGGAAGTCATCCGCGAGTTGCTTGCCGAGTTCGTCCGCCACGATCGCGGGAATGGTCATCATCCGAGCCTCCTCGATGCAGTCCGCCTTTGGCAGGAGATTATAGCCGAATTGCCTCCCGACGCCGCGACCAGGGCAGAAGCCAAGTGTTGAATCTGAATAGCGCCGCTCGGCGTGCGCCGCCTTATGCCGATCAAGAGCCGCCAACCCACGCCCCGGGTGGCGCATCCACGAGGACATCAAGGCCGGCGGCTTCACTGAGGCCTTAAGGACATCTCCGGAATGGAAGGCTGCGGAAGCCTTTGGCATGATCCTGCGTGGCGGACCGCAGCGTGCGGGCGCTTGAGCGGAAACCAGGTAAGGTGGGGCCATGTCTGAACTCGCCGAACGCGTCCTGGTGGTGGACGGCGATCTTGCGGTGCGCAGTTCACTGAAGTTTGCCCTTGAGGTTGAGGGACTGGCCGTGCGCGCCTACGAGAGCGGCGCGGAACTCCTGTCCGATCCGGACCTTCCGCGGGAGGGATGCCTTGTGATGGACTTTCATCTGCCTGGAATGAGCGGCATCGATTTGCTCAGGAGGCTTGAGGAACGCCAGCTGCATTATTCGGTCATCTTCATAACGTCCGGGATGGCCCACAGGGTGCTGGAGTGCAGGGCTGAGGGCGACAGCTTCGAAGTGCTCGAAAAGCCGCTTGAGCACGACGTGCTCCTCGACCGCATCCATGTCGCCCTGGCAGCGTCCGCCCGCCGCTGGGCATGAACGGGAAACACCCACGTGTGACGCGGGTTTCCCGACCAGGTTCCATGCCGCCCCGTTGTTCCACCACGCTAAGGATGATGCCATGACGGACACACTGAGCGACACCACCATCCATCTCGTGAAGGCGACGGTTCCCGCACTCCAGGAGCATGGGCTGGCGATCACAAAGCGCATGTACGAGCGGATGTTCCGGAACGAGGGGATCCGCGACCTCTTCAACCAGTCGCATCACGGCGAGACCGGCTCCCAGCCCAAAGCCCTTGCGACGGCGATCCTCGCCTACGCGCAGAACATCGACAACCTCGGTGCCCTGGCTCCTGCGGTCGAGCGCATCGCGCAGAAGCATGTAGGCTTGAACATCCTGCCCGAGCACTACCCGCATGTGGCTGAGGCGCTGCTTGGCGCCATCAAGGACGTGCTCGGCGATGCCGCCACGGACGAGATCCTGGCGGCTTGGGGCGAGGCCTACTGGTTCCTGGCCCACGTGCTGATCGGCCGCGAGAAGGCGATCTACACCCACCTGGCCACCGCCCCTGGCGGCTGGAACGGCTGGCGCGCATTCCGGGTCGAGAGCAAGCAGCCGGAGAGCGAGACCATCACTTCGTTCGTGCTGCGGCCCGAGGATGGTCAGCCCGTGCTACGCCATCAGCCCGGCCAATACCTCACCTTCTGGATCGATATCCCCGGGCAGCATCCGCTCAAGCGCAACTACAGCATCTCCAGCGCCCCAAACGACCAGACTTACCGCATCTCGGTCAAGCGCGAGCCGCAGGGCATTGCCTCATGCTGGCTGCATGATCAGACCGAGGTCGGGACCGTGCTCAAGGTCGCGCCGCCCGCCGGCGAGTTCTTCCTCAATGAGGAATCGCCACGACCAGTCGTGCTGCTGAGCGGCGGCGTCGGGCTGACCCCGATGATGAGCATGCTGGAGACCATTGCGGCCCGATACCCCAACAAGTCCGTTCATTACGTGCACGGCACGCTGAACGGCTCGACCCATGCCATGAAGGATCGCGTCCGCTCTATGGCCGAGGCCTTTCCCAACATTCGGGCCACGACCTTCTACGTCGAACCACGACCGGAGGACCGGCAAGGCCAGGACTATGACCAGCAAGGGCTGATCAGCATCGAGTGGCTCAGGGCCAACACGCCGTTAGATGAGGCGGGCTACTACCTGTGCGGCCCGAGGCCGTTCCTGCGGGCGTTCGTCGGCGGGCTGGCTCTGGCTGGCGTACGGTCGAACCGCATCCACTACGAGTTCTTCGGGCCCGCCGACGAGATCCTGGCTGCGGCGTAGCCGGTCGCCAAGGATGCCATGGCATCCCGCGTCTGGGAGGATGGTGGACCACCAATGAAAGGGGAGGCGCATGCCGGAAGACACGGAGGCCTGTGCCGCCTGCCACGGCGCCGGAAACGTGCGGTGCGGCAAGTGTGATGGGGAGGGGGTCATGGAGGGCCTGGACCACGTCCGGCACCGGTGCTCCGTCTGCGGTGGGTCGGGATGCCTGCAATGCCAGGCCTGTGGCGGCACGGGACGTATGCCAGAAGGGCAATTCGGCGACGCCTCGTGATCCCTCCGTCCTCAGGTAAAGACCGGGAGACGACCATGATCGCTCCAGGCGATCTTCGAGGACTGCGCTCGGTCCAACTTGCGACGAGGCTCAATGTGCTCTGGACGCAACTGGGCAGCGCTTGAACCAGGATCGTGATGGACCAACCGGGACCCTGTCCGCCTGAAGCGGGGCGGGAACCGTCGACGTCTGGTTCCGGTTACCTCAATGGCCAAGCATGGCCCGTTTCCTTGTTCCGGAGGTGCCGCATCCATCATGACTATCGCCACGCCCCCGCTTCAGGATCCTAAGGATCGCCGGACCGGACCCGGCACGGCCACCATGCTGGCCATCGTGGCCGGTTGGGCCCTTGCACGCTTCGTCATCCATGGGCAGGGAAACCCCGCAGAGGCGAGGGCGCAACGGCCCGCCCCGGCGCGCGCCGGACGGGCGGATCGAAACCGCGGTTCGCAGCATGCGCCGCCACAGGCAGCGAGGGAGCAGGGGCGCGGGCGCGAGGCCGACACGCCCACCGAGATCCCGACGCTCGGCTGGAAGGACATCCTGTGGCGGACCTACGAGGAGTTCAGCGACGACCGGCTAATGTCGGTCGCCGCGGGCGTGACCTACTATGCCCTCCTGGCCATCTTTCCCGCCATCGCCGCGCTGGTGTCCATCTACGGCCTCTTCGCCGATCCGGCCACGATTCAGGACCACCTCAACGCGCTCTCGGGCGTGCTGCCGGGCGGCGCGGTGGAGATCGTTGGCGAGCAGGTGAAGCGGATCGCCTCACAGGGCGGCGGCACGCTGGGCCTCAGCTTCATCATCGGTCTGGCGATTTCGTTGTGGAGCGCCAACGCCGGCATGAAGGCGGTCTTCGACGCTCTCAACATCGTCTACGACGAGGAAGAGAAGCGCAGCTTCGTCCAGCTCAACCTCCAGTCCCTGGCCTTCACGCTCGCCGCCATCGCGTTCGTGCTTATTGCGCTCGCCGGCATCGTGGTCCTGCCGATCGTTCTCGACTTCGTCGGGCTGGGCAGCGGGGTCGAGTGGCTGCTCTCTCTCGCCCGCTGGCCCATCCTCCTGGCCGTGGTGGTCGCAGGGCTGGCGGTGCTCTACCGCTATGGGCCCAGCCGCGACAAGGCGGAGTGGAAATGGGTGACACCCGGCGGCATCGTGGCCGCCGTGCTGTGGCTTGCCGGCTCGATGCTGTTCTCGTGGTATGTCTCGAACTTCGGCAGCTACAACGAGACCTACGGTTCGCTCGGCGCGGTGATCGGCTTCATGACCTGGATCTGGCTGTCCAGCATCATCGTGCTGCTCGGCGCCGAGCTGAATGCCGAGATGGAGCACCAAACCGCGAAAGACTCTACTGAGGGCCCGTCGCAGCCTCTCGGACGCCGCGGCGCAACCATGGCGGACACCGTCGGAGCCGCGAAGGCGTAGAGGTGGGGCGGGCATGATCGGCTGCAATGCGAGCCGACGCATCGGAAACGCCTCCGGAGCGTTACTGGTCGACCACGGGCGAGGCGCAGCGGGGAGGAAACTGGCAGAGGCATCCTCCTTTGCTGTTGATCGGCTCAGCCCGAAAGAACCCGGTACCCCATGGACTTCGAGGCTATCCAGACCACCATCGTCGCGTTCGTGCGGCAGAACCAATCCTGGGCGCCGTTCATCGTCGCCGCACTGGCGTTCGGCGAGTCGGTGGCCTTCCTGTCGCTCTTCGTGCCCGCGACCGTGATCCTGATCGCCATCAGCGCCTTCATCGGGGTGGCCGACCTGGAGTTCTGGCCGCTCTGGCTCGGCGCGGCCATCGGGGCAGCCACCGGCGACGTGGTCTCCTACGCGCTCGGCCGGCGCTTCAAAACCTCCATCTACAGGCTTTGGCCGCTCTCGACCCATCCGCAGCTCGTCGGCAAGGGCGAGCGCTTCTTCTGCCGCCACGGCGTCTGGGGCGTGTTCATCGGCCGCTTCTTCGGGCCTGCGCGGGCGGTGGTCCCCCTGGTGGCAGGCGTCTTCGGAATGCAGCTGCCGCTGTTCATGATGGTGAACCTCGCCTCCGCCTTTGTCTGGGCGTTTGCGCTTCTCGCGCCGGGGGCAGGGCTCTCCGAGTATCTGGGGTGGTGACCTGACACTCTGCTGCTGTGGGCACGTGTCAATGCACGATCTCGGGAAGACTACGGGGAAGACAACGGCGGTTACTCCGCCGCTGCGCTTTCATGCTCCCGCTCGACTGCATCCTTCCGGTCCTGGTCGCGCACGAGCCAGTGAACCGCGCCCAGCGCCAGGATGGCCGCGGCCAAGCCAATAATGGTGAGCGGCTCGGTTTTGGTCGCCTCCAGGATGATGAACTTGCGGACGAGCGCGAGCAGGGTGATCAGCACCACCGTGCGCACCTGCACGATGCTTTCCTTGCGGTGCAGGACGCCGATGATCGAGTGGTTGAACTCCAGGGCGATCAGCACCGTGAAGATCATGCCGAAGATCGCCTGGAACACGCCCGTCTCGGCCGGGTCGAGCAGCCCGAACAGGACCAGCATGAGGATGCGGAACGTGAGGTTCACCAGCGCCGCCGCGATCACCAGGCTGATCAGGACGGTCAGCACCAGCGTGACAACCTGCTCGAAACGCTCGTAGCTGCTCAGACCAGGCCACGCCTCGCGGGTCTCGCGCAGGGCGTGGTCGACGGCCGCCGCGGCCCGGCCGGTGCCCACCGGCGAGCGGGGATCGATCCCTTTGGTTCCGGGGTGATCCCCGTCGTCGGATGGCTGCCTCATGCGGGATCGGCGCCTCAGGTGCTGGCGCCGCCGGAGGTGCTGTCCGGCGCGCCGCCCCGTGCGCCCTCACCTCCGGTGCCACTTGTGGTGCCTTGTCCCCCTTGAGAGCCATGGGTGCCCTGTCCGCCTGAACCGCGGCCTTGCACCTGGATGCGGCGCGAGCGCTCCTGCTGGGCCGTCTTCGGAAGGGTCACGGTGAGCACCCCGTTCTCGAAATGCGCCCGCACCTGCTCGGGGTTGATGGGGAAGGGCAGGCGCACGGAGCGTTGGAACGTGCCGTAGGAGCGCTCGACGAAATGGAAGTTCTCCTTCTCGTCCGAACGTTCGAACTTCTTCTCACCGCGGATCGTGAGCACGTCGTCATCAAGGCTTACGTCGATGTCCTGCTCGGTGACGCCGGGCAGTTCCGCCGTGATGCGGATCTCCTTCTCCGTCTCCGACACGTTCATGCTGGCGTTGACGAAGTTGCCGACGCCGCCCTGGCCCTGGCTGCCGGCCACAGGCAGCCCTGTGCCGCGCAGCACGTCATCGAACAGGCGGTTCATCTCGCGATGGAGCGATAGGAAAGGGTCGTTTCCTCCCAGCAAACCAAAACCGGAGCGGGAGGGTGTCAGGGGATTGCGTGCCATTCTCGTTTCCTCCTTTCAGAGATGGATTACGCAGTCACGGCGACGAAGAGATACTGGCCGTCGCGCTTCACGCGCAGCAGGATCGGCTTCTTCTCCCGTTGCGCGCGGCTCCATTCCTCGGCCACCTCGGACGGCCGAGAGACGTCGCGGTTGTTGGCCGCAACGATCACGTCACCCGGTCGGATGCCGTTCTCGGCGGCAGGGCTGTTCGGCTGCACCTGCTGGACGAGCACGCCCGTCGTGTCGGCGCCGAGCCGCTGACGGGTCGCCTCACCGATGGGCGCCAGGGCCAATCCCAACCGCTTGCCGCCATTGTCCGAACCCTGTTGGGTGCCTTCCTGGGACGCTTGCTCGTCCTGCCGCTGGCCGACGGCGACCGTGACCTCCTGCGTGGCTCCGCCCCGGACCACCGTCAGGCGCGCCTGTGTGCCGGGCTTCATGCCGGCGACGGCGCGGGTGAGGTCCCGGCCGCTGTCGACCGACTGATCCCCGATGCGGGTGATCACGTCGCCGGACTTGATCCCGGCCTTGTCGGCCGGGCCGCCCGGCTCGACGGAGGCGACCAACACGCCCTTGTCATCCGGCCGTCCCAGCGCCTGGGCGATCGCCGGGGTGATCTCCTGCAGCCTCAAGCCGACATAGCCGCGCTCGACACGGCCGGTGCGGATGAGCTGCTCGGCTACCGTTCGTGCCGTGTGGGACGGCACGGCAAAGCCGATGCCGATGTTGGCTCCCACGGGCGAGAAGATGGCGGTGTTGACGCCAATCACCTCGCCGCGGGCATTAAACAGCGGTCCGCCCGAGTTGCCGCGGTTGATGGCGGCGTCGGTCTGGATGTAGTCGTCCAAGGGACCGGACCGGATGTCGCGCGAGCGGGCCGACACGACCCCGACCGTGACGGTGCCGCCGAGGCCGAACGGACTGCCGATGGCGATCACCCAGGAGCCGGGCTCGGCGGCATCCGAATCGCCCCAGGTGGTGACCGCCATGTCGGGCTGCGGGTCGATCTTCAGCACGGCGATGTCGGTGGCCGGATCCCGCCCCACGAGCTTCGCCGGCACAGGAGTGTTCTCGCCGAAGGCGACATGAATGTCGTCGGCATCCTCGATGACGTGGTTGTTGGTCACGATGTAGCCGTCGGCGCTGATCACGAAGCCCGATCCGAGGCCCTGCCGGGGCTGCTGCCGCTCAGGGCTGGAGCGCTCCTCGAAAAAGCGGCGGAAAAGCTCGGGCAGATCCTGATCGTCCGGCGTGGATTGCGCCCGCTGCTGCTGCCGTTCCTCGACTCGCTGCCGCGTCGTGACCGCGACGACCGCCGGCATCTTCTGCTTCACGATGGCGGTGAAGTCCGTCGGCGCCTGCTGTGCGAGGGAAGGGGTGGGGGCTGCGGAAGCAAGAAGGAGCAGAACTCCTCCGATCACACCGGTTCGGAGGAGGGCGGGCAATCTGCTGTCATGCGTCATGGGAACCTCGTGGCGGCTCAGCGCTCTGCATCGGCGCTCAAGGCTCGGGGTGAATGCCGTTCAGAGCCCCAGGTTCCGTGTGCCTGCCTATGGCCGCACGCATCCGAAAACGCGCCCGTCATAGACGCGGACGACCGTGTCTGACGCCGGACCGAGTTGCCCTCAGGCGCTTGGCGGGGGTATAGATCGAGTTGTCGCTCGATCACCTGTGTGGCGCGAGCAGCTCCATAGGAACTTCCCGAGCGAAGTCAGAACATGCGGGAAGGCAATGGTGGCTCGCGGTGCGGGCCGGTTGGTCGCACCGCCGTCATGACGAAGGTCTTCGAGGATGGCGCTGATAGACCGTCTGCCGATCCGGATGCGAGACTGCGGGATTTTCCGTTCTCCACAGGCACCACTGTGGTGGGGCGCTTTCTGAAGCGCTGCTCAGCCGGCTGTGTTGGACCGACCTATTCGCTTTCGGGGGGAGGAAGTGCGTCCAGCACGCTACGCCGGATCTTCACCCCAACCCAGTCCGTGTCCTCGGTCCACACGATCCCATGATCCGAGAGAGTTCGCTCGATGGCAATGATCACGACTGGTTTGGGAAGCTTGCCACTGTTCTCGAAAGCCATCAGGACGCGCAATCCTACGTGGGCCGCCTCGGCAAGATCCCTCTGGGACCATCCCAGCAACGCCCGAGCCGCCCGGCATTGGGTACCCCGAATGGTCATGGCTGGCACAAAAAGTGCAGATTGACACAAAAAGTGCAGAACGACACTTTTGGTGCTGAAAAGCGTGGGCTGTCCACGTCGGGTACCTCGGAGCGAATCTATGACGGGTGGAAGGATCGTAGAAATGGCCGCGCTTCTCAAGGCCACGAGAGAGGCGGTGGCCGCAGCCGTCGCCACCAAGTTCCCCTTAGACGAGCTGCTCGGACCCGAGTTATCACGTCTGATCAGCGTGTCGAATTCGATCGTCAAGCGACACGGGCTTTTGCTCGAGCGCGCGATCATCGAGGCCCTGGAGGCCTCGGGGCGCTTCCAAGTGCTCCACAATCCTGTCATCCCCATCACCGCGGCAAGCGATTCCCTCGTGGCCTCGAACAGCCCGGAGGCCCTCGCGCGGATTGCCCTGCGCTACGACACGCCGGCGGTCCGCTCCGTCACCCACGACATCGTAGTGATCGATCTAGAGGCCGCTTGGGCCGGGGCCTACCAGATCAAGAGGGGAGGCGGGGACATGGGGCCTCGGCTGAGAAAGCCCCTGGAGCGCGACCTCGCCGCCGTCAGGTTGCTTTTGCGCGCGTACTTGCGTGACCAAGGTTTTTCGGCGGTCGACGTCGTCACCACGGCCGCGATCGATTACCTCGGCTCCGCCGGCCTGCCCGACCACCTGACGGTCTCGGGAAGCGAGCTGGACGAACACTTCGGCGTCCCGGTGGTGAGCACCATCGAACAGATGACCGACCATCTGCGGGCGGAGCTGCACAAGGCGGTTCCGGACCTGCTGCGGCCGCTCCTCGCCGTCCTGGAGATGCAGGCCGCTTCGAAGAGCCCGCGCCAGAAGGCCGGCACGAAGGAAGGCGCCGGCGAGGAACTGGTCGAGCCGCCGGATTTCCTCGTCGGCGATCCAGTCGACTTTCCTGCGCGGCCGGTCGGGCCGGGCCCCCGCCACACGCCGCATCTCCTCGTCGTCCCGCGTCCGCCCGAGCGTCCGACGAGCGGTCCGCTCTTTTGAGGTGCTGCCTGCCGGCGGCTGCAACGGAAACGGGACATGTGGTGCAGGAGAGCGAGCAAATGGCCGGGGCTATTCCAAACTTGACCTCAACGAGGAAGCTGACCCATTGCAGCCAGGTGCGGGCGAAGAGGCGGCTCAGTACAGCGGGTGTGCTCAAGGCCCCGGCTGCAACTGGGATGCTGCCGGGCCTCAGGCGCGTGCTCGAGGCGCACGTCATTGCCTCGCCTCTCGTCGTGTCCGCCAGCCCTGACCCCGCCTGCGAAGAGCTCTGGTGCGCGGCGCTTGAGGACGCGGGCTTGGCCGCTATGCGCGTCCAGCTCGCAACCAGGACAGCGACGCTGGTGGCCGTTCCCTCGGACCTGTGGCGGGATGGCGCCCGCCGTGCCCGCGCGCTTGCCCTCAAACAGGCGGCGGCCCGGTCCGGCCGCCGCGTGGTCGTGATGCCCGAAGGGGCGCTGCGCCGGGAGCCGAGGCTGGGCAACGCCGTCCTCATGGCGCAGGCCGCGCAGGCTGCGATCGGCGCAGAGGACCGGATTGCCGTCATGGCGGCCCTCGCGGAGGAGCCAGGGATGGTGCTGGGCGACCTGATCCAGCTCGTCCGGCACGAGCCCGACAGGGTGGCGGCGGTGCTGTCGCTCGCGCGGAGCGGCGTCGTCGACGTCGACCGCCGCAAGCCCATCGGCCCTCTGTCCGCAGTCTGGCTGTGCGCCAGCGACGTCTGATCGGGCTCGCGCGAGCCGACATCATCCTGCGCACGATCGGGAGGAGCGATGGCGATCAGACCAAGCCTCAAGAAGGGACCGCAGTCGGAGCCACAGGCCGACAACGCGTTGGCGGACGAAGTCGCGCCAGCTGGGCGTTCACGGCAGCACGACCGCCTCGATGCGGCCCCGGACCTGATGGGGACCGCGGCAAGCGACCGGCGGCAACCAGTTGGGCGGCCCAACCTCACCTTCATGGTCGACGAAGATCCGGAGGACTGGTTCGCCCCGATCGATCGCCTCATCAAGGAATACGACAGCGTCCAGCCGGAGGCGGATCTCCGTTTGGCGGACCTGCACGGGCTCGGTCCCGCCAAGGCATGGGCTGATGGTCTCGTGCGCGATCTGCGCGACTACAGCGCCGGCCGCATCGCTCTCACCGATCTCGACCGCGGTTGCCTGCTCGCGGGCCCTCCCGGTACCGGCAAGACCACGCTCGCGCGGGTGCTGGCGCGCGAGGCCGAGGTAAACCTCGTCGCGACCTCGGCGGCGACGTGGCTGTCGCACTCGCACCTCGGGGAGGTGATCCAAGCCGTTAGGTTGGACTTCGCCGCCGCGCGGGAGCGGGCGCCGTGCGTCCTGTTCATCGACGAGGTCGACGGCCTCTCCGACCGCACGGTGGTCGAGCCGCGCTACAGGTCGTACTGGACGTCCTTCATCGGCTGCGTCCTCGAGGAGATGGACGGGCTCAAGTCGCAGCCCGGCGTGGTGATGATCGGAGCCACCAACTTCCTGAAAGCCGTCGATCCCGCGCTCCTCCGCAGCGGGCGGCTCGAGCGTGTGATCCACGTTCCGGTTCCGAGCACGGAGGACTTGGCCCAGATCATGCGGCAGAAGCTGGCATCCGACCTGACCGACGCCGACCTTATGCCGCTGGCCGTCCTCGGGCTGGGCGGAACCGGCGCCGACGCCGAGCGCTGGGTGCGCGGCGCCCGACGTCGGGCCCGCCATGCCGGACGCAGGCTCACCCTCGAAGATCTCATGGCCGAGATCGCCGGCCCGGTCGACACGGTTTCCACCGAACTTCTTCGCCGGTGCGCCGTACATGAAGCGGGCCATGCCGTAGCCGCCGTTGCGTCGGGGGAGGCGGTCAGTGTCGAGATCTCTATCGTCGGACAAGGAAGGCACGCCGGGACGACGCGGGTGGCTGGCGGGCCGGAGCAGCCGATGACCGCCGAGATAGCCCGCCAGATCCTGGTCTATCTGTTGGCCGGGCGCGCGGCCGAGGAGGTGGTGCTCGGCGGCGTCAGCGCGGGAGCGGGGGGCGCCGAGGAGTCGGACTTGGCCATGGCGACCCGCCTCGCGGTGCGCATGCTCACCGCGTACGGCTTGGCTGGCCCGGCGCCGTTAGTCTACCTGGGCGCCAACCTGCCGGCGTCCCATCTCCCGCCGCACCTGCTGGCGGAGGTGAGGCACGAGCTGAATGCCGCCTACAAGGAGGCGACCGCTTTAATCCGGGCGCATCAAGCAGCCGTCGAGCAACTCGCGGCCTATTTGGCCGACCGTCTCGCCGCGTCCGACGCGGTCATCCGCGCGATCTTTGAGGCGCATTCCAGCACGCAAGGGTTCCCTGCAGGTGCAGACACCCGGCACTAGCCATCGTTGGTGACCTGTTTCGGGACGATCACGGCGGGGCCGTCCTGACACGGCCGCAACCTCTGCGGCCGAGGTCAGATCGGACAGACTGCGGAAGGGGAGCAGCCGCGAGGTTGCGGTCGAGGTCAGGAGTGAACGCCGCTAGTGGGTACTGTTGGTCAAAGTCCCTATGGAAGTCGACCGAGTGGAGACTGTGCCGCTGCCTAGTGTCTGAAGCAGGCTTTCACATATGTTAAGGTCGCGTCTGGTTCGCTGTGTGTAATCTGTTTTTTACGTCGTTCACCCCGCCTCACCGTCCCGCCGCTCATGCCCGACTCGGATCAGCTTCCTGGCAGCAAGCCGAACCAGGACCAACCTTCCTTGCAAGAGACAATCAAGCAGTCAGTCCAAGCTATCGAAGAGTCTCGCGCGCAAATAGCTCGCTCACGAGCCTTGAGCCAGTTCGAGGCCGATCTTGCTCGCGCGATAGATCAGATCAGCCAGGAGGAAGCCGCCGCCTCACCCGGGGGCGCAAAATAGACTGCGAACTGCGCGTGAGGGCTGCGTGGGCCAGCGCTGGCCGCGGGCGCTTCCAAGTCCGGCATAAGCTAATTGGGCACCTGCCGCCGGGCCGCTGGATCGAACGCCTCGAAGGTGCGAGGCCCGAGGC
This sequence comes from Microvirga flocculans ATCC BAA-817, assembly GCF_000518665.1. GTDB lineage: Bacteria > Pseudomonadota > Alphaproteobacteria > Rhizobiales > Beijerinckiaceae > Microvirga > Microvirga flocculans. Next base: position 136,685 of record NZ_JAEA01000006.1, on the reverse strand, counting down.
TCTAGGCAAACCCAACTGACGCTGGAGCTTCAACGACCTGCGGGGTCGCCATCTGCCGGATCAGATTGACGACAGTCTCGGGCATGTACGGCTTGGCCAGGAAGGGGATCGCATCGGGCAGCTCCTCCAGGCCAGGATGCTTCCGGCCCGAAGTCACGATCACCTGGACGCCAGGCCACTGCTCATGCACCGCCCGCGCCAGCTCGAAGCCGTTCATCGAGCCTGGCATCTCCACGTCGGTCACGATGGCCTGAATATCGGGTCGCGCCTGCAAGGCGGTCAGCGCCTCATCGGCTTTTGCAGCCTCAAACACCTTGAACCCAGCGTCTTCGAGAAAGTCAGCCGCGAAGATCCGGACCAGGATCTGGTCCTCGACGACCAACACCGTCATGCGGGATTCTGAAACACCTTCGCTCATGGAGGGCCTAACTGAAAAGGGGTCAGCTTCGTTCCGCCAGCTAAGTGGATCATCCGCAGCGAGTTTAAGTCCGTTGTGGTTACCACACCGCCAAGCTCCTGTCCCTACTTACTGTTTTCGCGACCACCCAACTCGTCGCGGCCTCGGGACTCAGCCACAGCGCAACAGGTTCCACAGCCTCACGGACATGGAGGCCGCACAAGAGGGACGCCCACGCCTCTGGCCCGGCAGGAGCCGTCATCGTGCGCTCGCTATCACCTCCTTGGCTGCACTCGGGTTGCCGGCAAGGCTGTGGGGCGGCCGGTCTGGGCGGGGCGCCCGGTGGGCAAGCGGCGCTCGCCCTCCTGACACCGCCTCTGGCGATGCCATGCACGGCGGAGCCAACCGCATCTTGCCGTGGAGAAGTCCGGTGCCTGCCTCGACGACGGTGGCATCGGCGTCGGCCGGCTTCTAAATGGGCCGGGCGGGTTGCCTGTGGACAGGATGTCCTGCACCTGAACCGGGCTACCCCCGGGGCGTTTGAGGGAGATGGAATTGGTTGACCGGATGGATTGGGCAAAGCTCCTCAATGACGGCCGGCGGAAGAGCCGCGGCAAGGCGAAGCCCCGCAAGCCAGACGAGCAGCGGGTCGAGCACGAGCGCGACCATGACCGCATCCTCTTCTCGACGCCGGTCCGGCGGCTGCAGGACAAGACGCAGGTCTTCCCTCTCGAGCCCAACGATAGCGTCCGCACTCGGCTGACCCACAGCCACGAAGTGGCCAACCTCGCGCGCAGCATCGGCACGACGCTGGTGTTCGAACATGCGGAGGCGCTGGGCATTCCGGAGACGCTGCAGCCGAAGCGGAGCGTGCCGGCCCTGCTCGAGGCCATTGGACTGGCCCACGATCTCGGCAACCCCCCGTTCGGTCACCAGGGCGAGGCCGCCATCCAGAGCTGGATGCTGAAGCACTCCACGCCGAGGAGCCCCGACTCGGGTTCCTTTGGCATCTTCGATGGCGCCGGCGCGGAGCTTACCAAGGCGCAGCAGCTGGACTTCCTCAAGTTCGAGGGCAACGCGCAAGCCTTTCGCCTGCTGACGCGCCTGCAGGTCATCAACGACAATTTCGGCTTGGACATGACCTACGCCTTCTTGGCGGCGTTGATGAAGTACCCGGTGCCGTCCGACAAGGCCGACAAGACATCGCAGGCCCGCAAGAAGTTCAACTTCTTCCAGTCCGAGCGCGATATCGCGGTGGAGGTCTGGGAGGAAACCGGTCTTGGCGAAGGCATTCGCCACCCGCTGACCTTCATCATGGAGGCGTGCGACGATATCGCCTACTCGGTCGTGGATATCGAGGACGCCGCCAAGAAGGGCTTTCTGTCCTTGTATGACCTGCTCGCCTACCTAGAACATGAGGCCGGCGAGGACGAGCTGGTGCGGGATCTGTGCGCCAGTGCCCGGGAGCGGGACAAGAAATACCGGGACCTGAGCCTCTCGGCGGGAGAACTCGACGACATCTCGATGCAGATGTTGCGGGTGAGGGCCATCGGCGCCCTCGTGCCGGCGGCCACCAAGGCATTCGTCCAGCACAAGGACGCCATACTGTCCGGGACGTTCGACAACGATCTGTTGGCCGTCTCGGACGGCCGCGTCCTCTGGAAGGCGCTGAAGGAGTTCGCGAAGGCCCACGTGTACAGGCACCGCAGCGTCTTGGAGGTGGAGCTCAAGGGGCACCAGACGATCCACGCACTGATGGACATGTTCTGGCAGGCCATTCGGGACCGTTCGGACGAGAACGACCTGGCGTCGAAGCGTCCTCCCTACTCGCAGTACGTGTACAACCGTATTTCCGAGAACTATCGCCGAATAGCTGAGGACAGCGACAACGGCATGCCGATCCGCTATCGTGAGCTCCAGTTGATCACGGATATGATCTCGGGGATGAGCGATTCGTATGCCATCTCCCTACGAGAAGAGTTGGAGCGCCTGCGTGGCTAGGACCGCCGCCTGTCCCGTGACGTCCGAACACGAGCTCCGCGAGCGGGTGGAGGCCTACCTCGCGGACCCGGCGCTCGGCGGCCCGGAGATCGGCGAGACGATCTCCCGCCTGCGTCCGCTCGGGCACGTCGCGATCTTCGGCGGCATGCTGCGCGACCTCGCGCGCGGCGGCGCCGGGGCGTTCCGCTCCGACGTGGACCTCGTGGTCGACTGCGAGGCCGAGGAACTAGACCGCTTCGTGCGCGACCTGCCGGTCGCGCGGAACAAGTTCGGCGGCTACCGCTTCGTCGGGAGACGGTTCGCGTACGACCTCTGGGCGCTGCCGAACACATGGGCCGTGCGCGAGGGGCATGTGGCCGCGCAAGGGCTTGCGGACCTGACGAAGACGACCTTCTTCGATTGCGACGCGGTCGTGTACGATGCCGGGACGCGGGCGATCCATTGGTCCGACGGTTATCTGGACCAGCTTCAGGCGCGGACGGTCGAGATCAACCTCGAAGACAACCCTAACCGGCTCGGGGTGCTCGCCCGCACGTTGCGCATCCTATACGATTGGCAGCAGAGCATCGGCCCGCAGCTCGCTTGGTACCTTTGCCAAGGACTAAGCGAACTGCAGGATGAGGTTTGCCGCTATGCAACGCAGGGACACCTGCACCGCCGACGTCCGTCTGTGCCGATCACCCGTCTCGCCGAAAAGATCAGGACGCACGAGGTCTATCGTCCGTTCTGTCTCGGCGATCTCGCCCGGAACGCGACGGATGACGGTCGAGCGCCCGCTCTGTCTCCCAGATGCAGATCTCAAGGTATGCAGAGAGCCATGCGAGCTGTGAAGGAACGCGACGAAGCGCGCTGCACGCCGAGCGAATAGTGGTGGGGCGGAGGCCTGCGCGCGTCATGCAGGGATCTGGCGGCAAGATCTGATCACGCTGGCCTGCGGCGGCCTCATGTCGGGCCAGTTCGTTATCCGGCAGCTCCCATCGTAAGGTCCAGAAGCGCGGCCTCGGATGGATCCGAGGGGGCCGTGTCCTCATCTTGAAGTCTGTGAAGCTGCGCGAGTGTCGTGCCGAGGGCGTTACGGACAGCGGACGTGCGCCACGACATGTCCGGTAAACGGCTCAAGGTGAATGAGAGAAGGATCGACGACGTCATGCGGCGTGACGGGCTCATCCGACATGATGCCAGCGATGCGAAAGGGAAGGGTGTCGAGGGTAGGCCCTGCCATAGACAAAACCCAAGGAAGTCAACCTCAAGGCGGCGCCAGCATCAGCAAAAGAGCAAGAAAGGCAATCGGCGCGTCTTCAAGCAAAAACGACGATGGTCATCGTCTGTGCGGTCGGAACAAACCCGGCATCGCGGTTTGCCCGTGTAACCCTCGCGAGCGCCTGTTGAGCGTCAGATGGCGGTCGAGGCAAGTCACCTCGCCGATGTGCGCCGGATGCCGCGGGCGCGATTCGGGCGCGCACAAACCTGCGCCCGTCTCCCGCCTGTCCGGACGGGCGCGAACATCGCTCCCACCGCCTCCTCCAATGAGGGTCACAGAGGCCCGGCCACGGCATTTGGCAGGGGACGCTCAAGGAGGTTCCCCAAAGGCGACACGACAGGTGCGGCAAAGGCGACTTCCGATCGCACCAGCCAAGAGCTCGGTCGCGTACCGCGCGACTGCACAGCACAGCGTCGGCGATATCTCGTCAAACGGTCCAATGCATCCCCTCAATGACTTCAACAAGGAGTCCGAACATGGAAAACCTGTCCCATCACCTCATTCGCAGCCTTCACGAGGCCAAGTCGACGGCCGGTTCCGACTACGCTGCCTTCAGGCGGCTCTCGCTCGAAGCCGTCAATGCCGTCGAGGCAAAGGGTGACATCGACGACCGCCTCGCAGAAGCTATCGATGCGGTCCGTTTCCCGGACACCGACGACATCGACTGGATCATTCAGAGGGCGGTTGCAATTCTGGGGCCATCAGGACGGTCGCCAACCACGCCATAAGGCGGCGTTCGAGGAGGCCGCTGCGGGCGAGGCAATCTCCAAGTTGCCGCCGGACGCTGTTAACGACGGGCGATGCTTCGTGTGATCGCGGTTACGGCCGCGTGATCTGGACCCCGCCGACAGCCGAGAAACGCGACGGAGGATAACCGAGCTGCGCGACCATTCTGTTGCCAAGGAAACCGAGCGGGCATGCCGCCAGCCCGAGCCATTCCGCGCAGAGGCACAGGGTGGCTAACAGGCAGCCGGCATCCCGCAGGACGAGGCTCGCCGGATGCTCGTAAGCGGCCCCGACCTTGCTGACATCGGCGATGAACCGAAGGGTGCAGCCGCGATGGACACCCACGACCTCGGCGACAGCCGCGGCGTTTCGGGCGGAGACGTCGACGTGCGGCACGGCGAGGACGTGGAACGCGTGCTCCATCGGATCGTAGAGGCGGACCAGCCCGTCACCGCCGTCGTTGATGCAGACCACGTGGATCGGATGCAGCCCGCCCGCGGACGGGCTGGCCCGCCACTCGACCGGCAGTCCCGCCCGCCCGGCGGGGGCATGCCCTTTGGTCCCGGCCGCATGCCACAGCAGCGCGGCGATGTCGTCCCAGCCCATGGAGCCGGCAAGGGCCGACCGGCGGGAGCCCAGCACGTCGGCGAAGTCGCGCCGGGGCGGCGCCCCGGGCGGCGTCAGATGCTCCGTCGCCACGACCGGCGGGCGGTAAGGCTGCCAAGCGAGCGGCGGCGTGCGCGGGCCGGGCTCGTCAGTGGGGATCCCAGCCAAGCGCTTCCCACGTCTGATAGTGCTTCACGCACCCGCGGCACTGGCCGCAGGCGAAGTTCGCGACATGGCAGGAATGGGCCCAAGCCAGCACCTCCCGCGGGATGCCTGACGTCTTGACGAGCTCGACCGCCGTCAGCCCGATCGCGGGAGCCGAAACCGTGATCCCGCCCTCCTGGAGCGACATCACCTTGGACATTGCCTCCACGAACTCCGGACGCCCGTCGGCGTGGGCGCCGTCGGTCGCGAGCGCCCCGATCATCAAATGGGTGACGCCGAGCTTCACGGCGGCGATGCCGGCGAGCGTCAGGACGAGCTGGTTCCGGAACGGCCACCATTCGGGAACCGGGGCGATGGCCGCGGGCGGCTGGCCGGCCATGTCGCCGGAGCCGAGGGAAGAGCAGTCGGCGCGGACGATCTCGTGCCGAATGCCGAGGGCCTTGCACACCGCGCCGGCGGCCGTGATCTCGGCCTCGGCGGGGCGCTGGCCGTAGTCGACCGTGATGGCGACGTCGGGCCGCTTCCACCACGCGATGCTGACGGAGTCCATTCCGCCGGAGAGCAGCAGTCCGATCATAGGTGCGGGAGCTTCCAAACCGTGCGGTAGATCGCGGTGGCGAAGTCGTCGACGACTTCGCAGCCGGTGCCGACCAGCATCTTCAGGTCCTCGTGCTTGACGTTCTGGGCAAGCGCGACGACCGGGATGCGCTTGTTGACGGCGTAGCCCGCTTCGAAGACCGTGCCGGAATCAAGGCCGTTGAGCACGGCGAAGACCACGTCGGCGGCCTCGAGGCCCTTGATGTCCTCGGGCGCCACGATCTCCGCCGGCCCCGGGCCGACCTCATGCACCGGCGAGAACACCTGCGCGCCCAGGTCCATCAGGAGCGCGCGCGCCTCCTCGACGAGCCAGCGCTGGCCGAGGTCGAAAAACGGCGCGGCGAGATAGACCAGGCCATGTCCGGGCGTGACGGGCGGGTAGGGGAGCTCCCGCAGCGCCTCGGGCGACGGAACCGGCAGCGTGCGCGTGTCGCAGTAATAGGCCGTGGCGCGCGACGCCAGGTCGGCCGCTTCCGCCGGCGGCATGCCGCGGCAACCCCAGAGCGCCGCGAAGGTCGCGGAGAAGACGTCGCCCGAGCCAATCTTCCAGACATGCTCGGTCCGGTAGAGCGGCACGACCGCCTCGCCCTCGGGCGTCACCACGAGCGCGCCGTGCCCGCCCATCTTGAGGACGACCGCGGCCGCACCTTCCTCGCGCAGCAGCCATCGGGCCGCCGTGCGGGGATCGCTCTCGCCGGTCATCGACGCCGCCTCGTAGCGGTTGAGCACGATGGCCAGGCGCTCCGCCCGCGAGCCGTTCGCGGTGAACCGCTTCGCGCCATAGGCCGACTGCGGGTCGTACACGGCGGTGCGGGCGTCGACGACCGCCTCGCCCTCAAGCATGCCGTAGCGCAGCACGACGTCGCCGCCCACATGAAGAGGTGGCAGGGCTTCGATGCGGTTCACCGCCGGACTGATTGTCGGGGTCGACAGCGGATGGAGATAGTCGAAGGCGATGGCGTACCGGGACGGTTGCGGTTCGAGGACCGCCCCAGCCATGCCGGCGAGGTACTCGGCCTCGTTCCGGACCTCTTCCGCGATATACGCCACCAACGTGGTCGTGCCAGGGACAAGGGAGGTGACTGCCGAGACGGCGCGCCCTGCCGAACCGTAGAGGGAGTTCCAAAGCGGCTGGATGCACCGCTCGATGTAGACGCCGCCGACGACGGTGAGATCGCTCATCAGACGGGCTCCACGCGCACTTCGACCACCCCACCGGCGATGCTGATCACGACCGCCCGGTAGTTGACGCCGCGGTTCTGGATGCAGTCGATGATCTCGAGGTACCCGACGAACGTCAGCGACCCGGCCACCTGCCCGTGAGCGTCGACCACCACGAGCGCCACGGTGCGGCCCACCGGCTGGACCTGCACGCTGAGCACGTTGCCGATGGCGAGCCCGGCGACCACGGCCGGCTTCGGGCTGTTGATCGGCCCGCGCCGGACCTTCAGGCAGGGATCAGTCGAGGACCCGCTCTCACTGCCGCCCGCGCCGCCCGAGCCGGTGTAAGCGTCGCTGCGCGAACTGCTCGATCCTGACATGAGATTCCCTCCTGCTGAGTTGCGGCAGGAGAAAACCCAAAACCCGGCTCCGGGTCAACAAACCGATTCAGCAAAGGCCGGCTCATCTGGCGCATCGTCGTCCACATGACGGCGTCAACCACGGAGGCGCGGGCATGGGCGCGCGAGCAGAACTCCAGGAACGTCCCTTCCAGACGTGCATAGTGGCGGGCCGGATCGGCCCGCTCGGGAAACACCCCCATGATCTGGCAGGCGCGGACGATATGGACGTCGAGGATCGCGACCTTGTCGCTGGCGCGGCGGTTGCGCACGATCCAGGAGGCGGTCTTGGGCCCGATGCCGGGCAGGCGGCACAGGGCGTCCCTGAGCTCCAGGTCCGTCAGGTCCGCCTCCGCGATCTGCCTCAGGCCCCGGAGCGATCCGGCCAGGTACTTCGCGCGTTGGCGGGCGAAGCGGTAGCGCACCGTCCGGCCTCGGACGGCGAGAGGCTCGACCAGCAGGCGCTCGCAGGCGTCATGGGACAAGATTCCGTCTGTGGTGTCCCGGAGGGCTTGGCAGATGCGCTCGGCTGCGGCCAAGCCGACCTCGGCCGGCGTGCCATGGCCGCCGAGCAGGCAGACAACCACCTCCTCGACCAGCGACTGGCCCAACTGGAAGGAGGTCGGGGTCGCGTCGCCGCTCATCCAGGCCTGGCTGACCCAGAACGCCGGCGTGAGCGCGTGGTCGAAGCGCCCCCAGCGGACGCCGGGCATCAGCCACTCGTCTGCGTCGGGAAGGTCGAGGGCGGCGTACCGGCCGGCGATTTCGGCGATGACCCGTTGCACGTGGAGCGTTCCTATGGAATGAATAAATGGTATGCAAAATGGACGATGAAGTCAACGGTGCCCGCCGAGCTCCTGCAGCAAGTCCGCGAGCGCATGCTCGCCCTCCGCCTGACGCAGGAGAGCGTCGCGAAGGCGTGCAGGCTTTCGCAACCTCACCTCAGTAAGGTCTTGTCCGGCAAGATCGCGCCAGGGCGGAAGACAAGGCTCCTGCTTGAGAGGTGGCTGGCCCGCGCGGCTCCGGAGGCGAGCGGCGGAGAAGCGGAGGCGCTAGAGCGCATCATTCAGGAGTTGCTGGCCTCTCGGCCCGAGCGACGTATGCAAATTATGCAATTGCTGCGCCTAATTCAGACTCTTGCTCAGTGATGCCCGCACAGAAAATTCCTGACGCGGTGAGATTTTGGTAGGCGGCCAATATTGTGAGACAGCCTCTCTCGTCGAGGACTCGGATCGAGGCACGGCAGACTGCCTCCAGAGCAGCCTCGTAGTCGGCCAGCATGCGATGCGAGAGACTGCGCTCACGCAGGTATTGCCAAACCCGCGCCATCGGGTTTACTCGGGGTGACAGCGGCGGCAAAGGCAATAACGCGTTCGTCTCTGGCACCAGGACGGCCTGCGCGTCGTGCCAACCGGACTGATCCAGTACGAGCACCGCGCGCATGCAGGCTCAAGCCGACACGAGAAGCGCTCCAGAAATACCATCATTACGTCGGCATTCGCCCGCGGCAGTGCCAGCGCGAAGGTCTCATCTGTGCCAGAACGGCAAACAGATACAAACTCTCGGAGTGCCGATCCATCACGCCAGGCGGACGCATGTGGCGCTCATACCAGATCCGCGTCAAGCGGCCCTTCTGGCCAAGATGACGTATCTTGGTACCAAAGCTGAAGTCAGGTGCCAGGATGCTGCGCTGCTCCTGCCCGCAGCTGTGAGGGCAGTTCCGTGTTTGAACGCCGCCTACGCGGCTGGATTACTCTTCGTCTGTGAGAGCCGGATTTTCTGGCTCGACAGGTTCAGCCGCTTGAGCAGGCACGAGAGCCCCCGTTAGCTGTAGTAAATCCCACAGACGCCGGTCGGATAGCGTGAGGGCGATCAACTGACCACGTTTGTCGACTACGTGGAACAACGGCCTGCGCTCGCCTACTGCGCGGACATAGGCTTCGTCCACTCTCCAGGAGCCTGAGAAACGTCTCCTATAGGGTAGGATGTGCTGCTCGATCTTCCAGCATAACGCTAAACCCACCGAAAGATGATCTTGGGGTTAAAGGAATCATAGCGCGTGGACACCACCTCTGCGAAGTCACCGTAGCCAATCCCAAATCTGCAATCCTAATGTAGCCCGTCACAGCGATAGTGCCGCTGAGTGACTAGCCACAGCGTGCGTCCATTTCCGATCTACTCAACGAACCCTCTTTAATTCGACTGACCTTCCAGTGCGGATAGTATGCGGTGCGCGGCGTTGATCCGAGCTGGAACGGGATAGTTCTTGTTCGCTAGCATCACGACACCGATTTGTTTGGCTGGGACGAATGCGACATAGGCACCGAACCCGTTTGTGGAGCCGGTTTTGTTGATCAGCATTTCTGGCCGAGGCGGGAGTGGTGGCTCCATTTTGATTATCTTGTTTGCCTTGAAGATCATGGCTTCTGAATTCCCGGCCAGCAACTGATCAAGACTAATCGGGTACGGATACATCTCCCATCCCAGACCCTGTGTCATGTCGCCAACTTTGTAGTATCCTGTGCGGGTTGCCGTTATCGCCTGCGCCAATCTATTATCGCGCCCCCCGCTTCCCATATTAGCTTCGATGAACCGGATCATATCCGCCGCGGTCGACTTCACACCGTAGGCTTCAGCGTCCAGAACGCCTGGCGTGACCCGTATCGGCTTGCCATCTTTCGAATAGCCATACGCGTAGTCTCTCATGCGATCTTGGGGAACCGCGGTATATGTGTGGGTCAAGCCGAGCATTGGGAAAAGCTGCCCTTGCATGAGTTCGTCAAAGGATCTGCCCATGCTTTTGGCTGCCAAATAACCGAATAATCCGATGCTTGGATTTGAATACACGCGTTGAGTGCCTACGGTGTACTTCGGACGCCACCCCCGGTAATAGGCGATCATCCTGTCATGATTGTTGACATCAGCCGGGAACTGCAACGGCAGGCCGCCCGCCGTATAGGTGCCGAGATCAAGCAAGCTGATCTGGTCGAAGCTGCTGCCAGCAAGAGCAGGATGATATTTGGTCGCTCTATCGGCGAGCGCCAAGGATCCACTTACGTTTGCGTAAGACGCTAGCGTCGCGGTGAAGGTTTTGCTGATAGATCCGATCTCAAAAAGCGTGTTCTCTGTCGTTTTCTGCCCGCTTTCTTTTGAAGCGACCCCGAAATTGAAGAAATGCCGCTTACCTTCGACTGTGATCGCGACAGCCATCCCTGGCACATCATACTTTTCCATAACAGGCTGGATCGCCTCTTTGACGACCCACCAAAGGCGGTGGTGGCCGTCTGCGTCAGCAACCTGGGCGCTCACTGAAAAGGATACGGATGCGGTAGAAACAGCCCCGAGCAATTGCATAGTTGCACGCTTCATTACAAGATCTGCTCCAATCTATGTCTCAGGTCTCAACTTGCTCCGCCTCCCGAGGCGCTCACCCCCCTGCCGTCGATTAGCAATCAGCCAAAGGATTTTTGGGGCTTTACTTCCGGCACATGAAGGGGAGAAACGTGCCTGCTATACCGGCATTCACAACGGCGGCTACCATCATATCGGCCAAGTATAGTTCATCTTCCGACTGCGGGCAGACATCGGCTCTCGTCGTGCAGCCGGAGGCAAGAAAAGCCTCATGACGTTCCATGAACTCCGCGCTCAGCCCTTTTACGCCTCTATGTGCGAGCGCATCGGTCCAGGCCGTTTTGTAGCGTTCACATTTGATTTCCGGCCAGCTCTTCTTCTCAGTGCCCTGACCAGCGGCTGGAGAACATGCACCAAATATTGACAGTGCAACAAGGCCGCCAACTAACCCAAACAGCATGCTTGAGAAAGTCATGTAGGATAGCGGTTTCGGGTGTTCAGGGGCGCGCCCTAGCGAGCTCGGATGCTGGACTGGATCATTCAGCGTTTCCAAGAATGCCTCCTCAATAGGACGGCAAGTGCGGAGTGGAGCCAGGATTGTCATGGATGTCACCGAGATGCGCACCTTCACCTTGCAAGCTTGCAAGAGCCACACAGAAGTACCGTCTGACTTCTCCATAGGGAGAAACAGACGCGCTGTCATTGCAGGGGAGTGTGCCGATCCTGCGAAAAAGGATCCTGCTCCTGGATATCCTCTGGCGTTCCCATATGTGGGCAATAGAATTTCCAGGAGGATGACTGATGACGATGGCAGGAGCGCGTTGGGCACTGGTAGTCGGAATTGCGTTAGGGACGAATTTGGGGGAACTGGCTCACGCCCAGCCTTCAAGTCTAACGAAACCGGGTTCCGAACCAGCAACGAGCCGTAACAACGAAGTGCCAGAAATTGAACTCGCGCCGGGAGTTCGCTTCCAGGTGGTCGAGCTCCGCCGCTTGCAGGACAAGGGCGTGATGCAGATCAAGTTCGCGGTCATCAATCAGTCTGGCGCGGACACCAGCCTGAAGGATCACGGTCTTGCGTTCAACCAAGAACTCAGGGACATAGCCGTAGTCGACTTCGCAGGCCGGAAAAAGTACAGCATGGGACACGCCGCATCCTGCCTCTGCAGCACCTTCAAGGACCGGGACGGCGGAATGGTTCGTGCCGGCGAGCGGCGCGAGTTCTGGGCGTGGTTCGGCATGCCGCCGGCCGGTGTGCGGCAGATGGCCGTGCAGATCCCGAACCAGCAGCCCCTCACGAACATACCCCTGCTGTGAGGGCATCAGGCATGTGCCCCCCCTTGTACGGGCTTGCCGTTGCAGGAACGTTATCGGCCGTTCTGGTCGGACTCCCTAGCCATGCTCAGCCGATCGATCCTCATCCTCCTGGGAGCACCTTGACGACTGACAAGGCAAGTCAAATGCTTGAGGAACCGCCGACGGTCGTCCCGCCCGGGGTGACCTTCCGCGTCGGATCGGTCATCTTTCCCGTGCAGGCGATCTCCGGAACCAGGTCCGACAACAGCATTGATTTGCCTGCCAGCATACTCCTGGGAGGCTTCAATGCTCGTCAGGAGGGGCGGGGACTGCGTCTGACGCTCAATGCGGACGTGCTGTTTGACTTTGACAAGGCCACCTTGCGCCCCGAGGCAAACGAGGTTCTGCAGAATCTGGTTGGCGAAGTCCAGGCGCGACTCGGGCCCGCCCGCTATCGGGTGGAGGGTCATACGGACGGGATCGGCACCGACGCCTACAACGATCGGCTCTCGGCCCGTCGGGCGGCCGCCGTGAAAGAGTGGCTCATTCGCCATGCAGGCGCCGGACGGGCTCATGTCGCAGCGATGGGATTCGGCGAGCGGCGGCCCGTCGCGTCCAACACCCACCCCGACGGCAGCGACGATCCGGAGGGTCGTCAGAAGAACAGGCGGGTGGAACTCGTCGTGGAGCCGCTCAGATGACCGGCCGCCCAGGCGGATGCGAGGCAATGACCTGCAGCCTATACCCGATGGTGCCGTGAGGCAGCAGCCAGCTGGTCAACCCGTGCGCAGAATTCGTTCTTTGCCGTCGAGTACGCTTCTGGATCGTCGGCGAACCGAGCTGCAAGTTGCAGTTTGAGGTCCGCGTAAGCGGCGGCTTCGTCCGGATGAGATCGAAGATAATCACGGAATCGAAGATGACGCTCCACCTCGCTATGATCTGACGGGTACATATGGAGATGGTGGCTGCGAGGGGAGCCTTTCGTGAAGTAGAAGCGCTGGTCGATGCCGTTTGCGCCACGAAAGTCGTAGCCCAGCCGGCCCAAGATGCCGATGCAGGCGGGGCCGTCCTCTGGCACGCGAAGGACAGCCAGAATGTCGATGATGGGTTTAGCCGCGAGCCCTGGAACGGCGGTGCTGCCGATGTGATGCACGGCACTCACGTGACCGCCACAGGCTTGTACGAGAGCGGCGCGTTCGCGCGCGAAAAGTTCAGCCCATTTCGGATCATGGGGTACTAGAACTATCCGTCGCTTTGACATTTCTGACCCTGGCATTGATGACCTGCTGCTCAATCAGGCGGTTACGAGTCACCGAAGATGCGATTTAGCGAAGTGCTTCGATCGCTGCGCGTGTCACGTCCGCGATGAGTCGCTCCCGCTCGGCGGGAGAACTGTCCGAGCCGGCCACAAACACCGCGACGACAAGCTGACGTCGTTCCGGCAAAGTCACGAGTCCAGCGTCGTTGACAGCAGGCCCAATGCCCAGGACGTCCATCGCGGTGCCAGTCTTGTGGGCGACGGTTGAACCTTCCGGCACACCAGCCTTGATGCGGGAGCCGCCGGTGCGGGTGCCTGCAAGAATGTCAAGGAAGATGCGTGTCGTAGGCTTGGACAGAAGCTCACCGCGCGCGAGTTTCGCAAGTAGGTGCGCCGCCGCCTTCGGGGTTGCGGTGTCGCGGCCATCGGCGAGGTAGGCTGCCAAGGCCGCCCGCTTGGCCGGTTGAGGAAGGTCGTTCAGGGCTGCGGTGAGGGCCGCCTCGTTGGTCCACTCCGGCCGAAACGGCGGCAGGCCGAGGACCTCCGGCTGCATCTCCCGCTCGGGTCGGTCGACACGCATGCCATCGATCCCATGTCGGCGGAGCAACGCGGTGACTGAGCCTGGGCCTCCGACAAGGCGCAAGAGCACGTCGGAAGCGGTGTTGTCACTCTGCTGGAGCGCATGTTCCAGCAACTGCCGGACCGTATAGGTGGCTGGCTCCCCTTTGAACTCTCTCGCGATCGGGCTCCACTGGATACTCAAGTCCTCACGCCCGAGCGAGATGCGCTCGTCCAGATTTCGACGCCCCTCATCGACGGCCTTGAGTGCGGCGAGGGCGATCGGCAGCTTGTAGACGCTCTGCATCGGAAAGGACTCGTCACCCCGCCACGACCAACTGTCTCCATCCGTAAGGTCGACCAAGCCGACGCCGAGCCGGCCGGAGCCTGATTTCTTGTCCAGAGCCTCGATCTTGGCCCGGAGAGCGTCCGTCCGAAACTCAGCGTTGGCAGCGATCGGACAGAACAGGATGGTGGACACAAGCGTCGTGAGGGTGAACATCGTGCGAACGAAGTGCATGGAAAGAAGCCCTAAGCGAGATGGCCGATCTAGCAGCGAAGGGTGTGCAGGTCCTGCCAAACCTGAGATCGGGCGCAGGATTGGGGAGCGCGGGGCGATCATCGGCGCAGGGTCTTGGCGGGCTTGCCCCAGGCCCGCCGAAAGGCGCGGCCGAATGCCGACAGGCTTGAGTATCCGCAGCGACGGGCGACCTCGGTGACCGGAAGGTCCGTTCGCTGGAGCAGCGCATGAGCCTGCTGCATTCTTAGCCGCTCGAGGTACTTGGCAGGCGTGACACCGAAGGCGTCCCGGAAGGCGCGGATGAAGTGGAACTCGGACATGCACGCCGCGGCTGCCAAGTCAGCCAGCGACACGCCCGCAGCCACGCTGGCGTGCACGAGTTCCCGGGCCCGCAGCACGCGGCGCAGGCGCTCGCCCCGAGTCGCCTTGTCGGCCGCGTCGATCCGGTCAACGGCTTGGGCGAGCTCATGGCCGAACGCGAATGCCAACGCCGAGACGCAATGCATCTGTTCCTCAAGAGCCAGCGGGTCCGTTCCAGAGGCGAGCGCTTCGGCGAGCCTGCGCAACTCCTGCGGCAGCTGCGGAGCGCTCCGAAGGCTGAGAGACGACAGGCCTTGATCCAAGGCATGCTTCAGGGCTTGAGCACGCCCCGCCACCATTTCAGCTTCGAGCCAGCGCCGGGGAAAGAACAAGGAGAAGCTGTCCGTCTCGGCAGGCGTCCGGATCTCACTGGCGTAGGTTTCTCCGGGGTTGACCAGGAGAACCTCACCGGGACATACAACTGAAATCTTGCCGTCAAACCAGTACCGCTCCTGGCCCGAGAAGACGGTCTTGATGCTGAAGCCCCCGCCATGTGGTTCGACCTCCAGCCGGCGGGTCCGCAAACGAAACGCAACGACGCTGCTGTTGAAAAGCCTGAAATAGCTTTCCCGCTCCTGGGGTGAAGCGCTTTGGGCTTGGAAGGCGTGGTCGAGCTGGACAACCTTCACGTAGAACTCCCGTGGAACAGTCGGTCTTGGCTTCCGAATGACGATCTGATGGCACGGATCGACATGTTGGCCGACCTTGGGTCAGAGCGCGGTGGGGCGGAACACGACCGACGTGACGGAGCGTTCGACTGGTCCATGATGCACCGCCTCAATGTTGTGACCATCCGGATCGAGCACGTATGCCGCGAAGTAGCGGGGGTACCACGCCCGCTCTCCTGGTAATCCGTTATCTCGTCGCCCGGCCTTGAGTGCTGCCGCACGGAAAGCGACGACATGTTCCCGCGACGGTGCTTGAAACGCGAGGTGAACTCGTGAGACAGGACCGTTATCAGCCTCGTCAATCCAAAGTTCGTCTGCCGCGAGGAAGTGGTCGCCCTCCAAGAGTTCCGAAAAGCCAAGAGCCGTGAGGGCGGCCTTATAGAAGCGCTTGCCAGCGTCGAGGTCTGAGACGCGTAGATGCACGTGATCAATCAACCGGCCTTTGTGAAACTCCATTCATTTACTCCATTTCCTGCGACATGGGTCGCTCCGGGACAAAGGCAGGGGCATTGCGGATGGCGAGCCACGCGGCTGCGAGCATGATCGCCATGCCTGCCCACTCGTGGGGCGTCACAGTCTCATTCAGGACAATCATCCCGAGCAGCACCGCGATCGCGGGCGAGACGAAGCAGTATGCACCGGCGCGGGAGGGGCCCCAATCCCGGACGAGCTTCAAATAGATCGTGTAGGCGGCGATTGAGCCGCCCAGCACGAGGAACAGCCACGATGCCCACGCGGAGGCATTCCAGCGGGGGGGCAGGGCGTCCGAGGCACCAGGCTCAAATGCGAGTGCCGCGAGCGTCGTCAGGGCACCACCCCAGAGAAGGGTGTGCCCCGAGATCAAGGTGCTGGGGTAATGGCGCAGGAGCGGGCGTGCGAGCACCGATCCAGCAGCGTAGATGAGGGCGGACAAGGCAATCGCGGCCCCACCCCAGAGCTCAAGGGTGGAGCTATCCTGTCCGACAAAAGCTTTGGGGCCGAAGAGGAGGAGCAGTCCTGAAATGCCCAGGACAAGAGCGCCGAGCCGACGGCTGTGCAGCTGCTCCTCTCCGAGGGCAACCGCGAAGGCGAGAAGCGCCACAGGCAGGAACGACAGGTCAATGACGGCCGCGAGCCCGGAGGACACATGAAGGGCGCCCCAGAACAGAAGGGCATAGGTGAGGGTCACCATGAACAGGGTTGCCACGGTCAAGCGCGGACAGTCCTGCCGCTGGATGGTGATCGGGTGGCCCGCAGCCCAGCGGTAGGCGAGCAGGAGAGCGCCGGCCATCACGAACCGGGTTCCTGAGAACAGGATGGGAGGGACAAGGGCCACGCCGACCTTGATCGCGATCCATGTCGCCCCCCAAATGAGGCACATGGCCCAAAACAAAATTACGGAACGTTTAGGTTCGGCGAGCATGGCCGGTGGCAATTAGCAGAAACGGAGTGTGCCGTTCTTGCGAAAATGTGGAGCTCGGTTCACGTCCGACACCGCGACGCTCGTCCATCACCTCGCGCGGGCGAAGTCGTGGATCGAGCGGCAGTCGATCATCGATCTCCTCGCCCTTTTGGTAGCCATGCTGGCGCTTGCGAACGACTACGGCGGCTCGGGTGACCAGGAGGCCACCAGCAGGGCCATCGAGAAGGGCTTCACCGTCGCGGAAACCCGCCTCTCCGACATCCGGGACGAGATCGCAAGGCAGAACGATGAAGCCGCCTCGCCCAAGGAGCCGGTCCGCTTGGCGGTGGCCCGCACGGCTCATGTGAGGGAACTCCCGACGACGAAGTCCCGCTCGCGCGACAAGCTGGCGCCGGGGCACCTGCTGGAGCTTCTGGACGTGCGTGGGGGCTGGTTCCAGGTGCGCTACGTCGACGGCCTCTCGGGAGAGGTGCGGTCCGGCTCGATCTTCGTCAAGCTCGCCGTCCCCAAGTAGACGCCCCGGTAAGCCAGAGCTTGCACGGTGCGGAAACGCGACGCGGATCCCGGCCCGGCATCGGTGGGCTCAGTGTCGTTGCGGGCAGGCTCGAGGAGTGGACGCGCGGAACTGGGAGCGGACCGATTGGGACGGCTGCGCCGCCGCCTCATGGTCGCTCACTCCGTCCAGAAGACGGCGGGGTCTTCTTCCAGGTAGAGCTTGTCCAACTCGGCCTGGAACGGGCGCCGCAGGAGGTAAAGCTGCTTCTCTACGGCGGCCGCAACATCGGCCGGCGCGGACCCGGCCTCGAGGGAGATGTCGGGCAGCACCCGCGTCAGGTCGAAGGCGAGCGTCTGGCGGCCCCGGTCCGACGTCTGGATCGCGTGTGTCGGCGCCGGGCCCGCCTGCGCCGTGACGTAGACCCTCGGGTTCAACAGATCTTCCGGGGCGTAGGTCACCGCGACCCGGATGACGCGTCCGCCGGCAGCCACGACGGCGGGCACCTGGGTCCGCATCGCCGCCTCATAGGCGGCGAGAAGGGCGAAGTAGCTGCTCTCCACCTTCAGCTCCCGGAGCTTGGCCAAGCGCTCCTTGTGCTTCCGGATCGTGATCTGGAAGTCTTCATCTTCGAACGCGTCGCAGGTGAATGACAGGCTCGTCTTCCACCCGTCCGAAACGAGGTGGGGGGCGATATGACTATGATAGAGACGGCATGCCTCGTCAGGATCGGTCAAGCGCAGGATCTTTCCCATCGCCTTGATAACGCTCTCCATCTCGTAGAGGGTGGACTGGAGCTTCATCTTGTTGCGATAGAATTCCTGCTTGATGCTGCCCCATTCGTTGTCGAGCGGCAGCAGGTAGTCATGGTCGATGTGGCTCTGGTCGACATCGACGTACCCGCTGCTGAACAGGAAGCGACGGTTGGCGAAGAGGTCCGCGATGGTCAGGGCATGCTCGATCTTGCTCAGCGCGGCGCCCTGCAGCAGGACGCGATAGTTTGTCCCACCGAGGAGATCGGAGCCCTTGAGCGTCAGGACGGCCTTGCCGTCCCGCTCCTTCTCCGTGAACTCGCGCATGATCTCGGCAGCGGACAGCAGGAACATGCGCTGTTCGTCCTCGTGGCCCGAACAGACCAAGAGAAAGAACTCACCGAATGGTTGGCCGGCCTGGCCGGCCACGTAGCTCTTGGGCAGCGTGATGTAGGTGCCGCCGTCCTGGATGAACTTCACCTGGACGACGCCTAGGCGAGGCGGCTCCATGTCCAGGAAGGTCTTCGCGGTGAGCCGGCGCTGGATGAGGTAGTCGGCCCCGTCGACGTCGACGGAGCGGCTCAGCACCCAGAAGCGCTCGAGCAGGAAGGCGCGGGCGCGCGTCTCGCCCAAGACGCCGTGCTCCATGGCCTTCAGCCATGGCGGCGTCGCGTCGTGAAGCTCGCCTGAGGTCGAACCCGCCGTCGTCATGTCGCTCCAATCCCACCTTGTTGGCGCCCACCCAGGGCAACCGAATCTTCGCACGCCCCGCTGCGGCCCATCCTGATGGTCGGCGGCCACCGATTGCCAGCCGGTCCCGTCCTTGATGCACCGGACGCGGCAGTGCCAGGGCTGCCCTCGCGCAGGCGTAGCCGAATCGAGAGTGGTCATCGGGCTGCACGTCCACAGCGTCCTCGACACCCCCCGCTGCCCCAAACGATGCCTGCCGGTCTGGCTGCCGCCGGATCGAGAGCGACTGTCGCGAAATTGCCATGATGATTGGCTCATCAGCCGCCCTCGAAACCAGAGGCGAAGCAAGGCTGCTCCAGCGGCATGTTTCAGCGACATTTGCAGGGCAAGGGGCTATATGACGATCGACTTTCAGGCGCTTCTCGACGACGACCAGGAGGTCGTGACCAATCCGAAGAAAATCTTTGCGGCCTTGCCCGGGAAGAGCCCGGAGTTCGGCTATCTCCGCGACGTCCAGGGTCAGGTGCTCGACATCTGGTACGAGCGGCGCGAGGAGCGCGACCTCGCGATCAAGATGAACGTCGGCAGCGGCAAGACCTGCGTCGGGCTCCTCATCCTGCAGAGCAGCCTCGCCGAGGGTGTCGGGCCGGCCGTCTACCTGGTGCCGGACAACTACCTCGTCAGCCAGGTGGTGCAGGAGGCTGACCTCCTCGGCATCGCCACCACGACGGACGCGGACGATCCGGGATTCGCGTCGGGCGAGGCGATCCTGGTCGTCAACGTCCTCAAGTTGGTCAACGGCCGCTCCGTGTTCGGCGTCGGACGCGACGGCACCAAGAAGCGGGTCGGAGCACTGGTGGTCGACGACGCCCATGCCTGCCTCGACAAGGTGCGCGAGCAGTTCCGTATCGCGCTGCCCGCCGGCCACTCGCTGCACGCGGCCTTGTTGGACTTGTTCGGCGGCGACTTGAAGGCCCAGAGCGCGAGCGCGTTCCGCCGCATCACGAACGGCGACGCGAAGCCGTCCTACCTGACCGTGCCGTTCTGGGCCTGGCAGGAGAAGCAGGAGCAGGTGGCGAGCTCCTTTTCCGTCACCGCGACGACGAGGGCCTGCGGTTCAAGCTGGACCTGATCGAGGAGGTGCTGCCGCACTGCCGGTGCGTCATCGACGGGCGCGGCCTGGAGATCGCTCCGCCCTGCGTGCCCATGGACGTGGTCAACGCCGCGGCCGGAGCCCGGCGGCGGATCTACATGACCGCCACCCTGGCCGACGACAGCGTACTGGTCACCGACTTCGGTGCCGACCCTGTTGTCCTGAATGGCCCGATCGCGCCGGCGTCGGCCGGCGACCTGGGCGAGCGCATGATCCTCATGCCGCAGGAGCTCGACCCTGAGTTCTCCCTCACAGATCTCAAGGCGATGATGCAGGCTTTCGCCAAGCGCCGGAACGCCGTCGTCATCGTTCCGTCGGCCGAGGCCGCCAAGCAGTGGAAAGGCATCGCCGATGCGGTGCTGCAGGGCAGCGCGGTCGAAGCCGGCCTGCGCCGGCTGCGCGAAGGCCATGTCGGCCTCGTGGTCCTCGTCAATCGCTATGACGGAATTGATCTCCCCGACGATGCCTGCCGCGTCCTCGCCCTGGTGGACTTGCCTGAGAGCGAGAGCCTCGTCGAGCGGGTGGAGACCACGGGCCTCGGCGAGGAGGGCGCGGGGCTGCGGCGCCAGATGCAACGCATCGAATAGGGCATGGGCCGGGGCATCCGCTCGAACGGGGACCACTGCCTGGTGATCCTCTTCGGGACGCGCCTCGTCCGGCGCCTGCTCTCGAACGAGGGCAAGGCCTTACTCGGACAGGCCAGCCGCGCCCAGCTCGAGCTCTCGGGCAAGCTCGCCAAGCAGATCAAGGCCGGCGGGCGCGCCGCCATCGACGAGGCCGCGCAGGCCTGCCTAAGCCGGGACAAGGGCTGGATCGCGGTCCACCGCAAAGCCCTCGCGGACATTGGAGCCAACGACGTCCTGCGGGTGGATCCGGTCCAGCTCGCGTTGCGGGAGGCCTTCGATCTCGCGCGGGAGCGACGCGAGCCGCAGGCCGTGAAGGTCCTCCAGACGGCGGCTGGCGCCCAGGACGAGCCGATGGTCAAGGGCTGGCTCCTCGCAGCGGCCGCGGAGATCGCGAACCTCTACGACAAGGCCGACGCGCAGCGCCTTCTCGGCGACGCGCGCAAATTCAACCGCCAGGTCCTCCAGCCGGTCCAAGGCGCGCTCTACGACCGGGTCACCGCGGCCGGAGCGAGCCAGGCGAAGCGCGTGAAGGAGTTCGCCGGCGCGCAAGCGTCCGGCGCGGCCCTGCGCCTGCACGTCCGCGACATCGTCGAGCGCCTCGTCTTCACCTCGGATCCGCGCGCCGTGGAGGGGTTCGAAAGCGCGGTCCACGACCTGGGCCACCTGCTCGGCTTCGTGCCGCAGCGGCCGGAGCGCGATTTCAGGCGCGGCCCCGACAATCTGTGGGCCCTCTCGGACGAGGCGGGTTTCCTCGTCATCGAATGCAAAAGCGGCTCGGCATCAGACGAGATCGCAAAGAGCGACGTCGACCAGCTCGCGGGGTCCCTGAACTGGTTCGCAAGCCAGTATGGGACGTCGACCGGCGTCCCCGTCATCATCCACCCGGTGCGCGTGCTGGATCCCACGTCCTCTCCCCCTGAGGGGCTGCGCGTGATCGAAGCCCAGAAGCTGGACAAGCTGAAGAAGGCGGTGGAAGCGTTCGGCACGGCTTTGGCGAGCGAGGAGGTCCGCAGCGACATCAAGCGGATCCGAGCGCTTCTCGAGCAGCACGGGTTCGTCCCGGCCGCCTTCATCGAACGTTACACCCGGCCATGCACCCGGAAGCGCAATGCCAAGTGACCTCATGCAGGCCACGATCTCTGCCAACCGGCTTCGGGTCCGTGAACGGACGCGGGGCGATGCGGGGCCGCCACGGGCAATGGCCGCTGAAGAGGGAAAGGCCACCGCCGCCCTAAACCCTTCCACCCGCGCCGGCCACCACCGGGGCGATGCGGCAATCGTTCCAGTCCTGTGAGGGCATCATGACGTCCACCATCGACACCATCCTCGCCAAGGCTCCCGCGCAACTGACTGCCGGCGACGTCGCGGCGTTGGCGACCGCCGGCGTTCTGGAAGATCCGGTGACCGAGTTCAAGCAGGCGGTTTCGGGCCCCTGGGCTTCGGAAGGGAACCTCACGCGCGATGGGCAGAACGATCTGATCAAGGAACTCGTCGCCTTCGCCAACTCGTTCGGCGGCACGCTTTACGTCGGCATCCAAGAAAGCGACGACGAACCGAAACGCTCGGCGGCGCTCACGCCAGTACCGCGGGTCGGGGAACTCGCGGCCAGGTTCGAGAGCGTCCTGCGGGACTGCGTCGAGCCGCGTCTGCTGTCGCCCGAAATCACGCCGGTGGTGACCGATCCGGCCACAGGGGAGGGCGTCCTCGTCGTCCGGGTGGCGCCTTCGCCCCTGGCGCCCCATTGGAACCGGACCGAGCGCAAATGCTACCGCCGCATCGGGTCGAGCTCGCTGCCCGTCGGGATGCTGGACATCCAGACGATCACCCTGGAGCGTGCGCGGACCAGCGAGACCGTCGAGCGTCTCTTCGCCGGACGCCGGGACGCTTTCGGCGAGGTCTGGAACGCCTACAGCTCGGACCGGGCGTCGAAGCTCAACATCTCCGGCTGGGCCCCGAACCAGCCGATCCCGACCGGCTTCGCAATCCGCTGTACGGCGGTGCCGATCCTGCCCGTTGCCTTGGCGAACGTGACCGGCCGCGCCGATTTGAAGCTGGGGATCGGCCCCGTCATA
This sequence comes from Microvirga flocculans ATCC BAA-817, assembly GCF_000518665.1. Taxonomy (GTDB): domain Bacteria; phylum Pseudomonadota; class Alphaproteobacteria; order Rhizobiales; family Beijerinckiaceae; genus Microvirga; species Microvirga flocculans. The sequence goes on along the minus strand of NZ_JAEA01000006.1, from coordinate 114,174 downwards.
CGTGCAGGAAGCGGGCAGGGGCTGTCCTTCCCGGCCCTGACAGAACCACAGTTCTTCCGGCCTGCGCTGCGCGCATGGGGCTACGAGCGCCGGGAGGGGGCCCCGAAGATTACCTGCACCAGCAGCTGGTACGCGGCGACGGGATCGTCGAGAGCATCTTCATGCGCGCGCCAAGCGTGAGCGACCCTGCCGTTCTCCCGGTCGAGCACGTGCTCGCCCAAATCTTCGGACTGCTCTTCACGCTCGAGATATTCCGGGTGCGCGCGCACCTGACGGCGATCCCATACGAGGTTGAGCTGGAGATTGTGACGCGCGGCGTGGTCGACGTGCACTACTTCCACGGCCCGGTGCAGCCGGGCGTTCTCCGGTTCCAGCAACCGCGCACCTTGTTCCCCCGGTACCTATTAGAGGGGCGATCGGGGGCACCTGTCCTGGTGGAGGCCATCCAGCATGACCTGTGGAACGCCATGGGGAGGCAGGTGGGCGGACCGATCGCGGCCGTCGAACTCGATCTACCGCTGATGTGGCAGGTGGTCGACGCGCCTTTTGTTCCGTGAGCGACGTCGGATGCACCCTCTCGCGCAACTGCCGGGTAAAGCCGGCTCTTCACGTGGCGCAGAGGATCATGCTCCTGTTCCGGCGGGGATGAACGGCTGGCTTCAGCGTGAGCTGCCTGGACCCCAAACCGGGTGCGTTGCGATTGCGGGAGCAGTACATTTTCCGAGATCGCCCCACAGGGTGGCTCGACAAGCCCCTGCGGCGCTGCCGGAGCATCGAACATCCGGCTGACCTAGTCAGGAGCCCGAACGCGGCCCGATGCTGCAGGGTATCGGACGCCAGCACCAGACGATGACCAAACGGAGGGCGGCCAACCATCCAGTCGGAGCCGCTCACCTATTAAACAACATTATTGCTTTCGCCCACATGCTCTTGAGCGGAGATCGACAAGGGCCAGGACTTGTCAGGATGGAGTCCAGCCAATAAACCGGATAGGGCGGTCTTAGGACACAAATCAGCCTTACTGCGTTAACAGATCCGCTTCACAAGGCACAAGTTCAACCCTTAAGGGCAGGCATTGAGGTCGGCGCATAGGTTCCGGGTCTCCGCTGTGGCTGGAGAACCGGGACCCGAGCGAGGTGCAAAGCCGCGTTCTCAAGCCTGCACAGGCTGGCCCTATGATCGACAAGACCCGCACCTTCAGCCTGCCCAGATGGCGGATCACGCGCTGGCTGGCCGATCCGATCCAGGAGGTCCCCTACGAGATCCGCTTGGCCCTGATCTCAACCCTTTATGGGACCCTGCCGATCTTCATCGGCGGTGTGGTCAACACCGTCTTGGTGTCGGCGTTGATCGCGCTCCGCCAGCCTCAAGCGCCCTTCCTGGTGTGGTTTGCGTTCGAGGCCATCCTGTGTATCGCGCGCACATACCTGATCCTGGCGGCCTACCGGGCGGCCGACCAGCGTCGCGAGACCCCGACGGACCTCTACATTGTCCTAGCCCTCCTGTGGGCTTTCGGCGTGGGGGCGGGGACCTTCATGAGCTTGCTGAGCGGCGACTGGGTCGTCGCCACCCTGGCGTGTCTCTCGTCAGCCGCGATGATGGGCGGCATCTGCTTCCGAAACTTCGCCGCGCCCCGCCTGGCCTCGGCCATGATCGCGCTGAGCTTCGGTCCAACCTGCCTCGGGGCTGTGTGGTCGGGAGAGCCGATCATGCTGCTGACGGCGCTTCAGATCCCCTTCTACCTCTACGCTATGGGCAAGGCCGTCTACCGCCTCAGCGCCATGTTGATCTCCACCATGCGCGCGGAGCGCGACAACGAGCACCGCGCCAAGCATGACGTGCTCACCGGATTGCCAAACCGGCGCTTCCTCATGGAGACGAGCGAAGCTTTGGCATCGCATCCGATGGTCCTTGCCATCGTCGACATCGATCAATTCAAGACCGTCAACGATACCTATGGGCATCAGGCCGGCGACGCCGTTCTGCAGACAGTCGGAGCCCTCATGACGACCCGCTTGTCCGCGTACGGCATGGTCGGCCGTCTTGGTGGAGAGGAGTTCGCCCTCATCGCGCCCAGGGCTTCGGTGGAGCAGATCGTTGCGGGACTGGGCGAACTCCTGCGAACCGTCGAGACGACGCCGATCGTCACGTCCAGTGCGAAGATCCATGTGACCCTGTCAGCCGGTGTCGCCGTGCGCGAGCCGTCGGGATCATTTGACAATGTGTACTCGGAGGCCGATGAGGCGCTTTACCGAGCGAAGTGATCCGGTCGCAACCGCATCGAGCTTTCCGGGTGGACGCGCGACACTTTTCGCTCCGGCGAGACTACGGTCATACCCCCGCTAGAGCGATCGCGGGATCAGGTTTGATCCGCCTGTGAGAAGTGGCCCTTCCTGATGTATGGCTTCCAAGCGGCCTTGCTTGCCAAACCGCCCTCGACAACCAACGTTGGTGCCTTGACGGGTGGCCGTGAACACGTCTGCTGCTGAGCGCGCGGTCGCCGCCCATCTGGCCTAAACCTTTGGAGTTCAGGGGATTGTGCAATTCATTGCCGCACAGGGGAATCCACTCCGCCCCATCGCAGTATCGAAACTACGAACCTATTTCTAGACCGTTCCTAGATGAGCGCTCCTCAAAATGACTCGCATCAGAGACGACTTTAACCAACGGACGAAGAACGATCTCGCCCTACGAGCGGGCTACCTATGCTCCTACTGCAAGCGCTCGACTGTCGGCCCCAGCGATGAAAGGCCGGACGCCGTAGCGATGATAGGGATTGCAGCGCACATCTGCGCGGCCGCACCCGGACCGGGAGCTCGCCGCTACGACCCGAACATGACCCCTGAAGAGCGTTCCCACATCGACAACGGAATATGGCTGTGCGCCTCCTGCAGTGTCTTGATCGATCGCGATCAAGAGCGCTTTAGCGTCGAGGTTCTGCGGCAGATGCGACGCGACCATGAAGCCTCCTGCCGTTTAGGCGACAATGGAAGCGAAGCAGAAGGCGATCTCGTAGCGATCGGGTCTGATATCGTTGCGGTCGGCCACATCCTTGGCTCGGGGCCGGCCGGCATGCGCGTGCGGCTCTCCCATTTCGTGGAGGGGGCTTCGCGTGACCTCCTCGCCTTGGTTCACGAGTTCGACAGGCAATTGCCGGAAAAGCGGTACATCCTGATGAACGAGTTGGGGTACGGCGGCCTTCTGGACGGTGCGCCGAACGTTGAGCGCATGGGCAGCGCCTACGAGGTGCAGTTTCGCCTGCAGCAGACCGCCCCGCGCCGAGACGCGACTGCTGAAGCTGTCGGCATGTGTGCGGAAACCGGGCGCATGATCTCAGGCATGGACGCCTACATTCAGAATTTCGAGCGTGCTTTGGGGATGGCGCGTGGCACCTGGTTCGCTCGCATCAGGGATGGCAGCGATCTGTCGGACCTGTACTGGCGGTATAAGGACTCGCCGTGGTTCAAGCGTCTGGCGATGATGGAAATGATCCGGCTTTCATCGATCCCCAGCATTAAGAAGTGCGCACACGGACCGTCGACGCCATTTGCATGCGTGAACCGGGTAAACCGCGTTGAAGTGCCCACCTTCGAGCTGGAAGGGCAAAGATTGAACCTCAGAGTCGAGTTCGACATCGAGGGCCTCGGCCCCTGGTCTGGCGAGCTTTCCGTGTTCATTTCCACGCCCGAGCAACTCGCGAAGGGTCGCGCAAGTGCGCGGATTCATCACGAGAATATCCAGAGAATAGAAGCTGAAAGCCGTAATGACCTACTCTGATGGAAGCCGCCATCACAGCAAGCTCAGGATGAGGGGGCGCTCCTCCTGCGATGAAGCTGCCCGAAGGAGGGGTCTTCAAATGGGCCGCTTCGAGCGGTCAGGACTACTCGGTGGGGGTGGCCTTCGTTCCGCATCCAAAGAGGGGCCTACGGCGATTCAATCCCCGGCGTCTTTCCTACCTGTCCGCCTTCTTCACCTTCATCTCGCTGCGATAATAGCGACGCCAGCCTTCGCGCCGTCGCACCGCCATGGGTTCGTCATACTCGCTCGGCAACACCACTGGCACGAACAGGCAGACGCTCTGCGTCGGCAGCACCTCGCGCCACTGGGACAGAAGCCTCTTGTAGGCTTCCCCACGGGCCGGATGTTGCGGTCAAGGTCGTACAGCCCGCGCGGGTTCACCCGGCTCCGCTGCTCGCGAAGGGCAACGTCCCAGTCGATCTGGTCAGTGAGCGAGTACCAAGTGAAGCCAACGATGGGCACACGGTTGTTGCGCACGCGCAGGACGTTGGCCCACTGCTTCCACAGCCAGTCGACCGCCTCGTCCCCTTCCGGGCCCTAGTCGAAGTTGGTCTCGGTGTGCATGACCGGCAGGCCGTAGCGGTCGTGATACTGGCGCGTGATCTCGTCGTAGCCGAACACCTCGCCGGCGGGGCGGATCTGACCGCCGGGGTCCACCCGGTGCTCGTTGGTGTGGTAGAAGTCGTTGCCCATGATACAGTGGTGGCGCAGGTTGCTGTTGAGGAAGAAATGGTATTCCTCCCGCGTCATGCCGTTGTCGAGCAGGAACTCGTGCATGTCCGAATTGACCGGGCGGCCGTAGTTCAGGTCGAGCGAGAGGAACCGGCGGGCGTTCTGGATCTCCGCGGGCTTGATCGCCTGCGGGTGTTCGGCGTGGAAATACTCCGTCGATTCGCTCTGGATGAAGATCGCGTCGGAACGCTCCTCCAGGATGGCGTGCATGGCCAGCACGTTCGCCTTGACGAGGTGCTTGAGGGCGGTGACGAAGCCCCGGTCGCTTTTCAGCTGCTCGTTCCAGTACCCGGTCGCCGCCGAGAACGTGGCGCAGATGAACATCTCGTTGACGGGAGTGTAGAGCTGGACCCATGGGAAGCGGCGCGCGAAGGCGCCGGCGTATTCCGCAAACAGCGCCGGGAAGTCGGGGTTCTGGAAGTTTCCGATCCAGTCCGGCACGCCGAAATGGCACAGGTCCACGATGGGAACGATGTCGCGCTCCTTCAGCCGGGCGAACGTCAGGTCGGCGAACTCCCAATCGTACCGGCCCTGGCCGAGGAAGGTGCGGTGGAGGGGCGGACCATAGCGCAGGAAGCGGACGTCCAGCTCCTCGAGCAGATCGAAGTCCCGCTCCCACAGGCGGTAATGGCCGCACTCCTCCATCTGATCCCGGCGCACCCGGCCGTTCTGGATGGTGGGATAGCTGTTCTCGATGCCGGTCGCGAACAGGAACAGAGGGGTTCTGGTCGGCTGCCGATCGGCTCCCGCCCGACGCGAGGGGCTACGGGTGACATCCTGCATGGGCTTCTTCCCTGTGACAGGCCGGAAACGCTCCACCTGTGCGATCGGCTCTAAGCGAGTGCTCAATCGACGTCGTTCATTCCGTCAGGCACCGCAGTCCGCCGACCTCATTCCAGGCTCAATGAGCAGCCAAGCTCAACGGTTTGGAATGATGGCGAGCTTAGGCCCCCAGCCCGAGGGCTGCCCTGAGATCTCGGCGGCTCCTACCCGCTTGGACGCCGGAGCGTCCCCTGACCGATCCATGGTTGGCGTGGCAGCGTGCGCCGCGATCCCCTTGCGCCAAGTTCGGCCGGTTTTAGGGACGCGGCAGCGTGCTATTGGCGGCCGGATCAGTGCGACATGAGCACCGGCAGGGTCATGGTTTCGAGGATTCCACGCGTCGCCCCGCCCAAGATGAATTCGCGCACGCGGGAGTGGCCGTAGCCGCCCATCACCATGAGGTCGGCCTGTGCGTCGAAGGCGTGCGACGACAGGGTGCTCGCGACGTCCCCGGCGCTGGGAAGCCTGCGGAACTGCGCATCGATGCCGTGGCGCTCCAGGTGGCGGACCATTCTCTGGCCGGAGGTTTCGGCCTCGCTCGGCTCATCGGCGATCGTGAGAATTTCGACCCGCTTGGCTCGTTCCAGAAACGGCATCGCGTCACCGAGCGCACGCGCCGCCGTGGCGCTGCCGTCCCAGGCGACCAGGACGGTCTCGAGCCGGAACGGTGCGATCGGCGCGTAAGGGACGATCAGGGCAGGTCGGCCGGATTCGAACAGGACCGATTCCACCATGATCTCCCGGTCGCCCGGCGCGTCCGGGTTCGGCTGTTCGATCACCGCGAGATCGAAGTGTCGTGCCAGAGGGCCGAGCGCACGGCCCGTCAACCCAAGCGTGACCTCGACCGGCTCGGTCTCGACGGCGACGCCAAGGCCCTGGGCTGTCGTAGCAAACCCCTCAAGGGTGCGACGCGCCTCCTCCCGCGAGGCCTCAAGAACCGAGGTCAGCAGCGGGACGGATGCTTCTGGCCAAGCGACGCTCGCTGTCGGATCGTGCACGAGCATCGTCGCCGTAAGGTGCGCCCCAAGCACGGAGGCCAATGAAGCCGCATAAGGACCAACCGTTCTGGAACTTGCGTCAAACACAACAACGACGTCTTTGATCGCCATGGGAACGTCCCTCCCGCTACCACAAGGTCTGACTATGTATGGCGTCTTGGGCTTCCGTCGACACAGGCCCTCGGAGACGCCGAAGTCGCGGCTCGCCCACCGGGAGTTGGAGCGCCAGCGACCTTTCACCGTTCGGTTGTTGAAGGTTTGATGGGCCTCGCACGGCGCTCTGCCTTTGCTCAGGACCAGCGGTTAATCGCCCACAGGACCAAGCTGAGGATCTGGCTCACAAGGATGCTGGTTGCCAGCGGCATATACAGCGACAGGCCATCCCGCTGGATCAAAATGTCCCCCGGCATGCGGCCGAAGCCCAGCTTCTCCAGTACCGGCCAGAGCAGGCCTGCGAGCACGAGCAGGAGACCCTGCCCAATCAGTATGCGCGAGACCTCCATGCGCACCTCCGATGCGCGAATCCACACCCGTCCAGGTGGTGATGCGGACGCCTGAGGTCAAGGATCACAACGGCGCTCTCATGAACATGACCTCCTCGGGAGGGATCAGGCGAGAGCAGACGGATCTGTTTACTTCGAGTCCCGTTGTGACGTCTGCCCTTACACCGCTTCGCCGCTCGCCCGTTGAGGTCCAAACCGCCGGAAGGAGGAAACAGCGAGCGCTCTCTGCCTCGCGGCCCATGACACTTTTCAGTCGGCCCGGGTTACCGTCACAGGGTCGTCCTTTCCAGTTTTACAAAACGGCAAGTCCTGCTTAACTCATACAAACGTGCCATGATCAGCCCCTTGAATGAACGTGAGCGCCTTCGCCACAAGCGCCGGAACCGCATCCAGTCAATGCTCCTGATCGGAGGCATGGGAGCGCTGTTGGCGGCCTGCGGCTGGATCATCGCAGGCGGGGAGGGGATTGCGTGGGCGCTCTTCGCCGGCAGCATCAGCCTTCTGTTCACCCCCTATGTCTCACCCTGGCTCATCCTGCGCATGTACGGGGCCGTGCCGATCGTACCCCACGAGATGCCAGCGCTCTTCCAGCTTCTCGCGCTGATCTCGGATCGTGCCGGGCTCCCGCAGCCGCCCGCGCTCTACTATGTGCCGAGCCGAATGATGAACGCCTTCGCGACTGGCGGGCGGGGCGAGGCGGCGATCGTGGTCACGGACGGGCTCCTGAGGCATCTCACCTTGCGCGAGCTGGCAGGCGTCCTTGCGCACGAGGTCAGCCACATCCGCAACAACGACCTCTGGATCATGACCCTCGCCGACGTCGTCAACCGGATGACTGCCGCAATGTCCCTAGCCGGCGTGATCCTTTTTCTGGCGAGCCTGCCAGTCCTGCTGCTCGAAGGGAACTTCGTGCTCTGGCTCTTGGTGATCCTTCTCGTGTTTGCGCCGGCGCTCGCCAGTCTGCTCCAGCTCGCCCTCTCGCGGACGCGGGAATATGATGCCGACCTGGATGCGGCGGGGCTCACGGGCGACCCGCTCGGCCTTGCGTCGGCCCTGGCAAAGCTGGAACGCTATGAGGGCGGCCTGCTGGAGACCTTGTTCCTTCCGGGCCGGCGCATTCCCCATCCCTCGCTGCTGCGAACGCATCCGGATACACACAGGCGCATCGAGCGATTGTTGGCTTTGGGATCACGCCCCATCGAGCAGGAACTGTACCCGGGACCTGTTATCCTGCCTTCGCGCTTAGGTCCTCCGCAACGGAGGCCTCATTGGCGCCCAACCGGCCTCTGGTATTAAGCGGGTCTCCAACGCGTGGTTCGGCCGGCTCGCCTGACTGATCTGACCGCCCAGCCGTGCTCCTGCGGATTTGCGGGTCAGCGGCAGAGCGCGCCAATGAGGTATACGACCCAGGTCAATCTTCGCTCGTCGCGCTTGCCCATAGCCGATCGGTCCGGCAGCTTCCTCCTGTTGGGTGCGGTTCCGGATGATGGATAGGATGGCCGGCCAAGTACTGGAACATTCCAGTTACGCCCCTTCTGCCTGAGCGGAGCTCGAGCCTCGGCTTTTTCATGGAAGGTGGCATGATGTGCTCCGGTCGGCCTGGCAAACCGATAGGGAGCGTCGTCTAAGACGACTGCGATGCACGCTCCGGCGTCGGGCGCGCCCGACGCTTCCCGTCTGCCTGGGAACGGCTGCCCGGCACCCAGCCGGTGGGCATCTTGACCTCATCCTCGGGCTTCAGGCCGCGCGTCCGCAGCAGCGACAGCCCGATTGCGCCGATGATCAGGATGGCTGTGGCGAGCAATGCCGCTTCGGTAGGGATGATCTTGCCGCCATAGAGATGGTTCACCGTCATCTTGACGCCGACCAGCACGAGGATCAACGATAATGCGTACTTGAGGTAGACGAACCGCTTCACGATCCCGGCGAGCGCGAAGTAGTGCGCCCGCAGCCCGAGAATCGCCATCACGTTGGACGTGTAGACGATGAACGGGTCCTGCGTGATCGCCAGGATCGCCGGGATGGAGTCGACGGCGAACACCAAGTCGGTGAACTCGACCATCACCAGCACGAGGAACAGCGGCGTCACGTACAGCGCGCCGTTCCGCCGGACCAGAAAATGCGTCCCTTCGTAATCCTCCGTGACCGGTAGCCGGCGGCGGAGGAGCTTCAGGACGGTGTTGTTCTGGAGATCGGGCTCGCCCTCGGCCGCGAACAGCATCCTGATCCCTGTAATGATCAGGAACGCGCCGAAGACCAGCGTCATCCAGGCGAATGCGTGCAGGAGCTGGACGCCGGCGAAGACCAGCACGGCCCGGAGCGCCAGCGCGCCGAGCACACCCCAGAACAGGACCCGGTGCTGGTAGGCGGCCGGAACGCCGAAGTTGGAGAAGATCAGGACGAAGACGAAGATGTTGTCGATGGAGAGCGACTTCTCGATGAAATAGCCGGTCAGGAACTCGACACCAGCCTGCCGGCCGAGGAACCAATACACCCCGCCGGCAAACAAGAGAGCGAGTACGATGTAGCCCAGGCTCAGCCACAGGGCCTCCCCGACACCGATGGCGCGAGCCTCCCGGTGCAGGACGCCGAGGTCGAGCACGAGGAGCCCCACTACGAGGACAGCGAACGCCACCCACAGCCAGATGTCACCTTCCATCATAGGTCACCCTTCAGCCATGATCGAAGCAACGGTCGAACGACCCATAAAACTTCGTAGGCGTTTCTGGGTTCATCAAGGGAGGAGAGGGCGGTAGACCGCGTCGACGCGGTCGCTACAACGGGTGAAGAGACGATCATCTCGGGCATGGCTGGGGCGTGCGCGACGTCTCCGGGTCGCACCCCGCGCTTGGCGACTGGCCGGAACTGCTCGTGTTTTCCTCCCGTTATTACGTGCTTTCGACTGAAGGAGCGGCGCAATGGACCTTTGGCAGCTGATTGCAAACGACCATGCCAACATCGCGGACCTCTGCGGGGAGATCCCCCGGGCCTTTCCGGACGGCGGCGTGCGGAGCCGGGAACGCCTGTTCAGCGATCTCGATACCGAGCTGCGGCGGCACCTGGAGGCGGAGGAAGAGAGCCTCTACGATGCGCTTGAGGACCACGACCGGGCCGAACACCTCGTGGCCGAACTGGAGCACGAGCATGAGGAGATCGAGCGCTGGCTCGGCGAACTCGCCCGCATGCGGGACAAGGGGAGCCCAGAGTGGACCCAGAGGTTCCGCGATCTGGACGCCCTGATCGAGGGGCATTTCCATCGCGAGGAGCAGGAGCTCCTGCCGCTGGCGCGCGAGCTCCTGGGGGAAGAGGAGGTGCGCGAACTCCGCCACGAATACGTGGAGGAAAACATCGAGGCGCTGCGGGCGCGGCACGGCGGATGGAACGTGCCCTCATCCGGCCTCCTCCTGGGAGCGCTGGTCGGGGCCGCAGTGGGCGCTGTTGCCTTTGCGGCCTGGCGCACAGGCGCCCTGAGGGGGCTTGCGGCACGGACCCCGACGCAGTTCCTCCTGTCCCGGGCCCCGGTGCTCGGCCGGCTCAGTCGCCTCGGCCGCGGCGGGCGAGCCGTACGGCAGTATGGGGCCGACGTGCTGAAGGAGGTAGCTCAGCGCACGCGTACGTCGGTCCAGGACATATCATCTCGTCTGCGCCTGCCCTTGGGGACGACCTACGCCGTTGTGGCGGCCCTGGAGCGACAGGGGCTCGTGCGGTCCGCCGGCCACCAGGGACCGGCTCGGGGACGAGTGGTGGCGATCACCACGCGCGGACGCGAAGAGTCTCGACACTGAGACTGCCGGCTCTGCCCATCATTGGCGTCTCAGCGCCAGGCGGTCATGGCGCCGCCCCCTGGTCAGGGGCGGCGCTCGCTCCGCTGCAGGCGGGGTTGGCAGCTTTCAAGGAGCCCCGTGACGACGTCGTTGAATGAAAGCCGTGCCATCTGCCCGGCGCCGACCCAGACAAGAAGGTCCGCGATCACAATTAAGCCCCAGGTCGGGTCCAACAAAATGAAGACTGATGCAGAGATCAGAAACGATGTTGAGATCGAGATGAAACGCGATGTGTGTCTTGTCGATCCTTCAGACATCGCGGTTGCCGTCAAGGGCGGTGTTGTTACACTCGCAGGGTTCGGCAACTCATGGTTGGACCGATACTACGCGCAGCGCGCAGCGAAACGCGTAAAAGGAGTCCGTGGCCTAGCAAACAACATTCAGGTGAGACGGACCACAGGGGATCAACGGACAGACCCTGAGATCGCCCGGGAGGCAGTCGCCGCGATCAAGCGTGAAATCCCGTCGGTCGCCGACGACGTCAAGGTGATCGTGAACGACGGGTATGTTTCGCTCGAGGGATTTGTGGAGTGGCATTACCAGAGGGAACTGGCTCAAAAGGCCATTCGCGATGTGAAGGGGATCAAGAACATCGTCAACGTCATTGGCCTCAAACCAGCGTAGTTTCGATATCGCTGGGGACGCATTCATCCTGAACGCCCGGCGTGACCCCGCCCTACGGCTGCGGAACCAAGCGGGAGCGAAGGCACGTCGTCCGTTACAAGGTCCCATTCCATGGGCTGCGCCCAATACGCAGCCCTGGAGGGACGGGGCGGTCGACGCGCTGTATCAGACCTGGGCAGGACTGATACAGCGCGTGGAATGTGCTCCGGCGTGTCGCTGTGCACCCGACGTCTTACTCGGCCGCCGTCCGGCCTTCGTCGCCGGACCCACGCTGGGCCTCCCGCTCCACCTCGACTGCATTGCTATGGCCGGCTGTGGCCTCGCCGTCGGCCTGCGTCGCACCCTCCGCCTTAGGCTGGGGCTCCAGCACCACCTTCTGCTCGTGGCTGTCCCAGCGTGCCAGCACGCGGTCGCCCTCGTGAACCTCGTTCGCCAGCATGGCGCGGGCAAGCTGGGTTTCAAGCTCCGAACGGATCAGGCGCCGCAACTCGCGGGCGCCGAACTCCGGCCGGAAGCCCGCCGCCGCCAGATGGTCGATCAGGCTTCCGTCGATGACGAGCTCGACGCCCTGGCCATGCGCCGTGCGCTTCACCCGTTCGAGCTGCATCTCCACGATCGAGCGGATCTCGTTCCGGCTCAGGGCATGGAAGACGATGATCTCGTCGATGCGGTTGATGAACTCGGGCCGGAAATGGCCGCGCAGCACGTCCATCAGCTCGCGCTTGAGGCGGGCCTGATCGTCTTCCGCCGTGCCACGCACGTTGAGGTGGCGTTGGATGATGTCGGAGCCGAGGTTCGACGTGGCGATCAGGATCGTGTTGGTGAAGTCCACCACCCGGCCCTTGCCATCGGTGAGCCGCCCGTCGTCGAAGACCTGCAGCAGGACGTTGTAGACGTCCGGGTGCGCCTTCTCGATCTCGTCCAGCAGCACCACGGAGTACGGGCGCCGCCGCACGCGCTCGGTGAGCTGTCCGCCCTCCTCATAGCCCACATAACCGGGAGGCGCGCCAATCAGCCGGGCCACCGCGTGGCGCTCCATGTACTCGGACATGTCGAGGCGAATCATGGCGTCCTCCTCGCCGAACACCGTCTCGGCAAGCGCCTTGGCCAGCTCCGTCTTGCCGACGCCTGTGGGGCCGAGGAACAGGAAGGTCGCGATGGGACGACGCCCTTCGCGCAGGCCGGCCCGGGCGAGGCGCACCGCATCGCTCACCGCTCGAACCGCCTCCTCCTGGCCGATCACCCGCTGGTGCAGGCGCTCCTCCATCTTTACGAGGCGCTGGCGCTCCTCGGTGGTGAGCTCATTAACCGGAACGCCCGTGAGCTTGGAAACCACCTGCGCGATGTGCTCGGTGCGCACCTCGGCGGAAGCCGAGCCCCGCTCGCGCCGCCAACGCTCGGTCGCCTCCTGCAGCTCCTTGTTGCGGGCGTCGTGCTCGGACTGGATCTGCGAGGCCCGGTCGAACTGCTTGCGCGAGGCGGCATAGTCCTGCTCGCGCTTGAGTTGGCGCACCTCGGCTTCCAACTCCTGCACGTCGACCGGCCGGGCGGTGGTTGAGATCTTCACCCGCGCGGCAGCCTGGTCGATCAGGTCGATGGCTTTGTCGGGCAGGAAGCGACCGGTGATGTAGCGGTCGGACAGCTCCGCCGCCGCTATGATCGCCTCGTCCGTGATGGTGACCTTGTGATGCGCCTCCAGGGTGTCGCGCAGGCCACGCAAGATCATGATCGTCTGAGAGACCGTCGGCTCGGGCACGAACACCGGCTGGAAGCGGCGTTCCAGGGCCGCGTCCTTCTCAATGTGCTTCTGGTACTCGTTGAGCGTGGTGGCGCCGATCAGGTTCAGCTCGCCACGAGCGAGTGCTGGCTTGAACACGTTGGCGATGTCGAGCCCGCCTTCGCCGCCGCCCTGGCCCGCGCCCACGATGGTGTGGATCTCGTCGATGAACAGGATCAGCTCGTCCTCGCGCTCGGTGACCTCCTTCAGGATCTGCTGAACCCGCTCCTCGAACTCGCCGCGGTACTTGGAGCCGGCCACCATGGAGTTGATCGAGAGCTCGACCAAGCGCTTGTTGCACAGCGCCTCGGGCACCTCGCCGGCCACCATGCGCTGGGCGAGGCCCTCGACGATGGCAGTCTTGCCGACGCCGGGCTCGCCGATCAGAACGGGATTATTCTTCTTGCGCCGTGCCAGCACTTCGATGGTGGTCTCGATCTCGCGGGCGCGCCCGATCACCGGATCGAGCTTGCCCTCGCGGGCGAGCTTGGTGAGGTCGCGCGAGTACTTGTCGAGGTTGGGCGTGTTGCTGGGCGCCTCGACCCGGCCTTCCTCGGCGCCACGGCCGACCACCTTTGTGATCTGCTGGCGGATGGCCTGGGGCGTGAGGCCGTAGCGGCGCAGCACATCGGCCGCGATGCCTTCGCCTTCCTCGGAAAGGCCGATGAGCAGATGCTCCGGGCCGACATAGGAGTGGCCGAACTCGTTGGAGGCCGAGAAGGCGCGGGAGAGGGCGCTCTTCACCCGGGGCGAGACGCCGATCTCGTCGCCTTCCTTCAATTCACCGTCGCCCCTCCGGCTTTCCTGGACAATCTGGTTGCGCAGGTCGTCGAGGGAGACCTTGAACTGGTCCAGGATGGTGCGAACGACATCGCTTTCGGTGAGCGCCAGGAGCAGATGCTCCGTGTCGACCTCCTTGCGGCCGAACTCACCGGCGCGGCGGGCGGCGGATTGGAGGATCTCCTCCGCATGCCCGCTCAGGCGGTCGGCGACGCCGGCTGCGGCACCCCGGCCGCGCCCCCGGCTCGAGCGGACCGGAATGGCCCGCCCCCCGCCTTCCGGTGCCGTATCGTAGGCTTGGTCATCGGCTCCTCCGGAGGGGCTTCCGCCGAAGAAATCGCTCCCCAAGGGATCGCTGCCAAAGAACTCGTCCAACAGGCTGCCACGCCGGCCGAAGAGGGACTCCAGCGGCGAGCTCGATCGCTGTTGCCTCGCCAGGCGACGGTAGTCGACGTCGCACAGCTCCATGGTCTGGCGCTGCCCGTTGCTCACGACCTGCGCCCGAACCGTTGCAGGCCGCAACCCACATACGTCACAAAGTCCATTTGCCATGACTGTGCTCCCTGAACTGTTGCTGCCTTAACTGTTGCTCCCTGAACTGTTGCTGCCTTAACTGTTGCTCCCTGATACGTTCCAGTACCCAAAAATACGCTTCGATGATTGGAGTGGTTTCAGCTTGGCCAATGCGAAAGCCCCATCCGTTGATGGGATACGGTACTCCTGAAAAGCAGTCCGTTGCACCGCCCAAGCTGGCTCTTGAGTTGCCAGGTTGGATCGCGCCGAAGCCTCTTGCCGTCAGCTCGACCATCTCCGCGTCCGGAGCCACGAGGTAGCGGGCATCGACGAGTTCCCGGACGGCCACTGCGACCGCAGGGTCTGTGCCGAGCCGCTCATCGATGGCCGCCGTCGTCATGCGCGCGCCGGGCCGCCGGCGGAACCGACGGAATAGATCCAGGATTTACCAGGCAATCTCGCTAAAGTTCATTGATCCGCGTCTCCGTCTTCAAGGTGTGGTTCTGCGGCTCGCATGATGACCTGATATTTAGGTTCCTTTTGCTCAGGCAGGGGTCGCCGGCTGGTCGAGGTAGTGGACCCACAGGTCGATCAGGGTCATCGCCACCACGGCCAGACCCGCCGTGACGTGCATGCCGACCGCGTTCTTGATCTCGCCGAAACCGAGCAGCCAGGGACCAAGGAGAGCGAAGGCACCCAGTGCCAGGCTCGCCCAGCCCTGCCAATCCCGCGCGTCGATGGTCCGCGTGAGGGTGGTGGCCCCGAGCAGAAGGCCGATGAGCACTGCACTCCACATCGCGACCGAAGCGTCCGCATATCGGAACGTCCATGGCGATACGATCAACATGACGGCCATTGCTGCGTTGACGGCCTCTACGATGGTCCACTGCTGCGGAGTGCGGTTCCGATCGAGATTTTTGCGTTCGTCGATTCTAGGGCTGTAGTTCATCGTCTCACCTCCGTTCTCAAGAGAGGGTCACGTGAGCTCAAACTCCAAGGGATCCGTATGTGATGACACAGGCTCAGCCTGTCCCCAATGCAGATGGGATGAGCGATGGCCGTTGTCCAGAGCTCGGCCTGACGGGCAGTGAGGATGCAGGAGCGTCACCTTCCTCAGTGCGATCGCGAACCGCACACGTCGCAGTACAGTCAACGATCCACCAACGGGACTGCTCCCGATCATTATCCGGTGCCAGATCACTGGCTCTGAAGAGGCGAGGGAGGTTTTCCCAGCACGTTAAAGTGTTTGCTCGGGCCTCCTGGCCGATCAATGCCGTTCTGGTGGATCCAGCTCTTCCTCCCGATTTGATGCTAGGATCAAGCCGGTCCCCTCCTGTCCCGCATCACGAGCGGATGGGATGCTCCTCCACCAACGTTCCGATCAGTCGGAGCAGCTCCTGGTGCTCAGGACCCTTGCCGGAGCTGAGAAATGTTCCGATATCGATATGCGCCACGTGGCCCCCGGAGGCCACGTTAGCCTCGTGCCGGATGAAAATGTCCCCAGAGGTGTCGCGGATCAGGTACCAGCGGTCGCCGTTCGGGCTGGTGTAAAGCGTGCGGGCCTTCTTCATGCACTGTGCTCCAGTACGCACCAGACGGGTCTCAGGGCTACAGCATGTATTCTTGATGCCGTTATACAACGTGCTGTGGCGGTGGACTAGATTTCCCGCATCAGAAGCCGTCCCAACCGGACGTGTCATGACTGCCGTGACGAATGAACTAATCATTCCCTGCGTCAGTC
Source organism: Microvirga flocculans ATCC BAA-817 (assembly GCF_000518665.1). Classification (GTDB taxonomy): domain Bacteria; phylum Pseudomonadota; class Alphaproteobacteria; order Rhizobiales; family Beijerinckiaceae; genus Microvirga; species Microvirga flocculans. The sequence continues at coordinate 98,062 of NZ_JAEA01000006.1, read as the reverse complement.
CGGTCGTGGCCGATCACAGCCTTAAGAATGTCGTCCGGACCGAACTCGTAACCGGCTTCGATTTGGAGCAAAGCCATAAGGTGAGTGCGGGCCCGGTTGACCCGACTCTTGATCGTTCCGACAGCGACGCCGCACACGCGAGCCGCCTCCTCATAGGACGCACCCTGAGCACCAACGAGGATCAACGCCTCCCTGTGCAGCGGTGGAAGCCGTCCGAGCGCGTGCCGAAAGTCTTCGAATTCAAGATGTGACTGCTGCTCCGGCCGGATCATCAGCCCGGCTGCCCGCTTGCCGTCCGGGTCGTCCACTTCGCGCCGACGCCGACGCTGTTCGGTGTAGAACAGGTGACGCAGGATGGTGAAGAGCCACGCTCTCACGTTGGATCCTGCCTCAAACTGGTCGGCGTGCGACCACGCCCGCAGAATGGTCTCCTGCACGAGATCGTCAGCCCGTGGCCCGTCGCGGGTGAGCGAAAGCGCGAAGGCCCGCAACTCCGGTAAAGCCGCTAGGAGCAACGTGCTGAATTGAGCGTTCGCCGTCATCGAACATCTCCTCAGCCTCGACGCCCGCGTCGTTCGACAGAGGCGATCCTAGGTCAGGGCCGGTCCACCGGCGCCTGGCCCTGACCCTTCCTCTGTGCTGCGGACGCTTAGGAGGCTCTGGTCGGCGGGGAGCCGTGGATGAGCCAGAGCCCGAGAGCCGCGAGAACCGCGACAGCCAGACCGACCAGCACATGGGTCCACATGGCCGCGATATTGTCGGCAAAGCTGAGAACCCAAGGGGCCGCCATTGCCCAGAGCCCGAGGGCGGCGTTGACCCATTCTTCCCATTCCTGCAGTTCGGTGATGGCGAGCGCTGCCATCAAGCCGATTGCCAAGCCGCACACACCCGCGTTCCAGGTTGCGGCCGGCACGTCGCGGAAGCCGACAACCCACGGCGAGAAGAACAGGAACACAGCCAGGATGCTGTTGATGATGTTGGTCGCGGTCAATTCACTCCTATGCTTCAATCCCATCATAGCCAACCTCCCTTTCTTGAAGCGAAGGTTCATGCCACACGCCCATGAGGCCGCTATCCGCCGAACGCGAGCCGGAGCCCCGCGTCCCGCGATCAAACCGGTTTGCCGGAGCAGCCACCAGCATGGCCTATCAACCAAGCCTACGCCGTCTTCTCGTGCTCGATGGTCTTCGGGCCATTCCCGCTGGCGATCTCGATGCGCCGGGGTTTCATGTTCTCGGGCACCTCACGGACGAGGTCCAGCGACAATAGTCCGTTCTCCAGCTTGGCATCCTTGACCTGGACGTAGTCGGCGAGATTGAAGGTCTGCTTGAAGGCACGGGTCGGAATGCCCCGGTGCAGGACCTCCACCGTCGTATCCTCAGGATGCTTCTGACCGGAGATCAGCAGCACGCTGTCCTTCTGGACGAGTTCGATCTCGTCGGGCGCGAAGCCGGCCACGGCCATCACGATGCGGTAATGGTCACCGCCGATCTTCTCAATGTTGTAGGGCGGCCAGCTGGTCATGGGCTCGACCTGGGTGGACTGGTCGAGCATGTCGAACAGGCGGTCGAAGCCGACCGTCGACCGGTACAGGGGGGAGAAATCAAACGCCGTTCTCATCGCCATATCCTCCGTTGAGCAACATGGGTCCGAGGGCGCCGGACACCCGCCGGCGCCCGAGCCAAGCTATTGATAAGCCTTGGCAATCTTTGATTTAGGTGGTCCCGCGTCGTTTTCAAGAGGCGCTCAACAGCCCACCTGTCAAGATGCGCACGGGACAGGAGGAGCCAATCCGGCAGCAGGCTTACGGCGCGACGGGATGCGGACTGAAACAGCCGCCAACGCCCGCGGCGTCTGAAGTGACCTGACGGGTGTAACCGGAAGCAATGGCCCCGAACGTTCCGGGCTATGTCCCAAGCCGTCCGCTCCTCCGGAGGCATCGAAATCGGCCAACGAACGTCGCGCCTCAGGCTGTGTCTCACGAAGAGCGCAAGGCTCTTGGGCACGATCTGCGGGGATGGCGCGAACCCGGCTCCTGTCAGACCAGCAGTCATGCCGGAGTGAACCGGCGGCTCATTCCGGCCTAGCACGATGATGCCCTTCGGAGTCGGGGCGCGGACGGGCGCAGGTCTCGTTCTACACCACTCCGAAAGATCCATGCGTCCGCCCAGGGGTTTCATTGTGCGGGCCTTATCAGGAAACGAGCGTGATCCGATCTCGCGACCATCAGGTCCGTTGTCGGGCCCCGCTGTGGAAAGGCTCCTCTCCTCCGCAGGACTGCAGAGCGGCTCGCTCCTGCAAATCGGGGCACTCCGGCCTCGGCCGCAGCTGGAAGATCTGGTGATTGTTGGCTGCCTGCCCTGCCGGCCCTCAGCACGCTTATGCGAAGAGCATCCGAGAAACCAGGGGCGAGGTGCCGCGTTATCAGCCCGGCACGGAGAGTGTGCTGAACCTCAGGAGGTTTTGCCATGACCATGTCGGAGATCACCAACAAGCTGAAATACGACATCTCGGATGCGCTCAAGCGCGTGGCCGGCAAGCTGCCGTTCCGCAAGGAAGGGCAGGGAGGCCAGTCTTCCTCGGCGAGCAGCCGATCCGAATGGAAGAAATAACCAAATGCGGTGGGGTGCTTGCCCGAGCGCCCCACCTTACAGCCGGAACTCAAGCCTGAGCTCCTTCTCCCCGCTCCGGCGGATGCTCAGAACACCACCTGGACCGACACGCCAATAGGAGAATGCATGGGAACGGTTAGTCCCTGCATGGATTGCCTGGTGCCTGCACGGCCGGTGAGGTCTCTGCATATCCGAAAAAGTTACGCGCTCAACCTTCATTGCATGGAGGAACGGATGAAGCTGAAAGGCGTCGATCGAACCATCCTGGTGCAAAGCTCGAACATCGATCTGGGCGACGTGCTCCCCGACTACGCCCGGACGAGGATCCTGCAGATGGCGGGCAAATACTTCGGGCACCTGAACACGGCCAGCGTGCACTTCACCCGCGAAGGTGTCCTGTACCGGTGCACGGTCAACGTTCAAATGGGCGCGCTCAAGATGATGAGCGGCGAGGCCAAGAGTGCCGACATCTATGCCGCGTTCAGAATTGCGCTCGAAAGGGTGGCCAAGCAGCTGCGGCGGGCCAAGCGCGAGCTGCGCGAGGACAAGGCGCAGCGGGTCGACAAGCATCCGGCTTGGCTGCGTAGCTCCACCGGCCGCCGCCTCGGCTTGGGCATGCCGATGGGGACCGATCACGGCAGCGCCCGCCGGGTGGCTGCGGAATAACCTGACGACCGGAAGCCACGCAGGCCTATCCGGGCGGACGGGAGTGAACGCCAGCTGTTTCCTCCCGTCCGGCACCGGCACATCGTTAGGAATGCCGATGCCAGAGGATTAGTCGCCGTCCTGCAACAGGTCGCGGCGCTTCCGCCACCGAGGCGGCCGGATCGATCCGGGTTGAGCTAAGTCTAACCCCGATCAACTCGTACACGGAGGGGCCCCAGCTAAGGAAACCCTCAAGCTGATCAGGTGTTTGACAGGTCGGGCCTGACCAGGCCTGCATCGTTTGATCGGCCGCAACCTGCGAAACCATTTTCCGATCTACATGAGATGGGAGACCGACAGCATTCATGGATACCGAGATGCACCGCACCTTTATCCCTGATGAGGCTTTGACCCAAAGCCGTCCGATCCTCGCCGACCCAAATGGCGAGCGGCAGAGCGGGTCAGTGCGCCAGGGCGCTTCTCGTACGCGCTACGACCTGTTCCGGAACCGTCATGAACCGGAGCTCTACTGCGCCGTTCCCGAGAATCGGGCCGCGCCCGCTTTCGTCCAGTCCGATGGGTGGCAGGTTGCCGGCCAGATTGACGAAGCCGCCCCGGTGCCTCTGGGCTTCGACCGGCAGGCGGCCAGGACCGGGTCACACCTCAACGGGTTTTATCTGTTCGTGGCCTTCGGTCCAATCCCCGCATGGGAAGGGGACGCTCATGATGGCGCGCCGTTGGCTCGTGCCCGCTCGCGAAGTTTCTTCAAATGGGGTGCGCAGCACTCTTGAAACCGAGGAAAACCACTTCCTACATCACCATGAGCCAAGGCTCTTGATGAGCTTGGCGGATCGGGCGCCGGCGGGTGTCCGGCGCTCTTGTGGTTACGTTGCTCGAGGGAGGATGTAGCTATGAGGACCGCGTTTGATTTCTCTCCCCTGTATCGGTCGACCGTCGGCTTCGACCGCCTGTTCGACATGCTTGACCAGTCGGCTCGCACGGAGCCTGCGCCCAGCTGGCCGCCGTACAATGTCGAGAAGCTCGGTGAGGACCATTACCGCATCACCATGGCGGTGGCCGGCTTCTCGCCGGACGATATCGAGATCATCCAGAAAGAGAACGCGCTGCTGGTGGCGGGGCACAAGCATCCGGAGCAGGAGAACGGACAGTTCCTGCACCGCGGCATTGCGACCCGCGCCTTCAAGCAGACCTTCAACCTGGCGGACTACGTCAAAGTCAAGGAAGCGAAGCTGGAGAACGGCCTGCTGACGGTCGATCTCGTGCGCGAGGTGCCGGAGGAGATGAAGCCCCACCGGATCGAGATCACGACCGGCGGCGGTCCGACGACCGTCAAGCATGACAAGGCCGCGTAGCGACCAGATCAATTCGGGATGATCGCTGGTCCGGGCGCGCCAATCGCCGCCCGGACCTAACCCTTTGCTCGATGGAGGAAGGACACGATGGATCGAGTGACCATTGACCGGCAAACCACCCAGGATCGGTCAAGCCCATCCATACGATTGGATGGCCACCAACACGGTGAGCCGCTTGAGGCGGAACGCCTTTCGTTCCAGGACCCACAAGAGGTTGTGGCCGACCCAAGGTTACGTGCTAGCGAGAAGCGGGCGATCCTCGCCGGTTGGGCCTCGGATGCCTGCGCGGTGGAGAACCTGCCGAACTGGCGCAAGCTGCCCCAGAGCGGAGCTCTCGTGCTGCTAGACGATATCCTCGACGCGCTGCAGGCGCTCGATGAAAGCACGCTCCATTAAGCGGGGAGGGTGCCATGACCACGCTCAACCCACGCGACTGGCCCCGCCTGCCGGACTGGCTCGATCCGCATGAGGGCCGCCGCAGTCCGCAAGAAGCCAACCGAGAGGTGCTGGAACGGTTCTGCATGTCGGTGGCGTTCTGCCTGTGCTTCGCGGCCATCGCGCCGACGCACCTGATGCCGTTTGTGTTCGCCGGCCTGCTTTTCCTGGCTGGAATCGCATCTGTGAGCCTCGCAGTCCTGCGCGGAGACCAGCCGCTGGTCTCGCATCTGACCGCCTGGGATGAGGCGGCTTTCCTGTTCACCGCGAGCCTCGGGCTGCGCCTCTGGCTCGGACCGTTCCCAGCCGATTGAACGCGATCGGGAAAGTTCACTAACTGTCACGCACCTGGAGCACCGCAATGGAGCAGCAGACGAGCAGGATCGCAGAGAACCGATTACCACCGATGTATCCAACGACAGGGCGTCTTTGGCCCGACAGAGAGAGGAAAGGCGATCCTAAAGGCTCAGCGGACGTCTTCCGCCGACTGACCAGTGAGCGGGTGGAAGGACCAAACCCTGCAGGGGTCGTGCGATGGGTCGCTCGGCTACGTGGTCGCTCCAGCGGTCAGGGCACTCCACTCCTGCCGGATCTCGACCGGGCCCTTGTCAACCCAGCGTCCGTCTTCGACACGCCTCAAGACGTCGTGCGCCATCCTCTCCTGACGATCGACTGCAAGCGAGAGATCCTTGGGCGCTGGGCTTGGGACGAGTATCTCCTTGAACTCGCCGATGCCGAGGGTATGCCGGGAGGTGGGCCCTCCCGGCTGGATGAGGTCAAGGCGGCGCTGCGGCTCGTCAGCAAGGAGCACAGTCCTGATCCCGCGGCGCCCGCAGCTCATGTCGTGCCTTACCGCTGGGACGAGAATGCCCTTGCCGCTTAGGGGAGGTCCCAGGCGAAGAACCGATCGGCTTCTCCGGTTTACTGAAGGCCGGTGAGATCCGCGCTGTTGCTCCAATCCCTCGTGCCCTCCCGTCTGGCTCGTGCTGCCGCACCGCATAAGGCGAGGATATCTCCTTCGCTTCCCGGTGGCCGGGACGAGAGTGCCGACACCGGCCGTCGCGCGAACAGCCGGCGACCGGGACGCCTTTACGGCGTCTCGGGCATCAATTCAAAGAGGAGGAGAGTACGGCCGCGCGCCTCGAAAGTCGCTCCGGCCGGCAGGATTACATTACTGGAACCATCGACCTGGTTGGTGTCTGTCAAACATCTCCACTTCTGGCCCCCGACGACCGGTGGCAGCGTGAAAAGGACGCTGTCATGATGCGCGTTCAGGACAAGGAACAGGGTGACCTCGGCCCCGCGTTTTCTGATTCCTGTCGGCTGGGCGCGCCCATCCAGGAGGATGCCGAGCGCCCGTGCATGCGGCTCCTGCCAATGCGCCGGCGCCATTTCCTCCGCCGCCGGAGTTAGCCATGTCACGTCCTTGACGCCGAGCTGCTCGTTGTAGACGCCGGTCAGGAACCGGCTGCGACGCAGCATGGGCAGGGCGTGGCGCAGCTCGATCAGGCGGCGGGTGAATGAGATGAGCGCCCGCCCGCCCTCGTCGATCCCGTCCCAATCGATCCAGGAGACCGCGTTGTCTTGGGCATAGGCGTTGTTGTTGCCGGCCTGCGTGCGGGCGAACTCGTCCCCGGCCAGAATCATCGGCGTGCCTTGCGAGAACAGCAGCGTGGCGAGCATGTTGCGCATCTGCCGGAACCGCAGCGCGCGAATGGCAGGATCAGAGCTGGGTCCCTCGACACCATAGTTGGCGGACAGATTGTGCGCGTGCCCGTCGCGGTTGTCCTCGCCGTTGGCCTCGTTGTGCTTGTGCTCGTAGGACACGAGGTCGTTGAGCGTGAAGCCGTCATGGGCAGTAACGAAGTTGACCGAAGCGAACGGCTTGCGGCCTCGCCGGTTGAACAGATCTCCGGACGCCGTCACGCGGGCAGCGAGTTCCGGCAGAATTCCTTCGTCGCCCCGCCAGTAAGCCCGCACCGTATCGCGATAGCGGTCGTTCCACTCCGACCAGCCCGGCGGGAAGCGGCCGACCTGGTAGCCGCCCGGACCGAGATCCCATGGCTCCGCGATGAGCTTGACCTGGCTCAGCACGGGGTCCTGGCGGCAGGAATCGAGGAAGCCGCCACCCTCGTCGAACCCGTGAGCCTCTCGGGCCAGGATGGTCGCGAGATCGAACCGGAAGCCGTCGACGTGCATCTCCTGCGCCCAGTAGCGCAGGGAGTCGGTGACCATCTGCAGCACGCGCGGATGGCTCAGATTGACCGTGTTTCCAGTACCTGTGTCGTTGATGTAGTAGCGCGGATCCGGTGCGAGCCTATAGTAGGAAGCGTTGTCGATGCCCCTGAACGACAGCGTCGGCCCGAGTTCATTGCCTTCCGCCGTGTGATTATACACGACGTCTAAGATCACCTCGAGGCCGGCCTCGTGAAAATGGGCCACCATCTCCTTGAACTCGGTGATGAACGGCGTTCCGAGATAGCGCGGATGAGGCGCGAAAAAGCCGATGGTGTTGTAGCCCCAGTAGTTCCGCAGGCCTTTCTCGATCAGATGAGCGTCATCGATGAAGGCGTGAACGGGCAGGAGCTCAACCGCCGTCACCCCAAGGCGTTTGATGTAGTCGATCACCGAGCGGTGCATCATCCCGGAGAAGGTTCCTCGCAGCCTGCGGGGAACCGCTGGATGGCGCATCGTGTAGCCGCGCAGGTGCGCCTCATAGACGATCGTGCGGTCCCACGGCACCCGTGGACGACGCTCGTTGCCCCAGGTGAAGGCCGGGTCGACCACCCGGCACTTGGGCATGAACGGCGCGCTGTCGCGGGTGTCGAAGGACCGATCCAAATCAGGCGAGCCGACCGTGTATCCGAACAGGGCGGGATCCCAGGTGAGCTCCCCGACGATCTGCTTCGCGTAAGGATCGAGCAGGAGCTTGTTCGGGTTAAAGCGGTGACCGGCCGCGGGTTCGTACGGCCCGTGCACGCGGTAGCCATAGGTGGTGCCCGGACGGGCGTCGGGCAGGTAGCCGTGCCAGACTTCTTCGGTGTACTCCGGAAGCTCGATCCGCTCCAGCTCGCGCTCGCCCGTCTCGTCGAACAGGCACAGCTCCACCTTCGTGGCGTTGGCCGAGAACAGGGCGAAGTTGACGCCGAGCCCGTCCCAGGTGGCCCCGAGCGGAAACGGCAGGCCTTCCCGAACAAGGGAGGATGGCGCAGGCTCGTGCGGATCGGCGGGGCTCCGGTCTTGCAGGCTCATGTGACACCAGGAGAAAGGGCGGAGACCCGAAGCCTAGACGTCACCGGTGCGAAAGGCGAGCCCTGGGGCCGCGGGGCCGGACGGAATGGAAAGCGGGCCGGCGACCGCGCTGACGGCTTGCCTCACAAAGGATTTGTCATGGCTCCCAGCGCGCGGCAACGGGCGCGCGCCCTCGCGTCGCATGGCCCAGCAAGGGCTGCGTTAAGGAGACGGGATTGGCCGACGAAGACTGTTCCGGAGCGGGATTGGCAGGTGTTGCCGGCAGCGGCAGCTCCAGGAAGAAGCTGAGACCATCGCGGTCGAAGTCAAACCGGAGAGCCGCTTTGCATTGGTGCATGAGGACTTGCTGGATCAGCTTCGACCCGAACCCCGTGCGACTGGGCTTCTCGACCGGAGGTCCATGACGTTCTGCCCAGCGAAGTGTCAGAACGCGGCCCTCACCGATCTCCGTGACATCCCACGTCACCTCCAAGCGTCCCTCCGGGACAGCAAGGGCGCCGTATTTCGCGGCGTTGGTGGTGAGCTCATGAAGCGCCATGCCCAATGGTACGGCGACATCAGCGGACAGCTCGACCTCAGGCCCGGCGAGATGCACGCGCTCGCAGGCGTCGTCGTAGGGCGAAAGTTCGCTGCGGAGGATGTCGGCCAACGCCGCCGTCCGCCATGTGGAGTCGACCAGGAGGCTGTGCGTCCTGGACAGGGCGAGAATGCGGTCCGCGAACACTTTCTTGAAGTCGTCGACGGTCTTCGCCGAGCCAGCGGTCGCCCGGAGGAGCGCAAGGACGGTGGCCAGTGTGTTCTTCACCCGGTGGTGCAGCTCGCGGATGAGGAGCGCCTGATGCTCTTCCGAGCGTTTCCTCTCCTCCAGGTATGCCTCGGCCTCGCGCTGCCGGCGCCTCGCGCGCATCGCCGAACGAACCGCGTTCACGAGCACCGAGGGATGAAAGGGCCGCTCGAGCACCGTGACGTTGCCAAGAACTTCGATCAGGTTGGTGCTGGCGGAGCCGCCGCGCAGCGTCAGGAGGATGAACGGAAAATCCGACCATGGCGGCTGGCGGCTGACCCAATCGGCAAGGGCCGTGAGGTCCATATGCGCAAGAGCCTCCTCCGCAACCACGGCGCAGCCTGCCTGCGCGAGCTCTTGGGTGAGCGCACCAAGATCAGGGCAGATCGTTGAAGCAACTCCGGCTTGGTCCAGAATGCCCGCCGCGACCGTGGCGTCCCGCCCCAATGGCGTCAGGATGAGGGCTGGGATCTCACGCTCCATCATCGCCCCGCTGGCCTAACAGAGAGCTGTCTGGTCCTCGGAATGCGGGAACGCCGGTCAGCACACCGCGGAATTGCTCCAGCGGCTCACCGACGCGCAGGCCACGTTCGTCAAGGGACAGCTCCCGGATGGAGTTCTCATGGGCTCCGGTGCGCTTCTTGATGGCCGCAATTGAACGGCGGATCCGGCCGCCGGCTTCGAAGAAGCGGAGCAGCATCACTGTATCGCTCAAATAAGTGAGATCGAGAGGTGACGCGACCTGACCCACCATGCCGCTCTGAGCCAGAACCAGGATCGTGATGACGCCTTGCTGGTTGAGATAGGTGAGCAGCTCATGCATCTGCAAGAGCATGAACTGCTCCTCGGGCATCGCGTTCAAATAACCGCTGAGGCTGTCGATGACGACAATCCGGACCCCTCTTTCCACGGCATCGCGGACCCGCCCGGTGAACTCTCCGGGAGACAGATCGGCCGGATCCACCTGCGCGATGGACAAGCCTCCGGTCTCGGCAAAGCGGGCAAGGTCCATGCCGATGCTGGCAGCCCGGGTCAGGAGGACGTGCTTGGTCTCATCGAAGCTGACCATCAAAGCCTGATTCCCTCGGGCGAGGGCCTCAAACACGAAGGCAAGGGCCAGCGAGGACTTGCCGGCTCCGGAGGGCCCGATCACCAGAGTGCTGGTCCCCGGATCGAGACCGCCGCCAAGGAGGTTGTCGAGTTCAGCGATGCCGCTGCTCGCCGGCTCCCGCTGGAACTCCCGATGATGATCGGCCGCGACCAGGCGGGGAAAGACATGCAGTCCGCCCCGGCGGATGACAAAGTCATGGTAACCGCCCCGGAAGGCCGTCCCGCGCATTTTGACGACGCGGATGCGCCGCCGCTCGGAGCCGTAGAGAGGCGCGAGCTGGTCGAGGCGAATCACGGCATGGCTCACGCTGTGCAGGTCCAGATCGTCCTGCTCGGAGGTCAGGTCGTCGAGGACGAGGGCCGTCGCATCATGGAGGAGAAAGAAGTTCTTCAGCGCGAGCACCTGGCGCCGGTAGCGGAGCGCGCCTTGGGACAGCAGGCGGATTTCGGAGAGGCTGTCGAAGACCAGCCGCTGCGGCTTCACCCGCTCGACTTCGGCTTTGACCATATGCACCGTCTCACCGAGCTCGAGCTCGGACGAATAAAGAAGGCTCTGCTGCTGCTTGGGGTCGAAGCTCAGTTCGGGCGGAACGAGTTCATAAATCTCGATGCCCTCGAGAGACCAGCCATGGCGTCCCCCCACCGAGAGGAGTTCGCGCTTGCTTTCCGACAGGGTGATGTAAAGGCAACGTTCGCCGCGCCGAACCCCGTCCAGCAGGAATTGCAGGCCCAGGGTTGTCTTGCCCGAGCCGGGTCGGCCCTCGATGAGGTGGGCGCGGTTCGATGCGTATCCTCCGGAAAGGATATCATCAAGGCCGGGAACGCCAGTCGGCACGGGAGCAGCGTCATTGGGGGCAGTGACAGACATCAGATATCGTTATCCTTTATGACTGACACGGTTGGTGGGCCGCCAAGTCAGGTGGCGGCTGTTCCTGTCGGACCATGTGCCAACTGTCCTGCCGGGAGACCCAGCCGCTTCCGCGTTGTCCGGCAAAAGGAATGCCTGACCGGCTTCCATTGTGGGCCACTTTGGGAGAATGGTCTGTCAACTGGTTAACATAGCTGGGCCTTATGGCCCTGGACAGAGACGGTCCGGCCCGGTGAAATCGGATGATCCGCCTGATGGTCACCTTGGCTGATGCTGCTCGTACTGCTGCCTGATCAGGCCATAGCATTCGCAGCAAACCTCCTCCAAGCCCTGCCGGTCGAGGATCGTGATCTGGCCCCGATGATACCGGATGAGGCCGGCTCGCTGAAGCGTGCGGGCCACAAGGTTGACGGCCGGTCGACTCACAGCCAGCATCTGCGCCAAAAACTCCTGGGTCAGGAGAAAGGTATCACTGCCGCTTCGATCATGGGCCATCAGCAGCCAGCGGGCGCACCGTTCCTCGACCGAATGGACGCCGTTGCACGCGACGGATTGCATGACCTGCCCGAGATACGCCCGGGAATAGGTCAGCAGCGCGGTCTGGAAGGCGGGGAGTTCCCGTTGCAGCCTGCGGAAGGACTGGATGTCGATCATGAGCGCGGAGCCGGGCATCTGGACAATGGATCGGTGCAGGGCCCTGTCCGCGCCCAGAACGGCTGTAATGCTGACCATTCCCTCACGCCCCGTGGTGGCGATTTCGGCCACGTCGCCCGACTCGAAGACGCTCACCGTGGAGATGATGCCGCTCTCCGGAAAATAGACATGGGTGAACGGCTCGCCGCCCTCGATCAGTTCGCGACCGTTGATGAGCTCGATCGGCTGGCAGACCGGCTTGATCAGCTTCCACTCCTGGGGCGGGAGAGCGGCGAGAATGCGGTTTTTGGGTTTCGAGGTCGGCATGGCACGCTATTCTGCGGCGAGTTCACCGGGTGTGGAGCCGGCCGGCCCGACCAGCCGGGCGAGTTCCGCTTCATCGAGCGTCTCTTTCTCCAAGAGGCGACGCGCCGTCCGCTCCAGGACGTCGCGTCGCTCTTCCAGAAGTTTGACCGTCCGCTGCATCGCCGCCTGGACGATGGCCCGGACTTCCTCATCGATGGCAGCCGCGGTTTCGTCGGCGTAATCGCGCTCCTGTGGCGGCAGCAGGTCCTGTCCGGACAGGAAGGTGCGCCGATCCTTCTCCAGCGCCACATGGCCGAGCCGCTCCGACATGCCGTACTTGGTGACCATGCTGCGGGCGATATCGGTCACGCGGGCCAGGTCGTCGGCCGCGCCGGTCGACAAGTGCCCGAACACGATCAGCTCGGCGGCGCGCCCGCCGAGCAGCACCGCCATCTTGTTCTCCAATTCCTCGCGCGTCATCAGGAAACGGTCCTCAGTCGGCCGTTGGATCGTGTAGCCGAGCGCCCCGACGCCGCGGGGGATGATCGAGACCTTGTGCACAGGATCGACGCCGGGCAGCGCCATGGCGACGAGCGCGTGCCCCATCTCGTGGTAGGCCACGACCTCGCGCTCCTTCGGGTTCAGGAGCCGGTTGCGTTTCTCCAGACCGGCGACGATGCGCTCGATGGCGTTGTTAAAGTCGGCCATCGTCACCGCCTCGGCCCCACGCCGTGTGGCGAGCAGGGCCGCCTCGTTGACGAGGTTGGCCAGATCCGCGCCGGTGAAGCCCGGCGTGAGCGCCGCCACCTTCTCGGCGTCAACGTCGGGCGCCAGTTTCGCCTTGCGCATATGCACCTGCAGGATCTGGACGCGGCCCTTCTTGTCGGGACGGTCCACCAGCACCTGACGGTCGAAGCGTCCGGCGCGCAGCAGCGCCGGATCGAGGATTTCGGGCCGGTTGGTGGCCCCGAGCAGGACCAGGCCCGTGCGGGAGTCGAAGCCGTCGAGCTCGACGAGGAGCTGGTTCAGCGTCTGCTCCTTCTCGTCATGCCCACCCGCATAGGGTACGACGCCACGGGCCCGGCCGAGCGCGTCGAGCTCGTCGATGAAGATGATGGCCGGCGCCTTCTCGCGCGCCTGCTGGAACAGGTCGCGCACCCGCGCCGCGCCGACGCCCACGAACATCTCGACGAACTCGGAGCCGGAAATGGAAAAGAATGGCACCTTCGCCTCGCCGGCCACCGCCTTGGCGAGCAGGGTCTTACCCGTACCGGGCGGGCCGACCAGAAGCACGCCCTTTGGCATGCGCCCGCCGAGACGGCCGTATTGCTCCGGGTTCTTCAGGAAGTCCACGATCTCGCGCAACTCGTCCTTGGCCTCGTCGACCCCGGCAACGTCGTCGAACTTCACGCCCGTATCGGTTTCGACGTAGACCTTGGCCTTGCTCTTGCCGATCTGCATCAACCCGCCGCCCAGCCCAGCGCCGTCGGCAAAGCGCTTGGCCAGATAGGTCCACAACCCGAAAAAGACGAGGACGGGCAGGACCCAGGAAAGGATGTCGCGAAACAGCGTGCTCTCGATTTGGCCGGTGTAGGTGGCGCCGTATTGCTCCAGCTCCCGGGCGAAGACCGGGTCCACGCGGGTGGTGGCGAACCATGTCTGGCCGCTTGGGAGAGGCTCCTTCAGTCTTCCTTGAATGAAGCGGTCGGAAACCCCGATCTCCGCTACCTTGCCGCTCCGGAGCAACTCCTGAAACTGGCTGTAGGGAATGGATGCGATCTGCTGAGCGCTGGCGAGGAAATACTGGATAACGAGAACGCCCAGGAATGCGGCGATCGCATAGCCGATATTAAAGCGTGTCTGCTTCGTCATTGCGGTGCCTTCCTCCATCCAACTCGGTGTTTAGTCCGTGCAATCGCCTCAGACGACGGGCGAGAAGAGATCCGCAGGGCGCGGATCTCTTCCGACGATCAGCTTAGTGGCACACGGTTCGCCGATGCGCCTGCCAGCCCCAGCCCGGCACCCATTCGCGCCAGCGATCGGTGACGCAGGTTCGTTCCGCAACGTGGCGGGCATAGACCGGATAGGGACCAGCGACATAGGTCGGTCCGGGCACGGCATGGTACGGGCGTGAACTGGCCGCGATCGCGCTTCCAAGGGCGAGTCCGGTCAGCGCGCCAACAGCCGCGGCAGGACCGGGATGCCACCCCACATGATGGTGCCAGGGTCCATGGCGCCAATGCGCCGAAGCAGCGGTCGGCACCGTCACGGCCGAAAGGAGGGACAGTGCGGCGAAAGCAGCTTTGATGAGACGCTTCATCATTGAGCCTCCATTGTATCGGTCAAACGTATCCCGTGAGCACGGGACGGGCCGGAGGGCGGAGATACTCCGGCCCATGCGGCTTTTATCCCGCCAGCTTTTCCGGCTTGTTGTGGATCATCCACAGTTCGAGCGCGGCGAGTGCCGCGACGGTGAGGCCCACGCCAAGGTGGCACGCCATCGCGGCCGTCACACCCGAGAAGCCCAGTGCCCACGGGGCGATGGCGGCCCAGAGGCCGAGGGCGAGGCTTGCCCAGCCTTCCCACTCGCGCAGCTCGATAAACCCGGCCAGGGCGATCATGATCGCGAGAACACCGATCAGGCCGGCGCTCCACATGGCCGTCTGCTCGCCCGCGAAGCCAAACAGCCAGGGCGACCCGACAAGGAAAGCACCGGCCAGCGCGGTGATGATGTTGATCGCGGTGAGTTCACTCCAATGTTTCAGGTTCTTCATCGTTGACCTCCTTCGTTGAAGCTAGCGTCAGTGATAAGGCACCTGTGCAGGTGCACCCCCATCCAACGATCCAGTGGCATCGGCAATGGGGGAGCTCGGGGCAGGCCCCCGGACGGGCGGCCTGCCGAAATCGATGGCGTCGGTCCCAAGCGCCGCGAAGCGCTCGATCAATTGCCGGCGGAGCGCGTCGGGGTCGATCCGCCGCGCCGCGACCTCGCGCAAGGCGAGCACGGTCGGCTTTTCGTCGCCGGGGTCGACCTGGGGTTCGGCCCCGTTCCAGAGATCGTGCGCCCGCCGGGCGGCGAGAAGGACCAGCTCAAACCGGTTCGGCACGACCCGTTCGCAGTCTCTCGTGGTGATGCGAGCCATGGGTTCCTCCTATGCGGCAGACCTGCCCTGCGGCGAGGTGTTCACGGATAGGAGCACCTGCGTCCGCTCCAGCTGGTCGAGCATCAGCAGCGCGGACTTGACTTCGCCGTAGCGGGACGGCTTGCCGGCGGCCGGAGACTCGTCGGCCTCCACCTCCAGCAGCCATTCGTCCCAGGCCCAGCGACGCAGGATCTCGCGCTTGTCGTCCATCGAAAGGCTCGGATCGTGAACCACCTCGGACGGCGCAGCGAAGACGCTGGCCGGATCGACGAGAGCCCGGTCCAGGTCGGGCCTGCGGCCGATGGCGGCGACGCCATACTGGGCGTCCATCCAGGCCAGCGCGGCGGCCGTCATGTAGAGGTCCGCCGCCTCGCGCTGCTGCGCCTCCATGTGACTGCGCTCGCGCTCGGCGCCGGTAGCTGCGACCGGTTCGCCCTCGACACGGTACGCCAGACCTTCGCGCTCGGCATACGCGATCGCTTCCTCTTTCGAGCCGAATCTGAGTTCAACCTGCGTCAGCGTATCGTCGTCGGCCGTCCAGCCCATCAGCGGTTCGATGGTCTGCGGCAGGCGTCGTTCGAAGCGCAACACCCATTGGCCCGTTCCGGCGCGGCCGGAGGTCGTGACCGGCCGCGTGCGGCGAGCGATCAGCGCCTGCGCATCCTGCGGCCAGGGCTGACCCGGGATCAGGCGGGACACCGGCGGCTGATTGTGTCCGATTCCGATAAGGCGTTCGTTCATGGCCAGCCTCCATCAAGCCCGCCTAATGCGGAAGCGTCCGACGGGCGGTCCGCTTGCGATTGCCTCGAACGGCCTGGACCGCGCTGAGGTATTCGCCGGCAGCCGAGGCGTCGAACAGGGCGAGTGCCTCGATGACGGCATCAATGCGGGACTTCACCTGCAGGTCGGGCATGACCCTGCCGGCGACCTGCTCGATCACGAGCTCGTCGCGCGCCCATGACAGCAGGATGGTCCGCTTCTCCTCGTCGCTGAACCAAGGGTGCTCCACCACCTCCTGCGGGCTCGCAAAGATGTTCACCGGGTCCACCAGGGCCTCCACGAACGAGCGTTCGGAGTTCCCAGGCGATGGAATCTGAGAGACAGGAACAGGGTTGGCGTCGGATTTGGTCTCAATCGTCTCCATGATCATCCTCCCTCCGATGAGCGAAGGATGGCGCGGGGCAGCCGCGCAGGCCTGCCCCGCACCGCGTCAGGTGGTTAGTGCTTGCCCCCTTGGGCCTTCCCGTTGACCGGGATGCGCTTGGCCTTCTCCTGCGCCTTGGCGGACTTGGGCAGGGTGACGGTGAGCACGCCGTTGTTGAACGACGCCTCGACCTTGTCGTCCTCGACCGCGAAGGGCAGGGGGATCACCCGCTCGAAGCGGCCATAGTAGCGCTCGCTGAAGCGGCGCTCCTTGTCCTCGGCCTCGGCCTTCTTCTCGCCGCGGATGGTCAGGACGTCGTCATCGACGAGGACCTCGACGTCCTTCTCATCCAGGCCGGGAAGCTCGGCCGAGACGCGAACGTCCTTGTCCGTCTCGACCGCTTCGATGCTGGGCCAGGTCGGCATACGTCCGAGAAGCGACGGCATGCCGCCCTCAAAACGGCTGAACACGTCGTCGAACAGCCGGTTCATCTCGCGGTGGAGGGTCATGAAGGGGCTCAGCTCCTCACCGCGGAAGGTGCTGGGGACCATCGATCGTTCATTGCGGCCCCACGGAATCAGATCACGCATGTTCATCATCTCCTCCTTTCGTCATCTGGCTTGAACGAGAGCAAGGGTTCGATGCCGGTTGCCCGGCACCGTTGCACCCGTCATCGAGTGCGTCTGCTTACGCGGCTTTGCTCTTGCTCTGCGGCTCGTGCTCGATCTGCTGAGGCTGGTTGTCCTGAGCGAGAGCCTTCGTGCCGGTGCCGGACGCAATTTCGATCCGACGCGGCTTGAGCTCCTCTGGGACTTCGCGCTTCAGCTCGATCGTCAGCAGTCCGTTCTCGAGGCCCGCTCCCGTGACCTTCACGTGGTCAGCCAGATTGAAGGTCTGCTTGAAGGCGCGGGTGGCGATGCCGCGGTGGAGAACCTGCACGCCTTCGG
Organism: Microvirga flocculans ATCC BAA-817; assembly: GCF_000518665.1. GTDB lineage: Bacteria > Pseudomonadota > Alphaproteobacteria > Rhizobiales > Beijerinckiaceae > Microvirga > Microvirga flocculans. The sequence continues at coordinate 80,810 of NZ_JAEA01000006.1, read as the reverse complement.
GCTCAGGATGCTTCTGGCCATTCACGAAGAGCGTGTTTTCCTGCTGGACGAGCTCGATCTCGTCGGGCGAGAAGCCGGCGACCGCCATGGTGATGCGATACTGGTCATCGCCCGCCTTCTCGATGTTGTAAGGCGGCCAGTTGGTCAGCGGCTCAACCCGGCTGGCCTGATCGAGCATGTCGATCAGCCGATCGAAGCCGACCGTCGAGCGGAAGAGGGGAGAGAAGTCTAGGGTCGTTCTCATAGCTACATCCTCCATTGAGCAACGTAACCATAAGAGCGCCGGACACCCGCCGGCGCCCGAGGTGCCAAGCTCTTGAAAAGCCTCGGCAATCATCGAGGTAGGAACGCCCCCGCGGCGTGTCAAGACCCCGCCCCGCAGCAAGACGACAGGTTTTGTTGAGCCTGTCCGCAGCCGATCTCGCCGGTCTTGATGATGGGAAAACCGATCCCACATCGAAGCCGGTTTCCCGTCACACAGGAGATCGCACATGACCGACACGCTGACGCGAGACGAGGTGAGGGCGCTCACCGGGCGTTCGGACGACCGCGTGGTGACCGAGATCCTCGCCATGGGCGCAAGCCGGGCCGAACTGGCCGTGGCACGGGCGTGGCTCGAGAACGACGAGGCCATGCTGAACGAGGGCAGGCCGATTCCCTCCGGTCGCGTCGCCCGCTTGGTCGAGATGCTCCAAGCCAATGACGAGGATCTTCCCGCTATTCCAAAGCTCTGAAAGTCTGTTCTTGGATCGCTAGAGGAATCCTGCCATGACAACCGGATACTTCTTCGTCAAGCTTCGCGGCGCCGATGACGTCTCTGGGCTCGTTCTCCCGGACGTTGGCGATCGCAAAGCCCTGCTCCGCAAAGGAGCCGAACTACTTTCCCATCTCCACGCGGCGCCGGTGCGTCCGGACGAGATCGAACTCGTGCCGTACTTTCCGCCGCAGTCGGAGACGGTTCTGGTCCGCCAGCCCAATCAGCACTTTGGGCTGGCGTGAGTTCAATCAGTCAGTCGCGCGCTGGAAGGACGTCGGGATGACCGGACTGGTCGATGGGTACCGCAGGATGAGCCTGCTCGGAGACGGTTGGTTGCGTTCGGTTCGTTGGAACCAACCCGGGACAATCCTTGTTGCCTATGTGTAGGTTTCCGGATTGGTACGAGGTCCGCTCGGGTGGCATTGGTCCCCCAGGACGTTTTCCCTTGGCTGATCTGTACCGGAGCCTACGCGGCACGAACCGGGCTCTCCCGACTGAGTGCCCGAAGCCCAGAGTGCAACACGCTCTGGGCTTTGTTGTGGGCACTATCGGCCGGCTCGCGCAAAGCATGATCGTGACGTCTTCAGAGAGCGCGGGCGCGGTCAATGACTATATCGACGGAGCTCTGGGAGGGGCTTCACTCTGGCCTCCCGCCTCCTCTTGGATGATAGAGCCGTCCGCGCCGACGATTGCCCGCCAGACTGCTCCGCCGCACCGCACCGTCAACCGCGATAAACCCGCATCCTCGCCTTGGCCGGCCTCCACCAGACTTGTCACAAGACCCGCTTTCATATGGCGGCGGAGTTCGTCAGCGGACAGACCGAGCTTTGGGGCAAGCTCGTCAGGATTCAGCACGTAGTCACCGCGACTGTCGCGCTCGATACGCATCGGACCACCTCCACTTGAGTCTGCCAGAGGTCCGGCAAGGCGCTATGGAGATACTTCTCCCCGTCTGTCATTCGCGAACGGCTGAAAGGGGGCCAGGTTTTGTCCTGGCCGCCCTCCGTGCCACTTCGCGTTCGCTTAGAAGTCCATGCCGCCCATGCCACCACCGCCCGGCATGGCGGGAGCGGCCTCCTTCTTCGGCATCTCGGCGACCATGGCTTCGGTCGTGACCAGCAGGCCGGCCACGGAAGCGGCGTCCTGCAGAGCCGTGCGCACGACCTTCGCCGGGTCGACGATGCCGGCCTGAAGCAAATCGACGAACTCTTCCGTCTGGGCGTCGAAGCCATAGCTCAAGGAGTCGTTGCCAGTGATCTTGCCGACCACGATCGAGCCTTCCACGCCGGCGTTCTCGGCGATCTGGCGGATCGGAGCCTCCAGGGCGCGCAGCACGATGTTGATGCCAGCCTGAATGTCCGAGTTATCACTCGTCAGCTTTGCCACCGCCGCTTTCGCGCGCAGCAGAGCCGTGCCGCCACCCGGCAGGATGCCTTCCTCGACCGCGGCCTTGGTCGCGTGCATGGCGTCGTCGACGCGGTCCTTCTTCTCCTTCACCTCGACCTCGGTCGCACCGCCGACGCGGATCACCGCGACGCCGCCGGCGAGCTTGGCGAGACGCTCCTGGAGCTTCTCGCGGTCGTAGTCCGAGGTGGTCTCCTCGATCTGCGCCTTGATCTGAGCCACGCGGGCCTCGATGTCGGCCTTCCGGCCGGCGCCGTCGATGATCGTGGTGTTCTCCTTCTCGATGCGGACGCGCTTGGCGCGGCCGAGCATGTCGAGGGTCACGTTCTCGAGCTTGATGCCGAGGTCCTCAGAAATCGTCTGACCGGCGGTCAGGATCGCGATGTCCTCGAGCATGGCTTTGCGGCGGTCACCGAAGCCGGGAGCCTTGACGGCGGCGACCTTCAGGCCGCCCCGGAGCTTGTTGACCACGAGGGTGGCGAGAGCCTCGCCTTCAATGTCCTCGGCGATGATCAGCAGAGGCTTGCCGGTCTGCACCACCGCCTCGAGGATCGGCAGCATCGTCTGCAAGGAAGAAAGCTTCTTCTCGTGAATGAGGATGTAGGGATCCTCGAGCTCCGCGATCATCTTCTCGGCGTTCGTGATGAAGTACGGCGAGAGATAGCCGCGGTCGAACTGCATGCCTTCCACGATATCGAGCTCGGTCTCGGCGGTCTTGGCTTCCTCGACGGTGATCACGCCTTCGTTGCCGACCTTCTGCATGGCTTTTGCCAGCATGCGGCCGATCTCAGTATCGCCATTGGCCGAGATGGTGCCGATCTGCGCGATCTCCTCGGAGGATTGGATTTTCTTTGCATGGGCCTGGATGTCCTTCACGGCCTCTGCCACGGCGAGATCGATGCCGCGCTTGAGGTCCATGGGGTTCATGCCGGCGGCCACCGCCTTGGCGCCCTCGCGCACGATGGCCTGGGCCAGAACCGTCGCCGTGGTGGTGCCGTCACCCGCCACTGTGCTGGTCTTGCTCGCGACCTCGCGCACCATCTGGGCGCCCATGTTCTCGAACTTGTCGGCAAGCTCGATCTCCTTGGCGACGGTCACGCCGTCCTTGGTGATGCGGGGAGCCCCGAAGCTCTTCTCGATCACCACGTTGCGGCCCTTGGGACCGAGCGTGACCTTCACCGCATTGGCGAGAATGTCGACGCCGCGGAGCATCTTCTCGCGGGCGTCCGATGAGAATTTGACTTCCTTAGCTGCCATGGAATTCAACTCCTATCGTGATGATGCCAGCAACTCCCGATCGTTAGGCGGCGCTCCGGGACGCGGCCTCCTGCTCGAGCACGCCCATGATGTCGGACTCCTTCATGATCAGGAGATCCTCGCCGCCGACACGCACCTCGGTGCCTGACCACTTGCCGAAGAGGACACGGTCGCCCGCCTTCACGTCCAGCGGCTGGACCTTGCCGGTCTCGTCGCGGGCGCCAGGGCCGACGGCGATCACCTCGCCCTGCTGCGGCTTCTCCTTGGCGGTGTCGGGGATGATGATGCCGCCCTTCGTCCGCTCCTCAGGTTCGATCCGGCGGACGACGACGCGGTCGTGCAAGGGACGGAACTTCATGGAAAGACCCTCCTGCGTCGTTTATGGATACTGCCATGCTTGGCACTCAATGGGAGCGAGTGCTAAACGGCTTCGAGATAGGGATGCTCCGGAAGCTGTCAAGGGTTAACGGACTGCCTCCAGACCACACGAGCAAGCGGATCCTCGTTCGTTCCGGGAGCAATGGCGAAGGACCGCCGGCAACCGATAGACGATCGGATTTCCGCTGCGCAGGGCTCTGTAGACGCGATCCGGTGCTTCAGCTTCGCGCCGCCAGAGCGTTACCGCCCGGTTCCCTCCGCAATCCACCGGCGCAGCGAGGCCGGATCCATCATTCCGGCCTTCTTGGACGCAACCTGCCCATTCCTGAACACGAACAGCGCGGGGATGCCCTGGATGCCGAACTCCCCTGCGAGACCGGGTTCTGCGTCGACGTTGACCTTCACGAACCGCGCCGCCGGCTCGAGCTCCTGCGCAACTTGCTCAAAGACGGGCGCCATGGCGCGGCAGGGGCCGCACCAAGGCGCCCAGAAGTCGACCACGACGGGTATGTCGTTGCGGGCTACATGGCGCTTGAACCGCTCGCCACCGAGCTCGATCGGTTTTCCGGAGAACAGTTCGGCGCCGCAGCGGCCGCATTTGGCCGCCCGGGCCGGTTTCGACCGGGGGAGGCGGTTGACGGCGTCGCAGGCGGGACAGACGACGTGGAACGCATCAGCCATCGGACAAACTCCAGCTCGTGTACACGCACCCGACAATGTAGGCGCGGCCTCGCCTAGGTGCAGGCATCTGGCCGGCGACGGCGCCTTGCCTGCGGAGCAATCGCTCCGGGCTCTTCCGGGAGGGCGCAGGAAGCCTCCTAGGGAGACGCCGGCCCGAACAGGTTGGCCTCCCTGATGCCGTCGAGGACGAACTGCACCGCGACCGCGGCCAACAGCACCCCTGAGATGCGCGCGACAACGTTGGTTCCCGTCACCCCGAGCAGGCGTCCGAGCGGATCCACGAGGATGAGCGCCAGAAAGGTGGCTCCAAGGCACGCCGCGAGCATGGCCAGGACTGTCGCCTGCGCCAGCTCCGTCCCGGCCTGCCCCATCAGGAGCACGATGGCGGTCATGCTGCCTGGTCCCGCGATCAGCGGGATGGCGAGCGGGAACACGGCGATGTCGCCGGGCCGTTGGGCCTCATGTTCCTCGCTCGCCGTGATCGACGACAGGCCGGTTGGATGCGCGAACACGAGATCGATGGCGAGAAGCAGGAGCAGGACCCCGCCGGCGATGCGGAAAGCGGCCAAGGAAACGTGCAGGAAGTCGAGCAGCCGGTTTCCCACCAGCGCGAAGAGCAGCAGCACCAGCCCCGCCACCAAGACCGCCTGCCATGCCAACCGCCTCCGCTCCGGGCGATGGATGCCGGCGGTGAGCACTCCGAACACGGCGGCCGTCTCGACGGGGCCGATCGTGACGAACAGGAGCACGAACGCGGATACGGCGGTCTCCAGCATCGGTTGGGCGGCGCTCCTACGCGGCCTGCGAGCCGCTCTCGGACGTCCGCGCCGGCTCGCCTTCCAAGGCGGCTGCCAGTGCATCGTCGACCCGCTCCAGCCACACGAACTCGAGCCGCGAGCGCGCTTCCTCGGGGACGTCTTCGAAATCCCGGCGGTTGCGGGCCGGCAGCATCACGCGGGTGAGGCCCGCCCGGGCGGCCGCCGTGACCTTCTCCTTGATCCCGCCCACCGGCAGGACGAGGCCGCGCAGGCTGATCTCGCCCGTCATCGCCGTGTCGCTACGGACGGTCCGGTCCGACAGAAGCGAGACGAGAGCCGTGAACATCGCCACGCCCGCACTGGGCCCGTCCTTCGGCGTGGCCCCGGCCGGCACGTGGATGTGGATGTCGTTCCTCTCGAACAGGGCAGGGTCGACGCCGAGCGCGGCGGCCTTGGACTTCACCAGGCTCAGGGCCGCCTGCGCGCTCTCGCGCATGACGTCGCCGAGCTGCCCTGTCAGGATCAGCCCGCCCTTGCCGGGTGTCCGGGTGGCCTCGATGAACAGGATGTCGCCGCCCACCGGCGTCCAAGCCAAGCCGGTGGCCACGCCCGGCACGCTGGTGCGCATCGCCACCTCGTCCTCGAACCGTGCCGGTCCCAGGATCGCTGCAAGGTCGTCGGCATCGATGGCCACATGCTCCGTGCTGCCCTCGGCAATCCGCACGGCGGCGTGCCGCAGGGCCCGGCCGATCTCACGCTCCAGGTTCCGGACGCCGGCCTCGCGGGTGTAATCCCGGATAGTCCGGCGCAGGGCCTCGTCGCTGATCTCGGCCTGCTCGGGCTTGAGCCCGTTCGCCTCCAGCTGGCGCCGGACCAGATAGCGGCGGGCGATCTGAAGCTTCTCGTCCTCGGTGTAGCCAGCGAGCGTGATGATCTCCATGCGGTCGCGCAGGGGACCCGGAATGGTGTCGAGCATGTTGGCGGTGGCGATGAACACCACGCGCGAGAGGTCGAACGGAACGCCCAGATAGTTGTCGCGGAAGGTAGCGTTCTGCTCAGGATCGAGCACCTCCAGCATGGCGGCGGAGGGATCGCCCTGGATGCCGCGCCCCATCTTGTCGATCTCGTCCAGCATCATCACGCAGTCGCGGGAGCCGGCCTTCTTGATCGCCTGAATGATGTTGCCGGGCAGGGACCCCACATAGGTGCGCCGATGGCCGCGGATCTCCGCCTCATCATGGACGCCGCCGAGGCTGACCCGCACGAAGGGACGCCCCATGGCGCGGGCGATCGACTGCCCGAGCGAGGTCTTGCCGACGCCGGGCGGGCCGGCAAAGCACAGGATCGGCGCCTTGCCGTTCGGCGCGAGCTTGCGCACGGCAAGGTACTCGATGATGCGCTGCTTGATCTTTTCCAGCCCGAAGTGGTCCTCGTCCAAGATGCGGCGGGCCTGTGCGATATCGATGGGCTTCTCTTCGGGCAAACCCCAGGGCAGCTCGACGAGCCAGTCGAGGTAGGTCCGGATCATCGCCGCCTCGGTGGCTCCCTCGGGCATGCGCTCATAGCGGCGAAGTTCCTTACGGGCCTGCTCCTCGACCTCCGGCGGCATGCTGGCCTTGGCGATCTTCTCCGTGAGCTCCTGCACCTCCTGGCCGCGCCCGTCGCCTTCACCGAGCTGGCGCTGGATCGCCGCCATCTGCTCGCGCAGAACCGCCTCGCGCTGGCGCTCGTCCAGGGCCGCTTTGGTCTGGCGGCCGATCTCGTGCGTCAGGCGCAGGACCTCGATCCGCTGGGCCAGCAGGCGGGAAACTTTGTCCATCCGGGGCAGGAGGTCGAGCGTCTCCAGGATCTCCTGCTTCTCCTCGGGCTTGATGTCCATGTAGGTCGCCGCGAGGTCGGCGAGCTGGGCGGGCGAAGTCGCTCCTTGCACGGCCGCGATCAGCTCCTGCGGAGCCTGCGGGAGGAGCTGCAGGGCCTCGATCGCCTGGTTCTGTAGATGCAGGAAGCGGGCCTCGATCTCGGGACTTTGGGCTTCAGGCTCCGGCAGGTGGAGCACGCGCGCGGCCAGGAACGGCTTCTCGTTCACGAAGTCGAGGATCCGGATCCGCTGGACGCCCTGGCAGATGATGTGGTGCGTTCCGTCCGGAGCCGTCATGTAGCGGACGATGTTGGCCAGCGTCCCTACAGCGTGCATGTCGGCGGGGCCGGGTTCCGCGACCTGGGCGTCCCGCTGCATCAGGATGCCGATGGGCCTCTCCTCGCGCACGGCCTGCTGGGCGGCAGCGATCGAGGCCGGGCGCCCAATGGCGATCGGCGCGATCATGCCCGGGAAGAGCACGGTGTTGCGCACCGGCACGATGATGGTCGCGTCCGGCGGCAAGGGAACCGGCGTAAACTCCTCCTGAGGCTCCGGTGAATGGTTGTTCGGCTGGTTGGGACCGTTGGCAAGCCCGAACAGGATCATGGCGCAACCCCTAGATTTCCTTCTCGAGACTGAAGACGAGACAGCCGTTGCGCGCAAAGCGCCGTACGGCGCTGTAGCGGCCCGGCGGCAACGGGATGCGGCGCTCGAACTGGCCCTGCGGCAGTTCCAGGCGATGGATGCGGGCCGTGCGCAGCTCGGGAGGCAGCGTGCGCCGTCCGGCCACCACCAAGGCCCCGTCCCGGACGACGGCCTCGACCTGGTCGGGCTCGACTCCGGGCAGGGCGATCAGGATGAGGACCTCATGGTCGGTCTCGATCATGTCGAGGGGAGGCTCCCACGCCGGCGCCCGGGTTTGCGAGCGTTGGAGCTGAAAGAGCTGCCGGTGCATCCGCTCGGCCCGCGCCAGGGCGTCGATTGCCTCTGAGAGCATCCAGTTTGCCGGATCCCGCATCGTCATCCGCCTCCACCGAACGGCTAGGTGCTAGTAAGCCTGACTGTTTTCAAGACCTGCCGCACACATACCGGTCTGCGGCCAGCTTCTAACAATGCACACGGGTTCCTCTTGTTTCTTGATCGGTGACCTAGCTTGACCAAATCCATTGTGGCAGCGCGTGCGGGAGGCGGTCTCACATCAGCCGGTTGGCGTCGGACAGCCATGGCTGGAGCGCCGCTTCGCGGCGAGTTCACGGCGGCGTGGCGCTCCATTCCAGGATGCCAGCGGCCGTGACCTTCGGCGGCGCCGACACAATGAGAGGAGACGATCATGCCCATCAACGATCCCGGACCTGAGACCCTTGATGCCGTCGAGGAAGCAAGCCTCGAATCGTTCCCGGCGAGCGATCCTCCAGCCTGGGTGCCGGTGCGCACGGGCCCGGTCGACGTCGCCGCCCTCCTCAGCCGCAACGCCGAGGCCAGGGCCGTGTGGAACGAAGCGCTTGAGGAGGCCGCGCGGATCGCCGACGAGGCCGGGGCGCCGGAGCTGTCCGGCCAAATCCGGGATATAAAACGCCCGGAGACAGGAACCGTCTGAGCCCCGGCGCAGTCGGAGCGGGGGCAGCCGATGGGCCCTTAAGCCCGCTCGACTGGGGCGCCGGTGTGCGCTGAGGTGTTGGGCCGGTCTTGCGAAAAAACTGCTCCGAAACCAGATCCTAGGCGCCGGCGGCTCCTTCGAGCGCTGGCGTCCTTCGTTGGCCCAATCGGCCAAAGGACATCTTCCTCGGTTCAAGCGCGCCTCTGAGAGGGCGTAAGGTCTGATGGAGGTACAGATGAATTTCGAAAAGTACACCGAGCGTGCCCGGGGCTTCGTTCAGGCGGCGCAGAATCTCGCCATGCGGGAAGGCCATCCGCAGCTGTCGCCGGGCCATGTCCTGAAGGTTCTGCTGGACGATCCGGAAGGCCTCTGCGCCGGCCTGATCGACCGGGCCGGCGGCCGCTCCCGCGACGCCCATGCGGCGGTCGAGCAATGGCTCGCCAAGCAGCCCAAGGTCTCCGGCTCCGCCGCGCAGCCCCAGGCCACCCGCGACCTGATGCGCTTCTTCGACACGGCCGAGAAGGCCGCCGAGAAGGCGGGCGATTCTTACGTCACCGTCGAGCGGATGCTGCTGGCGCTGGCCGTCGAGAAGGACTCGGAGGCCGGCCGCATTCTCGCCCAGGCCGGCGTGACCGCTCAAGGCCTCAACAGCGCCATCAATACGCTGCGCAAGGGCCGCACCGCCGACAACGCGACGGCGGAGAACGCCTATGATGCGCTGAAGAAATATGCCCGCGACCTCACCGAGGCTGCCCGCGACGGCAAGCTCGATCCGGTGATCGGCCGCGACGAGGAGATCCGCCGCACCATCCAGGTGCTCTCGCGCCGCACCAAGAACAACCCGGTTCTCATCGGCGAGCCCGGCGTCGGCAAGACCGCCATCGTCGAAGGTCTCGCGCTGCGCATCGTCAACGGCGACGTGCCGGAATCCTTGAAGGACAAGCAGCTGCTGGCGCTGGACATGGGCGCCTTGATCGCAGGCGCGAAATATCGCGGCGAGTTCGAGGAGCGCCTGAAGGCCGTGCTCAGCGAGGTCACATCGGCCGAAGGCGGCATCATCCTGTTCATCGACGAGATGCACACGCTGGTCGGTGCCGGCAAGGCCGATGGCGCCATGGATGCGTCGAACCTGCTGAAGCCTGCACTCGCCCGCGGCGAGCTGCACTGCGTCGGTGCGACCACGCTTGATGAATACCGTAAGCACGTGGAGAAGGACGCGGCGCTCGCCCGTCGCTTCCAGCCGGTCTTCGTGAGCGAGCCCACGGTGGAGGACACCGTGTCGATCCTGCGCGGCCTCAAGGAGAAGTACGAGCAGCATCACGGGGTGCGCATCACCGACTCGGCGCTGGTTGCGGCTGCGACCCTGTCGAACCGCTACATCACCGACCGGTTCCTGCCGGACAAGGCCATCGACCTCGTGGACGAGGCTTCCTCGCGCCTGCGCATGCAGGTCGATTCGAAGCCGGAAGAGCTCGACAACATCGACCGCGAGATCGTGCGTCTCAAGATCGAGCAGGAGGCCCTCAAGAAGGAGACGGATGCCGCCTCCAAGGACCGCCTCGAGCGCCTCACGAAGGAGCTGGCGGAACTGGAGGAGCAGTCGGCGTCCATTACCGCCCGCTGGAAAGCGGAGAAGGACAAGCTCGGCACCGCGGCCGACCTCAAGAAGAAGCTCGAAGAGGCCCGCAACCAGCTCGCTTCCGCGCAGCGCAGCGGCGACTGGGCGAAGGCGGGCGAACTCTCCTACGGGGTCATCCCGGGCCTGGAGAAGCAGCTTGCCGACGTCGAGGCGAAAGCCGATGGCGGCGGGCTGATGGAAGAGGCGGTGACGCCCGACCACGTGGCCGGCGTCGTCTCCCGCTGGACCGGCGTACCGGTCGACAAGATGCTCGAAGGCGAGCGCGAGAAGCTGCTGCACATGGAGCAGGATCTGGCCAAGCGCGTGGTCGGCCAGGCCGAGGCGGTGGCAGCGGTCTCCACCGCCGTGCGCCGTGCCCGCGCCGGCCTGCAGGATCCGAACCGGCCCATCGGCTCGTTCATGTTCCTCGGCCCCACGGGCGTCGGCAAGACGGAGCTCACCAAGGCGCTGGCCGCCTTCCTGTTCGACGACGAGACCGCGCTCGTGCGCCTCGACATGTCGGAATACATGGAGAAGCACTCGGTCGCCCGGCTCATCGGCGCGCCTCCCGGCTATGTGGGCTACGAGGAGGGCGGTGCGCTGACTGAGGCCGTGCGCCGCAGGCCCTATCAGGTGGTTCTGTTCGACGAGATCGAGAAGGCGCATCCGGACGTGTTCAACGTCCTGCTGCAGGTGCTCGACGACGGACGCCTCACGGATGGCCAGGGCCGCACCGTGGACTTCCGCAACACGCTCATCATCATGACCTCGAACCTGGGCGCCGAATATCTGGTGAACCAGGCGGAAGGCCATGACACGGACGAGGTGCGCGACGAGGTCATGGGCGTGGTGCGCTCGCACTTCCGGCCGGAGTTCCTCAACCGCGTGGACGAGATCATCCTGTTCCACCGGCTGAAGCGCTCGGAGATGGGGGCCATCGTGGACATCCAGCTCGGCCGCCTGCAGAAGCTGCTCGCCGATCGCAAGATCACCCTTGAGCTCGACGACCAAGCGCGGGCCTGGCTCGCCGACAAGGGTTACGACCCGGCCTATGGCGCGCGCCCGTTGAAGCGCGTGATCCAGAAGCACGTGCAGGATCCGCTGGCGGAGCTCATTCTGTCCGGCGAGATCAAGGACGGCGAGACCGTGCCAATCCGCGTCGGGCCCGGAGGCCTGATGATCGGCGGTGCGGATGGGCACCCGAGTCATGAGATGGCGGCATAGGACCTGAGGCTCGCAGGCTCAAGGAAGCTAACCCTCGCCTAGGCATGCGCTTCGTCCGCGTGGCCGGCTTAATAGGCCGGCCACCGGATCTTCGTCAGGAGAGAGCACGGGATGAAGATACTAACGCCTTTCGTTCTGGGCAGCGTCGTCTCTGGCGGCCTCATCGTGTTTTCATGTCCGCTGATCTTCAGTGCCCTGACGTCGCTGCGGTATCCACAGCCGCAACGTGTGCGGCAGACGGGCGGAGCGAGCGAACAGGGTGGCCGAACCGAGAGCAGGCTGTCGCCGCAGCGAAGTATGTCTGCTCCGCGAACCCCATACTGGCGGCATGCCGACAGGGGTAACCGCGGCATCCATAAGAAGCGACAGCGGGTTCACGGGCCTCATCACCCGGAACCGCCTCATGCGGCCAGGCGGGCCCGGACTGCGCAGGCGGGAGCTCGAAAAGGCCGGTAATGGATCACAATGAACATGGTGCCTCATCCACCTACAGCGGGAAGCTGCTTGGAGAGGATGGGTCCCTTATAGTTGGAGGATCCTTATGCATCGGAGACTTCTGACGGCGTTGCTCCTGAGCCTTGCGGCTCTTCCGGCTGCCATGGCGCGCCAGGACCCGACGCTGGTTTCTCAACCGCAGACCGCCACGTACGAACGGGATCTGAACAGAGCGGAGAACGCACAAAATTCGATACATGACGGCCGGCAGCGTGTCGGGCTGTCCAGGAAGCACGAGCGGCTTCTGAGCAGGGACCCAAAAGAAATCATCCCGGATATCTGCGTCGGCTGCTGATCGGCCCGACGGCGCCCCTACACTGTCATGGGCGAAGTTTACGGCAGCCGACGCTCATGGGTCTCTCGCCGGATCCAAAATCGTCTGTAAGGCCCGTGTGCTTGAAGCGGCACGACTTGCAAGCGTCGCTGCGCGTTCTCATCTCAATGGCGTCAAGCCGGCTCCTCACAGGTATGGCTTGGCCGATGCACTCCGGAAGAGGCTTGCGACGGACCTTCTCGCGCCACATCGCGGGGCCGGAAAGTCCCTTCGGGCGAGATCCGCACGAGCCTTTTCGAGTCGTCGCTGAACCTGATCGGCAACTGGTTTGAAGAGGTTTGTCATGTCTTGGTGGAATGACAATTCTCGCCTGGCGCCCTACGGGTTTGGGCCAGGCACGTTATCGCGGTCGCAGGTCGCGTTCGACGCTGGCCTGCGGGCGCACATGATCGGCGTCTACAACTACCTGATGCTCGGGCTCGCCTTGAGCGGCACCGTCGCTTACGCGGTGGCGAACACGCCTTTGGGCGATCTCTTCTACTCCGGTCCGCGTGAGCTGACGCCGCTCGGCTGGGTCGCCCTGTTGGCTCCCCTCGGCTTGATCCTGATCGCTTCCTTCGGGGCACAGAGCCTGTCTCCGGCGGGGCTTCAGGGAATCTACTGGGGCATCACGGCCCTCCAGGGCGTCGGCCTTGCGGCCTTGCTCCAGGCCTATACCGGTGAGAGCGTCACCCGCGTCTTCTTCATCACGGCCGCGGCCTTCGGCGCCCTGAGCCTGTGGGGCTACACCACACGCAGCTCTCTCTCCGGCTGGGGCTCGTTCCTGCTCATGGGCCTGGTCGGGTTGATCCTGGCCTCGCTGGTCAACCTGTTCCTCGCAAGTTCGGCCCTGCAGTTCACGATCACGATCATCGGCCTGTTCGTGTTCGCCGGCCTGACCGCGTGGGATACCCAGCGGATCAAGGAGGAGTATGTGGCGGGCCTCGCCCATGGGGACGCCGCGCTCACGAGCAAGGTCTTCGGGGCGCTGAGCCTCTACCTCAACTTCCTCAACCTGTTCCAGCTCCTGCTGTCCCTTCTGGGTCAGCGGGAGGAGTAACCGGACGGAGGAAGCGATGCCCCTGACCGGACGTTTCAATCTCCGCCGCACCATGGGCGGCAAGATCGTGCTGCAGGTCGAGGAGGAGGTCAGGCGGTTTTGGCCGTTCTCCCGCATGCAGCCGACGAAGAGGCGCTGGCGCGACGCGACCGTGATGGATCTGGCGCAGCCTGAGCTGCGAACCCTCATGGACCTGCGCTACAAGCCCGGGTTCGACTGGCTCCGGATCTACGGCCGGCTCGACCCGGCGCTGCGAACCGGAGCGACCCGCACGGCACCGGAGAAGCTCCCGTCGCTCAGCGTCGTTCCCGAGCCCCCGCCCAAGGCAAACGGCTCCGTGGCGGAGCACCGGCACCTCGCCGCTTAGGCGGTGGGAAGAGAACCTTCCGGGGCGGCAACGGCACTACGAGCCGCCCCGGCTCTTGCAAGCTTGAGTATGGTTACTATCTCGATACCGCCTTGTGCCGCGCGGGCCGGGTTTCCGCGGCCGCGTGTATCTCATTGTCGATTCTTCGCTCTTCGAGGAGGTTTTGCCGATGAAGATCGCCCAGGTGGCTCCATTGTACGAACGGGTTCCGCCCAAGCTCTACGGGGGAACCGAACGGATCGTCTCCTACCTCACCGAGGAACTGGTCCGACAGGGACACGACGTTACCCTGTTCGCCTCCGGTGACTCGATCACAAAGGCCGAGCTTGTGCGTTGCTGCGACCTGGCCCTCAGGCTCAATCCAGTGGTCAAGGATCCGCTGCCCTACCACATCATGATGCTCGAGCAGGTGAGGCAGCGGGCTCACGAGTTCGATGTCATCCACTTCCACATCGACCTGCTGCATTTCCCGCTTGTTCGCGAGTTCGCCGACCGGACCGTCACGACGACACATGGCCGGCTTGATCTCGTTGATCTCGCCCCCTTCTACCGGATGTTCCCGGACATTCCGCTCGTCTCCATCTCGGACGATCAGCGCAAGCCGATTGCGGATGCGAACTGGGTTGGCACCGTCCACCATGGGCTCCCGAAAAACCTCCTGCCGTTCCGCCCGCATGCGACCGGCGGCTACCTCGCCTTCTTGGGGCGGATCTCGCCGGAAAAGCGCCCCGACCGGGCTATCGAGATTGCCGCAAAGACCGGGATGCCGCTCAGGATGGCGGCGAAGGTTGACACGGCCGACCAGGCGTACTGGGACGAGGTCATCAAGCCGATGGTCGACGCCCATCCTAATGTCGAGTTCATCGGCGAGATCAACGAGCATGAGAAGGCTGACTTTCTCGGCAATGCCGCCGCGCTGCTCTTCCCGGTCGACTGGCCTGAGCCGTTCGGTCTCGTAATGATCGAGGCCATGGCGTGTGGCACCCCCGTGATCGCCTTCCGGTGCGGATCGGTGCCAGAAGTCATCGAGCACGGTCGGTCCGGCTTCATCGTCGATACGGTCGAGGAGGCTGTTGAAGCCGTTCGCATGCTCAAAGTCCTGGATCGCACGGAGGTCCGGCGCTGCTTTGAGCGGCGCTTCACCGTCGAAAGGATGGCGGCAGACTATCTCGACCTCTACCGCAGCCTGCCCGGCGTGCGTCTCGAGGCCGCTCACCTGCGCCGCGCCAACGGGGCCGGGACCGGCTTGCATGCGGTGGCCTAAGGTCCGTTTCGCTGACGATTGTTCTCTTGGTGGAGGACGACACCATGAACCTGCATGTTGACGTGCCTGACGAGGCAACCGACGTCCGTCTAGGCCAGTTCGCCGTTGCGTCGCAATCCTCGCTGCAGGAGCGGCGCCCGCGGACGCTGAAGCACGGCGATACTTTCGGGGTGTTCGACCGTAACGGCGACGTCTTGTCGGGGGAGGGGAGCCCGGACGGCCTGTTCCATCGGGACACCCGCCATCTCTCTCATCTGGATTTGCTGATCAACGGAGCCCGCCCGATCCTCCTGTCGTCGACCCTGCGCGACGACAACGCCGTGCTCACCTGTGATCTCACCAACCCGGATCTGTACGACGAGGAGGGCCGGCTTCTTCTGGAGCACGATGTGATCCACATCCGCCGGTCCAAGTTCCTCTGGAAGTCGGCCTGCTTCGAGCGCCTGCTGGTGCGCAACTTCGGTGACCGGCCCCAGCGTCTGACGCTGGAGCTGCGCTTCGAGGCCGACTTCGCCGACCTCTTCGAGGTCCGCGGCACCCGCCGCATGCGACGGGGAACATTCCAGCCGGCGGATGTTGGATCCGAGAGCGTCACCCTCACGTACAGCGGTCTCGATGACCGGACCAGAGCGACACGCCTGCGCATTGACCCAGCCCCCGCCCGCTTGGAAGCAAGGCGCGCCCTCTTCGAGGTCGACGTTGCTCCTGGGCAGCGGACGGTGATCTTCGTCGAGGTCCGCTGCGACGACCAGGTGCCGCAGAAGCGCCCGCGCGAGCACTACCTGTCGTCCATGGTCGAGGCGCGGAGGGCGCTGCGCCAATCATCGTCACGTGCCGCTTCAATCGCCACCTCGAACGAGATCTTCAACGAAGCTGTCCGGCGCTCCGTCTCCGACCTTTACATGCTGGTGACGGACACGCCGGAGGGACCCTATCCTTACGCCGGCACGCCGTGGTTCAGCGCCGCTTTCGGTCGTGACGCCCTCATCACGGCTTACCAGACGCTGTGGATGGACCCGGCGCTGGCCCGCGGCGTCCTCCAATTCCTCGCGGCCAACCAGGCCAAAGCCGAGGATCCGGTCGCGGACGCGGAGCCCGGCAAGATCCTGCATGAGGTGCGCTACGGCGAGATGGCTGAACTCGGCGAGGTGCCGTTCCGACGCTACTACGGCAGCGTCGACTCGACGCCGCTGTTCGTCATGCTGGCGGGCGCCTATTTGGAGCGCACGAGAGACACCACCACCCTGGAGCGCCTATGGCCCAACATCGAAGCCGCCCTGCGCTGGATCGACGTCTATGGCGACCGTGACGGTGACGGCTTCATCGAGTATGGGCGCCGGACGAAGGAGGGGCTCATCAACCAGGGGTGGAAGGACAGCCACGACTCGGTCTTCCACGCCGACGGCAGCATGGCCCGGGGCCCGATCGCCCTGTGCGAGGTCCAGGCCTACGTCTACGCCGCCAAGCGCGCCGCCGCGCATATCGCATCCGTCCTGGGAATGCCGGAGCGGGCAGCCTTGCTGGAGGCCGAGGCCGAGCAGGTGAGGAAGCGGTTCGACGGAGCGTTTTGGTGCGAGGACCTCGGCACCTACGCTCTTGCGCTGGACGGTGACAAGCGGCTCTGCCGGGTGCGGTCGTCGAACGCTGGGCATACCCTGTTCACCGGCATCGCGCTGCCGGAGCGGGCAACCCGGGTCGCCGAAACGCTCATGGACGCATCGTCGTTCTCGGGCTGGGGCGTGAGGACCATCGCGTCGACTGAGGCGCGCTACAACCCGATGTCCTACCACAACGGGTCGGTCTGGCCGCACGACAACGCGCTGATCGCCCTGGGCCTCGCCCGCTACGGCTTAAAGCAGGAGGTGGCCCGGATCTTCGACGGCCTGTTCCACGCCTCCGTCTACATCGATCTGCGGCGGCTGCCGGAGCTCTTCTGCGGCTTCCCGCGCCGGCGCGGCCAGGGGCCGACGTTCTACCCGGTCGCCTGTGCGCCCCAGGCCTGGGCGGCCGCAACGCCCCTGAGCCTGGTTCAGGCCTGTCTCGGCCTCGGCTTCGATCCCCAGGCCCGGACGGTCCGGCTCGACCGGCCGGTACTGCCGGCCTTCCTCGACGAAATCGTCTTGCGTAACCTTGCGGTCGACGGATGCCGCCTCGACCTCGCGGTGCGCCGCGCGGGCGGCGAGGTCGCGACTCATGTTCTGGGCCGGACCGGCGACGTGCGGGTGGAGGTTACCGTCTGAGGCGGGCATCGACCAAGCTGAGGTCGAGGGCTGGAACCGGCCCCTTGATCTCTGGCGCCTGGTAATGTGCGCTCTCCCTCGGCCCGGACGGGCGCGGCTGAGAGCGAGGTTGGATACCGTATCCAAGGCTTGCCCCAGGGCGGTGATCCCGCCTTTTCCAACCTCCGGGCGGCCCGGGGCGAAGCCGATCACCAGTGGAGGAAGATGATGGATCTCGACCAACTGGCACAAACCGCGGCGGCCATGGTGCAGCCCGGCAAGGGCATCCTGGCCGCCGATGAAAGCTCGGGGACGATCAAGAAGCGCTTCGATGCGATCGGCGTCGAATCCACCGCCGACAACCGGCGTGACTACCGCGAGCTTCTCTTCCGCTCGACGGACGCGATGAGAAACTCCATCTCGGGCGTCATCCTCTACGACGAGACGATCCGGCAGGTCGCGAAGGACGGGACGCCGCTGGTGAAGCTGATCGAGCAGGCCGGCGCGGTTCCCGGCATTAAGGTCGATCTCGGCACCAAGCCGCTGCCGTTCTGCCCCGGCGAGACGATCACGGAAGGTCTTGATGGCCTGCGCGAGCGCCTGACGGAGTATCGCGGCCTCGGGGCCCGCTTCGCAAAATGGCGTGCGGTGATCGACATCAGCGAGGGCATTCCGACTTGGGCGGCCGTGAAGGCCAACGCTCATGCCTTGGCGCGCTATGCGGCACTCTGCCAGGAGCAGGACGTGGTGCCGATCGTCGAGCCCGAGGTCCTGATGGACGGGGCGCACGACATCGACCGCTGCGCCACCGTGACGGAGTTCGTGCTCAAAACCGTCTTCCAGGAGCTGTACGAGCAGCGGGTCGTTCTCGAGGGCATGGTGCTGAAGCCCAACATGGTGATCGCGGGCAAGAAATCGCCACGGCAAGCGTCCGTGGAGGAGGTCGCCGAGAAGACCATGCTGGTGCTCAAGCGCTGCGTGCCCGCCGCCGTGCCCGGCATCGCGTTCCTCTCGGGCGGCCAGTCGGACGAGGAGGCGACCGCCCATCTGGACGCCATGAACAGGATCGGCGGGGTGCCCTGGCGCCTGACCTTCTCCTATGGTCGTGCGCTCCAGGCGGCGCCGCAGAAGGCATGGTCCGGCAAGCCTGAGAACGTCGAGGCGGCCCAGCGCGCCTTCACGCACCGCGCGAGAATGAATGGCCTGGCCACGATGGGGCAGTGGAAAAGGCAACTTGAGGAAGCCGTAGGGTGATCCCGGTCCGCAGAGTGGGTAAGCCGCTCGTCAAGGAGCGCTTTGCCGCTTTGGCTCCGTCCCTCGCAGACTGAGGGTGGGCGATCACGCCACAGCGCCGGGAGAGCAAGACCGCGAAGGCCGAGGCTAAGATTGCTCCGTTGAGCGCCAAGGCGCAGCAGGCCGCATGGACGAGGAAAGGTTCTCGACAAGATCACATGGGACGAGCCGGTCTCATCCCGTTTGATCGCACGTCTTGATTGGACGAAGCAAATCTACGACGAATGAGCTGCGTCCGGACCGGGCGGCGAGGAGATTAGGATGAGGTTTAGCGAGGGGGACGGGAGCCAAAATCTCGGCAAGATCCGGGAGGTCGAGCACTGGTCGGTCAACGTGTCGCAAGAGGACGAGGTCACAGGCCAGTCCTTCAAAGGCACGAAACATTTTGCGGTGCTCCATGTCGACCATTGGGGGCACCGGCGATCACGGAAGCTGAAGCTCTACTTCACCGGTCGCGAACTGGCTCTCGTCATGCACCAGGTGATGAACGATCCGGCGTTCGAAAAGGTAAGGAAGGACTACTTCGACCAATGCAAGACCTACGAACCCGGAGAAACATGCAGTGAACGGAGACCCTGAATGAGATTTCGTGAAGGCAATACCGGCACCTACAACCTCGCCCTGCTCGAACTTGTGCAGCCCGTGACCTTTGCGGCGTCGAAGGGCGAAACCGAAAACTTGGTGAGCGTCGAGTTCTCCATGCCCCATCGGGAACGGGGGCTGGAGAGTGCTGTCGCCTTCACGGGCCGCGAGCTTGCGGACGTCGTGCGAGAGGTAATGGCGAACCCGAAGCTGCAGTCGATCCGGGATGAATACCTTCATCACCTCCATGGTAGGGCGCCAAACACATGAAGAAACCGATCGCTGCCGTCGTTGCCAGCCTGATGGCTGGAACAGCCCATGCGAGAGTGTCGTGCGAGGACTTCAAAGCCAAAGTGAACGACACCCTACAGGGACAGGGCAAGACAGCATTGGAATGGGAGCGAGCCTCAAGCTTCAAAGGTTTCAACAGTGTCAATCCGTCGGCATCTGGCATCAAGGCCGCGATCGAGTGCAACGATGCCGGTGAGCTTGTCGAACTCGGTGCATCGGTTCCTTCTCTGGACGACGCCGACAAGACGGCTGAACCCGTCTTCGTGCGGGGAATGCTGCTGGCCATCGACCCCAAGCTCACCTCGGTGCAGGCTGATGACTTGGCAACGAAGGCCAGGCAGCGCCTCGTGAGCCTGAGCAAGGCAACCGGCTCGTACCGGATGCCCATGCCCGGATACGTGGTCACCTTCGAAAGGGCCCCTGGCTTCAAAGGCGGGGTCCGGTTCCGATACGAACTGGAGCCAGGGAGATAGCAAGACCACCACCCCGGTGACCTGTATGCCGTGGGGCGGGGCTCCCCGGGATCTGAGATCGTCGTATCCAGTCGTCCGCTTGACCGCGCAGGAATGAGACGGGTGTCAGGTCCGCTGATCCAGCCCATGCGCTGGCTTGGGTTGCGGAACTTCCCGGCTGAAGAGTTCACCGATGTTTTGGACGCCGGTGCGCACCGCCTCCGACATCCGCGCGAAACCCGACCGCAAGCCGGGTGAGCGGACGGTGACGTCTGAGCGGACCGAGGCGGCTTGCCTCGCATGGTCCCTGGGCACCGAGCCGGCCGCGATTGCAGCTTTCCTGAGTGCTCCGAAACGGGCGCACGGTGTCACTGCAAGAAAGTCAAAGTGTCACTGCGAGGAAATCACACCCATGAAGCCGAAAGCACTCTCGCTAGCCGTCCTGCCTCTTCTCCTGACGACAGGCACGGCCAGCGCCAAAGTGTCCTGTGACGAGTTCAAGAACAGTCTTTCGATGCACTTCGTGCTCGACAACAAATCCCGGCCGGTCTGGGAAGCCGAGTAGTCCGATCCGAAAGGCTTTCGGATCAACAACTACGAAGACCATTTTGAAACGGGCGTCGGCTGCGACGAGAAGGGCGAATTTGAAAACCTGCATGTGACGTTCTTCGAGGAGCGAGATCCCAGAATCGAGCAGCTCTTCCTGGTGGCGATGCTGCGGTCTGTGGATAACAACCTCCAGATCGGACAAGCCATGGACCTGGCCCGCAAGGCCAAGCGGCGCCTGAGCCAGGATATGAGCAACGACTATGGCGAGGATAATTTCCAGGTCGGCGATTATCACGTCTCCTTTCAGCAGATGGGCAGATACTTCCGTGCCCAGATTGAACGCCCGGACTACAGAAAACAGCGGGAGGAGCTCTTGAAAGAGATGGGAGAGGAAGCTGACGGGGATGCCGAATAAGGCGGTCGCGTGCACGCGGCAGTGGAAAAGCGAACGGGGGAACCGTGGCGTGATCCTGGCCGGCAGGCTTATAGCCCGGGCGGGCGGTCGGCTCGGGCATGGAGGAGTTCGCGCAGCACGCTGCGCAGGCCATGAACCTGGTCGATGAGGTCCAGAACGATGCCAATGCCTTCGTCGTTGACCCCGATCCCGTCTTTGAGGTCCCGGATGAGCCGGGCTCGCGCCACATCCAGTTCGGAAAAGGCGAAGCCCGCTTGGTCCCGCTGCGGCAGAAGCCAGCCTTCCTCGATCCAGACCTGAACCGTGCCCGCATCGACATCCAGACGCAGTTGGAACTCCTCCAGGGTCAGCATCTACGCCTCCATGCCGTCTCGGGGATTGTAGGACGCGCCGGTCCACCGCTCCGCAAAGGCTTCCAGTTCCGGATCCGGGCGGTCGGGCAGGACGACCTTCAGGACGGCGTGCAGGTCGCCCTGCGTTCCATCCGGCCGCGGCGCGCCCTTGCCCTTCAGCCGCAGGATGCGTCCCGTGTTGCTGCCTTTCGGGACGCTGACCATGACAGGTCCCGTCGGCGTCGGGATCTGAATGCGGCCTCCGAGGACGGCCTCGCGCAGGGAAATCGGCACCTCGAGGCGAATGTCGTCGTCCTGTCGCGTGAAGAGGCGGTGCGGGCGCACGTGGACCTCGATCAAGGCGTCGCCGGGCGGGCCGCCGCCGATGCCGGGCTCCCCTTTGCCGGCGAGGCGCACCACTTGGCCGTCCCGGATGCCGGCCGGAATGCTGATGTCGAGCGACTGGCCGTTCGGCAGGGTGACGGTCTTGCGGGTGCCGTTCACCGCCTCGAGGAAGTCGAGGGCGAGGCGAAAGCGGAGATCCTGCCCGGGCATCGCGAAACGGCTTCGCGTGCCGCGGCGGAGAAGTTCCGACAGGATGTCCTGATCCATGAAATCGGCGAAGCCGGAATCGCTGTGGTAGGACGGTCCGGCGTCCTCAGCCGCAAAGTCCCGGTAATACCGGCGCTGGGGCCGCTCAGCGCCGGAAGCGTCGATCTCGCCGCGGTCGAAGCGGGCCCGCTTCTCAGGGTCGCTCAGCAGATCGTAGGCGGCCGAGACCGCCTTGAAGCGGTCCTCGGCCGTCCGGTCGCCGGGGTTGAGGTCCGGATGGTACTTCTTGGCCAGCTTCCGATAGGCCTTCTGGATCTCCTCCGCAGACGCGTTGGGCTTCACGCCAAGCAATTCGTAAGGGGACTCGGCCACGACCTCCCTCCATTCAACCGAGCGTTCTAGGTCCTCGCGAACGCAACATGCGTTCCTGCTACAGGAGCAAAACGCCGGTTCGGCTGGTCCGGATCCCTGATCCGGGGGCGTATCTAGATCTCAAAGGGCGATCGATAGGACATGGAAGGAGCACTGTCACCGGATCAGGACACGGTCCTCACGTCTGACAGCTCGGCTCCCGGATCGAGCACATCAGGTTCGGGATTCGTCGATCCGTCGACCCGAGGGCTTCCCACTGCGACGCAAGCGGCTCACCGGAACCTTCCCGCACCATCAGAGTTAGTGCGGCGCGGGCGGGAGCAGGACGTTCTCGCACGCTCCTGCAACTCCCCGCACAGTCATAGATCGTCCACTCCGTGAGACGAGGCGATCGCATCCCTTGTGACGAAACTGAAAAAGCAGGGTGCCTTCGGCACTCTATTTTGGAGGAATGGTCATGAGAAAAACCCTGATTGGTCTCACCTCAGCACTCGCTATCGCAGCTTCGACAGCCGCCGTCCCAACACCGGCCTCGGCTTACCCGGGTTGGGTCATACCGGCGATTGCCGCCGCCGGGGTCGGTGGGATTGCCCTCGGGGCAGGAATCAGCTCTGCCCAGGCCCAGACCACCGGCTCGATCTTCCCCGCATCTCCGGGTACCCCGGCTCAGCCACAGATCAACTATGACCCGAACACGACGGTCCAGCCGGGCTGCCATCTCGCCCGCGAGCGCATCCGTGGAGAATGGCGCCGCGTCGAGGTCTGCCCCTAATCCTGCCGGATAGGGCTGGACCGCAATAGACAAACTCTCTGACTAATCGCGAGTGCCGGGACGGCTCCTCTCTCGGAAGCCGGGGAGGGGATCAGCCTGTCTCGGCGCTTCCCGCGATGTCTGAATACGCAAGCCCAATGAATGGCTCGTCCTTGGGCTCACAACTGCGGACTGGCGATCGCGGCAGGCGCGATCATGAGGATGTTGCCGCATGGCGCCTGAGGCGTGATGACGGCGCTTGCCACGCCCCAGAGCAGGGGGCCGCTCCGACCCGGGATGACGACAGGACCGCCCGAGTCGCCCACGCACGCGCGGGCGCCGACCGTGCGTGCAATGATCAACCCCGTCTCGGTCAGAGCAAGAGGCTTCAGGGTGGCTGTCTTGAGGGTTCCCGCCGTTGATCCCGAGAGGCCCACGCCGGCCAGCTGCAAAGTCGATGGAATGCGCTGCGATCGGTCGGCGAGTCTCAGTGGCCTCCGCCCCCTGACCGGCGTCTCCAGGCGTAAGACAGCCACATCAAGCGAGATCTCGTTGAGCATGTCGGCCAGATCGCGGGATGCGAGGCGCCCTGGCGCGAAGGCATGACGGGCCGCTGCGGCGACCCGATGAGCCGAAGCGATCCGCCGGCTCCCTTGATAGGGAAAAACCACCGCCCCCACCGGATTTCCCCTGATGCAGTGCGCCGCTGTGAGCACGAGGTCCGGAGCGATGAGGGCTCCCGAGCAGCGGCTCAACCGAAGTGATGCGTCAGGCTGGACGAGGGTGCCGACCGCGACTGTCGCGCGGGCGAGCGGGTCGTCGGCCCGCGCGAGCGCGCCGCCTTCGATGGCGTGGGTTTGGCCGATAGGCCATGTGAGAGCCATGGCTAGGAGCCTCCCGGGCAGATATTTGCGGATCCGGCGTCCCTCGCCTCTCGTGGAAATGGAAAGCCATCTCATGGTCGCAACCACAATCAGATCACGGCGGACTGCATCCTGGTCCAGCTGCCCGTCGGCATGCTCAAGGCGCCGGTGCCGGAAGAGGTAAGCAAGCGACCTCTCGCTTCAAGGCTGGCAACTACCTCTGAGAGGAAGCGTGCCAGGACCGTGCGATCCTCAGGAACCCGGAACAAGGTCCGAAGTTGTGAAGAACAGATCAGGAAATCGATGTTGCAGAGGAGGTCGACATGCTCAAGCGCGCGCTCCCTGGCGCATTGGCGGCTGTGGTCCTGGGCGTTGCCGCCGCGGGATCCTCGTTCCCTGAGTTCGCTCAGAACATGCCAGCCCGTTGCCTCCCGCAGGAGATCCAGACCGGCGGGCTTCACGACGGGTGCGGCGGAGCCGTCACGTTCGGCATGAACGGGCCTATGGTGGTGCCTGGACAGGCTCCCGACGTCGAGGCGACCGGCAGCATCACCGGCCGCATGTCGGACGATGCAGCCCAGCACCACAGCGATAACCCTGAATAGATCGTCAGTTCCGGTCCATGAAGCACCCGAGCCGTCGACATACCATGGCTGCGGCGGGTCCGTGATCGCGGTGGCGGATGGCAGGACGGCGGGCGACGCTGAAAGCCGCGACCGGATGGGCCGTCCGTGTTGTTCTGCCCCTCCCGAAAGCATGTCATGAGATATTCATCTTTCGCTGGTTAGAGCTGTGGCCCGTTCGCAAGGACGGTGGCCGATGCTGATCTGGACTACAGCTGTTGCCTTTCTCCTTTCCCTCGTGGCGGTGGGCCCGCTGCGGGAACTCTCACCCTCTTGGCTCCAGACCGGTGCTGAGCTGGTGGCGGTGATCAGCCTCTTTGCTCTGGTGTGCCTGCTGGAATCTAGCGGCAGCAACACCGACCGCTCCAACCCGGCTGCCTGATAGGATAGGTCCACCTTCCGTGGTTGGAGGAGCCCAATAACCCCTTCCGCTGGGCTAGGGCCACGCTTACCTGTTGCTCCGCCCCGTTCTGCAGGCTCCCAGGCGGCAGCGTCAATGCCGGCGTCTTGCTGTAGGCAGCGGGCAGGCGACATCCTTTCTGACTTTGAGAAGACGACCATGCTGGAACGATTGTTGAAAGACCCCCGAACCGAGCGCGTGATCCTGACGCTGATTATCATCAACGCCATCACCCTGGGCCTCGAGACCAGCCCCTCGGCCATGGCCGCCTTGGGCCCCGTGCTGATTGCCGTCGACCGGATTGTCCTCGCGATCTTCGTGCTGGAGCTGGCAGCCCGCCTCATGGTCCACCGCCTCTCCTTCTTCCGCGATCCCTGGAGCGTGTTCGACCTTGCGGTGGTTGGCATTGCCCTCGTTCCGGCCACGGGAGCGCTGTCGGTGCTTCGGGCCTTGCGGGTCTTGCGGGTGCTGCGCCTGATCACGGCCGTGCCCTCGCTCCAGCGGGTGGTCGGCGGGCTCGTCTCGGCCTTGCCCGGCATGGGCTCGATCACGCTCCTGCTGGCGCTCATCCTCTACGTCTTTGCCGTCATGGCGACGAAGCTGTTCGGCCAGACCAACCCGGAGCAGTTCGGCTCGCTGGGAGCCACCGCCTACACGCTGTTCCAGGTCATGACCTTCGACGACTGGTCCGGCGGCATCGTGAAGCCGCTGGCAGAGCAGCATCCTTACGCCATCGCCTTCTTCTTGGTCTTCATCCTGCTGTCGACCTTCATGGCGTTGAACCTGTTCATCGGCGTCATCGTCAATGCGATCGATGCTGAGACGGCAGCCAATGCGCCGAAGCTGACCCACCCGGCGCATAGCGACGAGCGTCTCATCGCCGAGATCCGGGCTCTGCGAGCCGAGATTGCCGAACTCAAGGGCCAGATGAGCAAGGCGGCCTGACCGGGCTGGTAGTCAAGTCGCTGCGTCGACAGCCCACGGCGAGGCGATCTGATCCCACGCGATTTCGACTTGGAGAGTTGCTTGAGACAGGCAGAGCAGCTTTGGTAAGAACCTGCGGATTACAGTGCAGCTCTGCTCTCTGAGTGGAGACAGCGCCATGAAAGGCTATCTGCTCGCCGCGATCGGGTTCATCGTGGCTTCTTCCGCAGCCGTTGCTGACGGCATGGGCTTGGCCGGTTCCCTCTGGCAATGCACCCGTGCAAGCGATCGGTCCCGGTTCGTGATCACCTTCTATCCGGGCGGCGGCGTCGGAGGAGGGGAGTTGGAGAGCGACGAGGTGAGCCCTTACATCTTCGACGCCTCTCGGACAAAGCTGGGGGAATGGCCCGGACAGTGGAAGCAGACAGGCCAGCGCTTCACCTGGGTTTTCCCAGATCAGAGCATACGGATTGAGGGGAGCCTTCAGGGATCAGGTCAGCCCGGAGCGCGGCTCGTCGGCTCCGAGACCTCGTCAGGGGACAGATCTGCGGTGACATGTACGGCCCTATCCAAGCTGCCGAAGGTCGGAGAGGGGCTTGTCATCCCGAGGGACAGCCGCTTCATCGACCTGGACGGAGAGGAGGGCGAACTCAAGGTACCGGCCGGAATCTCCCTCCAGCCACGAGGGCGGTGAGAACTCGTCTGCCCGAGTAAGCTATAAACTCTTGTGCTTGGCCCGTTGCTGCCCCGACACAGCCGATCTCTGGAGCACCAACTGTTATGGCGGGACGACGGGCATCCTCGCCGATGGGCGCAGGACCGACGCGCTGCCGCCGTAGCCCCGCGCCTGGGCGTGCTGCAGCGGCGTCACCCCGTTGTGGTCAGCGATCCTGAGATCGGCGCCAACCTCGACGAGGGACCGCGACCATCTGCCTCTGAATACGCAGCGGGACCTGAGGTGGAATTGACACGCGGAGCTTCACGGCTGAGATCTCATAGAATGGCTGTCCAAAAGCCGTATGAGATCGAGTGCTGCATGCCGGGGCAACGTCCGTTTTTCCAGAAGAAGATCACAGAGCTCAAAGCGCTGTTCGAAGCCTCTCGCGGGAACCGTGCCGTCTTGGAGGCACTGGCCGAGGAGCTGAACCATCGCAACGTGCCAAAGGCCAGGGACCTAGCGGTTGAAGTCGAAGGCGCGTTGGCGCATCTCAGGAAAGCCGAGGTCCAGGCCGTGGGTGCCGGCGGATCGTCGCGCCAGACGCCACGAAGGGCTGCTCCGGAGCCGTCGCCGACCGCCACCGTCCTGCCCTTTCCACCTCGGCCGGCCCCTGAGCCGCCAGCCGACGAACCGCGCTCCCACAGGACGGCGGAACCGCGAGAGGCTCAGCGGCAGCAGACAGCTCCTCCGACAGAGGACCTGGGTCCGCTCCCAACGTTCCCGAGCCCCAAGTGCCTTAACGAACCACGTTCCCTGCTCGCCGCATGGACGGCGCTGGAAGCCCTGTCGCCCCAGACCTACCAGAAGCCGGAGGATCTGGCCGCCGGCGACCGCCGGTGTGTTGCCGACCTGACCACCGGCCAGGTGCCGTGGGGACGGGGCGAGACCTCAAGGCCGAAGAAGAAGCTCTACTATCAGGTGGTCCTCGGGGCGATCGCGATGGATCGGGCGACTGACGAGCTCATGAAGGCCTTCGGGACCGACGAGGAGCGCAGCCGCCGGGAGCGGGAGAAGGCGGCGATCGCAGCGGTGCTCGTGGACAAGGACGGCTTCGTGCTCGAGGACAACGCTATCGCCGTGTCCTCCTTCGCGTGGGCCCTGCCGCATGCCCTGAAGCTCAACCTCGGGGGACTCGGTGCATGGCCGCGGGTCGAACGGACCCTGCTCGACCGTGTCGACCAGATCGTGCGGCGCAGGGACGCCGACGGGAGGCCGCTGCCGCTGGACATGGCCACCGTCCGGCGGGCGCACGATTGGCTCGTCGCGCAGTTCCAGCTTCCCACACACCTCGTCGAGAAGCCGACGTTCGCCCTGCGGGTCTATCACTACTACAAGTCCAAGACGCCGCCGGAGGCGTCGCTCCTGAACTCCTTCTTCCTGGCCGACCTCGCCAGGGCGTCTGAACTCGTAGGCAACGGCAACGCCGGTCCGGGCCTGCGGCGCTATCTCGGCATGGAGCATCCCGGCAAGACCGAGGATGTCCTCGCCGACCTGAAGCTCATCGAGCCTGCGGTCGCCCCGGCCCAGATCCCTCCGTCGCGCTGGCCGTCACAGGGTGGTCACCCGCTCGTGCTGCTCCAGCAGGCCGCCGTAAACCTGGCCCGGTCCGAGCTTGGAGGCGGCGGTGGCATCATGGGCGTCAACGGCCCGCCCGGCACCGGAAAGACCACGCTGCTGCGCGACCTGGTCGCGAGCTGCGTCGTCGACCGCGCCGCCGCCATGGTGCGGTTCGATGATCCGGCTTCGGCCTTCACCAGTTCGGGACAGAAGATCTCAGTTGGAGGCAACGCCTTCCTCCACCTCTACCGGCTCGATCCCAGACTCAAGGGGCACGAGATCCTGGTCGCGTCGAGCAACAATAAGGCTGTCGAGAACGTCAGCCGCGAGCTGCCTCTGAAGAAGGAGTTCGGCCGGCCGACCGAGGTCGCCTACTTCCGCTCGATCAGCGACCGCCTCGCGAACTCCGTCGGACTCGATGACGACGATGTGGATGCCGACATCAAGGCCGTCGAGACCTGGGGCCTGATCGCCGCCGTGCTTGGCAACGCGAAGAACCGGGCCGCCTTTCAGCAGAAGTTCTGGTGGGACGAGGAGTTTGGCTTCCGCGTCTATCTCAAGGCCGCCAAGGGGGAGTCTGTCGTCCGCGAGATCAAGGATCCCGTCACGGACCGGGTGATCGAACGGCGCACGCCCGAGGTGGTCGTCCGGGAGCAGCCTGCATCCGGAGATGCGGCCGCTGCGCGCTGGCGCAAGGCCAGATCCCGGTTCAAGGCGCTGACGCGGGAGGTCGAGGCCGAGCTCAAGCGCATGGAGGAGCTGCGTGCCACCTGCCAACGCCTGCCCGGAGAGCGTGACAAGCTCGCCAAGCTCGAGGAGCAGCACGTAGCGCTTGAGCGGCAGGGTGCGGACGCCAGACGCGTCCTCGATGTGCGCACCTCCGAACACGCGAAGCAGGCCGATCAGGCCAGGCGCCAGGAGACCGCCCAGGCGAGCCATGCCTTATTGCGCCCCGGATTCTTCGCGCGTCTGTTCGGCACCGCCAGCTGGAAGCAGTGGTCGAGGGAGGCGAAGGAACTTGCCGACCGTACGAGGGAAGCCCAGGGAAGGGCGGCGGCGGCAGAGAGGTCGAGGGTCGACGCCCTTGCCGCCTCCGATGCCTTAGCCAGCAGAGTCTCGGCCTCGGCGAAGGACCTCGCAGGCCAGAGGGATCTCGTATCCCGGCTACAGCAGACGGTCGACCAGGGCCGGGCGGAGATCGGGGACAGGCTCATCGACCAGGGCTTCTTCGGCGGCGATCACGAGAAGATCCATCTGACGGCTCCGTGGCTGCCTGACGCCTTCCAACGCAAGCGCGAGGAACTCTTCATGGCTGCCCTGGAGGTCCAGAAGGCGTTTGTCGACGCCTCGGCCCAGAAGGTGCAGCATAACCTGGGTGCCCTGATGAGCGCCTTCACGGCGGGGGCATTCCCAGAGGAGGAGAAGAAGGCGCTGCTGGGCGACCTATGGTCCACGCTCTTCATGGTCATCCCGGTCGTGTCGACCACGTTCGCGTCCGTCGACCGGATGCTCGGCGACCTGAAGCCGAGTAGTCTGGGATGGCTCCTGATCGACGAGGCCGGGCAGGCGCTGCCGCAGGCTGCCGTCGGGGCGATCATGCGGGCGAAGCGGTCCATCGTTATCGGGGATCCGCTCCAGATCCCGCCGGTGGTCTCGCTGCCCGACCGCCTCACCGCCGAGATCTGCACGTTCTTCAAGGTCGACATGGCCGAATGGGCGGCGGCGATCGCCTCCGCGCAGACGCTCGCGGACAAGGCCTCCAAGACGAAGGCGTCGTTCCGGTCGGAGCAGGGCAGGCGGACGGTCGGGGTGCCGCTGCTGGTGCATCGCCGCTGCCAGGATCCCATGTTCAGGATCTCCAACGAGATCGCCTATGCCGGCGAGATGGTGCATGCCCCGAAACCGAAGGATCCTGGGCCCGTCGGTAGGCTCCTGGGCCAGTCCTGCTGGTTCGACATCGACGGGACGGCGGAGACCAAGTGGTGTCCTGACGAGGGCGAGATCGTCGTGCGGATGCTGAGGGCTGTCGCTGCAGCCGGCATCACATCGCCGGACATCTTCGTGATCACGCCGTTCAAGATCGTCGAGCAGGAGATGCGCCGGCGGCTGGAACGGGAGCGGGACGTCTTCTCGACGTTTCAGGCACAGCCCGACGAGTGGGCACGCGATCGCGTCGGGACGATCCATACCTTCCAGGGCCGCGAGGCCGAGACGGTGATCCTCCTGCTCGGCGCTCCGAACGCGGGCCAGCATGGCGCGCGGAGTTGGGCGGGCTCGGGACCTAATATCCTCAACGTGGCCGTCACGCGCGCGAAGCAGAACCTCTATGTGGTCGGTTCATACGGCGCCTGGTCTGGGATCCCGAACTTCAGCGAGATGGCCCGGCTTCTGCCGCGGATGCGTGTGTCATGAGAGCACGGCCGCTTCCGAACCAGGGGCATGGGGGCTTCGAATACAGGCGGCCTTGTCGCGGAACTGGCCCGGGCAGGACGTCGCGGCGCGTCATGGTCTCCGGGCGGGTCCTCCGCTCCGCCAGGGAGTTCCCATGAACAAACGTGATGCTGCTGGGGTGGAGACGCCAGCAGGAGCCGACCTCCTCCATCCGTCGTTCCTCTACTATGGGGAGACGGTCGCAAGGTCGTTTCCTCTGATCCTGGTGATTGGCCGCGAGCCCCAGGTCGACAAGCCTGTCAGCCCAGGAGCAGGCACATACGATTTCAGGGGCAGTCCTAGATGCGGCTTCTGGAATTCGGCGGCGGGATTGGCCGCTCGCTACAGCGGCGTTCCCGGGATGACGACGGCAGCCATCAAGCGTGTGTTTCATGCCGCCCAGGCTGCGCCTCTGGTCTTCGCCGACGCCCTCCCGATCGGCCTGTCGGACAAGATCCCGCCGCGCGACAAGGCCCGGCTGCGTCGCGCGGTCCCGAAGGCTGCGATCGACCGACACCTCGCTCACGTCCTCTGTCTCGAGGACCGCCCGGACGCCCAGGTGCGATCCCTGATGGACAGGGTTGAGTTCGTGATCCTCTCCGGTCATGCCGCTCCCGGATTTGAGTATGCATCCGGTATGCTGGTCAGGCACCTTGAGGGTCTGGGAGTTCCATTCGTCAGGACCGCCTTCCTCTTCGGATCGAACATGCCAGGGATCCTGTCGGCGCTAGCCGCCTCGGGCTGGGACACGCGGTTCCGGAGCGTCATGCGCCGGTTTCGGGCGGCGGACCGGAACTTCCCCGCCTAAAGGGGCCATACAGTGGCGGCTTCATGCCCCACATCGATCGCGGCCTCTTTTGTGAGGTGACCATGCGACGGAGGTTCTCTCCGGTTCTAATCAGCCATCGCGGACGCCGGGGGGGGCGGCGGGGTGTGCCGTGGCTGCTTCGGAGGCGTCAGAGGCACCGGTTGCTAGCGAGGACCGTGCCCAACCAGGAGGAGATCGCCGGGACCGCAGCGGTTTGGGAGGACGTCCTGGTCCTGCCATTCAAGGGCTACGGTGTTGCGTCAGCCTTGTCATCTGCTGGTTGGCCATCCGTCATCTGAACACTTACCCTGTCTCCCCGGCTGAGGGTCGTTAAGCTAGGTCTGGGCCCCTGCTTTGGATAGGCGTCTGACCAGGCGCGAAGCAGCCGGCTTGGGAGCGCCGGCGGCGACGCTTCGCATTACGCACTAGGCGCTCTATCTTCAGCCGGAGGTTCATGGGCGGAGAAGCGGGGAGGTCATGGCGTCTCAACACAGTCCCGAGGACTACCGCATGATCTTCGCACCGGACGACTTCAAGTGGTCTGGGGAGCGAGCTCCGGGCCTCCCGATCATCTGCGAGCGCGACGGATCCGTCAGCGAGCCGCTCCTCCGCTTTTTCGGATGGTCGTTCCGCTACAAGCGCACCGCGATCTCGTCCATGCGGGACGAGGCATACATCCTGCGGGAGTGGTGGGCGTATCTTGAAGGCCGGGGATGCCGCTGGGACGAAGTCGACGACCAAGTCATGATCGACTGGCGCGAGCGGATGAAGGAGATGCGCGAGCGGTTGAAGGAGGTGAACAAGAAGCTCGGGGCGGATGCTCGCCGTAGCAAGGATCTCTTGTCCGACCGGCGCATCGGCCGCAAACTCTCGACCGTGTTCACGTTCTATGAGAGCGCGGCCCAAGCGATGTTGCTGGACAGGGAACTGGTCGGCGCGAAAGGACCCATCACCTACCGGGCTGCGGACCGGGGAAAGGGGCGCGGCGGCGCCAGCATCCCGCCCCAAGCCACCGCGCACGGCAGCGTCCGGGTGTGGCGTTGCGCGGAACCCTCAGGACGGAAGGTCACGAGACGACCCACCCCCGACGACACGGGGGTGGCGTCTGTGTTGGGGTATCTGCGGAGTTCCGCCGACGGCCCGGCTCTTGGTGATCGGAACTGGCTCATCGGACGTACGGAGGCCGAAGCCGGTCTCAGGCGCGATGAGGTGGTGAGATTGTCGGTGTTGGCATTGGAGGCTGGGCTGGCGAAGGAGGGGATCAAGGTTCCAAAGCCCGAGAATAGGGCGGAGGCTGTCCGCGCTGGTTGGCAGCCGCAACTCGCAAACCTCGATGCGGTCGCGAACTGGGCCCAGGGCCGGCAGGCCGTCCTGGACGGGCTCGAGCGGCTGGAGCGACGCCACCGCACGAACATTTACATCACGGTGACGGGGAAGGGGCAGGTCACTCGGGAGGTGCCGTTCCCAATCGACCTTGTCCGGGACCTCTTGGCGATCGGTATCTGGGATGTCCGGAGGGACCAGCTTCTGCGGTGGAGCAATGCCTTGCAGCCGCCGGGCCCGCCGGAGATCTTCCTGTCCGAGAAGACAAGAGGCCCTCTGGAAGCCGACGCGATCGGCAACCTCCTCAAGCACGCTTTCAACAAGTGTGTGATCCCGGGGAGCGGCCATCGGCTCCGCGCGTATTTTGCCACGAAACTCGCCGAGCGCCTGTGGGCCGAGGCCTTCGCTGACAACGGGTTCCGCTGGGACCAGCGTGTCGAGAACTTCGTGCTCGACAGGGTGGCCGAAGCGCTCGGGCATGCCAGACCGACCACGACGTGCCGCCACTATCTCGATCTCGGCCGGATGGCGTACTTCAAGACCGGATCCAAGTCCGCGCTCCGGGCCATGCGGCATGTCGTGAACGCGATGGCGGCGCACCACCGCCGGATACCGCCGGAATTCTACGCCAACGTCGCCCGGCTGGTCGAGCGCCGGGGGGGCGGTGTCCCTGCCATCGACGCCCTGGTGAGCGCCATCCTGGAGGATCCGGACTATGCCG
Organism: Microvirga flocculans ATCC BAA-817; assembly: GCF_000518665.1. Taxonomy (GTDB): domain Bacteria; phylum Pseudomonadota; class Alphaproteobacteria; order Rhizobiales; family Beijerinckiaceae; genus Microvirga; species Microvirga flocculans. Next base: position 47,604 of record NZ_JAEA01000006.1, on the reverse strand, counting down.
TTCCGTCCACAATCCCCACTGGTGGCACCCCTGCTCCGTTTAGCTTCGGTGACGCTCCCTTCCTTCACATTGTCCCTAAAAAAGAGTAATGTGTGAAAAAAGATCGGCGGCGAGATGATCTCCCTCGGGGCCATCGAGGCGACGGTTCAGGCCCTCTGGCCCGATTTCAACCATGTGGTTGTCGCTCTGCCCGACACGCGCAAGGGAGAACAGATCGTCCTCATCACCGAAAAGGCGGATGCCGACAGGGACGAGCTGCTGGCCTATGCCAAAGCCCAGGGCTTCCCGGAGCTTTGGGTGCCGCGCTCCATCTTCGTGTCGACCATTCCGGTGCTCGGCTCCGGCAAGATCGATTACGGCACTGCCGTCGAAGTTGCGCGCCGCCTGCAGCCGATGCTCTGAGCCCCGGCGCGCCGTAACAAAGCTCGGCCTTGCGCGTTGTCATGCAGTCCTCGCTTCGAGCGGAGAGGCATCGGCATGAGAATTGGCATCATGAGAAGAGTATCGTTCGTCCTGGCCATGGCGATGTCCGCTTCCGGCGCCTATGCGCAGTCCCGGCCCATGACGCCGGGCATGACCTGCAACCAGGCCCGCAATCTCGTTCTCTCGCGCGGCGCGATCGTGCTCGGGACAGGGACCTATACCTACGACCGCTATGTCCGGGATCAGCGTTTCTGCGAGATCAACGAGACGATCGAACCTGCCCTCGTGCCGACGCGGGATACGCCCCAATGCCTTGTCGGCTATCGATGCCGCGATGCCGACTTCCTGTTCGACGACTGAACGGCGCCTCGCCGCAACCCGGCTTCGAGGAGCAGGCAGTGGCCTCGACTCGGCCACGCCCATGCCGTGCGGAAGGCTACCGTCGAGCATCCAAGATGTGTTGAAATTATGACACACTGCGCCGAATAAATCTTCGGCGGCTCTGAAAATGCTTATCTTTTCATCACTTTGCCCGTGCAACGGGCGCACAGCGCGCTTGAGGTGGTTGCATCGCGTCATGCTCTGGATATTGTCACAATCGTATATGGGTCATGTACCCAGACTTTTTTGGAGAACCACATGAAGCTCGCAAAGAGCCTCTTCCTCGGATCGGTCGCGGGTCTCGCGGCTGCCGCAGGGGCACAGGCCGCCGACCTTCCCTCGAAGAAGGCTGCTGCCGTCGAATACGTGCGCGTCTGCTCCACCTACGGAGCCGGCTTCTTCTACATCCCGGGCACGGAAACCTGCCTGCGCGTCGGCGGCCGTGTCCGCGCCGAGTATCAGTACCTCGAGCCGCAGAGCCGCCGTGACGACTCGATCGGCTTCCGCGCTCGCGGCCGCGTCCAGCTCGACGCCCGCACCGCCACAGCTTACGGCCTCCTGCGCTCCTTCGTGCGCATGGAAATCACCCGTAACACCGGCGTCTACGCTGGCGGCGGCGTGTCCTCCTCGCCGGATATCGCTCAGGCCTTCATCCAGTTCGGCGGCCTGACCGCCGGTCGCGTCACCTCGTTCTTCACGAACAGCGACATCCCGAACGAGAACTGGGGCACGGTCCGCTTCTACGACTTCCCCGACGTGAACCTGCTCGCCTACACCTTCTCGTTCGGCAACGGCTTCTCGGCCTCGCTGTCGCTCGAAGAGGGCACCTATGCGTCGGACGCTCTCGGCAGCTTCGGTCAGCGGATGCCTGACGTGGTCGGTAACGTGAAGTATGCCGGCACCTGGGGTTCGGCTCAGCTCTCCGGCGTCGTGCACCAGCTGCGCAGCAACATCCCGGTCGGCGGTCAGTTCGCCGATACCGAGTATGGCTGGGCCCTGTCCGGTCAGGTCAGCGTGAACCTGCCGATGCTGGCTGAGGGCGACGCCCTTTGGCTCGCCGCCACCTATGCCGACGGCGCTCTCGGCTATCTCGGGTTCGATCCCGATGTGGCCGCCGGCTCCTCGTCCGCTCTGGTCTACGATGCCTATATCGGCGCCGACGGCGACATCAAGTCCGGTTCCGGCTGGTCCATCGCCGGTGGCATCAACCACTTCTGGACCCCGACGATCCGTCAGAGCGTGTTCGGCTCCTATGCTCGCGTCGAGTACAGCGCCGGTGCTCCTGCCACCGCCGTGGACTTCAACGAGTGGCGCGTCGGTTCGAACCTGATCTGGTCGCCGGTTTCCGGCCTGGATATCGGTGTCGAGGCCCTCTACTCCAATCTCGATCCTCGCAGCCCGCTGCTGCGCGGCGACGATTCCTGGGAAGGCCGTCTGCGCATCCAGCGCGACTTCTAATCGGCTCGTCTGATTGGACAGGAGAACCCCGGTGGCAACACCGGGGTTTTTCTTTTGTGGTCCGCCAGTTCATTGACGCAACGCGATTGCTGGCTAAAGCATCGGACGAGAAAAGTGGACTTGCACTTTTGGGATCGGATCCGGTGCATTCTTCCTGAGTTGAGAGCATCGCTAGGGTCCGCACGATGCTCTAGGAGTATCTAATAAAACCGTTGGATGCGCTTTCCCTCCCCCTTGTGGGGAGGGTCAGGGCGGGGGTGCCGACGCTTGACCTTGATAGGCTATCGCTTACACCCCCTCCTCCACCTCCTCCCAACAAGGGGGAGGACAGCCCGCGTTGTGCAAGACGAGTCTCGGGCAAGCCCGAGGCTCGTGGGGGAGGAGGGTTAGGACGGTGTTCGACAGGGCAAGTCCGAAGCTCATGGCGGAGGAGGCCGGTAGCGTGCCTGTTGTTCTGACTTGCCTAAAGAAACCAGGAGGTTTGTGAGGTATTCTAAGACCGAAGGGGCGATTGCGCGATGATGCGGGGTAAGGCGATGGCGAGGATTGTCTGGGAGCTGGGCTGTGCCGTTGGGTTCGCGGTTCTGCTCACGGGATGCGTGGGAATGGCAGGCGTCTCCACATGGGAGTATCAGGCCGGGCCGGGATACGAGATGCAACGCACCTATGACGGCCGCATCCAGGCCGATACGAGCCGGGGACTGACCCGCGAGGCCTGCACAAGCGTCTCCACGCGGGGAACCGGTCCCGCGGGGGGAGGCTACGGCAGCGATGTCACGGATTGCCGCTCCACGTCACCGAGGACGCGTTGAGCGAAGGAACGAACCCTCACCTTGACCGTTGGCATGGGATCAATGCCATTGTCAGGAGAGAAGCATGAACAACATCATCTGGCTCATCGGTGCGATCGTGGTCGTCCTTGCGATCCTGTCGTTCCTCGGGCTGCGCTAAGACCGTACCTTGAACCTGCAGGGCGGCTTCCGTGGTTCTCACACCGCCCCGCAGGTCCCGAGCCTTTCGTTGCCATCGCCATGACAAGCCGTCGCTCGTTCGGAGCGCGGCTCATTCGATGAGCGCCATGATGACCGATGCGACATTCATCACCGCCAGCGTCCCGATCAATGCCGGGAGCAGCGGGATGACCTTTCTCCGCATCGACCCTTCATCGGCCGTCGCTTCCATACGCCTCTCGAGGCGAGATTCCTTGATGGTCATCTCTCATCCTCTTCATGTCTAACCTTAAGTGAGGCGACTACCATGCGCCTGAACCGGCTGCGTCGAGGTGCGCTCACACACAGGCGTTGTAGCTACGTTTGTCGGACGCGCAGGACATGGGAGAAGGCATTCGCGCGCTGCACCGTTGCAAGCGGACCTTCGGGGCCGCCATGCGCGCTTCTGCGATGCGTTAATGCCGGGTGGCGGTTTTCTGAAACTGGAGCAGTTGTCCCTCGATGGCGCGCAACCTGGTCATCAGCCGGTCCAGTTCGGACAGGAGCTGCCGTTCGTCCTGCCGGGCCTTTTCGATGAGATCGGGAGAGGAGCCGTGGCGCATGCGCTGAAGGGCATCGGCCAGCTTCCGGTCCAGAAGCTGCATGTGATGCTCCAGATCCACGAATTCCTGATGAAGCAGGATCTCCTTGAACACGGCAGGCATCTCGCGTGAGAAGGATCGGTTCCGAACTTAAGCTACAGCCGATGCGCGGTTTCCTCTAGGTCAAAAAGAAGAGGGGCGGACATTTTCTCAAAGGCCAAGGTGAAACGGAGTGCAGTCTTCACCGTTCTGAAATGAGGGCCCCGCTCGATCGTATCGTCTGGCATAGCGGGCTTGAGCTTGCCCTTGAATGGCAGCAAACCAGTGTATCGTTCCGGTTGACCGTCTTCTCAAGGGTGGATTCCCTAAAGACCGTCAAGGAGATCGCCACATGGCACCGAAGGAAGAGCCGGTTCGGGTCGCCTTGATCGTCGAGGACGATTCCGAGGTGAGGGGGCTTGCGGCCGCTCTTCTCGAGGAGACCGACCTGAAAGTCGTGGAGGCTGCCAGCGCGCAGGAGGCTTTCGATTACCTGCGGCAAAACGCGGATCAGGTGGCTTTTCTGTTCACCGACATGCATCTCTCGAATTTGACGGACGGGAGCGACCTGGTTCGGACTGTGCGCCTCAACTGGCCATGGGTGCGCACGGTCGTGACCGCAGGTTGGCCTGTCGATCCTCTCTTCGACGACATGCCGGGGGATGTCCGCTTCATGCCGAAACCGTGGCGGGCGCTCGACGTGCTGATGGAGGCGGAGAGGGCGGCTCAAGCCTATCGACGCGACTGAGGCAACTTCTTGAAAGAGAATCTGGGACCTTGGCGCCTGGAACCTTGGCGCTTGCCGGGAATTGGCCTCGGCAACCGAAGAGGATCGAGCGATGACATACACCTCCACCGCCACCGGTACATTCTCGTCGCGCAGGGAGGCCAACCGGGCCGTCCAGCGTCTGGTCTCAGCAGGCTTCGCCCGCAACAGCATCGCGGTTCATCCGCATGAGGATGACGAGGGCTACGACCTGGAGATTCATACGCGACGGAAAAATCACAGGTGGGCAGAACGCTTGATCCACGCATCCGATCCCCTTTACCCCATGCGGCAGACGGCTTCGATGGCGGTCGAGACGGCGAGGTCTTATCCTCTCGTTCTGCTGGGAGCAGGGGTCCTGGCCGGCTTCCTGGTCTACAGCCTCATTCCTCATCAGGCGGAAACCTCGAGCCGTTCCAGAAGGCGATCCCGGAGCTGAAGGGGGGACGGAGGCCGGGCGATGCCTCAGCGCTCTGCGTCGTCTTCCTGCCAACCGCTTCTCTCGAGCTCATGCAGCAAATGCTTGATGCGATCCGGTGCAGGTTCCTTCAGGACATCCTGGTAGCTGCGCTGCAACTGGCGTCCGAGATCCTTCAGCAATTCGGACCGGCCGGACGCCGTCAGGCCGTTGGAGCCGATGCTCCAATTGTTGTTACTGTTCGTGGCAGAGGGACGGTCTTGCCGCCTCGGCATACTGGGCTCCTTGCGTGCTCATCCTTGAGCCTGAGAACGGGCGAAAACGGATTGGGTTGCGGTTAAGTTTCTGAGAACAAATATTTTTCCGGGGCTGGCGCGTCTTACCCCTTGAGGAGATCATCCGGATGCAGGCGACCGCCGGTCGCATTGGCATCTCACATGCCTTGCGCCAAAGCTCAGCTTCAGGATTGGAGACGGGGCTCGGGATGCGTGAAGTTCTGATGATTTATCTGTTTGGCGTGATCCTGCTTCTGGCCGTCGCGACCATGATCGACGGCGAAGAGGTATTGGGCTCGACCATATCCTGATCGCAGGGTTCGGATGGCCGGTCCTGACCCCGATCCTGGCCCTCCGGGCCTGGACCGGACGCTGAGCCGGGCATAGCTGGGCTCAGGGGGTCTCGAAGATATCGGCCCGGAAGGGCTGCCCCATACATTCCCTAACGGCACTTTCATTGCTAAGCTTGGCCTATAATTGGCGTGACGAGGCAATGGAATGGTGAGGACGATCCTGTTGGCGGCAATCTTCCTGGCTGGGCTTGGCCCATCCCAGGCTCAGACGAGCTGCTATCCGCGCATCGGATCCCATAGCGGGCAGTATGAGGGGCAGTGCCCCAATTCCGAACTCAAGTGGAAGGTCTTCGAGAACACGATCGGCGCGTTCGGGCGCAACTGCAGCGACGAGCCTTGGACCTATAACCGGACCGAGCGGCGGTTCTTCAATTTCAGAACCAAGGAAGCGTCCGTCATGCAGGATTGCGACATCCCGGTTCCATCTCAAGCCACAGGCTCGTGGAGCGCGCCTGCCGGTTCGGAGGCCGCCCAGCGTTTCTACCAGGGCCAGATCAACGGGCCGCAGGCCCCCGGGAGCCGCTCGTAACCATCCCTGTCCGGGCTCTTCCGGGACTCGGTCCGTCAGTTGCGCGACGGCACGTTGCGGCCGAGGCAGCGATACCCGACAGGGCATTCGGCGACATCGGCTGTCGGCACCCAGGCGGGTGTCGCAATCTCTCCCAGGGCGCAATATCCATAAGCGCCTACATAGCGGTCATAGGTGAAGGGGCTTGTGCTGAGCACGATGGCCCCTTGTGTCGCGACAAGCGCCCGGGCCTGGGCGCATGCCATCCTCAAGGTCATGGGATGGCTCTGGCCGAGAGCCTGAGCGCTCGCGGCCAGGAGGGCGAGACAGGCCGCGAGGCTGATCCGGCCAAGGCGTAACGATCGGTCCGTCATTCCACATCTCCTCCATCGGAGAGCGATACGCCCCTTAAAGCTAGAGCGTTTTTCGGCGAAGTGGATCCGGTTCGCCGTTCAAGAATGCGGCGTGGCGAAGACGAGAGCCGATTCCACGTCAGTGAAAGCGGCTCTCTCGCGCCGGCCGGCGGAGAGGATGTCACCTTTGGGATGATCGGTGCGTCTCGCCTCCACCGTGGGATCAGACGATCCGAAAATCCGCAGATGTCAGCCTCAGGCCCTCCGCGAGCTTCGCGACGGCAATCTGGTCGGCTGCGCCGGTGCCGTCCCGGTCGTAATAGAGCACGCCGTCGGCGCGATCGTAGATGATGCGGTCGGTGGCGTCATGCGCTTCATCGCCTGTCCAGAAGGCAGAGGACTTCAGCGCGCCTGCCGCTCCCAGGGCGCTGAAAATTTTGTTCTCAAGCCATATCGTATCGTCGCGAACCGAGAAGTCGCGGATCGTATCGGCATCCCGCGTGCCATGCGGAGAGGTATGGAAGACGAACACGTCCTGTCCCGATCCGCCGCTCAGAACATCCTTCCCATAGCTGCCGTAAAGCCGGTCGTTGCCGATGCCGCCCGAGATCGTATCGTTGCCCGAGTTGCCATAGAGGCGGTCGTTGCCTGTCTCCCCCCAGATGATATCGTTTGATTGTCCCGCCTTGATCTGGTCGCTTCCGACGCCGCCGAGGATGCGATCCTTGTTCGCCGTTCCCGAGAGCGTGTCGTTCACTCTCATGTCCTGCAGCTGGCCGTAGAGCGGCACCTCCGACCGACTGACGCCGACCGGCAGGCTGGTTGCCCAATCGAGTCCGACCGTGTGAAGCAGCGATGCAACGACGGAATTGCTGTTCAGATCGTATCCCGGAAGCTGTCGGAAGATATCGAAGCTGTAACGAAGTTCGGCGCGGTCGATGTCGACGGCATGCTGGACCATGACCTTCCACACATCGCCGGCGTTCCTCGTGCCGATATCGAGCACCGTGCGATGTCGCTCCGCAGGCGTGTCCGAACCTCGCCTGTCCGGAGAAAAGGCCAGATCGACATTGGCGATCGTGCCGAGGCGGCCGTCGCTTTCGAGCGAGCCACGGATCACTTTCTCGGACAGGACATGTCCGTGGGAGTCGGTGACGGTCTTGACGAGATAGAGATGGAGGAAACCGCTGATGACGCCTTCAAGATCGACCGGCTTGGCCTCGATGGCAATGACCGTCGGCATGGATGCTCTCCCTGGGAAGAGTGAGCGCCCGGACAGTCCGGGCGCGGGCTGCATCATCAACTGTGCGGGGGCCTTCGCCGTTCCATCGGTGCATCCGGGGCCATCGGTTCGTTGCCGCACACGCGCGAGGACGGATGCTTCGTTGCGATGGGATGACGAATGTAATCATACGTGAATTGACCTGCTGGCCGGGCAGGCGGAGACTGGCACCGGAGCATTGGATCGACCGAATGCTCCTCTTGTGAAGCGCACATCGCTGAAGCGATCCGATGGTTCGCTGCGAAGGCGCGATGCGTGTGGTCGACGGCATTGTGTTGCTCCCTCTGAGAAACTGAGGCCCCTCCGGGGCCTCTTTTGTTGGGAGCTTTCTTGCCAATGCGCTCATCGAGGAAGAAAGCATCGGATGGTTCCCAAAAGTGCAAGTCCACTTTCGGGCACAATGCTTTAGCGTCGAAGACTCTCGATGAGAGCTTGGTAGGCCGCGCGTTGTTTCCGGTAATTCAGAAGCAGTTGCTGCTTGAGGTCGTTCTTCTGCTCGGGCTCGATGTTGCTGCGTTCGAGATTGAGCACTTCCTTGCCGTACTCGAAATCGATGTTCGTCAATGTTCGGGAGACCCAGAGTATCTTCAAGTCTTTCTCGGTAATCATGCCCTCGTCGGGCGCACGGCTGCAATTCGTCCGGGGCAGCACATCCTTGCTGATGGGCATCGTTCCCTCCGATCATCCGTGGTCGAGGGGAGGGATATGGAACCGGGTGCTAAGGCGGCAATGCGTCTGACGCGCATCCGAGAGGGAAGAGAGTGCTCCGTGTCAGTACCCCTGCGGAGAGGCTTCTCAAGCGGTGTCGCGCATGAGTCACGTTTCCCACGCACGAATGCGTTCTCTTTCTGGCGTGCCGATGAAGATCGTTAATTTAGGCTTTATTCACCCCAGCCCTTAAGTATTAAAGCATACTCCTTCGTGGCTAGAGTAAATACTATAACTCTTGCTGAAATTTCAACTTTGCTTCCTCATGGATAACCGCGGCGGTGTTATTGCGGAGCTCACGTAAGGGGGCATTTATGTTGAAGGGTGATTCTCGGTATATCGCGTTGGTCAATTCGCACGGAGTTCCTCCTGCGACTGGGGCCAGGCAGCGTCATGCTACAGAATTACTCTGCGGAAACCCCTTGCTGCGGGTTGGCCTTGCGCATGTGCTGACGGGCACGGACTTCGCCGTCGCCGATCAGGCTCCTGGCGCGGAGGCGCCGCAGCGGATTGTCCCGTCGCCGGAGCTGTATATCGTCGATGCGAGCGGCTCTGTCGAGCAGACGCTCCAGTTCGTCCAGGATGCGAAGGGCCGCAACCCGAATGCCCGCATCGTGGCCATCGCGGACACGTTCACTCTCGATATCGTCCAGCGTTCGATTTCCGCCGGGGTGCACAGCTTCTGCCTGGCGATGGGTGGGCGCGAGGTTCTGGTCAGGATTCTCGAGCTGACGATGCTGGGCGAGCAGGTATTGCCGGGAACGGTCGTTCGCTCTCTCTCTCATCGACCATACGCCTGCGGAGGCGGGACGGGCGAGCCCCAGCGCAAACCAGAACGGGCCCGATCCGAGAACGAACCGATTGTCGCCGCGCGAGAAGGAGATCCTGCAATCGCTCATGGGCGGCGACGCGAACAAAGTCATCGCGCGCAAGCTCGATGTGACGGAGGCGACCGTCAAGGTCCACGTCAAGTCCATCCTGCGCAAGATCGGCGCGGCCAACCGCACCCAGGCCGCCATGTGGGCCAACGAAAACCTTCGGTTCCAGCCCGAAGCGTCGCTCATGAACTGAGGGAAGAATCGCGGAGGCCGGAGTTCTCTCTGCGCCTCCGGCGTCGTCTCAAGAAATGTGGTGCGGACGGCGGGGGTCGAACCCGCACGGGCATAGCCCGAGGGATTTTAAGTCCCTTGCGTCTACCGGTTTCGCCACGTCCGCATCATGTCGAGGGTTATCGGGCTGCGTGCGCAAGCGCAAGTCAAAGAGTGCGGCGCGGGAGCGCCGTCAACCCGGAATACGAAAACCATAGAGCCAGTCGTAACGCTTCGTCATCCCCTCCGGCCCGAGATAGCGCATGACCTGATCGCGTCCGAGGGCGATCAGGGAGCCCGCGTGGTAGATGCGCCCGTTCTTGCGGGCCTCGTCCTGCACCCGGGTTGCGCGCCCGAGGCGCGCCTTCTCATAAGCCGCCAGGAGCGCCGGGATCCCGGTTTCCGGCCCGGCGATGAGGGAGGCGAGCGTGGCGGCCTCCTCGATGGCCATGGCGGCTCCCTGGGCCAGAAAGGGCAGGACCGGATGGGCAGCATCGCCGAGAAGGGCGATCCGCCCCATGGCGAGGCGCTGGGCCGGGTGATCGAACAGGGACCAGCGCAGCCAGTCCTGCGGAAGAGCGAGAAGCTGGCGCAGGGCGGGCGCGGCGGAAGGATAACGGGCCAGCAGATCCGCGCGGTTGCCGGGCGCGGCCCAGCCTTCCACCGGCGCGGGGTTCCGCTCGATGGCGACTACATTGACGAGCTTGCCGCCGGCGATGGGGTAATGCACCACATGGCCCTGAGGCCCGAGCCAGAGGCCCGTCTCGTCCCCGGAGAGTTCCGCGGGCGCGGCGCTGCGCTCGAAGGTGGCGCGCCAGGCGATGTAGCCCCGATAGGTGGGGGGCTTCGTGTCGCCCAGCGCTTGCCGCACCTTGGACCAGACGCCATCGGCCCCGACGATCATGTGGGCGCTCATGGTCTCATGGGCGCCGCCTGCCGATACCCAGGAGAGGGAAGCTCCTGCCGGGCCGTCCTCGACGGCCTCGACCGTGCGGCCCATCACCAGCCGGATCGACGGTTCCGAGCGAACGGCATCCAGCAGGATCGTCTGGAGATCGGCCCGGTGGATGACCCAGTACGGCGCCCCGAAGCGCTCGCGCATGAAGCGGCCCAGGGCGACCTCGCCGATGGTCCGGCCGGTGCGGATAGCGCGCACGGCCACGCGCTCCGGCTCCGTCGCCACGCGGCGCAGAGCCGGCCCGAGCCCGAGGTCGATCAGGATCCGGCTGGCATTGGGCGAGAGCTGGAGCCCGGCCCCCACCTCGCTGAAGCCGGTCCGGCGCTCGATGAGGGAAACCGCGTGGCCCTGGCGGGCCAGGGCCAGCGCCGCCGTCAGGCCGCCGATACCGGCGCCGACAACCGCAATCGAGAGACCGGACACTTAGCGCGAGGAGGGATCTGTCGCGAAGTCGGGCTCCCACACGCATTCGGCGGGGCGAGCCTCGTCGGCTTTCAGGGAGGGATCGTACTTGAAGAGGGTCGAGCAATAGGAGCAGACCGTCTCGGTATCGGAGCCCATGTCGATGAAGATATGGGGGTGATCGAGGGGCGGCGTCGCCCCGATGCACATGAACTCCTTCGAGCCCACGTGAATGACGGGAACGCCCGGATCGTTGTGGAAGTGGGGGGTGCCTTTGTCAGCCATTGCCGTCGCTCTGAAGCCGTGAAATTTGCGCGCACCATAATGGCCGAAGAGCCATGCGCCTAGAGCATTTTTCGGCGAAGTGGATCCGGTTCGCCGTTAAAAAAGCGGCATGGCAAAGACGAGAGCCGTTCCCTGTCCGTGAAATCGGCTCCAGAGCAAAATTCGCATGCGATTGCATCTCGCCGGAGGGGCGCTTAGGTAGAGCCCGTTCCCAGCCTTATCGAGCATTCCCGGTTCCATGCGCTACTTCAATTCCAACGGCGTGAGCATCGCCTATATCGACGTGCCGCCCCACGAGGGTCAGGGCGACCCGATCCTTCTCATCCACGGATTTGCCTCCAACCACGCCGTGAACTGGGTCAATACGCTCTGGGTCAAGACCCTGACGCGCGCCGGATACCGGGTCGTCGCCTTCGACAATCGCGGGCACGGGGAGAGCGAAAAGCTCTACGACCCTGAGGCCTACAATTCCTACCGCATGGCGGAGGACGGGCTCCGGCTGCTCGACCATCTCGGAATCGCGCGGGCCGATGTCATGGGCTATTCCATGGGGGCGCGGATCACGGCACATATGGCGCTCACCGCGCCGGAGCGGATGCGCTCCATGCTGCTGGGAGGCTTGGGGATTCATCTGGTCGAAGGCGTGGGCCTGCCGCTGGGAATCGCCGATGCCATGGAGGCGCGCTCCCTCGACGACCTCACGGATCCCATGCAGCGCATGTTCCGCGCCTTCGCTGAGCAGACCGGCAGCGATCTCAAGGCGCTGGCCGCCTGCATCCGCGGCTCGCGGCAGGTGCTGACGCGGGAGGAGGTCGCCACGATCAGGCTGCCGACCCTGATCTCCGTCGGCACCAACGACGATGTGTCGGGCTCGGGTCCCGAACTCGCCAGGCTCATTCCCAACGCGACCGCGCTCGACATTCCGGGACGCGACCACAACCTCGCAGTCGGCGACAAGGTGCACAAGCAGGGCGTTCTCGACTTCCTAGCCCAGAGGCCATGAAGCGGGGCCGTTGATTTCGTCGCCGCCCCTCCCAATTCCGTAAGGGGAGGGAGCCATGACCAGGCTCGACAGCGCAATCCGACGATTGACGGCCCAGCGAGACCTGCTGAACTGGGCGGCGCGGCATATGGCGCCCACCGGCCTCGTTCTCGAAGTCGGACTGGGTAACGGTCGCACCTACGATCATCTCCGCGACCTGATGCCCGGCCGGTCGATCTACGTTTTCGAGCGGTCCCCGGCCGCCCATCCCGATTGCTATCCTCCGGACGGATATCTGCTCGTGGGCGACGTCTTCGAGACCCTGCCGGCCTTCACCGCGCGGTTCGGTCAGGGCACGGCGGCGCTGATCCATGTGGATATCGGCACGGGCGACGATGAGGCGAACCGCCAGATTGCCCGGCGGCTCTCCCCCCTGCTGGAGAGGCCGCTTCAACCGGGCGGGCTTCTTATCGGGGATCGTCCGTTCAACATGCCGTCCTGTCGGGATATCTCGGCCAAGACCGGCGTGCCGGAAGGCCGCTATTACGTGTATTGCCGGGAAGGGTGAGGGTCATCGCCCGGTGAACACGGGCTGACGTTTCTGCAGGAAGGCCGTGCGTCCTTCCACCGCATCCGCGCTGTCGAAGCACCGATCGGCGAGGGCGACCGGATCCACATCCGGATGCGCGATGCCGACCGCTGCGTCGATGGCGGCCTTCGCGGCCCGGATGGTGAGGGGAGCGTTCGCCGCGATGGACCGGGCCAGCGCCACGGTTGTCGCCTCGAGACGGTCGTCGGGGACGAGGCGCTGCAAAACCCCGAGACGCTGGGCCTCCTGGGCGTCGAGCCGCCTGGCGGTGAAGAAGAGATCCTTGGCGGCGGCCGCGCCCACGGTCGCGGTCACGAGCTTCATGGCGCCTGGCGGATAGCCGACCCCGAGCCGGGCGGCGGGGATGCCGAACACCGCGTTCTCCGACGCCACCCGCAGATCGCAGGAGAGGGCGAGGCCGAAACCGGCACCGAGGCAGAAGCCCCGAATCATGGCGATGACGGGCTTGGGGCAATGGGCCACGGCCCAGAAGGCCGCCTCGTTGGCTGCTTCGTAACGCCGGCCGCCCTCGGCATCGGCGCGCACGGTCTCGAACTCCGCGATGTCCGCGCCGGAGACGAAGGTTTCATGGCCCGCTCCTCTCAGGATTACCGCGCGGACCCTGGAGTCCCGGCCGAGGGCCTCCATGATCGCGGGAAAGGCCCTCCACATCTCCAGGTCCACGGCGTTGCGCTTCGGCAGGTTATCGACGGTCAGGGTCACGATGCCGTCGTCGAGAGAGAGCACGAGCTTGGACGTCGCCGGAGAAAAAGAGTAGGTCATGGCTTGCCTGGATCTGTGGTAAGGGCCCCAGGCTTCTTATCTATGCCCAAGGCGATTGCGAAGCCGGCAGGAGAGTATCATGACACAAACGCGCCTGAAGCCGGGAGCCCCGGATTCCCTGGCCGGCAAGGTCGATCCCATCTGGGCCCGCCTGCGCGCCGAGGCCGAGGCCGTCGTGCAGGCCGAGCCGGCCATGGCCGGGTTCGTGCTCAGCGCCATCCTGCACCAGCCGACCCTCGAAGCCGCGGTGATCCACCGGGTGGCCTCGCGCCTGGGCCATGCCGCGGTGCCGGCCGACATCATCGAGCAGATCTTCCTGGAAGCCGTCGAGGACGACAGGAGCATCGGCGCCGCTTTCCGTGCCGACATCAGCGCCGTCCTCGACCGCGATCCCGTCGTCACCCGGGCGATCGAGCCCGTTCTCTACTTCAAGGGATTCCACGCCCTTCAGACGCACCGGCTGGCCCACTGGCTCTGGACGCGCGGACGGCAGGATTTCGCCCTCTATCTACAGAGCCGCTCCTCGGAAACCTTCCAGACCGACATTCACCCGGCGGCCCGGATCGGGCGGGGCATCTTCCTCGACCACGCCACGGGCCTCGTGGTCGGCGCGACCGCCGTCATCGAGGACAACGTGTCGATGCTCCAGGACGTGACGCTGGGCGGCACCGGGAAGGAGCGGGGAGACCGGCACCCCAAGATCCGCCATGGCGTGCTCATTGGCGCCGGAGCCAAGATTCTCGGCAATATCGAGGTCGGTCATTGCGCCAGGATCGCGGCCGGTTCCGTGGTGCTCAAGCCCGTTCCCCATAACGCCACGGTGGCGGGCGTTCCGGCGAAGGTTGTCGGTACGGCGGGATGCGACGAGCCTGCACGCGCCATGGATCATCGTTTCTCCGACACGGATGGAAACTGAGGGAAGGGGCCCGCCGAGGACCTAACTCCGCTTGCTCGCGTTTGCCGGACATGGCAATTGCAGCATCCGTGACATCAAGAAAGGACCTCTAGTGGACAAGACCGAGATGGCTAAAGTCGAGCGCTATCTGCGCCAGACCTTCGCAAACCACTCGATCCGGGTTGTCGGCCGGCCGAAGAAGACCGACTCGGCGGAAGTTTACATCGGTGAGGAATTCGTCGGCGTTCTCTTTGTCGACGACGAGGACGGGGACCGCTCCTTCAACTTCACCATGGCCATTCTCGATACGGATCTCGAGGATTAGGCGCCTTTTCGCAGCAGAACTTGAGACAGGTTCTGCTGCTTTTTCGTTCTGGAGACGCGATGCCGATCTACAGCCTCGACGACGCCGCCCCGATCCTTCCCGAACCCGACCGCTTCTGGATCGCTCCCGATGCCCATGTGATCGGCAAGGTGAAGCTGGGACGGGATGTGGGCGTCTGGTTCGGAGCCGTGCTGCGGGGCGACAACGAGCTGATCGATATCGGCGAGGCCACGAACATTCAGGAAGGGGCGCTGCTCCATACGGATATGGGCGCTCCCCTGACCGTCGGCGCAGGCTGCACCATCGGCCACAAGGCCATCCTGCACGGCTGCACCATCGGGGAGAATTCCCTGATCGGCATGGGCGCCACCGTTCTGAACCATGCGCGCATCGGCGCGAACTGCTTGGTGGGCGCCAATGCGCTGGTCACCGAGGGCAAGGCCTTTCCCGACAATTCGCTCATCGTCGGCGCGCCGGCGAAGGCCATCCGGGTGCTCGATGCGGAATCGATCGAGCGGCTCCGCTGGTCGGCCAGGAACTACGTGGCGAACTGGAAGCGCTTTGCGCAAAAATTAAAGCGGATCGACTGATCCGCTTCAGGTTTCTGACATCGATGGGAGGCGTGAACCGGCGTCGTGCGCCGGTTTCGTTTTTAAGGATTGGCGGTGGTGGTCGGCGATGCGGCGATTCCGCCGAGCGACACCCAGCCGATCGTGTCCTGGCTTTCGCGCTTGATGTAGACATAACCCGTGCGCTGCCAGGGAAGGATGGCGGAGGTCTTGTTGTCGAGGACGAGGTCGCCTCGGTTCGTGCGGAGCATCAGCACCGCATGGCCCTCGCCGAGCTCGTCGATCACGACCGTCATGCGCATGGCGCGGCGGGGAAGGCCGGCCTCCGCGAGAAGCCGCCGCTTGAGGAGTTGGTAATCCTCGCAATCGCCGCGCCCGTCATCGGGAAAGCTCCAGATGTCGACCACGCCCCAATGGTCGGCGTCCGTCACGGCCTTGACGTTCGCATTCACTTCCTGATTGACCGAGACGATGGTGTTCCAGGCTTGAGGGGTGAGCTCGATCCTGTCGGGCTCCGTCACGTCCACGGTGCATTCGGACCGGTATTCCTCGCAGAACTGCGCCCAGCCCAGCAGGGGCTTCGCGGCGCCTATGCTCGCGATGGGAGTGCTGGAAACGGGCAGGGCCGCGACGGTTTGAGCCTGGACGGCTGCGCCGGAAAAGAGGAGGGACAATCCCAGAAGAGCGGCTTTGAGGAGCGTTCCCGGCTTCTCATTTCCGCCACAGAAAAGGCCGCTCTTGAAACAATCCTTTCGCATGCCCCACCAGCCGGTTAACGTTCTTTTAACCAAACTGACATGGTTGCATTGAAGGCTCAAGCGGAAAGTAAAAGGTGAGTTAACGCGTCGCGCTCTTCGCGGTTCCATTATGGTTAACAGAAAAATGAAGCAGAGGGTCAGAAGAAGGACAGAATTCCTCTAAGACAAGCTTGGCCGTTGCCGGGGCGCCGGTTTTTCTCGACGGCGCGTCCAAAGAGGGGTTAGGTCATCGGAGGTCCCGCCATTGCCGGCCCTGGGATTCGGGTCGGCCGTCCAGACAAAAGCAGTTCATGTCCACGCATCCGCCCCGCCCCCGTGAGCCGATTCTCAATCTGCCGACTGCCATCACCCTGTCGCTCTTGGCGCTGATCGGCATTCACGCGGTCCGCCTGCTGCTCTCCGAGGAAACCGACTTCACCCTGATCTTCTACTGGGCGGTCATTCCGGCCCGCTGGTCGGTCGCCTTCGGCGGCGTCCAGACTGAAGAGGTGATGCGCTATTTAAGCGAGGGCGTGCCGCAGGACACCATCACGCCGCTGATGGCCCTGGCGCAATATGTCCTCGCCGACGGGGAGGGACGTCCCTGGACGGCGCTGACCTATGCGTTCCTGCACGGCTCCTGGGCGCATGTGCTCATCAACGGCGTCTGGCTCGCCGCCTTCGGAACGCCGATCGTCCGCCGGTGCGGCGCGGGAAGGTTCTTCCTTCTGTCGTCGGTTTCCGCCATCGCCGGGGCGATCCTCTACGCCTTCATGAACCCGCTCCAGGTTCTGCCGATGATCGGCGCATCGGGCGCCGTGTCCGGCCTGATGGCCGCCGCCTCCTGGTTCACGTTCGCGCCGGCCTCCTGGCATTGGGAGGGGCGGGTGGCGCAGCCGCACGAGCGGCCGCGCGAGCGCCTCGGCGACATGATCCGCAACCGCCAGGTCCTGATTTTCCTCGGAATCTGGTTCGCCGCGAACTACGTCTTCGCCTTCGTGCAGCCTCTCGGCCTCACCGATGCGAGCATCGCCTGGGAAGCGCATATCGGAGGCTTTCTCGCCGGGCTCATCCTCTTTCCCTTCCTCGATCCGCTTCCGGCCCGACAAAAGCGCATCTCGGCTTGAAACCGACATGGTTTCCCCCGATCATCGTGACATCGGCACAAGGGCTCGCGCTCACGGTCGTCAGGTGAGGACCCGTGCCGGCCCCGCGCACCGAATGGCAAAAGCCGGTCCGGTTTTCTGCGCCCAACGATGCGCTAGTTGAAGGAAGAGAGCGTTGGACGGAACCGAACCGGCCATGCGGCCGGCATCCGGGACCGGCGCTCCGGCGGATGAAGAGGCTGACGGTCCTTCGCCATCCGCGCTATGGGAGGGAAACGATGAACGTCAATCGCATTCTTTCGCTCAAGGGCCGCGACGTCGCGACCATCGAACCTGAAAGGACGCTCAGCGAAGCGGCCAGGATTCTTTCCGAGCGCAGGATAGGAGCCCTTCTCATCATGGACGGCCGTAAGCCCATAGCTGGGATCATTTCCGAGCGTGACATCGTGCGCGCCGTCGCCACGCATGGCGCGGGCGCCCTCGACGAGCCCGTCTCGCGTTTCATGACCGAGAAGGTGACGACCTGCACCGGCCACACCTCGATCCATGACGTGATGGAGCTGATGACGCAGCAGAAGTTCCGGCATTTGCCCGTGGTCGAGGGCGGCCGTCTCGCAGGCATCGTCTCCATCGGAGACGTGGTGAAGCTGCGCCTCGAAGAGGTCGAGGCCGAGGCGCAGGCGATCAAGGAATATATCGCGACGGCCTGATCAGCGGGCCTGCGATTCCTGCAGCAGCTCCAGAATATCCGGCAGGGCGCGTTCCGTGGCCTGCCGGCCCAGGGCGATGCATTCCTGGGCCCTGTGGAACTCGAACAGCCCCATCTTGGCGAGCTTCGGCGCAATCATGATGTCCGGGGGATCGCCCGCGAGCCTGGAGCGGGCGATGCGGTCCTGGGTGATGTTGAAGGCATCGACCATGACCGTGGCGATGCCCGGCGCATTCGGCTTGCGCGGCTTGTCCGCCTTCGAGCCTGAGAAGATGCCCCACCGGCGGGGAGCTTCCTCGATGGCCTCCTCGATCTCCTGCTCGTCGCTCGTCTCCGCGTCGTAGGACTGGATGACGGTTCCGCGCACGCGCACCTCGCCGTTGAGGTTCACGCAGATCACCACATCCGCGCCCAGGGCGCGGGCGGCGGTGATCGGGATCGGATTGACCAGGGCCCCGTCCATGAGCCAGCGCCCGCCGATCATGACCGGATCGAACACCCCGGGAAGGGCATAGGACGCCCGCATGGCCTGGACGAGCGGGCCCCGGGTCAGCCAGATCTCATGGCCGCTCACAAGCTCGGTGGCGATGGTGCAGAACTTGACGGGCAGCGTTTCCACGCGGCGGTCCGTCAGATCCTGGTCGAGCAGGCGCTGCAGTCGCCCGCCGGCAATGAGGCCGGCCCCGCTGAAATGGAAATCGAGCAGTCCCATGACCCGCCGCTTGGTCAGGGACAGGGCGAAGGTTTCCAGCTCGTCGAGCTTGCCGGCCGCATAGCAGCCGCCGACGACGGCCCCGATGGAGCAGCCGGCGATCACGTCCGGAACGATTCCGGCCTCATCGAGGGCCCGGAGAACGCCGATATGGGACCAGCCGCGGGCCGCGCCGCCGCCCAGGGCCAAGCCGATCCGGGTCTTCGCCCGAGGGTCCCGCTCGACAGGGGGCCTCGTCGCCGCCACGTCTCCTCCGTCTCCTGAACCAGCGCTGCGCCGGGCAATCCCGTCCCACAACATAGATCGTCTCCAGGGCTTCCAGACCCTTCATGCCAGCTTCCCGTGAAAACGGCATGAAGAGCGCCCTCAAGTTTGAAGTAGGACGCCTTCAGGAAAACTGAACAGAAGAGCGCCGCAGAGCCTGCTGCGACATAATGATGATGACGCAGGCGAAGACGATCAGCAGGCCGAGCATGGCCCGCAGGCTGAACAGCTCCCCGCCGAAGCCGATCAGGGGCGGGCCGAGAAGGAGCCCGCCATAGCCGAGGGTGGCGACCATGGCCACGCCCACGCTGGGGGCGATCCCCTGCATCTGGCCGGCCGTGCTGAACAGGACCGGCACCGCATTGGCCAAGCCGATTCCGACGAGGGCGAAGCCGAGGGAGGCGGGCAGGGGCTGCGGCAGGATCATGGAGAGAGCCAAGCCGAGGGCGGAGAGCAGCCCGCCGAGCTGCAAGGTCCTGACGCGGCCAAGACGCCGAACGGCGAAGTCGCCCATGAACCGGCAGGCGGTCATCGTGAGCGAAAAGGCGGCGAAGCCCGCGACGGCGGCCTCCAGGCTCGCACCGGCGACGGTCCGGAGGTAGATCGCCGTCCAGTCCACCATGGCGCCCTCGACCATGAAGCAGAACATGGCGAGCACGGCGAGCAGGATCACGGGTCCCCGCGGCCAGGCGAAACCGTGCCCTTCCGTGTTCCTGTCCGTCTCCTCCAGCGTTCCGAAGGCGGCCGAGAGAAAGAGGAGGGCCATGCCCAGGCAGGAGATCAGCAGGGTCGGGACGATGCCCACATCGAGGGCGATGAGAAGGCCCGACACACCCGCCCCCGCCAGCCCGCCGAGGCTGAAGAAGGCGTGAAAGGACGACATGATCGCCGAACCCCAGGCCTTTTCCACCACGGTGGCGTTGGTGTTCATCGCGATGTCCAGGGTGCCGTTGCAGGCCCCCGCCAGCAGCGCGGCGGCGACGAAAAGGCTGAGGTTCGGGGCAAGGCCCGGAAGGAGCAGGGCCAGGGCAAAGCACAGAGCGGCGGCATTGGTCGTCGTCCGGCTGCCGAGCACGGCGACCGCCCAGCCGATCGCCGGCATGAGCGCCACGGCCCCGAGAGAGAAAGCCAGGAGCCCGAGGCTGAGCTGTCCGTCGGAGAGGTCGAGCGATGCCTTGAACCGGGGAAGCTGGGCCGCCCAGGTTCCGATGCCGAAGCCGTTGCCGAAGAAGACGGCGCTTGCCGCCATACGCCCGAGGAGAAGGTGACGCCCTGTCATGGGGCCCTTCCTATATCGAAGGGACCGAAAGGGCACCCGCAGACGGGAAGGGGGCAGCCCCTCATCCATGGAAGGCTGCCGCTCTCAGTCAACGACGAGACTGGGCTTACCCCCGGCGATCTCGACCTTGCGGTAGAAGCAGGAGCGGCGGCCCGTATGGCAGCAGCCGCCGTCGCCGGCGACCGTGACCTTGAGCAGCAGCGCGTCCTGATCGCAGTCGATCCGCATTTCCTCGACCGTCTGGATCTGCCCGCTGGTCGCGCCCTTGTGCCAGAGCTCCCCGCGCGAGCGGGACCAGTACCACGCTTCCCCCGTCTCGATGGTTTTCGCCAGGGCCTCGGGGTTCATGTGGGCGACCATCAGGATCTCGCCCGTGGCGGCGTCGGTGGCGATGCAGGTGATCAGCCCGTCGGCGCCGAAGCGGGGCGACAGGACGGCTCCTTCCTCCAGTTCGGCCTTGGAGCCCGGAGCCGGGAAGGGATTGGACGACACGGCGCTCATGAAACGTCTCAGGACCTGCCGTTCCGGATCAGGGTCAGGAAACGCACCTGTTCGGCCGGGTCTTCCTTGAAGATGCCCGTGAACTGGGTCGTCAGGGTCATGGCGCCGGCTTTCTGAATGCCGCGCATGGACATGCACATATGCTCGGCCTCGATCATCACGGCCACGCCGCGGGGTTCGAGAGCCTTCTCCATGGTCGAGGCGATCTGGGCCGTCATGGTTTCCTGCGTCTGCAGGCGCCTCGCATAGGCATCGACCAGGCGGGCGAGCTTCGAGAGCCCGACGACGCCCTTGGTGGGGTAATACGCCACATGCGCCACGCCATAGAACGGCACCATGTGATGCTCGCAATGGGAATAGAACGGGATGTCGCGTACGAGGACGATGTCGTTGTAACCCTCGACCTCGCTGAAGATCTTGTCGAGAATCTCGGACGTGTCTTCCCCGTAGCCGGAATAGAACTCCCGGAAGGCCTTGGCGACGCGTTTCGGCGTGTCCTGCAGGCCTTCACGGCTCGGATCGTCACCGGCCCATCGGATCAGGGTGCGGACGGCCGCTTCGGCCTCCTCCCGGGTCGGGGTCGCAACAGACTTGTCGGCGGCTGGATTCAGACGCGCGGACAGAGACTTGACGACATCACTCACGCAGAGCCCCTTTCTTGGTACTCGACTTTAGGAAGCTTGAAGGCTTCCGGCGTTTCCATCTTCCGAGCAGGCCCGGCGATCCTGGGCTGTCGCACGGAGTTCGGCTAGAATATGGGTTCGATACCCATATTCTGTATTAGATACCTATATAGAGTTAAAGGGTATATTCCCAATCGTAACGCCGCACACGTGATGTTGAACGAGATCTATAGCCGGCGCATTCTCGAACTGGCCGCCGATATCCCGCATCTCGGGCGCCTGTCGGACGCGGATGCGTCCGCGACCGCCCGCTCCAAGCTCTGCGGCTCGACCATCACGGTCGATGTGAAGGTCGACGGCGATGTGGTGACCGCCTTTGCCCACGACGTGAAGGCCTGCGCCCTGGGCCAGGCGTCCTCCTCCATCATGGGTCGCCTCGTCATTGGCTCGACGATAGGGGAGCTGCGTGACATTCGCGAGACGGCCATCCGTCTCCTCAAGGCGGGCGGGGAGGCTCCTGAAGGCAAGTGGGAGGAGCTGAAGGTGCTGGAGCCGCTGCGGGACTACAAGGCCCGCCATGCCTCCATCCTGCTCACCTTCGACGCGGTCGTGGACGCCCTCGACCAGATCGAGGCGCGCCGCACCGCGGACCGGGGATGATGCCGAGCCCCGTCCGGAAAGCCGCCCATTGGGCCATTCGCGGCTACCAGCTGAGCCTGTCCGGCCTCGTCGGCCGCCAGTGCCGCCATCTGCCGTCCTGCTCCGAATACACGGACGAGGCGATCCAGCGGCACGGCTTCTGGCCCGGGGGCTGGATGGGGCTGGCGCGGATCTGCCGTTGCGGGCCCTTCGGCACCCACGGGATCGATCTCGTGCCTGAAACATTGCCCGAGGGCGCGGCCTGGTATAAGCCCTGGGCCTACGGTCGCTGGCGGGGCGTCAACGCTCCCCCGATCTCCTGCGAGGCAGTCGAAACTGACGGCGGCTGACTTCGCTTTTCATCCAGCAAACCGTCGGCCCCGCTTACCTGCTCCGTTGGCAGGAGTGAGTTAGGAGAAATCTATGTCTACAATGAATCTGCTTCAGGGAACTTTTCCAATTGGCCAAACTAAGCCTGACATAGTCACCCTGACATTTCCCGATGGCGCCCAGCGCCAGTATGCCCCCGGCACCACCGGCCGCGAGATCGTGGAAGGCATCGCCAAGTCGCTCGCCAAGCGCACCGTTGCCATGGCGCTCGACGGCACGGTCGCCGATCTCGCCGATCCGATCGTGAAAGATGCCAGGATCGAATTCCTCAACCGCGAGGACCCGCGCGCGCTGGAGCTGATCCGGCACGATTGCGCGCACGTGCTCGCAGAGGCGGTGCAGGAGCTTTTCCCGGGAACGCAGGTGACCATCGGTCCCGTGATCGAGAACGGCTTCTATTACGACTTCGCCCGCAACGAGCCCTTCACGCCGGAGGACTTCCCGGCCATCGAGGCAAAGATGCGCGAGATCATCGCGCGCGATAAGCCCTTCACGAAGGAAGTGTGGAGCCGCGAGAAGGCCAAGACGGTGTTCGCCGAGAAGGGCGAGGCCTACAAGGTCGAACTCGTCGACGCGATCCCGGAAGGCCAGGATCTCAAGATCTATTTCCAGGGCGACTGGTTCGATCTCTGCCGCGGTCCGCACATGACCTCGACCGGCAAGATCGGCAACGCCTTCAAGCTGATGAAGGTGGCGGGTGCCTATTGGCGCGGCGATTCCAACAACGCGATGCTCACCCGCATCTATGCGACCGCGTGGGCATCTCAGGAAGACCTCGACAACTACATCCGCCAGCTCGAGGAAGCCGAGAAGCGCGACCATCGCCGCCTGGGCCGCGAGATGGACCTGTTCCACTTCCAGGAGGAGGGGCCGGGCGTCGTCTTCTGGCACCCGAAGGGCTGGACGGTGTTCCAGGAGCTGATCTCCTACATGCGCCGCCGCCTGAAGGGCACCTACCAGGAGGTCAACGCGCCGCAGATTCTCGACAAGGCCCTGTGGGAGACCTCCGGTCACTGGGGCTGGTATCGCGAGAACATGTTCGCGACGCAGACCGAGGACGACCGCGTCTTCGCGATCAAGCCGATGAACTGCCCCGGCCACGTGCAGATCTTCAAGCACGGCCTGAAGTCGTATCGCGATCTGCCGCTGCGCCTCGCCGAATTCGGCAACGTGCACCGCTACGAGCCGTCGGGCGCATTGCACGGCCTCATGCGCGTGCGCGGCTTCACGCAGGACGACGCGCATATCTTCTGCACGGAAGAGCAGATGGCCGATGAGTGCCTGAAGATCAACGACCTGATCCTCTCCACCTATGCCGATTTCGGCTTCGAGGAGATCGTCGTGAAGCTCTCGACACGGCCCGAGAAGCGCGTCGGAACCGACGAGATGTGGGATCATGCGGAAGACGTGATGACCCGCGTCCTGAAGCAGATCGAAGAGCAGTCCGGCGGGCGCATCAAGACCGCGATCAATCCGGGCGAGGGCGCGTTCTACGGGCCGAAATTCGAGTACGTGCTGCGCGACGCCATCGGCCGCGACTGGCAATGCGGCACCACGCAGGTGGACTTCAACCTGCCGGAGCGCTTCGGCGCGTTCTATGTCGACGCGGACGGCCAGAAGAAGACGCCCGTCATGGTGCACCGCGCGATCTGCGGCTCCATGGAGCGCTTCGTCGGCATCCTGATCGAGCATTTCGCCGGTCATTTCCCGCTCTGGCTCGCGCCGGTGCAGGCGGTCGTCGCCACGATCACTTCGGAAGGCGACGATTACGCGATGGAAGTGGTGCGCGCCGCCGAGGCCGCAGGCCTGCGCGTCGAGGCCGATCTTCGCAACGAGAAGATCAACTACAAGGTCCGCGAGCATTCGCTGGTGAAAGTGCCGGTGCTGCTCGTCGTCGGCAAGAAGGAAGCCGCCGAGCGCACGGTGTCCATACGACGCCTGGGAAGCCCCAACCAGCAGACCATGTCTCTCGACGAGGCCTTGAAGGTCCTCGCCGCCGAGGCCGTCACCCCGGACCTCAAGCGCGCTGCGAAGGCCGTCTCGGAACCGGAAGGACACGCGACCCTCGACGGGCATCACGTGGTCGCGCGGACGATCGCTTAAGATCTCGCGCGAGCTGTTTAAAAAAGTCGGCGCTTCTGATGAGGAAGCGCCGACTTTTTCGCTTCAGGCCGGGAACGCGCCTGTCATTCGCTCTTCTGCCGCTGACGGCCCGTCTGTCCGCTCGCCGCAGCGGTCTCCCCGCCCGCTTCCGTGCCGATGGCACGCAGGTTGTTCTGCACGTGGGTCACGCCCGAGACGGAATCCGCGATGTCCTCGGCGCGGCGCTTCTCGTGGCGGTCGCGGACAGTGCCGGTGAGGGTCACCTCCCGGTTCCGCACCTGTACCTCGATCTCCGAAGCGTCGATCATGGCATCGTCCGTCAGGCGCTCGTTGATGTCCTCCAGGATGCGCTCGTCCGAGCGCTCGTAGCCCTTCGGCCCGCGGCCCCCATGCGCACCCCGGCGCACCTCGCCGCGGCTCGCCGTGGCGTCGTTGCCGAAGCGGGTGTTGCCCGGGCCCATGCCGTAATTGCTGTGGTCGCGCCGCTCCGTCACCAGGCTCCAGGTGCGCTCGCGATCCTGCATGCGGCGCTCGTCCTCGTTGCTGTCGTCCCCGGGATGCGCGTATTCGCCCGTGATGGTCGAGACACCGTAGCGTCGGGGCTGACGATCGCGCATGGAAAAGCCGCGCCCGGCATAGGGATCCCCGTAGCTTTGATAGCCCTCGCCGCCGAACCCGCCGCGCATGCGCGCGTCGCGGGCCCTCTCCTCGCCGGGATGGCCAAAGCTGCCGAAGGCGGCGCGCACGTCATCCTCATCCCGGAAACGGAACCTCTCTCCCTCCCGTCGGTGACGAAGATGGACCGGCGTATGGGGCCTGCGGGGATAGCCCCAGTCTCCCTCTTCCAAAGCCTGTCGGCGCGCCAGTTCCTGTCTTTCCTCCTCCGTCAGGCGAGCCTGTCCGCCGCGCCGCGCCCGGTCCGCGCGGGCGCTCGTCGGCGTGCCAGAGCGGTCGGGCTCCGATGGGATGGAGATGCGGTGAAGCGCATGGGAGGCGTCTTCCTCGCTGTCCGTCGCCAGATCCCCGAGCGCCACGATGCCGACCAGGTGCTTGTCGCGGTCCACCACGGGCAGGCGGCGGATCTGATGGTCGCTCATGAGCTGAACGATGTGATCCAGGTCGTCGTCGTCGAAGCACCACCACACATTGTCCGTCATGATGTCCCGCACGCGGGTCGTATCCGGCGGCAGGCCCGCTGCGGTGGCCCTGACCGTGATGTCCCGGTCCGTCACCATGCCGCGCAGGCGGCGTCCGTCGCAGACGGGCAGGACGCCGACATTCATCTCATCCATGAGCCGCGCCGCCTCCTGGATGGTCCGGTCTGGGCTCACAATGCGCACGTTGCGGGTCATGATCTCGGCGACTTTCATGAGCTTTTCTCCTGCAAGGTCACGCCTTGGGAGTTCGGGCTCATGCGCGGCGCGACCGGTGACTGGCGACCGGTCAATGCCCCGAGGGCGCAAAAGGTTCGGTTGTCTTAGCGAGTGACGATCACTTCGATGTCCCGGTCCAGGCCGCTCTCGACCTTGAATTCCCTCGTGTAGACCTTGCCCTCGTGGCGCGCGATCAGGACGTACTCGCCCTCGGCGAGGGTCACGGACGGGAAGGCGCCGATGGCCTCGCGGATCACATCGCCGCCCGGGGTTAGTACGCTGAAGGCCGTGCCGGCGAAGGCTTCGCCGCCGGCGGAGGCGACGAGCTTGAGGGTCACGGTCGCCGCGCGATGGTTCATCGTCGCCTCGGTGACGCGGCCGGATTCCACCTTCAGGTCGCTGCGCATGATGGCGTTGGCATCGCCATAGGTGGAGACCACGTGATAGGTCCCCTCAGGCAGGCGGATCATGTCGTTGGCCTTGGCGTCGGCGATCACGAGCCGCCCTTCGGAGTTCTGCGGCTCCGGCACATAGACCGAGAAGGTGAGGCGGTTCGCCGGAATGGGGCTTCCGCTCACGGCGCCTTTCAGCTGAAGCGCGCCCGCGTTGATGGCGAGCCGCTCGTTGAGGTTGCCCCGCTGGACGCTGATGCGCTTCGAGGCGCTCGCAAAGCCATAGGCCACGTGAATGATATAATTGCCCGGCGACAGGCTGAAGCTCGGCGAGGGGCTCGCGGAGCGGGCGACGATGGTGGGCTGGGAAGCGTCTCCCCGATCTTCGTAGATGCGCCAGACAAGGCCCGAGCGGATCGGCTCGTTGCTTCCGGCAAAGGTCGCCGCGGCATTCAGCGTCACCTGTCCGAGCGAGATCGGCGGCAGGTTCTGCGACATCGAGGGCACGGCGGGCGATTGGGCCCAGGCCGCGGAGGTGGCGGCAAAAGCCAGAATGCCGAAAAGAAAGAATGTCTGTTTCACGAATGCTGTCATCAATCGAAAAAGAAAAGGCTCTCAGCGAAGCCCGGGCGCGGCCGCGGTCCGGATGGGCTCATCCTCGCCTTTTACCAGTTCGGAAGCCGCCGTAACCAGATTTTCGAGGGACATCGGACGGAAATGGAACTCGACGCGGTGGTGCCCCGGTCCGATCTCGACGCTGCGGAACAGGAGGTTGGCGCGCAGGATCGGGCGGCGCTCGCCATCGACCCAGGCCTCCCAGCCCGGATAATGGATGTCATGGAGCACGAGAATGGCGTTCTCGCCGCTCTCGACCTCCAGGGTGACCGAGTTCCTCTGGTAGCTGACGATGCGCGCGCTTCCCTTGGCCGTTTCGGGAGCGGCACCGGCCGGCGCGTAATGGCCCTTGAGCAGGGGGAGGCTCTCCTGGTCGATCAGGACCTCCGTTTCGCGGTTGAACTCGGGCAGTTCGTCCTGACCGAGCACGGCCTCCGAATCCACCGGGCTCACGTGATGCGCCACATAGGCGCGCGGGCCGGAGGCATTGAGACGGTAGATCCACATCCGCCCGGTCCCGTAGACCACTTCGGCATCCACCAGGCGCGGGAAGTGGTGAGGCAGCTTGTCGGCAGGGCGGTCGAGGACGATGTAGTCGAGCCCCAGAAGGCTCGCGAGTTCTGACTCGTAGCCTCGGAAGCTGGTCGGGAACCGGCGCAGGTTGGGATCCTCCGCATTCTCACCCGGACCGATGGCCCGCTCATAATCGGCCAGGCGCAAGGGGTTGTAGCCGATGATGTCCTCGATGCCGAGCACCATGGAGGCATTCTGCCAGGCACCCTTGAGACCGAGGATCTCGACGCGGGGATATTCGCCCTGGGCATTGCGCTCGGCGATTTCCCGCTTGAGGATCTGAAGCCCCTGGAGCTGCTCGGGGGGCAGCTTCGTGAACACCGTGTAGCGCTCGGCAGGCTCGGCATTGAGGGCGGATGCGGCATGGCGTCCGATCAGCTCCGCGCCGGTCAGAGTGACCAGCACGAGGGCCATGGCCGCCCGCCAGCGCGAGGTGCCGCTGAACTTCACGACGGCGACCATGACGATGCCGGCGGCGGCAAGGCTCGCCGCGATCTCGCTCAGCGCAGGATAGATGTGCCCGCCCTTGACGGCGAAGGCGAGGGCGCTCGCTGCGGCTGCGATCACGAGGCCGAGCGCGAGCACGGGCAGGAAGGCCCAGAGCCTTCCCAGCGATGCGCGGCTCCAGCGCGGCATACCCTCGATGGCGTAGCGGTGAACGAGATAGCCGCCGGCAAAGGCGAGCGCTATGTTGACGAGGAAGGTGGCGTCCGCGGGGCGGCGATAGAGGTTCACGCCCGGCATGTGATCGAAGACGATCTCGAAGCCCGGCGTGTAGCGACCCAGGGCGTAAAGCAGGGCGGCGATCCCGACGACGAGAAAGAAGCGGAACTCGCGGGCGAAGAGACGCCCGCCGGCGATGCCGTGCCAGAGCAGCAGGAGGGCCGGGACGGTGCCGATGAACAGGTAGTTCGTGGCCCGGTCCGTCCAGGTGCCCTCCGACAGGCTGTGCCAATCGGGGCCCCAGTAATCGTAGGTCCAGCGCAGGGAGCCGAAGACGTTGCCGAAAAGGATCGTCGCCAGGCTCTCCGGAGGGAGGGAGCCCATGGCGGCGACCCCGAAGCCGAAGGAGGGGCGCGTCGAGGTGGCGAGGAACTGCATGGTCAGGACGACCGGAACCGCCATCAATGCCCCCCCGAGAAGGCCCATGGTCGCCAGAAGACCCAGGCGTGACTTGAGGTAGGCGAAGGGTTGCCGGTCCGTCCCGATCCTGTGGGCCGCGACCCCGATCAGGGTCAGGGCGCAGAGGAAAGCCACCTGATCGCGGCCGATGACCATTAGCACGGCGCTGAGGACGAACAGAATGCCATACCGGTAGGAACGGCGGTCAAGCGCCTCTTCCAGGAGCCAGAAGGCCAGCGGGAAGAAGCCGTAGCTGAAGATCATGCCCGTATGCTGGAGGCGGGCCGTGGCGGAGCCGCCGAGCATGAAGACCAGGGCGGCCGCCACCGCGCCCGCCGGATGCCAGCCCCGGCGAAGGAAGATCGGCACGAAAGCCAGGGCTCCCGGAAGGAAATGGGCGAAGACGACCGCGTCGAACAGCTGCATGGAAGGTTCGGGAACGAGCCACCCGAACAGCAGCATGGTGGGGGTGAAGAGCAGGGATTGCGGATCGGCCGCCGAGGGGTGGCCGCCGAAATGGTATGGGTTCCAAAGGGGCAGTTCGCCATGGGCGAGGGAGGCCCCCAGATAGCGCAGGGTCGGATAGAACTGGTTCTTCGAGTCCCAGGGGACGACGGTTCCGGTCAAGGGCCAGATGGAGGCCGCCAGGGCCCATGCGGCCAGGATGAGGGCAAGGGCGAGAAGCGTCTCTCGCCGTGTCCAAGCGGACGGCGGGGAGGGTTGGTCTGATCCGGACAAGGATGTCGTCATGGCTCTCAAGCGGCGTTGCGCCCCTTCATCTCGCCCCGATGCGTGAGCCTTCGACCTGCCTTCGCATGCCGCAGGGTTCGCCGCGGGTTGAAACCTGCTTGGCGTGTGACCGCACTCCCCCTATACATCCGCTGCTGTTTCTTCTGTGGCAGCGGCCCGCTCCAGGAACGCCCGCGCTTCACAAGCGCAACAAGGCGGCGAGACGATGGCAGGTCGTTGCCAGCCTTGCGCACAGCCCTCGTGAGCGTCCATCTGCTTTCATTGTTCCATATTATTCAAGCCGGATGAAGATCCCATGAATGACAGCCTTTCCCGCCTTCTGCAGCGCCGTTCCGTCCCTCCGCGCTGGCTGGGTGAGCCGGGACCGAGCGAGCAGGAGATCGAAACCCTCCTGAAGGTCGCCTCCCGGGTGCCGGATCACGGCAAGCTCGCTCCCTGGCGCTTCATCCTGATCCAGGGCGAGGCCCGCCAGCGTCTGGGGGAGGTGCTGGCGAAGGCCTTCCAGGCGGACAATCCCGATGCCGGTTCCGAGAAGGTGGCTGCCGAGCGGGAGCGCTTTTCCAGCGCGCCCCTGGTCGTCGCCGTGGTGTCCCGGGTCGTTCCCCATGTGAAGATCCCGGATTGGGAGCAGGTTCTCTCGGCCGGCGCCGCCTGCATGAACCTTCTCAACGGCGCGACGGCCCTCGGCTACGGTGCGTCCTGGCTGACCGGCTGGGCCGCTTTCGACCGGCGGGTGCTGGATGCCCTGGGGCTCGAGCCCGGCGAGCGGATCGCCGGCTTTGTCCATATCGGCTCCGCCAAGGAGACGCCGACCGATCGCGACCGGCCCCGGCTCGACGACATCGTGACGCGGTTCTGAGATTTCCTCTTCGCCGGAAGCCCTCCTCATGTTCTACGAAACCTCGACCAATGCCCACGGGCTGCCGCACGATCCGTTCAAGGCCATCGTCACGCCCCGTCCCATCGGCTGGATCAGCGCCATGAGCGCGAAGGGGGAGGTGAACCTCTCGCCCTATTCCTTCTTCAACGCCGTCTCAGAACGTCCGCCCATGGTGGCGTTCTCATCTGCCGGAAAGAAGGATGCGCTGACCTTCATCGAGGAGACGGGCGAGTTCGTCTGCAATCTGGCGACCTACGACCTGCGGGAGAAAATGAACCTGACTTCCGCCGTTCTGCCCCGGGGTGAGAACGAGATGAAGCATGCGGGCCTAGAGCCGGCTCCCTCCCGGCTGGTCAAGCCGCCGCGGGTTGCGGAGTCGCCGGCGGCCCTCGAGTGCAAGTGGCTCCAGACCGTGCCGCTCATCCCCTTAGGCGGAGGAGAGCCGTCCTATTATCTCGTGATCGGTCAGGTCGTCGGCATCCATATCGATGACCGCTACATCGTGAACGGCCTCGTTGACACGGCCGCCATGCGGCCCATCGCCCGTTCCGGCTATCGCGATTACTTCGTCGCGACGCCCGAGACGAAGTTCTCGATCACGCGCCCCGGCAGCTGAGGCTCGCACGACGGTTGGCGGGATCGCGCATGATGAAATGAAAACGGCCTGCGATGGGGAACCATCGCAGGCCGTTTCAGTTCTTGGCTTTTGTCAGGCGTGTGCCCGTTAGATGACGAAGAAGTCCTTGTAGGTCATCTTGAGGTTCTTGGAGAGGGTGGCGATCTCCACCGCCTTGCCTTTTCCGGAGCCGTCGGCGTCGTAATAGAGCACGCCCTTCTTATTGTCGTAGACGAGGTAGTCGTTCTTGTCCTTGGCCTTGGAGCCGATGGTGAAGAACTCCTTCTTCAGCTGCGCGGGCTTAGTCTCCGAGCCTGCCTTGCCGAGCTTGGTGAAGACGGCATTGTCGAGCCAGATCCCGTCATCCTTGACGCTGAAGTCCGCGATCTGGTCCTTGTTGGCGCTCTTGCTCGGCTTGGTGTCGAACACGAACACGTCCTTGCCCGACCCGCCATAGAGCGTGTCGTTGCCGAGGCCGCCCGAGAGCTTGTCGTTGCCCGCCCCGCCCTTGAACACGTCCTTGCCCTTGCCGCCCTTGAGCACATCCGCGGCGGACGAGCCCGTGACGCTCTCGCTCGAGACGTCGTCCAAATCGATCGTGAAGGTCTCTACGTAGGCTGTATTGGAGCCGTCCTTCACCTGGACGGTCACCGTGTGCGAGGTGGCCTGCTCGTAGTCGAGCTTGAAACCGTCCCGAACCACGAGCTTGCCGTCTTCGATCGCGAAGCGTCCACCGGCATCGTTCACCAGGGAGAAGGAGAGTGTTTCGTTGTCGACGTCATGGCCCGTGAGGGTGCCGACAACCGTTCCGGCCTTTGCGCTCTCCACGACCTTGTTATTCGACAGCGCGATGTCGTGCGGCCTGTCGTTGACCGGGGCGATGGAGACCGTGACTGTCTGTTCGGTCATGCCGCCCTTGCCGTCCGAGATGACGATGACAAAGCTGTCCGAGCCGTTGGCATCCGCGCTGGGCGAGTAAGTGAAGGTGCCGTTGTCGCTGTTGAACGTCACCGTTCCCTTCTTCGGATGCGCGCCATCCTTCAGCGAATAGGTCAGACCGTCGCCGTCCGGATCTTCCGCGTCGATGTCGATCGCACCGGTTGCCACATCTTCGTTGGTGGTGATGCTCTGGGTCTCAGGCGCCGTGGGCGTCAGATTGATGCCCTCGATGGCGGCGGCCATGGCGTTCGTGATGGCAACGACGCCGTTGAACCTGCCGCCAGCGTCGTCACGAGCGTCCAGAAGCGAAGCTGCCAGCTTGGCCAGAAACTCTGTATTTCCAAGGCGGTCGGCGGCGGCTTTCAGGGCCAGCGTGTAGGTGTCGGCCTTCAATTCGGCGACGCGGGCTGCAAGCGCCGCATTGCCTTCGACAGCATCCCATGCCTCGATCAGGTCCTGACGCTGCTGGTTGAGAGTGCCGACATAGGCTTGAATGGCTTGGATGATGCCGGCTTCGTCAGCAGCATTGTCGATCGCCTGGATGAACACGTACTTGTTGTACTCGACGCTGACCTGATGCTCGAGGGCGGTGGTCAGGTCGCCCGCAGATGCGAAATCGCCAAAGTATTTCTTGATCTCGAGCAGACCGTCCGCGACCGCTTTCTGACGGCCGGAGCCGTCCGGTATGGCAGCATACTGAGCTTCAGCCTCATCGCTCATGAGAGCGGCGCCATGCACGGAAATGGCGGCGAGGATCTCCGCGGACGTGGTGGCGCTGTTGAACGCGTAGCCGGCATCCACGGCATCGCCTGCGTCGTCGAGAAGATCGACGAGGCCATAGACGCCATAGATGTGACCGTCGCCGCGCAGCTCGGCGAACTTGGCGCTCAGGGCCGCCCGGAACTCGGCGTCGCCAAGGCGATCATGAAGCGCTTTCAGAACGATCGTGTACTGATCGGCCTTGAGTTCCGCGACGCGCACCGCCAGAGCTGCATTGTTTTCGATGGCGCCCCACTGAGCGATCAAACTCTGCCGCTGTTCGTTGACGACGGCAACCTGCTCCAGCAACGCGGTTGCGATGTCCTCGTTGGTTCTGGCTGCGTCGACGGTCTGGATGAACTTGTGCTTGTTGTACTCGACGCTGATCTGATAGCGCACCGCAGCGCTGAGTTCGCCCACGGACGTGAAATTGCCGAACAGGGTCTTGATCTCGTTCACGCCCAGGCCGATGGCCTGCTCACGACCTGCATTGTCGGGGAGTTCGTCCAACTTGGCGAGAGCGTCAAAATCCAGAAGGGTCTCCGCATGACCCTTGATCGCGGCGAGAGCTTCCTGCCAGGTCGTAGCTTCGTTGAAGGCGGTCAGGATCTCGGTCGTGATAGTCTGCTCAGAAGCCGCGAGTGCCGTGACGATTCTGCCGTCGCCATAGAAATAGCCGCCTGTTTCGGAGAGCCCGAGACGAGCCTGAAGCATGAGTTCTCCGAGCCTTGCCATGTAGACCTCATCACCGAGGTGGGACACGGTTTGGCTCATGATCGTGGTGAAGGCAGTGGCCTGGAGTTCGGCGGCGCGGGCTACAGCCGCAGGAACGCCGCTCGCGAGCAATTCAGAAATGAGTTCCTGCCGGTGCTGATTGACGATCTCGATCGTCTCTTGAATTGCAGCCGTCATTTCCTGTGCCGTCGTCGCGGCATCGAGAGCCGTGATAAACTTGAACTTCGCGTGCTCTACTTCGATCTGGCGCTCGACGGTCAACTTGAGCGTTTCAATCGTGCCGAAATTGCCGAACAGCGCCTTGAACTCGTTCACGCCCAGGCCGATGGCCTGCTCACGGCCGGCATTGTCGGGAAGCGCATCGAGTTTCGCGATGGCCTCGGCGCTCAGCAGAGTTTGCGCATTCGCTTTGATCGCGGCCAGCGCTTCTTGCCAAGTAGTGGCCTCGTTGAATGCAGCAAGAATGGCATCAGACATGGAATTTCCCCCATCACCCGTCCTTCGGGCGCGTCGCTATGAAACTGCAATCTGTGATCGTGCAGTTCCCATGTTTGGTCGATTTTTGGTTGCCCTGCCGCTTTCAACCACGCGGGAGAGGGCGGTTCGTGGTTTCATAACGGCACATGAGCACAGCAACGGGAGGCTCTCACTACCCATATGGGGAGTTAATAACATTTCAAATACTATCAGAATGGGTAGTATGCTTGAGGTAAAAATCTGCCCAAATGGGTAGAGCTTCCTAAAATCCTCCAGTTTTAGAGAGGCTTGAACGGCTTCGGGTGAAGGGGAGTATCTTGGACGGCAGATATCGGCAGGGACCTCTCCGGAACGCTCTGGCCGCAAGGTATGATCGCGGATGCAGGTAACCGAGGCGTTTTACGAGGCTGCCATCGTCCCCGAACTGTGGGGGGAGGCGCTGAACAAGGCTTGCGAGGCCTGGGGTGCTGAAGGCGTCATCCTATCCTCATATCCGGATTGCCTGAGCGGCTACCTTCACTCCGACAGTACGGAGGAATTCTGTGGCCGCTTCGTCGGCGAGGGGTGGCACAAGCGCGATATCCGGGCGGTCCGCGGTCTTGCCTATGTGCGCAAGGGGCGAGAGATCGTCACGGACCTCGATCTTTTTACGGCCGACGAGCTGAATCAGCTTCCGTTCTATAGGGACTTCTTGGCTTCGCTCGGATTTCGCTGGTTCGCGGGCAGCCTGCTGACGGAAGGCGGTGGGGCCCAGGTCGTCCTTTCGGTTCACCGTCGAGCCACTAGAGATCCTTTCCTGCCGGGCGATCTGGCCCACCTTAAATCTGATCTGCCCCATATCAGAAGGGCGGCGCGCCTGGCTTCACGGGTTCACCGGTCTTATGCCGAGGGACTCATCGGCAGTCTCGATCAACTGAACTGCGGCGCCGTTCTGATCGACTGGCTCGGCCGCGTCATTCGTATGAACAAGACAGCCGAGACTTATCTTGGAGACGATCTTCATGTCGTCCTGTCGCGCCTTCGGTCGCCTCACCGGGAGAACAACAAGAATTTGCAGGAGCTTCTGGCCGTCTGCACTCAGCCTCTCATCGAGCGGAAGGAGACTTCCGTAACATCGGCGCTGTTGCACCGTGCGAACGAGCTTCCCCTCGTTCTACAAGCTTATCCCATTGTACGGCGGGCGGCCGATGTTTTTCAGGAGGCTTGCGGTCTTCTTCTGATCAGCGATCCGAACGAGGACCAGCTCCTCGATGTCACGATCCTTCAAAAAATCTTTCAACTGACACCGTCGGAGCTTCGGATCGCTTCGGCGCTCGTCAGGGGCTTGGATACGCAGCAGATCGCGCATGAACAGGGGATTGGGGCCGAAACCGTCCGCTACCACCTGAAATCCATTTTCGCCAAGACAGGGACCCGCCATCAGGCGCAACTCGTCGGCCTGTTGAGCCGCTTCTTGCAGCCTCCCGACCGCATCCAGGGCTTTTTGCAGGAAAACGGCTCCAGCCAACCGCCCTGAGCATAAGGTTCCCTAGAAACGCGATACGATCGAAATCCAACATGGCGGTCATCATGGATCGATGCATCATGCTCCTGAAGACTGGCCGGTCCTTTTCAGAAGACGCTCGGCGCGGAGGAGATGGGGGCGGTCCAGCATTTCGCCGTTCACGCCGACGACGCCGGCTCCAGGGTTGTCCCTGAAGGCCGCGATGACGGCCTGCGCCCGTTCGATTGCCTGTGCCGAGGGAGTGAAGGCCTCGTTGATCACGGGTACCTGGGCTGGGTGAATAGCCATTTTCGCGACGAAGCCGTCCCGTCGTGCGGCGCGGCACTCGGCTGCGAGACCCTGCATGTCGCGGAAATTGGTGAAGACGGAATCCACCGCATCGACGCCGGCCGCCGCAGCGCCCAGCAGCGTGAGGGAGCGGGCGAGCCTGTAAGGATCCGTGTAAGAGCCCTCCTCGTCGCGATTCGTCTCGGCGCCGAGATCCGCCGAAAGATCCTCTCCGCCCCATGTGAGGCCCATCAGGCGATGGCTCGCGCCTGAGAAGGTCCCGAGCGCGAAGACGCCGGCCGCATTCTCCGTGGCGATGGCGAGGATGCGGGTGGCGCCGTCATCGAGGCCGAATTCCGCCTCGCGCACGGCGAGCTTGGCCCCCAGATGCGCCACATCCGCGCCGCCCACGGTCTTGGGCAGCACGATGCCGTCCGGGGCAGCCCGCATCACCCCGTCGAGATCCGCATCGATGAGGCCCGTGGTCAGGCCGTTGACGCGCACGAAGAGGCGAGGGCGCTCTGCCTGGGCGCGGTGCTGAGCGAGGAAGTCCGCCGTGATCCGCCGTGCCTCTTCCTTGGCGGTCAGGGCGACGGAATCCTCCAGGTCGATGAGGAGTGCGTCGGCTCCGGAGGTCAGGCCCTTCTCGAGCTTTCTGAGGCTGTCGCCAGGGACGAAGAGCAGGGAGCGCATCAGGCGTTCCTCTTGCGCATGAAGGCCTGCCGGCGGCACTCGGCGACGAGCGTTCCATCCTGCTTATAGGCCCGGTGAATGAACTCGACGATGCCCGCATCGGGGCGGGACTTGGACTCGCGCTTCGCGACGATCTCCGTCGTGGCGCTGATCGTGTCGCCCTCGAAAAGGGGGGCCGGGAACTTCACGTCCGTCATGCCGAGATTAGCGATGGTGGTCCCGACCGTGGTGTCGTTGACGGAGATGCCGATGAGCAACCCTAAGGTGAACAGGGAGTTCATGAGCGGCTTGCCCCATTCCGTC
This sequence comes from Microvirga flocculans ATCC BAA-817, assembly GCF_000518665.1. Lineage (GTDB taxonomy): Bacteria > Pseudomonadota > Alphaproteobacteria > Rhizobiales > Beijerinckiaceae > Microvirga > Microvirga flocculans. Next base: position 11,172 of record NZ_JAEA01000006.1, on the reverse strand, counting down.
TCGGTGGCGCAGAAATGCGCGTCGATGTGAAGAGGCTGCGGGTTCAGCGTCATGTTGGAGAACAGCATGTTGTCCATCTGCGTCACCGTCCGGGTCAGGCGGTGCCTGATGGTGGTGTCGACGATGAAATCCTCAAAATAGAGGCCGCCTCTGGGGTGCCGGTTCTCTTCGTTCATGACGTTACCTCACGATGCTCTTGGGCATGGCGAAAGCCTCGCCGCCTCTCGCTCTCAATAACCGAACTGCTCCCGAAGGATGCGCTCGTCCAGACTGTGGCCCGGATCGTGCAGCATCACGAGATCGACGCTGCGGTCCATGGAGACATCCACGCGGGAGACGTTTCGAAACTCCGTATGATCGGCCACCGCGCTCACCGGGCGGTTCTCTGCCTCCAGAATCTCGATCTGGATCTTGGCGTAATCGGGCAGCAGCGCCCCGCGCCAGCGGCGGGGGCGGAAGGCGGAGATCGGGGTGAGAGTCAGCAGCGTCGCATTCAGCGGCAGAATGGGGCCGCCGACGGAGAGATTGTAGGCCGTCGAACCGGCGGGGGTTCCCACCAGGATGCCGTCGGCGATGAGCTCGGGAATGCGGACCTGGTTGTCGACGCTCACCCGCAGCTTGGCGGCCTGATAGGTTTGCCGGAACATGGCGACCTCGTTGATCGCCCGCGCCGTGTGGGCCACCCCGTGCACGTCCCAGGCCACCATGAGGAGGGGGTGGACGACGCTGCGCTCGGCCGCTTCGAGCCGCTCGAACAGGTCGTCCTCCCGGAAGTCGTTCATCAGGAAGCCGACGGTGCCCTTGTTCATGCCGTAGATGGGCTTGGCCGTTCCCATGAAAGTGTGGAGCGTCTGCAGCATGAGCCCGTCGCCCCCGAGCGCGACGATCACGTCGGCCTCGTCGGGCGGGACATGGGCATAGCGGTTCTGCAAGGCCTCGAGTGCGCTCTGGGCGTCAGGCGCGGTGCTGGCCACGAATGCGATATTGTTGAAACGGCGGGCCATGCCCAGTTACCCTCATTGCCTCCGGCAGGATGCGGATGGAAGGCATAGCATGGATCGCCCACTTCTCGTCTATACGACCTTTCCCGATGTGGACATCGCCCTCTCGATCGGGGAGGGGCTCGTCCGCGACGGGCTGATCGCCTGCATCAACGTTCTGCCGGGAATGCGGTCGGTCTATGCCTGGAAGGGCGCCGTCGAGCACGGGCAGGAAGCGGTCGCGATCCTGAAGACCCGGAAGGACCTTCAGGATCGGGTGCATCGGACGCTCAAGGAGCGTCATCCCTATGAGACGCCGATCGTGCTCTTCATCGAGCCGACCGGCGCGGACCCCGCCACCCTGGAGTGGCTGATCGCAGAAACCACGAAGAGCGAGCCTTAGCGCATCCCTGACAGGAGCGCCGGATCGGCGTTTCAGACCGCCGGGCTCCACTGCATCGGTACGAAGCGGAAGCCGTTGCCGTCCTTCGCGATATGGCCCGTCGCCGGGAACGGAGCGTGATAGAACGCGACCTGCGCCCGCTCGGAAGCTGCCATGTCGAGCAGGCGGCGGCGGGTGGCGCGGGCCTGGTCCGCATCCATGTCGAAGACGGCGGCCCAATCGGGATTGCGGACGAACAGGGCGGGGTGGTTCGTCGTGTCGGACATGATCATGAGCTTGCCCGAGCCGGATGACAGCATGTAGGCCGTGTGCCCTGGCGTATGGCCCGGCGCTGCGATACTCGTGAGACCCGGCACGATCTCCTTGTCCGCGTCATACCGCTTCACGGCGCCGGCGATGGGGCCGAAGACGCGGCGGACGCCCTGGAAGGCGCCCTTCATGCCCTCGGGCGCCTGATTCATGCGAGCATCGTCCATCCAGAAGGCCCATTCCGCGGCCGGCACCATGACCTCGGCATTCGGGAAGACCGCCGTGCCGTCCTTCAGGCGCAGGCCGTTGATGTGGTCGCCGTGGAAGTGACTGATGACAACGGTGCTCACCTGAGCGGGATCGAAGCCCGCCGCGCGGAAGTTCGCCATCCAGCGGCCCGTGGTCGGGGCGCCCATGTCGCCGTTGCCCGTATCGATGAGGGTCAGGCGTCCGCCCTGGTTGAGCACGAGGGTGTTGAACGTGATCGGCAAAGCGTTCGCGGGCAGGAACGCTTCCTGCATGGCCTGCTGGACCTGGGAGAGTTCCGCGTTGCGGACGAAGCCTTCGAGAGGGCGCTGGGCAAAGCCGTCATTGACGGCCGTCACCTCGATGTCTCCTACCTTGTAGCGATAGAAGCCGGGAGCCTGGCGTGAGGCCGAGCCCTGGGCAGGGGCAGGGCTGGACGGAGCGGTTTGGGCCAAGACAGGACCTCCAAGGGGGGCGGCGGCAAGCGCGGTTCCGGCAATGATCGTGCGGCGCGTGATGGTCATGGACGTCTCCAGGTGTGAGAGCACGAACCCTAGAACAGCCGAGGTTGAACACAAGGGATCCCCTTTTCACAAGTCGGAGAGGACCTATCCGTGCGTGAGGTGATGGAGCGCGATTCCGCTGGTGGTCGCCACGTTCAGGGAATCGAACCCGCCGCTCATGGGGATGGAGACGCTTCTGGTTTTCTCGAGAAGGCCGTGAGGAAGCCCGGGGCCTTCCGCGCCCAGAAGCAGGGCCGTCCGCCGGGACGGGCGGATCTGCGAGAGCACTTCCTTGCCGGAAGGCGACAGGGCGATCACCTCGAAGGAAGCCGCCTCAAGAGCCCTCAGCAGGGCCTCTGCCGACGGCGCGCGCGTGAAGGGCACGACCAGGGCCCCGCCGACGGAGACCCGGATGGCCTTGCGGTAAAGGGGATCGCAGGTTTCCCGGTCGAGCAGCACCGCATCGGCTCCGAAGGCGGCCGCATTGCGGAAAATCCCGCCTACGTTGTCGTGGTTGGTCAACCCGATCAGCCCGACCACAAGGGCCTTCTCAGGCAGTTGCGCGAGTATCTCTTCGACCGGCGGCAGGGAAGGGCGTCGGGCGATGGCCAGGATTCCCCGGTGGATCGGGAAGCCGACGATCGCGTCCATGACCTGCCGGTTCGCCGTATAGACCGGCACATCAGGAGGGAGCAGGGCGAGGGCGTCGCTCAAGCTTTCCGCGCGCCCTTCCGCGAGGAGAAGAGACTCGATGGTGAAGCGGGATTGCCTGAGCAGAACCCGCAGGACCACTTCGCCTTCCGCCACGAAGCGGTGCTGACGCCCCACGAGATCGCGCTCCCGAACGGCGCGGTAGGGTTCGATGCGAGGGTCGGCAGGGTCTGAGATTGCAAACGGCATGGATCGTGTCTGGCCTCCATGGCTTCTCTAAAGACCTTTCCTCCTGCAAGGAAACCTCTCTTTTTTCTTCTGTCGCATTCTTTGGATGAGGGGCCGGATCCATCCCGCCGAAAACGCTTCCGTGCGAGAGGGCGGCCCTGCCTCGGCAAGGCCGAAGGCGGAACAACCCATCGCCCCGCCGGTCGGTCCAGCGAAAGGGAAAATCCAGGGCCGAGCCGCCGAGGCTGCGGATGGAGAAAGACGATAGGGATATCTCGGAGGGCTGGGGCTGGGCGCTGCTCATCATCGGCGGCCCTGCCGTGATACCGGGCAAATCGTGTTGCAAGCTTCGCCGAAGTCGTGCCGGCGCGAAAACGTCAGAGTGATCCGTCGTCACGCTGCAGATGCTCTCTTGCTGCCGCCGAGAGCCCGGGATCGACCCCTGCCATTTCGCGGGAGAGACGCGACGCCATGATCCCGGCAACGATCGCCGAGGCGATAGCGGCTGCACCCATCACATCCAGCAGGAATACGGCCATCTGCGCCTCCAGCACGATCAACGGCACGGCTGGAGTCAGGCTATCCGGATCCGGCTGAAGTTTAGCCTGGGCAGGCGGGCTACCCCGGCCGATGACTATAAGGTCTTCCCGTTCCCGAGGCGCTGGTTCTCGAAGGGAGGTATGGTGCCGGTGGAGAGGATCGAACTCCCGACCTTCGGTTTACAAAACCGCTGCACTACCGCTGTGCTACACCGGCCTAATCCACATGGGCTGAGGTAGCAGCCTGCAGCGCGGGACGCAAGTTCCATGCAAAGCGAAATATTAAGTGTCCCGGCGCACCGAAACCAACCCCCGTTTCTGGAATTATCAGGCAAATAGAAAGCGTGGAGTTGAAGCGATGAAGATTTCGGGGGCTTTCACCCGGGCGAAGATTTCATGGTGCGGCGCCGGCTTCAAGGTTCTCGCCGTTCTCGCGGCAATAGCGGGATTTGGGCTCGAGGCAGGGCCTGCCGAAGCGTCGCATGCATCCTATAGTGCTGCCGCCAGACCGGCCAAGGACAGGGCAATGTCCTCTGCGGCCAAGGATGTGGAGACGACGTCTTCGATCAGGGCGGACGCGGAGAGCAAAGCGAACTGCGAGATTTCCCGTAAAAAGCTCTTCGTCGAGGGCGAGGGCTGGATCGTCCGGCGTGTGGCGACCTGCTACTGAGGGATTTCGTCATTCCCTAATGAAAAGCCCCGCCGTGAGGCGGGGCTTCCCTATTTCCGAAAGGCGTGACGCTTAACGCTTCGCGCTGCCTTCGAAGGTCATGATGTCGCGATCTTTGGTCTCCGGCACGAAGAGGAGGCCGACCACGAAGGTCACCAGAGCGATCACGATCGGATACCAGAGGCCATAGTAGATGTCGCCGGTCGCAGCCACCATCGCGAACGCTGTCGGAGGCAGCAGGCCGCCGAACCAGCCGTTGGCGATGTGGTAGGGCAGGGACATCGCGGTGTAGCGGATGCGGGTGGGGAAGAACTCCACCAGAGCCGCCGCGATCGGGCCGTAGACCATCGTGACGTAGATCACGAAGAGGGTCAGGATGCCGATGGCCTTCAGGGCCTGGGCACTGCCGAGGGCCGCGAAGAAGCCGCCGACCTTCAGGATGCTCGGATCGCCCGGCTTCGGATAGCCGACTTCTGTCGCCGCAGCCGTGAAGGCCGTGATGTTGGCCGGAATGGCATCGGCGACCGGGACTTCCTTGCCGTTGAAGGTCACCTTGACAGGCGAGCCTGCCGCAGCCGGAACGAGCTCGTACTTCACCGCCGAGCGGGCGAGCGCCACGCGGGCCACGTCGCATTTCGCGGTGAAGGTGCGGATGCCGACCGGGTCGAACACCGAGCCGCAGGAGGCGGGATCGGCCACGACCTGAACCTTCGCCGTTTCCAGGGCCTGGGTCAGGTTCGGGCTGACGACGTTCGTGAGGGCGCCGAAGAGCGGGAAGTAGGTGATCGCCGCGATCAGGCAGCCGCCGAGGATGACCGGCTTGCGGCCGATCTTGTCGGAGAGAGCGCCGAACACGATGAAGCCGCCGGTGCCGATGATCAGCGACCAGGCGATCAGCACGTTCGAGGTGAGCAGGTCGACCTTCAGGATGCTCTGGAGGAAGAACAGGGCGTAGAACTGGCCCGTGTACCACACGACCGCCTGACCGATGGCGAGACCGATCAGGGCGATGAGCACCATCTTCACGTTGCCCCACTGGCCGAACGCCTCCTTGAGCGGAGCCTTCGACTGGGTCCCCTCTTCCTTCATCTTCTTGAAGGCGGGCGATTCCTGCATCTGGAGACGAATCCAGACCGAGATGCCGAGCAGCAGAACGGAGAGCAGGAACGGAATGCGCCAGCCGGCGATCGCATAGCCTTCGCCGGTCTGGAAGCCCGCTTCGCCCATCCAGGTGCGCAGAATGAGGATGACCGCGAGGGACAGCAGGAGGCCCACGGTCGCCGTGGTCTGAATGAAGCTGGTGTAGAAGCCGCGGCGCCCGACGGGGGCGTGCTCGGCCACGTAGACGGCCGCGCCGCCGTATTCGCCGCCCAGCGCGAGGCCCTGGAGCATGCGCAGCGCGATCAGCACCACCGGAGCGACCCAGCCGATCTGGTTGTAGCTGGGCAGAAGGCCGACGAAGAACGTCGAGAAGCCCATGATGAGGATGGTGATCAGGAAGGTGTACTTCCGGCCGACGAGGTCGCCGAGGCGGCCGAAGACGAGGGCGCCGAACGGACGGACGAGGAAGCCCGCCGCGAAGGCCAGAAGAGCGAAGACGTTACGGGTCGTCACGTCGAAGGCGGAGAAGAACTGCGCGCCGATGATCGTGGCGAGGGAGCCGTAGAGATAGAAATCGTACCATTCGAAGACGGTACCGAGGGAGGAGGCCAGGATGACCTTCTTTTCCTCCCGCGACATCGGCCGCGCTGCGGCGGCCGAATGCGGCGTGGTAGCTGCTGTAGCCATAGGGTTCCCTTCCATAGATGTGCCCGGTGATCCGGGTTCTGGGCCGCGAGCCCGCAGGGCGGGCGCTTGGACCGAGGCGTCATGGCTGCCGAGACAGCCAAGAATCCATCGAAGAGGAAGCTAACTCCGGGCTTTCTTTTCACAATTCACAATTGGTATTTGCGACTTCCGTCTAAGGAGCTGTGCAATCGATGCGATTGCCAAACGACGGCAAAGACTTACCGCGCCGCATCGATTACTTGCCCGAGCTTCTGGCGGCTCCCTTGACCACGGCGTAGAGGGATATCGCTGCGGCATTGGAAACGTTGAGGCTCTTGATGGCGCCGGGCATGTCGAGACGCCCGATCACGTCGCAGCATTCGCGCGTTCTCTGGCGCAGTCCCTTGCCTTCCGAGCCCAGGACGAGAACGACGGGCAGGGTGATCTTCACCTCGTCCAGATCGGCCTCGCCCGAGGAATCGAGGCCGATTCGCTGGAAACCGCGCTCGCCGAGCGCCGTGAGCGTGTCGCCGAGGTTCCGCACGATCATGAAGGGCACATGCTCCAGCCCGCCCGAGGCCGACTTGGCCAGCACGCCGGTGGCGGCCGGGCTGTGCCGGGCCGTGGTGATGATGGCCTCCACATCGAAGGCGGCCGCCGTGCGGACGATGGCTCCCACGTTGTGGGGATCGGTGATCTGGTCCAGGGCCAGCACAACCCGCTTCCCGCTCAAGGTCTCGACCGATGGGGAGCGCAGGGGATCGGCCTCGGCATAGAGGCCCTGGTGCACCGCGTCCGGCTCGAGGAGACGGTTAATCTCGTCCGGGCGGACGATCTCGGGTTCGATAGGCAGGGAAGCGCCCAGCTCCTCGCTCAGGCGCCGGGCGGAGTTCTCCGTCGCGAGGAGGCGGCGAATCGTGCGCTTGCCGTTGCGCAAGGCCTCGACGACCGGGTGCCAGCCGTACAGGATCGTCGTGTCGATCTCGAAATTGGGCCGGCGGCTCTGGTGGTCGCGGCGGCCCTGTTTCCCGTGAGGGCGCTGGAAACGGGGCTTGCGGGAAGAAAAAGGGCGCTCGCTCATGGGCTTCGGATCTCGTGTGTTGTCGAAATGGGGCCATAGCACAGGGCGGGTGCGAGCACGACCATCCGATTTCGTTCAGCTTTGAGGTTGACACCGGCCATCCGCCTCACCATAAGAGCGCCACGGAGCGCCGACCGACGCGAAGCGCTCCGCGGAACAGCCTCGGCGTTATGCGTTCGGGTTGGGTTCTAAGGGGGAATGTCCCGAGCGGCAAAGGGGGCGGACTGTAAATCCGCTGGCTATGCCTTCGTAGGTTCGAGTCCTACTTCCCCCACCACCCAATCAGAGAAGCATGCGGGTGTAGCTCAATGGTAGAGCAGCAGCCTTCCAAGCTGAATACGAGGGTTCGATTCCCTTCACCCGCTCCATCCCCTACCTTCCCCTCTCCACTCGGAAAGCAGCTCTTCAAGAGCCCCCGTTAGGCAGGCCTGCCTTTTCTGCGGTCACTCGCGGCGCTCGATGACGGTGTATTCCGCGTCGATCACGCCGTCGTCCGCCTTCGATTGGGCTTGGCGCAGCTTGCGGCGGATGTAGAAGTGCAGCGCGATGCCGCCGATGAAGAGCAGGGGCAGGACCACAACCAATCCGATGAAGGCGGCGACCAGAAGGACCAGGGCGGCCGCAAGCGCCGCGACGAGCCTGAGGAGTGTGTTCCAGGGCTGGTTCCGGCCGGTCCTGGCGGCATGGACGATATAGGTCATCCGCATGGGTTTCTCCGTCGCGCGGTGGCGGAAAGGAAGGCTTGGCAAGTCGGCCTGCGCATCGTCGTTCTCCAACCCTCGGAAGGCAGGAAAGCGGCAAGGGCAGGGTGAGCAGGCGGTAGGACTGGCGCCCCTCCCGCCTGCCGGGGATATTTCAAGAAGATCGGTCTTCAGGCCCCGTGCTACAAGGGTTTAGGCAGCTCTTGAAAAGGCGCCCTGCATGGAGCCGGTTGCATGGTCGTGGCGGCGAGCCGCTGCACGAGCCCCTTCTGGCCGCCATTTCGGATGGAAAACCGGTTCCCACTTTTCCTGAAATGGCTTCAGTCATGGTCGGCCTGCGACATCCGGTCGACATAGGCGATGCCGATCGCCGACAGGATGAAGACCGAATGGATTACGGTCTGAAGGATGATGCCCGTTTCCGTGTAGTTGCTCTTCGCCGTTCCCACGTAGCCGGCCTCGATGAAGGTCCGCAGGAGGTGGATCGACGAGATTCCGATGATTGCCATGGCCAGCTTGACCTTGAGGACGCCGGCATTGACGTGGCTCAGCCATTCCGGCTGATCCGGGTGCCCTTGAAGATTGAGGCGGGACACGAAGGTCTCGTAGCCGCCGACGATCACCATCACCAGGAGGTTGGAGATCATCACTACGTCAATGAGGCCGAGCACGACGAGCATGATCTGCAATTCGCTGAAATCCGCGGCATGCAGGACGAGGTGAACCAGTTCCTTCAGGAACAGGAAGACATAGACGCATTGGGCGACGATCAGCCCGATATAGAGCGGCAGCTGAAGCCAGCGTGAACTGAAGATGAGGGCCGGCAAGGGCCGGAGATCGACCGGCCGGGCGGCCGGTTGCTTTTCGCGGATCTGGTCCATGATGTGTCGGGATGTCTCGGGTGGGATGGTTCAAGAGGTAAGCGTGGCAGCAGGGTGCCGCCGCGGATATGGGGTAAGGAGATGACCGGCACAAGAATATACCGACCGCATCGGTGCAGAAGCGGGCCGGGTCCGTCCACCGCAACCGTCTTGGGGCGGACGTGCTTGCCATGAGGCCGAATCAAAGGTTTTTCATTCCCATGCGTAATGCATGAAGGCTCCAGCGCGTTCGAAGGTCGGCCCTTTGGCTCGCTCCGCCACCGCAAGCACGGGTCTGATGCTTGTTTCCGACATCAGTCATCGGTTGTGCTACTTAACAACATAACATAATCACACTCTCAAATGGGCTCTGGCCCATGAGTTGAGGTGATGTCCATGTTTTCCCGTTTGATAGCGGTGGCGGCCCTCGGGTTGCTGCTCTGCGGTTGCGTGACCGCATCGAATACTTTGGCCCCCGATCAGGTCTCTACCCTGAAACTTCAATCGGTTTCCGTGTTCTTCCAGCCCAATGCCCGGATCTGGTGGGGCGACGGGGAGCGCGCCTTCGCGGCTCTGAAGGGCCGTTCCGCATTAGAGGCGGAAGAGGTCGCCAAGACGGAGGAGGGGCAGCTCTATCTGCGCGGCACGATTGCGGCCAAGCTGAGCCAGGCCTTTGAGAATAGCCTGAAGGACGAATTGCAGGGAGCTCGCCCTGTCCGGCTCGAGATCAGGGTGAAGGATATCGAGATAGCCTCAGCGGCGCAGCGCATCCTGATCGGAGGGCACCATCGCCTGACGGCAGATGTCGACCTGGTCGATGCCCGGTCCGGGGCTGTCGTCCTGGCTTTTTCGGAGCAGAATGCCATAGCTCAGGCCGGTCAGGGGATCGGCGGCGTGCTCCTTGACAGTGCTTTCCTGGGTGAGCCCATCGACCGGGTCATCCAAAACTATGCGACGCAATATCGAAATTGGCTCTTGCGCAAATAGCGCAACCGCAATATCGGGACGCCTCGGGTTTTTTGTTCCTGGCCTCTGTAAGGTAGAAATCAATGGCGAAGGAAAAGTTTGAGCGGACGAAGCCGCACTGCAACATCGGAACGATTGGTCACGTTGACCATGGCAAGACGTCGTTGACGGCGGCGATCACGAAGGTCCTGGCGGAGTCTGGCGGAGCGACGTTTACGGCGTACGACCAGATCGACAAGGCGCCGGAGGAGAAGGCGCGCGGCATCACGATCTCGACGGCGCATGTCGAGTACGAGACGACGAACCGTCACTATGCCCACGTGGACTGCCCCGGCCACGCCGACTACGTGAAGAACATGATCACGGGTGCAGCGCAGATGGACGGCGCGATCCTGGTGGTGTCGTCGGCGGACGGTCCGATGCCGCAGACCCGCGAGCACATCCTGCTGGCCCGCCAGGTCGGCGTTCCGGCGCTGGTGGTGTTCATGAACAAGGTCGACATGGTCGACGATCCGGAGCTTCTGGATCTGGTCGAGCTGGAGGTGCGCGAGCTTCTGTCGAAGTACGACTTCCCCGGCGACGACATTCCGATCGTGAAGGGCTCGGCCCTGTGCGCGCTGGAAGACCGTTCGCCTGAGATCGGCCGCGACCGCGTGCTCGAGCTGATGGCCGAGGTCGACCGCTACATCCCGCAGCCGGAGCGTCCGATCGACCAGCCGTTCCTGATGCCGATCGAGGACGTGTTCTCGATTTCGGGCCGCGGCACGGTGGTGACGGGCCGCGTCGAGCGCGGCATCATCAAGGTGGGCGAGGAAGTGGAGATCGTGGGTCTTCGCGACACGCAGAAGACGACGGTGACGGGCGTCGAGATGTTCCGCAAGCTGCTCGACCAGGGCCAGGCGGGCGACAACGTGGGCGTTCTGCTGCGCGGCACGAAGCGCGAGGACGTGGAGCGCGGCCAGGTGCTGTGCAAGCCCGGCTCGATCAAGCCGCACACGAAGTTCAAGGCCGAGGCGTACATCCTGACGAAGGAAGAGGGCGGTCGTCATACGCCGTTCTTCGGCAACTACCGTCCGCAGTTCTACTTCCGCACGACGGACGTGACGGGCGTGGTGAAGCTGCCTGAGGGCACCGAGATGGTGATGCCGGGCGACAACATCACGATGGAAGTGGAGCTGATTGCGCCGATCGCGATGGAAGAGAAGCTGCGCTTTGCCATCCGCGAGGGCGGCCGCACGGTCGGCGCCGGCGTCGTCGCCGCCGTGATGGACTAAGCACACAGAGGATCAAAGGACAGCGGCCGGACAACGGTCCAGCCGCTGCCGTTG
>NZ_KI912469.1:3375-335050 GCF_000518665.1 Microvirga flocculans ATCC BAA-817 | reverse complement strand
TGGAGACCCAGCTGGCTCCGACCCTGTCGCACGGCGACGTCGTGATCCTCGACAATCTTCCGGCACACAAGAGTGCGAAAGCCGAGATGGCCGTCCGGGCCCGTGGCGCGTGGCTCCTGTTTCTGCCGCCCTACAGTCCGGACTTGAATCCGATTGAGCAGGTCTTCTCGCAGATCAAAGCGCACTTGCGCAAAGCCGAAGCCCGAACCATCGAGGCACTCTGGCGCGCCATCGGCGACATCTGCGATCTCGTGAAGCCTGAGGCGTGCCGCAACTACTTTACCGCCGCCGGATATGGATTCGTTTGAATGACCGCCGCTCTAGCGTTGAACTACGCATCCGAAGCTGTTGCGCAGCCCACGAAGAGCCCGATCCCGTCCCATGCAGAACAAATCGATGGATATCCCTTCCCTAAAAGCATTGCAGGGCTCTTGAGGGGACAGCGAACCGACTACGATGAGCCAGGACTGGGTTTCAGCGTTCGCTACGAAAGGCCGGGGGAAACCTGGGCCGATATCTTCATCTACGATTTGGGTGAGAGCCTGAGCTCTGTGAATGCGCGCAAGATGTCCCTCGATCAGAGGGATGCGGCCCTGCGGGACATCGATCATGGCGTCTCCTCAGGCTCCTACCAGAATGCAGCCCTCGTCGCGAAGTCGGAGACTACCTCTTACGCGAAGGCCCATGTGGCCATTACGCAAGGCGGCAAGACCCGAGACTCCTACGTGTTCGTCACCATCCACAAAGGCAATTTTATAAAGATTCGCCTTACCACGGCCGCCGATAACGCGGATGAGTTGGCGAGCAGGTTTGCCTCGGAATACGCCCGCATAATCGGCAGAAAATAAAGAGAAAGGGCGCCTTTGGCGCCCTTTTCATTGTTATTGAAACTCTCGCAAAGGTGGGGGCTACTCTTCCGCAGCCTCGCCGTCTTCGGCGACATCACCCTCGGCTCCATCGTCCTCTTCACCCTCGATATGCTCGACGGAGACGACCTTTTCCTTGTCCCTGGTCGAGAAGACGGTGACGCCCTGCGAGTTGCGGCCGACGATGCGGATGTCATCGACCGGCACGCGGATCAGCTGGCCGCCATCGGTGACGAGCATGATCTGGTCGGCGTTCTCGACGGGGAAGGAGGCCACCAGCTTGCCGTTGCGGCTGTTGACCGCCATGGCCGTGATGCCTTTGCCGCCGCGCCCGGTGATGCGATACTCGTAGGAAAGCGTCCGCTTGCCGTAACCGTTCTCGGAGAGCGTGAGGATGCACTGCTCCAATGCGCTCATCTCCGCGTAGCGTTCCTGCGACAACGCGAAGTTTCCGGCCTCGGTCTCCTCCGCATCGTCGGCCGCCGCATCGGCATCGGCCTGCTCGCCCATGACGGCGCGGCGCATCTTGAGATAGGCGGCGCGCTCTTCGCCGGTCGCCTCCACATGGCGCAGGATCGCCATGGAGATGATGTCGTCTCCCTCGGCGAGATTGATGCCGCGAACGCCCATGGAGTCGCGCCCCTTGAAGACGCGCACGTCCGTGACGGGGAAGCGGATGCACTGGCCCTTGGCCGTGGTGAGCAGTACGTCGTCGTTTTCCGAGCAGATCTGCACGTCGACGATGGAGTCGCCCTCATCAAGCTTCATGGCGATCTTGCCGCCCCGGTTGACCTGCACGAAGTCCGACAGCTTGTTGCGGCGGACCGTGCCCCGCGAGGTCGCGAACATCACGTCGAGCCTGTCCCAGGACGCCTCGTCCTCGGGCAGCGGCATGATGGTGGTGATGCGTTCGCCCTGCTTGAGCGGCAGCATGTTCACAAGGGCCTTGCCCTTGGCGTTCGGAGCGGCGAGCGGCAGGCGCCACACCTTCTCCTTGTAGGCCTGGCCTTCAGACGAGAAGAAGATGACCGGCGTATGCGTGTTCGCCACGAAGAGGCGGGTCACGAAATCCTCGTCGCGCGTCGCCATGCCGGAGCGGCCCTTGCCACCGCGGCGCTGAGCCCGGTAGGTCGACAGCGGCACGCGCTTGATGTAGCCGGCATGGGACACGGTGACGACCATGTCCTCGCGGGCAATCAGGTCCTCGTCGTCCACATCCGAATCCCAGTCGACGATCTGGGTCTTGCGCGGCGTGGCGAAGGCGTCGCGGACTTCCGTGAGTTCGTCCTTGATGATGCCCATGATGCGGGCGCGCGAGCGCAGGATCTCGAGGTAATCCGAGATTTCGGCCGCGAGCTTGGAAAGCTCGTCGCCGATCTCGTCCCGGCCGAGAGCCGTGAGGCGCTGGAGGCGCAGGTCGAGGATGGCGCGGGCCTGCGTCTCCGAGAGACGATAGGTGCCGTCGTCGTTGATCTTATGGCGCGGATCGTCCACGAGCGCGATCAGCGGCGCGATGTCCTGCGCCGGCCAGTCGCGGCCCATGAGGGCCTCGCGGGCGGCGTTCGGATCCGGCGCCGTGCGGATGAGGCGGATGACCTCGTCGATATTGGCGACGGCGGTGGCCAGGCCGCACAGCACGTGGGCGCGCTCGCGGGCCTTGTTGAGGAGGAACTTGGTGCGGCGGGAGACGACTTCCTCGCGGAAATCCACGAAGGCCTTGATCAGGTCCTTCAGGGTCATCTGCTCGGGACGACCGCCGTTGAGCGCCACCATGTTCGCACCGAAGCTCGTCTGGAGCGGCGTGTAGCGGTAGAGCTGGTTCAGCACCACATCGGGCATGGCGTCGCGCTTGATCTCGACCACGATGCGCATGCCGTCGCGGTCGGACTCGTCGCGCAGGTCGGCGATGCCTTCGATCTTCTTCTCGCGCACGAGTTCCGCGATCTTCTCGATCAGCGAGGCCTTGTTCACCTGATACGGGATCTCGGTGAAGATCAGCGCCTCGCGGTCCTTGCGGATCTCCTCGACCTCGGACTTCGCCCGCATGACGATGGAGCCGCGGCCCGTGGTGTAGGCGGACTTGATGCCCGAACGGCCGAGGATCAGCGCGCCGGTCGGGAAATCCGGGCCGGGGATGTGCTCCATCAGCTCCTCGGCGGAGATGTTCGGATCGTCGATAAAGGCCAGGCAGCCGTTGATGACCTCGCCCAGGTTGTGGGGAGGCATGTTGGTGGCCATGCCGACCGCGATGCCGCCAGCGCCGTTGACGAGCAGGTTCGGATAGCGCGCGGGCAGAACGGACGGCTCGTCCTTGGACTCGTCGTAGTTGGGAGTGAAGTCGACCGTGTCCTTGTCGATGTCGTCGAGGAGCGGCATCGCCGCCTTGGTGAGGCGGGACTCGGTGTAGCGCATGGCCGCCGGCGGGTCGCCGTCGACCGAGCCGAAATTGCCCTGCCCGTCCACGAGCATGAGACGCAGCGAGAAATCCTGCGCCATGCGCACCAAGGCATCGTAGATCGCGCTGTCGCCGTGAGGGTGATATTGACCCATCACGTCACCGACGATGCGGGCTGATTTCACGTATTTCTTGTCCGGCGTGTAGCCGTTCTCGTGCATCGAGTAGAGAATGCGCCGGTGGACGGGCTTCAGGCCGTCGCGCGCATCGGGCAGCGCGCGGCTCACGATCACGCTCATGGCGTAATCGAGATACGAGCGCTTCATCTCATCGACGATGGAAATCAGCTTGATGTCGCTGGCCGGCTGGTCCCCGCCGGGGCCGCCGGAGCGGATATCGTTCGGATCTGTCAAGGTTGGTCTTTCTTAAAACGGTCTGCCCTTTCGCGAGAGGCGGTTTCATATGCCGCTTCGTCAAGCCATCCGGCAGGCCCGCGAATCCAATTGAAATCAGGTTCTTAAATGGCGGTTTTTCGTTCTCTTTTCAAGGTTTAGCCAAGGTTTTCCAAAGGCTGGGGATCCCCTTCGCCGGGCGCATACTGCCGCATCGGACCGGAAGCGGCAAATGCCAGGGGCGGCAACACGATAACTTGCCCGGAAAGCATGGCCATGGCATTGCTTCCTTAAAGAAAACGAGGATTTTCAACCATGGATTGGGTTGTCTGGGGGATCGTGGCCCTCGTCGCGCTCTATGCGGTTTCCGCCTATAACGGCCTCGTCAGCCTGCGGGCCCGCGTCGCCCAGGCCTTTGCGGATATCGACGTCCAGCTCAAGCAACGCCACGACCTGATTCCGAACCTGATCGAGACCGTGAAGGGCTATGTGAGCCATGAACGGGAAACCCTCCAGGCCGTGGTCGAGACCCGCAATGCGGCCCTCAGGGCGCAGGGCCCCGCCGATCAGGCGGCCGCCGAAGGCGCCCTTTCGGGTGCGCTGGGGCGTCTTCTGGCGCTCGGCGAGGCCTATCCCGACCTCAAGGCGAGCACCAATTTCCAGCAGTTGCAGACGGATCTCGCCGCCATCGAGGACAAGCTCGCCGCCGCCCGTCGTTTCTTCAACAACGGCGTCGCTGAATACAACGCCGCCATCCAACACTTCCCGGCCGTTCTCTTCGCCGGTCTGATGGGCTTCAGGCCGCAGACCTTCTTCGACCTGGGCGAGGCCCAGCGTCAGGCTCTCGAAACGCCGCCGAAGGTTGCGTTCTAAAGCGGCTCCCGTGCTCTCCGCTTTCGGTCTCTACACCCATATCCAGGCCAATCGCCGGCGGTCCGCCCTGCTGATCGCCGGGCTTTTCCTGCTGTTCTACCTGATGACCTTCGGTCTCGCCCTCCTCTGGCAGGTCGCCCCCTGGCTGGAGGGCGGAACCGATTCCTTCGAGCCCCTGCTCCGGGCGGCAATGCGGGACAGCCTCTGGATCGCGCCGGCGGCGACGGCCCTGGCGGGGCTGTGGGTCTGGTGCGGTCTGCGCTTCAACACCTTCCTCCTCAATCTCACGACCGGCTCGTCTAGCCTCGAGCGGGCACAGGCTCCCCGCCTCTACGATCTCCTTGAGAACCTTTGCATCTCTCGAGGCATGACGCCTCCCCGGCTGCGGATCCTGGAGACCGAGGCTCCCAACGCCTTCGCCTCGGGAACCCGTGCCGAGCAGTACACGATCACCGTCACCCGGGGGCTTATCGACCTCCTGGACGACCGCGAAATGGAAGCCGTGCTGGCCCATGAGCTGACCCATATCCGCAACGAGGATGTGCGCACGATGGTCATCGCCGTGCTCGTGGTCGGGATCTTCTCCTTCATCGGCGAATTCGCCTATCGCTGGCTGCGGGACAGCTCGGGCTACTGGGGCTTCTGGGACCTCTCGACCCGTAGGAAGAGCCGTTTCGACACGGGCGGAACCGACAAGGAAACCAAGGAAAAGGGCGGACGTCTGGCGATCCTTCTGATCGCTGCCCTGTGCATCGCGGTCGCTTGGCAGCTGTCGCTCCTTGTCCGCTTCGCCCTCTCCCGCCGCCGGGAATATCTGGCCGATGCCGGCGCGGTCGAGCTGACCAAGAACCCGGACGCCATGATCGGCGCGCTCACGAAGATCCAGGGCAAGGGCGAACTCGCGAATGTCCCCTCGGGCGTCATGGAGCTGTGCCTGGACAATCCCCGCTCCGGATGGGCCGATCTCTTCGCTACCCATCCTTCCATCGAGAAGCGGATCGATGCGCTGGTGCGGTATGCGGGTGGACACACTGCTCTCGCGCCTAAGGCGGGCGAGGCTGCATAGCAGGAACCTCGCCCAGTACTCAGTCGCTCTCTCGTCTAACGAGAAACACTATCCACGCGGAGCTATACGCCAAGTCACATTGACGGAAGCTGTGAACTCCAGGGTCGCAGGTGGCACGATCTGCACCGTATAGGACCCTGCGGGCGAAGCGCGTTTTGCGGGCAAATCTGCATATCCGCCTGGAGCCTCGGCATCACCGTCCGTAACGGTAACGATTTCCTTCAATTCCAGATCGACGGGCTCCGCATAGGCCAGCGCCTGTTCCTTTGCATCAAGCATGGCGGCGCGACGGGCTTGATTGAGAGCCGCACGCTCCTGGCTAGCCTGGAACCTGACGGATTCGATCTGGAACAGACTGGCGTCGGCAAGTCTGGTAACGACCTCGTTCAGCTTATCCAGGGTCGAGGACTTCAGGGAGAACGTGGTCGTTGCCATGTAGCCGTCAACCACGGCTTCGTATCGCTGTGCCGGTCCCTGCGGGATAGGCCGCTGAACGCGGCGCTCATCCACCCTGAAACTGCTTCTCTCGACCTCTACCCCGAGGGTCTCAACGTCCTGAAGAACCTTGAAAGCTCGTGTCGCACGCACCTGATGGGGATTGCCGACGCTCTCGAGCGTCTTGCCCTCCGTCGTCACTGTGACTGTCACTCGAGCCAGATCAGGCTTTACTTCATAGCGCCCTTTCCCGAGTACGGTCATGACTGGATCGCGCCGTGAATCCTGTGGCGCACTCTGTGAGTAAGCAGAAGTCACTATGGCCGAGGCAGCCAGAGCCAATAAAAGACGGCGAACATACATGCTGTATCCTATGGGCACGCTTGGGATGCAGAAGAATCAAGTTATTATAACATTACTTTAAATAACCAGCCCCTTTGAAGTTCTCTTTCCTATTGGGCTCTCAGCAAAATCGCCGTCGTATCGTCGCTCTGCTTGAAGCGGGGATAGAGCTTTCCATCAGGATCGGCCTGGGTCTCGATCTCCCGGGCCTTGGCCGCCAGCGGCTCGAGGCCGATCGTGAGGGCGGCGTCCATCAGGCCCTTGGCGTCCATGGCCCCATAGAGATCCACCAGGGCGGAAAATCCGTCGCTGGCGAGCAGGATCGCGGAGCCCGCCTCGCACGGCGCGCTCTCGTGCCTGAGGCGGCCGACGGCCTCCGGGTTGAAGCTGAGCAACGCCGCCGGGACGCCGCTTCTTTTCTGCCGCTCGCGGCGCTCGCTGAGCCAGGCGAGGAAGACGGGTTCGGCGAGAATGTCGTTGGGCCGGGAGCCCGAGGCTTGCATCAGCTCGGCGGCCTTGGCGGATTCCGCCTCACGCAGGCCGGGGGCATCGCCGAGCGTCAGGACCGTTCCGTCGGGCCGGCGCACGTAAGCGGTGGTGTCGCCGAAGGTCCAGGCGTCGAGGATATCCCCGCTCCGCCGAACGAGGGTCATGGCGCCAAGCGGCCAGGAGACGAAATCCTCGTGCCGCTCCTGCGGAGCGACCGCCCGGTAGGCGGTGCGGGCCTCCTCCATCACATGGCGGAGCAGGGCCGGCCCGTCCTCGGCATGGGGCGCGAGATCGGACAGGCGCTCACTGGCGAAGGCGGCGAGCCAAGCGGCGTCGCTCTTGGGATGAACCACCGGCGCGGTGCCGGGAAAGATCGAGGTATCGATCACCCAGGCCCAGTCTCCGCACGCGCCGCAGATGTCCTCGTTGGGCTTGTCCGGGTGCCCCGGCCAGCTGATCCGATCCAAAACCGTGAACATCGTTGCCCTGCCCCTCGCCAAATCGGCCCCATGACCCCATAAAGCAAAGCTTGCAACAAGGTAAAGCCGATGCTGTTCGACTATATCTCCGCCGCCCTCGTGACCCTGCTCGTCACGCTCGACCCGGTGGCGCTCGCGCCGATTTTCGTCTCGCTGACCCGCGGAATGAACGCGGAGGAGCGCCGTCGCGTTGCCGTTCGGGCAAGCATGATCGCCTTCGGCATCCTGGCTTTCTTCGGCCTCGGCGGCGAGGTGCTGCTGCGTCTGCTCGGCGTCGGCATCCCGGCCTTCCGCATCTCCGGCGGTCTGCTGCTGTTCTGGATCGCCTTCGAGATGGTCTTCGAGCGCCGTAACGAGCGCAAGAAACACACTGCCGACGTGGCAATCACCGAGGATCACATCCGCAACGTCGCGGCCTTTCCCCTCGCCATTCCGCTCATGGCGGGTCCCGGCGCCATCACCGCCGTAATCCTGCTGGCGGGCCGCGCCAACGGAAACCTCCTGCACCTGAGCTCTCTGCTGGTCCTGATCGCTCTCGGAATCCTGAGCTGCCTCGTGGTGTTCTCCGCCGCCGAGCGCGTGGCCCGCTGGCTCGGCGTGACCGGCAATGTGGTGCTGACGCGCCTCCTCGGCGTGATCCTGGCAGGCCTCGCCGTGCAGTTCGTCATCGACGGCATGCTCGCCCTGGTGCGCCAGCCCTGAGCTTGCGCGCTACGCCTCTGTCGCAAAGGGGAGAAACGCCCGGGCTACGTGCTCGTAGACCGTGCGCTTGAACGGAACCACCAGTGCCGGCAGCCGCTCGAGCCGCTCCCAGCGCCACTCGCTGAATTCCGGCACCGCACCGCCGCGAATGCCCGCGACCTCTATTTCGCTCTCCTCGCCCAGGAAGCGGAAAGCCACCCATCGCTGGCGCTGGCCGCGAAAGGGAGACAACCGGTGCGGCAGCCCG
The DNA here is from genome assembly GCF_000518665.1 of Microvirga flocculans ATCC BAA-817. Taxonomy (GTDB): domain Bacteria; phylum Pseudomonadota; class Alphaproteobacteria; order Rhizobiales; family Beijerinckiaceae; genus Microvirga; species Microvirga flocculans. The sequence continues at coordinate 326,764 of NZ_KI912469.1, read as the reverse complement.
GAATAGGGCGGGAAATCATACGTTACCCATTCGGACGTCTGCCCGAGCACATCCGCCTGAGTGACGCTCGTCTCCTCCCAGAGTTCGCGACGGGCAGCGGCCAGGAGATCCTCGCCCTCGTCGACGCCACCCTGGGGCATCTGCCATTCATGGCCTGGCGCGATGACCTCCGGGCCGTCGTCGCGCAGGCGCCGGGCAATCAGAACGAGGCCGGCCCGGTTGAAGAGCGCGATTCCCACATTGGGCCGGTAGCGCGGGGCGGGAGCAAGGTTCATGCCGGGACGTCCTCCTCGGCATTCCGTATCATGATGGACATTCCGTCCTCGAGTGTCTCGAAGAGCGACCATCCCTGTCTCTCGTAGAATGCCCGCCTGTGCGGGCCGGACAGCAGGTAAACCCGGCCAATCCCAGTCGCAAAGGCGAAGGCGCAAGCCCTTTCGACCAAGCTCGCCCCGATACCGTGCCGCCGGACTTCCGGCTCGACCCAGAGCGCCGCGATCCAGGGCGTGCAATGCGGCCTCGTCTCTTCGTCACAGGCGATGATGGACACGGTGCCGAGGAACCTCTCGCCCTCATGGGCGACCAGGGCCGTGGGGATAGAACCGGGTCCGAAACTCTCAGCCACGAGGCCTGTCAGAAGGCTCAAAGGATGCCCCTTGTCCTTCCAGAAAGCGCGCCAGACGCGGTCCGCAACCGCATCGGCGAATTCCGGACGATCGCGCAGATCGCTGAGCGTGACGGTGCTCAGGGCAGGAGGTCCAACGAACTGTTCAAGGATCGAATCGAACAACAGTTTAGGACAAAAACACTAAGCATCATCCATGAAAGCTCATGGATGATGCCGAAGCTTTTCTACTTCATGACGCCCATGGCTTTTTCCATGTGCATCATGCAGCCCTTCTCATCTTTCTTCATCATCATATCTTTCGCCATGGCCATCTCCTTCATGGCCATGTCTTTCTTGGATGCGTCCGTCATCTTCATCACGGAATCGTTGGCCATTTTCATGCCGGCTTCGTCGCATTTAGGCATCATGGCTCCCGACTGAGCGTATGCCGGCGGCATGAACAACAAAGCACCCGAGATCGCAAAAAGTATCTGCTTATTCATAGGCGTCCTCCTGACATTTCAGATCGATCTCTCATCGATAGAGGTCGCAAGCATGTGCGATGCACTGCGGCAGAATACATCTATAGCAATATCGGACTCTTTAGAACGATATTAAGTTCAAATTATCTTGATATCCCTCAAGGGAACAAACATGAATCAACTTCATCTCAGTAAAGATGATAGGCGATTTTACAAAGTCTCCAGCAGGCGCATCATGAGTTTTTGACGCGGCGCGATGGACGAGATCAGGCCGTATTCCTGAAGCGTATGAGCGCCGTCGCCGTCGATGCCGAGACCATCAAGGGTCGGGATGCCGAGCGCGGCCGTGAAATTGCCGTCCGAGCCACCGCCGGCGCGGGGAGCGGAGACGAGATCGAAACCGATCTCGGCGGCCAGGGCCTTGGCGTGGTCGAAAAGCTTCGAGGTTGCTTCCGTGCGCTCATAGGGCGGCCGGTTCATGCCGCCGGTGACGGTGACCTTGAAATCCGGATGCTGGGGCTTCAGGCCGAGAAGAGCCGCCGTCACCGCCTCGCCATCGGCTACGGTTTCCACCCGCAGGTCCACGGGGAAACGGCAATGCTGGGGAATGGTGTTCACCGCCGTGCCGCCGGAAACCATGCCGACGGTGGTGGTGATGCCCTTGGCGTAATCCGTCATGGCCTCGACGGCGAGGATCTGACGGGCCGCCTCGTAGATGGCGTTGCGCCCATCCTTGTGGCGCGAACCGGCATGGGCGGGCCTTCCCTCCACATGCACGTCGAAGCGTCCTACCCCCTTGCGGGCCGTGACGATCTGCCCGTTGTCACGAGCGGGCTCGGTGACGAGGGCATAGGCTGAGCGGCGGCCGAAATCCTCGATCATCGGACGGGTGATCGGCGAGCCAATTTCCTCGTCCGGCGTCACCAGGAAGACGAGAGGACGGGCCGCCGTGCCCTTCCGCGCCACGTCCTTGAAGGCCTCGAGGCAGAACCAGGCGCCGCCCTTCATGTCGTAGACGCCCGGTCCGTAAAGCCTGTCGCCCTCGACGCGCAGGGGCAGATCCTTCTCGATGGTGCCGACGGGATGCACCGTGTCGAGATGCGACATGATCAGGATAGCGGGCTCGTCGGTCCGGGGACCCGCCCGCAGCACGAGCACGTCGCCCAGCCCCTCCGTGCCCGGCACCCGCTCGACAGCCACAGGCGCGTCCTGCATCTGCGCAACCACGAGGTCCATCATCAGGTTGACCCCGGCCCGGTCGCCGGTCGGGCTTTCGGTGCGGATCCAGGTGAAGAGCGTGTCGAGAGATGCGGGGGTCATGAGAGGCTCGGGTCCAGGCGGCATGGAAAAGGCGGCTCAAGCCGCCTTTTCCACTCATACCACCCCTGGCCGGAGAGTCACGCGGTCAGGACGCATGACAGCCTTCCGCCATCGTCGTCGCCCCCATGATGAAGTCGTATTCAGATGATGAAATTCTTATCCCGCTGAGCCAACTTCAGCCGTATGGCCAGGGTAGCCGTCTTACTTTAGATGGCATACATATGAGTGCCCGGTTGGAGCCGTCGCCGCCAACGAGCATGTCGGCGGCAAATCCGCAAAATCTTGCCGGATGTCAGTGTTGCGGCGTATCCAAGGGAATGGACAACAGGACTTTTCCCGTGTCGTCCGTCACATCCAGCTGCCAGCCGCGCCAGTCGACCGCGTCGGCCTCGCCTTCCTGGCGCAACTCCTGGATCGCCTTGACCGCCTGGTAATGAGCCGCTTCGAGATCCGAGACTTCTATGCCTGTCTCATCCAGGATCCGGTCATGCATGTGCACGAGATGAAAATAACAATGCACGCAAAGCAACCTTGGTAGAATTTCTCAAAACTGAGCCCTGGCCCACTCCATGTCCGCGCCTAAAGGAGCAGTTTCCGTGCAGGGACGCAAGGTAAGTTTTCCGTTTTGCGGATCAATCCAGCCCTGCACCAAGAGCATATTCTCTCATATACAAGCGAAGCCATAACATTCTGTTAAGGATCAGAAGCCGCCTAACTACCAAGATTTCCCAATACTTACCTGAAAACGTTGACTTTTATAGCTGGGACAATCAGACAGGGCACCGGACATTGCGTGCCGCGTATCATGCAGAAAAGGCCGCCAACCATAGCGGCCCTTTCCCCATGTGCCCGGTCGCGCAATCGCTAGAAGGGAATGTCGTCGTCCAGGTCGTTGTAGCGGGAGCCGCCCCCGCTTCCTCCGCTGCTGCCACCGCCGAAGGACGGCGCCGGGCGTCGGTCCTGGGAGGGAGAGCGCCCGAAATCGCCGCCGCTTCTGATCTGGCCGGGCTCCTCGTCGGCATAGTCCGAGCCGCCGCCGCTCCCGCGGCTGTCCAGAATCGTCAGCTCGCCGCGGAAGCGCTGCAGCACCACCTCGGTGGTGTACTTCTCCTGGCCGCTCTGGTCGGTCCACTTGCGCGTCTGCAGCTGGCCCTCGACATACACCTTCGAGCCCTTCTTCAGGTACTGCTCAGCCACCCGCGCCAGGTTCTCGTTGAAAATCACCACCGAGTGCCACTCGGTCTTCTCTTTGCGCTCGCCCGTCGCCTTGTCCTTCCAGGTCTCCGACGTGGCAATCCGCAGGTTCACCACAGGCTCCCCGTTCGACAGACGACGCACCTCCGGGTCGCGCCCCAGATTGCCCACCAAGATCACCTTGTTCACACTGCCCGCCATCGGAGCCACTCCTCGTTCTCAGGAGGCTGTTCTGAAGCCGAAGGAGCCCCGGGGCAAGCTAAGGGCAGAGTTCTGCACAGGCCTGTCCCCAACTCATGGCGCCTAGTTTCTGAAAAGTCAGCCACACCAGTTTCGCGAAGATTTTACAGATTATGCAATCAATGATTGATAATAATATAATAACATGTCATTCACTTGCCATAATCTGGAGGACCGAATGACTACCTACCGCATCACCAAGAAACAGAAGACTCTTAAGGGGAGCAAGACGGACGATTTCTTCTTCGGCTCGAAATTCAAGGACAATTTCGATGGCCGCGACGGAGATGACTACATCTATGGAGGCGACGGCAGCGACAACCTGACCGGTGGCGATGGCAACGACGCCATCTATGGCGGACTCGGATCGGATAAGGCACTCGGCGGCCTAGGAAACGACGATCTTTATGGCAGCCTCGGCAATGACAAGCTCTATGGCGGCGTGGGCAAGGATTTCCTTATTGGCGACGAGGGCAATGACGCTCTTTATGGAGAGTTGGGCAACGACGTGCTCAATGGTGGAGAGGGCAACGACAAGCTCTACGGCGGAGACGAAAATGATGATCTGTCCGGGCACGAGGGTAACGACCGTCTCGACGGCGGCAAAGGTGATGACGACCTGATCGGCGGAGCCGGCAACGACTATCTGTCTGGTGGCGATGGCGACGACTTCCTCGACGGCACCGACCCCATTCCCAGCACGGACCCCACAATACCGTATGTGTCGAGCAAGGATAGGCTGCTGGGTGGCAACGGCAATGATACGGTCATAGTCGACGTCGGGGACAACGCGATAGGCGGTAAGGGCGTCGACACGCTCCGACTGAACCTCAGTGCGAGGTCGACCGATAACACTGTTCATTCGTTCAACTTCTCGAAAGTCACTGGCAATAGTGCCGCCGATATCGGCTTCCTAGGCATTAAAGCCGGGCAGTTCGAGAAGGTCAGCGCTTCTATCCTTGATATGGATGTCGGGAGCGTCGTCACGGGCTCAAAAGGCAATGACACGATCAATGGCTATGGCAAGTCCGGCGTGATCAACGGCGGCAAGGGTAACGACAATCTTCATGCTTTCGGATTCAACTTAGAAAATCCGGCTAATGGGATCGTCGTCAATGGCGGCGCAGGGGACGACAAACTGAGCGGCTCCGGCGACGTGACTCTCATCGGCGGCAAGGGAGACGACCAATTCATACTGACACAAGGCTCGGCAAGCACGATTGCAGACTTTTACGGGAAAGACGACGTCTTCTTCATACGCGCTAACAACTTCACTTACTACGATTCCAATCTGCAAAAAACTGTCTCTGCCACCTTCGATCCGACAAATCCGCTCATCGTCGGAACCGACCCCAAAGCCACCTCGGCTCTGGCGCAGTTTCTCTACGACACTGACGACGGCAAGCTTTACGTCGACGCCGATGGTTTAGGCGTGAATTCCGATCTCGAACTCGTAGCGACCCTGGCCAATAAGGTGTCTCTCAAGGCAGCAGACTTCGTTTTCGTGATCTGAGCTTGGCTCGCTCCCCCAAGGCCCGCCGATAGCGGGCCTTGGGCTGCCGCCCCCGATTATTGCTGGGGGATTTGATTCCGTGGGCTATGCTGAATCGCCGACTTCCGAACAGGCCGCAATCAAGGTGCTGGTTTCTCGTGCGACCATCTGCGATCTCAACGACTGCTTTTGCTTTATCCTCGATCTCAATGTGCCCTTTCATTGAATGGACAATGGCGGCGCGCAGCTCGACCCGAGCTTTATCTCACGCAACACCGGCATCCCGAACGTACCCCGAGAAGACGCCGACGAAAAGCGCCTTGACGATCAAGGTAATCTTCGCCTCCCCTAATTAGCCCAAACTCATCGAGAAGGGGTTCGAAGCCTCGCCTCCCCGAGCTAATTCCGACGCTGGCACTACCAGAACGAAACGATTGCGCAGGACATCCTTGCAGGGTCGTAGAGACAAGTCAGCCTTATCGCCAATACCCTCGTGACGCCCATGAGTGTACACGACAGGTTCCTATCTTACCTGCCTTGACTAGGACGCATCCGTTTCGGCTTATCGTTACGACAATGGAGCTCGATGCCGGCTACGCCGCCTCAGCTTAGAATCAAAACACGACGGAAATTGTTAGAAGTCTGAGGAGCGGGATACAAAGGCATTCGCTCCTTTTTCCAGTGCATCGTGCGGCCCCAGAGGTCCGCTCTCAACGATGCGCTTATATAAGAAAGGAGCAGCGGATCGATTCCAAAAGAGCCTATCTACTTTTGAGCCCGATGCTATAAATTCTACTCAGATAATGAAGAAGTCCTTGTAGGTCATATTGAGGTTCTTGGAGAGGGTGGCGACCTCTACCGCCTTGCCTTTTCCGGAGCCGTCGGCGTCATAGTACAGGAAGCCCTTGGCCTTGTCGTAGACGAGGTAGTCGTTCTTGTCCTTGGCCTTGGCGCCGACGGTGAAGAAGTCCTTCTTCAGCTGCGCGGGCTTCGTCTCGGAGCCTGCCTTGCCGAGCTTGGTGAAGACCTTGTTGTCGAGCCAGATCGCGTCGTCCTTCACCTTGAAGTCCGCGATCTTGTCCTTGTTGGAGCTTCCGTTCGGCTTGGTATCGAACACGAAGGCATCTCTCCCAGCGTCACCCTGCAGGGTATCGTTCCCCAAGCCTCCCCAAAGCGTGTCATTGCCTGCCCCGCCCTTGAATGCATCTCTCCCGGAGCCGCCTTTCAGCAGATCGGAGCCGGAACTTCCGCTGACTCTCTCAGAAGCAACATCGCGAACGGAAACGCTGAGCCATGTTTTATAGGAGCTTCCCCACGAATCCTTCACCTCGACAAGGATGCTGTGAGAGGCAGCCTGTTCGTAATCGAGGCGCACCCCATCCTTCACGCTCAGCACGCCCTTGCTGCTGAGGGAGAACCGACCGCCTGCGCTGTCGAGCAGAGAATAGGTCAAGCCTGGATCCGTCACGTATGACTGGACGACAAGCTGACCGATCTGAGTTGCCGCGGCCGCGCACTCGTTCACGGCGTTTCCGGACAGGCTCAGACCCGTGGGCGTCGTCGGCCCGACGGCCTGACCGGCGGCGGTAAAACGCTGCTGATATGTGCCCCAGCCGGCACCGTCCTGATCCATGGACTGCCAAGCGACGATCCAGCTTCCATCCTTCAGGGCCGTGACCGAGGTTGCGATCTGGTTACCGGCCGTGAAGGTATTCACGAGCCTTTCACCCTGAATCTTCGCGCCGTTTGCCGCAAAACGCTGTTGGTAGACATCGGCAGTTGCGTCACCGGTGGAACCGGATGTCCATGTGACGACCCAGCCGCCATCGGCGAGCGCCGTGACGAAGGAGGCACTTTGGTTTCCGGCTGTCGTTGTGTTGACCAGGATTTCGCCGCCGACCTTCTGGCCGTTAACGGCGTAGCGCTGCAGATAAATCCCGTTATCGGAGCCGTCCTGCCCGAATGAAGTCCAGGTCACGACCCAACCGCCATCCTTCAGAGCGGTCACCCTTGAGGACACCTGATCTCCCTCGATGGGAATGTTGACCCTGGTCTCATCATCAACCGTCCAGCCATCTGCATCATAGCGCTGTTGCTTGATGTCGAACCTGTTGGCAATAGTCCCTAGTTGTTCCCATGTTACGATCCAGCCCCCGTCGGCAAGCGCCGTGACAGAGGGCTTCCACTGAGTGTCGAGCGTGACTGTGTTTACAAGCTTTTCCGTTCCAATGGGGTAACCGTTCGCGCCATAACGCTGCTGGTAAACGCCAAAACCAGACCCATCTTGAAATTCTGAAGCCCACGTGACCACCCACCCTCCGCCGACGAGAGCCGTAACTGTCGGCTCCTGCTGATTGTTGGCCGTCGTGGTGTTGACGCGGGTCTCGGGGCCGACCTTGAGGCCATACTGGTTGTAGCGCTGCTGATAGATGCCGGAGCCGGCGCCATCGGGGCTCTCCCAGACCACGAGCCAGCCACCATCCGACAACCCGGTCACCTTGGGTACGGTCTGATTGTTCGCCGTCGTCCTGTTGACGAGGATCTCGCCCCCGATTGCGAGACCGTTCGCCGCGTAGCGCTGCTGGTAAATCCCGGTTCCGGAGCCATCCTGGCTCTCGGAGCGCCATGTAACGACCCAGCCCCCATCGCTCAACGAGGCAATGACAGGCTGGTCCTGGTTATTGGAAGTCGTTGTATTGATGCGGGTTTCGCCTGTGGGGGCAACAACAAGGGTCATCTTATCCTCATCATCTGGACAGACCATCCTGCTAACGCAACGTTATATGATTTGACAAGACGCATTCTTTGAGACCATCCCGCACATGGCAGGGTCACATCGGCAGCCCGAGAGGTGTAGATGGACCGGTCACGCCATCTCATGCACCGTTGATCCCGTACCCTCTTTGTTCTAGGATTCGAGACCTGGAATCATCCGCCGCATTGCGCTGGCGGACGGGTCGTCACATATCCGGGGGCCGGCCGCTCAGGGCCGATCTTCCTCACTTAAGGCTAAGCTGGCCATGGCTAAACTCGACGAATTGTTCAACCGCGCCAAGGCGGGCGATCCGGATGCGCGCGTGATCTCCGTGCGCGGGGCGCGGGAGCACAATCTCAAGAACGTCGACCTCATGGTCCCGCGGGACAAGTTCGTGGTGTTCACGGGGCTGTCCGGCTCCGGCAAGTCGTCGCTCGCCTTCGACACGATCTATGCCGAGGGGCAGCGGCGCTACGTGGAGTCCCTCTCCGCTTACGCCCGCCAGTTCCTTGAGATGATGCAGAAGCCGGACGTGGACCAGATCGACGGCCTCTCGCCCGCCATCTCCATCGAGCAGAAGACCACCTCGAAGAACCCGCGCTCGACGGTCGGCACCGTCACCGAGATCTACGACTACATGCGCCTGCTCTGGGCGCGCGTCGGCATTCCCTATTCCCCCGCGACGGGCCTGCCCATCGAGAGCCAGACCGTGAGCCAGATGGTGGACCGGGTGCTGGAGCTGCCGGAAAAGACCCGCCTCTATCTGCTGGCCCCCGTGGTGCGCGGCCGCAAGGGCGAGTACCGCAAGGAAATCGCCGAGTTCCAGAAGAAGGGCTTTCAGCGCCTGAAGATCGACGGCGAGTACTACGCCATCGACGAGGCCCCTGCCCTCGACAAGAAGTTCAAGCATGACATCGACGTGGTGGTGGACCGCATCGTGGTGCGCGCCGACATTGCCGCGCGCCTGGCGGATTCCTTCGAGACGGCGCTCGAGTTGACCGACGGCATCGCCGTCATCGAATATGCCGACGAGAAGGACGAGAAGGGACAGGCGAAGCGCATCGTCTTCTCCTCCAAGTTCGCCTGCCCGGTTTCCGGCTTCACGATCCCCGAGATCGAGCCGCGCCTGTTCTCGTTCAACAATCCCTTCGGCGCCTGCCCGACCTGCGGAGGCATCGGGCACGAGATGCGCATCGATCCCGCGCTCGTGGTGGACGAGAGCTTGTCCCTCAAGCGCGGCGCCATCCTGCCCTGGGCGAAATCCAGCTCCCCCTATTACGGCCAGACGCTGGAGGCGATCACCAAGCACTACAAGGCGTCCATGACGAAGCCCTGGGAGGAGCTGCCGGAAAAGGTGCGCGAGGTCATCCTCTACGGTTCTGACGGCGAGGCGATCCGTATGGCCTATGACGACGGCTTGCGGGCCTATGAAGTGCGCAAGCCCTTCGAGGGCGTGATCCCCAACCTCGAACGCCGCTACAAGGAAACCGAGAGCGACTGGGCGCGCGAGGAGATCGGCCGCTTCATGAGCGAGACGCCCTGCGACGCCTGCGGCGGCAAGCGCCTGAAGCCCGAGGCGCTGGCGGTGAAGATCGCAGGGTCCGACATCGGCGACGCCACGGCGCTGTCCGTGAAGGACGCGCACGAATGGTTCGGTGCGCTCTCGAAGAAGCTCACCAAGAAGCAGAACGAGATCGCCGGCCGCATCCTGAAGGAAATCCGCGAGCGTCTCACCTTCCTGGTCGATGTGGGCCTGGAATACCTCACTCTCGCCCGCTCCTCCGGCACCCTGTCGGGCGGCGAGAGCCAGCGCATCCGTCTGGCCTCGCAGATCGGCTCGGGCCTGACCGGCGTTCTCTATGTGCTCGACGAGCCGTCCATCGGCCTGCATCAGCGCGACAACGAGCGGCTGCTCGGCACATTGAAGCGCCTGCGCGACCTCGGCAACACGGTGATCGTGGTGGAGCACGACGAGGATGCGATCCTCCAGGCCGATTACGTGTTCGACATCGGCCCCGGCGCGGGCATCCACGGCGGCAAGATCGTCGCCGAGGGAACGCCGGACGAGATCATGGCGAATCCGAAATCCCTGACAGGGAAGTATCTCACGGGCGAGATGTCCGTGAAGGTGCCGGAAAAGCGCCGCAAGCGCGATCCGAAGCGCATGCTGAGAGTGGTCGGCGCGAAGGGCAACAACCTGAAAAACGTGACGGCGGAGATTCCGCTCGGCACCTTCACCTGCATCACCGGCGTTTCCGGCGGCGGCAAGTCCACACTCGTTATCGACACGCTCTACAAGGCCGTGGCGCGCAAGCTCAACGGCGCGCTGGAGCATCCGGCCCCGCACGAGCGCCTCGACGGCCTGGAGCACCTCGACAAGGTCATCGACATCGACCAGTCGCCCATCGGCCGCACGCCGCGCTCGAACCCGGCGACCTATGTCGGCGCCTTCACGCCGATCCGCGAATGGTTCGCAGGCCTTCCCGAAGCGAAGGCACGCGGCTACCAGGCGGGCCGCTTCTCCTTCAATGTGAAGGGTGGGCGCTGCGAGGCCTGCACCGGCGACGGCGTGATCAAGATCGAGATGCACTTCCTGCCCGATGTCTACGTCACCTGCGACGTGTGCAAGGGCAAACGCTACGATCGCGAGACGCTGGAGGTGAAGTACCGCGAGAAATCCATCGCCGATGTGCTCGATATGACGGTGGAGGAAGCCCGCGAGCTGTTCAAGGCCGTTCCGTCGATCCGCGAGAAGATGCAGACGCTGGCCCGCGTGGGCCTCGACTACGTGCATGTGGGACAGCAGGCTACGACGCTCTCCGGCGGCGAGGCGCAGCGCGTGAAGCTGTCGAAGGAGCTGTCAAAGCGCGCCACCGGCCGCACGCTCTACATCCTCGACGAGCCCACCACGGGCCTGCACTTCCACGACGTGGCGAAGCTTCTGGAAGTGCTGCACGAGCTCGTCGACCAGGGCAACACGGTGGTAGTGATCGAGCACAACCTCGAGGTCATCAAGACCGCCGACTGGGTCATCGACATGGGCCCCGAGGGCGGCGACGGCGGCGGCCGGATCGTCGCGCAGGGCACGCCCGAGGACATCGCCGCCTCCAAGGCCAGCCACACCGGCCGCTTCCTCAAGGAGGTTCTGGAGCGCAGGCCCTTGAAGAAGAACGCGGGCACGAAGGAAGCGTCCAAGAAGGAGCCGGCGAAAAAGAAGGTGACGCGGCAGGCGGCGGAATAAGCCTGCCGCGTTCTCAACGGGACGAGAGGCGCCCTAAAGTCTCCTCGGCCAGCAGCTTCGTCAACTCGCCGGCGGAAAGTTCACGGCTCAGGGGAGCCGCCTGCCCCGCCCACAGAGGCATGAAGTCTCCCGAACCGAGAGGCTCCGATTTCTGACGCAAGGGGGCGACCGCGCCGCCCGCGAGCGGGAATTCCGGCGCAAGCTCGGAGAGAGGGCCCGCCTCCCGCATGAGCCGGTTGACGATGCCGCGTGCCGGGCGACCGGTAAAAAGGTTCGTCAGCGCCGTCTTCTCCACCTCGGCGCTTTTCAAAGCCTGCCTGTGAACCGGGGATATCGTGGCCTCCGGGGTGAGCAGGTAGGCGGTGCCGATCTGCACCGCCGATGCTCCCAAGGCGAAAGCCGCCACGATGCCTCGTGAATCGGCAATTCCTCCGGCCGCGATGACGGGCACCTTCACCGCATCGGCCACCTGCGGCACCAGGGCCATGGTGCCGACCTGGGTCGACAGGTCGTCGCTCAGAAAGATGCCGCGATGGCCGCCGGCTTCGAAGCCCTGCGCGATGATGGCATCACATCCCTCGTCTTCGAGCCAGCGCGCCTCGTCGACCGTCGTCGCCGAGGACAGGACCCTGGCGCCCGTCTTCTTCACGCGTTCCAGCAAACCCCGCTGCGGCAAACCGAAGTGAAAGCTCACGACCTCCGGCCTGAACTCCTCGACCAGGCCTAGAAAAGCCTCATCGAAGGGCGCACGCGTCGAAGGGGGCGTCGGCATGTCCGGATCGAGCCCAAGCTCCAGATAATAATCCTTCAGGCGCCGTTTCCAGGCCGCCTCCCGTCCGGCATCGACGGCGGGCGAGCGATGGCAGAAGAAATTGACGTTGATGGGTTTCGACGTCTTCAACCGGATCCGGGAGAGTTCTTCCCTGGCCTTGTCGAGGCTGAGCATAGCGCAGGGCAGAGAGCCCAATCCACCGGCTTCCGAGACCGCAATGGCCATGTCGGACAAATTAGCTCCGGCCATGGGAGCCTGAATGATCGGAAGTTCGATTCTCAAGAGATCGAGAATTCGCCGGTCCTTCCACATGGCGGCTGCCTTTCCGTCGAGAGAGGGGCGCAACGGTGACGCCGATCGTCACCGCCGACACCCGCTTTGTGAAAGTCAGTGCTAAGCCATCCCCGGCGATATGAGAATACGCTTTCGGGGCATATGGGAGCGGGCCTCAGGCAGGCTCGAGCTTAGCGCCGGTCCGCTGCTCTCCGTCGAACCGCAGAGCGACGGCACCGATCCGCTTATCGCCCGGGCGTCTCGACGAGAGCCCCGACGATCCTCCGGACGACCGGCATCACGAGAAGGGCCGTCGGAAACGCAATTGCATAGGACAGCCCCCAGGCTTGAAGGATTCTCGGAACGATTCCTGCCTCCAGCCCGACTGCCTTGAGCGTTGCGATCGTCGAAACGACACCGGACATGAGCAGCGAGAGGATCAACGGGAACATGATGGCGTGGGTCTTTGCCGGGAGCTTCCGGAAGCCACGCTTGCGAACGATGGAGACAGACATGATTTCAGCCTTTCGTTAAGACATCCACGCCGGATCGATAGGCTTCACGGAGGCCGCCAGGCCAAGGCTGAAGAACTTCTGCGTATGGGGAAGCTTCATGTGCTCCTCCAGAGCCGCGGCATTGGCAAAGTCCTCGACGAGGAGGAACAACCCCGGATTGTCGAGAGCCTGGAAAAACATGAACTCGCGGCATCCCGGCTCCGGCCGGGTGGCCCGTTCCAGTTCGAGCAGCGCCGCGCGCATCTGGTCCGCAAGGCCGGCCTTGGCCTCGATGCGGACGATTTTGCGGATATTCGGTATGGAAGCGTGATGGGACATTCTCTCCTCCTTGAGGGTTTCTCTCTTTGCCCCGAGCGAGGCCTGTGCGAAATTCCGCAAAACTTCCCCCTGACTGTGAGAAAATCGGGAATGATCGACTGGGACGACCTTCGGCACTTCATCGCCCTCGCCGACGAAGGATCCTTGTCGGCCGCCGCACGGCGCCTGCGGATCGAACATGCGACGGTGGCCCGACGCGTGGCGGCTCTGGAAGCCGCTATCGGCGTCAAACTGGTCGACCGGAGGTCCGGGCGCTACACCCTGACCCCTGACGGGGAGCAGGTCGCAGAACATGCGCGGCGCATGGAGGCCGAGGCTTTCGCCATGGAGCGAACGGTCCACGCCCGCCAAGACGAGACCTTTACCGAGATCTCCGTGAGTGCGCCGCCGGTCATTGCCTCTCACGTGATCGCTCCGCATCTTGCGAAATTCATGTCGTCAAACCCGCGCCTGCACCTGCGCCTGATGGGCGAGAGCCGAACCGTTTCGCTGCCGCGACGCGAAGCCGACCTGGCCGTGCGATTGTCGCGTCCGGGCGAGATGTCGCTCGTCGCGCGGAAAATCGGGACGATCACCTACCGGCTTTACGGCTCGCCGGAATACCTCGCCTCAAGACAGGAGGATCGGTTCGGCTTCATCGGATTCGACGAAAGCTTGGAGGATGCGCCCCATCAGGTCTGGCTCAAGAAACTCGCCGGACCGCGCCCGATCGTCTTTCGAACGAACGAGATGGCGATCCAGCATGCCGCTGCCGTGGCGCATGTGGGCATCGCAGCCCTGCCGAGCTTCATGGGCAAGGTCGGCAACCTTCAGGATGCCGATCCCGAGGGAAGGTCCATCGCGCGGGATGTGTGGCTGACCTTTCACAAGGATCTGCGGGGCAACGCCGCCGTATCGGCCGTCGCGACCTTCCTCGCCGAATGCCTGCGGGCGGAAAAAGCCGAAGCCTGAGAGACCGGGAACGAGACCGCCAACGAAACTTCGCTTCTGCCATTAAGGGCCACGGCGTTTTCGCTTGTTCACCGACGATTTTGGGGCGATCATTGTGTCTTTAGCGATGGAGGGAACGATGACCGCCTCCGATGCTGCCTTTTCAGGCTCAATTCCCGAACTCTACGAACGCTATCTCGGCCCCCTGTTCTTCGAACCCTATGCGGAGGACATGGCTGCGCGGGTGAAAGACATCGCGCAGGGCCGCATCCTGGAGACGGCAGCGGGAACCGGCATCGTCACCCGCGCCCTCGCAAAGGTCCTGACGCCGCGTGTCGAAATCGTCGCAACCGATCTCAACCAGGCGATGCTCGACCACGCGCGCACGAAGCTGCAGGCTGCCAACGTCGCGTGGCGACAGGCCGATGCCCAGGCGCTGCCCTTCGAGGACAACAGCTTCGATGCGGTGGTCTGCCAGTTCGGCGTGATGTTCTTGCCCGACAAGCTCGCAGGCTATCGCGAGGCGCTGCGGCTGCTCAAGCCCGGCGGCCGCTTCCTGTTCAGCGTTTGGAACTCCCTCGACCGGAATGCCGTAAGCCGCGTCGTCTCGGATGCGGTCGCGCAGTTTTTTCCCGATGACCCGCCCCGCTTCATCGAACGGGTGCCGTTCGGTTATTTCGACCCCGACCGGATTCTCGGCGAAGTTCAGCAGGCAGGTTTCGAGACGGTCGACATCGATGTCGTCGACAAGATCAACCACGCTCCGTCCGCCCGGGAGCCGGCGACGGGTCTCTGTCAGGGCTCGCCGCTGCGCAACGAAATCGAGGCACGCGCCCCGAACCGTCTCGACGAAGTCACCGCCAAGGTTACAGATGCCCTCGCGCGCACGTTCGGGTCTGCATCTATCGAGAACCGCATGAGCGCCCTCGTGGTGACGGCCTATCGTTAAGGTGAAGCCCAGAGACCCTCAGGCACGACGCGAATTGCTTCCTCGGGCGCGTTCAATGCACCGTTTCGACGAGCGGCAGGGAATGGAGCAGCGTCCCAAGGGAGCAGACGATGTCGAGACGCCAGCCTGACCAGTCCTGCGCATCCTCGCCGATTTCCTGACGCAATTCCTTGATGGCAACGAGCGCCTGGGTCTTGGCGTTCTCGAGATCGCTCACATCGATCCCGGTATTGTCGACGATCTCTTCGTGATCGTTCACGAGGTGGAAGAAACACCGCATTTCAGAACCATCCACCCCGTTGCCCCAATGAATCAGCTACCGGGTTTCGGACGCGAAGTGAAGCGACCTTCCGGCTTGGCAGATCATTCGTCTTTAGGAGCAGCCCCCTCCTCCAAGGGGTGAAGCCCCTCCAAAGAGACCCAGCCGATATCCGGACGAGGCAGTGGGACCAGATAGGCCCGACCGGCTTCGATGCGGGCAACAGTGCAGGCGACCGCCCGTTGATCGCCCGGCGGACGGTAGACCACGGTCGCGCCTTCCTGGATCCGGTCGGGCTCTCCGGTGGGTTCCCCGGTGCTTCGCGGCCGCGTTTCCGACGATGCCGCAGCAGCAGCCATCCCAGCCCTCACCCGATCAAGGGCTGCAATCGCCAGCCTTGCCCGGTCCCGGTAACGTTCGCTGACGGGCCTCAGGAGCGCGCCGCGCGTGCGGCCCGGATACCAGGATGTGCCTCCGGCTTTGGCCAGTTCCTCCGCGACGGCTTCGATCTCTTCCTCTGTCATGACCGCCCCGACCCTACTTCCCTTGTAAACGATGACATACTCTGCCTGCGAGAACTTAACGCAGAGTAATGCGCAAATCGCATCTTGGGGATCCTTTTTCTCGAACGCGCCTTCCTCTTACAGGAAGGAGATGTGAACGAGACGGTCCTCTCGTCGGTCGCCGAAGAGAGCCAAAGCGTAGGCAGCCACTTGGCTTGGCCGGCGCCTTTTCAGCAGCTCCGCAAGCCATGTGGCGAGCAATTCGGCCTCTAGGGTGACGACAACTACGTTGGCACAGGCTTTTAGCCTCAGTCCGAACATGCTCAGACACGGCCACGGCTCCAAACAGAAAATTATCTTAAAATGGAAAATAATATCAATAAATAAAACATCATTATAAATATTCATATCTCAAATTTTGGCAATACCGTGCAATTATTATGCACATTGAGGCCATATCGAGAAAATAAACTGAAATAATACTTTTATTCGGAACAATTCGCGGCCCAAAAAATTCGTGTCTGGACAAAAGCATCGGAATAAACGTGGCCGCAAACCGCGATGCTCTCGATGTTTTTTGTTTGCCGTGCGTAGCTATTCACATGTTTACGAAAGGACCGAGAAGATGGCGACCTTCAATGGGACAGCGGAAGCCGACAGACTCGTTGGCACCAACAATGCGGATGTGATCAACGGCCTCGGCGGAAACGATATCCTTCTGGGCCGCGACGGTCGGGACAATATCTTTGGCGGAGCCGATAACGATTGGATTGCCGGGAATGACGGCAACGACGCCTTGCAAGGCGGCAACGGCATCGACTTCATCACAGGCGGCGACGGCCGCGATCTGATCCGAGGCGATGCCGACAACGACATACTGTTCGGCAACGACGGCAGGGATACGATCTATGGCGGGCTTGGAGACGACGCCGCTGCGGGAGACGCAGGCAACGACCAGCTCTATGGTGGCGACGGCACCGATTTTCTGTATGGAAATAGCGGCCAGGATCTCCTCAATGGACAGGCCGGCAACGACTTCCTCTCCGGCGGCGCCGACAACGACAGGATCATCGGCGGCGACGGGAATGACGCTCTCGATGGGAATGCCGGCAACGACCGTCTGAGCGGCAACGCCGGTGATGATCTTCTTTATGGCTCCAACGGAGCCGATGCGATCAACGGAGGTGCCGGTCAGGACGATCTCTGGGGCGGCAACGGAGCGGACCGGTTCATCTTCCAGTCCGTTACGGATACGGGCAGCACCAATGCCACCGCCGATTACATCGGCGACTTCTCGTTTGCCGATGGCGATCGCGTGGACCTGAGACGCATCGACGCCGATACCGACACGGCGGGCAACCAGACCTTCGACTTCATTGGGACAAGCGCCTTTTCCGAAGCCGGTCAGGTCAGGATCGCAACCAGCAACGGCGATACCTACGTTGCTCTGAACACCGACTCGGACACGGATGCGGAAGGCATCATCCACATCGAGCAGGTCGGCGTGACAGCCGATTGGTTCCTGCTCTGAAGGCTTCAAACGGCCTAGGCGGCTGCGCCATGACGGCGTGACGGCCGAACGCACTCGCGGGAGCCTCGCCTATAGGGTGAGGCTCCTGTCCTATAAAGGGAAAGGGGAGACACCGGCAATATCCTCAGTTTGTGTTGAACGCGATCCTCATGACTTTCCATTGAGGATAGCGGGAGACGATGTTTTGAGGGATGGCGAAAGGCGTGCATCGCTTGACGGCGTTTAATGCCGCCTGTGCCTGTGCGGAATCTGCCTGACCATGCAGCACCTTCGGCGACTGTTCCAAGGACCCGTCCTTGTTGAGCCTCACCTCGAGGGTGACACCTTCCCCACCTATGGCCGCCGCGGGAAGTAGGTAGCAATGCTTGATCTGCGTCATGAAGATCATCACGAGGTCCGACCGCTTGTCGGCCGTAGTGACACAACCCGCCAGGCCCAAGCCCAGCGCACCCAAAGCAAGAGCGAGAACCGGGGCACGAAACATGGAACGCTTCATCGCACCTTCCCTGCCGCTCTCCACACAATGAGCGTGTCGTCTCGAGCGAGCGAATACTGCACGATGTGCTATCATTAACGTCGGACTTATAGCAATATCATTTCATGTCTCCCGGCTATGCTCTTCCTTCGGCATCTCCGACGCCGGAGTGATATTCGCTCAGGCCGCCACTACAAGGTTCCGGCCTCTTTCCTTGGCCCGATAGAGCGCACGATCGGCCCGTTGCAGCAGGGCTTCGACGGTGGCGCCTGAGGCGGTTGCGCAGCCTGCGCTGACCGTCACCTCCTGATCCGATCCGAGCACCGCTCCTCCGGCCTGCGCGAAGGCATCGCGGATCCTCTCCGCCAGCACAGCGGCCTCTTGGGACCCGACCGCGAGGACGGCGGCAAACTCCTCCCCACCGAGACGGCCGAAGGTGTTCTTCGGCATGTGCTCCTCCAAGATCCGGGCGAAGAGTGACAGTATACGGTCGCCGGCATCGTGGCCGTGGCGGTCGTTGATCGCCTTGAAGTTGTCGAGGTCGAACAGGAGGCAGCTCGCAGGCTTTCCACCCAGCCGGTCGAGCAGGATAGAGGCGTTCTGGAAGAAGGCGCGACGGTTTGCGATGCCCGTCAAGGAATCGATGAGGGCCGCATTCTTGTACTCGAGCTTCAGCCGCTCCTTCGTCATGGACAACAACATAAAGGCCAGGGCCGGCCCGAAAACCACCAAGAACAGTGCCAGTTCCGACGACCAGCGCCTGGCAAAGCTGTCGATCCAGGCAACGGACGTGACGGAGAAGCCCAGCAGTGCCCTCAGGAAACTGAAAAACGAAAGGCAGGCGAGAAGAAGGACCACGATGCGCTGGGAAGAGGTCAGCGTCTGCTCTCTACGGCGTCCCAGCTCCCAGGCGGACAGGGCGGAATAGACCCCCGTCACGATGGAGACGAGAATGACGCGATAGCCGAGAGAATCGAAGATGAAGGGAAAGACGGCAATCCAGACGATTGCTCCGGTCAGCAGCGGAAGGAAGATGCCGCTGCGATTGTTGAAGATCCGGCAGCCGACATACAGGGCCCCATAGGACGATATCGTGAGCGTATTGGCCAGGAGCAGAACCGTGTAGCTGGGCTGCCCTCGTCCGAGATTGGCCCAGCCGACGGAGACCGTCAGCAGCCAGAAGCTGCTTCCCCACCAGATCATCGGATTCATTTTGGGAGGCTGCAGTCCCGAGAGGATCAGGAGCGTGCCTAGCACGGCCGACAGCAGAAGGAAGGCAACCGTCAGGGTGGCAGGATCAAGAACCATCGAAGATGCTGGCCTGTATGCGATCGGACTGCCGCAGAGGCTCCTCCCACGAAGAATTCCGTTACGGAACTTTCGCTAGGCTATCCCCTATCCCAGACCCGATGTCCAGCGGCATCTTCATCGCCGCTCCGTCGACGGAACGAAGGCTTGGCTGGAGCATTTTCCCTGGAAGCACCGCGGGAGAATCTGGGTCATGGGCATGTATCACCGTCACGGGGTTCAGAGCACGGCGGCCATTGCCGGCCACCCGCTTCATCACATGCTGGTCGCATTCCCCATTGCCTTCCTGATCGGTGCATTCGGGACCGATATCGCCTTCACGCTGACCCAGGACCCCTTCTGGGCCCAGGGGGCTTACTGGCTGCTGATCGCAGGCATCGTCACAGCGGTCGTCGCGGCAATTCCCGGCATGGTCGACTTCGTCACGATCGATCGCGTCCGCAACCTCTGGATCTCGTGGGCCCATATGGCGGTCAATCTCACGGTCGTCGCTCTGGCTCTCGTGAATGTCGGGGTTCGCCTCTACAATCCCATCGGGGGATTGCAGGAATGGGGAATCTGGCTGTCCGGCGCGCAAACGGCGCTGCTGCTGTTCAGCGGCTGGCTCGGGGGTGAGATGTCTTATCGCTATGGCATCGGCGCCATCCGCGACTACAGCCTCAAGGCCGAGCAATTCCATGTGGAGATCGACCGCCCGGATGTTGCTGCGGCCTATGGACGGCGGACCGGAACGGACAACGCGCAGAGCCGCTAGGCCCATGGCCTTGCCATTGGAGGCATGGCCGCTAAACTTGCGGCCGTTATGAAGCGCAGCGTTTTCGCCCTTATCGTTTCCGGCCTCGGGCTGGCAGGCCCGGCCCAGGCGGCCTCGCCCTGCCCGCCCGGCTTCGCCGTGCTTCAGGCCTCCGATACCTGCGTGCGGGTCAGCGGTACGGTCCGCGCGGATTCCCTCGTCACTTCGTCCCGCATGCGCGCGGCGGACAACTTCAGCACCCATGCGGGCGGACGGGTGCAACTCGACGTGCGGAAGCAGACCGAATACGGCCCCCTCCGCGCCGTCATCGCCGTCGGAAACCTGCGTCGGTAAACCCGGAACCATCCATTCCCCCCTTTTGTTGGCTGGAAGGACCGATAGGCATCCCGCCTATGCCCCGATCCCACCTACAGGAGGTTTTCATGCACGCGCATGAGATGATCGGCACCCATCCGCACGTGAAGGGCAAGACCAACGACGCCCTGATCCGCTGCATCGAGGAATGCTTCGACTGCGCCCAGACCTGCACGTCCTGCGCCGATGCCTGCCTGGGCGAGCCGATGGTGGCGCAACTCATCCAATGCATCCGCCTCAACATGGACTGCGCGGATATCTGCATGGCCACCGGCGCGATTGCCACACGGCGGACCGGCTCCAACGAGGAGGTGATCCGCCAGATGCTCCATGCTTGCATGACAGCCTGCCGCATCTGCGGCGAGGAATGCGGACGTCATGCAGGCATGCACGAGCATTGCCGCATCTGTGCCGATGCCTGCCGCCGTTGCGAGCAGGCGTGCCGACAAGCGATGGACAGCATAGGAGCGCGTCACTGAGGCAGCGGGTCTGGATCGCCGCATCATCGCCGGAGCGCGAGAGGGGCCGGTTGCCGGTCTCTCTCGTTTTTGAGGCGCGGATCCGTACGGTACAGCCCCGGTTCAGGCACCTTTCGTTATTGTAAACCCTCGGCCTATCGCGGGCGTCCCACCCACCGGGCGCATGCGCGGGGCGGGATCGATCCGGCCCAGCCCGGCGAAACCGGCCAATTCCTTGAAAAACACGCGTTTCTTGCGGCCTCGACCTCGGTTGAGCCCGACAGACGGATTGCTTTGCATAAGGATTAACGGACCATTAGGTCGGTATGCTACTAAAGCATAACTGACCTACATTATTACCACTCCTCTTCGGCACTGCACACAATTATATCAGCGCTGCACAAGCAAGAACCAAAGGCCACCGGTCACAGGGGCCGGTCACTATCAGGAGCTTCCCATGTTCGTGTCCTATATCCTCGCTAAAGTCCGCGCTTACCTGCGTTATCGCGAAACCGTCCGCGAGCTTTCGCTGCTCTCCGACCGCGAACTCGACGATCTCGGCATCTCCCGCTTCCAGATCGAGAGCATCGCTCGCGAGCACGCTGCCGCGTAATTCTCTGTTGCATCGCAACAAAAGGCCCGCGCCCGCCTCCAGGTGGGCGTTTGCTTTTTCAAAGGGGCTTATCGCCCGCCGGACACGGGGATATTGGCTCCCGTGATGTAGGACGCGGCGTCCGACATCAGAAACAGCACCGCCTCGGCAATCTCCTCGGGCTCCCCGATCCGGTTGAGGGGGATGTTGGGTCGCAGGCGCTCCAGCCGGCCCGCATCCTGGGTGCTGCGCGCATGGATTTCCGTCATCGTCATGCCGGGCGAGACGGCATTGACCCGGATGCCCTGAGGGGCCAGCTCCTTTGCCATCCCGATGGTCAGCGAGTCGATGGCTCCCTTCGAGGCTGCATACCAGACATACTCGTTCGGGCTGCCGAGAGAGGCCGCCACGGACGAGATGTTGACGATGGTCCTCGCCGCATCGCCGGAGGTTTTCGGCAGACGCCGGGCGGCCTCGCGGGCCACCCAAAGCGCGCCGATGACATTGGTGTCGATGCAGGAGCGGATCGTCTCGGCGGAGGCCTCCGCGAGCTTGCCGGACTTGCCCGTAATGCCCGCATTGTTGACAACATGGGAGAGAGGCCCCAAAGCGGCCTCCGCCTCGTCGAAGAGGCGCACCACATCGGCCTCCACGGCGACGTCGCCCTGGCAGGCCGTGGCCGCGGCGCCAGCGGCGCGACATTGAGCGACAGCGTCTTCCGCGGCCTCGCGCTCCGAGCGGTAGGTGATGGCGACATCGTAACCGCGACGGGCCGCGAGTTGCGCTACAGCGGCCCCTATGCCACGGCTTCCACCTGTAATAAGGACGACGGGACGCCTGGATTGCATGGCGTTCAAAGCCTTTTCGAACCTATCCAAAAGTAAACCGGCTCAGCTTGACCAGGGCTCCCGAGGGAGTCAACAAAGCCGCTCGGGAGATTGACCATGAGCACCATCGAACCCATCCATGTCATCGGCGGCGGCCTCGCCGGTTCGGAAGCCGCCTGGCAGATCGCCCAGGCCGGCGTGCCTGTCGTTCTCCACGAGATGCGCCCCGTGCGCGGCACCGATGCGCACAAGACGGAAGGTCTCGCCGAGCTCGTCTGCTCCAACTCGTTCCGTTCGGACGATGCCGAAACCAACGCGGTCGGTCTGCTCCATCAGGAAATGCGCCGCCTCGGCTCCCTCATCATGGCGAAGGGCGATGCCCATCAGGTTCCGGCCGGCGGCGCGCTGGCCGTCGACCGCGACGGCTTCTCCGCCGCTGTGACGGCCGCGCTGGAAGCGCATCCGCTCGTCACCATCGAGCGCGGAGAGATCGCAGGCCTGCCGCCGGAGGAGTGGTCCTCCGTCATCATCGCCACCGGCCCCCTCACCTCGCCCGCTCTGGCGCAGGCCATCCTCGACCTGACCGGCGAGACGTCGCTCGCCTTCTTCGACGCCATCGCGCCCATCGTCTATCGCGAGTCCATCAACATGGACATCGCCTGGTTCCAGTCGCGCTACGACAAGGTCGGGCCCGGCGGCACGGGGAAGGACTACATCAACTGCCCCATGACGAAGGAACAGTATGAGGCCTTCGTCGATGCGCTGATCTCAGGCGACAAGACCGAGTTCAAGGAATGGGAGGCCAACACGCCCTATTTCGACGGCTGCCTGCCCATCGAGGTCATGGCCGAGCGCGGCCGCGAGACCCTGCGCCACGGCCCCATGAAGCCCGTGGGCCTCACCGATCCGCGCAATCCCGACAAGAAGCCCTATGCCATCGTACAGCTGCGCCAGGACAATGCGCTGGGCACCCTGTTCAACATGGTAGGCTTCCAGACCAAGCTGAAGTACGGCGCTCAGGCCGAGATCTTCCGCATGATCCCAGGCCTGGAGAACGCCGAGTTTGCGCGCCTCGGCGGCATTCACCGGAACACATACCTGAACTCGCCCAAGCTTCTCGACCCGACCCTGCGCCTGAAGGCGATGCCGCGCCTGCGCTTCGCGGGCCAGATCACCGGCTGCGAGGGTTATGTGGAAAGCGCGGCGGTGGGTCTCATGACAGGCCGCTTCGCCGCTGCCGAGCGGCTCGGCCGCCCGATCCAGCCCCTGCCCCATACGACGGCGCTCGGCGCGCTCATCAACCACATCACCGGCGGGCACATCGAGACCATCGACGAGGGGCCGCGCTCCTTCCAACCCATGAACGTCAATTTCGGCCTCTTCCCGCCGCTGAACAGCGCTCCCAAGGCAGAGGAAGGCAAGCGCCTGCGCGGCTCGGCCAAGGCCATCGCAAAGAAGAAGATGCTGACGGACCGGGCGCGCACCGATCTCGAAGCGTGGCTCGCGGGCAGCGCCTTGCCTGCGGCGGCGGAGTAAGCTGCTCCGCTGTCATCCCGGATCGGCTTTGCCGTCCGGGATGACGATAAGTAGCGTGAGGCTAGAACGGCCCACGCCAGAGCGCCCAGATCCGGCGCCATTGCGGAATGTCCACCAGCGTGTGGAACGGGTCGTATGATCGCCGCTCCATCGCCCTGAGGTAAGGCTCGACCAGGGCAAGGGGCTGGAAAGCCGGCCTGGCGGCATCGGGAACGGTCGTCCGCAGGGCGCGCGCCTGATCGAGATGTCGGCGGGCGACGGCGCGCAGATCGGCGAGAGCGCCTTCGAGGCCGGGCCCGCCGCGCCCCGTGACGATGTCCTCCCGGACCACGCCGTGCCGGTTCAGGATGTCGGCGGGCACGTAGACCTGGCCCTGCCGCGCATGGATCGGAAACGCGCGTAGCAGACCGGTGATCGCATAGGCTACACCCGCATGGCCCGCCGCATCCGCCGTTCCGGGATTAGAGCCCGCGGCAAGAATGAGGCTCGAAAGCTGGATCAGACTGGACGAGGTCTCGCCGCAATAGCCCTCCAGGTCGTTCAGGCTCGGCATCGGATCGTCGTAGAGATCGAAGATGCGGGCGTCGATCAGATCGACGAAGGACTGCCTGGGCAGGCGGAATTGCACGATGGTGTCGTCGAGCGCCGCAGCGACCGGATTGGCCCGCACATCGCCCCGCGCCTCGCCCTGAAGGGCATCGCGCCACCATTGCAGGCGTATCTCGCCGACGAGGGCCTCGCGAACCGACTCGCGGACACGGGCAATCTCGAAATTGAAGGCATAGAGTGCGTGCAGGTGCGGACGCTTGTCGGCGGGCGCGAAAAGGCTCGCCCAATAACGGTCCGGATCGGCCTCGCGCACGAGAGCCTCGCAATGCGCGAAATTGGCAATGGCTTGGGTCATCGTCAGGGAACGGCGATCAGGGCGGCGCCGACCTTGCGGTTCTCCGCAAGCAGGATGTTGTAGGTGCGGGCGGCCGCTCCCGTCTGCATCACGTCGAGGCCGATCCCCGCTTCGCGAAAGCGCATCCGGAACGCGGCCGGAAGCGCCGCGATGTCAGCGCCCGTACCGAATAGCACGAGATCAAGCGCGTCGCCTTCGGCGAAGATCGGATCGAGCGCCGCATCGGTCAGGTCGGCCAATGAGGCCACCGGCCAAGCCATGATCCCCGAAGGCAGCGCGAGCAGGGAGCCGCGATGGGACATATCCGCGAAGCGGAAGCCGCCATTGCCGTAGGCATCGAACGGATGGCGTCCCGGAAGGAACCCGTCGTAAAGGCGGCCAGAGCCCATGACCTTACTCCGCTGCTGCGGCCTTGCCCTCCGGAACCTTCACGGCCTCCGAGCCGCGCAGACCGATATAGATGAGCATGGGAGACGAAATGCAGATGGCCGAATAGGTACAGATGACGACGCCGTAGAGCATGACCTGCGCGAAGCCCTGGATCGCCTGCCCGCCGAAGAGAACCAGCGCCAGCAGCGAGAGCGCCGTGGTGGTCGCCGTCATGATCGTACGGGACATGGTGTGGTTGATCGACAGGTTCAACAGCTCTTCCGCCGGCATCGTCTTGTAGCGGCGCATCAGCTCGCGGGTCCGGTCGAACACCACCACCGTCTCGTTGAGCGAATAGCCCACGATGGTCAGGATCGCCGCAATCGAGGTCATGTTGAACTCGTGACGCGTGATCACGAAGAAGCCGATGGTCAGCACGATATCGTGGAGCGTGCCGATGATGGAGGCAATCGCAAGCTCCCGCTCGAAGCGGAACCAGAGATAGAACAGCACCGCGATGACCGAGAGCACGATGCCGATGGTGCCGGACTGGACAAGCTCGCCCGAGACGCGCGGCCCCACCGTCTCGACACGGCGGAACTCGTACTCGGCGCCGAACGTGTCGCGCGCCTTTTGCACCACGGCGGCCTGCGCGGCCTCGCCGCCCTGCTGAATCGGGAAGCGGATCGAAACCTCGCCCGCGGTGCCGAATTCCTGCACCTCGACCTCGCCGAAGCCGAAGCCTTCGGCCGTGCCTCGGATTTTAGCGACATCGGCCTGACCCGACTTCGCCTGGATCTCCATGAGCGTGCCGCCCTTGAAGTCGATGCCGAAATTCAGACCGACCGTCATGAGCATGATCGCCGTCAGGATCGAGATGACGGCCGACAGCGGGAACGAGAAGCGCCTGAAGCGCATGAAGTTGAAATGGGAGTTTTCGGGCCAGAGGCGAACGAGGCGCACGATACGCACTCCTTAGAACGGAAGAGCTTTGGGGCGCATCCAGTGATACCAGAGCGCAATCATCATGCGCGTCAGGGTCACGGCGGTGAGAACCGTCGTCAGGATGCCGAGAATGAACACGACCGCGAAGCCGCGCACGGGGCCGGAGCCGAGGAAGAACAGGATCAGGGCGGCAATCGCCATGGTGCTGTTGGAATCCACGATGGTGGCGAAGGCCCTGTCGAAGCCCGCCTGGATGGCGGACACGATGGAGCGGCCCGCATGCGCCTCCTCACGGATGCGCTCGTAGATCAGCACGTTGGAGTCGACCGCCGTGCCGATGGTCAGCACGATGCCCGCGATGCCTGGCAGCGTGAGCGTGGCCTCCAGCACCGACATGAGGCCGAAGATGAGGCCCACATGGACGAGAAGCGCGATATTCGCGAAGAGGCCGAAGAGGCCGTAGGTCGCGAACATGAAGATGATCACGAAGATTGCCGCCACATAGGTGGCCATCTTGCCGGCCTCGATGGAATCGCGCCCGAGGCCGGGACCGACCGTGCGCTCCTCAACGATGGTGAGCTTGGCGGGCAACGCGCCGGAGCGCAGCAGGACGGCCAAGTTGTTCACCTGCTCGACCGTGAAGCTGCCGGAGATCTGGCCGGAACCGCCGGTGATGGGCGACTGGATCGTCGGGGCAGAGATCACCTGGTTGTCGAGAACGATGGCGAGCTGGCGCCCGAGATTCTCCGTCGTCGCCTGCCCGAAGCGCTGGGCGCCGCGGATGTTGAAGCGGAAGTTGACGATGGGCTGTCGGGTCTGCGGGTCGAAGGCTGGCTGGGCGTCCGTCAGGTCGCCGCCTTCGGCGATCACCCGGCGATCCACGGGAACCCGCTGTCCTCCGGCGTCCTGCATGGGCAGCATGTCCACGTCCGTCGCTCCGGGCTGGGCCAGAAGCCGGAACTCGAGGTTGCCGGTCTCGCCGAGCAGAGCTTTGAGCTGCTGCGGATCCTGGAGACCGGGCACCTGGACGAGGACACGGTCGGCGCCCTGGCGCTGGATGCTGGGCTCGGTGGTGCCCGTCGCGTCGACGCGGCGGCGGATAACCTCGATGGACTGGTCGACGGCGCGGCGCACGCGCTCGTTGATGCCGGCCTCCGTGTAGGTCAGCGTGATCACGCCATCGGGGGTCGTGTTGATGTCGATGGTATTGCCGCCGGTCTGCCCCAGCATCGCGTTGCCGACGGGTTGGGCGAGCTCCCGCAGGCGCGGCATGAGCCGCTCGCGGTCCGCTGCCTCGGGCACGCGGATCTGCACGCCGCGCTGAACGGTCTGAATGCCGTTCTGCGACGAAACGCGGGTATCGCGCAGGATACGGCGGACGTCGTCGCGCAAGAGCGTGATCTGGCCGCGCAGCAGATCCTGCGCATCGACCTCGAGCAGAACGTGGGAACCGCCCTGCAGATCGAGCCCCAGCACGATGGCGCGGGACGGAACGAGCCAGGACGGCACCCAGCTCGGGATGGCATTCAGGTAGGCCTGACGCTGTTCGCGATCCATCGCGCTCGGAACCGCCAGAAGCAGACCGATCAGGATGATCGCCACGGTGGCGATGATCTTCGATTTGGAGAAGCGCAACATCGTCGGCTCAACCTTTCTCACATACTCTGCCGCAGGAACCTGCGGCGAACCGGCCCATCCGCCTGGAACGGGCCGGCTTCGTCTTCATCAGGCCTTGACCGGCTCGCTCTTGGAGCGGACGTCGGAGATCATGGCGCGGGCCACCTTCACCTTGACGCCATCGGCGATCTCGACCTCGATATCGGCCGAATCCTCGGTCACCTTCGTCACCTTGCCGATGATGCCGCCCGACGTCACGACCGTGTCGCCGCGGCGCACGTTCTTGATCATTTCCTGGTGAGCCTTCACCCGGCGCTGCTGCGGACGGATGATGAGGAACCACATGATGACGAATATGAGGATGAACGGGACGAATTGAAGGATCATCTCCATTCCGCCCCCGGCGGGGGCCCCTTGTGCGAAGGCTGGTGAAATGAACAAGCGGCTCTCCATGGATAAAGGCGCGTGGCGGGCGTTTTCCGAGGCCCACCCGCGCCATGGGGGATTCAAAGCGTGGCGGACTATACCCATCGACTCCGCGAAATCAATGAAGTTGGAGGGCTTTCCCAAGCCTCATGCGGCCTCATGAGCCCCTCTTCCATGGACCGGAGGGCGGATTCTGGGGTAAGCACGACCTTCCCACCGTTTCTCGATGTCAGATCCGATGCCCGCCGACCTCACCTCCCCTGAATCCCTGGCCCTGCTGAAGCGCATCGCCGATGCCCTGGAGCGGCTGGCCCCGGCCGCCACGGCCCAACCCGATTTCGCGGCGGCCGACGCCTTCGTCTGGCAGGCCGCCGGGCGCAGGCTGTCCCCCGTCCCGAGGGTGAACCGGGTGGAGATGAGCCTTCTGCGCGGCATCGACCGGGTCCGTGACCTGCTGGCGGAGAATACCCAGCGCTTCGCCAGGGGGCTTCCGGCTAACAACGCCCTCCTCTGGGGCGCCCGGGGCATGGGCAAATCCTCCCTGGTCAAAGCGGTTCACGCGGAAATCAACCACACGAAGCCCGCAAGCGCCCGCCCCCTGAAACTCATCGAGATTCACCGGGAGGACATCGAGACCCTGCCCGAGCTCATGAGCCTCCTGCGGGCCGATCCCCACCGTTTCATCGTCTTCTGCGACGACCTCTCCTTCGATGCGGACGACACCTCCTACAAGTCGCTCAAGGCCGTGCTGGAGGGCGGGATCGAGGGACGGCCCGACAACGTGATCTTCTACGCCACGTCTAACCGCCGCCACCTCCTGCCCCGCGACATGATGGAGAACGAGCGCTCGACGGCCATCAACCCGGGCGAGGCGGTGGAGGAGAAGGTCTCGCTGTCCGACCGTTTCGGCCTCTGGCTCGGCTTCCACAAGTGCAGCCAGGACGAGTATCTCGACATGGTCTTCGCCTATGTGGAGCATCTGGGACTCGAGGCCGACCGCGACGCCATCCGCGCAGAGGCGCTGGAATGGGCCACCACCCGCGGGGCCCGCTCCGGGCGCACGGCCTGGCAATTCATCCAGGATCTCGCAGGGAGGCTCGGCAAGGCCCTCTGAAACGGCAAAGGGACGGTGGCTGAGCCCCACCGTCCCCTCCCATTGCCGGCCCGGCGAACCGAACCGGCGGATTTCTTCAGGCCGTCAGCCGCCGAGATACTTCATCGGATCGACCGGCGTCGCCCCCTTGCGGATCTCGAAGTGGAGCTGGGGCGAGGTGACGTTGCCGGTCTGGCCGGACGTGGCGATCACCTGACCGCGCTTCACCTGATCGCCGCGCTTCACGTTGAGCGAGCCGTTATGGGCGTAGGCCGAGACGTAGCCGTTCTCGTGGCGGATGAGCACGAGGTTGCCGTAACCCTTCACCTCGCTGCCCGCATAGGTCACGGTGCCGGCTTCGGCGGCCTTGACCGGGGTGCCCTCGGGAACGGCGATGTTGATGCCTTCATTGCCGCCATTCGCGCCGAAACCGGCGATGACTCGGCCGCGCGCCGGCCAGCGGAAATCGCCCGCCGGGACGCTGGCAGTCTGCTCGGGCTCGGGCGCCGCGGCCTTCGCCGTCTCAGGGGCCGGGGCTGGCGGCAGAGCCGCAGGCTTCACCGCTTCAGGCTGGGTGAGAGCCGCGACTTTCTGATCTTCGACGGGCTTCGGCGCGGAAACGAGAGGCTTGGGAGCCGAAACCAGCGGCTCCTGCGTCGCGGCGGCAACCTGCATGGGAGCGGGCTTGGCCGGCGCGGAGGCCTGCTCCGTCGCGTTCATGCCGGGACGGGTGCGCCTCACCGGCTCGGCGGACGCAACCGGCGTCGTTGCCGAAGGCGCCTTGGAGGGATCGACGAGACGGAACTTGGGCTGAGCGGCGGGCTGAACCGAAGCCGTCTGGGCCATCGGAACGGGGCGCGGCTGAACGGGAGCGCTAGCGATGCGGTTGGGCTGCGACAGAGGCTGGGGCTGCACCGGAGGCAGAGCCTGCGCCTGAACCGGAGCGGTCGGCATCGGAGCCGCCGCGTAGGAGGGAGCCGCCTGCGACTGGGGCGAAACGGAAGCCGTCGTTTCCATCCGCTCGCTGGAGGCGAAGGGATTGGAGAAGGGATTCTCTGCAAATCGCGACGTATCCGCACTGCAGGCGGCAGCGACGCTGCCGATCAAGCCCACCAGAGCGATCCGAGACACCGCAGACCAATGCTCAGAACTCACACGCAACCGCATTACTCAACCCCAACCGAACGCAACTCGATGGGGCGATTAAAAACCTGTTCAGGTTAAGCAACGGTTGACGGCATGCACTTTGTCGTAACCTTGTCCGACTTTTTTTCGATTCGGTCAGAGAGTTGCCGCAATCCCGGTGACCAGCGGGGAAATCCGCAAGGGAACGCCGAGATCCTGCGTCACCTCGCCTTCCGGACCGCGCTCGACCCGCACGAGGCGCGGTGCGCCCTCGATCGCAAGGGCGCCGACGAGGCGTCCGCCGGGGCCAAGGAGCGGCATCAGGTTTTCCGGCACCCGCGGGTGAGAACCATTCAGCAGGATACGGTCGAAGCGCTCGCGCACGCGTGTGGCCAGCCCATCGCCCACCTCCAGGCGAACCTTTTCCGTCTGGACGATCTTGAGGTGCTGGGCCGCGCTCTCCGCAAGGGTGCTGAACCGCTCCACCGTGGTCACTTCCGCGCCGAGCTTGGCGAGAAGCGCCGTCACGTAGCCGCTGCCTGTTCCGATTTCCAGCACCCGCTGGCCGGGCTGGACGCCGAGCGCCAGGAGCATGGCCGCGACCGTGGCCGGTCCGGTCATGGTCTGGCCGCAGGGCAGAGGCAGGGCGACATCGGTCCGGGCGAGATCCGTGAAGCGGCGCGGGGCGAAGACCTCCCGCGGCACGAGCTCCATGGCCCGCAGGAGCGCCGTATCGCGGATCCCCTTCGCTCTTAAGGAGAGGATGAAGGATGCGGCACCGATTGCCGCCTGCTCGCTGCGGATATCCGCCTCGGGCAGGAATGGCGGATCCCGGCTCATCGTGCCCGCGCCCTCGTCATCCGAAAGCCTGCGCGTAGCGGGTCAGCGTCGGCTCGTCCGTCATGTCGATGCGCAGCGGCGTCACCGCGATGCGCCGGTTGGCGATGGCCCAGAGATCCGTGCCGTTGCCGGGCGTGAAGGGCTGGCGCGCGAAGGCGATCCAGAAATAGGGATTGCCGCGCCCGTCCCGGCGCTCGTCCAGGCGCAGGAGTTCCTGGGTACGCTCGCCCTGATTGACGACAGCCGTTCCCTCGATCTCTTCCGGCTCGCAATCCGGGAAGTTCACGTTGACGAGGATGCCCTTGTCGATCCCGGCCTCGAGGATCTTGCGGACGACCTTGGGGCCGTGATGCTCGGCGCAGTGCCAGCGCGGTGCATTGCGCGTGCCCGGGCCGTAGGCCTGGGACAGGGCGATGGAGGGAATGCCGAGGATGGTGCCCTCGATGGCTCCCGCCACGGTGCCGGAATAGGTCACGTCCTCCGCCACGTTCTGCCCCCGGTTCACGCCGGAGAGCACGAGGTCGGGCTTCGCGTCCTGCATGAGGTGCCGGACGCCCATGATTACGCAATCGGTCGGCGTGCCCTTCACCGCGAAATGCCGGCTCGAGATTTCGCGCAGCCGCAGCGGATCGTTCAAGGACAGGGAATGGGCGACGCCGCTCTGATCCGTCTCGGGTGCCACGACCCAGACATCGTCCGACAGGTTGCGGGCGATGGCCTCGAGGGTCTTGAGCCCCGGAGCGTGGATGCCGTCGTCGTTGGTGCAGAGAATGCGCATGTCAGGCCTGTCGCTCGATGCGGGTGAGGCCGCCCATATAGGGCTGGAGCGCCGACGGGATTGTGACGCTGCCATCCTCGTTCTGGTAGTTCTCCAGCACGGCCACGAGCGTGCGGCCGACCGCAAGACCGGAGCCGTTGAGCGTGTGAACGAAGCGCGGCCCCTTGCCGTCGGCGGGGCGGTAGCGGGCGTTCATGCGCCGAGCCTGGAAGTCCGAGCAGACCGAGCAGCTCGAAATCTCGCGATACATGCCCTGCCCCGGCAGCCATACTTCGATGTCGTAGGTCTTGGTCGAGGAGAAGCCCATATCGCCGGTGCACAGCGTCATGGTGCGGAACGGCAGCTCGAGCTTCTTGAGCACGTTCTCCGCGCTCGTGAGCATGCGCTCGTGCTCGTCGGCCGAGGTCTCGGGCGTCGTGATCGAGACGAGTTCGCACTTCACGAATTGGTGCTGGCGGATCATGCCGCGCGTGTCGCGCCCGGCGGATCCCGCCTCGGCGCGGAAGCTCGGGGTGAGCGCGGTGAAGCGCAGGGGCAGCTCCTCTTCCGAGAGGATCTGCTCCCGCACGAGATTGGTGAGCGTCACCTCCGCCGTCGGGATCATGCCGTAGCGGGTGTCCTTGATCGCCTTGGCGATCGCGTCGCGCGGCTGCCCTTCGAGAGCGGCCTCCACGATCTGCTGGAGCGAATTGCCCGGGAAAGCCCAGAACTGGTCGTCCTCGAACTTGGGCAATTGCGCCGTGCCGAACATGGTGTCGTCACGCACCAGCAGCGGCGGGTTCACTTCCGTGTAGCCGTGCTCGGTGGTGTGGAGGTCGATCATGAACTGGCCCAGCGCCCGCTCCAGGCGGGCGAGGCCGCCCTTGAGCACCACGAAGCGCGAGCCGGAGAGCTTCGCCGCCGTCTCGAAGTCCATGAGCCCGAGCGCCTCGCCGATCTCGAAATGCTGTTTGGCGCTGTTCAGGGTCCGCGGCGTGCCGAAGCGATGGCGCTCCACGTTGCCGTGCTCGTCCGCGCCGACCGGCACGTCCTCCTTGGGGATATTCGGAATGGCCGCGAGGACCTCGAACAGGGCCTTCTCGGCGGCGCGTTCCGCCTCCTCGAGCTGCGGCATCGATTCCTTGATGCGGGCCACCTCGGCCATCAGGTCCTGCGCCCGCGCCTCGTCCTTCTTCGCCTTGGCCTGCCCGATCTCCTTGGACATCGCGTTGCGGCGTTCCGTGGCGGCCTGAAGGGCGGATACGGCAGCTTTACGGGCATCGTCGAGAGCGATCAGGCGCTCGGACAAGGGCTCCATGCCCCGGTTCCGGAGGCCTTGATCGAAAGCCGCGGGGTTCTCGCGGATGGAACGGATGTCGTGCATGGGATGAGGACCTGCTTCGTCAGCGGCCTTGCCCGAGAACACGGCCGCCCTCTTAATCGTGCCAAGGATGGCGGCCGGCTGGAGCCTTTCGGGCCCTACGCCTCTGCCGCGCGCGCGGCCTCGGCTTCCGCACGCTTCTTCTCGACCATCCGGACGGAGAAGATGGACGCCTCGTAAAGAAGCAAGGTGGGGACTGCAAGGGCGAACTGGCTGATCACGTCCGGAGGCGTCAGGACGGCGGCGATCACGAAGACGATGACGATGGCGTAGCGGCGCTTCGACTTCAGGAATTCCGAATCGATGATCCCCGCCCTGGCCAGCAGGGTCAGGATCACGGGCAGCTGGAAGCAGATGCCGAAGGCGAAGATCAGCGTCATGATCAGCGACAGGTACTCGCTGACCTTGGGCAGGAACTCGATGGTGGGCCCCGTATCCGTCGCCAGTTGCTGCATGCCGACCGAAAAGCGCATGAGGAGCGGCATGGCGATGAAGTAGACGCAGGCCGCGCCGATGGTGAACAGGACCGGGGTCGCGATCAGATAGGGCACGAAGGCCCGGCGCTCGTTCTTGTATAGGCCCGGCGCCACGAACTTGTAGATCTGGATGGCGATGATCGGGAAGGCCAGGAGCCCGGCCCCGAAGGCCGCCACCTGGATCTGCGTGAAGAGATATTCCAGGCCGTGGGTGTAAACGAGGTGCGCCTTTTCGGGCGAGCCGACCGCCAGCACATAGGGCCAGACCAGCGCGTTGTAGATATACTTCGCGACGGCAAAGCAGAGGAAGAACATCACGACGAACGCGGCCAGAGCCTTGATCAGCCGCGAACGCAGCTCGGTCAGGTGTTCGATCAGAGGCGCGCGCGAAGCCTCGACCTCATCCTCTTCAATGGGGGTGGTCATCGAGCTTTCGCGTCCGGTTCTTCTGAAAGTTGCTTGGCAAGGGCGGCCTGCTGAGCCTCGTACTCGGCCTCGCGGCGGAGGGACTCGGCAATTTCCGCAGCCGGATCGCCGATGGGCGGAGGCGGCAGTTCGACGAGCGGATCGACGGGATCGGGCGTCCGCCCCTCGATTGCGGCCTGGACATTGGCGTCGGTGGCGGCCTGAGGCGTCTCCTGCGCAACCGGCTGGGTTTCAACCGGCTGAGCAGAATCCTGAAGCGGCTCGGTCTCCGGAGCCTTCGCAGGGGCTTCGATGGTAGTCTTGAGCTCGTCCCGGATCGTCTGGATCGGATTGAAGCTGGTGTTGAGCGACGAGACGGAGTCGTTCATGCCCTGGAGCTGCTTCTTGACGTCGTCAAGCTCGGCCTCCCGCATGGCCTCGTTGAACTGACCCTGGAACTCCGCCGCCATGCGGCGAAGCTTCCCCGTCACCTGCCCGACGGTGCGCAGCGCCTTCGGCAGATCCTTCGGGCCGATCACGATCAGCGCGACTGCGCCGATCACCATGATCTCACCCCAGCTCATGTCCAACATGACGCGGCCTCGAACCTGCCTCTTAGGTACTTACGCAGACTGGCGCGCCGCATGCCCCGGCGCGCATCCCGCAGCTTAGCCGACCTTGTGATCCGTGGTGGCGGTGCCCGTCGCGGCTCCGGCCTGATGGTCGATGGTCCGAACGGGCTCGGAGGGCTGCACGGGCTTGGACTGGGTATCGTCCTCCGCCATGCCTTTCTTGAAGGCTTTGATGCCCTTGGCAACGTCGCCCATCATGTCGGAAATCTTGCCGCGTCCGAACAGCAGGACGACGATCAGACCTACGACGATCCAGTGCCAAATACTCGTGCCACCCATGGCATTCCTCCTGCGCCCGGAGGGCGCGGCGTTTCAGATGAAGATCTTGCCGTCAACCTATGCGTCGGAGGCGGCGAAAACAAGGACATCCTTCGTATCGACTTCGATACCCACATCCTGTCCTTCCCGGACCCCGGCGGGATCGTGGACCCGGGCCTGGAGAGGCCGGTCGACGCCCTGCACGTCGATGTGGATCAGGTCGACCTCGCCGAGGAACCGGCGCGAAACCACCCTCCCTGGCAGGCAGAAGCCGGCGGGCTTCAGCTTCAGCCCTTGCGGCCGCACGCAGACGATGGCGGGGCCGTCCTGCAGATA
Organism: Microvirga flocculans ATCC BAA-817; assembly: GCF_000518665.1. Lineage (GTDB taxonomy): Bacteria > Pseudomonadota > Alphaproteobacteria > Rhizobiales > Beijerinckiaceae > Microvirga > Microvirga flocculans. Next base: position 291,515 of record NZ_KI912469.1, on the reverse strand, counting down.
CGGCGCCGGGAAGACACCGACGGGACAGTTCACCTGGCCGTTGCGGACCACCCCTTCGAGCTCGTTGAAATCGCAGAAGAAACGGGCGGCGAAGAGATTGGCCGGACGGCGGTAGATCTCCTCGGCCTCGCCCTGCTGGATGATCCTGCCCGCCCGCATCAGCACGATCCGGTCGGCGATGCGCATGGCCTCCTCAGGATCGTGCGTCACCACGATGGTGGTCGCGCCGGTTTCCCGCAGGATGGCGATGGTCTCGTCGCGGATGGCATCGCGCATGCGCCGGTCGAGATTGGAAAACGGCTCGTCCATCAGCAGCACGCCGGGGCGGGGCGCGATGGACCGCGCCAGCGCGACCCGCTGCTGCTCCCCGCCCGACAGGGTATGCGGATACTCGCCGGCATAGTGTTCGAGGCCGACCCGCGACAGGGCCCGCCGGGCGGCAATGTCGGCCTCCGCCGCCGAGAGGCCCTTGAGGCCGAACATGATGTTCTGCAGGATCGTCATGTGCGGGAACAGGGCATAGTCCTGGAACATCAGCCCGATGCCCCGCCTCTCCGGCTCCACGAAATCCTTGGGCCCGCTGACCTCGCGACCGTCCATGAGGACCCGGCCGGAGGTCGGGGCCTCGACCCCTGCGGCAATGCGCAACAGGGTGGTCTTCCCGCATCCGGAATGGCCGAGCAGGCAGACGATCTCCCCGGGCTCGATGGTGAGCGACACGCCGTCGAGGGCCCGCTGGCTGCCATAGACCTGAACGATGCTCTCGAATTTGAGCTGCGCCGGGATCGAGGCGCCCGCCGTGCCGCGCTGACCCCACCGGGGCAGACGGAAACGGTCCAGGGCGGAGCCGGCAGGCTTCTCGGTCATTCCTCGGTCGCCTCGGTGGCCTCGGTCTGGTGCATGTCGAGCGGGTGCAGGAGATCGTCCTCGAGCGGATCCTCATCCTCGCGCAGGGTTTCCGCATCGGAGGGCGTCGGCACCGAGAAGTCGGAGGGAACGCGCCCCTCCAGGAAGCCTGCGCCCTTGAGCTCCTCGAGGCCCGGCAGGTCCTCGATCACGTCGAGGCCGAAATGTTCCAGGAAGGCGGGCGTCGTTCCATAGGTCACGGGACGGCCGGGCGCCTTCCGGCGGCCTCTCAGTCGGATCCAGCCCGTCTCGAGCAGGGTATCGAGCGTGCCCTTGGACGTGGCGACGCCGCGGATCTCTTCGATTTCCGCGCGGGTCACTGGCTGGTGATAGGCGATGATCGCCAGCGTCTCCATGGCGGCGCGGGAGAGCCTGCGCTGCTCGACCACGTCGCGCGCCAGGACGAAGGACAGGTCGCTCGCCGTGCGGAAGGCCCATTTACCCGCGACCCTGACCAGATTGACGCCCCGGGGCGCATAAAGCTCCGTCAGGTCGAGCAGGATCTTCTCCACGTCCGCGCCTTCCGGCAGGCGGCCGCCCAGCTCCTCGGTGCTCAGGGGCGCGGCGGAGGCGAACAGCAGCGCCTCGGCGATGCGCATGGCCTCGCCGTGATCGGGCACATGGCTGACCTCCGGGCTGCCCTCGTGGGCCTCGCCTTCCATCATCTCGCTTGCTTCTTCCTGCATCTCAAGCTCCTGCCTCGGCCGGGTCGGCGACGGGCTTGACCCAGACCGGAGCGAAGGCCTCGTCCTGCCGGACTGTGAGCTTGCCCTCGCGAACCATTTCCAGGGTCGCGGACAGGGCCGAGGCCAGAACGGTCGGGCGCATGGAGGGCTCGACCATGTATTCCATCAGATAGGTATCGAGGGTCACCCAGTCGTTCAGGTGACCGACGAGACGCTCCAGGGCCTCGCGGGCATCGAGCAGGGACCAGACGGTCCGCTTGTGCAGGGACACCCTGGCGTTGAACTTGATCTGCCGCTGCTGGGCATAGGCCTTGAGCAGATCGTAGAGGCTCGCCTCGTAGCGGGCATCGCGGTTGACGATGACGGGCTCCGGCGCCCCGCGGGCGAAGACGTCGCGGCCCAGCCAGGCGCGCTCGCCCATTTTCTTGGCCGCCTCGCGGATCGCCTCCAGGCGACGCAAGCGCAGGGCCAGGGCGGAGGCCAGCTCCTCGGCGCTCGGCTCCTCGCCCTTCGGCGGCTCGGGCAGCAGCAGGCGCGACTTGAGATAGGCAAGCCAGGCCGCCATGACGAGGTAATCGGCCGCGAGCTCCAGGCGCATGCGGCGGGCCGCCTCGATGAAGGCGATGTACTGCTCGGCCAGGGCCAGGATCGAGATGCGGTGCAGGTCCACCTTCTGCCGGCGGGCCAGCTCGAGGAGCAGGTCGAGAGGGCCTTCGAAGCCGTCCACGTCAACGAGCAGAGCGGGTTCGCTCTCGCCCCGCTCGTTCAGCTCGACCTCCTCGAAGGGTAAGGGATTTGCCATGGACCGTACTCAACTCATCTGAGCGAAAAGCTTCATAAGCTTTAGGCAATCATCGCAAGAGCAGAATCGAGTCTGGCCCTGGCATCCACAGGATCCAAAGGCTCCGGATCGTGGGCGATGCGCGCTAACGCAGCGTGAGCGCGACGGAGGGATACGCCCTCCAGAACGGGCGCGGCCTCGGCCACGGCGCTCATCTCCTCCATCCTGCCGTTGCAGTGGAGAGCCATGTCGCAACCGGCCGCGAAGGCGGCCTCGGCCCGCTCCCGGAAGGAGCCGGAAAGGGCGTGCATGGACAGGTCGTCGGTCATCACCAGTCCGTCATAGCCGATATGCCCCCGGATGATCTCCTGCATGACGATGCGAGAGGTTGTCGCGGGGTTTTCCGGATCGAGGGCCGTGTAGACCACGTGCGCAGTCATCGCGAGGGGCATGTCGGTCAGCATGCGGAAGGGGGCGAAATCGTGCCTCTCCAGATCCTCGCGGGAAGCCTCGACGATGGGGAGCGCCAGATGGCTGTCGGCGCCCGCCCGGCCATGGCCCGGCATATGCTTGATCACCGGCAGGACGCCGCCCGCGAGGAGGCCCTCGGCGGCGGCCCGCCCGAGGATCGCCACCTGGGCAGGCGTCTTGCCGTAGGCCCGGTCGCCGATCACGTCGTGCGCGCCCGGCGAGGGCACGTCGAGGACGGGCAGGCAATCCACCGTGATCCCGGCCTCGCGCAGGTCGTGGGCGATCAGGCGCGCCCCGAGTCGCGCGATCTCCCGCTGCACGAGCGGATCGTTGGCGTGCAGGCGGCCATAGGTGCTGCCGGAGGGATATTTCGGCCAGTGGGGCGGGCCCAGGCGCTGAACGCGCCCCCCTTCCTGATCGACGAGGATCGGGGCATCGGCGCGCCCGACGGTCTCGCGCAGGGCGGCGCAAAGCGCCCTCACCTGCTCGGGGCTATCCACGTTGCGGCGGAACAGGATGAAGCCCCAGGGCTGCGCTTCCTTAAAGAAAGCGATCTCGTCGGGGGTGAGTTCGAAGCCGGAGCATCCAGCAATGAAGGCGCGGATTGTCATACCCGCGCCTTACGTCCCCTGCTCGGCAGGGTCAAGAAATCTCGGGGGTTGAGCCCGCTCAGTTCTTCGCCACGAAGCACTGCCCGCCCTGGCCCTGCAGCTTGGAGCAGAGCGAAGAGGCCTCCTCCTTCGACATGGGGCCGACGCGTACCCGGTAGAGAGTGCTGCCGTTCACTTCGGCCTTTCGGATCATGGCGGGGAAACTTCCAAGATCGGCATACTTGCGCTGGAACGAGGCGAAGACGGACTGAGCGGAGGCCTCGGAATTGGCGACGCCCAGCTGAACGGAGAAGCCGCCGCCCGAGGTCGTATCCGCCGCGACCGGTGCGACGGGCTGAGCCGAAGCCACCTGCTGCGGCGCGGGGGTGCTCGCAGGTGTGGCTGCAACCGGCTTGGGTGCCGGTGCCGCGGCGGGCGTGGCCGGCGCTGCGACGGGAGTGCTCGCCGCAGGCCTGGGCTGGGCCGGGCTGGGCGCAGCCTGCGCGGGAGCCGGGGCGGACTGCGCCTGAGGCGGCAGGGTCATGGCTGCCGGAGCCGCAGGCTGGGAAGACGGAGCCTCCCCGGCGACGGTGCCGTCGGGACGGATCGTGACGGTGCGGACCTTCTTCGGCTCGCCGAGGTTCAGGCTGGCGGTCTGCTGGTGCTTGACCGCTCCGCCGGGAACCGTGCCGCCCGTGGCATCGGCCACGGCGTTGCCGTTCATGCGCACGGCCTGCTGCACGTCGACCGGCTGCTCCTCGCGGTTCACCACCTTGGTGGCGGTATTCTGGTTGGCGCGCTCGTAGATCTGCTTGTTCTGGTTCGGAATCTCGACCCCGCCCGGATTCTGGGGCTGAACCTTGATGGGCTCGTTGTTCGCCTTGATCAGCGGAGGCTCGCCTCCGGTGATCGCCGAGGAGCCCGAGGCCAGATAGGCAGCACCGCCTCCTATCGCCAGGGCGCCGACGACCGCCGCGATCACGATAGGCCCTTTGCGGGAACGGCTCTTTTCGACGGGCGGGTAATCCAGGGGTTCGGGCTGGCCGTAGCCCTGGTCGGCATACTGAGACGCCTGATCGGCATAGTAATCCTGCGCGTAGGCCTCGCTGCCGTAAGCGCCCCCATCCTGGTGGGAGGGCTGATGGCCATAATCCGGCTCGGGGCTGCGAGCATGGCTCGGCGCATAGGCGCTATGATCGTAAGCCGGCGCGGCGTGGCTGGCCTGAGGCGCGCGCGAAGGGACCTCGCGGGCCATCGGCGTCACATTGTCGCGGACGGCAAAAAGATCGTCGATCGACGACCCTTGAGCGTGCTGACGGCCCGATCCGTCACTCGCCAGGATCGACTGGAAAGGATCGTCCTGCCCCACAATCCGGGCCAATTCGGCCAGCGGATCGCTCCGGGAGGCCGAGGCCTGCTGGGCCTGCGGGGTACCCGCCTGGGCGAGCTGCCGTTCGATCTCCCCGAGATCGACGGCAAAACGGGGCTTCACTGATTCGCTCATGCGCCGGTTCTCCAGTTACGCGACAAGAGCACCTGTTGCTCCGCCGGCACGACGTGACAGGACCTGGCGCGTAAGCTCCTAAGCGGCTGATCCGCCTTAAAGAATACTATCGCATTTCGTCAGGTGCCGTAACGCCCAGGATTGCGAGACCAGATGCGAGCACACCCTTCAGGGCATGCACGAGAGCGAGCCTCGCTTGTGTTGAATCTTTATCAGTTAGATTAACAAAGCGTAATTGCGGCAAGTCTTTGCCCTTGTTCCATAAGCTATGGAACGCGCTCGCCAGATCATACAGGTAAAACGCGACCCGGTGAGGCTCGTGAGCTTCCGCCGCGGCCTCGATCATCCTCGGAAATTGAGCGATGCGATGGATGATGTCCATTTCCGCTTCGTCACTCAGCACCGAAAGATCGGCTTTCGCGAGCTCCGCCGCCGAGAAATCGCCCCCCGGGAACGCCTCGGCCGCCTGCCGGAACACGGAGGCGCAGCGGGCATGGGCGTATTGGACATAAAAAACCGGATTGTCCTTGGACTGCTCGACGACCTTGGCGAGGTCGAAGTCCAGGGTCGCGTCGTTCTTGCGGAAGATCATCATGAAGCGGGCGGCATCCCGGCCCACCTCGTCGACGACCTCGCGAAGCGTCACGAAGTCGCCCGAGCGCTTCGACATCTTCACCGGCTCGCCGCCCCGGAGGAGCTTCACGAGCTGGCAGAGCTTCACGTCGAGATCGGCCCGGTCGTCGGAGACAGCCTTCACGGCGGCCTGCATGCGCTTCACATAGCCGCCGTGGTCCGCGCCCCACACATCGATCATGGAGGCGAAGCCGCGCTCGAACTTGGAGCGGTGATAGGCGATATCCGAGGCAAAGTAGGTGTAGGAGCCGTCAGACTTGAGCAGCGGGCGATCCACCTCGTCGCCGAAGGCGGTGGCGCGGAACAGCAGTTGCTCGCGATCCTCCCAGTCCTCGTCCTTCTGCCCCTTGGGCGGCGGCAGGCGGCCCATATAGACCAGATCGCGGCCGCGAAGCTCAGTAATGAGCTCCTTCACCTGATCCACCGGACCGGTCTGCAGGCTGCGCTCGGAGAAGAACACGTCATGGTGGATGTTGAGCGCCGCGAGGTCGTCGCGGATCATGTCCATCATGGCGTCGATCGAGGCCTCGCGAACGAGGGGAAGCCATTCGGCCTCGGGCTTGTCGAGAAGCGTCCGGCCGTATTCCCCGGCAAGGCGCTCGCCGACGGGCTTCAGGTAATCGCCCGGATAAAGACCTTCAGGAATGGTCCCGATGTCGTGGCCCAGGGCCTCCTTGTAGCGGAGATAGGCCGACCGGGCGAGCACATCGACCTGCGCCCCGGCATCGTTGATGTAGTATTCGCGGGTGACCTTGTAGCCGGCGAAATCGAGCAGCCCGGCGAGCGCGTCGCCGAAGACCGCGCCGCGGCAATGGCCAACATGCATCGGTCCGGTCGGGTTGGCCGACACGTATTCCACGTTCACGGGAGCGCCCTCCCCCTGCCCGCTGCGGCCGAAACCGGCGGCATCGACGACCGCCGCGCGCAGAACCTCGTGCAGCACTTGAGGCGCGAGGCGGATGTTGATGAAGCCGGGACCGGCGATCTCGACCTTGGTGACGCGCGGGTCGTCCTGAAGGTCGGCGACGAGAAGCTCGGCCAGGGCGCGCGGATTCATGCGCGCCTCCTTGGAAAGCACCATGGCGGCGTTCGTGGCGAGATCGCCATGGGAGGGGTCGCGCGGCGGCTCGACCACGACACGGCTGACATCCAGCCCCGCAGGGATCTTACCCGCCTCGGCCAGCCGGCCGAGCGCATCCGCTACCCGTTTTTCAAACAGCCCGAAAATGTTCATGGTACTTTGTCTCGATGGGGCCAGGCCCCGGGTTTCTTGAAGCTGCGCCTAACGCAGGTCCGGCGTCACGTCAAACAGGCGTCGGTGCTCGAGGATCGCATATCGGTCCGTCATGCCTGCGATGTAATCCGCCACTCGGCGAGCGAGGCGCGGCTCGTCGTCCCTGGGCAGATCGGCCTGCCATTCCTCCGGCATCAGCTCCGGTTCGGCCTTGAAGCGCCGGAACAGGTCGCGCAGCACCGCATCGGCCTGGGCCCGGACCCGCATCACATCCGGGTGGCGGTACATGCGCGCGTAAAGGAAGCGCTTGATCGAGGCATCGGCCTCCTTCATGGCCTTGGAGAAGCAGACGACCGTATCGCCCGCCTGCCGGATGTCCTCGGCCTTGCCGGGAGACAGCGCCGCGAGCCTGCGATCCCCCTCCGCCACCACGTCCTCCACGAAGCGGGTGATCACGCGCCGGGTCAGCTCATGGATCCGCCGGGACAGGTCGAGCGCCGGGTAACGGGTATCGATCTCGGTCAGGAGCTCGTTGAGGAACGGCACCTCGCGCAGATCCTCGATCCTGAACAGCCCGGCTCGCAGGCCATCGTCGATGTCGTGGGCATCGTAGGCGATATCGTCGGCGATGGCCGCCGCCTGCGCCTCGCCGCCGGCATGGGTGGACAGCTCCAGATCCTGCTGGGCGTTGTATTCGAGAATCGCCAGCGGGACGCCCGGGGCGGCATAGCGCAGGGTCGGCCTGCCCTCGGCGTCGAGGAGCGGGCCGTTATGTTTGACCAGGCCCTCCAGGGTCTCCCAGGTCAGGTTCACCCCGTCATATTCCGCATAGCGGCGCTCCAGCCGGGTCACGACGCGCAGGGCTTGGGCATTGTGGTCGAAGCCGCCGAAGCCCGCCATGCACTCGTCCAGCGTATCCTCGCCCGTATGGCCGAAGGGCGTATGGCCGAGGTCGTGGGAGAGCGCCAGGGCTTCGGCCAGGTCCTCGTCGAGGCCCAGGGAGCGGGCGAGCGCCCGGGCGATCTGGCTCACCTCGATGGTGTGGGTCAGCCGGGTCCTGAAATGGTCGCCCTCATGATAGACGAAGACCTGGGTCTTGTGCTTGAGTCGCCGGAAGGCCGAGGAATGGATGATCCGGTCCCGGTCGCGCTGGAACTCGCTGCGGGTCGGGGAGACCGCCTCGGGGAAAAGCCGGCCGCGGCTCCCGCGGGGGTCGCAGGCGTAAGGGGCTCGCCATCGTTCGCCAAAGGGCCGCACAATCATCCCCGGGTTGAAGCCTTGTCAGCGCGCACTTACCTTGCTCTTAACATCTTGTGCAAGAATTACGTCCTCATGAGGACTGGAACTGCCCATGACCGGAATTACCCTGACAGACCGCGCCGCCCGCCGCATCAACGAGATCATGGCCACCGAGGCCGCAGGCTCCCATTTGAGAATCAGCGTCAACGGAGGCGGCTGCTCGGGCTTTCAATACGCCTTCGACGTGGACCGGACCCGGCAGGCCGATGATCTCGTGATCGAGAAGGACGGCGCCGTCGTGGTGGTGGACGAGGTCTCCATCCAGTACATGGACGGCTCGGTCATCGACTTCGTGGACGACCTCATCGGCCAGTCCTTCAAGATCGAGAACCCCCACGCCACGGCTTCCTGTGGCTGCGGCACCTCGTTCTCGTTGTAAAAGCCTGCTCCGACCCCCTATTGTCCCCTGAGCGCCGACCGGACCCGGATGAGGGAACGGGCGCGACTGGCTTGGGGACAGATATGGGACTTCGTTACCGCACCGGCATATGCGCGTTCGCCCTGCTCGCAGGATCGACGGTCATGTCGTTCGAGCCCGCCGTGCTGCGCGACATCGCAAGCGAGAGCGGCGGAGGGCGCATCGCCGTCGGGGCGGTCAGGGTTTCGCTCTGGAACGCAGCCTTCGCCCAATCCGCCGAGAGCGTCAGCCTCGACAATGTGCGCGTGACCCTCGGCACGAAGACCTATGAGGCGAAGCGCATCGAGCTGACCGGGATCCGCTCCTCGCGTGCGGAAATCGAGGCGCTGTTCGCCCCCGGTTCGACGGAGCCGCTGGAAAGCCGCCTGAAACGCATCACCGCAAGGCAGATCTCGATTCCCGATCTTCAGGTCAGGCAGAGCTTCGGCAAAGGGACACAGACGAGCACCTACCGCAACACGGTTCTGAAGGACATCGTCGAGGGCCGCATCGCTTCTGTCATCGTCGAGACATCGGCGGCTCAATCGAACACCGGCGAGAACAACGTGCTCGTCAGCTCCGGCCGCACGAGCATCGAGGCGTTGGACCTGCCGGCACTTGCGCGGCTCTATGAGACAAAGGCCGAGGGAGCATCCGCTCCGCTGATGAAGATCTATGGAGGTTTCTCGGTCGAAAATCTCGAACTCACGGACTCGACATCCGGCATCGTCGTCAAGGTGGCCTCCCTTGGCGGCAGGGACGTCTCGGGCCGCCAGACGAAGGATTCCTGGAACGGCACCGAAGCTCTCTTCAACGAAATGGCCGAGCGCCAGGATCTTTCCTCCGAGGACCAGGCTCGCCTGCTGCCGGCGATTGCCGATATGATGGATGCGTTCCAGATCGGCTTTCTGGAAGCCACGGGCATCGAGGTGACGCCCACGGGCAAGGGGGCATCGGGGCAAGCGCGGATCGCCCGGATCGCCTATACGGGCGGCACGCAGACCCAGCCCGCGGATGTGCGTTGGGAAGGCTTCGAGTTCTCCGACGACAAGAATAGAATCAAGCTCGATTCCATGAGCGTCACCGGCTTCTCGTTCCGCCAGACGCTCGACGGTCTGAGGACCCTTCAGGTCAAGTCTCTCGACGATCTGGACGAGGCGACGGCACGCAGCCTCGTGCCGACCCTCGGGACCTTGCGCCTGTCAGGTTTCTCGTTCGACGGCGTCACCGACAGCGATGGCAGGAAGGCCAGGGTCCAGGCTGCGCTAAAAGGCTTCGAGCTCACGGCGGACAAGGCCGTGAACGCCGTTCCGACGAATATCCGCATCGGATTGCAGAACTTCACGATGGCGCTGCCTTCAAACAGCAAGGACGACAGCATCAGAGAGCTTGTGGCTCTCGGCTACAAGAACATCGATATCTCGGTCCTGGCCGCTGCCGCCTGGAACGAGACGACGAACGAGATCGTGCTCCACGAGGTATCGTTCCAGGGAGAGGACATGGGCTCCATCGTCCTCAGCGGCCTGATCGGCAATGTCGGCAAGGATGTCTTCGACACTGACACCGCTATCGCCAGCGTGGCCTTGATGGCAGGCAGGGCGAAGTCCCTCGATCTCGTCGTCGACAACAAGGGGCTGTTCGAGCGTTACATGGCCAAGGCCGCGAAGGAACAGAAATCCACGCCCGAGGCTTTGCGCCGAACCTATGCGACTGCCACGGCCTTCGTCGTGCCTGCGATGATCGGGAATTCCGAACAGGCTCAAACCCTGAGCCAGGCCATCGGGCGCTTCATCGCGAAGCCCGGCAGGCTGACGGTCAATGCACGATCCAAGGATTCCTCCGGCATGAGCCTGCTCGATTTCGTGATGGTTCCGGAGCCGGCCGCCATCGTCCAGAAATTGGACATCACGGCCAAGGCGGAGTAGCGGGCACGCGTTCACCGGGGTCGCGGTCGCTGTGCCGTCGCGACCAGCTGCCGCTACCTCGTCCGACATTGCTCTATCCTTCTGGGTGACTTGTAGCGGTAGCCTTCGAGGCTCACCATCGAGCGGCCTGCTGCGCCCTGTTCAGTCAACACCGTCACCGAGGCGTACCGCAGAGGCATAATCATCATTTCCATCCATGGGGGCGGCGCTTTTTAGCACTTAGCTATTGATGGAGGATGCTCATGAAACGGTCGACTTTCGTCACCGCCGCGGCGCTTGCCTTCGCGGTTTCGGCTCCCCTGCTCGGCATGACAACGGCACCGGCCTTCGCCCAGGACTGGGCCGACGATGCCGATCATGAGGGGAACTGGCACCAGGACAGGCGCGAACGTCTCATGGACCTGCTGCAGGAGCGCCGGGACCGGCGCTCGGAGATCATGGACATGCTCCGGGAGCGGCGCGACAGACGAGCGGAAATCATGGACATGCTGCGAGAGCGACGCGACCGGCGCGAGGCGCTTGCCGACCTGATCCGGGAGAGGCGCGGCTCCGAGGGAGAGTGCTACTTCACCACGCGAAGCCTGTCCGATGAGAACCGCGATTTTCTCATCATCGTCAGGAGGCGGGTCTGCCCAGACTGAGCCGATCGGCCCCTCGTCAGAGAAAGGATATCCGGGATGAACAAGGCCCTTATCGTAGCGATCGGACTCATGCTTCTGCCTCTGCCTGCCTTGAGCCAGGACGTATCGCGTTCCGATGACAACGGTTCCTACGACAGGCGGGATCGCGACGATGCCGCCCTGCGCGATCTTCTGCGCGACATGTCGGGGGACGGACCGAGCCGCGGCGCCTTCTTCAGGCTGCGCAACGGGGATTCCTCCGTGACGGTGCGGTGCGATACGCGCGACTCCATGCGCGCCTGCGTCGACGCCACGCTGACCCTGCTCGACAGGGCATCCCGCTCGCTTCCGCCGGGCGGTAGCGCTTCGGGAACCGGCCAGACCACGCCTCCACGCTGAGCGCTCGCCTCAGCCATCGAACCGGGACGCCCCATCAAAGGGCGCCCCGGTTCGAGCGTGCTCCTACTCCTGCTCCGCGGCCTGCGCCTCGACCACCGCGATGGCCGTGAGGTTGACGATGCCGCGCGCCGTGACGGAGGGCGTCAGGATATGCGCGGGCTTCGCCGGGCCGATGAGGATCGGGCCGACGGGCAGCGAATCCGCCAGGATCTTGGTGAACTGGAACGCGATATTGGCGGCGTCCAGGTTCGGCATGATCAGCACGTTGGCCTCGCCCTTCAGGCGCGACGCGGGATTCACCCGGTCACGGATCATCTGGGACAGGGCAGCATCCGCCTGCATTTCGCCGTCGACTTCGAGCTCGGGGGCGCGCTCGTTGATGCGGGCAAGCGCCTCACGCATCTTGAGCGCGGAGCGGGTATCGGCCGCGCCGAAATCCGCGTGCGACAGAAGCGCGATCTTCGGCTCGATGCCGAAGCGCCGCACATGGCTGGCGCAGGCGATCGCCATGTCGGCGATTTCCTCCGCGCTGGGATCGAACTGCACATGCGTATCGGCGAGGAAATAAGCGCCCTTCGCCGTGATCACGAGCGACAGAGCCGCCATCTCGTGCACGCCGGGCGCAAGGCCGATGATGTCCTTGATGTGCTTGAGGCGGGACTGGAAGCGACCTTCCAGGCCGCAGATGAGGGCATCCGCATCCCCGCGCCTCACCGCGACCGCGCCGATCACGGTGGAGTTCGTGCGTACGAGGGTCTTGGCCGCATCCGGCGTGATGCCCTTGCGCCCTGCCGCCTCCACGTAGGAAGCGACATAATCGCGGTAGCGCGGATCGTCCTCCGGGTTCACCAGCTCGAAATGCTTGCCCATCTCCATAGAGAGGCCGAAGCGCTTGATGCGCGCTTCAACGACGTTCGGCCGCCCGATCAGGATCGGCTTGGCGATGCCCTCCTCGACGATGACCTGCACGGCGCGCAGCACGCGCTCGTCCTCGCCCTCCGCATAGATCACGCGCTTCGGCTTGGCCTTGGCCTGCGAGATCAGCGGCTTCATGATGAAGCCGGAGCGGAACACGAAGCGGCCGAGGGATTCGGCATAGGCTTCCAGATCCGCCAGCGGCCGCTTGGCGACGCCCGAATCCATAGCCGCCTTGGCGACGGCGGGGGCGATGCGCAGGATCAGGCGCGGATCGAACGGGCTCGGGATCAGCGACTGGCGGCCGAAGGGACGCGCCTCGCCGCCATAGGCCCGCGCGACGACTTCGGACGGCGCTTCGCGGGCGAGCCCCGCGATGGCCTTCACGGCGGCGGCCTTCATCGCCTCGTTGATGGTGGTGGCCTGTACATCGAGCGCGCCGCGGAAAATGTAGGGGAAACACAGGACGTTGTTGACCTGGTTCGGATAATCCGAGCGCCCGGTGCAGATCATCGCGTCGGGACGGGCGGCCTCGGCCTCCTCCGGCATGATCTCGGGATAAGGGTTGGCGAGCGCCAGGATCAGCGGGCGCGGCGCCATCTTCGCCAGCATCTCGGGCTTCAGCACGCCGCCGGCCGACAGCCCCAGGAACACGTCCGCATCGGCGATCACGTCGGCCAGGGTGCGCGCATCGGTCTTCTGCGCGTAAACCGACTTCCAGCGGTCCATGAGCTCGTTGCGGCCCTCATGGACCACGCCTTCGATATCCGTGACCCAGATGTTCTCGCGCTTCGCGCCAAGCGACACGAGGAGGTTGAGGCAGGCGAGCGCGGCAGCCCCCGCGCCCGAGGTCACGATCTTCACGTCCTCGATGCGCTTTCCGGCGAGTTCGAGGGCGTTCGTCACCGCGGCGCCCACGATGATGGCCGTGCCGTGCTGATCGTCATGGAAGACGGGAATGCCCATGCGGGCCTTCAGACGCTCCTCCAGCTCGAAGCATTCGGGCGCCTTGATGTCTTCGAGGTTGATGCCGCCGAAGGTAGGTTCGAGCGCCGCGATCACCTCCACGAGCTTGTCCACGTTCTTCTCGGCCAGCTCGATGTCGAACACGTCGATGCCGGAGAATTTCTTGAACAGGACCGCCTTGCCCTCCATCACGGGCTTGGAGGCGAGCGGGCCGATATCGCCGAGCCCCAGCACGGCGGTGCCGTTGGAGATCACGGCCACGAGGTTCTGGCGCGAGGTGAGATTGGCGGCCTCGTCCGGATCGGCGGCGATGGCCTCGCAGGGGGCGGCGACGCCGGGCGAATAGGCAAGCGCCAGGTCGCGCTGGTTGCCTAGGGGCTTGGTCGGCTGGATCTCGAGCTTTCCGGGGCGCGGGTGCTGATGGTAGAACATCGCTCCCGATTTCAGATCCTGCGAGATGTCCTGTCCCATCCCCGACACTCCTTGCACTGACCAAACTGTTCCGGAGGCCCTTGTGCGCGCGCTGCCCCCCTGCCGTCAATGTTCTTCTCCTGCCCTCGGGGCGGAACGATGAAACTCGGCCACCGTCTGAAGAACTGGCGCAACCCGCATAACCAGACGCGCCTGCACCTGGCGAAGATGGCGGGCCGCTACGGCTATGAGATCGGCGAGTTTACCTACGGCAAGCCGAAGGTGCGTTTCCCCGAATCCGGGAAGAAGCTCACCATCGGGCGCTATTGCTCCATTGCCGACAAGGTGGAGATCCTGCTCGGGGGCAACCACCGCACCGACTGGGGCACCACCTATCCGTTCTCGGCCTTCCGGGAATTGTGGCCCTCCGCTCCCCGAAGCGACGACTATCATGCCTCCAGGGGCGACGTGGTCATCGGGCACGATGTCTGGCTCGGCTCCGGCGCCATCGTCATGTCTGGTGTGACGATAGGGCATGGCGCGGTGGTCGCGGCCCATGCCATCGTGACCAAGGACGTGCCGCCCTATGCCATCGTCGGCGGCAATCCGGCCAAGGTCATCCGCTACCGCTTCGACGAGGACACCGTCGCGGGGCTGCTCGAGGCCCGCTGGTGGGAGCTGCCGCAGGAGAAGATCGCCACACTCATCCCGCTCCTGCAGAGCGACCGGACCCGCGAGCTGATCGCGGCGGTCAAGGTGCTGCGGGCTCAATCGTCTTGATCGTCCGGCGGCCGAGAGCCCTGGCCTTGAGCCCCAGGGCCGGCTTCTCGACGAGGGTCCAGGACAGTGCTGCGACGATCAGCGTGAGGATGATGGAGGGCGGAAGCAGCATCCAGGCCGCCGTGCCCGGCCAGAGCGCGTGCAGGCTCTGCTGGATCGGCCAGCCGTAGAGATAGGTGCCGTAGGACAGATCGGCCTTGGGCTCGTAGGCGAAGCGCGTGAGCACGGGCGAGAGGGCGAGCCAGAGGATGCCGTAGGCCGTGCCCGTGAAGAGCAGCGTCTTGTAGAGGAAAGTCCCGGCGCTCAGCCAGGTGGCGAGGATCAGCGCCAGGACGAGCAGCCCCGAAAGGCGCACCTGCCCGCGCCAGACATAGAGCGCCCCTCCGAACGCGAATATCAGCGGCAGGCGCAGGGCGGTTTCCATGCCCTTGGGCGCATCGGGCCGCAGGAGATCGAGCCCGGCCAGCGCCATCGCCAGCCCGAGCACGAGGGCGAGCGCGGCCATGCGGGAGCGCAGCAGGCCGAGAAGGCCGATCGCGAAGACGCCCGCATAGCACATGACCTCGTATTTCAGGGTCCAGACCGTGCCCATGGGAAAGATGAAGGGATTGTCGGCGAACACGCCGGGCAAGGCGATGTTGCTCTTGAAGCTCGTGAGCGTCGCCGTGATGAAACGGCGCAGTCCTGGGCTCTGCAGATATTCGCCGAGGGGCAGCGCGGTCATCGCCGCGCCGAGCAGGAGCGAGACCGCCAGCACCGCCACGATCAGGCCCGGCGCGATGCGCAGAGTGCGGGCGATAGCGTAGTCGCGCCAGCCGCGCCGGTCGAAGCTCATGGTGACGAGAAAGCCCGAGATGGCGAAGAAGCCGTTCACCGCATGCTCGCCCAGGGTGAAGCCCGTCGAGACGGTGAGCGGCTCGTCGGTCAGCGTGCCGGTGGTGACGCTGAAGGCATGCGACACGACGACGGCCAAGGCCAGGGCCAGGCGGATCAGGGCGAAGTTGTTCCTGTCCTGCTCCAGGGTGTCGGCGACGCGCGGCGCGCCTTTCAGGAATGCAACCGCGCTCATGTCACCCCCTCGCGCTCCAGGGCCTTCACGCCCCTCAGGAAGGCCAGCGCCCCCGCCGCAGAGCCGCCATAACGCTCGATCAGCTTGCGCTGGAAGGTGAGGCACGCCCCGAGCGCCTTGAGGGCGTTGACGGCGAACATGCCCGGCGCCGGATCGGGCAGGCCGTATTTGCGGCTCACATAGGCGCGCGACCAGGCCTGGTGCCAGCGCGAGGTGAAGATGCGGCCGGGCTTCTCGCCGCTCGACCGCCCGCGCCCGTGGCGCACGAGCGCCTGCGGCACATAGACCAGGGCCGCGCCGGAATCCGCCACGCGGCGGCAGAGATCGTCGTCCTCGTAGAAGAGGAAGATGTTGTCGTCGAAGCCGCCGAGGCTCAGGAAAGCGTCGCGGCGGATGAGGAAGCACGCGCCGGAGAAGAACGGCGCGCAGGCCTCGCCCTCGGGCAGCACGAGCTTGCCGTGCGGGTTGGTGAGATAGGACGCGAGCAGCGAGCGCGGCTGATAGAACACCCGCCCGCTCGGCTCCACGATCTGCGGCGCGAAGAGCACCGCATCGGGATAGCGGCGCGCCGCATCGACGAGCGCGGCGACCGCGCCTGCCCCGACGACGCAATCCGGATTGACGACGAGGATGAACTCGGAATCCGCCGCCCGCGCCCCGATGTTGTTGGCGCGGCCATAGCCCTCGTTGCGGGCGTTGCGGATCACCCTTGCGCCCTGCCCTTCGGCCACGGCGACGGTCTCGTCCGCCGAGGCGTTGTCGACCACGAGCGCGGAAACGCCATCCGCCCGCAATGCGCCGAGACACTCCGGCAGCGCATGGGCGCTGTCGAAGGTCACGACGATGGCGGTGACGTCGGCGTTGCTCATTTCTCCGGCAGGTTCAGCCGGATGTGAAGCTCGCGCAGCTGCTTGGCCGTCGCCTCGGAGGGCGCGCCGAGCAACAGGTCCTCAGCCTTCTGGTTCATCGGGAAGAGCGTGATTTCGCGCAGGTTCTGCGCGCCGCAGAGCAGCATCACGATGCGGTCCACGCCCGCCGCCATGCCGCCGTGGGGCGGCGCGCCGTACTGGAAGGCACGGTACATGCCGCCGAAGCGCTCCATCACTTCCTGCTCGCCGTAGCCCGCGATCTCGAAGGCCTTCACCATGCGGTCGGGGCGGTGGTTGCGGATCGAGCCGGAGGCCATCTCGTAACCGTTGCAGACCATGTCGTACTGGAAGGCCGTGATCTTGAGGATCGTGTCCTTGTCAGACGGATCGAGCGCCATGAAGGCGTCGTGGTCCATGTTGCCCATGGAGAACGGGTTGTGGGAGAAGTCGATCTTCTTCTCGTCCTCGTTCCACTCGTATTGCGGGAAGTCGACGATCCAGCAGAAGGCGTACTGGTCCTTGTTGCCGAGACCCAGCTCGTCGCCGATGCGCACGCGCGCCTTGCCGGCGAGAGAGGCCGCCTTGTCCTCGACGCCCGCCGAGAAGAACACCGCGTCGCCCGCCTTGATGCCGGCCTTCTCGCGGATGAGAGCTTGAGCCTCTTCAGGAATGAACTTGGCGATCGGGCCCTTGGCCTGGATCTGGCCGCCCTCCTCCTCGAACACGATGTAGCCGAGGCCGGGCGCGCCTTCCGTGCGGGCCCAGTCGTTGAGCTTGTCGAAGAAGGAGCGCGGCTGCGCGGCCGCGCCGGGCGCGGGAATCGCGCGCACGACGCCGCCGCCCTTCACCACGTTCTTGAACGCGTTGAAGGTCACGTCCTCACGCTCGAACACCTCCGACACGTCGGCGATGACGAGCGGGTTGCGCAGGTCCGGCTTGTCGGAGCCGTATTTCAGCATAGCCTCGAAATACGGGATGCGCGGGAAGACCTCGGTGACGGGCTTGCCTTCCGCGAATTCCTTGAAGGTGTCGCGGATCACCGGCTCCATGGTCTGGAAGATGTCTTCCTGCGTGACGAAGCTCATCTCCACGTCGAGCTGGTAGAACTCGCCCGGCAGGCGGTCGGCGCGCGGGTCCTCGTCGCGGAAGCAGGGCGCGATCTGGAAGTACCGGTCGAAGCCGGACATCATGATCAGCTGCTTGAACTGCTGCGGGGCCTGCGGCAGCGCGTAGAACTTGCCGGGATGGATGCGCGAGGGCACGAGGAAGTCGCGCGCGCCCTCCGGCGAGGAGGCCGTGAGAATCGGCGTGGTGAACTCGAAGAAGCCGCTCTTCTGCATGCGGGTGCGGAGCGAGTTGATGATCGCGCCGCGCTTCATGATGTTGTTGTGCAGCTTCTCACGGCGCAGGTCGAGATACCGATAGGTAAGACGGGTCTCCTCCGGATAATCCTGGTCGCCGAAGACCGGCATGGGAAGCTCGGCCGCAGGCCCCAGCACCTCCATGTCTGTGATGTAGAGCTCGATCATGCCGGTGGGCAGCTCCGGGTTCTCGGTGCCCGCCGGGCGCTTGCGCACCTTGCCGTCGACGCGGATCACCCATTCGGAGCGCGCGGTCTCGGCCAGCTTGAAGGCCGGCGAATCCGGGTCGATCACGCATTGCGTCATGCCGTAATGGTCGCGCAGGTCGATGAACAGCACGCCGCCGTGGTCGCGGATGCGGTGGCACCAGCCGGAAAGGCGGGCAACCTGGCCGACATCGGTTTCGCGGAGCGCGCCGCAGGTATGGGAACGGTAACGGTGCATGGAGGCGGACATGAAAAAGCCTGCTGGTTCGGTTTGAAGCGCAACATCCATGGGAGGAAGGGGAAGTCAAGGCGGAAGGCTGAAATCGAGCCTGCGCGAGGGCGTTCCCTCCCCCGAAAGGGGATGGCGGCTGTGGGCTTGGTCCTGGGCTGTCTCGTGGGTCGAGGGAAGCGCGGGACTTGGGCTGGCCTCGCCGCGTCCTTGCGGGCGCGCGAAGGGGTTCGGGACGGGAGATCCGCCCGGACGGGAAGCCGCTCCGCCTCCCGCGCACGGCTTTTCGACCCTGAGCCCCGCACTCCAGCCCGTCAGGGACGAACCCTCAGAGGGCGCTACGGCGCGGTCGTCGCGCAGCCCCGGGTGCGCCGGTGCCGGCGAGGCTTGGGAGGAGCGGAGACAGGAGCCTGCCCGAACAGGTCGGTCTTTCTGCCTCCTCCACGCAGGACCCCGACCGCCGGAGGGTGCGACTCCCCTGGCGGATCGGAACCGTCTCCGGCCTCCACAACCGACGCCTCGGGCGCGTCCCTCGTGAGACCGGATACGCCACACATAGCGAGGATCAGGAAAATTGTAAAGAACAAAAAGAGAACAAACAAACCTGCCGCATTGTCGATTGATTGTCGCGCCGCCTTGTCGGGCGATCATCCCCAGCGCTTGGCCATCCAAATCCGGTCATGGCCAAGCGGCCGGTCCTTCAGGCGGCCGATCTCGGCATAACCCTGCTTGCGGTAGAAGCCGGGCGCCTGGAACGTCGATGTCGTCAATTGCGCGCCGATCGCGCCGTGCCTGCGGGCAGCCTCCTCCGCCAGATCCAACAGGCGCGCGCCATGGCCCTGCCCGCGCACGGCCTCATCGACCCAGAAATGATCGACCTGGAGCCAGCCCAGGACGATCTGGCCCCGGATGCCGCCCCGAACCTGGCTGTCGGCGTCCCGCATGAGCAGGGTCAGGGGAATCAAGGGCCATGTGCCGGTCTGCGCGATCATGTGCGCGCGCAAGCCCGCCGTCACGTCGTCGGCCCCCGGCGGATTAGCGTCCTCAAGCACCTCGATCTGCATGGCCCTGCCCTGGATTCGACACCCGTTCCGCAGGCTCTATGAACGAAAGTCGGCCTTTCACAAAGAAGCTTACCGGAAACCAGAGTTCTTCTGGCCCGCGCCGGTTTTCCCCTACGCCACCAGCTTCCGGTACAGGTGCCAGGTCGTGTGGCCCAGGATCGGCAGGGCCACCACGAGCCCCAGGAAGGCCGGAAGCGCGGCGACGAATAGCAGGAGCACGACGCAAAGCGCCCAGCCCAGCATGGTGACCGGGTTGCTCACCACCGCCCGGACGCTGGCGATCATCGCCGTGATGAAATCCACCTCCCGGTCGAGCAGCAGCGGGAAGGACACCACGGTCAGGGAGAAGGTGACGATGGCGAGCACCGCGCCGACCATGTGCCCGACGGCGAGGAAGGCGAGCCCCTCGGGCGTGGTGAAGAGAACCGCCGGGAAGCCGCCCGCGGGCATGCCGTGGAGCCCGAAGAACAGGGCGATCAGGAGGCGCACCTGATACATCCAGATGATGAAGATGAAGACCGTGACGAAGGCCATCCAGGAGATTTCCTTGCCCCCCTGCGCCCACATGGCTTTGAACACGCCGGGCCAGGACGGGACCTCCCCCTTCTCGCGCAGGCGGCTGACCTCGTAGAGCCCGACGGCCACGAAGGGCCCGATGAGCACGAAGCCCGCAGCCAGGGGATAGACGAGATAGAGCAGATCCCACAGGAGGGCGCAGGCGAGAATGGCGACCCCGCCGAGGGCATAGACGCCCCCGAAGAACAGCCCGAAGGCCGGATAGGCCTGAAAGTCCCGAAGGCCCGCCGAAAGGGCATCGACGAGATCGGACCGCCCGATCCGGCGGATGGCGGGCTCCTGGCGCAGGACGGGCGCGGTGGAATGCGTGTCTTCGGTCATTTCATCCCTCCCAAGGCTTGCGACCGGAATGCCTCGCATCGGCGGGTCGCGAACCGCTTTCGCAGCCTCGAAGGCCTTTGTTCTCTCGAAAGCAGGCACCGAAAACTATAGCTCTCGCGGGCGGTGAATGTCGAATACGGAAGAGCCCTTAATTCGCCTCCCGGGAACGAGACGGACGCCCCGGATGGAGGCCATTCCGTCGCACCCTTTATCCCCATGTTTTGAAAGGGCATTTTCGACCCAATCCCGGCTTCGCGACGATTGCGGGGCAAGGGTCGAATCCCCATATCTCGCTTATGGCGACAACCTTTGCGACATCCCTGTTGAGGCCGGCCCGGAACGCCCCCGTCGAGGAGCGGATCGAGGGCAACTGGCACGTCTATCCCCTGGAGGGCGCGCTGGAGCTCGACTATGTGGATCAGGCCGGGAATCCGAGCCGGCGCTGGGTGCTGGCGCGCGAGCTGAAGGTAGGCCCCGGCAAGATGCTCCTGGGCGGCATCGACATCCTGTCCGACGACGGCTATCGCGGTTTCCGGGTCGACCGGATCCAGCGCCTGGAGGATGCGGAGACCGGCCTCGTGGTCGAGCACAATATTCTCGACTGGCTCATGAAGCAGGCGGAGCGTCAGAACAAGGAACGCCGGAAGAAACTACAGCAGGCTTGAGCTGTAGCACTATTCAAACAAAACGGCGAGCGGATCGCCGTTTTGCTGCATGACGTAAGCTGCCTGTTGGGCTGCTTATCTCTTAGGCTGCTTCGGCTGCTTTGGCGGATTGACGATTTGGACCGGGGTTCCGACAGGAACCTTCGGAGTTCCGAAGCAGGTTCCCGGGTAGCCAACTCTGCCACCCCCACCACTTTCAACCATGGTGACGAAGCAGTCCTGGAAGATGACCCGCGCCACACCTCCTGCAATTTCGCAGAGCTGTGCATCGTCGAGCTGTTGAATCGCTGTTGTCATATACCCCTCCATCCCTTAGCGGCCAGCTTATGCAATGTTACGTCGTAACATAAGTCAATCACTTTTTTAGAACGCTCCAGGGCCGCCCCGTCCTGCAAAGTCGGTGTCGGATGCATCCAGACTTTCATCAGGCTGAAGCCCCCATTTCATCGTCCCTTGCAAGCCATTTTATGTTAGATAGTATCGTTTCAAACCATGGCGCATGCTCATTGTGATCAGAAATCTCTTTCGACCCCAAGCGGTTGCAGCCGCAACGTCAAACGTAAGCAGCGCTTCCCTACCAGCCGCTCCGGTGTCCTGGCGCCTGCTCGGCGGCTTTATCGTGTCATGCACCCTCCTCATCCTGCTCTTCCTCGGCACAGCCGAGTATGCCCGCAAGGAAACCGCGAGCGGGGCGCTCGTCGCGGCGGGCGGCGCGGTGCGCATCGCCGCCATGCGCGGAGGGGTCATCACCGAGTTGATGGTGAAGGAAGGCGACCGGGTAGCGGCGGGGCAGCCTCTCTTCACGGTCACGTCGCGGCAGGGCCTCGAGGCCGGCGGCACCCTGGACAGCGCGGTTCTCGCCTCTCTCGACGTCCAGGCCCTGGTGCTCAAGGAACAGATCGCAGCGGACCCGGCCCGCACGGAGAACGAGATCCGCCGCCTCGACACCGCCATCGCCGCCGTCTCGGCGGAGCGGGATGCGCTCGTGAGCCAGCGCAAGCTCATGGCCGAGCGCGTGCAGGTGACGGAGGAGCGGCGCAACACCATCGCGCGGCTGACGGAACAGGGCCACACGACCCGCGCCGCGCTCCAGGAGCAGGACGAGGCGCTCCTTGCCCGCCGCCAGGCCCTGGCCGAACTCGACCGGGAGCTGGCCGCCGCCGAGAAGGAACTGAGCCAGACGCAGCTCCAGCGCGAGCAGCTTCCCGTGCAGCAGGCCGAGCGCCTGTCGCAGCTGCGCCTCAACCTCGCCGACCGGGAGCGCCAGCGGGCCGAGGTGCAGGCCCAGCGGGCGCAGGTCGTCACCGCGCCCATCGGCGGCCGAGTCACGGCGCTTCAGGCCTCGGCCGGCCAGATCGTCGATCCCAACAAGCCTCTCCTGACCCTCCTCCCCGACGGCGCGAGCCTGCTCGCCGAACTCTTCGTGCCGAGCCGGGCCATCGGCTTCGTCGAGCCGGGACAGCCCGTGCGGCTGATGGTCGACGCCTTTCCCTACCAGCGCTTCGGGACCCTGGGCGGGCGGGTGGAAACCGTCTCCCAGGCGGTGCTCTCGCCCGGCGAGGCGATGGGCAGGGCAGCCCTCACCGAGCCCGCCTACCGGGTGATCGTGCGCCTCGACCGGCAGGCCATCGATGCCTTCGGCCGTCAGGTCCCGCTCCAGCCCGACATGACGCTGAAGGCCGATATCGTGCTGGAGGGCCGCTCCCTCGTCGCCTGGCTCTTCGAGCCCCTCATCAGCGTCAGGGGGCGGATGTGACATTCTCGGCCCATCTCGACTTCTTCGGCGGGCCGCGCCTGCCCGCGATCATTCAGTCGGAGGCGGCCGAATGCGGCCTCGCCTGCCTTGCCATGATCGCGACCTATCACGGACGCGAGGTCGACCTCATCGCCATGCGCCGCCTGTTCTCCGTCTCGCTCAAGGGCGTCACCCTGCGGGACGTGCTGATCATGGGCCAGCGCCTCGGCATGACCGGGCGCGGCCTGCGCCTCGAGCCGGAGCAGCTGAAGGAGATCAAGCTCCCCTGCATCCTGCATTGGGACATGAACCACTTCGTGGTTCTCAAGGAAGTCGGCGCCCGGAAGGTGACGATCCACGATCCGGCCATGGGCGCGCGCACCCTGACCTTCGAGGAGGTCGGCCGCCATTTCACCGGCATCGCCCTGGAGCTGACGCCGACGGAATCCTTCGAGCGCAGGAAGGAAACCTCGCGCCTGAGCCTCACCGCCCTCTGGGGCCGGATGCGCGGCATCAAGCGCGCCCTGGCCCAGGCCCTGGCGCTCTCGGCGGTGCTGCAGATCGTGGTCCTGACCGCGCCCTTCTACATGCAGCTCGCCGTGGACGAGGCGGTGATGAAGGGCGACCAGGACCTGCTGACGGCGCTCGCCCTCGGCTTCGGCCTGCTGGTGCTGATCCAGATCGGCGCCGAATGGCTGCGCTCGCACGTGCTGCTCTTCCTCGGCAGCGCCCTCAACTTCCAGATGGGGGCCAACCTCTTCCATCACCTCGTGCGGCTTCCGCTCGCCTGGTTCGAGAAGCGGCATATCGGCGACCTCGTCTCCCGCTTCCGCTCGGCCGAGCCCATCGAGCGCCTCGTCTCCGAAGGGCTCGTGGCGGCCCTGGTGGACGGCGTGATGGCGACGCTGACGCTCGCCATGATCCTGATCTACAGCCCGGCCCTCTCGGGCATCGTGCTCGTGGCGCTCGCGCTCTACGCGCTCCTGCGCTTCGCCCTCTACCGGGCCCTGCGCCAGCGGCAGGAGGAGATGATCGAGGCCGAGGCCAAGGAGCAGACCACCTTCATCGAGACCGCCCGCGCCATCCAGAGCATCAAGATCTTCGGGCGCGAGGCCGACCGGGAGGCCCTGTGGCAGAACCGCTATGCGGAATCGATCAGCCGCGGCATCCGCCAGGGCCGCTTCACCATCGGCTTCAAGACGGCGAACGACCTGATCTACGGGCTGGAGAACGTGCTCATCGTCTATCTCGGTGCCAGGGCGATCATGGCGAACGACATGACCATCGGCATGCTCTACGCCTTCATGGCCTACAAGGAGCAGTTCCTTTCCAAGGCCACCAACCTGATCGAGACCGGCATCCGGTACCGGATGCTCGACCTCCATCTCGACCGCCTCTCCGACATCGCCCTCGCCGAGCGCGAGCAGGACCGGCACGGGGAGAGCCTCGTGGCGCGGCAGATGAACGGCGCGGTCGAGCTGAGGGACGTGAGCTTCCGCTATGCCGATACGGAGCCGGAGGTCCTGTCGGGGGTGAACCTGCGGGTCGAGGCGGGCGAGTTCGTGGCCATTACCGGCCCGTCGGGCGGCGGCAAGACCACTCTGCTCAAGATCATGCTCGGGCTCTTCAGGCCGATGACCGGCAGCGTGCTCATCGACGGGGTGCCCCTCGATCATTTCGGCATCCGGGCCTTCCGCGCCGAGATCGGCGTGGTGATGCAGGACGACCAGCTCCTGTCGGGCAGCATCGCGGAGAACATCTGCTTCTTCGATGCGAGCCTCGACCTCGACTGGATGCGCGCCTGCGCCGCCGTCGCCGGGATCGACGAGGAGATCATGGCCATGCCCATGAACTACAACACCCTCATCGGCGACATGGGCACCACCCTCTCGGGCGGCCAGCGACAGCGGGTGCTCCTCGCCCGGGCGCTCTACCGCCGCCCGCGCATCCTCTTCATGGACGAAGGCACCTCCAGCCTCGATCTCGACAAGGAGCGGGAGGTGAACCGGGCGCTGGCGGAGCTGAAGATCACCCGCATCGTCATCGCCCACCGGCCGGAGACGATCCGCGCGGCGGACAGGATCGTGGTGCTGCGGGAAGGCCGCGTGTCCCCGCCCCTGGACCCGGAATCGCTGGCCTTCGCCGATGCGGCCCGGCCCGGCCCCGGAACGGCGGGAATCGGGCGCTCCTGAAACGAAAAGGGCGCGCCCCTGTCAGGGCGCGCCCGATATCCGGCAGAACTGTCCGCGGACGATCAGGAAGTGGTCGAATACACGATGATCCGACGATCGCACTTGCCGCCGGCAGCCGTGGCGAGTTGCTCGAGGCTGAGCTCGACGACGGCCTTCTTCTCGGTCTTCGCGGTGGCTTTGCTCTTTGCGTTTTTCATGAAGCCCTCCACCCGTTGGGTGTTTGGTTATCCCTGCCCCAAAGGTCAGAGATACAACATAACATTTTTTTAACCATCCCTGTCAACCCATCCTCTCCGCGGCCTTGCCGCGTAAGGATCTGTGGACGATGGACTCGCAGGCCTTTCCCGGATGGGGTATGTACGCCCCATGGACCTGATTGCTTCCACCGACGCGCTCCTTGCCGCCTGCCAACGCCTGAGCCAGCACCCGTTCGTGACCGTCGATACGGAGTTCCTGCGCGAGACGACCTATTATCCGAAGCTCTGCCTCATCCAGATGGCGGGGCCCGACCCTGCGGAAGCCTACCTCATCGACCCGCTCGCCGAGGGGATGAGCCTGGAGCCCTTCATGGCGCTCATGGCGAACCCGGCCGTGACCAAGGTCTTCCACTCGGCCCGGCAGGACCTGGAGATCGTCTGGAACCTGGGCGGCATCGTGCCCTCGCCCCTGTTCGACACCCAGGTGGCCGCCATGGTCTGCGGCTACGGGGACTCGGTCTCCTACGAGCAGCTCGTGAACGACCTCGCCAAGGCGAAGATCGACAAGTCCTCCCGCTTCACCGACTGGTCGCGCCGGCCGCTCACCGACGCCCAGCTCACCTATGCCCTCTCCGACGTCACCCATCTGGTGCAGGTCTACCAGTCGCTGATCGCCCAGCTCGAAAAGAACGGGCGGCTCGAATGGCTCACCGAGGAAATGACGATCCTCACCTCGCCCGAGACCTATCAGGCCGATCCCGACAACGCCTGGCGGCGTCTGGCCGGCCGCCTGCGCAAGCCGCGCGAGATCGCGGTCCTCATGGAAATCGCCGCCTGGCGCGAGCGCGAGGCGCAGGGGCGCGACGTGCCCCGCGGGCGCATCCTCAAGGACGACGCGGTCATCGACATCGCCACCTCCGCCCCCCGCAGCGTCGAGGCTCTCGGACGCCTGCGCTCGATCCCCAACGGCTTCGAGCGCTCCCGCACCGGCGCCGACATCCTGGAGGCCGTGGAGCGGGCGCTCGCGCGCGCCCCCGCCACGATTCCCGTGCCCGAGCGCAGCCGCGGCCGCGGCAATACCGGCTCGACCGTCGATCTCCTGAAGGTCCTGCTGAAGGCGGTCGCCGAGCAGGAGGGGGTCGCCCCGAAGATCATCGCCACGGTGGAGGAACTCGAGGCCATCGCCGAGAGCGACACGGCCGACGTCCCATCCCTCCACGGCTGGCGCCGCAGGCTCTTCGGCGACAAGGCGCTGGCCTTGAAGAACGGCGAGCTCGGGCTGGTGCTGGAACGCGGAAGGGTGAAGCTCAAGCCGATTGCGGCGGCTTAGATCGCCTCCTCCGCCGAGGTCGGGACAGAACGCGTCTCGCGACGGAGCAGCACAGCGAACTTGCTACATCAGCCCCTTCAGCCGCAGCAGCCCCAGGGCCGCGACGGTCGCCGCGTCCTTGATGAGGCCGTCAGAGATCATCGCCAGAGCCTCTTCCACCGGGAAGGCGCGGCTCACCATGTCCTGCTCCGTGCTTTCGCGCTGCGCTTTCCCGGGCCGGAGGCCCCGGGCGAGGTAGATGTGGTAGCCCTGCGTGGAATAGCCGTAGCACTCGTACAAATGTCCCACATGCAGCATGGTCTGCGCCGTGAGCCCCGTCTCCTCGCGCAATTCGGCGCGGGCCAGCTCCAGCGGATCGGTTCCCGGGGCGTCCTCCCACGAGCCCTGCGGCAATTCCCAGTAACGGCCCTGAACCGGATAGCGATACTGCTCCACCAGATGGATCAGGCCGTCGTCGATGGGTGCGATGACGGCGAAATCCGTCTTCTCGACCACGCCGTAGATGCCCTGCGATCCATCCCGCCGTTCGATGGCATCCTCCCGGACCCGCATCCAGCGGTTCTCGTAGACGATGCGCGTTGCTGTGGTTCTGATATCCGGCGCCATGGACCCTCCGACAGGCAGATGACCGGGCAGAGCCCGGCCATCGCTTATACACCGACAGGCCCGATGCGCGGATGAATTACCGTCCGAAGATGCCCTTGAAGAACTGGGCCAGCTTGTTGTGCTTCTTCTTGCGGTCCACGTCGGCCTGGCTCTTCACCCAGGCGATCTGGACCACCCGGCGCTCGCCCGAGAAGGGCAGATGGCCATGCCAGGAATTGTCGGAGCGCAGGAAGGCGAACATGGTGCCCATGGTGGGCGGCACTTCCAGCTTGTAGCGGTCGTAGTTCTTGTCGTCGTAGAGAACGCGCAGTCGCCCGCCCTCATCCTGCTGCCATTCGTCGTTCATGTAGACCAGCATGGTCATGACCTTGGACGGGCCATCCGTGTGGATGGAGCCGTATTTCGGCTGCGAGCGCCGCATGATGGTGGTCAGGCGCGGATACTGGTGCAGGTTCAGGCCGAATTTCTTGGACAGCTCCTCGGTCAGCTCCGGGCCCTCGAGTTCCTCGATGAGCTGCTTGAAGCGGCCATGGAGCTTGACCTCGTCGACCGTGAGGTAGCCGGGCTTGTCGATGTCCGGGAAATCGCGCCGGAGATCGTCGATCGTGTCCGGCTTCAGGAGGCTGGAGGCAAGAAGATAGTCGTAAGGCTCGGATGAGCGCTCCGCATTGCGGACGGCCGCGAGATCGATCAGCTGCATAGTGTCCCCCCTTGAGATGTGGGCATCGTTGCACGCACGGTAGCAAAGCAGATCGGGAAGCAACCTAACACAGGTTAACAAGCGAAGGGATTCAACCTTTAGGCGCAGCTTGCAGCAGCCCCATCAAACGATCTCGATCAGCGACTCCATGTCGAGAAGCTTGCCCAGGGCGCGCAGGCGTCCGGTCAACCGTTCGTTGGCGAGGGGCTCCATGTGCTCGGGCAGCTGCAGCACGATCTGGCTGCCCCTGACGAAGAGCGGAGCCTGGGGCAGGATCCCCTCCATGGCGACCGAGACCGGATAGGCGATGCGCATGAGCGCCGCGAGGAGGCGAGCCCGCTCCAGGAGGCGCGGCCCGGCGAGGGTCTTGATGCGCGAACCGACCTTGTCCGGGGAAAGCCCCTCGTGCCGGAAGAAGATCGACAAGGCGAGATAGGCGCGGCCCGGATGGTCGAGCCCCGCGAAGGCGCCGTAGGCGATGAGGTTCAGGCTCTGCTCGCCCCGGTAATCGGGATGGGCGCGCCAGCCGATATCGGCGAGCAGGCAGGCCGCGCGGCGCAGGCGGGTGTCGTATTCCGTCTCCGGCAGCTGCAGGCTCTGGAAGAAGTCCTCCGTCCACTGGCTGAGCTCTTCCCCGTGGCGCGGGGAGCGGGAGCGCAGGAGGTTGAGGTCGCTCGCCGCCGCGAGGAGCGGATCGCGCCGGCGCGTCTCGGGATCGAGCTTGTCGAAGAGCACGCCCTCGCGCACGCCGAAGGCGGAGATGGCCACCTCCTTCGGCTGCCCGAGCTTGATGATCTCCTCAAGCACCATGGCGCCATAGGCGAGGAGCGGACGGCGGGCCTCCGAAATGCTCTCGATGTCCTTCAGGGTCTTGGAATCGGCCTCCTCCACGAGATGCAGGAAGTCGAGGCCGTCCTCGGGATCGATGATGTAGCTGTGCATCACGTGGAGCGGATAATCCCGCGCCGCCTGATGCAGCCGCGCCAGCGCGCGCCAGGTGCCGCCCACCGCGTAGAAGGTGCGGCCGTGCAGGTTCTCGAGATATTCGGGCGCGCTCTCCAGGGCCTCGCGCACGATCTTCTGAGCCCGCTTCAGCGAGCCGCCGCTGAGATCCTGCAGGGCGAGGCCGCCCAGGGGCATGGTGACGCCCTGCCCCACCCGCGAACCCTGCACGTCCACCAGCTCCAGGCTGCCGCCGCCCATGTCGCCGACGATGCCGTCCGGCGCATGGAAGCCTGCGACAACGCCCAGCGCCGAGGCCCGCGCCTCCTCCGCGCCTGAGAGCAGGCTGATCGGCTGACCGCAGGCCTTCTCGGCCGCCTCCAGGAAGGCGGGGCCGTTGGAAGCGTCGCGCGCGGCGGCGGTGGCGAGAACGAAGATGTCCGACACGTTCATCGTGTCGCAGAGGACGCGGAACCGGGCGAGCGCCCTCAGGGCGCGGTCGACGGCATCGTCGTCGAGGCGGCCCGTGGTGGCCACGTGACGCCCGAGGCCGCAGAGGACCTTCTCGTTGTAGATCGGCGTGACCGCCCGGGAGAGGCCCTCATAGGCCACGAGGCGCACCGAGTTGGAGCCGATATCGATGATGGCGACGGGGCGGCCGATCTTGAGCCGCCCCGGAGCTTCGTAGCTGAGCGCCGGCATGTCAGCGCTGCCCGCGCTTGGGAAGCGCTTTCGGGCTGGAGGTCCTGAGGGACTTGCCGCGGCCCGACAGGCTGGGATTGGTCATGAAGTATTTGTGGGCGTTGAAGGGCTCCTCGCCCTTCCCCGGCACGATGCGCTGGCTCGTGCCGTCGGGCAGGACGGTCCAGCTCTGCTCGTTGTCGAGGAGGTTGGCGAGCATGATCTGGTCGAGCACCTGCTGGTGCACCGTGGTGTTGAGGATCGGCATCAGCGCCTCCACGCGGCGGTCGAGATTGCGCGACATGAGATCTGCGGACGAAATGTAGACATGGGCCTTCGGGTTAGGCAGTCCATGCCCGTTGCCGAAGGCATAGATGCGCGTGTGCTCCAGGAAGCGCCCGACGATGGACTTCACCCGGATGTTCTCCGACAGGCCTTTGATGCCGGGCCGGAGGCAGCAGATGCCGCGCACGACGAGATCGATCTGCACGCCGGCGGCGCTCGCGTCGTAGAGCGCATCGATGATGCCCGCATCGACCAGCGAGTTGCACTTGGCCCAGATCGCCGCGGGCCGCCCCGCCTTGGCGTGGGCGATCTCCTCCTCGATGTGTTGGAGGAGGCGCTTTCTCAGGGTGAGCGGCGAGACCGCCATGCGCTCCAGCTCCGCCGGCTCCGCATAGCCCGTCACGAAGTTGAAGATGCGCGACACGTCCCGCCCGATCACCGGATCGGCGGTGAAATAGGACAGGTCGGTGTAGATGCGCGCGGTGATCGGGTGGTAGTTGCCCGTGCCCACGTGGCAATAGGTGATGAGCTGGCTGCCCTCGCGGCGCACGACCATCGAGAGCTTCGCGTGGGTCTTCAGCTCGATGAAGCCGAACACGACCTGGGCGCCCGCGCACTCCAGGTCGCGCGCCCAGCGGATATTCGCCTCTTCGTCGAAGCGCGCCTTCAGCTCCACGAGCGCGGTGACGGACTTGCCCGCCTCCGCCGCTTCCGCGAGCGCGGCCACGATGGGCGAGTCCGACGATGTGCGGTAGAGCGTCTGCTTGATCGCCACCACGTTCGGATCCCGCGCGGCCTGACGCAGGAACTGCACCACGGCGTCGAAGGATTCGTAAGGGTGATGGACGATGATGTCCTTCTCGCGGATCGCGGCGAAGCAATCGCCGCTATGCTCGCGGATGCGCTCGGGAAAGCGCGGGTTGTAGGGCTTGAACTTGAGGTCCGGCCGCTCCAGCGCCACGAGCTGCGACAGGTCCCGCAGGCCCATCATGCCCTCGACCACGAAGACCTCGTCGGCAGAAACCTCCATCTCCTCGGCCACGAACAGGCGCAGGTCCTCCGGCATCGCCGCCTCGACCTCGAGGCGGATCACGCTGCCGCGGCGGCGCTGCTTGAGCGCCGTCTCGAACAGGCGCACCAGATCCTCGGCCACTTCCTCCACCTCGATATCGCTGTCGCGGATGACCCGGAACGCGCCCTGCCCCTGCACCTCGTAGCCGGGGAACAGGCGGCTTGTGTAGAGCACGATCATCTGTTCCAGGGCGATGAAGCGGGTCGCGCCCGTCTCGGCGAAATCCGGCAGGCGGACGAAGCGCTCGGCCCGCGAAGGAAGGCGGATCAGGGCGTTCAGCACCTTCCCGTCGCTCTGCCGCACGAGCTTGAGGGCGATGGAGGAGCCGAGATTGGGAATGAACGGGAACGGATGCGCGGGATCGATGGCGAGCGGCGTCAGCACCGGGAAGACGTGGTTGAGGAAGTAATCCTCGAGCCAGGTGGCCTCGGCCTTCGTCAGGCCAGCCCCTTCCACGAGGATGATGCCCTCCTCCAGCAGGATGTCCCGCAGCTCGCGCCAGCGCCGCTGCTGGTCGGAGGCGAGGTTCGACACCTCCGTCGCGATCCGGCTCAGCTGCTCGTGCGGGGTCAGGCCGTCCTGCGACACGGTCGCGACGCCAGAGCGGACCTGCCCGCGCAGGCCCGCGACGCGGACCATGAAGAACTCGTCCAGGTTCTCGGCCGAGATCGAGAGGAAGCGCAGCTGCTCCAGGAGCGGATGGTTGCGGTTCGACGCCTCCTCCAGCACCCGGCGGTTGAACTGCAGCCAGGACAGCTCGCGATTGATGAAGCGCTGGGGGAAGCGCCGGAGCACCGCGCCGTCGAGCTCAATATCCGGCGGAGCCTTCGGCATCGGAGCCTCGCTGACGGTCTCCACCTCCTTCAGGGCAATCGCGCTGCGCACTTCGTTCTCCGCCGCTTCCTTCTTCGGCGTCCGTTTTGCTCTGGGCTTCGTGACGGTTTCACGACGGGTCGACGGCAGGGCGTTGGTCTCAGGCTTCACTCGTTCTCATCCGTTTCCTGGGCCGCACCAAGGATTTCCGCCGCGATAGCCCGCGACACGCGCCGCCCCCGGCTCAGGGCCTCCCGGTCGAGGAGCGCCACGACTTCGGAGGCCTTGGCCAGCGACCGTTCGATCCGCAGGGCAATATAGTCGACAACGGAGGTGTCGACCACGAGTTGCCTGTCGACGAAGAGCTTGACCAGCACCGCCTTGAGGAGCGCATCGTCCGGCGCATCCAGCGCCACGCTCGGCGCGAGCCGCAGGCGCGAGAGGAGATCCGGCGTGCGCAATCCCCAGCGGTCGGGCGGGGTCTCGCAGGTGATGAGCAGGGAGGCCTTCTTCTCCCGCGCCAGGTTCAGGAGATGGAACAGGGCCGCCTCGTCCCGCTCGCCCCGGTCCATGTCCTCGATGGCGAGCGCCCCGTTGGAGACGAGATGCGGGACCTTGTCATGGGCGATGCCGGAGGCGTCGATGGTCCAGGCATGGGCGTTCGCCGCCCAGATGGCGGCCAGATGGCTCTTGCCGCTGCCGCGGGGGCCGATGAGCAGAAGGATCGTGTCGGGCCAGTCCGGCCAGCTCTCGATGAGGCCGTAGGCCTGCTCGTTCGACGGGCTGACCAGGAAATCCTCGGCCCCGAAGCGCGGTTCCAGGGACAAATCGAAGGCCAGCTGCTTGGGCGCCTCATGCATCGAGATCGGCCTTCTCGAGATTAGGCTTGATGATCGCCGATTCCGTGCCGCGATAGAGCGGACTTGCCAGATATTGCCTTAAGGCAAAGCGCGCGATGACGCCTATGGCGGCCGCGAGCGGCACCGCGAGCAGCAGCCCGACGAAGCCGAAGAGCGCGCCGAAGGCGACGAGCGCGAACATGAGCCAGACCGGGTGCAGGCCGACGGATTCACCCACGAGCTTCGGCGAGAGGATGTTGCCCTCCACGAACTGGCCGAAGACGAAGATGCCGAGGGTCGCCGCGATCATGGTCCAGTCCGGCCAGAACTGCACGATGGCGACGCCGATCGCCAGGATGAGGCCGGTGAGCGAGCCCACATAGGGAATGAAGCTCAGGAACCCCGCCGTCATGCCGATCAGCGCGCCGAAGTTCAGGCCGATCAGGGCGAGGCTCACCGCGTAGAAGGTGCCGAGGATGAGGCAGACCAGGGCCTGCCCCCGCACGAAACCGGCAATGGCCCGGTCGATGTCCCGCGCGATGGCGCGGATCGTGTCCCGATGGCTCACGGGCATCCAGGAATCGACGGTTCTCACCATCCGGTCCCAGTCGACGAGCATGTAGAAGGCCACGACGGGCGTCACCACCAGCAGGGAGAAGATGCCGATCAGGGCCTGACCGCCGGACCACAGGCCCTGCAGGAAAGCCGTGATCCAGGCGATGCCCTGGCTGATGAGGTTGCCGACGGAGGTCGGCCCCTTGGGCAGCGCGTCCTCGATGCCGAGCTTGCGCACGAGCGGCCCGAGCTGCTCGGCCCCCAGTTCCTGGAGCCGCGCCACGTAGCCAGGCAGCCTTTCTACGAAGGCTCCCACCTGCTGCGCCGCGAAGGGCACGAGGATCATCAGGGACACGATGAAGATCAGGACGAACAGGACGAGGATCAGAAGGCTGGCCCCGAGGCGGCCGACGCCGATCTTCTGCAGCCTGTCGGCCAGGGGATCGAGCAGATAGGCCAGCGCGAACCCCGCCACGAAGGGCAGAAGGATGCCGCGCAGCACGAACAGCAGCGCCACCGTGACGACCAGCGCCGCAATCCAGAACCCGATCTGCCGTTGGACCGTCATCGGTACTCCAATACCCTTGGCGGCTTCAGCTTCCCATGTGCCGCAGCCAGCCCCCGAGATAGGCACCGGCCGAGGCGACGGTCAAGGTCGCCACGAGCAGCATGGCGACATCCTCGAGCCCCGCGAGTTCAGCCCCGAAGGCATTCGCAGCGAGCGCAAAGGCCGCGAAGGCGAGTTGTGCCCCCGTGTTCAGCTTGCTGAGAAGGATCGGCTTGATCTCGACCGGGCGGCTCATGACCCAGGACAGGAGCACCGCCGCCACGATCATCGCGTCCCGGGACACCACGATGATGGCGAGCCAGCTCGGAATGGCCCCCACGATGGCCAGCGACACATAAATCGAGACCAGGAGGGCCTTGTCCGCAATCGGGTCGATATAGGCCCCGAACTCGCTTCTCATGTCGAAATTGCGGGCGATGAAGCCGTCCACCGCGTCGGAGATTCCCGCTACCACGAAGAGCGTGAAGGCCGTCGTCCATTGCTGCTGCATGATCATCACGATCACGATGGGGACGAGGATGAGGCGGCCGATGGTGATGATGTTCGGAATGGTCATCGGCGCTCATGATGGCCGCTCGGGCGGCGGAGTTCAATCGCCCCGTCCACGGGGTGGGGATAAGACGCCTCTTCTCCCCGAACTCCGGGCCTGGGGCGGGCGGCTTGTTCACAGTTACGTTATCGCGGACTATTGTCCTTCCGGCGATCCGCCGCAGCGGATGCCAGCAGGCCTGACAACCGCTTGGGGACGAGGATGGACAAGATCGACGTCAAGAAAGTCCGCAAGGAGCTGTTCCAGGCTCCCATCGGCGCATTCAAGACGATTGAGGTGCCGGCCATGCAGTTCGTCATGATCGACGGACAGGGCGATCCGAACACGGCCCGGGCGTTCAAGGACGCCGTGGAATGGCTCTATTCCGTCAGCTACGGGATGAAGTTCGCGGCCAAGGCCGCCCTCGGCAAGGATTACGTCGTGCCGCCCCTCGAAGGGCTCTGGTGGGCGGACGACCCCGAAAGCTTCGTCGCGCGGCGGAAGGCGGAATGGCGCTGGACAATGATGATCATGGCGCCGGACTTCATCGATCGGGACTTCTTCGAAGCGGCGGTCCGGAAGGCCGCCGGGAAGCTGGGGGCCGCCCCCGCCAGCCTGAGGCTCGAACCCTATGCGGAAGGCCTGTCGCTCCAGACGCTCCACATCGGCAGTTACGACGACGAGGGGCCGATCCTGGCGAAGCTCTACCACGAGGTCATGCCCGCCCAGGGCCTCACCCGCAACGGCCATCACCACGAGATCTACCTCAGCGATGCGCGCAGGACCGAGCCTGCCAAGCTCAGAACCCTCCTCCGCCAGCCGGTCAGGCCTGCATCGTGACCAGCCACGCCCGCCCGCTCCCGTTCCGGTTTCAGAAGGGAGCGGACGAGTGACGGCGATGTTTCAAATCCTCTCCCGATCCTGCAAATCCCCTTGCCTTGCGCCCCCTCCCGCCTTACTGCCCGGGGCAACACGGGGTGAGCCATGACGACGGATAAGTCCGAGAAGCAGACGAGCGGCCTGACCTATGCCCAAGCGGGCGTCGATATCGACGCGGGCAACGCCATGGTCGACCAGATCAAGCCCCTGGTGCGGTCCACCCGCCGCCCCGGTGCGGATGCGGAGATCGGCGGGTTCGGCGGCCTCTTCGACCTCAAGGCCGCGGGCTTCAAGGACCCGATCCTGGTGGCCGCCAATGACGGCGTCGGCACCAAGGTGAAGATCGCCATCGACACGGGCATTCACGACACCATCGGCATCGACCTCGTGGCCATGTGCGTGAACGACATCATCGTGCAGGGCGCCGAGCCCCTGTTCTTTCTCGACTATTTCGCGACCGGCAAGCTCTCCCCGGAGGTCGGCGTTCACATCGTCAAGGGCATCGCCGAGGGCTGCCTGCAGGCAGGCTGCGCGCTGATCGGCGGCGAGACGGCCGAGATGCCGGGGCTCTACGCCCGGGGCGATTACGACCTCGCGGGCTTCGCCGTGGGCGCGGCCGAGCGCGGAACCCTGCTGCCGAAGGACGTGAAGGTGGGCGACGTGCTCATTGGCCTGCCCTCCTCGGGCGTCCATTCCAACGGCTTCTCGCTGGTCCGCCGGATCGTCGAGCGTTCCGGGCTCGCCTGGGATGCGCCCGCGCCCTTCGCCTCGGGCAAGACGCTTGCGCAGGCCCTTCTGGAGCCGACGCGGATCTACGTGAAGGCCCTGCTCCAGGTGCTGAAGGGCGGCGACGGCGTGAACGCGCTCTGCCACATCACCGGCGGCGGCTTCCCCGACAACATTCCCCGCATCCTGCCCGAAGGCGTCGGCGTGCGCCTCGACCTCGACGCCATCGCCGTCCCGCCCGTCTTCGGCTG
Organism: Microvirga flocculans ATCC BAA-817; assembly: GCF_000518665.1. Classification (GTDB taxonomy): domain Bacteria; phylum Pseudomonadota; class Alphaproteobacteria; order Rhizobiales; family Beijerinckiaceae; genus Microvirga; species Microvirga flocculans. Next base: position 255,738 of record NZ_KI912469.1, on the reverse strand, counting down.
GCTCAGCCGGACCGGCGGCGTGGCCGAGGCGGAGATGCTGCGCACCTTCAACTGCGGCATCGGCATGATCGTGGTGGCGAGCGCGGCGCAGGCGGATGCGGTCATGGAGCGGTTGCGCCAAGCGGGCGAAAGCCCCGTGCGCATCGGCGAGACCGTCGCCCATGCGGGCGGCGAGCGCGTCAGGACCTCGGGGGCCCTGACGCTCTGATGCCCCGCCGCCGCGTCGCCATCCTCATTTCGGGCCGCGGCTCGAACATGGCCTCGCTGATCGAGGCCGCGCGCAGCCCGGATTTCCCGGCCGAGATCGCCCTCGTCCTCTCCAACAGGCCCGACGCGGCGGGGTTGGAGCGGGCGAAGGAGGCGGGGATCGCGACCCTTTGCATCGACCACAAGGCGCATCCGACCCGCGAAGACTTCGAGAAGGCGATGGACGACGCGCTTAAGGAGCACGACATCGCCTTCATCTGCCTTGCAGGTTTCATGCGGGTGCTGACGGACTGGTTCGTGGAGCGCTGGGCCGGGCGCATGATCAACATCCACCCGTCCCTCCTGCCCCTGTTCCGGGGCACCCACACCCATCGCCGGGCGCTGGAGGAAGGCGTGCTGGTGCATGGCTGCACCGTGCATTTCGTGGTGCCGGAGCTCGATGCCGGCCCCATCATCGCCCAGGCCACCGTGCCGGTCGTGCCGGGCGATACGGAGGACACCCTCGCGGCGCGCGTGATCGTGCAGGAGCATATGCTTTATCCGCAGGCCCTGCGGATGGTCTGCGACGGAACGGCCCGGCTGGAGAACGGAAAGGTCGCGTTCTCGCGCGGGTGGGATGCCGGTGGCGCGCTGCGCTCGCCGGGGTAAACCTCATAGCGTCATCCCGGACGCCGGAGGCGACCCGGGATGACGCTTCTGTCGTCGCCTCAGATCTGCGGCCGCGGGAGCTTGCAGGAATCGAGGGCGGAAAGCGCCTTCTCGCGGGCGGTCTCGTTGAACACGCCGGTATCGCGATAGGCCTGCACCTCATCGGCGGTGAGTGCGCGCATGGTGCGGCCCGCATAGCAATCGCAGGCGCGGCCGAGCGAGGCTTCGCTGACATTCTGGAGCTTGGCCTGCGTGATGGCGCAGGCTTGGCCTACACGCGCGCGCAGCTCGGCGACGCTTTCGGTCTTCAGGGCCGGGTCGGGCTGGTATTGGGTCGGCGTGTTGGAGGCGGCGGCAAAAGCGGCCGTGGCGCCGAGGGTCATGGACGCTGCCACCAGCAGCGAACGGACGATCGAAGTCATTGAGTGCTCCCCAGGGATGAAATCACGTTCAGGCTTAAGAATAGGCTTGGCCGTTCAGGTTCAAGGGTGAGCTGCAAACAGGCTTAAGACTTAGCCAACGACCGCCTCGGAGCGGTGATGCTTGCGCGCCGTCGGAAGCTCCAGGGCCGGGTCGAGATCGGCCTTTTCCAGCGCCACACGGTTGTCGTGGAAGGCCGCGCCGCCATAGGGGGCCACCTGATCGCCGCCGGTGAGCGTGTTGATGCCGCGCCCGAAGGGATGGGCCGCGTTGGGCCAGATGCCTTCCGCGATGAGCACGCCGCGCCGCACGCCGTCGAAGAGTTTTGCGCGCAGGAACACCTCGCCGCGCCGGTTGCTGAGCTTCACCCAATCGCCGTCCGCGATGCCCTGAGGCTCGGCATCGAGGGGATGGATCATCACCTCGGGCCGCCGCTCCTTGTCGAGGGAGCTGGGCGTCTCGGTGAAGCTGGAATTGAGGAAGTTGCGGGCCGGGCTGGTGGCGAGGCGGAACGGATGTTCTTCCGTGGCCGTCTCGATCACGTCCCAGTGGTCGGGCAAGGACGGCATGCTGGCCCAGGGGCCCATGGGGCCGTTGTTGGAGGACGGCACCTTGGTCCAGTCCGGCTTGAAGCGGAACTTGCCGTCCGGATAGCCGAAGCCGTTGAGGAAATGCGCCTCCTCGAAAGGCGGCTGCGCATCCACATGAACCTGGGCCTCCAGGTCTTCGAGGGTGCCCCGCCCGGAATTCCTCAAGGTCCAGTCGATCAGTTCGCGCGGCTCCATGTCGAAGCCGGGATGCGCGGCCCCGAGGCGCCTTGCCAGCCCGCGGATCACCTCGTGGTTCGAGCGGCATTCCCCCGGCGGGTCGATGAGCCTGGGGCCGAGCTGGAAATGCGGATGCCCGCCGGCCGAATAGAGATCGTCGTGCTCCATGAACATGGTCGCGGGCAGCACGATGTCGGCCATGAGGGCCGTCTCGGTCATGAACTGCTCGTGGACGCAGACGAAGAGATCCTCGCGCAGGAAGCCCCGCTTCACCAGCTCCTGCTCCGGCGCGACGGAAACGGGATTGGTGTTCTGGATCAGCATCGCCTTGACCGGAGGCCCGTTGTAGAGCGCCTGCGCATCGCCGGTGAGGACGCGGCCGATCTGCGACTGGTCGAGAAGGCGGATCGCAGGGTCGATGGCGTCATGGCCTTCGATCATGGCCTTGTTCCAGCGATAGATGCCGCTGTTCGAATGGAGCGCGCCCCCGCCCTCGTAGCGCCAGGCCCCCGTCACGGCGGGAATGGACAGGGCGGCATGCATGTTGACCACGCCGTTGCGCTGGCGTCCGAAGCCGAAGCCGAGGCGGAAATAGGTGCGCTTGGTCGTGCCCACGAGCCTGGCGAAGGCTTCGATCTCCTCGACCGGAAGGCCCGTGATGGCGGAGGCCCAGGCCGGGTCGCGGCTCTTCAGATGCGCTTCCAGCTCGCGGGGATGGTCGGTGTAGCGCTCCAGGTACTCCCAATCCGCGTAGCCGTCGCGGAAGAGCAAGTGCATCACCGCGCAGGCGAGCGCCCCATCGGTGCCGGGGCGCAGGAGCAGCGCCATGTCGGCCTGCTTCATGGTGGCGTTGTCGTAGATGTCGATGGCGACGATCTTGGCCCCGCGCTCCTTGCGGGCCTTCATCGCATGGGTCATCACGTTGACCTGGGTGTGAACCGCATTGGTGCCCCAGATCACGATGCAGTCGGAAACCGCCATCTCGCGGGGGTCCGCACCCCGCAAATGGCCGGTCCCGGCCACGTAGCCCGTCCAGCTCATGGCAGTGCAGATGGTCGAATACTGGCCGGAATACTTCTTCACGTGGCGCAGGCGGTTGATACCGTCGCGCATCACGTAGCCCATGGTGCCCGCGTAGTAATAGGGCCAGACGGCCTCGGAGCCGAAGTCCCGCTCCGCCTCCAGGAACTTTCGGGCCACGATGTCCAGGGCCTCGTCCCAGGAGATACGCTCGAACGCTCCCGATCCCTTCGGGCCGGTGCGCCGCAGGGGATGGAGCAGCCGGTCCGGGTTGTGGATGCGCTCCGCGTAGCGCGCCATCTTCGCGCAGATCACGCCCGCCGTGTAGCTGTTGCTCTTCGCCCCGTGCACGCGCCCGATGCTGCGCCCGTCGATCACCTCCACGTCGAGGGAACAGACGGAGGGACAATCGTGCGGGCAGACGGACGAGCGGCGCTCGATGCGGGGGGCTTGGTTCATGGCGGGCGCATGATGGGGGAAAGGGTACAAAATGAAAAGGCCGCCCGGAGGGCGGCCTGAACATGAGGGCTATGCCTGAGGAGCTTAGCCGACGATCTCGTTGCCCGAGAAGAACTGGGCGATCTCGATCTTGGCGTTGTCCTGGCTGTCGGAGCCGTGGACCGAGTTCTCGCCGATGGACTTGGCGTAGAGCTTGCGGATCGTGCCCTCGGCGGCGCTCTCCGGGTTCGTCGCGCCCATGATCTCGCGGTAGCGGAGGACGGCGTTCTCGCCTTCCAGAACCTGGACCACGACCGGGCCGGAAATCATGAAGTCCACGAGCTCGCCGAAGAAAGGGCGCTCCTTGTGGACGGCGTAGAAGGTCTCGGCCTCGCGGCGGCTCATGAGAATGCGCTTCTGCGCGACGATGCGCAGGCCGGCCTTCTCGATGACGGCATTGATGGCGCCGGTCAGGTTACGCTCGGTCGCGTCGGGCTTGATGATGGAGAAAGTGCGCTCGATGGCCATGACAACTCGCTTTGACTGGATATGGGAAAGAGTGAAGTGCGGCGCTTATAACGACGAGCCCCTTGGGCCTCAAGCGCCTTTTGCCCCGGCCCGCTTGGAAAGCTTAACGGCCTCCCCTAATCTCTCCCCCGATCGGTCCGTTGAAGACCGACATAGAGGGAGACCACCATGAAGCAAGCCATCCTCGCCGCCTTCGGCCTGACCCTGCTCGCGCTTCCGGCCCAGGCTCAGCCCGCCGACCCGAGCGGCACCTATCTCAGCGAAAGCCGGGAAACCCAGGTCCGCATCGCCAAATGCGGGGCCGCCTATTGCGGAACCATCATTTCCGTCCAGGGCGAGGCCAAGGACGTGAACAACCCCGATCCCAAGCTGAAGGAGCGCAACCTGGTCGGCGTCCAGATGATCTCCGACATCCGCCCCGCGGGAGAAGGCTTCAGCGGCCAGCTCTACAACTACAAGGACGGAAAGACCTACAACGGCAAGATGAGCTTCGAGGGCAAGGCGATGAAGCTCTCCGGCTGCGTCTTCGGCGGCCTCATCTGCCGTTCCCAGACCTGGACGAAGATGAACTGAGGGAGAAAGAGGGGCTCTCCTCTAGCTCCAGAGCGAGACACCCTCCTTCGCCAGGACGTGGGCAACTGAAGGGCGTGCCTCGATGCGGCGCGCCCATTGCGTCCAATTCGGGTAGCGCGAAGAGGCATCGAGGCCGATCCGGTTAGCCCAGCGGAAGAACACGAGAAGGTAGGGATCGGCGAAAGTGTAAGTCTCACCTACCGCGAAGGACCTCTTTGCCAAATGGGTCTCTATCTCTTGGTTCAAGGCATCAATACGCGCCGTGGCGGCCTCGGAAATCGCCTTGCCCGCCGCCTCATCGGTCGTGAAGCGCTTCGGTCGCCACAGGCAGGCATAGGCGACATGGAGGGTATTGGTGAGCCAAGCGGCCAACTCCATGACCCGCGCCTCGGCGAGTGAACCGACCGCCGGAGCTAGCCCAACCTCGGGATAACGCCGCGCGAGGTGGACGAGAATGGCAACCACTTCCGTTAACCGTTCCCCTCCAAGGTCGAGAAGGGGGACGTAACCGCGGGGGTTAAGACTGAGATACTCAGGCGTCTGGGTTTCCCCCTTGGAGACCAGAACCGAGCAGGTCTCGTAATCCACGCCGGTCTCTTCGAGAGCGATGTGAGCCGCCATCGAGCAGGCGCCCGGCGAATAATACAATTTAAGCATGGGAAAGCCCCCTTCCCGATCTCTTGTCGCACAAGGAAATGCCCGCGCACCGGGCACTCAATGACGAGCGATACATTATCGCGCCTTCTGGCCGAAGAGGATGGCCTGAACGGCAGGGTCCTTCATGTCGTAGGAGCCCCGGTTCTCGGAGTTGACCGCGATCCCGCGCTGGACCGCCGGGCGGGCGAGGACCGTTTCCAGCCAGCGCTTGACGTTGGGAAAGTCGTCGATGGCCTGGCCCTGGCGCTCCCAGAGCTTCGCCCAGGGGGCGATGGCCATGTCGGCGATGGAATACTCGCCCGCGACGAATTCCCGGTCGCCCAGGCGCTTGTCGAGGACGCCATAGAGCCGGTTGGTCTCGTTGGTGTAGCGCTCGATGGCATAAGCCACCTTTTCCGGGGCGTAGATGCGGAAATGGTGGGCCTGGCCCAGCATGGGGCCGAAGCCGCCCATCTGCCAGAACAGCCATTGGTCGACCTCGACGCGCCGGCGTTCGTCCTGCGGGTAGAACCGGCCCGTCTTGCGGCCGAGATATTGCAGGATCGCGCCGGACTCGAACACGGAGATCGGTTCGCCGCCCGGCCCGTCGGAATCGACGATGGCCGGCATCTTGTTGTTGGGGGAAATGCTGAGGAACTCCGGCTTGAACTGGTCGCCCTTGCCGATGTTCACCGGGTGGACCGTGTAAGGCAGCCCGCATTCCTCGAGCATGATGGTGATCTTCCATCCGTTCGGGGTCGGCCAGTAATAGAGATCGATCGGATGCTGCGCGGAAGCCGCCATGGAAAGCTTCTCCTTGGGTGACGACACGGGTCCTTTGCGGGACTTAAGGTATTAAATTGTAACTGACACCCTCGCCCGCAATGAAATTCAGTGGAAAGCGCGCATGGCGGACCCGGAGGCCTTGCATGCTTCATTGTTTCACTTCAGTAATTTAGCAGCAACTGTGAAGCCTGCCCCGATGGGTGATTCGATCATGAACCGTCTTGTGTGCTGCGCTCTCGCCTCAGCGATGAGCCTGTCCCTGGCCGGGGCCGTTCAGGCCGCCGGGGAGATGAAACCGCAGAAGGAACCCACCGCCGCCCAGGCCGCCGCCCGCGAGCGCATGACCAAGTGCAGCGCCGAGTGGAAGCAGGCCAAGACCAACGGCAAGGTCGCGCAGGACGTGACGTGGCCGAAGTTCTGGAGCGATTGCAACAAGCGCCTGAAGGGCGAAGCGAAGGCCTGACGGGGCGCTTCGCAAGAGCCGATTTCACGGATGCGGAACCGGCTCTCGTCTTTTTCCTTGCTAAGCCGCTTTTTCTGACGGCAAAGCGGATCCGCTTTGCCGAACGATGCTCGAGCGCGCTCCGGCCCTCCCGCCTCTCCGGAGATCCCCTGTGGCTGCGCCGCACGAGCTGCGAACGTTGAGCGAAGCACAGCCCCCGCAGCCTTTGGACGGCTTCAAAGCTTCTTCTTGAACCCTTCGTGCGACATGGAAAATCCCAGCCGTTGGTAAAAGCGGTGGGCGTCCTTGCGGGTCTTGTTGGAGGTGAGCTCCATCGCCGCCGCGCCGTGGCTGCGGGAATACTCCTCCGCGAAGGCCATCATCCGGGCGCCGATGCCGCCCGAGCGCCGCGCGGCCTTGACCTTCACGCTCTCCACCTTCACGCGCATGGAGCCGCGCCCCGTCAGGTTCGGAATGAAAGTGAGCTGGAAGGTGCCCACGACCTCACCGCCGTCCACGGCCACGAACAGCCTGTTCTCGGGGCTGCGTGCGATGGCCGCGAAGGCGGCCTCGTAGGCAGGCCGCGTCTCGGGCGACCAGACATCGCCGTGCGTGCCCAATTCGTCCTCCTCATGCAGGCGGATGATCGCTTCGAGATCGTCCGCCCGCGCTTCGCGGATCGAAAGATCGCTCATGCCGCCTCGCGGGATTCCATGGGCAACAGGTCGCGCGGCCCCTTGAAGCCGGGCAAGGCCTCTACGCGCGCCATCCAGGGCGCGATCTGCGCATAGGGCGCCAGGTCGATCCCCGCCTCGCCCGCATAGGCGACGACCCCGTAAAGATCGATATCGGCGATGGTCGCGCTCTCGCCGACGACCCAGCTGCGTCCCGTAAGATGCTGATCGAGCACCTTCAGGGCGGCGTTTCCGCCGGCGACATGGGCCTCATAGACTTCCGGATGAGCCGGGCGGATGCCGAGCTTGATCGTGCGGGCGCGATAGATCTGCGAGGCCAGCCGGTCGAAGTCCCAGTAGAGCCATTCGCGCGCCTGAAGGCGCTCGTCGAGCGTCGCGCCGCCGAACCGGCCCGTCATGTCGGCCAGATATTCCAGGATCGCCGCCGACTGGCACAAGTGCCGCCCGTTGCTTCTGTCGACGAGGAGCGGCACCTGGCCGTAGCGCTGCCGCGCCATGTGCGCCGCCTGCTTGTGCTCGCCCGCCATCATGTTCACGTGCACGTAATCGAAGGGCTCGCCCGCGAGGGTGAGCATCAGGCCGACTTTGTAGGTCGGCCCCGAGAAGGCGATGCCGTGAAGCTCGAACCGTGCCGGCATGACAGATCCTCCCTTGAAGGTCGTTGCGGGTGTTTCGTTGCATGAAACCTAGCGCATCGCCCGGTGAAGGGACCACGCTTTTCCGGGCCGGACGATGGCCCATCAACAGGAGGCGCATCGGCCAGACCCGGAAAAAGGCCTTCTTTCGCCGTCCGCGACGGGAATGGATTGCATCCGGCCGCGAAAGGATCAAAATCTCACAGGCAGGAGGACGTCATGGCGAATATGGAACGCGAGAAGAAGCTGCTGCAGCAGAGCGTGGCGATCGTCGCCGCCCTTCCCGTGGCGACGGGGCTTTACGGCGTCCTCTTCGGGCAGGCGCTCACGGGGGATGCGGTGAGCATTTCGGCGGAAAGCCATTTCCGCTTCATGTCCGGCCTGCTCCTGGGCATCGGCCTCTGTTTCTGGAGCACCCTGCCCTCCATCGAGATCCGAACCGGCCGTTTCCGGCTCCTGACGCTGCTGGTGGTGATCGGAGGCCTGAGCCGCCTGATCGGCCTCGTCCTGACCGGCCTGCCCTCGTTCTTCATGGTGGGCGGCCTGTTCATCGAGCTCGTCGTCGCCCCCGTGCTCTGCCTGTGGCAGACGCGGATCGCCAACCGCTACGCCGACGCTTACGGCGTCGCGGAGAGGTAACGCCGCCACCCTCCCCTCCGCTTCCGCTGCCCTGACATTGCCGGATTAGGGGAGCATCCTTTTTAGGAACGCGCAGCCGAGATGTGTGGCGACGCAGCGCGCCTGAATCCCTCTCGCAACGCCGCCCCCCCGATAAGTTGCGCCTCGAAGGAGGCTGCCATGAGCGAAGACCAGAAACTCCTCGCGATCCTTCGTCAATCCGCCGACGGCGACATCGTCGATGCCATCGAGCGCCTGATCCGCGATGCGCCGGATCATGAATTGAACCGGATCAACGCCCTCGCCTTCGCCGCCCGGAACGGCTTCGACGAAGACCGCGTCATCGCGGCCTTCCTGCACGCTTCGCGGCTCGGATTGTTCGAGATGTCCTGGAACGTGCTCTGCCCCGGCTGCGGGAGCGTGCTCGATGCCGGAACCAGCCTGAAATCCGTGAACCGCAGCGAATACAGCTGCGCGCTCTGCGCCGCCGGCTACGAGCCGACCCTCGACGAGATGGTGGAGGTCACGTTCACGGTGAACCCGCGCGTGCGCAAGATCGCGGCGCACGACCCCGACACCCTCCCGATGCATGAATATGCCCGTCAGATCTTCTGGGGCTCCGGCGTCGACCTGCCCGAGGATTTCGAGCGCCTGATCGACGAGGTCGTCCTCGACGCCGTCGAGCTTCCGCCGGGCGAAAGGGCGATCATGTCCCTTCAGCTTCCGGCGGAGTTCGTGATCGTCTTCGAGCCGGTCACGCATGCGGCCCAGTTCATCGACGTCAAGGGCGAGCCCACCCGCGAGCGCCAGAGCCTGTCGCTCGTCATCAACGAGGCGCATCCGCAGAACCAGGCCCTGACGATGCGCCCCGGCCCCTTGCGCATCTCCATCGAGAACCGCACCAACCGGCGCGTCCTGCCCGCCGTCTGGGTCGCTGGCGACAAGCTGCACCGGATGCTGGAGCGGCGGCGCCCCTTCCTCACGGCGAAGCGCCTGCTCACCAACCAGACCTTCCGCGACCTCTACCGCACCGACACGCTCGACATCGACCAGCGCCTCAAGATTACGAGCCTCACCTTCCTGTTCACGGACCTGAAGGGCTCCACGCAACTCTACGAGCGCGTGGGCGATCTCGTGGCCTATGATCTTGTGCGCTCGCATTTCGACGTTCTGAACGAGATCGTGGCCTCCGAATCCGGAGCGGTGGTGAAGACCATCGGCGATGCGGTGATGGCGACCTTCCCGACGCCGGACCACGCCGTTTCCGCCGCCCTGCGGATGCGCGAGGCGATGCGTGCGCTCAACGAGCAGCGCGGCAGCGAGGATCTTCTGCTCAAGATCGGCATTCATGAAGGCCCGTGCCTCGCCGTGACCCTGAACGACCGGCAGGACTATTTCGGCCAGACGGTCAACATCGCCTCCCGCGTCCAGGGGCTCGCCATGTCGCGTTCGATCTTCGCCACGGGCTCGGTGGTCGAGAATCCCGACGCCTCGCAGATCATCGCGCAGCGGGGTCTTCACCCCGCCTTGCAGAAAACGTCCCTGCGCGGATTGAACGACGCGTTTTCGGTTTACGAAATCCCGTAAGCCGAGATGGCGTGAACGATGCGATCTCAGGCCGGTTTCGGCATCGTCGCCGTCAAGGCTCGTCGCCCGACGAGGAGGCGGCGCAGCCGGTCGGTGTGGCGTTCGGTGACGAGGGAGAACAGGAAAGCCGTTGCGAGGGCCGCCCCCAGGAGCGCGGCGAAGACCGCATAGGCGACAGGTCCCGGAGGAGCCAGGACGGAAGGCCCTCCGAGCCGTTCGAGCATTCCGCCAGCAAGGACTGCGACGGGCACATGGATCAGGTAAAGAGAATAGGAGAAATCCGCTCCCGTGCGCACAGGGCCGCGCAACGGGCACCAGGACAGGAGCCTGCGGTTTGCGATCGCAAGCCCCGCTCCCAGGCCGACCATGAGATCGGTTCCATAGACGGGCACGATCTGCAGGCGCGAGAGGACGAAGCCCGCCATGACCGCCCCGAGGCCCAGGAGCCCCACGAGGATCGGAAGGTCGCGTTCGCGGGCCACTTGCGCGGCGAATGCGCCGCCAAGCCAGATCGCGAGCCAGGGCACCCATCGCAGCATGCCGCCCGCGAAATGGGACATCGCCACAAACAGGAGCGCGACAGCTGCCACTTTGGCGGCGCGCGGAATCTTCGCGAGGCAGAGGCCGAACAGGACGGGGGCGAGAAGATAGAACACCCATTCGTAGCCGAGCGACCAGAGCGGCGGATTGGGGCCGAGGGGCTTGCAGAAGATGCCCTGCACGGCAGCGACGTTGCAGGCCATCTGTCCCCAGCTCCAATGCGACGTGACGTCGATGGGCTCCAGGGGCCGCTCGCTGAAGAAGCGCGTGTCGATCAGGTACGTGCGCCCGATCCAGTCGAGCAGCACGGTCAGGGCGAGCGCGGGCAGAAGCACGATGTAAATGCGCGCGAAGCGGCTCGCGAAATAAGTCCGCGCCGTGAAGCGCCCGTCCCGGATCGCGCGCCATGCGGCCCCGCCCACGAGGAAGCCGCTGACGGCGAAGAAGATTGCGACGCCCTCGCGATGAATGCCCGTCAGGAAGTAGAACGCCTTCGTCGCGAGACCGGCCTGCGCGATATCCTGGAAGCTCACGAAGACCAGGCCGCGCGTATGCCCGATCAGCACCAGCAGAGCCGCGCCGAAGCGCAGGAGGTCGAGAAACGGCCAGTGCGACCCGGCCTTTCCCTCCGCAGGCGGTTCCAGCCCCTTCATCGCCCCTCTCCTCGAGCCGTCAGCTCCGTGATCGTCCGCTCGAGCATAGCATGCATCAGGCGATAGGCCTGCGCCGAGAGGTGGATGCCGTCCGTGGTCATGCCCTCCCGCGCCGCGCCGTCCTCGCAGGCGAAGGCCTTATGCAGGTCGACGAGGGCGGCGGCGCGCCCTTGGGCCGCCGTCGCGATCCGGCGGCTCAGGGACGCCATGGCCTCGGGCGAATAGAACCCCGTGAGGCGCTTGGCCTTCTCGACGGGCGGCGGCGTCATCACGATGACGGGTACCGAGGCCGTCTCGAAATGCCGGACGATGGTGTCGAAATGCGCGGCCACGGCGTCGAGGGCGCTCTCCGAACAATCCTTCTTGGCATCGTTCGTGCCGACGAGAAGCGCCGCGAGGCGGGGCCTTGCCGATTGGAGCAGCAGCGGCACCCGGGGCTCCAGCGCCTCGGTCCAGATGCCGGAATAGCCCGCATTGAGCACGGGCAGCGCGCCGATGCGGTTCCCGTAGAAACCCTCGACGAGGGAGTCGCCCACGAAGAGCAGTCCGCCCGGCCCCACGGCGGCGCGATGCGACCCGATCACGATGTCGCGGATCAGCCAGTGCGGGGCGAAGGGGTTGGGCTGCGAGGTCATGGCGTCTGCGCCCTGCGAGAACCCGGCGGAGGCATGTGCGTTCCGCCGGGACGGCCGATGGCCTTACTCGATCCCGAGCTTGGCTTTCAGGATCTCGTTGAGGGCCTGCGGGTTGGCCTTGCCGCCCGTGGCCTTCATGGTCTGGCCGACGAACCAGCCGAGCAGGGTCGGCTTGGCCTTGGCCTGCTCCACCTTGTCGGGGTTGGCGGCGATGATTTCGTCCACGGCCTTCTCGATGGCGCCCATGTCGGTCACCTGCTTCATGCCGCGCTTCTCCACGATCTCGCGCGGATCGCCGCCCTCGGTGAAGACGATGTCGAACAGGTCCTTCGCGATCTTGCCGGAGATCACGCCCTCGCCGATGAGGTCGATGACCGCGCCGAGCTGCGCGGCGGAGACGGGCGAGGACGCGATGTCCTTGCCCTCCTTGTTGAGGCGGCCGAACAGCTCGTTGATCACCCAGTTCGCGGCGGCCTTGCCGTCGCGGCCCCTGGCGACTTCCTCGTAGAAGTCGGCGGAGGCGCGCTCGGCCACGAGCACGCCGGCGTCATAGGCCGGAAGCCCGTAGGACGCCATGAACCGCGCCTTCTTCTCGTCGGGCAGCTCCGGCAGGTGCCGGGCGAGCTCGTCCACATAGGCCCGGTCGAATTCGAGCGGCAGCAGATCGGGATCGGGGAAGTAGCGGTAATCGTGCGCTTCTTCCTTCGAGCGCATGGAGCGCGTCTCGCCCTTGCCGGGATCGTAGAGACGGGTCTCCTGCTCGATGACGCCGCCATCCTCCAGGATCGCGATCTGGCGGCGCGCCTCGTATTCGATGGCCTGGCCGATGAAGCGGATGGAGTTGACGTTCTTGATCTCGCAGCGGGTGCCGAGCTCCTCGCCGGGACGGCGCACGGACACGTTCACGTCGGCGCGGAGGTTGCCCTTCTCCATGTCGCCGTCGCAGGTGCCGAGATAGCGCAGGATCGTGCGCAGCTTGGTGACATAGGCGCGCGCCTCGTCCGCCGAGCGCAGGTCGGGCTTCGACACGATCTCCATCAGCGCCACGCCGGAACGGTTGAGATCAACGAAGCTCATGGTGGGGTGCAGGTCGTGGATCGACTTTCCCGCGTCCTGCTCGAGATGCAGGCGCTCGATGCGCACCGTGATCGTCTCGCCCGTTTCCGGCACGTCCACGATCACCTCGCCCTCGCCCACGATGGGGCTCTTGTACTGGCTGATCTGGTAGCCCTGCGGCAGGTCCGGATAGAAATAGTTCTTCCGGTCGAAGGTGCTTCTCAGGTTGATCTCGGCCTTGAGGCCGAGCCCCGTGCGGATCGCCTGCCGCACGCATTCCTCGTTGATGACGGGCAGCATGCCGGGCATGGCCGCGTCCACCAGGGACACATGGCTGTTCGGATCGCCTCCGAAAGCCGTCGAGGCGCCGGAGAAGAGCTTCGCCTGGCTCGTCACCTGGGCATGGATCTCCATGCCGATGACGATTTCCCAATCGCCTGTCGCGCCTTTGATGAGCTTCTTGGGGTTGACCGGAGCGTTCATGAGCCTCGCGCCTTTATCTCTCGCCGTTTCAGCCCGGAGTAAGAGCGACGCCCAAACGGGTCAACCCCCTTCAAGATGAACGGATGTTCAGACTGACGGATCGATCCTCAAGATGTTCCGAACCTTATGCACAGATTTCGAAAATAATTGCCACGCTGCGATGAAACCGCTCTCCGCATTCGGCGTTGTTCGGGAGGTAAAACGGTCAAGGAGCTTCAAAATGGCTATGGATCCCATGGATCGCGAACCCAATGTCTACAATCGCGAGACGAATGTCTACGATACCTCCGGTCGCAGCTCGAATACTCTTGCTTATGTGATCGGCGGTCTTGTTATCGCCCTGGGCCTGCTCGCCTTCCTGTTCTATGACGGCGGCAGCAAAGAGCCCAGCACGACCGGCAGCACCGGCTCTCAGATCGAACGCTCCTCGCCGAGCACCGGTTCGACCGCCCCGGCGACTCCGACCACGCCTTCCTCGCCGGCGGCCCCCGCCGCCCCGGCCAATCCTTCGGCTCCGGCCACTCCGTCGGCCCCGGCCAACCCGCAGTAACGTAAGCGTCTCGCGTCGACACTGCGAGAATGGGCCTGACCCTGCGGTCAGGCCCATTCTTTTGATCCGGTGCCGTGCGGGGAACCAGTGCGGAGCATCGACGGTTACGCTTGAGGAATCCTCCGACCCTCAGGAGCCGCGCGATGGCGAACAAGTCGAGCTTCACCCCCGAAGAATGGTCCCGCCTCGTGGCCAGCCCCGTGGTGGCCAGCATGGCGATCACCGCCGCCGATCCGGGCGGGCTCTGGAGCCTGTTGCAGGAATCCATGTCCAGCGGCTGGGCGCTGCTCGAAGCCAAGCAGGATGCGCAGGCGGCGCCTCTCGTGAAGGCCGTGGCCGACGATATCGGCAACACCGAAACCCGCAACGCCGTGCGCGAGTCCTTCCAGGCCCAGTTCAAGGGCAGCCCGTTCGCCGACGTCAAGCGGAAGGCGATCGAGGAGTTGGGAGCCGTCTCGAATCTGCTCGACGCCAAGGCGCCCGAGGAAGCATCCGCCTTCAAGGCGTGGCTCTGGAGCGTCGCCCAGAAATCGGCGGAAGCCGGCAAGGAAGGCGGCTTTCTCGGCTTCGGCGGCGTCGCCGTCAGCGATGCCGAGAAGGCCACCCTGGCCGAGATCGCCTCGGCGCTGGGAAACCCTGCGGGCTCCGGCGCGGGGCTCGCGGAAACTTAACCCTTCGCCGCCCGCCGAAATGCGTAGGCGCCGCTCGCCCAGAGCATGGCGGCGATCAGCCGGACGGGGAAGAGCGTCAGCGCATCGGACCGCACTGGCGCGATCCAGGGCAGGCCGAGGCTGCTGACGATCCAGGAGACGAAGACCGAGACGCCGAAGGCGGCAAGCGCGACGATCATGACCTTGCCGAACTGGTCGGCCTTCCAGCCGAGCCAGACGGCGACGAGGATCAGGACAGGATCGAAGGCCGCGGGCAGCCAGTCCCAGAGATGGACGACGGGAACGGTCGGAGGCACGCGATTCAAGCCCACCAGGCCTGGGGCAGCTTGATGCGGCCCGCGGCGTCCTCGATGGCCTGCCCGGCGGCGAAGAGGGTCTCCTCGTCGAAGGCGCGGCCGATGAGCTGGAGGCCGAGGGGCAGGCCCTGGGAATCGAGCCCGGCCGGAACGGCGATGCCGGGCAGCCCCGCCATGTTCACCGTCACCGTGAAGATGTCGTTGAGGTACATCTCGACCGGATCGCCCGAGCCCTTCTCGCCGATGCCGAAGGCGGAGGACGGCGTGGCGGGGGTGAGGATCGCGTGGATGCCCTGGGCGTAGACCTGCTCGAAGTCGCGCTTGATGAGGGTGCGCAGCTTCTGCGCCCGCACGTAATAGGCGTCGTAATAGCCCGCCGAGAGCACGTAGGTGCCGATCATGACGCGGCGCTTGACCTCGCGGCCGAAACCGGCGGCGCGGGTCTTCTCGTACATGTCCACGATATCCTTGCCCGGCACGCGCAGGCCGTAGCGGACGCCGTCGTAGCGGGCGAGGTTCGAGGAGGCTTCCGCCGGGGCCACGATGTAATAGGCGGGCAGCGCGTATTTGGTGTGCGGCAGGGAGACCTCGACGATCTCGGCGCCCGCAGCGCGCAGCCATTCCGCGCCCTGGTGCCAGAGCTTCTCGATCTCGGGCGACATGCCGTCGACGCGGTACTCCTTCGGAATGCCGATCTTGAGGCCCTTCACGCCGCGCGAGACGGCGGCCTCGAAATCGGGCACGGGCAAGTCCACGCAGGTGGTGTCCTTGGCGTCGGGGCCGGACATGGAGCGCAGCATGATGGCCGCGTCCCGCACCGTGCGGGCGATGGGGCCCGCCTGGTCCAGGGACGAGGCGAAGGCCACGGTGCCCCAGCGGGAGACGCGCCCGTAGGTCGGCTTGATGCCGACCGTGCCGGTGAAGGCCGCGGGCTGGCGGATCGAGCCGCCGGTATCGGTCGCGGTGGCGCCCAGGCACAGATGCGCCGCCACGGCGGCCGCGGAGCCGCCCGAGGAGCCGCCGGGAACGAGATGGGTGCCTTCGATGGCCCCCGAGGCCCCCGCGCTCACGTTCGAGCCCTGGCGCCGCCAGGGCGAGACGACCGGCCCGAAGGCGCTGGTCTCGTTGGAGGAGCCCATGGCGAACTCGTCCAGGTTGAGCTTGCCGAGCATGACCGCGCCGTCGTTCCAGAGGTTCCGGGTGACGGTGGATTCGTAAGGCGGGTTGAAGTTGCCGAGGATCTTCGAGCCGGCGGTCGTCGTCACGCCCTCCGTGCAGAACAGGTCCTTGATGCCAAGCGGAATGCCCTCCAGAGCCCCAGCCTCGCCCCTGGCGATCCTCTCGTCGGAGGCCTTGGCCATGGCGAGCGCCTGTTCCGGCGTCTCGAGCACATAGGCGTTGAGCGCGCGCGCCTTCTCCATGGCGGCGAGATGGGCCTGAGCGAGCTCCGTCGCGGAGAAGGACTTGGCCTTCAGGCCGTCGCGGGCCTCGGCAATGGTGAGATGGGTCAGTTCGGTCACTGGATCACCCTGGTCTCCCGGACGCCGCCGTGCAGCGATCCCGGATCGTCTTGAAAAAACTGGTTCGCACGAGCCCGGCGCTGGCGCTTTGGCCGGGACGGCAGGCTCTTACTCGACCACCTTCGGCACCAGGAAGAAGCTGTCTTCCGTGGCGGGGGCGTTCTGGACGATCTTCTCCGGGTAGCCGCCGTCGGTGACGCCGTCCTGGCGCTTCTTCATGACCATGGGGGTGACGGAGGTCATCGGCTCCACGCCGTCCACGTTCACCTCGCCCAGTTGCTCGACGAAGGACAGAATCGCGTTGATCTCGCCCTGGAGATGAGGCACCTCCTCATCCGTCACGGCAATGCGCGCCAGATGGGCGATGCGGCGGACCGTTTTCTCATCGACCGACATGAATGGTCATACCCCTTGGAAATCCGATGGCCGGGCTATAGCACCCGCCCGCGCCGGGGGGCAACGGCGGATGTGGGCCTCTCTGTCATTCCGGGTTCGGCCTGTGGCCGCCCCGGAATGATGGCGTTCAGACGGCTTCCTAAACAGTCACGCCTACGGTCTTGTGCGGCACCACGACCTGAACGCCCTTGCCCTCCAGGGCCGCCACGAAGCGGTCGGCATTGGGGACCAGCGGCGGGAAGGAGGCGTAGTGGCAGGGAATGGCCGCCTTCGCGTTGCCGAAATAGCGCTCGACCGCCAGCGCCGCGACCTCGGGACCCATGGTGAAGCGGTCGCCGATGGGCACGATCACGACGTCCGGCTTGTGGATCTCCGCGATCAGGGCCATGTCGCCGAAGATATCCGTGTCGCCCATGTGATAGATTGTCGGCTCCCCCGGTGCCTTCACGATGATGCCGTTGGCGTTCCCGAGGGGGAAGTTCACGTCCATCTCCACGAGGCCCGCCGAATGGTCGGCCCGCACCAGGGTGACCGTGAATCCGCCCTGGTCCGTCGTGCCGCCCGTGTTCATGGTATCGAAGTTCTCCAGGCCCTGCTTGGCGAGATACATGCAGAGGTCGAAATTCGTCACCACCTTGGCGCCCGTCGTCTTGGCGATGTCGAGGCTGTCGCCCACGTGATCGCCGTGGCCATGGGTGATGAGGATATGGGTCACGCCCTCGGCGATCTTCGCCTTGTCGCCGGAAAAGGCGGGATTGCCGGTGAAGAACGGATCGATGAGCACGCCCTTGCCGGCGAAGTCGAGCCGGAAGGCGGAATGGCCGAACCACGTGATTTTCATGGAATAACCCTCGTTTCAGGCTGCGGATATGGAGCGCAATCCGCAGCAGGCCACGTTCTCGGGGAACATATACAGGCTCAGGTTTCGAAAGGCACGGCAATAGCCGCGAACCGCGCCGGAGAAAAGCCGCGATCGAGGCCTTCCCGCCCTGCGCCGCTCTCGACGCCGGGCGACTTCGTCTATACTGGCAGGGTTGCGCAGGCGGCACGAGGAGGCTTCCATGATCGCCAATGACGACGAACTGGTCGCCTTCATCGACGGCCTGCCGCCCCGCGCGCGCCTCATGGGCGTGGACCTCGGCACCAAGACCATAGGCCTCGCCCTGTCGGACGTGGAGCGGCGGATCGCGACTCCGTTAGAGACGATCAAGCGGGTGAAGTTCACCCCCGACGTGGCGCGCATCAAGGAACTGGTCGGGCGCTACGAGGTCGGCGGCCTGGTCTTCGGCCTGCCGCTCAACATGGACGGCTCGGAAGGCCCCCGCTCGCAGGCCACCCGCGCCTTCGTGCGCAATCTCAAGCCGCTCCTGCCCCTGCCCGTGCTGTTCTGGGACGAGCGCATGTCCACCATGGTGGTGACCCGCACGCTGCTCGACGCGGATGCCTCCCGCGCCAAGCGGGCGGACGCGGTGGACAAGATGGCCGCCGCCTACATCCTGCAAGGCGCGCTCGACCGCTACGAGCGGATCGACGCCGACCGGGAAGCCGCACAGGACGAAGCCACACTCCGGGAAGGTCTCGACATGGAAACGCCGCCCGAAGGCGGCGCGATGGACGAGTAGGATCCGATGCTTCTCTAAAGCCGTTTCCATTGGGATGGAATCGTCACTCTTATTGGGTGTGCCGCATCTTTGACGGCGAACCGGATCCACTTCGCCGAAAAATGCTCTCCCCCCTCAGAAGAAGAGGAAATCCTTGTAGGTCAGCTTCAGCCCCTTATCGAGCTTGGCGATCTGGACCGCCGCCTTCGCACCCGTGCCGTCCGGATCGTAGTAAAGAGCGCCCGTGCTCTTGTTGAAGATGATGCGGTCATTCGCATCGTGAGCCTTGGAGCCGGTCCAGAAGGCGCTCGACGACATCATGCCCTTCGACGTGGCGGAAACCTTGAAGATGCCCTTGTCGAGCATGATCGTGTCGTCCCTGACGCTGAAATCGGCGATGGTGTCGATGGCCGTCTTCGCGGGCTTCGTATCGAAGATGAAGAAGTCCTTGCCGCTCCCGCCGGTCAGGGTATCGCGCCCGGCCCCACCGACCAGGAAGTCGCCGCCGCCGCCGCCATTGATCCAGTCGTTGCCGGAATCACCCCCGAGGATGTCGTTCCCGCTGCCGCCATAGATCCTGTCGTTGCCGGAGCCGCCGTCGATCACGTCAGCGCCGCCCGCGCCGTCCAGGGTGTCGTTGCCCCCGAAGCCTGCAAATATATTGGCAATGCCCGAGCCGGTAATCGTATCGGCTGCGGACGTTCCCTTGGCGGTTCCGTCGGGCTTGGGCTTGATCGTTGCCATGAAAACCATTCCCCTTGAATGATGCGCTGTTCGTTATCTGTCCCAACGGCACTGGTATCAATCCGCCTGTCCCGTAGCAACTCAGTCTGGAGAGGTAACGCGCCCTCTCCGGACAGGGCGGAGCCGTTGCCGTTCCAATTTCAAAGCTTGACGAGCCCGCAAAAGCCTCCTATCTCAGCGCCACCACAGACGCTGGCGCCCAATTCTTGCCTCGGACGCATCTCGCCCGCTCAGAAAGGCAAAGAATTTCAATGGCTTCGGTGGGGATAGTTTAATGGTAGAACAACGGCTCTTGGGCCGTTTTGTCTTTGTCTGCAAGGCTTTCAACCTCGTCCCAGTTTACAAGATTGACCTCTAAGGTCCGCCAATTTCCAAAGCATTCTTGGCACCTTGTAAACACGCCTGATCTTCCTCACCCCTGGCCTTTCAGCGCACAATGTCGCTCCCGAAAACCCACACGTTCATCGCAGGGGTGCGGTGCAGCGAGCTGAGCGCCCCGTGGGTGATTGATGGTCCGATCACTCGATTAGCGTTCGAGGCTTACATCGAGACGCAGCTCGCGCCGACGCTGCACACAGGCGACGTGATGATCCTCGATAATCTGGCGGTTCACATGCCAAAATTGGAACTATTGTATCACTGTTGAAAGGGTGTTAGCTGGGCTCGGTTCAAAAATCGGGGTATCTCCTGTGAAAACCGCTACTGATCTCGACGAATTCTACGATCGCGACGACCCATGGGATTATGAGACGACCCCCGACGACGTAGTCCGCAAACGCCGCCTGAGCGAAGTCCTGCCGACATTGACGCCGCAACGGACGTTGGACATCGGATGTGGCGACGGGTTCGTGACCTTCGACCTCCCTGGAAGCGAGGTCGTTGGGATAGACCTGGCGAGCCGCGCGATCAGCGCAGCTAACCGCAAAGCAACAGCCCGCCCAGATGCAGCCCGCTTCAAGTTCGAGGTGGCAAGCTTTTTTGATCTGACTGCAAGTAAATTCGGCAAGTTCGACCTGATCGTCATCACCGGCGTGATTTACAAGGAATACCTCGGCCAGTCTTCGGCACTTGTACACGCGATTGTAGACGACCTTCTTCAGCAGGATGGCTTCCTTATTTCCTGTCACATCGATGAATGGACCACATCAAGATTTCCCTACACTCTGCTGGATACGTCTTTCTACTCATACCGTAACTACATTCATCGGCTTGAGGTGCACAAGAAATGATCCTCTGCTATCATAAGGTACATCCAGAGATTAAGAGCTATTGGTATGTTTCCGTTGACAAGTTCAACCGGGACATGGCTGCACTCCAGGCATATGACGTTGTTTATCTAGACGATTACGATGCCAAAAACCCTCGCCACGCCGTCATAACTTTTGACGGTATCTACGATAATGTCGCCGAATACGCTCTACCGATCCTGAAGAAATGGAATTATCCATTTGAGCTGTTTGTCGTCGGAGACACCGTTGGGCAGGACAACGGGTTCGACCAACATGTCGAGCCTCCCTGTAACTTCGCAAGCATCGATCAACTCAAGCTACTTGCCGCGAACCGTGGGCGTGTTCAGTGGCATACCGCATCCCATAAGCGTCTGCAGAATCTGTCGGATGAAGACCTTGATCGCGAGCTGACGCCATCCGCCGAACTTCGTGCCGCATTCCCGAGCCCGCACCTAGACTGGTTTGCCTATCCGCACGGTGATTTTGACCAGAGCGCCGTCGACGGAGTAGCGAAGCGCTTCAAGGGGGCTCTAGCGTGCGACGTCGGGAACGACGACGACCGCCATCGGCTGACCCGCCTGCTTCTTGCAGAGAAGCACGATCTGTTCAAAACCCGGACCTTGCTCGCGGTATACAACCGCAACAGTGGTCACCGGCTAATTGAATGCCTGGATTCAATTTTCAAACAGACCATCGCTCCCGATGAGGTATTTATTATCGATGACGCATCAACCGACGCGTCTCAGACCCTCCTTTACCTCTACGCAGATCGGGTCCGAATTATTCGTAATGAGGAACAGATCGGACCGGCTCAGAGCGTCTCGAAGACCCTTCAGCTGACGAGCTCCGAGTATGTCGCTTTTGTTGACGCACGAGATCGACTCCGCAGCGACTTCATTGAGCACATGAGAAGTGCGCTCGACCGGAGTCCACATGCATCTGCCGCCCACTCCGATTTTGTTCTCTTTGGCGATCGGGCCTCCGCAATTGCAGAGGAAATCGGAGCCAAGCCAATTGGAAGAAGCGCTCGAGCTGGCTCAGCTATCTTTGTTTGCAACCGGCCGGACCTTGAAGCGGACTTGCCTTCGGAGCTGAAATCACACCTCCCCCTTGACGCCTTCATTTTCCGGCGCGAGGCTTGGGAAAGCCAAGTTAGTGTGGGCAGCAAGGTCGTCCGTGTACCCCATCCACTTATCGAATGCGGGATCTTCACTCGCGATGGTCTGGAGACGCCCGCCCTTTTGGAGCAGACTGCGCTCGAATGGAAAAAAGGGTTCATCGCCTCCCAGATCAGGAATGATAAGCTCTCAAGCGATCTGAGCGAGACATCTGCCTTCGCCGCTAAGCTTCATCGTGACATTCATGAGTTGAAGGACGCGATCGTAAAGCTTAAAGGGGCAAATGCAGATTTGAGACGATCGCAGCAGGACTTGAAGAGCAAGCTCGATAAAGCGCGCACGAAAAAGGCCAAAGAGCCGCCCAAGCAACCTAAGCCTCAGCCCTCCTTGCTTCGTCGGATCCGTAGCGCAGCGGCCAGACTTGTGCGCTAGAGAGAAGAGTCCGAACCGAGCAGGCCGTCTGATCATCAGCGCCTGCGCCAGCATCAGGATATTTAAGATGACGCTAAGACAAAGCACCGTCAGCATTATTGTCCCGAACTACAATTATGGACACTTCCTGATGGAAGCCCTTCAGTCCGTCGCAAACCAAGATGAAGCGCCCATCGAGGTGCTCATCATCGATGACTGCTCAACCGACAAATCGAAGGAAGTTATTACCGAGTTCTTGGACCGGCACCCCCGAGATTATGCGAATATATTTCGGGCGGTCTACAACCAGCGCAACCTGGGTATCGTTGAAAACTTTAAAAAAGCAGTCGAGCTGACTACGGGCGACTACATTGCGTTTATCGGGGCAGATAACCGCGCACACCCTTCATTCATCCGCGAACTGCGTAGTGCTCTGGACAACAATCCGAAGGCTGGGGTGGCATACTTCGATATGTTGATCTTCGGCCCTAGAGCAGCTGACCTAGCTGGACGTGTCAAAGCTGAGAAGCTCACCGACTCCGACGCCTATTACTGGAAATTCAAAGAGCCGTCTCCTGAGGCAATAGCGAACGTTCGTACGGACAATTTCATCAACGGATCTTCGATGTACCGACGGCGTGCTTATAACCATGTCGGCGGCTACAGAAAGACCCGTGGCCCAGAGGACATGGATCTCTTCGCGCGTATGTTGGGTGCTGGATATGAACCCGTTTATGTTGCAAAGCCGTTGCTCGAGTATCGGCAGCATAGTGCTGCGCAAGCCAATACGGCTCTCCTGCTCGAAGAAGCCGTCAACGACCTAAAGGCGGCGCTGCAAGACTCCCAGTCGTGGACGCTCAAATTGGAGCAAGACTTTGCAGCTTTAAAGCAATGGACCACGAAGCTGGAGACAGATAACCATGTGCTGCGCGGGATCATTAAGGAGCGGAATGCGCAAATAGCGGCGCTCAAATCAAAGCAGAGCGAGAGCGCGAAGGACGGGAAATCGGCCTCAAAGTAGGGCCACGTTGCGCACGACGGCAGTCGTAATTGATCATCGCTGCAAGCCAAAACACAAAAAGGCCCTCCCGAGCCGAAGCTCAGGAGGGCAGTTTGGGAGGAAACGCCCAAGAAGGGCTCCTCCCTACCAGAGGCACCGGCAGGGAAGCTCTAAAGAGGCGGAACAGGAATCGCGGGCAGTTCCTGCCAGATGATCCAGAGACCATGCCGAAGGGCATAATTGGCAGATCCTCGGATGGTCAGATCAGGCACGTTGCTCAGTTCGAGTGGGATCTTGGCGCAGAGCTCATTCGAGCCAGGGCCCAAGGTGGCTGTCTGGATGTCTCGGATCACCTCTCCATCGCGCCGGCGGGACACCACAACACGACCTTCGAGCAGGAGTTCTTCGCTGGCGGCGACACGCCATGGATCTGCACGCTGAAGGTGGCTCGTCGTCTCTGGCCGGATTCCCCGCGGCACACCAACAGCGTGCTCCACTACTACCTCGGGCTGGATCTCCATGAGGAGCGCGCGATACCTCCGCGAAATGGAGGTCCTGCGTCAGATGGTGGAGGGCCAGAGTTGCAAGGCAACCGGCCGCTCTCTCAATCTGGCAGAGGCAACCGTGAAGGTCCACCGGAAGACAATCATGAAGAAGATCGGAACGCGCAACGCTCCGCACGCAGTCGCCATAGCGCTGCGCACCGGCCTGGTTCCGATGGAGGCATGACATACCCTGCATGGCCTTCGCGGGACGGCCGTACTGACACGTCGCCGGGCCGGCTATACGGCCCAGGCTATTGCAAACGACATCGGAATAAGCCTGCCGATGGTAGAGCGGTACACCCGCTTCATTGATCAGATGGACGTTGCCGAGGCTAACCGCCGTCGCTTCGAAATTGTCTAAGGTGGACGCTGAGACGGGCTTGACCGAGAACAGAAAAGGACCTATCTGACCGTCACCGCCGGGGCAGTTTTGTAAACTTCACCCCCGATCTTGTAAACCGAGCTAAAAAAGCATTGGTTTTTCAAGTGGTTATGGTGGGGGATAGTTTAATGGTAGAACAGCGGACTCTGACTCCGTTAGTCTTGGTTCGAATCCAGGTCCCCCAGCCATCTTGTTCGTCGAAGACCTGAGCCGATTTCCTCGCATCCAGGTTCGAGCCTTTAGACAACCGTTTCACGGCTGCTGAGACATAACGGGTCCACGGTTCGCCCCCCTCTCATGCCCCGAGCGATGGCTGCTGGTGCCCGGCTCTGGATATCTCGCGCCCGGCCCCTCATCTCAAAGTCGAAGGCCTCTCGACTGTCGAAAGGTTGACTTGAAGGCGCCCTGCCACAGCTAGCCGTTCTTGCGGAACGGCGGCATCGGCTGTTCGCTGGCGCGGCTCTTCGGATCGCGCCCGACGAATCTCCAGGCTCGGCCTCCACCGGTTCCAGGGAGCACGCAGTATCTTGATCAAGCGGACGTTCAATCGCACGGCTTTTCCGGTCGATCTCATCGACAGAGGTTTGGCGGCGATTGCGTTGACGGCGGCGCTCACCGCCTTCTTCCTGTGCAGCCAGCTGCCGTGAAAAACCTTCGTGCCCGTTTATGCCCCGGGCGGTGGGGCAAAGGTGGATACTCTTTTGATTTGGCCCCTTCCACGGGACGACGGGGCCGGAAGGCGGTTATAGTCGCATCGTGAATGAATTCACATGATGTGGGCACCGCACATGCGCATCTTCTCTTTCTGTGTTTTCGCAGCCGCCGCCATGGCCGCCTCGCATGCCTGGGCGCAGGAGCAGGGTTGGGCTTCGTCTCCCGAAGGCAAGGCGCGCTGGGATGCCTGCTACAAGGAGACCCGCCTGATCCTCAGAACCCGCAACATGTCGACGACCGATTATCGCGAGATCATCAAGGATGCCCGCCGCTCCCACATGCGGGACTGCATGACCAGGGCGACGCCCCCGGCCGCGGTCCGGATCGCCGTTCCCACCGACAGGAACCCCGCGAGCGCCCTCGTCAGCTGGGCGGGCAGCCCGTAAGCGCGCAGCGACACCGTGGGAGGTTGAAGGGGGCCATCGATCTCCGGTAACGATGCTGGGCGGCGGGAGCACGCGCCGAACGGGCTTTTTTAGGACTTCAGATGCTTCTGCCTTTGATCAAACTCGCAAACGACACCGCGATGCTGGCCGTCGAATCCCAGATCGTGATCTGGGTTCGCCTGTCCCAGGCCGCCACGGGCCGGGGCTCCGCCTCGGAAAGCATGCTCATGGTGACGGAAAAGGTCTCGGCCTTCGCCGAGGCGTCTCTGACCATCGCAACCGGAGGCTCCGCGCACAAGGTCGTGAAAGGCTACCGCAAGCGCGTCCGCGCCAACGTGAAGCGTCTGGGACGGTCGCGAAGCTGACCGCTCGCTCTGGCGCAAAATGTCCCGTGCCGCTTTCCTCTAGCGCATCCTGAGAAGGATCGGATGGATCCCAAAAGTGCAAGTCCACTTTTGGGTCCGATGCTTTAGCGTTCTGCAAAGGCCGCCAGCGCATCGCCGAGACGTTGCCAGGCAGCCTCGGAACCGGGCAACCCGAATCTGAGTCGCGCGGGATCGGACTGAAAGCGGCGCACCCAGATTCCGTGGCGTCCGAGATGCGCGAAAAGCTCCGGCGCGCGCGCGCTCGTGAGAAGGCGGTAGAGGCAGGTGCCTTGAACGGGCCCGTCCGCCAGCGGCCGCAGCAGCGCATCGAGGCGGCGCGCATCCCTCTCGCGATCCCGCAGCGCCGTCTCCCGCCAGGCGCGATCCCGCAAGGCCCGACGTCCGACGATCAGGGCCGGGCCCGAGACGGCCCAAGGTCCCATCGCCGCGCGCAGCCGTGCTGTCATGGTTTCGCCGGCCACCGCGAAGCCGAGCCTCACGCCCGCCAATCCATAGGTCTTGCCGAAGGAGCGCAGGACGATGGCGTTCTCGGGCAGGACCGGAACGAGCGACTCGCCGGCCTCGAAATCGGCAAAGGCCTCGTCGACCACGAGCCAGCCCCCGCGCGAGCGCAAGGCCGCCGCGCGCGCGCGCAACACCTCCCGGCCGACGATCCGGCCATCGGGATTGTTGGGATTGACCAGGACGAGAATCTCCGCGCTCTCGGCTTCCTCCAGGGTCTGCACGTCCGCAACATCGTGCCCTGCCCCACGCCAGGCCTGCGCGTGTTCCGCATAGGTGGGCCCCAGCACGGCCACGCGAGCGCGGGGCATCAGGGCCGGCAGGAGGCTGATGAGGATCTGCGTTCCCGGAGCCGCCGCCACCGTGGCGGGATGCGCCGCCCCATAGGCCTCGGCCGCAGCCGCCTCCAGGTCCCGGTGCTCGGCGGGCGACGGCAGCCGCTCGAACGAGGAGGCTGGCAAGGAGGGCATGGGATAGGCTATGGGGTTGATCCCCGTCGAGAGGTCGATCCACGGCTCGGGCGCCTGCGGAAAGAGCCGCCGGGCCTCGTCCAGGTCGCCCCCGTGCCAGATCCGCGCTTCACTCATCCACCTCACCCATGTCCCTCTCCGACAGCCTGATCCTCCTGACCCTCGCCCTCGCGGCGGAGGCGGCCTTCGGCTATCCCCACCGCCTTTACACATGGATCGGGCATCCCGTCACCTGGCTCGGTCGGCTCATCAAGAGGCTCGACCGTAGCCTGAACCGGGAGGCATGGCCCTTCGGGCGGCGGCGCGCTGCCGGGATCCTCGCCCTCCTGGCGCTTCTCGCCGTCACGGGCGTGACGGCCTGGGCGGTCGGGGCGCTTCTCGGGCCGCTCGGTCTGCCCGGCCTCGCGATCCTGGCGATTCTCGCCAGCAGCCTCCTGGCGCAGCGCAGCCTGCACGACCATGTGGCGGCGGTCTCGAAGGGCCTGCGCGAGGGCGGAATCGAGGGAGGACGCAGGGCGGTGTCGATGATCGTCGGGCGCAATCCGCAGAGCCTCGACGAAGCGGGCGTCTCCCGCGCCGCCATCGAGAGCCTCGCGGAGAACTTCTCCGACGGGATCGTCGCTCCCGCCTTCTGGCTCGGCCTCGGCGGGCTGCCGGGCGCGGCCCTCTACAAGGCCACGAACACCGCCGACAGCATGATCGGCCATCGCACGCCTCGCCACGAGGCCTTCGGCTGGGCGGCGGCGCGGTTCGACGATCTCGTGAATCTTCCAGCCTCGCGCCTCACGGCCCTGCTCATCCTCGCCGCAGCTGTTCTGCACCGGGACGCCTCGCCTCGCGGTGCATGGCGCGCGGTCCGGCGCGACGCGGCGCATCACCGCTCGCCCAATGCGGGATGGCCCGAGGCCGCCATGGCGGGAGCGCTCGGCCTCAGGCTCGCGGGCCCGCGCGTCTACGGCGATGTGCGCATCGAGGACGGCTGGATGGGCGACGGGCGCGCCGAGGCGAATGCGGACGACATCGACCGCGCGCTCGCGCTCTACCGCACGGCCTGCGGATTGCTGTTCGCGCTCGCCGCCGGGCTGGCGCTTCTCGCGTGGATCACCGCGCGCTGAGCGCGAGAAGCCGCTCGCAATCGAGATGCGCTTCCAGGTGATCGGCGAAGCGGTCGAGAATATCGTCGACGAGAGCCTCGTAAGCGAGATCGCTCGTCTCGGCTCCCAGCAGGCGCAGCCAGCGCGCCCGCTGACGGTCGTCCGAGAACAGGCCGTGCACATAGGTGCCGGTCACGCGCCCGTCCGCCGAAACCGCGCCGTCGCGCCGCCCGTCCGACAAGCGCGCGAAGGCGCGCGAGGCGGCATCCGGTCCTGACGTTTCGCCGATATGCATCTCGTAGCCGGACAGCGGCGTGCCGTCCGCAAGCGTCGTCCCCGCCACCGCTTCCAGCCGCTTCCTCGCGGTGAGCGTCGTCGCGACATCGAGAAGGCCGAGGCCCGTGACGGAGCGGCCCGCCTCGCCCTCGATGCCGAAGGGATCCTGGATGCTGCTCCCGAGCATCTGGTAACCGCCGCACAGGCCGAGCACATGCCCGCCCCGGCGCACATGCGCCTTCAGGTCGATGTCCCAGCCCTGTGCGCGCATGAAGAGAAGATCGTCGATGGTGGTCTTGGAGCCCGGCAGCAGGACGAGCGCGGCCTCCGCAGGGAGAGGCTGGCCCGGCTCGACGAGAACCACCGCGACTCCCGGCTCCTCGCGCAGCGGGTCGAGATCGTCGAAATTGGAGATCCAGGGCGTGACCGGCACGGCGATGGTCACCGCGCCCCTGCGACCCTCGCGGCGCAAGCCGAGGCCATCTTCAGCCGGAAGGCGGGCGGCGTCGGGAAAATGCGGCACGAGGCCGAGCGCGGGCCAGCCGGTGCGTTCGGAGACGAAGCGCATGCCGCTCTCGAACAGGCTCGGGTCGCCCCGGAAGCGGTTGACGACGAAGCCTTTGATCATCGCGGCATCCGCCGCATCGAGCACCGCCTTGGTGCCCACGAGGCTCGCGATCACGCCGCCCCTGTCGATGTCGCCCACGAGCACCACCGGCACATCGGCAGCGCGGGCGAAGCCCATATTCGCGATGTCGCCGGACCGGAGATTCACCTCCGACGCCGAGCCCGCCCCCTCGACGAGAACGAGATCGGCCTCCTGCGAAAGCCGCGCGAAGCTGTCGAGCACCGCCTCCATGAGGCGCGGCTTCCAGGCCTGGTATTCCCGCGCCTTCGCCGTGCCGGCGACCCGGCCCTGCACCACCACCTGCGAGCCCGTCTCGCTCTGGGGCTTGAGCAGCACCGGGTTCATGTGGACGCTGGGCGCAACGCCCGCCGCGCGCGCCTGTAGCGCCTGGGCGCGGCCGATCTCGCCGCCATCGGCGGTGACGGCGGCGTTGTTCGACATGTTCTGCGGCTTGAAGGGCCGGACCTTCATCCCGCGCCGCGCGAAGACCCGGCACAGGCCGGCCACGAGCAGCGACTTGCCCACATTCGAGCCGGTGCCCTGCACCATCAGCGCGCGCATCAAAACTCCACGCCTTCCTGCGCCTTCACCCCGGCGGCGAAGTGATGCTTCACGAGGGTCATCTCGGTCACGAGGTCGGCGGCCTCGATCAGCTCCGGCTTGGCGTTGCGGCCGGTGACGACCACATGCAGATCCGGCCTGCGCCGCCTGAGGGTTTCGACCACCGCGGCCAGGTCGAGATATTCGTAGCGCAGCGCGATGTTGAGTTCGTCGAGCACCAGGAGGCGGATGTCCTCCCGGGCCATCAGCTCCTTGGCCTTCTCCCAGGCGCGCTCGGCCGCCGCCACGTCGCGGGACCGGTCCTGCGTCTCCCAGGTGAAGCCCTCGCCCATGGTGTGCCACTCGACCTGATCGGAGAACCGCTCGAGGGCGAGGCGCTCGCCGGTTTCCCAAGCTCCCTTGATGAACTGCACCACGCCCACCCGGAACCCGCGCCCGAGCGCCCGCAGCATCAGGCCGAAAGCCGCCGTCGACTTGCCCTTGCCGGGGCCCGTATGGACGATGAGGAGCCCCTTCTCGACCGTCTTCGAGGCGACCTCCCGGTCCTGCACTTCCTTGCGCTTGATCATCTTGGCGCGGTGGCGCGCTTCTTCGTCCGGGGTCATGGCGATCTGCCTCCTCGTGAGGGGCTGCACCATGAACAGCCCCCGGCCGGATTTCAAGGCTGGACGATTTGCCCATGCAGGCTTGAAAGATCCCCCCCGCCCCGGTAAGGATGTCACAGACGGTGCCCCGGAGACGGGGTGAAAAGGGAATGCGGTGAAACACCGCGGCTGCCCCCGCAACTGTAAGCGGCGAGCCTTCGCCCCACATGCCACTGGGCCTCAAAGTCCCGGGAAGGCGGCGAAAGGCATCGACCCGCGAGCCAGGAGACCTGCCGTCAGCCTTTGCTTCTATCGGGTCTGTCGGACGGGGTGTGCCGATGGTGACCGTAGTCGAATGACCGCCCGTCGTTCGGTTCCGTCCGTGGAAGCGCAACAGACTCCAAACACGAGTCTCCCGACGGAGAGAACGATGACCCCAACGATTCCGACCAAGACCCGCCTTCTCGCCTTGACGCTTGCCGGCGTCGTCGCCGCAACGCCTGCCCTGGCGCACCACGCCATGGACGGCCAGACGCCCAACACGCTTCTTCAGGGCCTTCTCTCGGGTCTCGGCCATCCGGTCATCGGCCTCGACCACCTCGCTGCCCTCGTCGGCGTGGGCCTGGTCTCGGCGCGCTTCGCCCGCGGCCTCACGCTCCCCGTCTTCTGGGTCGCCGCCATGGCGGCCGGTGTCGGCCTGCACCTCGCGAGCCTCGACCTGCCCTATGCCGAGGCGCTCGTGGCGCTGAGCGTCGTCGTCATCGGCATCGCGGCCACCATGCGCACGACCCTTCCCTATGCGGCGATCGCCGCTCTCTTCGCCGTTGGCGGAGCGGTGCACGGCTACGCCCTGGGCGAGTCGATCATCGGCGCGGAATCGACCCCGCTTACCGCCTATCTCATCGGCCTCGTCGCCGTTCAGACGGCGCTTTCGACGGGTGTCGCCTTTGCGGCCCAGCGCTTCGGGAAGGCCCCGCTTCAGGCTCCTTCCCTGCAGCTTCGTCTCGCCGGACTCGCCGTGACGGTCATGGGAGCCGCCACCCTGGTCCTGGCGCTGCAGGCCTCCGCCTGAGCGGACAGGCCCACGCGCGATGACCTCTTCCCATGAGGAGATCTGCCTGCATGTCTGCGTCACCTGCCGTCAGGCGGGTGGCCCGGACGACAAGGCTCTCCGGCCCGGTGCGATTCTTCACCGGGCCCTGACGGAAGCGCTCACCCATCCCGACGCGCCGAAGGTGCGGCTGGAGCCGGTCGAGTGCCTGTCCGTATGCAAGCGGCCCTGCACCATCGCGGTCTCCGGCCCCGGGCGCTGGACCTACATCTACGGCGACCTGAACGCCGAGACCGCGGTCGAAACCATTCTCGACGGATTGCGCCGCTACGCGGCCACGCCGGACGGCCTCGTGCCCTGGCGCGAAAGGCCGGAGGCCTTCCGCAAGGGCGTGGTCGCCCGCATTCCTCCTTTCAAGACAGACAGCGCGGCTTGAGACGGGCCGCCGAAAGGCAAGCTTTCATGAGCGATCTGACAAAGATCCCCTGCACCATCGTCACCGGATTCCTCGGCGCGGGCAAAACCACCCTCGTGCGCCATCTCCTGGAGAATGCGGGTGGGCGGCGCCTCGCGGTTCTCGTGAACGAGTTCGGCGATCTCGGCTTCGACGGCTCCTTCATCGAAGGCTGCGGTATCGAGGGCTGCACGCAGGAGGACATCGTGGAGCTGCCCAACGGCTGCCTGTGCTGCACGGTGGCCGACGATTTCGTGCCGGCGCTGAACACGCTCCTCAACCGCCCGAACCCGCCCGAGCACATTCTCATCGAGACCTCGGGCCTCGCCCTGCCCAAGCCCCTGGTGCGCGCCTTCAACTGGCCCGACATCCGCTCCCGCGTGACGGTGGACGGCGTCATCGCCGTGGTGGACGGCCCGGCCGTCGCCTCCGGTGCTTTCGCGGACGATCCCGACGCGCTCGACGCCCAGCGCGCGGCGGATTCCTCCGTCGATCACGAGAACCCGCTGGAGGAGGTGTTCGAGGATCAGCTTCTCTGCGCCGACCTTATCATCCTCAACAAGACCGACCAGATGCAGGGTGGCGAGAAGGGCAAGGTTCTCGCCGAGATCGAGGGGCACCTGCCCCGCGCCGTGAAGGTGATCGAAACCGCGCACGGCAAGGTGGACCCGAAGGTGCTGCTGGGCCTCGGCGCGGCGGCGGAAGCCGATCTGGATTCCCGTCCCTCGCATCACGAGACGGCGGATGATCACGATCACGACGACTTCGAGAGCGTCGCGATTCCCGTCGATCCCGTCGCCACGCCGGAGGCGCTCGTCGCCCGCGTCGAGCGCGCGGCGGAGGCCGACGGCGTGCTGCGCATCAAGGGCTTCGCGCCCGTGGACGGCAAGCCCATGCGCCTCGTGGTGCAGGGCGTCGGCCGGCGCATCGCGCATCATTACGACCGGCCGTGGAAGGCGGGCGAGGCGCGGGACGGTCGCATGGTGGTGATCGGTTTGAAGGGCTTCGACATCGAGGCCGTGGAAGCGGCCTTGCGCGCGGGATGACATGCACCTCCTTCCGGTCACAGCGGTTTCCCTCGACGAAGGCTCGGAGGCCATCGACCTCCAGCAGCCGCCGGGGGACATCGTCGTCCTCTCCTTCGCGGACAGTGACCTCGGCGCGCTGGCGGCCGCGCAACGGCTGAAGGAAGGCGGAGCCTCGCTGCGCCTCGCCTCGCTGCGCCGTCTGCGCCATCCTCTTTCCGTCGATCTCTACATCGACAACACCGCCGCGAAGGCGCGCTTCGTCCTCGTGCGCTGCCTCGGCGGTCTCGACTACTGGCGCTATGGCATCGAACGTCTCGCCCAGGCCTGCCGCGCCCATGGCGTGAAGCTCGCAATCCTTCCCGGAGACGACCGCCCCGATCCCCGCCTTGCGGCCCATGCCACCGTTTCGCCGGCGCTCTGCGACGCGCTCGAAGCCTATTTCCAGGCGGGCGGCATCGACAACATGCGCCGCCTGCTCGCGCGCATCGGCGCCGAGATCGGCGAAACGGGCGAAGCCGTCGAGCCGCCGCGCGCGGCGCCGCGCGCCTTCGCGTGGACACCGGAGGACGGAATCGTCGAGCCGGAGAGGATCCTCGCCCGTTCGACGCGCGAGCGCCCCCTCGCCTATCTGCTCGTCTATCGCTCCGCCGTTCTCTCAGGCGACACGCAGGCCATCGAGGCTCTGGCGGCGGCGCTGCATGAGCGAGGGATCGATCCGCTCGTCCTCGCGATATCCAGCCTGAAGGATCCGGACGCGGTCGCCGTCGTTCAGCGCACGATCCGAGCGCGCCGCCCGGACGTGATCGTGACGACGACCGCCTTCTCGGCGCGCGACGATGCCGGTTTCGTGCTCGACGAAGCCGATTGCCCGATCCTTCAGGCGATCCCGGTCGGCAGCGCGAAGGATGCCTGGGAGGCATCGCCGCGCGGTCTGTCCGCCGCCGATCTCGCCATGCAGATCGCTCTGCCCGAATTCGACGGGCGCATCGCGGCCGGGCCGGTCTCGTTCAAGGCGGAGGAGCCCGCCGACCCGGCGCTCGCCTTCTCGCGGCGCGTGCAGGCGCCGGACGCGGCGAGCATCGGCGCGGTCGCGGACATGGCCGCCGCCTGGGTGCGTCTTGCCCGCACACCGCGCCCCGAGCGCCGGCTCGCGCTCATCCTGTCCGACTATCCCGCGCGCGGAGGACGCGCCGGTTTCGCGGTGGGGCTCGACACGCCCGCCAGCGCCTGCGCGATCCTCGAGCTGCTGCGCGAGGCCGGCTACGACGCCGCGCGCGACTTTTCGGCCGAGAGCCTGATGCCGCGCCTCACGCGCGGCGATGCGTCCTTCGCGGTGTCGCTCGCCGCCTATCGCGCCTGGCTCGACACGCTGCCCCCGGAGCACCGCGCCGCAATTGACGAACGCTGGGGCCGCGTGGAGGACGATCCGTCCTGCGTCGGCAGCGCCTTCCGCTTCCGCGCCGTGCGGGCGGGGCAGGTTCTCGTCGCGTTGCAGCCCGACAGGGGCCATGGCCACGACCGCAAGGGTTTTTATCACGATCCCGAATGCCCCCCGAGCCACGGCTATCTCGCTTTCTACCTCGGCCTGCGGGCTCTGGAGAATATTCACGCGCTCGTGCATCTGGGCACGCACGGCACCACCGAGTGGCTGCCCGGCAAGGCGGTGGCGCTCTCGCCCCATTGCTGGCCGCGCCTCGCCATCGGCGCGGTGCCCGTGATCTATCCCTTCATCGTCGACGATCCCGGCGAGGCCGCGCCCGCCAAGCGCCGTCTCGGCGCGGTCGCCCTCGGCCATCTCACGCCGCAGGTTGCCGCCTCGGAACTGCACGGCGAGGCCGCCGCCCTGCGCGAACTCGTGGAGGAATTCTCCTCCGCCCAGGTGCTTCACCCCGGACGGGCCGAGCTCGTCGCGGGCGAGATCCTGGAGCGCGCGCGGGCAAGCGGATTGGCGGCCGCCTGCGGCGTCGACGACGCCACGCCGATGGAGGAGGCGCTCACACGGCTCGACGCGCATCTGTGCGATCTCGGCGAGGTGACGATCCGCGACGGGCTGCATGTGTTCGGCATGGCGCCCGAGGGTTTCGACGCCTGCGCCGCTTCCGAGCGCGAAGGGCTGCTGAAGGCCCTCGACGGCCGCTTCGTGGTGCCCGGCCCCTCGGGCTCGCCCTCGCGCGGGCAGATGGAGGTGCTGCCGACGGGGCGCAATCTCGCGACCCTCGACCCGCGTTCGATCCCGACCCGCGCCGCGACCGAACTCGGGTGGCGCGCCGCCGCGGAAGTGGTGCGCCGCCATCTGCAGGAGGAAGGCGACTGGCCGCGCCGGATCGTGATGGATCTCTGGGCCTCGCCCACGCTCCGCTCCGGCGGCGAGGACATCGCCCACGCGCTGGCGCTCATGGGCGTGCGCCCGACCTGGGATCATGCCTCGACCCGCGTGACCGGCTTCGAGATCGTGCCGCAGCCGCTTCTCGACCGGCCCCGCGCCGACGTGACGATCCGCGTCTCCGGCGCGTTCCGGGACACGTTCGCCGACCAGATCGCTTTGCTCGATCAGGCCGCCCGCGCCGTCGCCGCCCTCGACGAGGATGACGAATGGAACGCGCTCGCCGCCGCAAGGCGGCGCGGCGAGGCTCCCTCCCGCGTGTTCGGATCGGCGCCGGGAACCTATGGCGCGGGCGTCTCGGCGCAGACTCTCGACGGCGATTGGCAAACGAAGAGCGAACTCGGCCGCACCTATCTCGACAACACCTCCCATGCCCTCGGCGCGGGCGGCGAGGCGCAGGCCGACGGAAGCTTTCCGCGACGCGTGAAGGAGGCCGAAGCCTTCGTCCATGCAAGCGACGTGGCCGAGCGCGACATCCTCGACGGCGACTCCGCCGCCGATGCCATCGGCGGTTTCGCGGCGGCGGCGCAGGCGCTCGGCGCGACGCCTGCCCTCTACAGCCTCGACACCAGCCGCCCGGAGGCACCGAAGGCCCGCACGCTCGCGGAGGACGTGGACCGCCTCGTGCGCGGCCGCCTGACGAACCCGCGCTGGATCGCGGGCCAGTTGCGCCACGGCTGGCGCGGCGCGGCGGAAATCGCGCAAGGGGTCGATGCGCTCTTCGCCTTCGCCGCGACCACGGACGCCGTTTCCGGAGCGAATTTCGATCTCGTCTTCACGGCCCTGATCGCCGACGATGCCGTCTGGCGGCAGATCGCCGCCGCCAATGAAGAAGCCGCGCAGGCGATCCGCGAGCGCCTCGCCGATGCGCGACGGCGCGGCCTGTGGGAGAGCCGCCTCAATTCCGTTGCAGCCGTCCTCGACGATGGGCGGAAGGAGGCGGCCGAATGAGCGGCGCGAAGCACATCGTCCCCCGGGGCTGGTGCCCGGGCGTGCGCCGTCCGATGGAAACCGGCGACGGCCTGCTCGTGCGCCTGCATCCGTTCGGCGGCGCGCTCGATGCCGCTCAGGCGCGCCTCGTCGCCGGGGCCGCGCATGACCACGGCAACGGCCTTCTCGACATCACCGCCCGCGGCAACCTGCAGATCCGCGGCGTACGCGACGAAACCTATCCCGGCCTGCTCGCCCTGCTCGAGCGCGAGGGCCTCGCCGAGCCCGAGGGCGACGGCCCGAACCGCCTCACGACTCTCTCGCCGCTTGCCGGCCTCGACCCGGACGAGCGGTGCGACGCGCGCGCCCTCGCGCAGGACATCGAGCGCAGAACCGGCGTCGCGGACCTGCCTCCCAAGGTCTTCGTCACCGTCGACGGCGGCGGCGCGATGCCGCTCGATGCGCTTGGCGCGGATCTTCACCTGCAGGCGACGGAGAGCGACACGATTGCCTTCGCCGTGCCCTCGCCAGACGGCCTCGTCTGGACCGGTGCAACCCCCCTCGCCCATGCGCCGGATGCCGCACACGCGATGCTGTCGGGCTTCGCGCAGATGCGGCGCGCGGGCCGCACCGAGGCGCGGCGTCTGCGCGATCTTCACCCCGACCACGTGCGCGAGCTTGCCGCCTCGGCGGCCCTCGGCCCGGTGAAGGCCCCGACCCGGCGGCAGGCCGCGCCGCGGGCGGGGATCCTGCCAGCCGTGAACGGGTGCGCCATTCTTCTCGCGCTCCCCTTCGGCCGTTGCAGCGCCGCGCAGCTGGCGCAGGCGGCGGAGTGGAGCGAGCGTTTCGGCAACGGAGAGATCCGCCTCTCGTTCACGCGCGGCGCGCTCCTGCCGGGCGTTGCGGAGACGGATGCGCCGTCGCTGCTGAGCGAGGCCGAACGTGCGGGGTTCATCACCGCTGCGGACGATCCGCGCCTGTCTCTCCTCGCCTGCCCCGGCAAGCCGGACTGTGCCAGCGCCAAGACCCAAGCCCCCGCCGATGCCCTGCGCATCGCCGAGGCCTGCCCGGGCCTTTTGGCGCAGGGCGTCTCCCTTCACGTCTCGGGCTGCCCGAAAGGCTGCGCACATCCGGGCAAGGCCGATCTGACCCTGGTGGGACGCACGGAAGGCGGCTATGACGTCGTGCCGAACGGCTGCGCCCGCGATGCGGCCACCCTTCACCTCTCCGTCGAAGACATCATGACCCGTTTACTGCCCTTGCAGACCGTGGACGCCCTGCGCCGCGCCTTTCCGGAACCCACACGATGAGCGGATCCCGCGACTATATCCGCGAGGGCGCGGAGATCTACCGCCGCTCCTTCGCGATCATCCGTGCCGAGGCGGACCTCACGCGTTTTTCCGGCACCGCCGAGCGCGTCGTCGTGCGCATGATCCATGCCTGCGGCATGACGGACCTGCCCGCCGACGTCGAACTCTCGACCGACTTCGCCGAAAAGGCGGAAGCCGCGCTCAAGCGCGGCGCGCCGATCCTGTGCGACGCCAAGATGGTGGCGAACGGCATCACCCGCGCGCGCCTGCCTGCAAACAACGAGGTGATCTGCACCCTCGACGATCCGCGCGTTCCGGCCCTGGCCGCTGAGCTCGGCAACACCCGCTCGGCCGCCGCCATGGAATTGTGGCGCGAGCGGCTGGAGGGCGCGCTCGTGGTGTTCGGCAATGCGCCCACCGCGCTGTTTCACCTCCTCGAAATGCTCGATGCCGGTGCGCCGAGGCCCGCCGCCGTGATCGGCATTCCCGTCGGATTCATCGGCGCGGCGGAATCCAAGGAAGCCTTGGCCCGCGATGGGCGCGTGCCGTATCTCGTCGTTCATGGGCGGCGCGGCGGCAGCGCGATGGCGGCGGCCGCGGTCAACGCGCTCGCGAACCCGGTGGAGTGAGGCGCACATGAGCGAGGATCCCATCCGCTTCTTCGGCCTCGGCCTCGGCCCCGGCAACCCGGATTACATGAGCGTGCGCGCCCGCAAGGTGCTGGAGAGCGCCGACCGGCTCGTCCATTTCTGCAAGCGCGGGCGGCGCGGCAATGCGCGCACCATCGCGGATGCCGTCGTCGGCCAGGACCCCGCGCGGGAGATCGCCCTCGTCTATCCGGTGACGACGGAAATTCCCGCCGACCATCCGGACTACGCCGCAGCCCTCAATCCCTTCTACGAGGAAGCGGCGGCGCGCCTTCTCGACGAAACTCGAGCCGGGCGGACCGTCGCCGTGCTCTGCGAGGGAGACCCCTTCTTATACGGCTCCTTCATGCATCTGTGGTGGCGTCTCAAGGACAAGGTGCCCACCGAGGTCGTGCCCGCCGTGTCGGGCATGTCGGGCGCGTGGACCCGCGCAGGCGCGCCGATCACCTGGGGCGACGACGTGCTCACCGTGGTTCCCGGAACGCTGCCCGAGGGGGAACTGGCGCGCCGCCTCTCCGGCACGGACGCCGCCGTGGTGATGAAGCTGGGGCGCAACCTGCCTAAAGTTCGCGCGGCGCTCGCCACCGCGGGGCTTCTGGAACGCGCGATCTATGTGGAGCGCGCGACCATGGCGGAGGAAAAGATCGTCCCGCTTTTGCAACTGCCCGAGGATTTCGACGCGCCCTATTTCTCGCTCATCATCGTGCCGGGCCAGGGGAGGCGCGTATGAGCGGCCTCGTCACAATCGTCGGCCTCGGCCCCGGCGACCCGCGCTACCTCACGCCCGCGGCATCGGAGGCTCTCGCCTCCGCCACCGATCTCGTCGGCTACGGCCCCTATGTGGACCGGGTGCCGCAACGCGCGGGCCAGCGCCGGCATGCCTCGGACAACCGCGTCGAGCTCGACCGCGCGCGCTTCGCGCTGGAGCTGGCGGCGAAGGGCGCGCGCGTGGCCGTGGTGTCCGGCGGCGATCCCGGCGTCTTCGCCATGGCGGCGGCCGTGTTCGAAGCCGTCGAAAACGGCGATCCCGCCTGGCGCGGCCTCGACATCCGCGTCGAGCCCGGCATCACGGCGATGCTCGCCGCCGCCGCCCGCGTCGGCGCGCCGCTCGGCGGCGATTTCTGCGCCATGTCGCTCTCCGACAATCTCAAGCCCTGGGAGGTCGTCGAGGCGCGGCTGCGGGCGGCGCTCGCCGCCGATTTCGTGGTGGCGCTCTACAACCCGATCTCGTCCGCGAGGCCCTGGCAGCTCGGCGCGGCATTCGCCATCGCCGCCGAGACACGAGGCTCCGAAACGCCAGTCATCCTCGCGCGCGCCGTCATGCGCCCTGACGAGCGGATCGGGATCGTGCCGCTCCGCGAGGTGCAGGCGTCCATGGCCGACATGTCGACATTGGTGATCATCGGCGCGAGCACGACGCGGCTGATCGAACGGCCCGAGGGGCGAGCGCCCTTCGTCTACACGCCGCGCTTCTACGGGGTGCGGGCATGAAGGCGCTCCAGCCATGCGAAAGCCGCTTCGGCGGTTGCGGCTTCCTCGACGCCGCGCGGCTTGTCCGGCCGCGCCACGACGACGACCGGGAGACGCAAGGTGCGCGCCGCCGCGATCTTCGGATAGGTCGCGGCCCCGCCGGAATTCTTCGTCACCACAACCTCGACGCGGGCGCGCTCCATGAGCGCGCGCTCGGCCGCCTCGTCGAAGGGCGCGCGATCCTGGATGGCGATGACGTTCGGCACGGGCAGCGCATCGCCGATGGGCTCGATGGTGCGCACGAGGTAGGTGTGCTGCGGGGCGCGAGCGAAGGGCGGAAGCTCGAGGCGGCCCACGGTGAGGAAGACGCGGGCGGGCGCTTCCCCGAGCGCCTG
Organism: Microvirga flocculans ATCC BAA-817; assembly: GCF_000518665.1. Lineage (GTDB taxonomy): Bacteria > Pseudomonadota > Alphaproteobacteria > Rhizobiales > Beijerinckiaceae > Microvirga > Microvirga flocculans. Next base: position 216,640 of record NZ_KI912469.1, on the reverse strand, counting down.
CACGGCCTGCTCCATGGAGGGCACGTCGATCCACCGGTCGCCCTCCTGCGGCGTCCACGCGGGGCGGCGCAGGGCGAGCAGCGGCACCTGCGCCTGCGCGCAGGCTCCGGCCGCATTGCGGGACATGACGGCGGCGAAGGGATGGGTCGCGTCGACGACCGCCTCGATCCGCTCCTGCACCAGGAAGCGGGCAAGCCCCTCCACGCCGCCGAAGCCGCCGACCCGCGTGGGGATCGGCAGGGGGCGCGGATCGCTGGTACGGCCCGCCATGGACAGAAGAGGGTTGAAGGCGGAATGGCCGGCAAGCCGCGCCGCGAGCGCGGAGGCTTCCGTCGTGCCGCCCAGAATGAGGATGCGCATGAGCCCCTTTTCCCCGAATTCTCCCGCTGAGTCGAGCATGGCGGCCAAGGCTCCCTGGCTCACGATCATCGGCATCGGCGAGGATGGGCGCGCGGGGCTTTCCCCCGCCGCGCTCGCGGCTCTCGACCGCGCGGAACTCGTGATCGGCGGCGCGCGCCATCTCGACCTGGCAGCGCCCCTGGCGGGTCAAGCGCAGATCTGGCCCAGCCCCTTCGCCGAAGGCTATCCGATGATCCTCGCCCGCCGGGGCCGCCCGACGTGCATTCTCGCGACGGGAGACCCGTTCCATTACGGGATCGGCGCGGAGCTGTCGCGCCTGATCCCGCCGGAGGAGATCGTCTGCTTTCCGCATGTTTCGGCCTTCACCCTCGCCGCCGCGCGGATGGGCTGGTCTCTGCCGGATTGCGACTGCCTGAGCCTGCACGGACGGGCGCTGGAGCGGATCGTTCCCGCCGTCCAGCCCGGAGCGCGCCTGCTCGTGCTGTCCTGGGACGGCTCGACCCCGGGCAGGCTCGCGGCGCTCCTGAACGCGCGCGGCCTCGGCGGCTCGGCGATCACGGTGCTCGAAGCCATGGGCGGCCCGCGCGAGCGTATCCGCCGCGCCGTGGCGAGCGATTTTTCCATGGGCGACATCGACCCGCTCAACACCCTCGCCATCGAGATCGCAGCGGCGCGCGAGGCGCGCATCGTACCGCTCGCGCCGGGCCTTGCCGATTCCTGGTTCGAGAACGACGGCCAGCTCACCAAGGCGGAAATCCGCGCGCTGACCCTGGCGGCCCTCGCGCCGAGGGCGGGCGAGCTTCTGTGGGACATCGGACTCGGCGCAGGCTCCGTCGGCATCGAATGGTGCCTGCGCCATCCGCGCAACCGCTGCATCGGAATCGAGGAGCGTCCCGAACGCGCCGAGCGTGCCCGCCGCAACGCGCGCGAACTCGGCGCGACGGCGCTCGACATCCGTGTCGGGCGCGCGCCGGACGCGCTGGCCGATCTGCCCGCGCCGGATGCGGTCTTCATCGGCGGCGGTGCATCGGAGCCCGGCGTGTTCGATGCGGCCTGGGCGGCGCTCAAGCCCGGCGGGCGTCTGGTTCTCAACGCCGTAACCCTCGAAACGGAGACGCTCCTCGGCACGCTCTACGCCCGGCACGGCGGAGCCATGCGGCGTCTGGCGGTCTCGCGTCTCGAAGCCGTCGGCGGCATGCATGGCTGGCGCGCGGCGATGCCCGTGACGCAGTGGATGGTGACGAAGCCATGATCGTGGCGGGCATCGGATTCAGGAAGAGCGCAACCGCCGGCGAGATCGTGGCGCTCGTCGAGCAGGCGCTGACGCGCGCCTCGCTCGCGCGCACGGCGCTGGACAGGCTCGCGACCGTCGAAGCGCTTGCCGCCCTCCCCGCCTTCGCGCAGGCAGCCCACCTGCTCGACGCCGCGGCCACGCCCGTCGCAGAGCCCGCGCTGTTGGAAGCAGCCCCACGCGTGCGCACGCAATCGGCCCGGTCCCTCGCCGCGCATGGCGTCGGATCCGTCGCGGAAGCGGCGGCCCTCGCCGCCGCCGGGCCTCGCGCCGCGCTCATTCTGGAGCGCATCGCCTCGCCCTCTGCCACCTGCGCCCTCGCGCGCCCGGAGACCGGCTCATGACCGTTCATTTCATCGGCGCCGGCCCCGGCGCCGCCGATCTCATCACCGTGCGCGGACGCTCCCTCGTCGAGCGCTGCCCGGTCTGCCTCTATGCGGGCTCCATCGTGCCGCCTGAAATCCTGTCCTGGTGCCCGCCCGGCGCGCGCCTCGTGGACACCGCCCCCCTCGATCTCGACGCCATCACCGCCGAATATGTGCGGGCGCACGAGAGCGGCGAGGACGTGGCGCGGCTCCATTCCGGCGACCTCTCCATCTGGAGCGCGATGGGCGAGCAGCTGCGGCGGCTCGATGGCTTGGGCATCCCCTACACGATCACGCCGGGTGTTCCCGCCTTCGCCGCCGCCGCGGCCGCCATCGGGCGCGAGCTGACCGTGCCGGAGGTCGGGCAGTCGGTGGTCCTCACCCGCACCTCGGGCCGGGCCTCGCCCATGCCGGAGACGGAGCGGCTCTCCGCCTTCGCCCAGACGAAGGCGACGCTCGCCATTCACCTGTCGATCCATGTGATCGAGCAGGTGGTCGAGGATCTGCTGCCCTCCTACGGCGCCGATTGTCCCGCCGCCGTCATCTGGCGCGCGTCCTGGCCGGACGAGCGGGTGATCAAGGGAACGCTCGGCACCATCGCTGCCATGGTCCGCGCCGAGAAGCTGGAGCGCACGGCGCTGATCCTGGTGGGACGGACGCTGGAGGCGAAGGATTTCCGCGACAGCGCCCTTTACTCGACCGGATACGACCGGCGCTTCCGCCCCAGCGCCAGCGGGAACGGCCGGTGAGACGGGCGGCGTCAGGACACGGGATGGAACGGCACGCGGCCGACGAGCGCGCCGTTGCGGTCGAACACCGCGATCTCGAGCGCGATGGCCGTTCCGCGCAGGGCCTTGGCGGCCGTGCGCCACGCGTGCTGCGCCACCACGTCGCCGAGCGGCAGGCCGAGGCTCCTGGCAGCTTCCAGCACTTCGAGCGCCGTGTTGGCGCGTCTCGCCTCCTCGACGGCGGAGGGCCCGGCCCCGGCTTCGGCCAGGCGCTCGGCGAGCCAGTCGGGATCGACCGCGCCGGAGCGCGAATGAAGATCGAGCAGGCCCTGTCCGAGCTTGGTCATCTTGGCGAAGCCGCCTGCGACGGTGACCTTGGGCACCGGGTTGCGGCGCAGGTATTTCAGCATGCCTCCGGCGAAGTCGCCCATGTCGATGAGGGCCTGCTCCGGCAGATCGTGCAGGGCCTGCACGGCCTTCTCGGAGGTGGAGCCCGTGGCTCCCGCCACATGGTCGAGCCCCCCGGCGCGGGCCACGTCGATGCCGCGATAGATGCTGTGGATCCAGGCCGCGCAGGAATAGGGAACCACCACGCCCGTGGTGCCGAGGATCGACAGGCCGCCCAGGATGCCGAGACGCGGGTTGAGGGTCTTCTGCGCGAGGCTCTCGCCGCCGGGAATGGAGATTTCGACCTCGATGTCCGTGGGCCCGCCGAGGCTGCGCGCCGCCGCCTCCAGGTTGTCGCGGATCATCTGGCGCGGCGCCGGATTGATGGCGGGCTCGCCCGGCGGCAGGGGCAGCCCGGCGCGGGTGACGACGCCTACGCCCTCGCCCGCCCGGAAGGTGACGCCCGAGCCGGGTTGCCCGGCGCGGACCCGCGCGATCACCAGCGCGCCATGGGTCACGTCCGGATCGTCGCCCGCATCCTTGACGATTCCGACCTGCGCGCCGCCCTCGACGGTTTCCGCAAGAGCGAGGGCGAAGGCGGGCCGCGCCCCGCCCGGCAGCACGATCTCGACGGGATCGGGGAAATCCCCGGTCTGCCAGCCCCAATACGCCGCCTTGGCCGCCGCCGTGGCGCAGGCGCCCGTGGTCCAGCCACGGCGCAACGTTCCGGCGGGTTTGCTCTCGTCCATAGGCCCTCTTACAACGTCCCCATGAATTCCCATAGCCATCTCGATCCGGCAGGTCATGCCCGGAGGCCCGCATGACCGCCCTCTCCCGCCTTTCGCCGCCCTTCGCGCCCGGCACGGTGTGGCTCGTCGGCGCGGGTCCGGGCGATCCCGGCCTGCTCACGATCCATGCGCTCAATGCCCTCGCGGCGGCGGACGTCATCGTCTACGACGCGCTGGTGGACCCCGCCGTGCTGTCCTTCGCCCGCGAGAGCGCGGAGCTGGAATTCGCCGGCAAGCGCGGCGGCCGTCCGTCGGCGGCCCAGCGGGACATCTGCGAGCGGCTGATCCAGCTCGCCCGCCAGGGCAAGCGGGTGCTGCGCCTCAAGGGCGGCGACCCATTCATCTTCGGGCGCGGGGGCGAGGAGGCGCTGGCCCTGTCGGAGGCGGACATTCCCTTCCGCATCATTCCCGGCGTGTCGAGCGGGCTGGCCTCGCTCGCCATTCACGGCGTGCCCGCGACCGTGCGCAAGACGAACCACGCGGTCATCCTGGCCACCGGCCATCCGGCGCCCGATGCGCAGCTCGAATGGGCCTCGCTCGCCCGCACCGGAGCGCCCATCGTGCTCTACATGGCGGTCTCGAGCCTGCCCTCCATCGTGCAGGGGCTCATGGAGGGGGGGCTGTCGGGCGACACGCCCGCGCTCGCGGTTCACGGCGCCACGACCGCCAAGGAAAATGTGGTGGAGGGAACCCTCGCCTCCCTGCCCAAGCTCGCCGAGGACGGCCTCATCCGCTCCCCCGCCATCGTCGCCATCGGCGCGATCGCCGCGTTCCGCTCGGCCATCGCGAACCACCTGCTGGAATTCGCGAGCGAGGCCGCCCAGTGAGCGCAAAGCCCGGCCTGCTCATCGCCGCGCCCCGATCCGGCTCGGGCAAGACGACCATCGTGCTCGGCCTGCAGCGGGCCCTCGCCCGCAGGGGCGTGCGCGTGCGCGGCGTGAAATGCGGGCCGGACTACATCGATCCGGCCTTCCACGCCGCCGCCACCGGCGCTCCGAGCTTCAACCTCGACAGCTTCGCCATGGAGAAGCCCATGCTCGGGGCCATCGTCTCCGAAGCGGCGCGGGATGCGGATCTGATCCTCGCGGAAGGCTCGATGGGCCTCTTCGACGGCATCCGCCAGGAAACCGGCCGCACGGGAGCGAGCGCTGACATCGCCGCCCTCTTCGGCTGGCCGGTGATCCTCGTGCTCGACGTGTCGGGCCACGCGCAATCGGCCGCCGCCGTCGCGCTCGGCTGCGCCCGCTTCGACCCCCGGATCGCGGTGGCGGGCGTGGTGCTGAACAAGGTCGCGAGCGAGCGTCACCGCAGGCTGGTGGAGGACGGCATGGCGCGGATCGGCCTGCCCGTGCTCGGCGCTCTCACGCGCAACGCGGAGCTGACTCTGCCCGAACGCCATCTCGGCCTCGTCCAGGCCGGCGAGACCGAGGAACTCGATGCGCGGCTGGAGCGGCTGGCCGATGCGGTGGAAGCCGCAATCGACCTCGACGGCCTCGTGGCGCTCGCCTGCCCGACGCAGCTCGACCGGGCCGCAAGCGCGCTGCCCCTGCCTCCGCCGGGCCAGCGCATCGCGCTCGCCTCCGACCGGGCATTCTCCTTCGTCTATCCGCATGTGCTGGAGGGCTGGCGCAGGGCGGGCGCTGAGACCGTGCCGTTCTCGCCCCTCGCCGACGAGCCGCCGCCTGCGGATTGCGACGTGTGCTGGCTGCCGGGCGGCTATCCGGAACTCCATGCCGGGCGGATCGCCGAGGCGCGGCGCTTCCTGGAAGGGCTGCGCCTCTTCGCCGAAAGCCGCCCGGTTCACGGGGAATGCGGCGGCTACATGGTGCTGGGCCAGTCGCTGGAAGACGGCGACGGCCGCGTGCACGCCATGGCCGGCCTGCTGCCGGTCGAGACGAGCTATGCGAAGCGGAAGATGCATCTCGGCTACAGGGTCGCGCATCTGCTGCACGACGGGGCCATGGGCAAGGCAGGCGAACGCCTCGTCGGCCATGAGTTCCACTACGCCTCGGTCACGCGAAGCGACGCGGGCCGGGATTGCGCCTTCGCCGCGATCGCGGACGCGGAGGGCAACGACCTCGGCGTGGCCGGCCATCGCCGCGGCCTTGTGACGGGCAGCTTCTTTCACGCCATCGCGCGCAGGTGAGGCCGCGCGCATCGCGCGCCGCCGCAGGGCAGCCGTCGCCCATTAGCCTATCGTAGCTTAGCCCATGGTATCGGGTGCCGGTCCCTTGCCGTCGTCGATGGGACGCCCCAGAATGCCTCTCAATCAAGCCCGCAAAGGGTAGCGCCGGACCAGACCGGCGAAGCGCGCAGACGGTCGAAAAGCCGCGCGCGAGAGGGAACGAAGCCAGACCGCGCCGTCAGACGCGCGGGTGCCAGGGAGGTTGACGTCTTCGATGACGGCAGCAGATGCGCGCGCGGACACATTCCCGAAACTGCTTGTGCGGAATGCGCGGATCCGGACGAAGCGCACCGCGTTCCGGCACAAGGATCTCGGCATCTGGCAATCCTGGACCTGGGGCGAGGTGCACGAGATCGTGCGCTCCTATGCCAGCGGCCTGAAAGCGCTCGGCCTGAAGCGTGGCGGCAAGATCGCCATCATCGGCTATAACCGCCCCTATCTCTACTGGAGCATCGCCGCGGCCCAGTGGCTCGGCGCGGTCCCGATCCCGGTCTATGCGGATTCCGTCGCCGAGGAGATGGCCTATGTGCTGGCCCATGCCGAAGTGACCCATGCGGCCGTGCAGGACCAGGAGCAGGTCGACAAGCTGCTCGCGGTCGCCGACCAGCTGCCGCAGCTCGAACATATTCTCTACGACGAGCAGAAGGGCCTGAGGGACTACGACCACAGCCGCCTGCATTCCATCGAATCCGTCGTCGAGGAGGGCCGCGCGCGCCTCGCCGATCCGCAGGAAGCCGCGAGCATCGAGCGCGCGCTCGAAGAGGGGAAAGGCTCGGATCTCGCCATCATTCTCTACACCTCCGGCACCACGGGCCGCCCGAAGGGCGTGATGCTCACCGCCGACGCGGTGATCGCGGCGGCGCGGATCGGCTGCGAGTTCGACAAGCTCGACGAGACCGACGAGATCATGGCCTATCTGCCCATCGCCTGGGTCGGCGATCACATCTTCTCCTATGCGCAGGCCTTCCTCGCAGGGCTATGCGTGAACTGCCCCGAGAACCCGGAAACCGTGGCGGACGACCGGCGCGAGATCGGCGCGACATACGTATTCGCGCCGCCGCGCATCTTCGAGAGCATGCTGACTCTGACCATGGTGCGCATCGAGGATGCGGGCGCCCTCAAGCGGCGCATGTTCCACGCCTTCATCAGGCACGCCAACAAGGTCGGCGAGAAGATCCTGAACCGGGAGCCGGGCGTGAGCGCATGGGACCGCCTGCTTTGGCAGATCGGCAACGTGCTCGTCTATGCCCCCTTGCGCAACCGCTTCGGCATGACCCGCGTGAAGGTCGGCTACACGGCGGGCGAGGCCATCGGCCCCGAGATCTTCCGCTTCTACCGCTCCATCGGCGTGAACCTGAAGCAGCTCTACGGGCAGACGGAAGCCTCCGTCTACATCACCATGCAGCCGGACGGGGAGATCCGCGCCGACACCGTGGGCCGCCCGGCTCCGCAGGTGGAGATCCGCATCGCCGACAATGGCGAGGTACTTTACCGGACGCCCGGCGTGTTCATCGGTTACTACAAGGACGACGAGAAGACCGCCGAGACGAAGACGCCCGACGGCTTCGTGCATTCGGGCGATGCGGGCTTCTTCGACGCAAACGGCCACCTCAAGATCATCGACCGCGCCAAGGATGTGGGCAAGATGCGGGACGGCGCGCTCTTCCCGCCGAAATACGTGGAGAACAAGCTCAAGTTCTATCCCAACATCAAGGAAGCGGTCTGCTTCGGGGACGGCCGGGATCACGTCGCGGCCTTCATCAACATCGACCTCGTGGCGGTGAGCAACTGGGCCGAGCGCAACGGCGTGACCTACGCCTCCTATCAGGAGCTCGCAGGCCATCCACGCGTCTACGACATGATCGAGAAGCATGTGGACGAGGTGAACCGCTCGCTTGCCTCGGAACCGCGCATGGGCGGCGCGCAGATCAAGCGCTTCCTGATCCTGCACAAGGAGCTCGACGCCGACGACGGCGAGCTGACCCGCACCCAGAAGGTGCGCCGCGGCTTTATCGCGGAGCGCTACGCGCCGCTGATCCAGGCGCTCTACGACGGCTCGACCGAGGCCGACATTTCCACCGAGGTCACCTTCGAGGACGGACGCAAGGGCGTGATCTCGGCGCGCGTGAAGATCCGGGACATGACGCTTCATCCCGTCGAAAAGACCACTCTCATACCGGAGGCCGCCGAATGAGAGCGCCCGATCATCCCGTTCTCTCGAAAGGCGACGTGCTGCTCGCGGTCGAGAACGTGTCGCTGGGCTTCGGCGGCGTGAAGGCGCTGACCGACGTCTCCTTCGACATCCGCAAGAGCGAGATCCGCGCCATCATCGGCCCGAACGGCGCGGGCAAGACCTCGATGCTCAACTGCATCAACGGCTTCTACTATCCCACGGAGGGCCGCATCACCTTCAAGGGCGTGAAGCGCCCCAAGATGCGCCCCTACGAGGCGGCGCGCGGCGGCATCGCCCGCACGTTCCAGAACGTGGCGCTGTTCAAGAGCATGTCCACGCTCGACAACATCATGGCGGGGCGCTCGATCAGGATGACATCGAGTTTCTTCTGGCAGCTCTTCCGCCACGGCCCGGCCATGCGGGAAGAGGTGGAGCATCGCCGCTTCGTTGAGGAGATCATCGACTTCCTCGAGATCCAGCACATCCGCAAGGTGCCCGTGGGGCGGCTTCCCTACGGATTGCAGAAGCGGGTGGAGCTTGGGCGGGCGCTCGCCATGGAACCCGAGCTTCTGCTCCTCGATGAACCCATGGCCGGTATGAACCTGGAAGAGAAGGAGGACATGTCGCGCTTCATTCTCGAAGTGAACCAGCAATACGGCACTACCATCGCCCTCATCGAGCACGACATGGGCGTGGTGATGGACCTCTCCGACCGGGTGGTGGTGCTGGAATACGGGCGCAAGATCGCGGACGGCACGCCCGACGAGGTGAAGCGCAACCAGCGCGTGATCGACGCCTATCTCGGCGTGGCGCATTGAGGAAAAGGCGATGGACATTCTCTACAAGGTCTTCATCGAACCCTTCCTCTTCATGGGCGAGGCCCCGGACCTGCTCGTCCAGACCCTCTGGGAGGGGCTCGTCTCCGGCGTGCTCTATGCACTGATCGCGCTGGGCTTCGTCCTCATCTTCAAGGCCTCCGGCGTGTTCAATTTCGCGCAAGGGATCATGGTCGTGTTCTCGGCCCTGATCCTGGTCGGGCTCTACGAGAAGGGCGTGCCCGCCTTCCTGGCGCTGATCCTGGCCGCCGTCTCGATGCTCGTGCTCGCCCTGGTGGTGGAGCGGGTGGTGCTGCGCCCCCTCGTGAACCAGCCCGACATCATCCTCTTCATGGCCACCTTCGGGCTGACCTATTTCCTCATCGGCTTCGGCGAGCTGATCTTCGGCGGCAATCCGCGGGAGATGATCACGGGCCAGCTGCTCCTGCCGCAGGGCACGACGGAAATCGACGCGCTCGGCGGCTCCATCCGCCTTCAGCATCTCGACATCGCCGCCGCCGTGATCGCCTCGATCATGATCGGCCTGCTCGCGGTGTTCTTCTCCAAGACCCGCATCGGCCGGGCGCTGCGCGCCGTGGCGGACAGCCACAAGGCTGCCCTCTCGGTGGGCATCTCGCTCAACCAGATCTGGGTGATCGTGTGGTTCGCGGCCGGCATCGTGGCGCTGGTGGCCGGCATCATGTGGGGCGCGCGCTCGGGCGTGTCCTTCTCGCTCCAGATCATCGCCCTGAAGGCGCTCCCCGTCCTGATCCTCGGCGGCTTTACCTCCATTCCCGGCGCGATCATCGGCGGGCTCATCATCGGCGTCGGCGAGAAGGTCGGCGAATTCTACTGGGGACCGCTCGTCGGCGGCGGAATCGAGACGTGGCTCGCCTATGCGATCGCCCTCGTCTTCCTGCTCTACAGGCCGCAAGGGCTGTTCGGCGAAAAGATCATCGAACGGATTTAAGGGGGCATCGAAGTGTTCTACCGCGAGGCCGGCCAGTTCAAGACCAACTACGTCGCGGACAGCGCGATCTTCCCCCTGCGCGAGGACAGGATCGGGATCGGGCTCATCGTCCTGGCCGCCTATGCGCTCGCCTTCATCGGCAACAGCTTCCTGCTCCAGGCGGTGATGATCCCGTTCCTGGTCTTCTCGCTCGCCTCCATCGGGCTCAACATCCTCACCGGCTATACGGGCCTCCTGTCGCTCGGCACCGGTGCCTTCATGGGCGTGGGGGCCTATGCCTGCTACAAGCTGATGACGGCCTTTCCGGAGGTGAACGTCATCGTCTGGATCTTCGTCTCCGGCTTCTTCTCGGCGGCCATCGGCGCGCTCTTCGGCCTGCCCTCCTTGCGCATCAAGGGCTTCTATCTGGCCGTCGCGACGCTTGCGGCCCAGTTCTTCCTGCAATGGTGCTTCATCCGCATTCCGTGGCTCGTGAACTACAACGTCTCGGGCGCGCTCGATGCGCCCCTGCGCACCCTCTTCGGCATCCCGATCGTCGGCGCCACCGCCACGCCGCAGACGCGATACCTCGTGGTGCTCACCATCGTGATCGTGCTCACCCTGATCGCCTCGAACCTGGTCCATGGCCGCATCGGCCGCATGTGGATCGCGATCCGCGACATGGATCTGGCGGCGGAACTCATGGGCATCCGCCCGCTCCAGACCAAGCTCCTGGCCTTCGCGGTTTCGTCCTATTACTGCGGCGTGGCGGGCGCGCTCCTCGTGTTCCTCTGGTACGGCGGCGCGGAATACGACGTGTTCAACATCAACCAGTCCTTCTTCATCCTGTTCATGGTGATCATCGGAGGCCTGGGCAGCCTCATCGGCTCGTTCTTCGGCGCGGCGCTCATCTTCATCCTGCCGATCGTCCTCGGCATCGTCCTGCCCGCTCTCTTCGAGCCCTTCGGCATCTCGGTGGGCGCCGACGTCATCGAGCATCTTCGCTTCATGATCGTTGGCGCGCTCATCATCTTCTTCCTGATCGTCGAACCGCACGGCCTCGCGCGGCTCTGGCAGATCGGCAAACAGAAGCTCCTGGTCTGGCCGTTCCCCTACTGACGGCGGGCCCACAAGGAGACGCAAGACGGGAAACACAAATTCGGCCCTTCAGCCGATGCAACGGGAGGAAACGCAGCCATGTCGTTTCGCAAACTTGGTCTAGGATTCGCCGCAGCGACCCTGCTCGCCGGCACCGCCCTGCCCGCCCTGGCGCAGGACTCGGTCTATGTGCCCCTCTTCACCTACCGCACCGGCCCCTTCGCGGGCTCGGGCACCCATATCGCCGACGGCATGCACGATTACCTGCGCATGCTGAACGAGCGCGACGGCGGCATCGGCGGGGTGAAACTCGTGCTCGAGGAGTGCGAGACCGGCTACGACACCAAGAAGGGCGTCGAGTGCTACGAGTCGGTTAAGGGCAAGAACCCGGTCGTGGTCAACCCCTGGTCGACGGGCATCACGCTTCCGCTCATCCCGCGGGCCTCCGTGGATAAGATCCCGATCCTGTCCATGGCCTATGGCCTCTCCGCCTCGGCCCGCGGCGACATCTTCCCCTGGGTGTTCAACCCGCCGGCCACCTACTGGGACGGCATGTCGATGATCGTCAAGTATATCGGCGAGAAGGAGGGCGGGCTCGACAAGCTGAAGGGCAAGAAGATCGGCTTCATCCACCTCGACGCCGCCTTCGGCAAGGAGCCGATCCCGCTGCTCCAGGAGATGGCGAAGGATATCGGCTTCGAGGTCGCACTCTATCCGGTGGCCGCGCAGGACATGCAGAACCAGTCCTCGCAATGGCTCAGCGTGCGCCGCGACCGTCCCGATTACATGATCATGTGGGGCTGGGGCTCCATGAACGGCGCCGCCGTGAAGGAAGCCGTGCGCTCGGGCTATCCCATGGACAAGTTCTACTCCATCTGGTGGCCTGGCGAGGACGACGCCCGTGCGGGCGGCGCAGGCGCCAAGGGCTTCAAGATGCTCAACTGGCATGCGGTGGGGACGAATTTCCCGGCGATTCAGGACATCCAGAAGCATGTGGTCGACAAGGGCTTGTCGAAGGCCCCGAAGGACAAGGTCGGCGAGCTGCTTTACAACCGCGGCATCTACAACTCTCTCCTGATCGCCGAGGGCATCGCCCAGGCCCAGAAGATCACGGGCAAGAAGGTCGTGACGGGCGAGGACGTGCGCCGCGGCCTCGAGAACATCAAGCTCGATCCCGCGCGCCTGAAGGAGCTCGGCCTCGAAGGCTTCACCGACCAGCTCGCCCTCTCCTGCAATGACCACAACGGCCATCGCGCCGCCTTCATGCAGGAATGGGACGGCACGAAATGGGTGAAGATCTCCGCTCCCATCGAGCCCATGACGGACCGCGTCAAGGCGCAGCTCGACGCCGCCGCGAAGGACTATGCCGAGAAGAACGCCGGCTGGCCCAAGCGGACCGAGGCTTGCGACAAGGCGAGCTAGTTCAAACGCACCACGTCTTCCCTCCCCCTTGCGGGGAGGGAAATCGAGGAAGGACCGTCGATGTCGAGTGCTGCACAAATACAGCCACAAGGCCAGCCGCAGAATGCCGAAGCCGTCCTGACCGTCAACAACATCGAGGTGGTCTACGACCATGTGATCCTCGTGCTGAAAGGCGTGTCGCTGAGCGTGCCCAAGGGCGGCATCGTGGCGCTGCTCGGCGCGAACGGCGCGGGCAAGACGACGACCCTGAAAGCCATCTCCAACCTGCTGCACGCCGAACGCGGCGAGGTGACGAAGGGCTCGATCGAGTTCAACGGCGAGCGGGTCGACAGGCTCTCGCCCAACGAACTGGTGCGCCGCGGCTGCATCCAGGTGCTGGAAGGCCGGCACTGCTTCGGCCATCTCACCATCGAGGAGAACCTGCTCACCGGCGCCTTCACGCGCTGCGACGGCAACGCCGCCATCAAGCGGGACCTGGAGGCAATCTACGAATACTTCCCGCGCCTGAAGCAGCGCCGCAGCTCCATGGCGGGCTACACGTCCGGCGGCGAGCAGCAGATGTGCGCCATCGGCCGCGCCATGATGTCGAAGCCATCCATGATCCTGCTCGACGAGCCCTCCATGGGTCTCGCCCCGCAGATCGTGGAGGAGATCTTCGAGATCGTGCGCAAGCTCAATGCGACGGAGGGCGTGTCCTTCCTGCTCGCCGAGCAGAACAGCAACATGGCGCTGAAATACGCCACCTACGGCTACATTCTGGAAACCGGCCGCGTGGTGATGGACGGTCCCGCCCGGATGCTGCGCGAGAACGAGGACGTGAAAGAATTCTACCTCGGCGTCTCGGAAGGCGACCGCAAGTCCTTTCGCGCGGTGAAGAGCTACAAGCGCCGCAAGCGCTGGCTTGCCTGAGGACGCCATGTGCCGAACCGCACTTGACGCAACGTCATATCCGTTCTTACGGTCGGATGCCGTGAGGAAAATAGACTCACGCTGCATCTTCCGGGGGGTCTTCCATGAATTTCGGACAAGCCGTCAGAACCTGTCTCAACAACTACGCCAATTTTTCAGGGCGCGCGCAGCGTTCGGAATATTGGTACTTCTTTCTGTTTATCGTGATCGCGAACATTGCCACGAGCATTCTGGATGCCGTGCTCTTCGACGAAACGCCGGTCTTCTACCTCGTCGCCACGCTGGCTCTTCTCGTCCCCAGCATTTCCGCCGGCGTCCGCCGCCTGCACGACCTGGAGAAATCGGGCTGGTGGCTTCTGATCGGCTTCATCCCTTTGATCGGGGCCATCATCCTCATCGTGTTCTTCTGCCAGCGGGGCACCGTCGGCCCGAACCAGTTCGGCCCCGACCCTCTGCAAGCCTCGCTCCCGGACACGCACGCGGCCCGCGCCTGAGCTGTCCCGCCAGCGCCCGGCCCATCCTGTTCAGCCCGCCGCCGGCTCCGTCCGGAGGCGGACTTTCGATGAGCGACCGCATTCGAACGGAGACGGGCCTTGGCCGATCACTACGATACTCTTGAAACCCGCGATCCTGCGGAGCGGGAAGCCGCGCTCTTCGCGCGCCTGCCGGAGATCCTGCAACAGGCGGCCAAGGCTCCCGCCTATGCGGAGCGATTGAAGGACATCGACCTCGCCGGCATCACCAGCCGCGAGGCCCTTGCCGCTTTGCCCGTGCTGCGCAAATCCGAATTGCCGGCTTTGCAGAAAGCGGCCCTCCCCTTCGGCGGCTTCGTCGCCGGAGCATCGGGCTCGTTCGGACGCCTCTTCACTTCGCCCGGCCCCATCTTCGAGCCGGAGGCCACCACTTCCGACCCCTGGCGGTCGGCGCGCGGGCTGTTCGCGGCCGGGTTCCGGCGCGGCGACGTGGTGCTCAACACCTTCAGCTATCACCTGACGCCGGGCGGCTTCATCATGGATTCCGGCGCGCGGGCGCTCGGCTGCGCGGTCATTCCCGCCGGGCCCGGCAATACGGAACAGCAGCTCGAGCTGATCGAGGCCTACCGCCCGGCCGCCTATTGCGGCACGCCGGATTTCCTCAAGATCCTCCTCGACGGCGCGGCAACGGCAGGGCGCGACCTGTCCTCCATCCGGCGGGCGCTCGTATCGGGCGCAGCCTTCCCGAAATCCCTGCAGGAGGAATTCTCGGCGAAGGGAATCGAGGCCTATCAGGCCTATGCCACGGCCGATCTCGGCTTCATCGCCTACGAGACCCCCGCCCGCGAGGGCCTGGTCGTGAACGAGGACATCATCGTCGAAATCGTCCGCCCCGGCACCGGCGACCCGGTTCCGGAGGGCGAGGTCGGCGAGATCGTGGTGACGACGCTCGATCCGCACCGTCCCTTCATCCGGCTCGCGCTCGGCGATCTGACCGCCGCGATGGCAGCCCAAAGCCCCTGCGGGCGCACGAACATGCGCATCAAGGGCTGGATGGGCCGGGCCGATCAGGCCACGAAGATCAAGGGCATGTTCGTCAGGCCGGAACAGATCGCGGAGATCGGCCGCCGCCACCCCGAACTGGGCCGCCTGCGCCTCGTCGTCACCCGTGAGGGCGAAACGGATGTCATGACGCTGGCCGCTGAAACGGCGGCACCGAGCGAAGATCTCGTCGCCGCCATCGGCGCGACCCTTCAAGGCGTCACAAAGCTGAAGGGATCGGTCTCGCTCGTACCGCCTGGCCACCTGCCGAACGACGGCAGGGTCATTGCAGACGAGCGTCAATATAATTGAGGCGCATCGCTTTCATTTCAGCAATGCAGCTTTGCGCGGATACAAAGTTCCATCAAACTTAAGCGCTTGAACCCGGGACTCGCCCTTCATAAGCTCAAGCCTGCCAGTGATTCGAGAAGTTCGGAAAAGTCGAACGTTTTCAAAAAGAAAGAGCACCTTCGCAGGTGCTCTAAGGTGTCCGGCCGTAGGGGCAAAATGACCGGAGATGCTTATAAACGCTCTTGAGTCCCGTTGGTTCCAAAGTTTTTGAAATATTTTTTGACCCGGACAGCGCCTCATTGAGGTCACGTTTTCAGGGTCTAGGGCATAGCTTCCCGTGGGGGCAAACACGGGCCGGGGCCGCGACCACAGATCCTTTCCAAGGACGGTCGCGGCCTTTCTCTTTTGGAGCCCGTCATGCAAAAGGCCCGGAGGGAACCCCCGGGCCTCCGATCGTCGAGACTTCGGACGGTCAGTACGTGCCAAACTTGAAGTTCAGCTTGGCGCGGGCGACGAAGAAGTCGTTGTCGTCGTTCCCCACGGCAGGGGCAACCACAGCAATGGGAGCTCCGCCGGCAGGCGTGAAGGTGCCGACGAATCCATTGAAGTTGTTGTTATTGTCGTTGTTGAAGCTGAGCCAGAGTCCCTCGACGCCGAACGTGACCGCTGAGGAACCGAACCAGTTCACGGGCAGGGCCCATTCGACGCCGCCACCGGCCACCCAGCCGGTGTTGTTATCCGAATAGGCGAGACCGCCGGTGGCGTAGATCAACACGCGGTCGAAGGCCACGCCAGCGCGGGCACGCAGCGTGCCGAACCAGTCCGAGAAGTCGTTGCTGAACTCACCCGGCACGAAGGTGCCGGGCGCCCCGGCCGGAATGAACGCTACCGTTTCATCCGAGTTGGTATCGGCCCATTGAATATCGGTCTCGACACCGATCACGAAGGAGCCCATCTGGTAGTTGTAGCCGATCTGGGCGCCGCCGGTGAAACCGCCGTCACCGTTATCCGGGAAGTACAGCGTCCCGGGAACGGCGCCGCCCAGGACAACCGTTTCCCGATTGCTGTCGCGCCAGCCCCAACCGAGATTGATACCGCCATAGAAGCCGGTCCAGGTGAAGATCGGGGGCGCCGCAATGACCGGGGGAGGAGCCGGCCGGGCGAGGTCTGCCGCGGAGACTGCGGCTGCAGCGAGCGTAAGACCGGCAACCCCTGACAAGAGGCGAAGAACGCAATTTCTCATAACCGTAACCCCTTTGCGTGAGGACTCACGGTAGAAACTTACGTCAACTTTCGCGAGAAAATCTATTGCAAAGAAGCAACACTCACCAAAACTGTATGTATTCAAGAGGCAAAAAGGTATTACTACTTTTGGCAACAAGAATATAGTCCGAGTAATCGGAAAAAATATTACTTAAAATACTATTAAGTTAAGTTGACCTTGTCTACTTCATGTGCCTTAATACCCTTGTTTTCGGCTTGACAACCGAAGGCGAGGAGATCACTCAAACCCTGCCCCTGGGCGGGGTTTTTTTCTGGAACGACCGATGCCGATATCCTCAAGTAGGGCATGGAGCGGCGCGGAAAAGGGCCGCATTTTCAGAAAGTTGACCGGCCTCGCGACAGATCGCCCGGAGTCGGCGTCTCCGTGAACGTCCTTGCAGGTCTCCCTCAAGCACCATGCGCGGGACATGGCGTAACCCTTCTAGAAGCCCGCGCGTCCGAACGGCATGGACGGCCGTCATGGCGAATGGCGTCCTTTGCGGGAGACGGCGATCCGGCAGCCCCTGGCCCCGGGCCGACGGTCGGACCATCGGGATAGGATCGCGACCCTTTCGGATAGGACGAGGAGTCCTGGCCAATTCTGTCAAGAAATGTCCCTCCCGGGCAGGCAGATTGAGATGGCGCCCCAGCATGCCCGGGCGGACACCGCAGAGGCATGTCCGGCCTGCCTGTTCTGAGTTCCTCTTCGCCCCTCGCCCAAGGATCGCGGACATGAAATCGACATCAGTCACCCTGTCTCTGGCCGCCGCCAGTCTCCTGGCGATTTCCGTGGTCCAGGCCCAGCAGGTCACCGGCACGCCCGGCGCACCGGATGCCACCACCACGATCGACGGACGGCAGCTCCCCGCTCCGGACCCGGCTTTCGGCGGCGTGATCCAGGACAATGCCTTGCAGTCGAAGCCCTGGTGGGCGCCGCGCATCGTACCCCCGCAGGGCGCGCCCAACGTCCTCTTGATCATCACCGACGATGCCGGCTTCGGCGTGCCCAGCACCTTCGGCGGTGTCATCCCGACGCCCGCGCTCGATCGCGTCGCCAACGAAGGCCTGCGTTACAACCGCATGTTCTCCACGGCCTTGTGCTCCCCGACCCGGGCCGCGCTCCTGACCGGGCGCAATCACCACTCGGCGGGCTTCGGGGTCATCTCCGAGCAGTCCACGGGCTTTCCCGGCTACAACAGCATCATCACCAAGGACAAAACCACCGTCGGTCGCATTCTGAAGGACAATGGCTACGCCACCTCATGGTTCGGCAAGGATCACAACGTGCCCGCCTTCGCAGCGAGCCAGGCCGGGCCCTTCGACCAATGGCCGGGCGGCATGGGCTTCGAGTATTTCTTCGGCTTCATCGGCGGCGACGCCAACCAGTGGCAACCGAACCTCTTCCGCAACACGACGCAGATCTATCCCTTCGAAGGCAAGCCGGCAGGGAGCTGGAACCTGGTCACCGCCATGGCCGACGATGCCGTCGATTATGTCAACCGGATGCACCAGATCCAGCCGGGCAAGCCGATCTTCGTCAAGTACGCGCCCGGCGCCACGCACGCGCCGCATCATCCGACGGCGGAGTGGATCAAGAAGATCGGCGACATGCACCTCTTCGACGAGGGCTGGAACAAGCTGCGGGAGCGCATCTTCGAGAACCAGAAGCGGCTCGGCGTGATCCCCCAGGATGCCAAGCTGCCGCCCTGGCCCAAGGACGTGCTGAAGGAATGGGACTCGCTCTCCGCCGATGAGAAGAAGCTGTTCATCCGTCAGGCTGAGATCTTCGCGGCCTACGCGGCCTATAGCGACCACGAGATCGGGCGCGTGATCCAGGCCTTCGACGACATCGGCCAGCGCGACAACACGCTGATCATCTATATCAACGGCGACAACGGCACCAGCGCCGAGGGCGGGCCGATGGGCACACCGAACGAGGTGGCGTTCTTCAACGGCCTCAACGAGCTGCCCGTCGATGTCCAGATGAAGTTCTACGACGTCTGGGGCACCGAGCAGACCTACAACCATATGTCCGCCGGGTGGTCCTGGGCCTTCGACACGCCGTTCTCATGGTTCAAGCAGAACGCCTCGCAGCTCGGCGGCATCAATCAGAACATGGCCGTCTCCTGGCCTGCGCGCATCAAGGACAAAGGAGCCTTGCGCGAACAGTTCGTGCATGTCGTCGACGTCATGCCCACGATCCTCGAAGCCGCCGGCATCGCGGCGCCGGATACGGTCGACGGCATCAGGCAGGCGCCGATCGAAGGCACGAGCTTCGCCTACACCTTCGATGCCGCGAACGCCAAAGCGCCGTCGCAGCACACGACGCAATATTTCGAGATGTTCGGGCAATGGGCGCTCTATCACGACGGCTGGTTCCTGAGCACCAAGGTCAACCGGGCCCCGTGGGAGGCGTTCGGCGCGGCCAATACCGATCCGCTGAACAACCAGGTGCTCCAGCTCTACGACCTGCGCACCGACTTCAACCAGACCACCGACGTGGCGGACAAGAACCCGCAGAAGGTGGAGGAGTTGAAACGGATGTTCGTCGCGGAGGCACAGAAGCGCCAGGTGTTCCCGATGGATGCCTCGGTCGCCGCGCGCATCGTTGCGCCGCGCCCGAACATCACGGCGGGGCGCTCCGAGTTCGTCTACACTCAGCCGATGACCGGGTTGCCGCAGGGCGACTCGCCGTTGCTGCTGAACACATCCTACACGATTACCGCCGACATCGAGGTGCCGCCGGGAGGAGCCGAAGGCATGATTCTGACCTCGGGCGGGCGCTTTGCCGGCTACGGCTTCTACCTGCTCAAGGGCAAGCCGGTTTTCCTGTGGAATCTGATCGATTTGAAGCGCGTCAAATGGGAGGGTCCTGACGCCCTCGCGCCCGGCAAGCACATTGTGGAATTCGCCTTCAAGTACGACGGCCTCGGCCCCGGCACCCTTGCCTTCAACAACATGAGCGGTGTCGGCCGCTCCGGCACCGGCACGCTCAAGGTGGATGGAAAGGATGTGCAGACGATCGCGTTGCCGCAGACGCTGCCGATGATCCTGCAATGGGACGAGGCCTTCGACATCGGCTCGGACACGCTCACCGGCGTGAACGATGCGGATTACAAGCCGCCCTTCCCGCTGACCGCCAAGCTGAACAGGCTCACGATCAAGCTGGACCGGCCGACCCTGTCGCCTGACGACGTCAGGAAACTCGAGAATGCGCAGGCCACCGCGGTGGATGGCTCGCCGCTGACGCGAGTCCAGGCTGGGCCTCATTAGCCTGACGCGCCGATGGCGGCAAAGCCGAACGTCGCCTGTCTCGGGACGATGGAGATCGGCTCCATTGTCCCCTGCACCCTCTTTGAGGGAAATCAAGACAGGCTTCGTCTGGTGGGTTTGCAATGAAGGTTCGGGCGGCCCGCATGGCGTGTTCTGCCGCCCCTCCATGAAACCGCAAACGGACCCGCTCATTGTCCACTCTGAGGTATGAGGGGCCCAACAAGGAGAACCCGCCATGAAGATGCCCATTCTCATCGCCGTTCTGATGTCTTTCTCCGCTCCGGCGCTGGCGCAGCCCGCGGCGCCCGCCCAACCCCGCACCCCTCCTGCCCAATCCGGATCCCCAATGCCGATGGGATCGATGATGCCGGGCCAAGGAATGATGGGCGGCATGATGCATGGCCGGGGCATGATGGGCAGATTCTCGTCCGAGGACCTGAACGCCTTCGCAGACGCTCATATCGCGGCGCTGAAGGCCGGGCTGAAACTCTCGGCCGAGCAGGAAAAGCTATGGCCTCCCGTGGAGGAGGCGCTGCGCAATCTCGCCCGCCTGCACCTCTCGCACATGCAGGCGATGCGCGAAAACAGAGGGACGATGGCAAGCGACCCGGTCGGCCTGCTTCGCAGCATGGCCGACAACATGAGCCAGGGAGCGGACGGCCTGCGAAAGCTCGCCGACGCTGCGGCCCCGCTCTATGCGGCCCTCGATGAGGCCCAGAAGCGACGGCTTCAGGTGCTCGTTAGCATGGGCGGCCGCGGGATGATGGGCCGGGGCATGATGGGCCCGCGCGGCCCCATGATGCCGGGCTGGCTCGATGATGACGACGATGACCAGGATAGCCGCTAGAGCATTTTTCGGCGAAGGGGATCCGGTTCGCCGTTCAAGAATGCGGCGTGACAAAAACGAGAGCCGATTCCACGTCACTGAAATCGGCTCTAAGCTGCCGGTCAGCGCAAATCGTCCTGGCTCGGGCAACGGATGCCTGGCCTCGACGCAGGGACGGGCTCAATCCTCCTCTTCCTTGCAGGGCCAGGCTTTGGGGGCGGTGAGACCGGCAGGAAGCCTTGTTTGCTCCGTGCCGCAGGCGATTTCGATCTGAGCCTGAGTCAACCCTGTGGCCGCGCTCAGATCCGCACCGTCGAGCTGGGTCAGGAAGAGATACGAGCCCGTAAAATTCACGCCCCTGAGGTCGAGACCTTCCATGTGGGCGCGCGAAAGGTTGGAATAGCTGAAATCGACCCCGACCACCTTCGTGCTCTGGAACAGCACCCGGGCGAGTTCCGCCTTGGACAGGTCGGCCCCCGTGAGATCCGCCCCGCTGAAATCCGACCGGTTCAGTTCGGACTTGCCGAAGTTCGCCCCTGCCGCCTTCACCTGCGCGAAATTGGCGCGGTTCATGTCGGCGGAGCCGAAATCGGCGCCCGTGAGATTGGCCTGGGCGAAATTGGCCCGCCAGCCGAGCGCCTTGGTGAAATTCGCCCGCGACAGGTCGGCCCCCTCGAAGCGGGTCCGGCTGACTTCCGTTTCGCTCAGGTTCGCGCCCGCCATCTTCGATGAGGCGAAGTCGCTCAAGGTCAAAAGCGAACGCCGGAAATTGGTGCCCGTCAGATCCTCGTTGGTCAGGACAAGGCGCGCCTTCGAGCAGCCGGACCAATCGGCGCCGGGTCCCGGCGCATCCTGGCAACGGGCCTCGGCGACGCCCGCAGCGGCGAGAAAAACCAGAAAGGCCCCTGTGACCGGACGGCCCAGCATCGTCGACGGCCATGATTTCAGAACCCGCACGCGTAAACGCTCCTTCATATGCCCCTCTCAAGCTACTTTGAATAAACTAGTCTTCAAGGCTTTCCGAAGGAGACCCGCCGCACAATTCCCGTGTTCCGCGCAAGACTCGACTTCCCTTAAGTATGGTCTAGCTTCCCTTGCGATTCATGTGGAGCAAGACATGCGCATCAAAGTAACGGTTCCCATCATTCTGCTGAGCGGACTGGTCCTGAGCGGCTGCATCGCATCGATGGAACCCGTCGGCGTTCTGCCGCGGGATCCCGTGCCTCCTCCCCCCTCCATCGCCGGCGATGCGCCTCGCCGCAACGCGGCAAGCGGAAAGGCCGAGGCACAACCACAGCGCCGGGGCTTGAGCGTCCCCAGCCGGGCTGCGTCTCCGCGTCCCTGACCGCGCCATCCCTCCTCCTGTGGAGGGGCCGCCGAGAGCGCCCCTCTCCAATGCTCCCGGTCAGGCGCCCATCCGATGCTGGCGCCGGTTCCGATCCCGGTGGTATATGACAGACCGGTAAAGACGAACGCGGATGACATTCCATGACATGGGTTGATGCAATCGGCTGGCTCGGGGCGGCCCTTGCCATCACGGGCAGCGCGATGAAGACCATCATCCCGCTGCGCTGCATCGGGATCGGCGCGAACATCTGTTCGCTGATCTTCTCCTCCTTCAACCACAATTACCCGAGCCTGGTCGTCAACCTGATCCTGCTGCCGCTCAACAGCGTGCGGCTTTATCAGATGCTGGGCCTGATCAAGCGCGTGAAGACCGCCTCCAAGAGCGATCTTTCGATGGAATGGCTCAAGCCCTTCATGACCCGCCGCAAGACGAAGGCCGGGGAAGTGCTCTTCGCGAAGGGCGATGTGGCGGACTGCATGTTCTTCACCATCTCGGGCCGTTTCCGCCTGAAGGAGATCGGAATCGATCTCGTGCAGGGACAGGTCGTCGGCGAGATGGGTTTCATGTCGCCCAGCAACACCCGCACCCAGACCCTGGAATGCCTCGACGACGGCGAGGTGCTCAGCATTTCCTATGACGAGGTCCGGCAGCTCTACTTCCAGAACCCGCAATTCGGCTTCTACTTCCTGCGCCTGACCAGCGAGCGGCTGTTCCAGAACATGGAGAGGATGGAAGAGGAGATCGCCCGCCTGCGTGCCGCGGTTCCCCAGGCCGAGACGGTTCAGAAAGCGGCCACAGCTTAGAATTTGTGTAAGGAACACGCAGTTTAGACTTCTTCTAACTTATTGAAATAACACGATTTTTCGTTGACCATCGTTTCCGAACGTGGTTCTTGCGGCCCTAACGGGACATGGCGCGATGCCTCCCGATGATGTTGCTGAAGGAACTCACGATGGCGAACATTTCGTTTGCGCGCGGCCTGCTGTTCGGAGCGGCCGCTCTTGGCGCCCTGGCAGGATCGGGCCTCTCCGCCTCGGCCGAGGAGGCGCTGAATATCTACACCACCCGCGAACCGGGCCTGATCAAGCCCGTTCTCGACGAGTTCACCAAAGAGACCGGCATCAAGGTCAACACGATCTTCATCAGCAACGGCCTCGAGGAGCGCATCCGCACCGAGGGCCAGAACAGCCCGGCGGACCTGATCATCACCGTCGATATCGGCCGCCTTCAGGCCGCGAAGGATTATGGCGTCACGCAGCCCGTGAAGTCCGAAGCGCTTGAGAAGGTCATTCCGGCGGCCTATCGCGATCCGGAGGGGCACTGGTTCGGCATCGCCCTGCGCGGCCGCGTGGTTTATGCCTCGAAGGACCGGGTCAAGCAGGACAAGATCACCTACGAGGAGCTTGCCGATCCCAAATGGAAGGGCAAGGTCTGCATCCGCTCCGGCCAGCACCTCTACAACATCAGCCTGATCGCGGCGATGATCGCCCACAAGGGCGAGGCGAAGGCCGAGGAATGGCTCAGGGGCCTGAAGGCGAACCTCGCCAAGAAGCCGTCGGGCGGCGACCGCGAGCAGGCCAAGGACATCCTGGCCGGAGTCTGCGACATCGCCGTCGGCAACACCTACTATGTCTCGCTCATGCTCAACGGCAAGGACGAGGAGCAGAAGAAGTGGGGTGAGGCCATCAACGTGATCCTGCCGACCTTCGAAGGCGGCGGCACCCATGTGAACGTCTCCGGCCTCGCGCTGGCGAAATACGCGCCGAACAAGGCGAATGCCATCAAGTTCATGGAATACATGGTGTCCGACGAGTCCCAGCGGATTCACGCCGAAGCCAATTCCGAATATCCGGTGAAGGCGGGCATCAAGGTCCACCCGACCATCGCCTCCTTCGGCGAGCTCAAGCCCGACAATGTGCCGATCGCCGAGATCGCCAAGCTCCGCAAGAAGGCCAGCGAGCTGGTCGACAAGGTGGGCTTCGACCAATAAGACAGGGGGGCGGCCTTGAAAGCCGCCCTCTCCTCTTCCCATAGAGGCGCTGCCGGCGACGGCGGCGCCGTTTCCGTTCGCCCGTGACCGCCAGAACCCAGACAGCATTCCGCTCCGCGCCGCAGAAGAAGGCCAAGCGCATCCCCTGGTGGCTCTCCGCCGCCGTGGCCGCCATCGGCCTGCTGGTCCTCCTGCCTGTCGCCTCCCTCATCCGCATCGCGGCCGAGGGCGATGCGGAGATCTGGCCTCATCTCATCGCCAATGTCCTGCCCGCGAGCATCGTCGATACCCTCGCCCTGCTCACCGGCATCGGCATCGTGGCGGGCTCCATGGGCATCACGACGGCCTGGCTCGTCACCGCCCACCGCTTTCCGGGGCGCAACCTCCTTGTGTGGCTGCTGCCGCTGCCCCTGGCCGTGCCCACCTACATCACGGCCTATATCTACGTGGAAGTCTTCGATTCCGCGGGCCTCGTGCAGATGGCCCTGCGCAAGGCGATGGGCTGGACGTCGCGGGCCGATTACTGGTTTCCGGAAATCCGGTCGCTGCCCGGCTGCATCCTCGTGATGTCGGTGGTGCTCTATCCCTACATCTACATCGCGGCGCGGGCGATGTTCCTGACGCAGAGCGCGAGCATGCTGGAGGTGGCGCGCACCCTGGGCGCAAGCCGCATCAAGCTCTTCCGCATCATCGCGCTTCCCCTCGCCCGCCCCGCGCTGGCGGTCGGCGTGTCGCTGGCGCTCCTCGAAGCGCTCAACGATATCGGCGCGAGCGAGTATCTCGGCGTGCGTACCCTCACGGTGTCGGTCTACAACACCTGGCTCAATCGCGGCAGCCTCGCGGGAGCGGCGCAGATCGCCTGCGTCATGCTGGCTTTCGTGATCGGGCTGATCCTGATCGAGCGCTACGGCCGCCGCGACAGGCGCTATGCGCTTTCGCCCAAGCGCCATCGCACGGTGCATCCGGTGCCCCTCACGGGCGGCCGCGGCTGGACAGCGACCCTGCTCTGCACGCTACCCGTCCTCATGGGCTTCGCCCTGCCGGTCAGCTTCCTCCTGCGCGAGACCCTTCGCGGCGGCCTCTTGGAGCAGTTCGATGCGGAGTTCCTCGCGCATCTCATGACCACCCTCGGCCTCTCGGTCGTGGCGACGGGCGCGGTGCTGGCGCTCGCCGTCATGCTGGTCTCCGCGGCCCGCCTGTCCAAAAACTCCCTGACACAGGGGGCGCTCTTCACGGCGGGCCTCGGCTATGCGCTGCCCGGCACCGTTCTGGCGCTCGGGCTCATGACGCCCCTGGTCGGGTTCGACACCCTGATCGGCACTCTCTGGCGGAACCTGACCGGCGAGCGTCTCGGCCTGCTGCTCATGGGAGCCGCGGGCGGCGTCGTCATCGCCTACGTGATCCGCTTCCTCTCCATCGCCACCGGCTCGCTCTCGGCGGGCCTCGACCGCGTCTCGCCGAGCCTGGAGGACGCCGCCCGCACGCTGGGCGCCTCGCGGCGGGAGATGGTCTGGACGATCCAGATCCCGCTCATGCGCCCGGCCCTGGCCAGCGCCGCCCTGCTCATCTTCGTCGATTGCATCAAGGAGCTTCCGGCGACCCTGCTGCTGCGTCCGCTCAACACCGAGACGCTCTCGACCCTCGTCTATACCTATGCCTCGCGCGGCCGGTTCGAGGACGGCGCGCTCGCGGCGCTCGTCATCGTCCTCGTCGGACTCGTGCCCGTCATCCAGCTGGTGCGCAGCGCCGAGGCGCGGCCGAAAGTAGCGGAAAGCCCGGACTTGGCGACAGGTTCATCCAGCGCATAAGAAAAGCGGCCCGGAAGGGCCGCTTTCCATTTGTTGTCATCTGGTGGGCTTCAGGCCGCGTTGGATTTTCCGGCGTCGAGGGCGACCTTGAACTCGGCCTGGGTCTTGGCCTTGACCTCGTCGACCGTCACGCCGTCGGCGAGCTCGATCAGGGTCATGCCGGTGCCGCCCTTCTTGTCGACGGTGAAGACGCCGAGATCGGTGATCACCATGTCGACCACGCCCGCGCCCGTGAGCGGCAGAGTGCAGGCCTTGAGCAGCTTCGGATCCTCGGAGCCGTCCTTGGCCTTGGCCACGTGCTCCATGACCACGACGACGCGCTTGACGCCGGCCACGAGATCCATGGCGCCGCCCATGCCCTTCACCATCTTGCCGGGGATCATCCAGTTGGCGAGATCGCCGTTCTCGGCCACCTGCATGGCGCCCAGGATCGACAGGTCGATATGGCCGCCGCGGATCATGCCGAAGGAGTCGGCGCTGGAGAAGTAGCTGGTGGTCGGCAGCTCGGTGATCGTCTGCTTGCCCGCATTGATCAGGTCCGCATCCTCTTCGCCCTCGAAGGGGAACGGGCCCATGCCCAGCATGCCGTTCTCCGACTGGAGCTGCACGCGCATGCCCTTCGGAATGAAGTTGGACACGAGCGTCGGGATGCCGATGCCGAGATTCACGTAGTAGCCGTCGCGCAGCTCCTTGGCCGCGCGGGCGGCCATCTGTTCACGGGTCCAGGCCATCAGACGGTCTCCTCTCGCTTGCGGGTCGTGCGTTGCTCGATGTGCTTGACCGGGTTCGGCACATGCACGATGCGCTTCACGAAGATGCCCGGTGTGTGGATGCAGTCGGGGTCGATCTCCCCGGCCGGAACCAGGTGCTCGACCTCCGCGATGGTCAGCCGGGAGGCGGTGGCCATCATGGGGTTAAAGTTGCGGGCGGTCTTGCGGTAGACGAGGTTGCCCTCCGTATCGCCCTTGAAGGCATGGACGACGGAGATGTCGGCGAAGAGGCCCGTCTCCATGACGTATTTCTCGCCGTTGAACTCGCGCACCTCCTTGCCCTCGGCGATGAGGGTGCCGACGCCGGTCTTGGTGTAGAAGGCCGGGATGCCCGCGCCGCCGGCGCGAATGCGCTCGGCCAGCGTGCCCTGCGGGTTGAACTCGAGCTCCAGCTCGCCGGAGAGGTACTGCTGGGCGAAGAGCTTGTTCTCGCCCACATAGGACGAGATCATCTTGCGGATCTGGCGGGTTTCCAGGAGCCGGCCGAGGCCGACGCCGTCCACGCCCGCATTGTTGGAGATGAAGGTCAGGTCCTTCGCCCCCGAATCCCGAATCGCCTCGATCAGCGTTTCCGGGATGCCGCACAGGCCGAACCCGCCGGCCATGATGGTCATGCCATCCTTGACGAGGCCAGCCAGCGCCGAGCGCGCATCGCTGTAAACTTTATCCATCCAATCCTCTCCTTGTGAGCAGATCGTGCCCTTCGAAGCGCTCCATAGCATTTTCAGGGATCGCGGGAAGCGTTTTCCTTGCCGAAAAATGCGCCAGGGACACTTCCGGGACGGTATCCGGCCTTGCGATGCCGGGGCCGCTCCCGCCCGTATGGCGGAACCCTGCAACCCGGCCTCAATTTAGACAATCCCTTCGTATGGATATATGAGAACCATCCATTGCACCGGGCTTGCCTGAGGACATCCCCTTTCCGCCGCTTGCGGGGCAGGCCCCAAGGTTTACAACACTCAACCCATGTCTCGCCGCGTCGTCTTTTTCATAGCGTTGATTGCGCTTGCCGTTCTCGGGACGGCCGCCTCCCCCTGGACGCTGCCGGGAAGCGGGCTGTCGGCGGAGCTCAGGACGCACGTGAAGGAGCGCTACGGGCTGGACCTGACGGTCAGGGGTCGGAGCACCTTCGCCGTTCTCCCTATCCCCCGCGTCAAGTTCGAGAACGTGACGCTCGCGTTCCCCGACGAGGCGCTCAAGGCGGAAGGCGGCATCCTGCGGGGCGAGCTGCGCCTCCTGCCCCTGCTTTTCGGCCGGATCGAGCTGTCCGACTTCGACCTGACGGACACCCGCATCACCGGATCCTTCCAGAAGCTCCAGGCCGTGGACTGGGCCGGCGTCTTCAAGGACCGGTCGGAGGAAACCCACGCCCGCAGGCTCATCGTCAGCCAGTCCTCCCTGCGCTGGACGGACCTGAAGGGCGCCAACCTGGACGCGCTCAACGCCGTCATCCGCTGGACCGACAGCTCCGAGCCCATGACCCTGACCGGATCGGCGCGCTGGCGGGACGAAACCGTCTCCCTTGAGAAGGCCTCGCTCTTCCCGGACCGGCTCGCCTCCAACAGGATCAGCCCGTTCTCGGTCACCCTGGCCTCACCCGCCGCGCGCCTCACCGCCAAGGGCGAGGCCCAGCTCGGGGCGGCTCCCCGGATCACGGGCGAGAGCACCCTTCAGGCGGCCTCGGTCCGCGACTTCACCCGTTGGAGCGGCATGGAGCTGCCCTTCGGATCCCTGCTCCAGGCGCTCTCCATCAGCGGCGAGTTCTCCATGGACCACCGGCGCCTGTCCTGGCCCGCCGTTTCCGTGAAGCTCGGGCCGGACAAGCTCGAAGGCACCATGGCCGTCCGGTTCGATACGGACCGCCCCGTCATCAGCGGCACGCTCGCCGCCGACAGCCTCAACCTCTCCGACCTTTTCGCGCCCTTCTCCCAGACGCGGACCGCGAACGGGTCCTGGAGCGAGGAGAGCATCGACCTGACCCAGGCGACCGGGATGGACCTGGACCTTCGCCTCTCGGCCTCCAGCGCCAATCTCGGACGCCTGAGCCTCGACGACATGGCCGCCAGCGTGCTCGTCCAGCCCGGCCGGATCGAGGCGTCCATCGGGCGCGCGGCCTTCTATGACGGCACTCTCAAGGGGCGCCTGTCCCTGGTGTCCCAGAACGGCTCGGTGGACTTCAAGAGCCAGGGAACCTTCTCGGGCGTGAAGATGGCGCCCTTCCTCGCCGCATTCGGCGAGCCGCGCTGGATCACAGGCCAGGCCAAGGGCCAGTTCAGCTTCGACGGACGGGGCGAAAACCCGGCGGACGTCATCCGGCAGGCGGAAGGCCGCACGGCGGTCGAGGTCACGGACGGGGAGCTCGTGGGCATCACCCTCCAGGACGCCCTGCGCCGGGTGGAGAAGCGGCCCCTCCTCGCCTCCCTCAACTGGAAAGGCGGGCGCACGCCCTTCGACAAGGCCTCGGCGCAGATCGCCGTGAAGGACGGCGTCGGGGAGATCGTCGCGGGCAATCTCAAGGGGCCTGCCGTGCAGGCGGAGCTTCGGGGGCAGGTTCTGCTGGTCGATCGCACCTTGCGCGTCACGGCGGATATCTCGCCGGCCGATGCGCCGGCCGATCAATTGCCGGCCCTGGTGTTCGACATCACGGGCGACTGGGACAACGTGTCCGTAACCCCGCAGGTCCGCTCCCTCATCGAGCGGTCGGGCGCGGCCAAGCCCCTCTTCCCGAACGACCGCGTGCCCGCGAACCAGCCGCAGCCCCAGGCGGTCGCTCAGTGAGCGTTCCGCCGGGAGCGCAGCACGGAGCGCTTGCTGATCAGGGTCGCTGAGATCACCCCGAGCGTCACGATGCCGATCAGGATGGCCGAGGCCGCATTGACCTCGGGTGAAAGCCCCAGCCGCACCTGGCTGTAGATCTTGATGGGCAGCGTCGTCGCGCCCGGGCCCGCATTGAAGCTCGCGATCACCAGGTCGTCCATGGACAGAGTGAAGGCGAGTAGGAAGCCCGCCACGATGGAGGGGGCGATCAGGGGCAGCGTCACGGTGAAGAACGTGCGCATAGGCGGCGCGCCGAGATCCATCGCCGCCTCTTCCAGCGACCGGTCGAAGGTCATGAGGCGCGACTGCACCACCACCGTGACGAAGCACATGGTGAGCGTGGTGTGAGCCAGCGTGATCGTCCAGAACCCGCGGTCGAGATCGATGGCCACGAAGAACAGCAGCAGCGACAGGCCCGTGATCACCTCCGGCATCACCATGGGCGCATAGACCATGCCGGTGAACAGGGTCCGGCCGGGGAAGCGTCCGTAGCGGGTGAGCGCCAGGGCCGCGAGGGTGCCGAGGATCGTGGCGAAGGTCGCCGACAGGAGCGCGATGCGCAGCGTGACCCAGGCCGCCTCCATGAGGGCCTGGTTGCGGAAGAGCGCCCCGTACCATTGCGTGGAGAAGCCGCCCCATACGGTGACGAGGCGCGAGGCGTTGAAGGAATAGATCACCAGGAGCAGGATCGGCAGGTAGAGGAAGGCGAAGCCGATCACGAGCGAGGTGACGTTGAAGAGACTCAAGCGCCGGTTCATGGCCGCGCCTCCACGCGCCGCGCCTCGACGTCGCGATAGATCACGATGGGCACGACCAGGATGATGAGCAACAGGATGGCGACGGCCGAGGCCAGGGGCCAGTCGCGGTTGGAGAAGAACTCGCTCCAGAGCTGGCGTCCGATCATCAGGGTCTCGGAGCCGCCGAGCAGATCGGGAATCACGAACTCGCCGACCGCCGGAATGAAGCACAGGAGCGAGCCCGCCACGATTCCGGGCATGGCGAGCGGCACGGTGATGGTCCAGAACGAGCGCCAGGGCGTCGAGCCGAGATCGAGGGCCGCCTCGAGCAGCGTATCGTCCATCTTCTCGAGCGTCGCATAGAGCGGCAGCACCATGAACGGGAGATAGGCATAGACGATGCCGATATAGACCGCGGCCTCCGTATTGAGGATGTCGAGCGGTTCCGAGATGAGACCCAAAGCCATGAGGGCCTGGGTCAGGAGGCCCTCGGGTTTGAGGATCGCGATCCAGGCATAGATGCGGATGAGGAAGCTGGTCCAGAACGGCAGGATGACGAGGGCGACCAGGAGCGAGCGGTAACGCTCCGGCGCGCGGGCCATGCCGTAAGCGATGGGAAAGCCCACGAGCAGCAGAAGCAGGGTCGAGACCGCGGCGATGCGGACGGAAGAGATCGTCGCCCTCAGGTAGAGATCGTCCTGGGTCAGCATCTCGAAGTTTTCGAGATCGAGCGCGCCGAAGAAGCCTGCAACATCGCTCCAGTCGAAGACGGGCCTGTAGGGCGGCTGGGCGACGGCCGGGTCCGACAGGCTGATCTTGAGGACGATGAGGAACGGCACGAGGAAGAACACGCCGAGCCAGAGATACGGCACGGCGGGAACGAGACCCGAGGTCAGGCGTCGCATGAAGGAGCGCTCCGTCATGGCTATTCCGCCAGGATCACTGCCGCATCCGGCGCGAAGGTGACGTAGACCTGCTCGTCCCAGTCGATGGGATTCTCCACGAAGCGCGAGGCATTGGCACGGGTGACGCGCACGATCTCGCCGGTGGCGAGCTTCACGCGATAGACGGTCCAGTCGCCGAGATAGCCGATGTCCCAGACCTCGCCGGTAAGCACGTTGATGGCGCCGGGGCCCGGCGGGTCGCGCTGGATGACCATCTTCTCGGGGCGGACGGCGATGGCGACGGCCTGGCCGGAATGCAGCACCTCGTCGGGATCATCGATGGTCAGCGGCACGTCGGCGGAGGCGGTCTTCACGCGCCAGAGACCGTTCTCCTGGCCCATCACATGACCTTCCAGGATGTTCACGTCGCCGACGAATTCCGCGATGAAGCGGGTCTTGGGCTGCTCGTAGATCTCGCCCGGCGTGGCGACCTGCACGATCCGGCCATGGTCCATGACCGCGATGCGGTCGGCCATGGTCATCGCCTCCTCCTGATCGTGGGTGACGACCACGAAGGTCATGCCGAGCTCGTGCTGGATGTCCATGAGCTCGAACTGGGTCTCCTCGCGCAGCTTCTTGTCCAGGGCGCCGAGGGGCTCGTCGAGGAGAAGCACCTTCGGCTTCTTGGCGAGCGCGCGGGCGAGCGCCACGCGCTGGCGCTGGCCGCCGGAGAGCTGGCTCGGATAGCGCTTGGCGAGCTTTTCGAGCTGGACGAGGCGCAGCATCTCGCCGACCCGGTCCGCGATCTGGTCCTTCGGCATTCCGTCCTGCTTCAGTCCGAAGGCTATGTTCTTCTCCACGCTCATGTGCGGGAAGAGCGCGTAGGACTGGAACATCATGTTCACGGGGCGGCGGTAAGGCGGCACGCCCGCGAGATTCTGCCCCGCGAGGGTGATCGTGCCCTCTGTCGGCATCTCGAAGCCGGCGAGCATGCGCATGAGGGTCGTCTTGCCGCAGCCGGAGGGGCCCAGCAGGCAGAAGAACTCGCCTTCGAAGATGTTCAGGGACAGGTGATCGACGGCGACGGCCTCACCGAACCGCTTCGTGACGTTCTCGACACGGATGAGCGGCACGGCGCCGGGATCGGACCAGGGGGGCGAAGGAGCGGCGAACGGCGCCGACGGAAGCGGGTTTTCGGGGAGGAGGCAATTTGACTGCACTTCACCAGAAAGGGACAAACTGCCGGGCAACCTAGGATGTTCAGGCCGCAAGAACAACTGCCTGCGCCATGGTTTCCCCATGCTGCAAAACGTCCGGGCTCCGGCCCTTTCTCCAGCCGTCTCCCGGCCGGCCCCGGTTGCGTTCGCCCCGATCGGGAAAACGGTCCATGGCCGGTCCGTGCCAGGGGGAAGACGCCGCCCCTCCCCCAGCGGCAGGAACCTGCGAACGCAGCGCGTCGGCGGCTCAGTGCCCGCCCGCGCCCGCCCCAGCCGCGCGGGGCTTCTTGATGAAGGGCAAGGCGAGGGTGAGGCCCAGGAAGAGGACGGTCAGGAGCAGGAAGACATCGGCGAAGGACATGACCATCGCCTCCTTCCGCACCATGTTGGACATGGTCTTGACCGCGGCCGCCCCGGCATCGGAACCGAGAGAATGGAACTTCAGGGTCATGGAGTTCAGTGTCTCGACCGCCGTCGAGCGCCCCCAGTTCACGCTCTCGCGCAGCCGCTGGAGATGCAGGTCCGTCCGGTTGTTGAGCACCGTGTTGATGAGCGCCAGGCCGACCGCGCCACCCAGGTTGCGGGTGAGGTTGTAGAGGCCGGACGCGTTCTTGATCCGCTCCGGCGGCAGGGTGCCGAGGGCGATGTTGTTGATCGGCACCATGCAGATCATGAGGCCGACGCCGCGGAAGACCTGCGGCAGCAAAAGCTCCCAGAAGTCCCAGTCCTTCGTCAGCCCGCTCATCATGAAGGTCCCGACGGCGAAGGCGACAAAGCCGATCCCCATCATGACCCGCAGATCCATCTTGCGGGAGAGGAAGCCCGCCACCGGAGCCATGAGGAACATGGTCGCGCCCGACACGAACATGGTCTCGCCGATCTGCAGGGACGAGTAGCCCCGCACGCGGCCGAGATAGACCGGGTAGAGATAGGTGAGCCCGTAGAGCCCGATGCCCATGACGAAACTGAAGGACGAGCCTGCCAGGAAGTTGCGGTCGGAGAAGGCCCTCAGATCCACGATCGGCTGCTTGGCGGTGAAGGCCCGGTAGAAGAACCCGACCGCGCCGACGGCGCAGACGATGGTGAGGATCAGCACCGCCTCGTCCTGGAACCAGTCGTTCAGGGGCCCTTCCTCGAGGACGTATTCGAGGCTGCCGAGGAAGGCGGCCATGAAGCCGAGGCCCGCCCAGTCGAAGCTGTTGAAGAGATCGAGGTTGGGTTCGTCGAAATCCACCAGGAGATAGGTGGACACCGTGACGAAGATTCCGGGAACGATGTTCACGAGGAACAGCCAGTGCCAGGAGAACAGGTCGGTCAGATAGCCGCCGAGCGTCGGGCCGATGGTCGGCGCGAGCGTCGCCACGAGGCCGATAATCGGCGAGATCACCGGCCGCTTCTCCGGCGGGAAGATCGTGAAGGCCGAGGCGAAGACGGTCGGGATCATGCCGCCGCCGATGAAGCCCTGCAGCGCGCGATAGACGATCATCTGATCGATGTTGGTGGCCGTCGCGCACAGGAAGCTCATGAGCGTGAAGCCGCCCGCGGAAATCACGAACATCCAGCGCGTGGAGAGCACGCGCGACAGGGTGCCGGAGAGCGGGATCATGATCACTTCCGCGATCAGGTAGCTCGTCTGCACCCAGGAGATCTCATCGGACGAGGCGGACAGGCCGGCCTGGATCTCGGCCAGCGAGGCGGACACGATCTGGATGTCCAGGATCGCCATGAACATGCCGAAGACCATGCAGAAGAACGCGAAGGTCCGGCGGCCGCTCACGGGCGCCGGCTTCGCGGCTGGCATGGCGGCCCCTTTCGGCCCGCTCGGGATGGCGGCGGTTGCGGCCATGGGTCCTGACTCTTCGTCCCTACTTCTTGAGGCTGGCCGTCTTCTCGGGCTCGGCGGAGGTGCGTGTGTCCACGTCGACGACCACGGAGAGGCCCGGCCTCAGAATGCCCTGCCGGGCGACCTCGGGGCTCACGGCGACGCGGACGGGCACGCGCTGAACGATCTTCGTGAAGTTGCCCGTGGCGTTCTCCGGCGGCAGCAGGCTGAAGACGGCGCCAGAGGCGGGCGAGACGCTCTCCACCGTGCCGGAGATGTCCGCATCGGGGAAGGCATCGACCTCGATCTTGACCTTCTGGCCCACCTTCAGGGAGGCGAGCTGCGTCTCCTTGAAATTCGCGTCCACATGCACGCTGCCGAGCGGCACGAGAGCGGCGAGCCGCGCGCCGGGCTGCACATAGGTGCCGACCTCGATGGCCTTGTTGCCGATCACGCCGTCGGCGGGAGCGCGAATTTCCGTGAAGGAGAGATCGCGCTCGGCCTTCTCGACGGAGGTCTGCAGCTCGGCAGCGACGCGGCGCGCCTCGTTCCGCTGCGCTTCGAGCACGTCCACATTCGCCTTGGCCGCGGCAAGAGCGGCCTGGGCGCTCTTCACGCCTGCATCGGCCTGGTCGCGGGCCGCCTTGGCATTCTCGAGCGCGGCGCGGCTCGTGAAGTCGGAGCGGGCAAGCTGCTGCTGGCGGGAATAATCGCTCTCGGCGCGCTCGAACGCGGCCTGGGCCGACGCGATCTGCGCATCCGCCTGGGCCACGGAGGCGTGACCCGCCTCGATCTGGCGGCCGATCCGCTCGATGGCGCTCTGCTGCGTCGCCAGCTTGTCCCTGGCCGACTGGAGAGCGAACCGGTAATCGCCGTCGTCGATCTTGGCGATCAGGTCGCCCGCCTTCACGCTCTGGTTGCTGGATACGGCGACGGACTGAACATAGCCGGAAACTTTCGCCGACAGGATCGTGATATCCGCCTGCACATAGGCGTCCTCGGTCGAAACCATGAAGCGGCCGTCGGTCCACCATTCGTGGCCCTCATAGGCGCCGAAGGCGAGCGCGGCCGCCACGACTGACAGCATCACGGGCTTCCTGCCCGGTCCCTTCTTCGCCTTGGGCGATGCCGCGGGCGGCGCCTTCTGCTCCGCCTGGGACGCAGGAGCATCCTGCCCGCCCCGAGCGGCCTCGCCGCCACTTTTCGCCCCCTGCTCGAATTCTTCCCGGTAAGCCATGCGAACCTCTGCAAACCGCCCATAAGCCCCTTGAGACTGAAAGGGTTGGGCTATAGCGACGGTCTTGATCTCATCGAATTGCCTGCCATATATGAGTTGACCGAACCGTTCGGTCAATAGCGGGAAGGGAAATAATAGTCACTATGAGCGCCGTGCATGAGAGCGCCCCGCAGGAAGCCTTCAAGGAGGCCCCTGCCCCGGACGCAGAGGACAACGCCGAAAGCGCCAAGCGCCGCCAGATCCTGGAAGGCGCCCGCAAGGTCTTCCTGGCTGAGGGCTTCGACGGCGCCAGCATGGGCGAGATCGCCAAGGTGGCCGGCGTCTCCAAGGGCACGCTCTACGTCTATTTCGACAGCAAGGAGAGCCTCTTCGAAGCCCTGACGACGGAAGAGAAACAGGGGCTGGCCGAGGTCCTGTTCAAGCTCGACGCCGATGACCCCGACGTTCGCGGCGTCCTGCGGAAGCTCGGCCTCAGCTACCTGAGCCGCATGGGCACGCCCGAGCACATTTCCTCGATCCGGATGGTCATCGGCGCGGCGGAGAAGTTCCCGCGCCTGGGGCAGTCCTTCTACGAGGCCGGTCCGTGCCAGGGCATCGCCCGGCTCAGCGCCTATTTCGACCGTCAGGTCGAGGCGGGCAGGCTCGTCATCGAGGATACCGGTGTCGCCTCCCAGCACTTCCTCGATCTCTGCGTTTCCGGCATGCTGCGCCGCCTGCTCTTCTCCGTCGGCCCGCCTCCGACCGAGGACCAGATCCAGAGGAACGTCGAGAACGCGCTGCGCGTCTTCTTCGCAGCCTACGGGCCCAACGCGCCGAGAGAGTAAGCCCGTTTCCAGGGGCGCGCTTTCCTGCCGACGTGCCCGTGAGTAGGGTACCGGAACAGGCTGGGACGGGACGGGAATGGAACGGCAGGGCTCCGAGGCGGGGAAAATTGCGGCTTTCGCACTGATGGCACTCGTCTGGGGCCTGACATGGCTGCCGATGAAGATCGCCTCCGAAGCCGTCCCGCCGATCTTTCTGGCGGCAATCCGCTTCATGCTCGCCGGGTTCTGTTATTTCGCCTTCATCCTCGCCAAGGGGCTGCCTCTCGGTATGACGCAGCCGGGCCGGGTGATCGTGGCTTCCCTTCTCATCACCACGGGCTGCTACAGCTTTCTCTTCTGGGGCGTTGCGCGCGCGCCGACCGGCCTGTCCTCCATCGTCAATCTGTCCCTGATGCCGATCCTCCTGATCGTCGTCGCGGCCTTCTACGGACAGGAGCGGATCACGCTGCGCCGGGTCATGGCGATCGGGCTCGGCATCCTGGGCCTCGTGATGCTCTTCTCCGGCCGGGCAGGCACGACCGGAAGCGATGCGATTCTCGGCCTCGGAGCCGTCGCGGTGGCAACGCTCAGCTACGCCTGGGGATCGGTGGTGAGCCGCCCGCTCATGCGGGAGATGCACCCGATCAGCCTCGCTTTCTGGGAGACCGCCATCGGCGCGCTCGGCCTCGTTCCGGCTTCGCTCATGATGGAAGGATATGACCCGGCCCGTTTCGTCGGGCTCGCGGACCCACGGGCGCTCGTCGGCCTTGGCATCCTCGTCATCGGAGGCTCGCTCGGCGGCTTCTCGATCTATCTCTGGCTGGTGCGCGACTGGGGCGCCTTCCGCGCCGGGCTCTACTCGTTCGTGAGCCCCGTCGTCGCAGTGACGGTCGGCATCGCCTTCGCCAACGAGGCTTTCGGCTGGCCCGAGGCGCTCGGTATGGGCGTGATGCTCGCCGCCACGGCGCTGGCCCTCACTGAAGACAGGCTACCCTCGCGCAGAGCGGGTTGAGCGCCCCGCTCAGTGATCCGTGCGCAAGGCCTCGACCACGCGGGCCTTGAGCACTTCCGGACGGCGGAGAATCAGGGCGCCCCTCGTGCGCTCGATCAGGCCCTCCTGCGTCAGCATCGTGAACTCGCGCGTGATCTGCTCGCGGCGGCAGCCGATGCGGGCGGCGACGATGTGATGGAAGGGCGGCGGCGTGATCACCCGCTCGCCCGACTTGTCCTGACGCGGCGTCGACAGGCGCAGGAGTTCCGAATAGAGCCGGTGCCGGAGGTCGAGCACCGTCTGCTCCATGAAGCGGGCGTTCAGCTCGCGGATGCGCGAAGCCATGAGGCAGAAGAGGCGCTCGGCCACCGGTTGATGGGAGAAGAGCAGCTCCTTGAAGACGGAGGCCGGCATCACGCAGGCTTCGCCCCTGGTGAGCGCCGTGACGTTGGCGGAACGCGGCACGCCGTCGAGGGCGGCGAGTTCGCCGAACAGGTCGCCGGGCTTCATCTCGTAGAGGATCACCTCCTTGCCGGAGGCCGTGCGCATGAGCACGCGCACCTCGCCGGACAGGAGGAAATAGACGTCGGTCGACGGCTCGTCGAAGTCGACCAGGACCTCATCGGGATCGAAGCGTCGCCACTTGGCCCGCGCCTCGAACGGCGCAAGGTCGATCTCCAGCCCCTTGAACAGCTTGATCCCGGCGAGCCGCGCCATCGGTCCTCTCCCCCTGCATCTGACCCCCGGCTAAAGCATCGGACCCAAAAGTGGATTTGCACTTTTGGGAGCGATCCGATGCCTCCTTCCTTGATGAGCGCATCGTTGGGCGCAAAACCGGGTCCACTTTTGCGCACGATGCGCTATAGCACAGAATTCAGGGGGGCAGTATGGGCATGTGATCTATCCCTTTCTCAGGCCTCGACGATTCTGTCACGGGCGATTTCGGCTACCGGGCGCGCCTCCTGCACCCTTCAAGCACCTTGCCAGAGCCGCCATCCCGCGCCAAAAGGCGGCATGCTCCATGTCAACGACCTGACCTACCGCATCGGCGACCGGCTGATCCTCGACCGCGCCACCTTCAACCTGCCGGACGGCGCGAAGGTGGGGCTCGTGGGGCGCAACGGCGCGGGCAAGACCACCCTGTT
Source organism: Microvirga flocculans ATCC BAA-817 (assembly GCF_000518665.1). Taxonomy (GTDB): domain Bacteria; phylum Pseudomonadota; class Alphaproteobacteria; order Rhizobiales; family Beijerinckiaceae; genus Microvirga; species Microvirga flocculans. The sequence goes on along the minus strand of NZ_KI912469.1, from coordinate 178,434 downwards.
CAAGATCATCCAGGGGGAGCTGGCCACCGAGAGCGGCACGGTCACCCTGCCCCGGGGCATGAAGATCGGCGCCGTGGCCCAGGAGGCTCCGGGCGGGCCCGAAACCCTGATCGAGGTGGTACTGGCCGCCGACAAGGAGCGCGCCGCCCTCCTCGCCGAGGCGGAGACCGCCGACGGCCTGCGGCGGGCCGAGATCGAGACGCGGCTCACCGATATCGGCGCGCATTCGGCCCCGGCCCGCGCGGCCGCCATTCTCCACGGCCTCGGCTTTGACGCCGAGGCGCAGAACCGGCCCTGCTCGGACTTCTCTGGCGGCTGGCGCATGCGCGTGGCGCTCGCCGCCGTGCTCTTCACCGAGCCCGACCTGCTGCTCCTCGACGAGCCGACGAACTATCTCGACCTCGAAGGCACGCTCTGGCTCTACGATTATCTCGGGCGCTATCCGCATACGGTGCTGATCATCAGCCACGACCGCGAGTTGCTGGACACCTGCGTCAACCACATCCTCCATCTCGACCGGGGCAAGCTCACGATCTATCGCGGCGGCTACACCTCGTTCGCCAGGCAATATGCGGAAAAGCGCGAGCTGACCGCCAAGATGGCGGCCAAGCAGGAGGCGGAGCGCAAGCATCTCCAGGCCTTCGTCGACCGTTTCAAGGCCAAGGCCTCGAAGGCACGCCAGGCGCAGTCCCGGGTGAAGCGGCTCGCCAAGCTCGAACCCATCGCCACCATCGTGGAGGACGATGTTCTGCCCTTCAACCTGCCGGGACCCGAACGGCCCGCCGCGCCGCCGCTCGTCACCGTCGAGGGCGTGGCCGCGGGCTATGGCGAGCGCATCGTGCTCGACCGGCTGAACCTCACGATCTCGCCGGACGACCGGATCGCGCTCCTGGGCTCCAACGGCAACGGCAAGTCCACCTTCTGCAAGCTCATCGGCGGCAAGCTCGCGCCCATGAAGGGCGAGATGCGCACGCCCGCCCGCATGGATGTTGCGTATTTCGCGCAGCACCAGCTCGACGAGCTGAATCCGAAGGCGACCGCCTACGACCACGTGGCCGAGCGGATGCCGGATGCGCCCGTCGCCAAGATCCGCGCCCGCACGGCGCAGATCGGCTTTCCCGGCGCGAAGGCGGACACGCCTGTCTCGGCGCTCTCCGGCGGCGAGAAGGCGCGCCTGCTCATGGGGCTTGCGGCCTTCGAGGGCCCTCACCTGCTCATTCTCGACGAGCCGACGAACCACTTGGACATCGACAGCCGCACGGCGCTGATGGAGGCGATCAACGACTACACGGGCGCCGTCATCCTGGTGAGCCACGACCGCTTCCTGATCGAGGCCTGTGCCGACAGGCTCTGGATCGTCGGCAACGGCAGCGTGAAGCCCTTCGACGGCGACATGGACGATTACCGCCAGCTCGTTCTCTCGGGCGCGCTCGATCCGCAGAAACGCTCCGACAAGCCGCAGGCGGCCGCCGCCTCCAAGGTGGACGAGCGCCGCGCCGCCGCGGAGAGGCGCGCAGCCCTTGCGCCCCTGCGCAAGAAGCTGGAGGCGCTAGAAGCGCGGATGGCGAAACTCACCGACGCGATCGGCAAGGTGGACGCAGCGCTCGCCGACGGCACGGCCTTCCAGAAGGATCCGGCGAAGGCCACGGAGCTTTCCAGAATGCGCGCCGAGGCCGCTTCGACCCTGGCCTCCGTCGAGGAAGAATGGCTGCTGGTAAGCGGCGAGATCGAGGAAGCGGGCGCGTAGCTTTCCTGCCCTTCGAGCATGCCTCATCCGGGCGGGTCCGATGCCCGCCTGGATGAAGGCCTGCGTTTAGAAATCGTTCACCATATCCGCGTTTTGCAGGCCAATCTGCAGCTTTACGGCAGATGAATGGGCTATCCTGCCACCATTCAGCCGCGCTGCCCGATGATGACACTACGAGCGGTTAACCCACCTTGTGGCACAACCCGGCTTCGATTTTCCGGCGGGTCTCCTGCCGGTCTCAGTCACGATGAACGACGTGGAGGCACGAATGGCAAAAATTTACGGAACCGACTACGACGACGATATCGACGGCTTCTCCAGCTCGGACATCATCTACGGCTATGACGGCGACGATCTGATCTACGGATGGAGCGGCCACGACGACATCTATGGCAGCTACGGATACGACACGATCTATGGCGGCTACGGGGACGACTACCTGGACGGCGACTCAGGTGATGACGATCTCTACGGCGATGCCGGCCATGACACGATTTATGGCGGTTCCGGAAACGATCTGATGAGCGGCGGCTCGGACCACGACGACCTTTATGGCGGCACGGGTCAGGACGATATCTATGGCGGGTCAGGCCTCGATTATCTCGTGGGCGGCTCCGGCGACGACCTTCTCTCCGGCGGGACCGGACGCGATACGCTGAGCGGCGGCTCCGGAGAAGACTACTTCGTCTTCACGAAGGGCAGTTCGGGCCTCACGACCAGCACAGCCGACGTCATCACCGACTGGAACCGGTCCTACGACTATATCGACATGACGATCAAAGGGACGAAAAGCAATTACCGCGAGGTCATGACGGACGCGGCCTCCATTTCGACGGCCGCCTCCGATGCGGATTACCTGTACGGCGACACGAGCGTTAGGCACGTCTTCCTGTACAACCCCGATATCAATAAGGGCTTCCTGGTCTCAGACCTTAACGCCGACGGCCTGTTCGACACCGGTGTCGTGCTCAATAAGGCAGGCTCTGCTGCGGCCATGAGCTATCTCTACATCATCTGAGCGCGTCAGCCTCATCGACAAGCATGGCCGGGCTTCGTCCCGGCCATGTGCGTTTCAACAGCGCTTCTTTGCGAAGCGGATCCGGTTCGCCGCGCGTTACGGCTTCACGATCCGGTCGAGCCTGTTGTCCACGAAGAAATAGAGCTCTCGGCCGCCGGGCTCCGAATAGAGCACCTGCACCTCCCGCTGGCCCTTGCCGCTTTCGCCGACGAGCACATCGGTGGCGGGCTTGCCCTTCAGGCGCACGAGGTCGCATTCGGTGATGCCGGGCTCGATGGCGGTGGCCGTTCCGGCGGGAGTGCCCGTGCACTGCCCGTCCGGCCCGAGAACAGGACCCGCGATGGCCGGGCCTGCCGCCGTCATCGACGGCGCAGGCATGGCGACTGGTGGCGGCGCGGAACCCGTGCTGCTGCAGGCAGCCAGCATGGATGCCGCAAGGGCGACACTCGACAGAACTTTTGCACGCATCCCCATCAATCCCCGTTACCGGCCGCCCTCGCCCGCAGCGCGTCTTCAAAGAGCCGCTGCACATCGGCCCTGAAGGCCTGCCGCGACGCCTGCCGCGAATAGAACATATGGCCCCCTTCGTAAACAGAGAGCGCCACACGCTTCTGGGGACCCAGATCGGGCAACTGGTTCAAGAGGAGCTGGGACGTGAAATAGGGGGTCACCAGATCGGTGAAGCCGTGGGTCACGAGCACGCGCAACTTGCCGTCGAGGGAGAGCGCTTGCCGCAATTCCTCGAGGTTTTCCGGCCCGTTGCGCCCGCCCCAGCGCCATGCGCCGTTGATGGAGCCGTTGAGCAGATTGTAGCGTCCTTCCGCCTTGTAGTTCAGGGTCTGAGACAGGTGATGGACGACGGCGCTCGTCAAGGGGCCGTCATGCCGTCGAGCACCGGGTCCTCGAACCGCGAGACCTGGGCGTTGGGATTCGGGTCGGCGGTGGCGACGTTGGTATCGTAGGCGCTGACGACCTCGGCCGCGCCGCGCCGCAATTCCCGCTGGGCCGCGCCCATGTCGATGCGTCCGGCGAGACGCCGCGAGACGTCGGGGCCGAGCCCGCTCAGTTCCGCCACCCGCCGGCTGATGCGCTCCACGGCCTCCCTGTCCTGAAGACCGCGCATGAGATCTACGAGATACTCGCCCGAGGCATAGGCTTCCGCCTCCTTCAACGCCTCCCGCGAGACGGGGCCGCTGCGGGAGAGTTTCGTTGCCGCGAGAGACGGCAAGAGCGCCGCGCTGGCCCATGGCGCGCCGGTTCCCTGGTCGAGCCAGTCGAAATCCAGGACCGGCGAGATCAGCACCAGCCCGCTGAAGCCGACGCCCTGATCGCTCTGGAGCTTCTGCGCCAGAAGCGGCCCCCGGAAGCCGCCATAGCTCTCGCCCGCGAAGAATTTCGGCGAGACGAGGCGGTTCTTCTCCTTCAGCCAGCGCATGACGAAGGCGGCGAGCCCCTCGATATCGCCCTGGACGGAATAGAAGCGCTCGCGCACCTGATCGCCGCCGACCACGCGGCTGTAGCCCGTGCCGGGCGGATCGATGAACACGAGGTCGGTGAAATCGAGCCAGGTTTCCGCATTGGGCACGAGCGCCGGTGAGGTCGAGGGGCTGATCGTGGAACCGTCGAGGGGAAGAAGCCACGGCCCGATGGCGAGGAGATGCAGATACGCCGAGGACGCTCCCGGCCCTCCGTTCACGGCGAAGGTGACGGGCCGCGTCGCCGGATCGGCCCCGTCCTTCGCATAGGCCACGAACCCGATCTCGGCCTGGGGCGCTCCCTGCTGGTCCGTCAGCGTCAGATGGCCTGCGGTCGCGGTGAACTGAAGCGTCCGGCCCGAAAGCTGAAGCGTATGCCGCGTCACCGATTCCGGCGGAAGCGGCTGCGCCTCCCGTGACTCGGGGCGGGGCCTGCGGGCCTCCTGCTGCTGCCCCTGGGGCTGCTGCTCCTGCGCGAACGCGACGGGAGACATCGCGAGGGACAGGGCAAGAGCCGCATGAAGGGCGAGGCGCAACGGTCGAATCATGAAAGCATCCTTATGGCCCGGCTGAAACTGGAGGAAACGGCCTCCATTGCAAGCGCCTGGGGGATGACGACTTCGTGTTCGGCCTGCGATCCGCGATGCCTCCCTCACGCCTTGCGCTGCCAGCGCCCCCGCTCGTCCTGCTGCCAGTAGGTCGCGTCGTGGCCGCCTGCCTTCACGGCGCGCCACTGGTCGCGGGCCAGGGCGAGCGCCTCGGCGTCGTTGCCGTCGAACAGAAGCGCGAGCCGCTCATAGGCCGTGATGTCCTCGGGCAGGTCGGCGCCCTCCACGAGAAAGCGGATCGACGCGCCGTTGGGATTGGCGCCCGACAGGGTCAGCAGAACGGGCTGGTCGGCCGCATGGGCCTCGCGGTCGGTGCCGTGCGGCAGGAAGCTCTCGTCCGAGAATGTCCAAAGATGATCGTCGAGGGCGGCCATGCGCTCCTCGGTCGTGGCCTGCACCACCGCCCGCCAGCCCCGCTCCAGCGTCTTCTGCAGGAGCGTGGGCAGCACGGCCTCGAGGGGCTGATGCTGAAGATGGTAGAAAAGAACCTCGGTCATACCCGCATCGCCATCCCGGACGGAGCGCAGCGCAGATCGGGGATCGGGCGCTGCGCTCGTAAGCCATCCCGGATTCCGCCGACGCGGCCCCGGGATGGCAGTGCTTTGGCGCTCACGCCTCGTAGTGATCGCGCACGAGACGGTCGAGGAGGCGCACGCCCCAGCCCGAGCTCCAGCCCTTGTTGATCTCGGTCGCCGGCGAGCCCATGGCGGTGCCCGCGATGTCGAGATGGGCCCAGGGCACGTCGTTGACGAAGCGCTGGAGAAGCGCCGCCGCCGTGCTCGATCCGCCGAAGCGCCCTGCGGAGTTCTTCATGTCCGCGAACTTGGAATCGATCATCTTGTCGAATTCGGGCCCCAGCGGCATGCGCCAGACGCGTTCCCCGGTCGCCTTGCCGGCGGCGGCGAGGCGTTCGGCCAGTTCGTCATTGTTCGAGAACAGGCCCGCATATTCCTGCGCCAGGGCCACGAGGATCGCGCCCGTGAGGGTCGCCAGGTCGACCATGAACTTGGGCTTGAAGCGGTCCTGCACGTACCAGAGCACATCGGCCAGCACGAGGCGGCCCTCGGCGTCCGTGTTGATGATCTCGATGGTCTGGCCCGACATGGTGGTCACGATGTCGCCGGGCCGCTGGGCATTGCCGTCCGGCATGTTCTCCACGAGGCCGATGGCGCCCACGACGTTGGCCTTGGCCTTGCGGCTGGCGAGCGCATGCATGAGGCCGACCACGCAGGCCGCGCCCGCCATGTCGCCCTTCATGTCCTCCATGCCGGCGCCCGGCTTGATCGAGATGCCGCCCGAATCGAACACCACGCCCTTGCCGATGAAGGCGATGGGCTTGTCGTTCGCCTTGCCGCCGTTCCAGCGCATGACGGCGACGCGCCCGCCCCGCACGGAGCCCTGCGCCACGCCGAGCAGGGCGTTCATGCCGAGCTTCCTCATGGCCTTGTCGTCGAGAATCTCGACTTCGACGCCGAGCTTGGTCAGGGCCTGGGCGCGGGCGGCGAATTCCTGGGGGCCGAGCACGTTCGGCGGCTCGTTCACGAGATCGCGGGCGATGATGACGCCCTGCTGCACGCCCTCGCGGGACTTGTAGGCCTTCTTGGCGGCGGCGGGATCCGCCACGCTGAAGACGAGCCGCCCGCCCTTCCTGCTCTCGTCCTCGTCCTTCTTCTTGGTCTTGTAGCGGTCGAAGCTGTAGCGGCGCAGCTGGGCGCCGAGCGCCATATCGGCGACCGCATCGGGCGAGACCTCGATGCCGGGCAGATCCAGCATCACGGTCACGTCCTTGCCGTTCGCCTTTCCGGCGATCAGGCCGCCCAGCTGGACGAAATCGACGTCCTTGCGGTCCTTCTCGCCGCCGAGGCCGATCACGATCAGCCTGTCGACGGAGAGGCCTGCGGGGACGACGATCGACAGGGCCGTCTTCGCCTTGCCCTTGAAGGCTTCGGCAGAAGCCGCCTTGGCAACGAGATCGACGGTTTTCGGGCCGAGCAGCTTGGCGACGGCGGGCGTGGGCTTGAGATTGTCCCCGACGAATACGATGAGATCGCCAGTCTCGACTTTGCCATGGGCCTGAAAGTCGATCTTGAAGCTATCGGCCATGAATTCCTCTTCGATTGATGCAATGCCCGGTCTTGCAGCCGGCTGCGACGCTGACGTCTGGGACATATATCATATAGACGGCGAGGGCACGGGAAAGCTGCCGTGAAATCGGCGCAATCCCAGGCTGTTGAAAACGGCCGTCTTGCCTGGGATGGCGTGACAAGGTACCCAGGGCTGTACCGCCCCGGGGCGAAGGGCTTCATGACTCTTATCGAACGCTACATTCTCAAGATCAATTTCAACGCCTTCGCTGCCTGTCTGGTCGCCCTCACGGGCGTGATCTGGATCACGCAGGCCCTGCGGGAGCTCGATCTGCTGACCGGCAAGGGCCAGACCCTCGTGATCTTCTTCACGGTCACGGGCCTGTCCCTCCCCGCCCTGATCAGCGTGATCGCGCCCGTCGCCCTGTTTCTCGCCACGCTCTACACCCTCAACAAGCTCAACGGCGATTCCGAGCTGATCGTCATGAGCGCCGGAGGCATGCCGCCGCGGCGCCTGCTGCGGCCTTTCATGGCCCTGGCCGCCTTCGTCTGCGTCATCGTCGGCATGATTTCGCTCTACCTGATGCCGGCGAGCCTTCAGGAGCTGCGCCAGCTTTTCACCAAGATCCGGGCCGATTTCGTGGGAACCATGGCCAAGGAGGGCCAGTTCATCACCCTGGAGAACGGCATCACCTTCCATTACCGGGAGCGCCAGGGCGACGCCTTGCTCGGGATCTTCATGGAGGATCTGCGGGATAAGGACAAAGCCATCGTCTATCTCGCCGAGCGCGGGCAGACTGTGGAACAGGGCGGGAACGCCTATCTCGTGCTTCAAAAGGGCAGCGTTCAGCGCAAAGAGCCGAACAGCCGCGATTCCTCCATTGTGGCCTTCGAGCGCTATGCGGTCGACCTGTCCGCCTTCAGCAAGGAAGGGGGCGATGTCGTCTACAAGCCCCGCGAGCGGAGCACGACCCAACTCCTCTTCCCCGACAAGAACGAGTTTCTCTATCAGGAGCAGCGCGGCCGCTTCCGGGCCGAGCTGCACGACCGGCTGTCCTCCTGGCTCTATCCTCTCGTCATGATGCTGATCGCCTTCGTCGCCCTGGGCGAAGCCCGCACGACCCGTCAGGGGCGCGGCCTTGCCATCGCAGGCGCCGTCGTGGCGGTCGTGCTCCTGCGCATCCTCGGCTTCGCAGCCTCGAGCGCCGTCGCCAGGACGCAGGCGGCCGTCCCCATGGTCTATGGGGTGCCCCTGGGCGGCATTGTCATCTGCCTTCTGATGATCTTCAAAGGACAGGCCATGGGGTCCTTCCAGACCAGGCTCCTGAGGGCGTTCCGCAACCGGTCGCCCCGAAGCGCCCCAGCACCTCAGAAGGCCTGACCATGCTGATCGGCCGAACCCTTGGCTTCTATTTCTCGCGCCAGTTCCTCAAGACGATCTTCCTGGTCTTCGCGACGGTCTTCACCCTCGTCTACACCCTGGATTTCGTGGAGCTGATGCGCCGGGCCGGCGATGCGCCCAATGCAACGACCGGCATCATCGCCCAGCTCGCCCTGTTCCGGACCCCGGCCATCGCCGAGCAGGTGATGCCCTTCGCCGTGCTGTTCGGCAGCATGGCCGCCCTCCTCCAGCTCAGCCGCAAGCTGGAGCTCGTGGTGGCACGCGCCGCGGGCATCTCCGCGTGGCAGTTCCTTCAGCCCGGCCTTCTGATCGCCCTGCTCATCGGCATCCTGTCGATCACCGTGTACAACCCGGTCTCGGCCGTCCTGAAGCAGCAGGCCTCCGACCTGGAAACGCAGGTTTTCTCGCGCAACATTCAAACCCGCGAGAAGCCGATCTGGATTCGCCAGCGGAGCCTCGACGGGCAGGCCATCTTCCGCGCCAACGCCTCGGCGACCGATTCGGCGACCCTCTTCGGGGTCACGGTCTACGCCTTCGACCAAGCCGGTACGTTCACCCACCGCGTCGAGGCCAAGGAGGCCCTGCTGCATGAGGGGTTCTGGGAGCTGAAGGAGGCCCGGGTCCTGTCCGCCATCGCGGAACCCGAGAACCACGACCGCTACCTGATCGCCTCGAGCCTCCAGCCCTCGCAGGTTCGACAGAGCTTCATCGAGCCGGATGCCGTGCCCTTCTGGGACCTGAAGGAGACGATCAGCCGCATGGAGCAGGCGGATATCAACACCACCACCTACCGCCTTCATTACGACCTGCTTCTCGCCCGCCCCCTGCTGTTCATCGCCATGGTTTTCGTGGCCGCATCCGTATCGTTAAGATTCTTTCGATTTGGCGGTGTGGCCATGATGGTTCTGGGTGGCGTTGCGGCCGGGTTCGTGCTTTATGTCGCCACTGAGCTTATGGCGGAGCTTGGAGCCTCCGGAATCATCAGCTCCCTTGTAGCGGCTTGGTTTCCGGCTGTCGTAGGCAGCCTCCTGGGGACTTTGGCCTTGTTATACCAAGAGGACGGCTGACCGTTCTCGATAAGAAACGGTTCGAAGGAGTGGGGATGCGGAGGCTCGGGACAACGATCGCAATGTCTGCGGTCGCAGCGGCACTGTCTTATGCCGCTGGGTCTATGCCGGCCCTTGCCCAAGGGACGCTCAACGACGCCATCACGGCGCGCGCCAAGGCAGGTTCGGACACGGACCGCCTCCTCGTTGACGCTAAGGAAATCGTCTACGACAACGACCGGAACACCATCGCGGCTTCCGGCGACGTTCAAATGAACTACCAGGGTCGCACCCTGCAGGCCGACCGGGTCACCTACGACCGGAACACGGGACGCGTCTTTGCCGAAGGGAACGCTCGCCTGACCGACGCCAGCGGGACGGTCGCCACCGGCGACCGGTTCGAGCTGACGGACGACTTTAAGAACGGCTTCATCGATTCCCTGCGGGTCATTCAGACGACGGTCGATCAGGGCCGCCCCCTTACCACCCGGTTCTCGGCCCCACGCGCCGAACGCGCCGAGGGCGAAACCACGGTTTTCGAGCGCGGCACCTACACGGCCTGCGAGCCCTGCAAGGACAATCCGGAGCGGCCGCCTCTCTGGCAGGTCAAGGCCGCCAAGATCATTCACAACAACAGCGAACGGACGATCTACTATGAGGATGCCAGCCTTGAGCTGCTCGGGATCCCGGTCGCCTACCTGCCCTATTTCTGGACCCCGGACCCGACGGTCAAGCGCAAGACCGGCTTCCTGGCGCCGCGCTACGTCTATTCGAACACGCTCGGATATGGCGCGTCCGTTCCGTTCTTCTGGGCCATCGCGCCGAACTACGACCTGACGATCAACCCCACCATCCTGAGCCGGCAGGGCGTTCTGGGTGAAGTGGAATGGCGTCACCGCCTCGACACGGGCACGTACAACATCCGGGCTGCGGGCATCTCGCAGCTGGAGCCCGACGCCTTCCGCTTGCCGCCCTACGGCCCCGGCGACCGCGAGCTCCGCGGCTCCCTGGAAACGGCCGGCCAGTTCTACATCAACCAGAACTGGCGGTGGGGCTGGGATATCGCGCTCGTCTCCGACAAGTGGTTCCTTACGAACTACAAGATCAAGAGCGAGAGCATCAACGCCTATTACGTAAAGGAATCCATCTCGACTCTGTACCTTCAGGGCCAGGGGGACCGCTCCTTCTTCGACATGCGGGGCTATTACTTCCAGACGCTGTCCAGCTACGACTGGCAGAAGCAGCAGCCCATCGTGGCTCCCGTCCTGGACTACAACAAGCGCTTTACGCCCTCCACCATCGGCGGCGAGTTCGCGCTCGACGTGAACGTGACGAGCCTCTCACGCGAAGCCGCCCAGTTCGAGCCCCTGAACAGGCTCAACAGAACCTACTTCAACGTAGCCCAGACCTGCATCACTTTCGATCAGGCGAACTGCCTCGTGCGCGGCATCAGCGGTTCGGCTTCCCGCGCCTCCGTCTCTGCGTCGTGGCGGCGCGAGTTCATCGATCCGGTGGGCCAGTCCTGGACCCCCTTCGCCTATCTGAGGGCCGACAACTTCTGGATCGCTCCGGATTTCAACGGCTACCAGAACCCCAATCTCGCGAACTTCATCGACGGGAACGACGATTATCTCTTCCGCGCCACCCCGGCCGTCGGCGTCGAGTACCGCTATCCCTTCATCGCCAGCCTCGGCACCTCGGGACAGCAGATCATCGAGCCCATCGCACAGGTGATCGCCCGCCCTAACGAGACCCGGGTCGGCAATCTCCCCAACGAGGACGCGCAGAGCCTCATCTTCGACGACACGACCCTGTTCGATTGGGACAAGTTCTCGGGCTACGACCGCGCCGAGGGCGGCGTTCGCGCCAATATCGGCCTGCAATACACGGTGACGGGCGCCGACGATTTCTATGCCAACGTATTGTTCGGGCAGTCCTACCAGCTCGCCGGGCGGAACTCGTTCCGTCAGGGAGACCTCGCCAATGTGGGCCTGGACTCGGGGCTCGATTCTCGTGCCTCTGACTATGTGGGCCGCTTCCAGATCTCGCCGAACCGCAACTTCGCCTTCGTGACGCGGGCCCGCCTCGATCAGGAAGACTTCTCGCTCAACAGGTTCGAGGCCGGCATCCGGGCGGACTTCGACCCTTACCTGCCGGTTTCGGCTTCGCTGACCTATGCGCGCTACGAGGCTCAGCCGGCCATCGGCTTCCCGCTTCGCCGCGAAGGCGTGCTCGGTTCCGCCCGCTGGAACCTGACGCCAAACTGGTACGTGTCCGGATCCGTTCTCCTCGACCTCGACCGCTATCTGCTGGCGCGGGAGAACTTCCTGGTGCAATATGCCATAAACCCGGTCACGGCCGTCTATAATCGCGAGGATATCGCCTCTCTCAGCAGCATGTCCTTGGGCATCGGCTACATGGACGAGTGCACGACCTTCGCGCTCAGCTACACCATCACGCCTCGGGAGATCAGCCAGACTTCAGGCGAGAAGGATCAGAACCACACCATCGCGTTCCGGCTCGAATTGCGCTCGCTCGGTGAGGCCGGGCTCAGCCAAAATCTCAGCGGCACCGATGAATGATGACGAAAGGCTCCAGTGTCCGGCTTGAACCAGCGCTCTCTCCTGCTGACGCAGGGTGATCCGGCCGGGATCGGGCCGGAGCTGAGCCTCAGAGCCTGGCTCCAACGCAAAGAGCACTCCCTGCCCCCGTTCGCCGTCCTGAGCGATCCGAAATTTCTTGAACGGGTCGCCCAGGGTTACGGCTGGAAAGTTCCGGTCAAGGTCGTCGCAATAGAGGAAATCGGAACAGTTTTCCCGGACGCGCTGCCCGTCATTCCCCTCGGCGTAACCGTCTCCGCGCAGCCGGGCCAGCCCAACGCCGCCCATGCGCCCTCCGTGATCGAGTCCATCGAGACGGCGGTGCGGCTGGTGCGGGCCGGCGCGGCCTCCGCCGTCGTGACGAACCCCATCGCCAAGCACGTGCTCTACGAGGCCGGTTTCCGGCATCCGGGGCATACGGAGTTCCTGGCCGCACTGGCCTCGGAGGCCGACGGGCACGCCTACCATCCTGTCATGATGCTCTGGAGCGAGCAGTTGGCGGTTGTGCCCGTCACCGTGCACATCCCCCTCTCGAAGGTCCCGGCCGCCCTGACCGAGGAACTCATCGTGCTGACGGGGCGCATCGTGGCCCGGGAGATGAGGGAGCGCTTCGGAATCGCGAATCCGCGGCTCGCCGTCGCCGGTCTCAATCCCCATGCCGGGGAGAATGGCGCCATGGGGACGGAGGATGGAGCGGTCATCGCTCCGGCCATCGAGACTCTTCGCCGTGAGGGCATCGCGGTTGCAGGCCCGTTGCCGGCGGACACCATGTTCCACGCCCGCGCCAGAAGCCTCTACGATGCGGCGCTCGCCATGTATCACGACCAGGCCCTCATCCCGATCAAGACCTTGGCCTTCGACGAAGCGGTCAACGTGACCCTCGGGCTTCCCTTCGTGCGGACCTCGCCGGACCACGGCACCGCCTTCGACATCGCGGGCAAGGGCATCGCCCGTCCCGACAGCCTCATGGCGGCCCTGAAGCTTGCCGCCCGCCTGGGGCGCTCATGAGCCAGATCGACGATCTTCCGCCCTTGCGCGAGGTGGTCCGCGCCCATGGGCTCATGGCCAAGAAGTCCCTGGGCCAGAACTTCCTGTTCGATCTCAACCTCACGAGCCGGATCGCGCGCTCCGCCGGGCCTCTGGAGGACGCCACCGTCATCGAGGTCGGCCCCGGCCCCGGCGGCCTGACGCGGGCCATCCTCGCCGCCGGAGCCAGGAAGGTGATCGCCATCGAGCGCGACACCCGCTGCATGCCGGCTCTGGCCGAGATCGCCGCGCGCTATCCGGGACGGCTCGAGGTGGTCGAGGCCGACGCGCTGGAATTCGACCCGCGCCCCGTGACCGGCGGCGGGCTTGTCAGGATCATCGCCAACCTGCCCTACAACGTGGGCACTGCCCTGCTCACCGGCTGGCTCACGGGAGAGGCCTGGCCGCCCTGGTGGGCCTCGCTCACCCTCATGTTTCAGCGGGAGGTCGCCGAGCGCATCGTCGCCGACGAGAGCGACCCGAAGAATTACGGACGCCTCGGCGTCCTCTGCGGATGGCGGGCGCAATCGCGCATTCTCTTCGACGTGCCGCCCTCCGCCTTCGTGCCGCCGCCGAAGATCACATCGAGCGTGGTCCATCTGACCCCGCGGTCCAATCCCTTGCCCTGCCGTCTCGCTGCGCTGGAGGCGGTCACGCGGGCGGCTTTCGGGCAGCGCCGGAAAATGCTGCGCCAGAGCCTGAAATCCATCGCTCCCGACCCGGCTGCGATCATCGGGGCCGCAGGACTCGAGGAGACGGTCCGGGCCGAGAACATCCCGGTCGAAGGGTATGTGGCGCTCGCCAATGCTCTCGATGCCGCGCGGAACTCGAGAGCGGAATAGCCCGCACGGCCCCTGTAAGGCTGCACAACCGGCCCTAGCTTACGTCTCTTCATGAGACCTTAACTGCGCCTCTTCCATGATCGAGGTCAGGTGAGCGGCCCCAATCGGCCGCGAGAGGAGGAAGCGGGCATGTCGCAGCCGCGCAAGACGATCGGGCTTCTGTTCGGGGGACGCTCTGCGGAGCACGAGGTCTCGAAGCTGTCGGCCGCCAATGTGCTGCGCGCCCTCGATCCGGACCGCTACGACATCGTCCCTATCGGCATCGGGCGGGATGGACGCTGGCTTCTCTGCGACAACGGCAATGGCGGCGGACGGGGCGCCAAGTCCCTGGAGATCCCCGAGGGAGCGCCTCAGGTCGCCCTGCTGCCCGGCGGCGCGGGGGACATGATCGTCCTGAACGGCGAAGCGGGCGCGAAGACCCTTCGCCTGGATGCGGTCGTGCCCGTGCTCCATGGGCCGAACGGCGAGGACGGAACGGTCCAGGGCCTCCTCGAACTCGCCAACGTGCCCTATGTCGGCTCCGGCGTGATGGGCTCCGCCGCAGGCATGGACAAGGACGTGGCCAAGCGCCTGCTGCGCGACAGCGGCCTGCCGGTCGTTCCGTTCCTTACGCTGACGCCGCGCAGCCGCATCGATTACCGCGCGGCCGTGGAAGCGCTCGGCACACACGATCTCTTCGTGAAGCCTGCCAATATGGGCTCGTCGGTCGGCGTGTCCCGCGCCACGTCCGCAGAGGAGTTCGAGAGAGCCTGCGAGCGCGCCTTCCGTTATGACGGCAAGGTGCTGGTGGAGCGAAGCGTCACGGGCGCGCGCGAGATCGAATGCTCCGTGCTGGAGGATGCGGCGGGCAGCGTGAAAGCCTCCCCGCTCGGCGAGATCGTGCCGGCCAGCAGCCACGGCTTCTACAGCTACGACGCCAAATATATCGACGCCGACGGCGCGCTCCTGCGCATTCCGGCGGAGCTCCCGGCCGGGCAGGCGGACCGCCTGCGGGAACTCGCCATCGAAACCTTCCGGGTTCTCGGCTGCGAAGGCCTGGCCCGCGTCGATTTCTTCGTCGACCCGAAGAACGAAAGCGACCTCTTCATCAACGAGGTGAACACCCTGCCCGGCTTTACCGCCATCAGCATGTATCCCAAGCTCTGGGAGGCCGGCGGCCTGCCGCAGAGCGAACTGATGGAAGTGCTGATCGGGCACGCAATCGCCCGTCACGCACGCAGGAACGCGTTGGCGCTCGTGTAGCCGGAGATTTCACCGGGAAACGTTAGACCGGGGGCTCCTTGAGATCCCAGTAATTTCCGTAAAGGTCACGGAAGATTGCGACGGTCCCATAAGGCTCGCTTCTCGGCTCCTCGCAGAAAGTAACGCCGCGAGCGCGCATGGCATTGTAGTCGCGCTGGAAATCGTCGGTGTGCAGAAACAGGAAGGCCCGCCCTGCTGCCTGATCTCCTATCCGCGCCTTCTCTTCCGCTGTCTCGGCTTTGACGAGAACGAGCCCCGGCCCTCCGGGAGGCGCAACAACGATCCACCGCCGGCCATCCGGCAGTGACGTATCGCTCACGGTTGCGAAGTCGAGGACCTTCGTGAAGTAAGCGACAGCCTCGTCATAATCTCGAATGAGGAACGTTACCGCGCCAATGGATCTGGACTGGCTGTTCCTCTTCATGGCTCAGTCGATCTTCTCGGCCAGCAGTCCCTCGACGAATTCCGAAAGGCCCACGAGCCGGTCGCGCTTGAGGCGCTCGGCCGTCTGGATGGCCTTGAGCTTCTCGAAGGAGTCGCCCAGATCCTCGTTGACGATCACGTAGTCGTACTCGACCCAGCGCTCCATCTCGACGCGGGCATTGGCGAGGCGCTTGGCGATGACATCTTGCGCATCCTCCGCCCGTCGCTCCAGGCGGGCCTTCAGCTCCTTGAAGCTTGGAGGCAGGATGAACACGGTCACCACATCGTCGGGCAGCTTCTGCCGCACCTGGCGCGTGCCCTGGTAGTCGATGTCGAAGATCATGTCCTGTCCGGCGGCGAGCGTCTTCTCCACGGGCTTGCGCGGCGTGCCGTAGAAATTGCCGTGCACCTCGGCCCATTCCAGAAGCTCGTCGCGATCGCGCATCGCCTTGAACTCTTCCACATCGATGAAGTGGTAGTGCTTGCCGTCGATTTCGGACGGACGCTTGGGACGCGTCGTGACGGAGATGGAAAGAGCGCCCGCCTGCTCTTCCACGAGGCTGCGCGTGAGCGTGGTCTTTCCGGCTCCGGAGGGCGAGGAGAGAATGAGAATGAGGCCACGGCGGCCGACCAGGGACTTCGTATCTTGGCTCACCGCCTTACTCCACATTCTGAACCTGCTCGCGGAATTGCTCGATGACGGCTTTCAAATCAAGACCGATCCGCGACAGGGAGACATCGTTGGCCTTTGCGCACAGGGTATTCGCCTCGCGCCCGAATTCCTGCGCCAGAAAATCGAGCCGGCGGCCGACCGCACCCCCTTCCTGCAACAGAGCGCGCGCGGATTCCACATGGGCGCGCAGCCGGTCGAGTTCCTCGCGAATGTCGGCGCGCGCCGCGATCAGCACGGCCTCCTGATGGAGGCGGGCGGGATCGAGCGCGCTCTTGCCTTCGACGAGCTCGCCGATCTGCGCCTCCAGCCGGGCGCGGATGGCCTCGGGCTGCCGCGCAGGCGCGGCCTCGGCCTCGTCCACGAGGCTCGAAATCAGATCGAGCTGCTGCCCGAGAATCGCGGAGAGCGCCTGCCCTTCCTTGAGCCGCATCTCCTTGAGCGATCCGATCAGCGCAGCGACGCCCGCGCGCAGCGCGGCCATGAGCGCCTCGTCCTGCATCGGGTCGGCCGCATCGTCGTCGAGCTCCACGACGCCGCGGACGGAGAGCAACCCGTCGAGGGACGCAGGCTTCACGGTCTCCGGAAGCGTCAGGCCGCCGATGGCATCGAGAAGCGATTGCAGCACGTCCTGATTGACGCGCAGCTTCGGGGCGGCGGAGGTCTTGGTCAGGGACAGGTTGAGCTGCCCCTGTCCGCGGCTGAGCGCCTTCAGGATCTGACCGCGCGCCTCCTCGCCCATGGCGTCGAGACCGGAGGGTGTCCGGACCCGGACTTCGAGCCCGCGACCGTTCACGGTCTTGAGTTCCCAGGCCCATTGATAGGCGCCGGTAACGCCGGCTTCGCGGGCGAAACCGGTCATGCTCGCAATGGACATGCGCTGAACCTCAAACGGAATGAAAAATCGGCGCGACCATAATGCGCGCCGATCCAAGAGTCGATTGCATGGGCCGTGGACCGCGCCGCACCGTCTCAAGGCTGGCTGAGGGCGGGCACGGTCTTCGGATTGTTCAGGTCGAAGGTCTTGTTCTTGAGCGGGTCCTTGTCGGTCCCCTCGCTCGCGTCGAAGCCCTTCGCCTGCCGGCCGTTCGGCCGTGTCCCGGACGCGGGAATCGGGTTCGCGGTCCCGCGCAGCTCGGGCGTCACGCCCGGCGGCAGACCGGTCTGGTCGCCATCGGGCACCACCCGATCCACGTTGCTGGAATCGGGGGTCGGGCGGCTCTTCTCGATCTGCCGCCAGCGCGCCACGTTGCGCTGGTGCTGATCGTAGGTCTCCGCGAAGGCATGGCCGCCGGAACCGTCCGCCACGAAGTAAAGATCCTTCGTCCGGGAGGGATTGGCGACCGCTTCCAGGGCGGCCCGCCCGGGATTGGCGATGGGACCGGGCGGCAGGCCCTCGACCACGTAGGTGTTGTAGGGCGTCGCGGCCTCGATCTCACTGCGCAGGATGCCCCGGCCCAGGGTGCCCTTGCCGCCCACCAGACCGTAGACGATGGTGGGGTCGGACTGCAGCTTCATGCGCTTCATGAGGCGGTTGATGAAGACGCCCGCGACGCGGGTGCGCTCATCGGCGCGGCCCGTCTCCTTCTCCACGATGGAGGCCAGGATGACGAGTTCCTGCGGCGACTTGATCGGCAGCTCGGAGGAGCGGCGCTGCCAGATCTGTTCGACCGCCTGCCGCTGGGCGGCCTGCATGGTGTTGATGATCTGCTGGCGCGTGGTGCCGCGCTCGAACTTGTAGGTATCGGGCAGGAGCGAGCCTTCCCGCGGCGTCTCGCTCACGTCCCCGGTGAGGATATCGCTCTCATAGAGGCGCGCCACGATCTGCTCGCTGGTGAGCCCCTCGGGAATCGTGACGGAGTGCAGGATGGCCTTGCCCTGAATGAGGGTGTCGATGGCCTCCTCGACGCTCGTGCCGGCCTTGAACTGGAACTCGCCGGCCTTCAGCTGGCCGCGCTGCCGGTTCATGTAGGCATAGAGCTGGAACAGGAAGGGCTGCTCGATGACGCCTTCCTGCTTCAGGATCTGAGCGATCTCGCCGGTGCCCGTGTTGCGGGGGATCACCACGACCTTGTCGCTCTGGAGCGGCCCTTGAGCAGTCACTTCCCGCTGCAGCATGGAAAAGCCCAGGATGCCCGCGAGCGCCACGGCGACGAACAGGGTCAGCAATCCGCTCAGCAGGGAGAGCATGCCCCGGCGCCGGCGGCGGATCTTGGGCGGCGGAGGCGGAGCCATGGCCGGCTTGATCGCCTCGCTCGGGGACCGGGGAGCCAAGCGGGGCTGCGCCGATCCGTTTTCGGATTCGTCTACAGGAGGAAGAAGGATCTTTTTCTTTCGTCCGAACATCACGCCGCTTTTCTGGTATCGGCCGGCGGCCCTGCCGGTCCGCCGACACCCTAGCAGGGATTATGGCGAAAAGCCGTAACGGCCTTTCGTCATCCTCAGGATACGCGACGAAGAATGAGCGATGCGTTCGTCCCGCCGAAGCCGAAGGAGTTCGACAGGACGACGTTGACCTCCTTGCGCTTGGCCGTCTTGGGCACGAGGTCGATCGCCGTGTCGACGGAGGGATTGTCAAGGTTGATGGTCGGCGGAATGATGCCGTCGCGCATGGCGAGGATCGAGAAGATCGCCTCCACGGCGCCGGCGGCCCCGAGCAGGTGCCCGATGGCCGACTTGGTCGAGGACATGGAGAGCTTGCCCGCCGCATCGCCCACGATCCGCTCGACCGCCTTCAGCTCCAGCTCGTCGCCGAGGGGCGTCGAGGTGCCGTGGGCGTTGACGTAGTCGATCTCGGAGACCGGGATGCCCGCGCGCTTGAGGGCCGCGGCCATGCAGCGATAGGCGCCGTCGCCATCCTCTGACGGCGAGGTGATGTGGTAGGCGTCGCCCGACAGGCCATAGCCGATGACCTCGGCATAGATCTTGGCGCCGCGCGCCTTGGCGTGCTCGTACTCTTCCAGAACCACGACGCCGGCGCCCTCGCCCATGACGAAGCCGTCACGGTCCTTGTCGTAGGGGCGCGAGGCGCGGGTCGGGTCGTCGTTGAAATTCGTGGACAGGGCGCGGCAGGCGGCGAAGCCTGCGATCGACAGCCTGTTGATGGGCGATTCCGTGCCGCCCGCGACCATCACGTCCGCATCGCCCAGGGCGATGAGGCGGGCGGCGTCGCCGATGGCATGGGAACCGGTCGAGCAGGCGGTCACAACCGCGTGGTTGGGACCCTTGAGGCCATGCTCGATGGAGACGTAGCCGCCGGCCAGATTGATGAGGCGGCCGGGGATGAAGAAGGGCGAGATGCGGCGCGGGCCGCGCTCGATGAGCGTGGCGGAGGCCTCGTAGATGCCGCCGATGCCGCCGATGCCGGAGCCGATGAGAACGCCGGTGGCGCACTGGTCCTCATAGGACTTCGGCTCCCAGCCGGAATCGCGCAGCGCCATCGTGGACGCGGCCATGGCGTAGACGATGAAGGGATCGACCTTGCGCTGTTCCTTGGGCTCCATCCATTCGTCGGCGTTGAAGGTGCCGTTGGTGCCGTCGCCGCGCGGGATCTGGCAGGCGATCTGGCAGGCCAGGTCGTCGACCTGGAAATCCGTGATCTTGCCGGCGCCGCTCTGCCCCTCGACGAGGCGTGACCACGTGGCATCGACCCCGCTGCCCAGCGGAGTGACCATGCCAAGACCTGTAACAACTACCCGGCGCATGAATTCCTGCCCTATCGATTGATAAAATTCGGGCGTCGGATGAAGCACCCGACGCCCCTTAAACAGCCTTTAGGCCGCGTTCTTCTCGAGGAAGCGGATGGCGTCGCCGACCGTCACAATGGTCTCAGCCGCATCGTCCGGGATCTCGACGTTGAACTCTTCCTCGAACGCCATCACCAGCTCGACCGTATCAAGGCTGTCGGCGCCCAGGTCGTCGATGAAGTTGGCATTGTCGGTCACCTTGTCGGCTTCGACGCCGAGGTGTTCGACAACAATCTTCTTCACGCGATCAGCGACGTCACTCATCGTTTTTTCCTCAGTGGCTGCCGCCTCAGGAATGGGCGGATTAAGAAATCAATTTAGATCAGCTGCTCAGCTGACAACGCTGAAACGGCTACCCTGCGCCGTGCAAAGCCGCATTTTTAAGCGCCGGTCAACCCCTTTGACCTGATCGGGAACATGCTTAACACAAGCTTATCCCGTCTGGCGAGGGGTGAACGGCACCTGCAAACAGATTCCGAAAATCGACCTAAGTCCTTCAGAACATGGCCATTCCGCCGTTCACGTGCAGGGTGTGCCCGGTCACGTAGGCGGCTTCGGAGGATGCGAGATAAACCACGGAGGAGGCGATTTCCTCCCCCTGGCCGAGGCGTCCCATGGGGACCGTGCTCAGAATTCCCTCCCGCTGTTTTTCGTTCAGCGCATCGGTCATGGGCGACTCGATGAAGCCCGGAGCGACGCAGTTGACCGTGATGTTGCGGCTGGCGACCTCGGCCGCGAGGGCCTTGGTCATGCCGATCAGGCCGGCCTTGGAGGCGGCGTAGTTGCCCTGCCCCGGATTGCCGGTGGAGCCCACCACGGAGCCGATATTGACGATCCGGCCGTAGCGGCGGCGCATCATGCCCTTCACGGCGGCCCGGGACAGGCGGAAGGCGGCGGTGAGGTTCACGGCGATCACCGTGTCCCATTCCTCGTCCTTCATGCGCATGAAGAGGTTGTCCTTGGTCACGCCCGCGTTGTTGACCAGGATGTCGAGCCCGTCCATGGCCGCCTCGGCGGCCGGGACGAGAGCCTCGACCGAATCCTTGTCGGACAGGTTCGCCTCGACCACGTGGACGCGCTCCCCAAGGGAAGCGGCCAGCTCGTCGAGGGCGCTGCGACGGGTGCCGGAGAGGGTGACGGTCGCACCCTGGGCGTGAAGCGCGCGGGCGATGGCGCCGCCGATTCCGCCCGTGGCGCCGGTAACGAGAGCCTTGCGGCCGGTGAGATCGAACATGCGAGGCTCCTTGTTAAGCGTTCAGGGACGCCTGGAAGGCGGCGACATCCTCAGGGGTGCCGATGGAGGTGGCGGAAGCTCCCGCCGCGATGCGTTTCACGAGCCCGGTCAGGACCTTGCCCGCCCCGACCTCATAAAACGATTCAACGCCCTGGGCGGCCATATAGGCCACGCTTTCGCGCCAGCGCACGGTGCCGGTGACCTGGCGGACCAGCGCATCGCGGATCGCCGCCGGATCGGTGATGGGCGCGGCCTCCACGTTCGCCACGACCGGGACGGCCGGGGCGTTCACGGTCACGCCGCCTAAGGCCTCGCGCATGGCGTCGGCGGCAGGCTGCATGAGGGCGCAATGGAAGGGGGCGGAAACGGCCAGCATCACGGCGCGCTTGGCGCCCTTCCCCTGGGCGATGGCCACGGCCCGCTCGACGGCGGCCTTGTGGCCGGAGACCACGACCTGGGCGCCCCCATTGTCGTTGGCCGCGTCGCAGACCTCTCCTTGGGCCGCCTCGCGGGCGACCTCCAGGGCAGCGTCGAATTCCAGGCCGAGCAGCGCGGCCATGGCGCCCTGCCCCACGGGAACGGCGTTCTGCATGGCGTTGCCGCGGATGCGCAGCAGGCGGGCCGTGTCGGAGATGGAGAGGCTGCCCGCGGCGGCGAGCGCCGAATATTCGCCGAGCGAGTGGCCGGCGACGAAGGTGGCGTGCTTTTTGAGATCGAGACCGGCCTCGGCCTCGAGAACCCGGATCGCGGCCAGGCTGACGGCCATCAGGGCGGGCTGGGTATTGGCCGTGAGGGTCAGTTCCTCGGCGGGGCCTTCCCACATGAGGGCGGAGAGCTTCTGGGAAAGAGCCTCATCCACCTCGTCGAAAACGGCCTTGGCTTGCGGGAAAGCATCGGCCAGGGCCTTGCCCATCCCGACCGACTGGCTCCCCTGGCCGGGGAAAATGAATGCGCGCTTCATCTGGAGCGGAACCCTCAGTTCAGTGAATCCGCGCGGGACTCGCACCGGGACGGCACGGAGTCAAGGCAAAGAGCGACCCGGCCGGCACTTGAGCTGTTTATCAGAGGAAACGCCGCCAGCCTCGCAGCATATGCCGGTTGATGGGCGGTCGCCTGACGCTCAGGCGCCTCAGCGCCTCGGCCAGACCGCGCACAAAGCCTTGCAGAACCATCCTCAAGGCCCTCACCTTCCCCCGGAGCTTAACCTTGGGCAAGGTAGCGAAGGCGGCCGATGCCGGACGTGCGCCGCCGCACCTCGCGGTAAGTGCCTGCCGGAGAACGCTTCCTCTTGTTTTCTGCAGGCATCCGGTGTATCCCCTCGCCCTTCCGATATTCATCAACGCCTGAAGAAGGAGCCCCGCATGGCTCGCGTGACCGTCGAAGACTGCATCGACAAGGTCGACAACCGGTTTGAGCTCGTGCTGCTCGCCAGCCACCGGGCCCGCCTGATCTCGTCGGGCTCGCCCCTCACGATCGACCGCGACCGCGACAAGAACCCCGTCGTGGCCCTGCGCGAGATCGCGGACGAGACGATCGCTCCCGACGACCTGAAGGAGCAGCTCATCCACTCCATGCAGAAGTATGTCGAGGTGGACGAGCCGGAGGCCGAGGCCGTTCCGATGCTCAGCAACACCGCCGCGGCCCCCTCCACGGGCGGCGACAACGATGCTGACGTCCAGTTCGACCGCATGAGCGAGGAAGACCTCCTCCGCGGCCTGGAAGGCCTGGTGCCCCCGAGCAGCAGCGCGGACGACGACGACCGCGAATAAGCGTACCCTTCGGAGAATCGCGAAAGCCCGGCTCGATGCCGGGCTTTTTTCGTTGGCGGTCCCCCTTTGCCGGCCCCTTAACCACCGCATGGTTTCACGCGCCTGCGGCAAGGTATTCAGCTTGCGGTCAGAAGACCTTGTACAATATTCTCAATATCTTCCTGTTTTCAGCCTGATCGACCGGATGAAGGAGACGGCGGCTGCATGATGCGCCAATATGAACTCGTCGAGCGGGTCAAGCGCTACAACCCCTCGGCCAATGAGGCGCTTCTCAACCGGGCCTATGTGTATGCCATGATGGCCCATGGCAACCAGAAGCGCGCATCAGGCGACCTGTTCTTCGGCCACCCCCTCGAAGTGGCGGCCATCCTCACGGACCTCAAGCTCGACGACGCCACCATCGCGGCGGCGGTGCTCCACGACACGGTGGAGGATACCCAGGCAACCCTTGAGGAGATCAACAAGACCTTCGGCCCCCAGATCGGGGCACTGGTCGACGGCCTGACGAAGATCAAGCGCCTCGATCTCGTCTCCAAGCGGGCGGCCCAGGGCGAGAACTTCCGCAAGCTCCTGCTGGCGGTCGCCGACGACGTGCGCGTGCTCCTGGTCAAACTGGCGGACCGCCTGCACAACATGCGCACCCTTCAGTTCATGCCGCCGGAGAAGCGCAAGCGGATCGCCGAGGAAACCCTCGACATCTACGCTCCCCTCGCCGGGCGCATGGGCATCCAGGAAATGCGCGAGGAACTGGAGGAGCTGTCCTTCCATAACCTCGATCCGGAAGCCTACGAGGCCATCCGGCGCCACCTCACCGAACTCTCCGCCAAGAGCGAGAAGCTCGTCGAGGAGATCGAGAAGACCCTGACGACCAAACTGCGGGCACAGGGGATCGAGGCGAAGGTGACGGGACGCCAGAAGCGGCCCTATTCCATCTGGCGCAAGATGGAGCGCAAATCCGTCTCCTTCGAGCAGCTTTCGGACATCTTCGCCTTCCGCATCATCGTCGGCACCATCGACGAATGCTACCGGGCGCTGGGCATCGTGCATACCAGCTGGCCCATGGTGCCGGGCCGGTACAAGGACTACATCTCGACCCCGAAGCAGAACGACTACCGCTCGATCCACACCACCGTGATCGGCCCGGGCAGCCAGCGCGTCGAGCTGCAGATCCGCACCGAGGACATGGACGAGGTGGCCGAGTACGGCATCGCCGCCCATGCGCTCTACAAGGAAGGCGTCAACGACAATTCGCGCCTCGCCAAGGAAAGCCGCGCCTATCAATGGCTGCGGCGCACCATCGACCTCCTGGCCGAAGGCGACAACCCGGAGGAGTTTCTCGAGCATACCAAGCTCGAGCTCTTCCACGATCAGGTCTTCTGCTTCACCCCGAAGGGGCGGCTCATCGCCCTTCCCCGCGGCGCGACGCCCATCGACTTCGCCTATGCGGTCCACACGGATGTCGGCAACACGGCGGTGGGCTGCAAGATCAACGGCCGCATGTCTCCCCTGCTCACCGAGTTGCAGAACGGCGACGAGGTGGAGATCGTCCGCGCCGAAGGGCAGACGCCTCCGGCCGCCTGGGAATCCCTGGTCGTCACCGGCAAGGCGCGCGCCTCCATCCGCCGGGCCACCCGCGCCGCCGTGCGCAAGCAATATACCGGCCTCGGCCACCAGATCCTGGAGCGCGCCTTCGAGCGCGCGGGCCGCGCCTTCTCCGACGAGAAGCTGAAGGGCGCCCTGCCCCGTCTGGCGCGGGCCTCCGTGGAGGACGTGCTGGCCGCCGTGGGCCGGGGCGAGATGTTCTCCGGCGACGTGGTGCGGGCCGTCTATCCCGATTACCTGGAGGAGCGGCGCGCCGCCGGCGACGCCAAGGGCGGCGGGCAGCCCGACGGCGCGGGCAAGAAAGGCGCCGACGATCATTCGGGCGGCATCCCGATCCGCGGGCTCAACACCGACATGCCGATCCGCTTCGCCCCCGAGGGCGGCGCGGTTCCGGGAGATCGCATCGTCGGCATCATGACGCCCGGCGAAGGCGTGACGATCTACCCGATCCAGTCCTCCTCGCTCGCCGCCTTCGACAACGAGCCCGACCGCTGGATCGACGTGCGCTGGGATCTGGAATCCGGCTCCACCCAGCGTTTTCCCGCGCGCATCAAGCTGCAATCGATCAACGAGCCCGGATCGCTCGCCCAGATCACCCAGGTAATCGCCGATCACGACGGCAACATCGACAACGTCTCCATGAAGCGGCGTACCCAGGACTTCACCGACGTGACCATCGACCTCACGGTCTGGGACCTGAAGCACCTGAACGCCATCATCGCGGAGCTGCGCGCCAAGCGCGTGGTGAGCCGCGTGGACCGCGTGACGGGCTGAAGGCAGGATGGCGCGTCGTCTAAAGGATTGAGCAGCGATGCGCCTTCTGTGCCAGGATCATGCCGACCTGCTGGAACTCGAGGCTCCCGTGCTCGATGCGCGGCCAGGGGCCGTTCTCCTCGCGCAGTCTCCCGTCTTTCCCGGCGGAGGCGGACAGCTTCAGGACCGGGCGGCCCTCGCCTGGGCGGGAGGTGAATCCGCAATCACCGCCGTTCGTGCCGACGGGCGCGGCCTCTGGCACGAATTCGATTCCGACGACGAGATCGCCGGAACGGTGCGCGTTGCCGTCGATCCCGCTTTCCGGAAACTGATGTGCGAGCTGCACACCCTCGCCCACATCGCCAACAGCATCGTCTTTCGCGAATTCGGCGGCGCGCTGCTGACCGGAGCCCAGCTCTCCGCCGACGGCACGTTCCGCGTGGACTTCGATCTGCCTGGAGCGGACGCTGATCGCCTGCGTGTCCTCGACGGCCCCATCAACGACGTGATCCGCCAGGACCTTCCCGTCGGCGCCTTCTTCATGCCGTGGGACGAGGCGGCGGCAACGCCCGGCCTCTTCCGGAGCAAGGCCGTCTCGCCGCCGCGCGGCGCGGATGGCCATGTGCGCATCGTCGAGATCGCCGGGCTCGACCGCCAGGGCTGCGGCGGCACCCATCTGGCCTCCACCGGGCAGGCCCGTCCGGTGAAAATCCTGAAGGTCGACAACAAGGGACGGCAGAACCGCCGCATCAAGGTTGGCTTTACCGAGGGATGGGTTTAAGCCCGGACTGCACTTTCAGAGCATCGTTCGGAAAAGTGGACTTAGGTTTTCCGCTCGAACTATGCTCTCAACTCAGGAAGGAAGCATCGGATTCGATTCCAAAAGTGCAAATCCACTTTTGGGACCGATGCTTTAGAGTCAGGATGCCTCAATGCCAGCCAAGCCCCGCATCGCCGTCATCATGGATGAGAACAGCTCCGCCGGCGGCAACGAATACGAGATGTCCAAGGCCTATTTCGAGGCCGTGCATCGCGCGGGCGGGATGCCGTTCGGGATTCCCTATTTCGCCGACATGGTCGAAACCGTCATATCGGAATTCGACGGCTTCGTCAGCGTCGGCGGCCGCATCCGGTTTCCCAGCGAATGGTATGCTCCCGGCGACGGATCGCGCTATCCGTCCTCGGAGCGGCTGGATGTCGAGCAGGCGCTCATGCGCGGCTTCCTCGAACGCGACAAGCCGGTTCTCGGCATCTGCAACGGCATGCAGATGCTCGCCTGCCTCCATGGCGGACGCATGGTGCATGAGATCCGCAAGACCGGCGCGCATATACTCGATCACGACAGCCGGGGCGCGATGCATTCCGTCGTGGTGACGCCGGGCACGATGCTGTCGCGCATCGTGGGCGCGGCGCGTCTCGACGTGAACAGCCGCCACCAGGAGGCGGTCGTTGCAGTGTCCGATCAGGCTGTCGTCGCCGCCCGGGCGGATGACGGCGTGATCGAAGCCGTCGAAATCCCCTCCCGCCGCTTCGCCATCGGCGTCCAGTGGCACCCCGAGCTGCTCGCCGCGCAGGACCACCCATCCCGCCAGCTGTTCGCCGCCTTCGTCGAGGCGGCGGGGAGATAGTTGCCTTTCAGAACAGAGGCAGCGACGGCTTGGCAAGCATCAGCCAGACAATGGCGAGAACACAGAGAAAAGCCGGAATGCCGCAGGCAAACCAGATCGCGAACAGGCGATCATATTGCTTCGGAAGGAGACGCTTTTCCTTGGCTGCGGCGCGCGCCAGATCCCTCATCCGGATCTGAATCCAGACGACGGGCAGCCAAAACAAGCCGGTCAGCCCATAAAGCCCGAGAGACAGAACAACCCATCCTTCCGTCAAAGGCCAACCTATGAGATAGGCAAGGCTCACACCTGTCAGCGGCTGCACGATCACGGCAGTAGATGTGAACACCATGTCCGCAGTGACGACAGTCGAAGCCACATGAGCAATCAAAGCGGGATGGCGAGTTCTGTGGGCCATCAGCATGAAGAAAGCGATACCTGCTCCGGTGCCGAGCAGAACCGTCGCACCTATCACGTGAAACCAACGGAGAAGATCGAGAAGTTCCATCAGCGCTCATCCGCGATAGCCAGCACCACAAGAGCCAGGACGACGCCAGGAATGGTTTTGACGAAAGGTCCAAGCGGATCGAGCCAGAGGTTGGGAGTGAGCAGCGTGCCCGCGGCAAGATAAGCAACCGTCGTCGCGATCATGCCGTAAGCCGCGGCCTTATGTGTCGCGCGGACGAGGAGCAATGCGGCGAGAGAGATATCGACAAGGCTGCCACTGAAAACGGCAGCCATTGCAAACTCCTCGCCTACGCCCCGTTGCAGAAGAATGGCAGCCGCGGCCTTGGCCTCGATAAAACCGATCATGCCCGATGCCAGCCAGAAGAGGCTCAGCGTCCCGATGATGATGGGCTTCAAAAGCCAGAGTCGCGCGAACCAGCGCTCCTGAATGGTCGCCGTCATGCGTGCCAGAGTCGATGGCAGACTCGAAGGGGCGCGACCGCGCGCCCGCACCCATGCGGCTGGATCGCCCCTCACCCCGACTTCGAGTTGACGAAGAGCCGTCATGCGCACAGGCGGACGCCAGCCGAGATAACCGAGTGTATCGCCAATGCTGAACAAGAGACGAGCGACCACACGAGGTACGTGAAGGATTGGAACAGCAGCAAAGCCGAGCCATGATCGAAAGGCGAGAATGATCTCTTTCAGAGAATGGTCTTGTGCCTCGACGAGATCGTAGGCGCTGCGGGTTTCGACCTGCCCATCCACACAAGCAAGCACCGCATCCACGACATCCTCGATGCAGACCGTTTGGATCGGCTTGCTTCCTTCAAGCAGCGGCACAATGAGCGGAAAGGAAGCGAGAGCGCGAATGAGAGCTGTTCCGCCATAAGCGTTTTGCGCAATGACAAGGCCGGGACGCAGGACAATCCAATCCAGATCCGATGCCATCAAAGCCTCATCGGCATCGGCCTTGGTGCGCAGGAACGGCGTTGTCGCATCACGGGACACCCCGACTGCCGAGATCTGAACGACCTTCTTGATGCAGGCGGTCCGACAGGCCTCGAAGAGCGCCTGCATCGCATCCGTTTGCAAGGCCTGGAGATGGTCCCGTGGGCTATCCTGCAGGGCACCGGAACAGTTCACCACGGCATCCACCCCGGAGAGAACCGGCAGCCAATCCTGCGGGCGCGTGAGCGTTGAGATATCCCGCTCGACCCAGGTCGCCTGAGGACAGATCCTACGGGCCAACCGGACGGAGCGTCCCAGACCTGTGACGTGGTACCCGGCTTCCAGCAAGCGTGAGACGACGGGCTGCCCGATCAAGCCATAGCCGCCCAGCACGAGAACTTGCATGTGAAGTGCCCCTTGAGGCTTGGCCGCCCTCTTTTTGAGAGAGGTGTACGTCTATGAACTTTATTGCATTTCTATACCCATTTCTCCCCCTTGAAAATAACTGTCGACGCACCCGCCAGGCATGGGATAACCAGCCTCAGTTTATGACCACAGGTGCCGCTATGACCCCGAACGATGTCCTCGATGAATTCCGCTCCGCCGGCGCTCTGCTGGAAGGGCACTTCATTCTCTCGTCGGGACTGCACAGCCCGGTCTTCCTGCAGAAGATGTTCGTGTTCCAGGATCCGGCCCGCACGGAACGGGTCTGCCGGGCCCTGGCCGAGAAGATCAAGGAGGCTTACGGGCCTGTCGATTACGTCGTCTCACCGGCCGTCGGGGGCATCGTCCCGGGCTACGAGACGGCCCGCCATCTCGGGGCGAAGGCCATTTTCGTCGAGCGCGAGAACGGCGTCTTCGTTCTCCGGCGCGGCTTCGCCATCCCGGAGGGCGCGCGCGTCGTCATGGTGGAAGACATCGTGACGACTGGACTTTCCTCTAGGGAATGCTTGACGGCTCTCCGGGAGCATCCCGGAACGCTTCTCGGCGCGGCATGCCTCATCGACCGCTCGGGCGGCAAGGCGGACCTTGGAGTTCCCTTGGTGTCCCTGGTGCAACTGGACATCCCGGCCTATGCGCCGGATCGGCTTCCGCCTGAGCTTGCGGCCCTGCCCGCCGTCAAGCCCGGCAGCCGCAGCCTGAAATCATAAAAGCTGTTTATTTGTCATACACAGGCTTGACTGCCTTGGTTCTGACAACTTGACTCTTGGTGTTTACGCGCCATTAAGTATTTTACATTGGCGTTTTTAAGGGCCGAAGGGTTAATAGCAGCTTATTCCAGGGCACGTAGTCATTTTTCCACGCAATTTTATTGCTTGCGTAAAGAGTAGATGCCACTTGAATAATGAATGTTGTTTTGCCTCTCCGGCCGGCACAAATAGAGAATACTTATGTCAGGCCAGCAGCGGATCGCGCTCTTCATTGATGGAGCCAACCTCTACGCTACCACCAAAACTCTCGGCTTCGATATCGATTACAAGCGTCTGCTGAAGGAATTCCAGGGCCGCGGCACTCTTCTGCGGGCCTTTTACTACACGGCCCTTGTGGAAGATCAGGAATATTCTTCCATCCGCCCGCTGATCGACTGGCTCGACTACAACGGCTACCGGGTGGTCACGAAGCCGACGAAGGAGTTCGTGGATTCCGCCGGCCGCCGCAAGGTGAAGGGCAACATGGACATCGAGCTCGCCATCGATGCGCTGGAGCTCGCTCCCTATATCGATCACATGGTCCTCTTCTCGGGTGACGGCGATTTCCGCTCTCTCGTCGAGGCCGTGCAGCGCCGGGGCGTTCGCGTCTCGGTCGTTTCCACCGTGACGACGCAGCCGCCGATGGTGGCCGACGAGCTTCGCCGGCAGGCCGACGAGTTCCTCGACCTGGCTCAGCTGGCCTCCCGCATCGGCCGCGATCCCTCGGACCGGCCGCAACGCGCCCCGGGCGAGGGCGGCGGCGAGCGCCAGGAGCGACCGCGCCAGCAACAGCCCCGGAACGGCGCGCTCGAGAGCCGCTACGGCATCCGGCAGCAGCAGCAGGACGACGATTTCGACGTCTGACCGGAACCGCGACCGCGATCCCTTCGCATGGCCGGGCATGTCCCGGCCATTGTCGTCAGAGAGAACCCGCCTCGACCTCGCAGTTCAGGCCAAGCGTCCCGGCCGTGTTGCTGACGGTGGCAAGGCACGGATCCGTCTGCGCGGCGGGGATCGAGACCGCGAAGCGGGTCACGTAGAGCCCGCCCTCCGCATCCGGGAGCTTGCGGGCCTCGAGGCGAACGATATTGGCCTCGTAGCGCTTGAAGACTTCCGCCAGCCGGGCGACCAGGCCGAGCTGGTCGCCGCCGCTGATGGCGATGCGGTGCGTGATGCTCCCGGCAGCCCCTGGGCTGGGGTCGAAGGCATAGGGCATCGCCCGGACTTCCGCGCCGTCGAGCTCGGGCAACCGCTTCAGGCCTGCCTCCACTTCGTCCGCCGTCACGCCGGAGGGAAGCTCGCACAGGGCGACGAATTCCGCGCCCGCGCCCAGGGCGGAGAAGGTCGTGTCGCGCAGGTTCACACCGATATCAAACAGGTGTTCCGCAATCGCGGCGACAAGCCCGACACGGTCGGGTCCGAGAACGGAAACGAGAGCCACGGACGCCATGCTGATGCCTCCCATACAGGATGGAGAGACATGTAGAGCGTCCTGTCTTATCTTCAGCCCTTCTCGCGCATGAGGCGTGCCTTCTCCCGGTTCCAGGAGCGCTCTTTTTCCGTCTCGCGCTTGTCGTGCAGCTTCTTGCCGCGGCCGAGGCCGAGCTCCACCTTCGCTTGCCCGCGATCGTTGAAATAGATCTTGAGCGGGATCACCGTGAACCCTTCGCGCTGCGTGGCGCCGATCAGCTTGTTGATCTGGTGCTTGTGCAGCAGCAGGCGCCGCGGGC
Source organism: Microvirga flocculans ATCC BAA-817 (assembly GCF_000518665.1). Lineage (GTDB taxonomy): Bacteria > Pseudomonadota > Alphaproteobacteria > Rhizobiales > Beijerinckiaceae > Microvirga > Microvirga flocculans. The sequence continues at coordinate 147,222 of NZ_KI912469.1, read as the reverse complement.
GCCGGGTCTCGTGATTGAAGCGGTTCGCCTGGAGATATTCGGGAATATAGGCGTTGAAGAGATAGAACTCCTCGCCCGAGGGCCCGGCATAGGCCTCGCCGATGGTCGCCTTTCCCTCGCGCAGGGATTTCACTTCCGTGCCGGTCAAGGAGATTCCCGCCTCATACGTGTCGAGGATCTCGTAGTTGAACCGCGCCTTCCTGTTGTCGGCAACGACGCGATTGGCACTCTTGGGGGCTTTTGACATGAGGTGCTTTAAGCTTTGATCAGCCCCGCATGAACCATGGCCGCACGAACGGCCTGCTTCGCATTCTCGGAAGCGGGCACCAGCGGCAGGCGCACCGTGTCTTCCATGAGACCGAGCAGCGATGCGGCGTATTTCACCGGGGTCGGATTGGTTTCGATGAACAGGTTGGTGTGCAGGGGCATGAGGCGGTCCTGCAGCTTCAGGGCCGTCGCGTAATCGCCCTTCAGGCAGGCGTTCTGCATCTCGGCGCAGAGCCGCGGCGCCACATTCGAGGTGACGGAGATGCAGCCGTGTCCGCCATGGGCCATGAAGCCCAGGGCAGTCGCATCCTCGCCCGAGAGCTGGATGAAATCGGGTCCCATCACCTGCCGCTGCAGGCTCGCGCGCGCCATGTTGGCGGTGGCGTCCTTCACGCCGACGATGTTCTTCAGCTCGTAGAGCCGCGCCATGGTCTCCACCGACATGTCGATCACGGAACGGCCGGGAATGTTGTAGATGAAGATCGGAAGGCCGATGGCATCGTTGATGGCCTTGAAGTGCTGATAGAGCCCTTCCTGCGTCGGCTTGTTGTAATAGGGCGTCACGATCAGCACCGCATCGGCGCCGACCTTTTCCGCATGCCTGGCGAAGGCCACCGCCTCCGCCGTGCTGTTGGAGCCCGCGCCTGCGATCACGGGCACCCTGCCCTTCGCCTCCTGCACGCAGACCTCCACGACCCGCTCATGCTCCTTGTGGCTGAGCGTCGGGCTCTCACCGGTCGTGCCCACGGGAACGAGGCCGTTCGTGCCCTCCTTGATCTGCCAGTCGATGAAGGACCGGAACGCCGCCTCGTCCACGGCGCCATCCTTGAAGGGAGTCACCAGAGCAGTGATGGAGCCTTTGAACTGAGTCATGATCGTCCTCGGTTGAAGTGCGCAGGGTCCTGGGAGGCACAAGGATTTAACACATAGGAGGTGCGGCGCATGGGCGCAAACTTTCCCTCAGGGAGTTGTCCTAGCCCGGCTCTTGGTGTTTCCTCAAGAGAAACGTCGTCACAAGAAGAAACAAGCGGCAGCAAGGGGGTTGCGGGTGAGCCTCGACATGCGTCCTTTCATACGTCTTGCGACATCCATCGCCCTCGTCCAACTCTCCGCGCTCACGGTTCAGGCCTCCGAGGTCATTCCGTCCCCGGCGGACGGTTCCCCGGCCGCCACCCTGGAAAGCTTCGTACCCGCCCATCCGGCACCGGGAGACCTGGAACACCTGCAGGGGATCTTCAAGGCCTATCGGGACAATGACCTGACCGAGGCGGAGGTTCTCAAGACCAAGCTCGCCCAGCCGGCAGCTCAAGCCCTCGCGGAGTGGTTCGCCATCCGCAGCGGCCTTCCCGTCGGGCTCGACCGGATCATGGCCTTTCGGCGGGACAACCCGGATTGGCCCGTCACCAGCCAGATTCGCCGGAGAAGCGAGGATGCCCTCCTGGCCGAGCGCCGCTCCCCATCCGAGGTCCGCGCCTTCTTCGCCCAACAGCCGCCCGTGACGGCCGCCGGGCGGATCGCTCTCGCCTTCGCGCTCAAGACCGACGGGGCCGAGCAGGAGGCCAGCGAGCTCATTCGCCATGTCTGGCGGGAAGACACGTTCGGCCCTGACGTGGAGCGCCGCATTCTCGACCGTTTTCCCGGCCTTCTCGCCCAGCCCGACCATCGCTTCCGCATGGAGCGCCTGCTCCTGAAGGAGAACTGGGGCGGAGCCCAGCGGGCGGCGGGATATGCGGGCAAGGATTACGGCCTTCTCGTCAAGGCGCGCATGGCGGTCTTCCAGGGCAAGAAGAAGGCCGAGAAGGCTTTTGCCGCCGTCCCCGCCCCCCTGCGCGGCGATCCCTCCTTCCTGTTCTCCCGCGCCCTGCTCCAGCGCCGCAGCAACAATCTCGTGGAGGCCGCCGACATCATCATGCAGGCGCCGCGGGATCCCGAGCTTCGGGTCGATGGCGACGAATGGTGGGCGGAGCAGCGGCTGATCGCCCGCAGCCTTCTCGACAAGGGCAATGCCCGGAAGGCCTATGAAGTGGCCAGCCACCATGCCGCCGAGTCGGCCGCGCAGCAGATCGAGGCGGAGTTTCACGCGGGCTGGATCGCCCTGCGCTTCCTGAGCGATCCGGCGACCGCCTCCCGGCATTTCGGCACCGTCGCCAAGACCGCCTCAACCCCGATCTCCGTCGCCCGCGTCGCCTATTGGCAGGGCCGCGCGGCGGAAGCGGCCGGTCAGACGCAGGACGCCAGGCTCTTCTTCGAGCGCGCGGCCCAGAACCCGACGACCTATTACGGGCAGCTGGCCCAGGAGAGGCTCGGCCGGGCCATCGTTTTACGCAACATCGATCCGCTCTCCGCCGATGAGCGCCAAGCCTTCGACAGGCTCATTCCCGTCCAGGCGGTGCAATGGCTGCAGCGGATCGGCGAGCCCGATCTCGCGGTGAGCCTCTGCTCCGACCTCGCGCAATCCTTGGGAGATCCGCGACAGCTCGACGCCCTGGCCGGCCTTGCCGCATCGCAGCAGAATCCCCGCGCGGTTCTCGCCATCGGCAAGATCGCGCTTCAAAGGGGCTTCCCGCTCGATCAGCACGCCTATCCGCTCGCGGCCATTCCCGATTTCGAGCCCGTGGGCGACGAGGTGGAGCCCGCCATGGTCTATGCCATCGCCCGCCAGGAAAGCGCCTTCAACCCGCGCGCCGTCTCGAGCGCCGGCGCGCGCGGGCTCATGCAGCTCATGCCGGCAACCGCGAAAAGAACGGCCCAACGCTTCGGCGTCGGCTTCGACCTGAACCGACTGACCGAAGACCCGTCCTACAACGCCAAGATCGGCTCGGCCCATCTCGGCGAGTTGATGGAGGACTGGAAAGGCTCCCATATCCTCGCCTTCGCCTCCTACAATGCGGGGGGCGGGAATGTGATCAAATGGGTGAAGTCCTATGGCGATCCGCGCAAGCCCGATGTGGACGAGGTCGACTGGATCGAGCGCATTCCCTTCTACGAGACACGGAACTACGTTCAGCGCGTCCTGGAGAACCTGCGCGTCTACCGGCAGCGCCTCAAGGAGAAGGTCTTGCCTGTGCCGGCTCCGGCGACGGCGGCCGCGACAAGCACCCAGTGATCCGGCATGATGCGGCTCATTGAAACCTTTGATCGTGGATTGAAATGAGCCGTTCTTACCGGGACCTTTTCGTATCGGCCGCCGATGGGCTGCGCCTTTATGCCCGCGATTATGGCCCCGAGGCCGGCGAGGCGCTGCCGATCGTCTGCCTCTCGGGCCTGGCGCGATCCTCGGAGGACTTTCACGACCTCGCTCAGGCGCTGAGCGGCGACGCCGACCGCCCTCGCCGCGTGCTCGCCCTGGATTATCGCGGGCGCGGTCTCTCGGAATGGGACAAGGACTGGCGCCATTACGACGTCACGGTCGAGATGGGCGATGTCCTGCAGGTGCTGAAAGCCGCCGGAATCGGGAAGGCGGTCTTCGTCGGCACCTCCCGCGGCGGCCTGATCACCATGGCGCTCGCCGCCGCCCGCCCTTCTCTCATCGCCGGTGCGGTTCTCAACGATGTCGGCCCCGTGCTCGAAGCCAAGGGGCTCATGCGGATCCGCGGCTATGTCGGAAAGCTGCCGACGCCCCGCACCATGCAGGAAGCCGTCCTGTTGCTCCGGGAGAGATCGGGAACCCAGTTTCCCGGTTTCACGGAGGAGCAATGGGAGGCGATGGCCCGCGGCACCTGGCGTGAAAGCGAAGGCCAGCTCGTCCTGAACTACGATCCGAATCTCATGAAGCCCATGGAGGCTCTCGATCTCGAAAAGCCCCTGCCAGATCTGTGGCCCCTCTTCGAAGGGTTGAAACCCTTTCCGGTTCTGGCCATCCGGGGGGAACTTTCAGACCTGCTTACCGCACAGACGCTGGAGGCCATGCGGGAGCGGCACCCCCGTCTCCAGGCCGTCACCGTGCCCAACCAGGGCCATGCTCCTGCGCTCGACGGCGATCTCATCGAGAGGATCAAACACTTCATCCGCGAGCTGGAAGTCTCCACCCAGCATTAAGAGTGCTCGGGCCTTACAGGAACGGCTCTGTCAGCGGATCCGAGACTTACGATTTTAAGGGGCGACTTATGCTTCGCCCTCCTAGCGAACGTGCCGCTAGCGCACCGGACGGGGACAGTGGAAGTCCCCTTCTGGGATGTTTCCGATGCTTCCTCGATGAGCGCATCGTTCGGGTCTGCACGCTGCGCCCAATGTCCCAACCGGACCAATTCTCGTTGAGTAATCTTTCTGCTCCGCACGATCCGCCGGAGAAACATCCTGCACGATGTTCTCACGTCATGCTCCAGACCACAAAAGAAAAACCCCGGTGTTGCCACCGGGGTTCTCCTGTCCAATCAGACGAGCTGATTAGAAGTCGCGCTGGATGCGCAGACGGCCTTCCCAGCGGTCGTCGCTGGAGCCGGCAACGAGGCCGACCGGATCGCGATCCATGTTGGCGTAGAGGACTTCGACACCGATATCGAGGCCGGAAACCGGCGACCAGATCAGGTTCGAACCAACGCGCCACTCGTTGAAGTCGGGGAGGCCGATGAGCGAGCCGGAGTTGTCGTAGCTAACCGACACGTAGGAGCCGAAAAGGCTCTGACGGATCGTGGGGGTCCAGTAGTGACGGATACCCGCGAACACGCCCCAGCCAGCGCCGGTGTCGATGTCGCCCGTGACCGGGTTGTAGTAGGCTTCAGCGACGTCAGCAAGGGTGCTGCCCACGCTGTTGCTTGTGCCAAGGCCGAGGTAGCTGAGAGCGCCGTCGGCATAGGTCGCGGCAACCCACAGAGCGTCGCCGGCGGCGATCATCGGCAGGTTGATGCCGACCTGACCGGACACGGCCCAGCCGTACTCGGTGTCAGGAATGAAGCCGAGGCCGGTCGGACCGGCGATCGCAGCGCTGCGCAGCTGGTGCACGACACCGGAGAGCTGAGCCGAACCCCAGGTGCCAGCGTACTTCACGTTGGCGACGACGTCCGGAACGCGCTCGCCAGCAGGCGAGAAGTACGGAGCGCCAGCAACGTTCGTGCCTTCGCCGTCTTCGAGCGACAGCGAGGCCGAGAAGCCGTTGCCGAACGAGAAGGTGTAGGCGAGCAGGTTCACGTCGGGGAAGTCGTAGAAGCCACCGACGGTGCCCCAGTTCGTGGTCGGCAGGTCCTGGTTCACGAAGAACGAGGGAGCGCGACCGGCGGTCAGGCCGCCGAACTGGATGAAGGCCTGAGCAGCCTCAGCACTGGAGGACACGCCGCCGCCAGCGTAAACGCCGGTGTTACGGGTGATCTCGAGACGCACGAAGGTGCGCAGGAGGCCGTAAGCGGTGGCGGTGCGGGCGTCGAGCTGAACGCGACCGCGAGCGCGGAAGCCGATCGAGTCCTCAGCGCGGGTGAGCGGCTCGAGGTAGCGGTACTCAGCGCGAACACGGCCGCCGACGCGCAGGCAGGTTTCCGTGCCCGGGATGTAGAAGAAGCCGGCTCCGTAGGTGGAGCAGACGCGCACGTATTCAACAGCAGCAGCCTTCTTCGAGGGAAGGTCGGCAGCTTGAGCCCCGGCGACAGCCGCGAGACCCGCGACCGATCCGAGGAAGAGGCTCTTAACGAGCTTCATGGTTAAACCTCCAAAGTTTCGAGACCCTGGGGGGCCGGGTTTTTGTGATTTGGCGACTTCGAGAAGCCGCAAACACGCCCTTTTCCCCTAGTACCCGGCGGCCCACTCTTAAGAGCGAACCTACCAAGATCACGACTGGGGTGCCCCCGTCGCTGCAGTCACATTAGCCATGGCGACCCCGCAGGCAACCAAATGAAGGCATGAAACGGGCGAGAAGCGGGGCTTTTCAGGGGCATGTTGCACAAACGCAACGTTTCGAGGCCACCCCTTTACCAACCGTTAAGAATTCAGGATCGATTTTAGTAAATCGTTAAGGAATAAGGGCTTTCGGACAAGTCCCAGTCCTGCCGGGAGATCTGAAACGACGATTTTTAAGGCTGCTCATAGCCCGGCGCTGTGCATAACGCTCTTCACATTCTCTGCAGATTTTCCTCGCCTGGGGACGAAAAAGGCCGGGAACATGCCCGGCCTCGTCTCGAATCGTGATCCTCAGGAAGGATTCAGGCCACCTTCGGCTTCAGCACCCCGCGCCGAATCTGGTCCTCCTCGATGGATTCGAAGAGCGCCTTGAAGTTGCCTTCGCCGAATCCTTCGTCGCCCTTGCGCTGGATGTACTCGAAAAAGATCGGCCCGATGGCCGTCTTGCCGAAGCGCTGGAGCAGCACCTTCGTGAATCCGCCTTCGACGACACCTTCCCCGTCGATCAGGATGCCGTTCTTCTTGAGCCGCTCGAGAGGCTCCTCGTGGTTGGGCAGGCGCTTGTCGACCCGGGAGTAATAGATGTCGTTGGGCGCCGGCATGAATTCGAGCCCGGCCGTAACGAGCGACTCGATGGTCTCGTAGAGATCGTGCGAGCCCAGCGCCACGTGCTGGATTCCTTCGCCCTTGTACTCCTGCAGGTATTCCTCGATCTGCCCGGTCTCGCCCGCGTCCTCGTTGATCGGAATGCGGATCTTGCCGTCGGGGCTGGTCATGGCGCGGGAATGAAGGCCCGTGAGCTTGCCCTCGATGTCGAAATAGCGGATCTGGCGGAAGTTGAAGAGCCGCTCGTAGAACCCGGCCCATTCGGCGAGCCGCCCGCGATAGACGTTGTGGGTCAGGTGATCGATGTAGTAGAGGCCGACGCCCTTCGGCTTCGGATCGGGCTCGCCCAGCCATTCGAAGTCGACGTCGTAGATCGAGCCCTTCGCGCCATAGCGATCCACGAAATAGATCTGCAATCCACCGATCCCTTCGATCGCCGGGATTTCGAGCTCGTTCGGGCCCACCTGCGTCTGCGCGGGCTTGGCGCCCATGGAGAGCGCGCGCTCGTAAGCGTATTTCGCGTCGGCGACACGGAAGGCCATGGCCGGAGCCGAGGGGCCATGCTGGGCCGCGAAGCGCTCGGCGAAGGAGCCCGGCTGCGCATTGACGATGAAGTTGATGTCGCCCTGACGGTAAAGCAGCACGTTCTTCGACCGGTGTTTGGCAACAGGGCTGAAGCCCATGGTCTTGAAGAGACGGTCGAGAGCCTGCGGATCGGGATGGCAGAATTCCACGAATTCGAAGCCGTCGGTTCCCATCGGGTTCTCTGCGGATATGGCGGCCGGCGGTGCATCGTGCGGGAACGGTCCCATGGCTTTCCTCCTGTCATGCCCCGCTCGCGGGGCTCTGTTTGCGACAACAACGCATCCGCCCCGGCGGCGGATGCAATCCATCGTCAGGCGGCGTCGGGCTGGCGATCCGGCGCGGCATCCTGAAAGGCCTTGTGGGCGGCGCAGGCCGCATCCACGGCCACGATCTTCGGATAGGCATCGAGCGGCACGTTGAAGCGCCTCGCATTGAAGACCTGCGGCACGAGATAGACATCGGCCAGGGTGATCCTGGACCCGAAAGCGTAAGGCCCCGGTTCGAGCAGGGCTTCGATGGCGGCGAATCCTTCCCGCACCCAATGGGCATACCATTCATCGGCTGCGGCCCGATCCTGACCGAGCCGGTTCTTGAGATAGGCGAGCGTGCCGGAATTGTTGAGCGGGTGAATATCGCAGGCGATCAGGCTGGCGACGGCCCGGACCTTGGCGCGGTTGACCGCGCCGACCGGCAAAAGCGGCGGCTCCGGATAGACCTCGTCGAGATATTCCAGGATCGCGGGAGACTGGATCAGGGTCGTTCCGCCGATATCGAGAGCGGGCACGCGTTTCTGAGGATTGACGGCCTGGTACTCCGCCCCCTGCTGCTCCCCCTTCAACAGGTTGACGGGGATGGATTCGTACGAAACGCCCTTGAGGTTGAGGGCTATCCTGACCCGGTAGGCCGCCGATGAGCGGAAATACGTATAGAGCCTCATCCTTCGCCCTCCTCCACATCCCGCGGCGCCAACACGCGCGCGCGCCCGGTGAGCTTGTCGATCAGGGTGGAAAGCGTGTCCCGCTCCTGGGGCGTCAGCACCGACAGGAGGCTCTCCGCAACCGCCAGGGCCTCGGGAGCCACCGCCTCATAGATCGCCCTCCCCTCAGGGGTCAGGGCGAGCAGTTCCTCCCGCCGGTCGTCGAGATTGGGACGGCGGACGATCAGCCCGCGCTTCTCGAGGGCAGCGACGGCCCGGGAAACGGTGGATTTGTGCATGACGCCCGGGGGCGCCATGTCACGCGCCGTGCGGTGTTCGTATTGTCCAAGGGTGACGATGACCCGCCAGGCGGGAATCGAGAGGCCGAAGCGCTCGGCATAGATCTGGGCGAGCGCGCTCGATGTCAGACCGGCCAGAACGTTGAGCCGGTAAGGCAGGAACTCCTCCAGAACCACCAGAGGCTCGGAATCCTGCTTCGTCGCAGTCGATCCAGCTGCCATCGTCACGCCTATCGTTGCACCCGCAACCGATAACACAGTTCGTTGCGCAAGCAACTAGATTGTTGTGACGCAGCGTCAAGAATCGCATGAGCTTGAGAACAGCATCCCTGAAACGGAACAGCGTGGCCGGCAGGGCCGAACCACGCTGTCTGTCTCATTGCTGCAATGCCTTGCCGCGGCTCACTGGCGGCAGGCTTTTGCCCTTCCGATCACACACGGCCGCGGGTGCGGATCATGAAGGTATCGAAGGCGTATTCGTTGAGCTGCCACCAAGGCAGGACATCGTTGCGGTAGGCCACCATCGAATCGTAGGCCTTCTTGAAATCCGCGTTCTTGGCGGAGAGCTCCCCGTAGAGCTCGTTCGCGGCCTTGAGAGAGGCTTCCATGATGGCCGGGGAGAAGGTGCGCAGTTCCGCGCCGGCGCCGACCATGCGGCGCAGGGCCTGGCCGTTCACGGCATCGTACTTGGCCAGCATCCAGTTGTTCGCCGCCTCGGACGCCTGGGACATGATGGCCTGGTAATGCTTGGGCAGCTCGTCCCACTTGGCCTTGTTGACCACGAGGTGCAGCATGGCGCCGCCTTCCCAGAAGCCGGGCGCGTAGTAGTACTTGGCGACTTTCAGGAAGCCGAGCTTCTCGTCGTCATAGGGGCCGACGAACTCTGCAGCGTCGAGCGTGCCGCGCTCTAGGGCCGGATAGACGTCGCCGGGAGCGATCTGCTGCGGCACGACGCCGAGCTTCGCCAGCACCTGCCCGCCCAGGCCGCCGATGCGGAACTTGAGGCCCTTCAGGTCGTCGACGGTGTTGATCTCCTTGCGGAAGAATCCGCCCATCTGAGCGCCGGAATTGCCGCAGACGAGCGAGGTGCACTTATACTTCGCCAGCACCTCGTTGATGATCTCCTTGCCGCCCGCAAAGTGCCACCAGGAATGCGCCTGACGGGCGTTGAGGCTGAACGGCAGGCCGGTGGCGACGCCGAGGGACGGCTCGCGGCCGATATAGTAATAGAGTGGGGTATGAGCGCATTCGACGGAGCCGTTCTCCACGGCGTCCATGGCCTGCAGGCCGCCGACGATCTCGCCGGGGGCGAAGACCTGAATCTGGAACTTGCCGTCGGTCGCATCCGCCATGTACTTGGCGAAGGTCTGGGCGGTGCCGAAGATCGTGTCGAGAGACTTCGGGAAGCTCGAGGTCAGACGCCAGCGGATCTCGGGCATGCTCTGGGCGATGGCGGGAGCCGCCACCGTGCCGGCCGCTGCGGCCAGACCGGCCCCCTTCAGGAAGTTTCTTCTCTTCATCGTCGTCATTGGCGTTTCCCCGGAAAGGAATTCGTTGCAAGCTGAGCGGACCACAGCAACCCGGTCGGTGACAATGAAACTCTCCTCACTCAACCAGGGCCGCGACGGCCGCCTCGTCGTCGTCTCGAAGGACCTGACCCGCGCGACAGATGCTTTTTTCATTGTTCCGACGCTTCAGCAAGCCTTGGATGATTGGGAAAAGGTCGAGCCCCGCCTGCGCGATCTCGCCGAGCAGCTCGAACACGGCTCCGTGCCCGCCTTCCGTTTCCACGAACACGATTGCGCCGCCCCCCTGCCCCGCGCCTATCAATGGGCCGACGGGTCGGCCTATGTGAACCACGTGGAACTGGTGCGCAAAGCGCGCGGGGCGGAGATGCCAGACTCCTTCTGGAGCGATCCGCTCATGTACCAGGGCGGCTCCGATTCCTTCCTCGGGCCGCGGGACCCGATCCCGGCCATCGACGAAGCCCACGGTATCGATTTCGAGGCCGAGGTGGCCGTGATCGTCGGGGACGTGCCCATGGGCGCCTCCCGCGCGGAGGCCGCCGCCGCCATCCGGCTGGTGGTGCTGGTCAACGACGTCTCGCTGCGCAACCTGATTCCGGGCGAACTCGCCAAGGGGTTCGGCTTCTTCCAGTCGAAACCCTCCTCCGCCCTTTCGCCAGTTGCCGTCACACCGGACGAGCTGGGGGAGGCCTGGGACGGCGGCAAGCTGCACCTGCCCCTGCTTTCGTCGCTGAACGGAGAGCCCTTCGGCAAGCCGAACGCGGGCATCGACATGACCTTCGACTTCCCGACCCTGATCGCCCATGCGGCCAGGACGCGCCCGCTCGGCGCAGGCACGATCGTCGGCTCGGGAACGGTCTCGAACAAGGACAAGGACGGCGGCCCGGGCAAGCCCGTCGCCGAGGGGGGCCTCGGCTATTCCTGCATCGCGGAACTGCGCATGGTGGAGACGATCCGTGAGGGAGAGGCGAGAACGCCCTTCATGCGCTTCGGCGACACGATCCGCATCGAGATGAAGGACAAGGCGGGCCATTCCATCTTCGGGGCCATCGAGCAGGAGGTAACGGCCTACCGGAAGGAACCGTGATGCTGCGCCTCGATCACGTCTAGCCCGACATACACAAGCGCCGCCTCCCGCCGTCCTCCCTTGCACCGTAACCCATTGGTGAACGAAGCCGCGCGGAACTCTTCGAAATGCCCTGGCTTGTCATGAGGCAAATCCACGGCACAAGGAGAGCGAACATGAATATCGGCAGCATCTTGGACGGACTGATGCGCAATCAGGGCCTCCCCGGCGGACAGCAGCCGGGCAGCGCAGGCAGGCCGGGGGAAACCGGCGGCCTGGCGTCCCAGTTTCCCGGCGGCCTGGGCGGGCTCGCGGCGGGAAGCCTTCTCTCCCTGATCCTCGGTTCCCGCGCCGGGCGCTCCGCCGGCGGCTCGCTCATGAAGGCGGGCGGCCTTGCCGTTCTCGCGAGCGTGGCCTTCAAGGCCTATCAGGACTGGCAGGCGAAGCAGGCCCCCAACCCGAGCCAACCGGCAAACCTTCCTTCCGCGCCGCCTGCGGGCAGCGGCTTTCACCTCGACGAGGAGAAGGACGAGTCCGGCCAGGAAATCGGCCTCTCCCTCGTGCAGGCCATGATCTCGGCGGCGAAATCCGACGGGCATCTGGACGGCGAGGAAACCACGCGCATCCAGGAGCAGATCCAGCAGCTCGGCCTCGGCAGCGAGGAGAAGAGCTTCCTGCTCGACATGATGGCCAAGCCCGCCGATGCCGCCGCCATCGCACGCCTGCCGAAGACGAAGGAGCAGGCCGCCGAGCTCTACGTGGCGTCGCGCGTCGCCATCGGCGATGCCGACACCCCGGAGGAGAAAGCCTATCTCGACCGTCTGGTCGCCCTGATGGATCTTCCGGGAGACCTCGTGGCGCATCTCGACACCCAGATCGGCGCCGTGCGCAAGACCGTCGCCGCTTGATCGCTCCTCGAACGGCGCCCCTGGCGATGTCATGGGCGCCGGTTGCATCGCCCTACAGGGAGCCCGTCATGAGTGATCATGTCTACAAGATCGTCGAACTCGTCGGCTCGTCCGAGACCGGCATCGAGGACGCCATTCAAACCGCCGTCGCCCGCGCCGGCCAGACCCTGAGGAACCTGCGCTGGTTCGAGGTCGTCCAGACCCGCGGCCATATCGAGGACGGCAAGGTGCGTCACTATCAGGTCCTGCTGAAGGCCGGGTTCACGCTGGAAGCGGGCGAGTAGCAAAAAGCCGTCCGGCGCTCCCAGGAAGGATCACCCCTCCAGTTCCTCGCGCAGCATCTCCAGTTCCAGCCACCGCTCCTCCGCCGCGTGAAGCTCGCCCTGCAGCTGGGTCAGCGCATCCATGGCCTTCTGGAAGCGGGCCGGGTCGCGGGAATAGAGCTCCGGATCGGCGAGGATCTCCTGCACCTTCCCGATCTTGGCTTCCAGCTCCTCCATGCGCTTCGGCAAGGTCTTGAGGTCATGCTGCTCGTTGAAGCTGAGCTTGCGCTTCCCCTGAGCCGGAGAAGCGGCCGCCGGCTTCTCGGCGTTCCTGGCCTTGGCTTCCTTCTCGACGACGCGGGCCTGCACGCCGCGCCCGCGCTGGGCCACCATGTCCGTATAGCCGCCGGCGTACTCGATCCAACGGCCCTCGTCTTCCGAGACCAGGACGGAGCTGACCGTGCGGTCGAGGAAGTCGCGGTCGTGGCTCACCAGAATCACGGTGCCGGAATAGTCCTGGATCATCTCTTCGAGCAGATCGAGGGTTTCGAGGTCGAGATCGTTGGTCGGCTCGTCGAGAACGAGCAGGTTGGAGGGCTGCGCGAGGGCGCGGGCCAGCATCAGGCGGTTGCGCTCGCCGCCGGAGAGCACGCCCACGGGGGTGCGCGCCTGTTCGGGCGAGAACAGGAAATCCTTCATGTAGCCGATCACATGCTTCGTCTGGCCGCCGATGGTCACCGTGTCGCCCCGTCCGCCGGTCAGCGTCTCGGCCACCGTCGTGTCGGGATCGAGGCTCGCGCGGCGCTGGTCGAGGGTGACCATCTGCAGGTTGGAGCCCAGGCGCACCCGGCCCGTATCCGGCTCCAGGGAGCCCGTGAGCATGTTGATGAGGGTGGTCTTGCCGGCGCCGTTCGGGCCGATGATGCCGAGCCGGTCTCCGCGCAGGACGCGCAGGGACAGGTTCGACACGATCGGGCGGTCGCCATAGGCCTTCGAGATGCCTTCCGCCTCGACCACGAGGGTGCCGGACTGCTCGGCCTCGGCCATGGTCATGTTGACCGTGCCGACGGCGCGCTGGCGCTCGCGGTATTGCTGGCGCATGGCGTGGAGGTTGCCGAGACGGCGCACATTGCGCTTGCGCCGGGCCGTCACGCCGTAGCGCAGCCAGTCCGCCTCGGCCACGAGCTTGCGCCCGAGCTTGTGGTGCTCGGCCTCCTCCTGCTCCAGCACCTGGTCGCGCCATTCCTCGAAATGGGCGAAGCCCCGCTCCATGCGCCGGGTCCGGCCCCGGTCGAGCCAGATCGTGGCCTGGGACAGGTTTTCCAGGAAGCGGCGGTCGTGGCTGATGAGCACGAGCGCCGAGCGCAGGCTCTTCAGCTCGCCCTCCAGCCATTCGATGGCCGGCAGGTCCAGGTGGTTGGTCGGCTCGTCCAGGAGCAGGATGTCGGGCTCGGGCGCCAGCACATGGGCAAGCGCCGCGCGGCGGGCCTCGCCGCCCGAGAGATCGGCAGGCTTCTCATCGCCGGTCAGGCCCAGCTGTTCCAGCAGGTAACGGGCCCGGTAGGGATCGTCGCCCGGCCCCAGGCCCGCCTCCACATAGGCGAGCGTGGTGGCGTAAGCTGAGAGATCGGGCTCCTGCGCCAGGTAGCGGACCGTGGCTCCCGGCTGCACGAACCGCTTGCCGCTATCGGCCTCGATGAGGCCCGCGGCGATTTTGAGCAGGGTGGACTTGCCCGACCCGTTTCGGCCGACGAGGCAGGCCCGTTCACCGGGGGAGACGGACAATTCTGCGCTCTCGATCAAGGGCGTGCCGCCGAAAGTGAGAGCGATATCCTGAAGGAGGAGAAGAGGAGGAAGAGCCATTCCTGCTCCCCTGACACCTCTTCGGAAGAGATGCAAGACCGCACCCCTCATGGTTGGGGTGGACGCTCAGCCATCTTTGTGATCCCCTTGAGGGCGATAAGCTGAGCGTTTGCATGACACTGACGAGGCGTCTGCTCCTTCTGGCGTTGATCTCGGTTTTCCCGGCCATCGTCATCTGGACTTACACTGAAGTCTCCCTGCGCCGCGCCCGGGAAGCGGAGGTGAGCGATCTTGCCATTCGACAGGCCCAGCTCGTCGGCGCGGAACTGGAACGGATCTTCGACGGGGTTCACAGCCTCCTGCTCGCCGTGGACGAGACCCCGTCCATCCGAAACTTCGATACCGCGTCCTGCAGCCCCTACCTGAAGGCCATTCAGCAGAAGGTGCCCTATGTCCTGTCATTCGTGGCGATGGACATCAGCGGCCACGTCCGGTGCCGCCCGACCGGCACCATCGACATGCACCGTTACTATTCGGATCGCCCGTACTTCCACAACGCGCTCGGCACTCTGGACCTCGTGGTCGGCGAGTATACGCCCGTCTTCGAGGAAGGAGGTCTCGGGCCGCATCCGGTTCTGCCGATCGCCCTGCCGATCTGGAACGACAGAGGCGACGTGGTCGGCGTGCTGGCCGCGGCCCTCGACCTGAAATGGCTGAGCCGGAAGCTGAAGGAACGAACCGTTCCCGAGGACGGGTCGGTGACCATCGCCGACCGGAACGGCATCATCATGGTGCAGGATCCGAGGCCCGACGGCATGATCGGGAAGCTCCTGCCGCCGCATTACCTGGCCCAGGCCCAGCTCAAATCGATCGGCACGGCCGACACCGTCAGCGTCGACGGCGCACGGAGAATCGTGGGATACATCCCGCTCTCCATCCCGCCGAAGGACGTCTACGTGAATGTCGGCTTGTCGACAAAAACGGCCTTCGCATCGATCAACCAGGCGGCCCAGCGCGGGTTCCTGCTGATTGCCGCGGCGCTGATCCTGGCCCTCTCCCTCTCGGCCCTGCTGAGCCGGGCCTTCATCACGAGACCCTTCGAGATCGTGACGAACGGCATTCACGCCTGGCGGCGGGGCGATTATCAGGCGCGCATCTCCCTGCCCACCAAATCCGGGGAGTTCGGCGTCCTGGCCAGGGCCTTCAACGATCTGATGGACGATGTGGTCGAGCGCCAGCAGGCTCTTCGGGTCAGCGAGGAGAGGGCCCGCCTCGCCCTGGAAGCGGGCCACATGGGAACCTGGTGGTACGATCCCGACAATCATGTCGGCGGCTGGTCCGCCCAGGCTGCCGTCATGATTGGACTCCCCGAAACCCAAACGACCCTGGATCCCGATCAATGGTGGAGTATCCTCCATCCGGAAGATAAACAGCGCGTCAGTGAGAACTGGCTGGCGGCTGTTGCCCGCCGCGGAGATTATGAGGACGAATACCGGATCAGGCTTCCCGACGGCAGCCTGAAATGGATCAACTCCAGGGGCCGCGTTTTCTTGGACATCCAGAGAAGGCCCGTCTATTTCGTCGGCATCTTTCAGGACATCACGGAACAGAAGCGCGCGGAGGAGCAGCAGCGCTTCTTCCTGGACGAACTGAATCACCGCGTGAAGAACACCCTCACCACGGTGCAGTCCATCGCTTCGCAGACCCTTCGCACTACGGACAGTCCGGCACAGTTCAAGGAGGCCTTCGAAGGCCGCCTTCTTGCTCTGTCGAAAACGCACAACCTGCTGACGCGCAAGTCCTGGCGCGAAGCGGAATTGCAGGACGTGGCCGAGCAGGAGCTGGCTCCCTACCGCAAGGCCGGCGACGAAAGAGCCGTGCTGAAGGGGCCGGAGGTGAAGCTGCCGGCCCGCTACGCCATCAATCTCGGCCTCGTCCTCCACGAACTCGTGACGAATGCCGCGAAGTACGGAGCGCTCTCGAGCAATACGGGTCGTCTCGAGATGACATGGAACGTCACCGAGAGCGACGCGAGCCATCGGCAGCTGCATATCCACTGGATCGAAAGCGGCGGCCCTTCCGTCGCAACGCCTAAGCGCCAGGGTTTCGGCTCACGCCTCATCCGCCGCAGCATCGAAGGCGAGCTCGGCGGCACCGTGGCCCTGACATTCGCCAATGACGGCGTGATCTACGATTTTTCGGTGCCGCTGTCCCATCCCGCCGGCGCGGCAGCATGACGGCAGAACCGGACTTCGTTCGTCATCATCCCAAGCGGCATCGTGCACGGTCTCGAAGGCTCCGTGCGCGCTCGTTCCTGCCGCGGTGGAGGTAACGGTATTCTCAACACTGCATCGGCCGGAATGGATTGACGGAACGTTGCAGATCGCAAGGATAGCCGGTCGAACCCTTCTGCCGGAGTCCCATGGTGAGCGCACCCTCCCCCGTGCTGACGATCGAGAACCTGTCCATCGGCCTGCCCATGCTGGCCGACCGTCAGCATGCCATCAGAGATCTGTCGCTCTCCATCAATCCGGGCGAGACTCTCTGCGTCGTGGGCGAATCCGGCTCCGGCAAGTCCATGACGGCCATGGCGACCATCGGCCTGCTGCCCGGAGGCGTGGAGGTTCTGTCGGGCTCGATCCGCCTCGGTGGCCGCGATCTCCTGAGTCTCGACGAAGCGGGCTGGTGCGACCTGCGCGGCCGCGAAGTCGGCACGGTGTTTCAGGAGCCGATGACCTCGCTCAACCCGGTCATGCGGGTGGCGGACCAGATCGCTGAAACTTTTCGCGCGCATGGGCTGCTCACCCCCGCCGAGCGCGAGAGGCGCGTGCTCGATCTCCTGGCGGAAGTGAACCTGCCGAATCCCGAACTGATCGCGAAAGCCTATCCGCACGAACTTTCCGGCGGCCAGCGCCAGCGGGTCATGATCGCCATGGCGCTCGCGCTCGAGCCGAAGCTCCTGATCGCCGACGAGCCGACGACGGCGCTCGACGTGACGACCCAGGCCCAGGTGCTGAAGCTCATCGACAACCTGCGCCGCAAGAAGGGCACGGCGGTGCTGTTCATCACCCACGATTTCGGCGTGGTGGCCGAGATCGCCGACCGGGTCGCCGTGCTCCAGCAGGGCGAGCTCGTCGAGGAGGGAACGGCAGAGGACGTGCTCACCCGCCCGCACCATCCCTACACCAAGCGCCTTCTCGCGGCGGTGCCCTCGCTGACTCCGCCTCCGCCCAAACAGCTCACGGGCGAGCCCATCGTCCTCAAGGTCGATGGGCTGACGAAGACCTATGGCGGGCGCGGCTTTCTGCGGAAAAGCCGCGAGGTCCAGGCCGCCGATGCGGTGAGCTTCGATGTCAGGCGCGGCGAGACCCTGGGGCTCGTGGGCGAGTCCGGCTCCGGAAAGTCCACGGTCGGGCGCTGCGTTCTGCGGCTGATCGAGCCGGATGGAGGCGCCATCGCCATCGGCGACCTGCCTTTCGGCAGCCTGTCCCAGCGCGACCTGCGGCCCTACCGGCGCCGCATCCAGATGGTGTTCCAGGACCCCTTCGCATCCCTCAACCCGCGGCGGACCGTCGGCCGCATCATCGCAGAGGGGCCGGTCACGCAAGGCGCGGACCCGGCCCGGGCACTGGAAGACGCCCGGATCCTGCTGGAGAAGGTCGGCCTCCCCGCCCAGGCCGTGGAGCGTTATCCGCACGAGTTCTCGGGCGGCCAGCGCCAGCGCATCGGCATCGCCCGCGCGCTCGCCATGAAGCCCGACGTGCTGGTGGCGGACGAGGCCGTCTCGGCTCTCGACGTCTCGGTTCAGGCCGAGATCCTGAAGCTCCTCAAGAGCCTTCAGGAGGAGTTCGGCCTTGCCATTCTCTTCATCACCCACGACCTGAGGGTTGCAGCCCAGATCTGCGACCGCGTGGCAGTTATGCAAAAAGGGCGGATTGTGGAAATGGCGGAAACCGCGCAACTCTTCGCGAATCCGCGGGATGTCTATACCCGCCAGCTCCTGGCCGCCGTGCCGGGCATGAACAAGATGATTTAGGGAGACAAAACCCGTGAACGATCAGGTCAGCGCGACGGTCGCGCCCAATATGATGTTCCAGAATCTCATCGGCGGACGCGAACTCCCCGCCGCGGACGGCATGATGCTGGACGTGCTGTCCCCCGTCGACGGCAAGCTCTTCGCCCGGATCGCCGCCGGAACGGCCGAGGATATCGACGCCGCCGTGAAGGCCGCCCGCGCGGCGTTCGAGGGGGCCTGGGGCAAGCTGACGGCGACCGAGCGCGGACGCCTTCTCATGAAGCTCGCGGCCGCCGTCGAGGCCAAGGCCGACGAACTCGCGGCCCTAGAAAGCCGCGACAACGGCAAGCCCCTGCGCCAGTCCCGCGCCGACGCCATCGCCCTCGCCCGTTATTTCGAATTCTATGGCAGCGCCGCAGACAAGCTGCACGGGGACGTGATCCCATATCTCAACACCCATTTCATCGGCGTCGAGCGCGTGCCCCACGGCGTGACTGGCCATATCGTGCCCTGGAACTATCCGATGCAGATCTTCGGCCGCTCGGTGGGCGCGGCGCTTGCGGCGGGCAACGCCACGGTGGTCAAGCCTGCGGAGGATGCCTCGCTGACGATCCTGCGCGTGTCGGCCCTGGCCCGAGAGGTCGGCTTCCCGGACGGCGCGCTCAACGTGGTGACGGGCCTCGGCCGCACGGCGGGCGCGGCGCTCGCCGCCCATCCCGGCATCGACTTCCTGTCCTTCACCGGCAGCCCCGAGACCGGCACGGCAGTCCAGACCGCCGCCGCCAGGAACCATGTGGGCGTGACCCTCGAGCTCGGCGGCAAGTCGGCCCAGGTCGTGTTCGACGACGCCGATCTGGAGCGGGCGCTGCCGACCCTCGTCAACGCCATCGTCCAGAACGGCGGCCAGACCTGCTCCGCCGGCAGCCGCCTGCTGATCCAGCGCGGCATCTTCCAGGATGTGGTCGACGCCGTCGCCGAGCGGTTCCGCGCCCTGCGCGCCGGCCATCCGGAGCGCGAGCCCGATCTCGGCCCGATGATCAACCAGGCCCAGCAGCGCCGCGTTCTCGGCTATCTGGAGCGCGGCCGCAACGAGGGCCTGACCGTCGTCGGCGAGGGCACGGTGGCGCTCGATGCGCCTCCCGGCGGCTTCTACGTGGCCCCGGCCTTCCTGGCTCCGGTTCCGCACGAAAGCATTCTGTCCCAGGAGGAAGTCTTCGGCCCGGTGCTGGTGGCGACGCCCTTCGAGGACGAGGCGGAGGCGATCCGGCTCGCGAACGGCACGGCCTACGGCCTTGCGGCCGGCGTCTGGACCCGGGACGCCATGCGCTCCACCCGCGTCGGGCGCGCCATGCGCGCGGGCCAGGTCTTCGTGAACTGCTACGGCGCGGGCGGCGGCATCGAGCTGCCCTTCGGCGGCTTCGGCCGCTCGGGCCATGGCCGCGAGAAGGGCTTCGAGGGCCTGATCGAGTTCACCACCACCAAGACGCTCGTCATCGCTCACGGGTAGTTGCGGAAAACCCGCCTTCATCCTGAGGAGCCTGCAAAGCAGGCGTCTCGAAGGAGGGTCCGGAGAACAATGGAAACGCCTCGTCCTTCGAGACGGATTGCCGGCGCAATCCTCCTCAGGATGAGGCTTTGGATCGGCATGATCTTTAGATAGGGGACAATCATGAATCGCCTTGAAGGCAAGGTGGCGCTGGTCACGGGCGCCGGGTCGGGCTTCGGCTTGGGGATCGCGCAGACATTCGCCCGCGAGGGCGCCAAGGTCGCCATCATCGACATCAACGAGGCCGCGGCGAAAAGCGCAGCCGAAAGCATCGGCGCCAACGCCATCGGCCTTGCCGCCGACGTGTCGAAGGCCGCCGACGTGAACGCCGCCGTGGAAAAGACCGTGGCTGCCTTCGGCAGGCTCGACATCGTCGTCAACAATGCGGGCATCAGCCATCGCAACCGGCCGATGCTGGAGGTCGAGGAGGACGAGTTCGACAGGGTCTTCGCCGTCAACGTGAAGTCGATCTACCTCTTCGCCAAGGCGGCGGTGCCGCTCATGCAGGGCCAGGGCGGCGGCGTGTTCATCAATGTGGGCTCCACGGCGGGCCTGCGCCCGCGTCCCGGCCTCACCTGGTACAACAGCACCAAGGGCGCCGTGCACACCATGACCAAGTCCATGGCCGTGGAGCTCGCCCCCAGCAAGATCCGCGTCTGCGCGCTCGCCCCCGTTGCGGGAGAGACGCCGCTGCTTGCCACCTTCATGGGCGAGGATACGCCCCAGAAGCGCGAGCTTTTCGTCAACTCCATCCCGCTCGGCCGCTTCTCGACTCCGCAGGACATCGCCAACGCGGCGCTCTACCTCGCCTCCGACGAAGCCAGCATGATCACCGGCGTCGTGCTGGAGGTCGATGGCGGACGGTGCATCTGATACAGGCCTGCTTCCTCTCCTCTCTGGGAGGGGAAGCCCCTCACCCCTTCGACCAATCGAACGGAAGCGGGGCCTCCCGGAAGGCGAACCGGTCGAGATGGGAGGCCACGACGCCTTTCATCCGCTGGAGCGTCTCGTCGTCCTGGGCTTCCACGCTGACCGTCAGCGCCTCGGAATCCGCCGTCATGGTCGCGACGGCGGCCGGGAAGCGGACGATGCCCTCGCTCTCCGAAAACCGGACGTCGAGCTTGTGGCTCCAGTGCTTGCAGAGCTGCTGGAGGTACCTGGCGCCGTTTACGGTCGGCACCCGTGCTGTCTCTAGAACCATTTCAAAGCCTCTCCCCCGACCGTAAGCCCCGTTCGGACCGGGCAGGTATCGTTGCCTATCCCGCTTAGGTCCCCCGAGGGCCGAAGTTAAGTGAAGAATTCGTCATGACCATCTTCCATCCGGCGCGGTCCTGCGTAAGCTGAGGTTCCCGCGACCTGTCGCAGTCCCACCGGATGGAGTTCCCGCCTGATGACGAAGCGTTTCCTGACTGCTGCTCTTCTTCTCTCCGTCAGCGTCATCCCGGCCTATGCCGCCAAGACCTCCCTTGTCGTGGGCATGCCCATCGAGCCCCCGGGCCTCGATCCGACGATTGCCGCGCCGGTCGCCATCCGCGAAGTCACCTGGGTCAATCTCTACGAGGGCCTCGTCCGCATCGACCGAAACGGCAAGGTGCAGCCTCTCCTGGCCAAGAGCTGGGAGGTCTCGCCGGACGGCCTGACCTATACTTTCCGCCTGCAGGAAGGCGTGAAGTTCCACGACGGCTCGGCTTTCGATTCGGCGGATGTGAAATTCGCCTTCGACCGCGCCCGCGATCCGAAATCGACCAACGCCCAGAAGCAGATCTTCGCGCCCATCGACACCATCGAAACGCCCGATCCCGCGACCGTGGTGATCAAGCTCAAGGAGACCTCGGGCAATTTCCTCACCTATCTCGGCTGGGGCGACGCCGTGATCGTGGCGCCGGAATCGGCCGCCACCAATGCCGCGAACCCTGTTGGCACCGGGCCGTTCAAGTTCAAGTCCTGGACGCGCGGCGACCGGGTGGAGCTCGTCCGCAATGCCGATTACTGGCAGAAGGACAAGATCAAGCTCGACAGCGTCACCTTCCGCTTCATCAGCGACGCGCAGGCGCAGGTCGCAGCCCTCAAGGCGGGCGACGTGGACGCCTTCCCGAATCTCGGCGCGCCGGAACTCTTCGCCGAGTTCAAGAAGGATTCGCGCTTCAAGGCGGTCGCCGGCAACACGGAAGGCGAGATCGTCGCCGGCATGAACAATGCCAAGAAGCCCTTCGACGACGTGCGCGTGCGCCGCGCGCTCATGCATGCGATCGACCGCAAGGCGCTGGTGGAGGGCGCCTATTCGGGATTCGGCCAGCCCATCGGCAGCTTCTTCTCGCCCAACCATCCGGCTTTCGTGGACATGACGGGCGTCATTCCCTACGACGTGGAGAAGGCGAAGGCCCTTTTGAAGGAAGCGGGCTACGGCAACGGGCTTTCGATCACCATCAAGAGCCCGCAGATGGCCTATGCCAGCCGCTCGGCTGAGCTGCTCTCGGCCATGATGGCCGAGGCCGGCGTCGAGCTGAAGATCATCCCCACCGAGTTCCCGGCCAAGTGGATCGAGGAGGTCTTCAAGGCCAAGGATTACGACATGACCATCGTCGCCCATACGGAGCCGCTGGACATCGATATCTTCGCCCGCGACAACTATTACTTCAATTACAAGAACGACAAGTTCAAGGCCGTGGTCGCCGAGGCGGCGAAGACCACGGACGAGAAGGCGCGCTTCGCGAAATACGCCGAAGCCCAGAAGATCCTGGCGGAGGACGTGCCCGCCCTCTTCCTTTTCCAGCTGCCAAAGCTCGGCGTCTGGAACGCGAAGGTCCAGGGCCTGTGGGAGAACTCGCCGATCCCGTCGAACGACGTGACGGAGGTTTCGTGGAGCGAGTGATCTGAAGCGCCGCGACCTTGGCCCTCCCTCTTGCAGGGAGGGCAGAGGTTGGGGGCCGGAACGTCGAAGCGCGGCACCTGCTTCAAAGCGCGCAGGAGCGATACAGCGCCTGTATCGGCTCCGTGCCTGCAAAGCTGCGCCTCCCGCCCCATCCCCTCCCCGAAAGGGGAAGGGACATTGTTTTCTGTGAAGTCGGATTCATGCTTCGCCTCATCCTCTCCCGCCTCATCTCGCTGGCCGTCACCCTGCTCTTCGTGTCGCTGGCGATCTTCCTGATCCTCGAGGTCCTGCCGGGCGACCCGGCCGCCATCATGCTCGGCACCGCCGCGCGGGAGGATACGCTCGCCGCCCTGCGCCAGGAGCTCGGCCTCGATCAGCCCGCGCTCCTGCGCTACCTGCACTGGATCGGCGGCCTTCTCCATGGCGATCTCGGCACCTCGATCACCTACAAGATGCCGGTCTCGACGCTGGTCGCCGAGCGCATGAACGTGACGCTGCCACTGAGCCTGCTCGCCATCCTGATCTCGACTGCGCTCGCGCTGCCGCTCGGCGTCGCGGCGGCGGCACGGCGCGACGGGCCGGTGGACCGGGCCGTGCTGGTGTTCAGCCAGCTTGGCGTCGCGGTGCCGAATTTCTGGATCGGCCTTCTGTTCATTCTCTTCTTCTCGACCTGGCTCGGCTGGTTCCCGGCCGGGGGCTTTCCCGGCTGGAGCGCCGGAATCGCGCCTGCCCTGCAGGCGCTTCTCCTGCCTGCCGTGGCGCTCGCCCTGCCCCAGGCCGCCGTGCTCACGCGCGTCACGCGCTCGGCCACGCTCGAAGTCATCGGCGCTGATTTCGTGCGCACGGCCCGCGCCAAGGGCGTCAACAAGGCGGCGACGCTTCGCCGCCACGTGGTGCCCAACGCGCTCATCCCCGTCACGACGATCCTGGGATTGCAGCTCTCGTTCTTCTTCGGCGGCGCGATCCTGGTGGAGAACGTGTTCAACCTGCCCGGTCTCGGGCGGCTTGCCTATCAGGCCCTCAACCAGCGCGACCTCGTGGTGATCAAGGACATCGTGCTCATCTTTTCCGGACTCGTGATCGTGGTGAATTTCCTCGTCGATATCGGCTATGCCATCCTCGATCCGCGCCTGAGGAACCGGGCATGACCAAGCGCTCCCGCCTTCCTCTCAATTCCGCCCTCGTCGTCGGCGGCATTCTCACGGCGCTGCTCGTCGTCACCGCCCTCGTCTCGCTCGTCTGGACGCCGGAAGTGCCCACCCGCGTGCGCGTCGCCCTGCGCCTGAAAGCGCCAGGAGAGCTCGGCCTTCTCGGCACCGATCATTTCGGCCGCGATGTCGCGTCGCTCCTCATGGTGGGCGCCTGGAACTCGCTCGCCATCGCGTGGCCTGCGGTTCTTCTCGGCGCGGCCATCGGCACCGCCATCGGCTGCGCGGCAGCCGCGTGGAAAGGCATCGCGGACGAGATCGCCATGCGCGTGTCGGACGTGGTCTTCGCGTTTCCGGCCGTTCTCTCCGCCATCATGATCGGCGCGCTGGTGGGCTCGGGTCCGCTCGCCGCCATCCTGGCGATCGCCGTGTTCAACGTGCCTGTCTTCGCGCGGGTCACGCGGGGCGTGGCGCTCCAGGTCTGGACCCTCGACTACATCGCCGCCGCGCGGGCCATCGGCAAGCATCCGTTGCGCATCACCTGGGAAGACGTGATGCCCAACATTGCGGGAGCGCTGATCGTGCAGGTCACGATCCAGCTCGCCCTTGCAATCCTGACGGAAGCGGGCCTGAGCTATCTCGGCCTTGGCGTGCGGCCGCCGAACCCGAGCTGGGGGCGCATGCTGAGCGATGCGCAGACCTATCTCTCGCAGGCCCCTCACCTCGCCATCGCGCCGGGCATCGCCATCGCGCTGTCGGTGCTCGGCCTGAACCTCCTCGGCGACGGCCTGCGGGATGCGCTCGACCCGACCCTGAAGGGCCGGGGCGGCTCGACATCCTGACGGCTTCACCCCGCCATCGCGCGGCGCACCTCGCTCAGGATCTCGTAGGAACGCAACCGCTTGGAGTGGTCGTAGATTGCGGCGGCGGCGATGATCTCGTCCGCCCCAGTCTGCGCGATGAAGCGCTCCAGTTCCTCGCGGACGGTCCGAGCCGACCCGACGAAGGAGCAGGAGAGCATGTTCATGGCCTGCACCTTCTCCTGAGGCGTCCAGTAGCTCTCGATATCGTCGATGGGCGGCTGAAGCTTGCCGCGCGTGCCGCGGAACAGGTTGGTAAAGGATTGCTGCGGCGAGGTGAAGAGACGGCGCGCCTCCTCGTCCGTATCAGCAGCGATCACGTTGACGCCGACCATAGCATAGGGCCTGTCGAGCTGGGCGGAGGGCTGGAAGCGCTCGCGATAGACATGCAGCGCCTGCATCAGGGCGCCGGGCGCGAAATGCGACGCGAAGGCGTAAGGCAGTCCGAGCATGGCCGCGAGCTGCGCGCCGAACAGGCTGGAGCCCAGGATCCAGATGGGAACGTTCGAGCCCGCTCCGGGCACCGCTTGGATCGCCTGGTCCGGCTGGACGGGACCGAGCAGCGCCTGCAATTCCAGCACATCCTGCGGGAACGTGTCGGCCGCGGTTGGGTCGCGCCGCAGCGCCCTCAGGGTGCGCTGGTCCGTGCCCGGCGCGCGACCGACGCCGAGATCGATCCGCCCCGGGAACAGGGCATCGAGGGTCCCGAACTGCTCGGCGATGACCAGCGGCGCGTGGTTCGGCAGCATGATGCCGCCCGCGCCGACGCGGATCCGCTTCGTGCCGCCGGCCACGTGGCCGATCACGACGCTCGTGGCGGCGCTCGCAATACCGATCATGTTGTGATGCTCGGCGAGCCAGTAGCGGTTGTAACCCCATTCATCCGCATGCTGCGCCAGATCGAGCGTGTTGCGCAGGGCGTCGGCGGCCGTGAAGCCTGCGGGAACGGGCGCGAGGTCGAGGATCGAGAAGGGAGGCGTCATGAGATTCTTTCGCAGGCGTCTGGTTCAGCGACGGATGAACATAACAGATCAGACCTATGGGCCCGCGTTGCAAGTCGCCGCTTGCGCCACGCGGACAACCGACCCATGCGCACAGCGCAACGAAAAGCCCGGCATCGGACAGGCCGAGGCCGGGTTGCATAGGGGATCCGTGGTTACTCAGCCGCGTGTGCGGGCGCGGATCATGTAGGTGTCAAAGGCGTATTCGGCCACCTGGAACCAGAGATATTCCTCGTTGCGGAAGGCGCGGATGGAATCGACGATCTTCTTGAAATCCGCGTTCTGCGCGGAGATTTCCGCATAGACCTCGTTGGTCGCCTTGTAGGCGGCGTCGAGGATCTCCTGCGAGAACGGACGCAGCTGCGCGCCGGAGGCCACCAGGCTGCGGAGGGCCGCCGGGTTCTTGGCATCGTACTTCGCCAGCATGTCCAGGTTCGCAGCCATGCAGGCCGACTCGAGAATGGCCTGATAGTTCTTCGGCAGCGACTCCCACTTCTGCTTGTTGAACAGGAAGTGGATCGTCAGGCCGCCTTCCCAGAAGCCGGGATAGTAGTAGTACGGCGCGACCTTCTGGAAACCGAGCTTCTCGTCGTCGTAGGGACCGATCCATTCGGCGGCGTCGATGGTGCCGCGCTCCAGCGACGGATAGATGTCGCCGCCCGCCACCTGCTGCGGGATCGCACCGAGCTTCTGCATCACCTGACCGGCGATGCCGGCGATGCGCATCTTCAGGCCCTTCAGATCGTCGACGGTCTTGATCTCCTTGCGGAACCAGCCGCCCATCTGGGTGCCGGTGTTGCCGCCCGGAAGCGCGTAGAGATTCTGCTTCGCCATGAACTCGTTCACGAGCGCGATGCCGCCGCCGTGATAATTCCAGGCATTGAGCTGGCGGGCGTTGAGCGTGAAGGGAAGCGCCGCCGCCGCCGCGTAGGTCGGGTCCTTGCCGACATAGTAATAGGTCGCGGTATGGGACATCTCCACCGTGCCGCCGGCCACCGCATCGGCCGCCTGGAAAGTGCCGACGATCTCACCCGCCGAGAACGGCTGGATCTGGAATTTGCCGTCCGTGGCCGCGGACACGTATTTCGCGAGAAACTCGGCGCCGCCGTAGATGGTGTCGAGGGATTTCGGGAAGCCGGATGTCAGTCGCCAGCGGATCTCGGGCATGCTCTGGGCGATGGCGGGCTTGGCGATGGCGCCGGCGGCGAGACCCGCGCCGGCCGTTGCAAGAAAACTGCGGCGTTTCATGGTTGCCTTCTCCTGTTCGAGGGCATGTCGTGCCTTGAGAGATGCCCGGTAACAAGGGATGAATGACAGCGCGTAAAGTTAGACGAAAGGAGCGCCCTTCGACGTTCCATGTCGATCAACGGCGCTCATCCCCGCTCGTTCCTCAAAACCGGTCGGCGCAAATCCTTGATGTGATGGAGATAAGTCGGGATCGGAAAAGCGGTCACGTCTTCAGCAGGACGGCTGGCGCCTCACCGACATGACTTTGCCGCACGGGGCCTCTGCCGAGATTGCATGTTCCGCGAGACGAACGGCACTCGACAAGCAGATCCGTCAGAAAACCTCATGCGTCACGTCGAGCAGTCAAGAGCGTCATGAGACGCAGTCTCCGATGGCTCGTGGAGAATTGTCGGCATCCCGACGTTGATGATGAACAGTATTGCGACAGCATACCCCCAATGAGACATTGCAACTTTTGATTTCCGCCACAGACTTAACACATTCATTAATTGAGCTTCAATGAGGACAAGGGGAAGAGTCTTCGTGCTCTTATAAGCCGATGAATAAGACACTTGCTTTACTTGGTGCCTCCACCGTTTTCCTGGCGGCCATGAGCAGCGGCAGCGAAGCCCGGCTGGTTCGCTACGAGATCAACGGCAAGCAATATACCTACAGCAGCAACAACCGCACCGAGGCGACGGAGGCGAGGAAGCGGATCGCTGCCGCCAAGGCCGCGAAGGAAGCGAAAGCGAAGGCCGAGGCGGAAAGGAACGAGTACCCTCTCGTCGCGGCTTTCGGCTCGAAGCTCCAGACGGAGGCGAAGGAAGCCGAGGCGCGGCTCCAGAAGCTTCTCTCCGGCAAGTCCCAGCCTTCCGAGACCGCACGCTCCGCCGACGAGGATCGAAGCGAGCAGGCAGGCCGGGCACAGGATAGACCGCAGCGCGGCTCACCGCCCGCCAAGCCTGCCCAGCAGGCGGTCGTCGCATCGGCCGCCCCGATGGCTCCGATGGCGGATTCCGCTCCTGAACCGGTTCCCGCAAAACCCCAACCGGCTGTCGCCGAACCGCTCGACACGCCTTCCGCGTCGAAGGTCAAATCCGTGTCCTTCGACGTGGAAAGCGGCATCAAGACCATCATCAAGGCCGATGGCACCATCGAGGAGGAACCTTTCGACAGCAGCGTCCTCTCGCAGCTAACACGCGATCTGGAGAAGGCGAACAGTCTGATGGCCTTCGTGAAGCAGCTCCGCGAGACCTCCGTGGAAACGACGGGCTCGATCAGGACGAGCGTCGCGGAGCAGAAGCCGGAAATCGCGATCAAGCATCGCTGATCGTTCGCATAGCGCATCGCGCATAAAGAAAACGGCGCCGTGAGGACGGCGCCGTTCCTGTTCATCGGATCGAGGGGAAAATTAGAAGTCCATGCCGCCGGCTGGCATGGCCGGAGCGGTTTCCTTCTTGGGCTTCTCGGCGATCATCGCCTCGGTGGTGATGAGAAGGCCGGCAACCGACGCGGCATCCTCGAGAGCCACGCGCACGACCTTCGCCGGATCGATGATGCCGAACTTGTAGAGATCGCCGTACTCGCCGGTCTGGGCGTTCCAGCCCGCCGAGTAATCGGCGGCCTCGGCCACCTTGCCGACGATGACGGAGCCGTCCTCGCCCGCGTTGATGGCGATCTGACGCGCGGGAGCCTGGAGTGCGCGGCGCACGATCTCGACGCCGGTTTTCTGGTCGTCGTTCGCGGGCTTCACGCCTTCGAGGGCCTTGAGCGCGCGCAGGAGCGCAACGCCGCCGCCGGGGAGAATGCCCTCCTCGACCGCCGCCTTCGTCGCGTGCATGGCGTCGTCGACGCGGTCCTTCTTCTCCTTCACCTCGACCTCGGTCGCGCCGCCGACGCGGATCACCGCGACGCCGCCTGCGAGCTTGGCCAGACGCTCCTGGAGCTTCTCACGGTCGTAGTCCGAGGTGGTCTCCTCGATCTGCGCCTTGATCTGAGCGACGCGGGCCTCGATGTCGCGCTTGTCGCCAGCACCGTCGACGATGGTGGTGTTCTCCTTCTCGATCACCACCTTCTTCGCGCGGCCGAGCATGTTGAGGGTGACGTTCTCGAGCTTGATGCCGAGATCCTCGGAGACGACCTGGCCCTTCGTGAGAACCGCGATGTCTTCCAGCATGGCCTTGCGGCGGTCGCCGAAGCCCGGAGCCTTGACGGCGGCGATCTTCAGGCCGCCGCGCAGCTTGTTGACGACAAGCGTCGCGAGCGCCTCGCCTTCCACGTCCTCGGCGACGATCAGCAGCGGCTTGCCGGTCTGAACGACGGCTTCGAGCACGGGCAGCATGGCCTGAAGGCCCGAGAGCTTCTTCTCATGGATGAGGATGTAGGGATCCTCCAGCTCCACGCGCATCTTCTCGGCATTGGTGATGAAGTACGGCGAGAGGTAGCCGCGGTCGAACTGCATGCCCTCGACGACCTCGAGCTCGGTCTCGAGCGACTTCGCCTCCTCGACCGTGATCACGCCCTCGTTGCCGACCTTCTGCATGGCCTCGGCCAGCATCCGGCCAACCTCGGCATCGCCGTTGGCGGAAATGGTGCCGACCTGGGCGATCTCGTCGTTGGAGGTGACCTTCTTGGCGTTCTTCTTGAGATCGGCCACCACGGCCTCGACGGCCATGTCGATGCCGCGCTTGAGGTCCATGGGGTTCATGCCGGCAGCCACGGCCTTCGCGCCCTCGCGGACGATGGCCTGGGCGAGAACGGTCGCGGTGGTGGTGCCGTCACCGGCACGGTCGTTCTGCTTCGAGGCGACCTCGCGCACCATCTGCGCGCCCATGTTCTCGAACTTGTCGGCCAGCTCGATTTCCTTGGCGACGGTGACGCCGTCCTTCGTGATGCGTGGAGCGCCGAAGGACTTCTCGATCACCACATTGCGGCCCTTGGGACCCAGCGTGACCTTCACCGCATCGGCGAGGATGTCGACGCCGCGCAGCATCTTCTCGCGGGCGTCCAGGGCGAATTTGACTTCCTTAGCAGCCATTGTTCGTCACTCCTGATGAGACGTAACGATATGTGACTCTCGAATTGCGCTTGGCCTTACGCGGCCTTCTTCTGGGCGGCGCTCTGCTCCAGCACGCCCATGACGTCGCTCTCCTTCATGATCAGGAGATCCTGCCCGTCGATCTTCACTTCCGTGCCGGACCACTTGCCGAAGAGCACGGTATCGCCGACCTTGACGTCGAGGGGAACGAGCTGTCCCTGCTCGTTGCGGGCGCCGGGCCCGACGGCGACGACCTCGCCCTGCTGGGGCTTCTCCTTGGCGGTGTCGGGGATGATGATGCCGCCTGCGGTCTTCTCCTCGGCATCGATGCGCCGGACGACGATCCGATCATGCAAAGGACGGAACTTCATGAAGCTTCCTCCAATGATTTCAGCATGTTAACTGCTCAAGCGGAGCCTCTTCGGGGCCTCCGCGGGCGATGATTTGGTTGGACGAGCTTCACCGTTCAAGAGGGTCGGATGAAAATTTTTCGGAGGCCTCAGAACGAGGACGCTCCAGCCCCTTCCTCGCCCCGATTGGACAAGCGGCGCCCCGGGCGGTTATGCCCCTTCCGGCAAGGCGCGTTCCGCGCCCAAGGAGACCGCAATGTCGGATATGGTTGTCAGGGACAGCAACGGGGCGCAGCTCAGCGAGGGCGATTCCGTCCAGGTCATCAAGGACCTGAAAGTGAAAGGCTCCTCCACGACTCTCAAGCGCGGCACGGTATTCAAGAACATCCACCTGACGGACAACGCAGGCGAGATCGAATGCCGCTCGGCCCAGATCAAGGGGCTGGTGCTCAAGACCGAGTTCGTGAAGAAGGTCTAAGACGAAGCGCTCCGACCGGCTTTGGCCGGGCGGAGCTTCTTGATGATGTCGTTCAGGCCGGAATTCGCCGTTCGTAGTCGCCCTTCAGGCGAGCCCAGCTCTCCCAGAACGAGCCCGGCTCCTGGCCCGACATGCGCGCTGCCAGGATATCGAGATGGGCATGCCAGCCGGCGCCGATGTTCAGCATCGTCGCGCGATCCGGCAGGCGGCGATGGGTGACGGTGAGCAGCACCCGATCCCCCTGAGGCTCCAGCGCGAAGGAAACGCCGCCCGTGTTGCCCCAGCTGATGGCGAGCTTGCGGGGCGGATCGAGTTCGGTGATCCGGCTCTGCATGCGCTGCTCCTCGGGGAAGCCTGCGGGTCGCTGGCCGGGCGGGTCGCTGAGTTCGTCATTACGCCAGACGAGTTCGAGAGGCGCTCCCACGGTCATCTCCATATGACCGGCGGCGAGCCACTGGCGGCGCAACTCGCTTTGCGTGAGGTAGGCCCAGACCCGGTCGATGGGACCGGGCAGAAGGCGCTCGATCTTCAACGTGGCAGGCTCCGTCAGCACGCCGTAGGCGTCCAGGGTGGCGAGATCAGTCATTGGGCGTCTCCTTTGAAGGTGGTTCTTTCCGGGCTTCCTCTTCACGGAGGAGCCGCTCCAGCACATCCAGACGGTCCGTCCAGAAGCGTTGGTAGAAACTCAGCCACTCGTGAGCGCTCGCGAGCGGACCGGGCTCGAGACGGCAGACATGGGTCCGCCCCCTCACCTCGCGATGGATCAATCCGGCATTCTCCAGCGCCTTGATGTGCTTGGAGGCCGCCGCGAGTGAGATCGCAAAGGGTTCCGCCAGCTGGCTGACCGTCCGCTCGCCGCCCGCAAGGTCGCGCAGCATCCGTCGGCGCGTGGAATCGCCGAGAGCGTGAAAGAGGGAATCCAGCTGAGATGTTTGTAATTCAACCATGTGGTTGAATATATGCGCACATCTTCAGATAGTCAACAGATCGGTTGAATGATTAGCTTGCGGATCTCAATAATGCGGCGGCGGAGGCTCGGGTGCGCGGGGTCCGCCTGCGCTGTCCTCGACCTCCTGAACGCGGTCCAGAAGCTCGCTGAGCTGGCGCCTGAGCGCGTCGATCTTCTTCCACTGGTCAATGACGGTCTGGTTCAGGTCCTCGATGACCTGATCCTGATAGGCGACGCGCACCTCCAGGGCTTCCAGGCGGGCGTTGAGGAGATCCGGGTCACTCATCGGCCAGCAGGCTCCTGTCTTCGGGGCGCTCGACCAAGCCGTGGCCGATGGAGACGCGCTCATCGAATACGAAGCAGCCGCCCTTCCAGCGGCTTTCCGCCTCCGGCACATCCTCCAGATATCGCAGGATTCCGCCCTTCAGGTGATAGACCTCCTCGAAGCCCTGGGCGAGCATGTAGGAGCTGGCCTTCTCGCAGCGGATGCCGCCGGTGCAGAACATGGCCACCTTCCTGTGCCTGGACGGGTCGAGTTCGTTCTTCACGAAATCCTTGAACTCGCTGAACTTCCTGATCCTTGGATCGACGGCTCCCTCGAAAGTGCCCATCTCCACCTCGAAGTCGTTGCGGGTGTCGAGCAGGATGACGTCGGGGCTCTCGATGAGGCTGTTCCAGTCGGCCGGCGCCACATAGGTGCCGACCCGCCGCAAGGGGTCCGTCTGCGGATCGCCCAGCGTCACGATCTCCTTCTTCAGGCGCACCTTCATGCGCTTGAACGGCATCTCGGAGGCGGTCGAGAACTTCAGCTCCAGATTGTCGAGGCGGCCCTGGAAGAGCGCGCCCTGCCGCAGCTCGGCCATCAGGGCGTTGATCCCCTCCTCCGTTCCGGCCACGGTGCCGTTGATCCCCTCATGGGCGAGCAGGAGCGTGCCCCTGATCCCGAGATCGAGGCACACCCGGTGCAGCGGGTCCTGGAGCTCCCGGAAATCGGGCAGCGGAACGAACTGATAGAGAGCGGCAACTTTGTACGTCATGGCCGCTCTTTACCAGCAGGAACCCGCCGGGAAAACCCGTCTGTCCTTCCCTTGAGGCCGCCTTTCAGGCGAGCTTCGGCCAGGGCCGGCTATCCCGACACATATCCTCCCAGGCCTGGGAGATACGAAGCACGCCCAAATCGTCGAAGCGCCTGCCGACGATCTGGAGGCCGATGGGAAGCCCCGTTTTCGTAAAGCCCGCATTGACGGATGCCGCAGGCTGGTCGGACATGTTGAAGGCGACCGTATAGCCGATATGCTCGAAGGGCTTCTCCGGATCGTGGATCGGCGAGGCGAGCTCGGCCGGATAGGCCACGCAGGGCGCCACGGGCGAGATCACGAAATCGAAGCGGTGGGTGGCGGCGACCGCCGCGTGGCGCATGACCATCATCTGGTTCATGCCGCTATAGACCTCGGCACCCGACAGGTCCTTCCCGCCCTCGGCCCATTGCAGGATGTAAGGAAGGATCCTGCCGCGGTCCTCGTCGCTCAAGGGAGCGATGTCCGTCCAGGCCCTCTGACGCCAGAAATCGTCGAGGCCGTCGAGCATCTCGCGGGTGATGAAGGCGGGCACCTCCTCGACGATAGCCCCTGCATCGGCGAAGGCCTTTGCCGCCCTTTCGACGGCGGCCCGGATTTCCGGATCGAGCGGCATGCCGACGCCGGCTTCCATCATCACGCCGATCCTGAGACCCTTGATGTCGATGGAGAGATCGAGCCAGGGCAGTTCCTGATACGGCAGGCTCGTCGGATCGCGCATATCGGGACGCGTGAGGCTCGTCATCATGAGCGCGGCGTCGCGCACCGTGCGCGTCATCGGCCCGGCGACGCGGCCGTAATAGGCCGGGTCGATGGGGATGCGGCCGAAGCTGGGCTTGAGGCCGAAGATCCCGCACCAGGAAGCCGGCAGGCGGATCGAGCCGCCGATATCGGTGCCGACATGGAACGGCCCGTAGCCCGCCGCGGCCGCCGCGCCCGCCGAGCTGCCGCCTGGGTTCTTGGAGAGATCCCAGGGATTGCGCGTGAGCGGGTGGAAGCTGGAAAGGCCGGAGGAGAGCATGCCGTAATCCGGCATGGTGGTCTTGGCGAGAATGACGGCGCCATCCTCGCGCAGCCGCGCCGCAGCCGGCGCATCCTGCGCGGCCGGCACGAGCGGGCGTGCGGCGGTGCCCAAGGGCACGGGCGTCCCCTTGGTGGCGATGTTCTCCTTGATGGTCGCGGGGATACCGTCGAGCGCCTTCGCCTCGCCTTTCATCCAGCGCTGCTCGGACGCGCGCGCATCCCGGAGAGCCCCCTCCGGATCGAAGGCGTATAGGGCCTGAAGCTTCGGCTCGTAAGCTTCGATGCGGGCGATCACCGCCTTGGTCGCATCGACGGGCGATGCCGTCTTGCGTGCGTAGGCGTCCAGCAGCTCGGGGCCTGACCAGTCGGCGAGATCTGCGGAAGACTCCGCCGTGAACCGATGCGACAGCGATGACGTACTCAATGTGATTTTCCCTCTCACGGATTCGACGTATCCCCATGCTGAAGCCATCCTCCTCATGGGTAAACCGGTTTTCGCCCTCCCTCGGTGCAATCAACCCCTGAACGCAGTGCACAGCTCTCGCCTCGTCGCTAGACGGCCATGAACAGCTCTTTAGGGGGATCCCTCTCATCGAGCGGCACAAAGCGGAAGCGGCGGAGTTTGAGTTACCGGTTGCCCTTTGCCGCCCTGCTCCCGGGCACGATCATCCTAAAGGCTAAAAGAGGGCCTCTGGCGATGCTCATTGGAAGGAGACATGATTACACAACCGAAGGATGTGTTATTATAATCCTGTCAAAATACGCGGTTTCCTGGGAAGGAAATCTGCCTAGCGCGGTGAGGACCTTCCATGATGAATGGTACGAAAGCCGCTCTTCATCGAACCAACCGGCTCCTTGGAGCACTGGAGCCGAACGACTTCCTTTGGCTCGAACCCTATCTCGAAATCGTCGACCTTCCACGAGGCAGGGTTATCTATGAGATCGGAGAACCGATCCACTATACCTACTTTCCTCACGACGCGATCATCTCGCTCATCACGGTTCTACAGAGCGGTGGAGCGGTGGAGGTGGCGATTTTCGGCAGGGAAGCCGCAGTCGGATTCGTCAGCGCTCTCGTCACCCGCCAATCCTTCGGTCGTTACATCACACAGGCCCCTGGAACGGCCTCGCGCCTGCCGGTGGAACGGCTCAACGATGCGTTCGCCAACAGGGCGAACATGCGGCACATCCTGTTCCGCTTTACGGAAGCTTTCCTGGCCCAGACATTGCAGACGGTCGCGTGCAACGCCGTTCATACGGTGGAGGCCCGGTTCTGCCGTGTGATCCTGAGCACCCGCGACAGGATCGATAAGGACGAGATTCCCCTCACCCATGAAGCGCTCGCAGACATGCTGGGCGTACAGCGCTCGACGGTGAGCAGCGTGACAAGCGCACTTCAGCGAGCGGGACTGATCCATCAGGGTCGGGGCACGATCCGCATCACGGACCGGGACGGCATCGAAGAAATGGCTTGCGAGTGCTACCAGACGATCCGCCAGAGCTTCGAAAAACTCCTGCCGGGCGCCCTCAGCTCTTCCTGAGCCGTGAAGACCGAATGCTCATGTGCGCCGGATCACATCGAGGAAAGAAGAAATAAAATTTCTTGAAAATCTGTCGGCTTCCCAACAGACGAGGCAGGCCCGGCCCATTATCCTCATATCAAATCACTATAAAAATCAATACGAGGAGAATGATGCCTGATACCCTGTTTCATGAAAATGAATTCGACAATGGAACTTCTCATCCGAAAATCTACTCAGCCTCACTCCAACCCTTGCTGCAATCTCTCCTGGCAACATTGGCCGATATCGATTTCGATTATGAAAAGGAATGCGAGAGAGCGAGCAGGACAGCGCCCGATATCAACAACCGGATCCGAGCCCTCGAAAAGATCAAGCTCCGCCACCGGGAACGGCGTGAACCCTACATCCAGCAACTCGCCGTTCTGCAGCGGCGGATGATGGAACTTAAGGCCGGATAATTCTCAAAAGCGTCGGCGCACAAGCGCCGGATACCGACGACAAGAAAAGACATTGGGGGCTAACGCACTCACTCAACAGGTCGCATGAGTGCATTCACAAGACCTGAGCATATCAGAACTGCTCATAAGGGATTGTAGCCAATGACTGAGGAAGAGATCGAAGTCGTCGCGGAGGAATTGGCCAAGATCGGTGGCGTTACCTGGTACCCGGGCCGGGAAAAAGGAACCCTGATGAGGGTCGTCTGCGATCGATACCGCGACCGCGCAAGAATCGCCATCGAGGCGCTCGAACGGTACCGGGCGAGCCGGCAGCCTTCGCTGACGCAAGACAACAACCGGATCGTCAGCTCCACGACCGGCTATCGTCCGCAAACGCCGTCCAATGACGAGATCAGGCCCGGTGCGACGGTGATCTATCGCCCCCCCGGAGACCGCAGGGCCTACGCCTGCAAAGTCGTCGAGATCGAGGGAAACCGCGCCTATCTCGCCCCTATTCTCAGGGCCTGCACGGAATGGGTTTCCATCGAACACCTCGTCCCTGCGAAGACTACCGACAATGCCGCCATGCAAGAGTAGGCATCGCGAGGGCGGCTCCTGCGCCGCCCTCGCCTGTTCGACGTCGGGTCACTGGGAGAGCTTGCTGTAGGTGCCGCCCTTCCAGATGTTGATGTCGTATCTCGGATCCTTGATATCGCCCTTCTGATCGAATGACACAGGTCCGATCACCGTATCGACAGTGATCTCGCGCAGGGTCTTGGCCACGGCCTTCGGGTCTGCCTTCCCGGCCTTGGCGATGCCGCCGGCGATGGCCTGGACGGTGGCATAGGAGAACAGGGTGAAGCCTTCCGGCTCGAAGCCGATCTGCTTGAACTGGGCCAGCGCCTCCTTGGCCGTGTCGCTGCCGCGGGCATCCGGCGGGAAGGTGAACAAGGTTCCTTCGGCTCCAGGCCCCGCCACGGACGCATATTCCGGCGTCGCGAGACTGTCGCCCATCATGAGCTGGAACTTGTAGTTCTGGTCCGCCGCCTGGCGCATGATGAGACCGGCCTCGGTGTGATATCCGCCGAAGTAGAGAAACTCGACGCCCAGGCTCTTGAGACGGTTCACCACCGCCGTGTAGTCCTTCTCGCCCGCATTGATGCCCTCGTAGATCACCTCCTTGACGCCGGCGGCGTTCAGGGACGCCTTCACCACATCCGCAAGCCCTTTGCCGTAGGCGCTCTTGTCGTGAAGGATGGCGATCTTCTTCGTTCCGTAATGCTGCTTGATCCACGGGCCGATGAACTTGCCCTGAGCATCGTCGCGGCCATAGAGGCGCATGATCGTCGACCAGCCCTGCTCGGCGGCCTTGTCGGTCATGGCCGGATTGCTGGAGGCCGGGCTCATCATCAGCACGTCGGCTTCGGCATAGACTTCCGAGGCCGGAATCGACGAGCCGGAGCAGGCATGGCCGTCGACGAACTTGATCCCTTCGGCGACGATGCGGTTGGCGACGGCGACGGCCTGCTTGGGATCGCAGGCATCGTCATAGACGACGATCTTGATCGTGTTGCCGTTCACGCCGCCCTTGTTGTTGATCGCCTGCGCGGCGAGCTCGGCGCCGTTCTTGAGCTGCTCGCCGATGCTGGCGACCGCTCCGGTCATGGGGCCTGCCACGGCGATCCTGATCTCCTCGGCCCGGGCGAGGCCGGTGCCGGCCAGCAGGGCCAGAGCGGACAGGTGAAGGGCGTAGCCTTTCTTCATGGGGTTTCCTCCTGGTTCTTATGCGCTTCCGCTTCAGGCGGCGTGCGGCCGGAAGCGGTCGATCCGGAAACGGGAAATGTCGCTCGCCGGTGTTTTTCCAAGGGCGAGATCGGCCAGGACCTCTCCGAGGACGCTGGCGAACTTGAATCCGTGTCCCGAGCAGGGGGAGGCCAGAACGATCCGCGGATCGGCGGGGGAGAGATCGACCACGAAATCCTCGTCTGGCGTGCGGGTATACATGCAGGTCCGCATCTGCCGCAGAGGCCCGTTTGCATCGGGCATGGCGAGGGCCAGCGTTCGCCGGATCTGGGCCTCGTCGGCCGCGTTGCCATCCTGCGCCAGGTCGTCCGCCGTCGGCAGCGTGGCCCCTTCGCGATGAGAGGCGGTCTTGACGCCTGTGCCTGCGAAATCCGGGAAGCCGTAGCAGGCGTCGTTCTCGGATTCGAGCAGGAAGACCGGGCAACGCTCGGGCGTGAAAAGCGAAGGATCGAGGGGCTCGAACCAGCCGAGCACCTGCCGCGTGATCCTCAGATTCGGCTTCAGCTCCGGCGCGAACGCGCTGATCCAGGCTCCGGTGGAGACGACCACCGAACCGGCTTCGATCGTCTCGTTCTCCGTCCGCACCCGCACCCCGGCTCCGAAAGGCTCGATGCCGAGAACGCGGGTGTTCGTGCGGGTTTGCGCCCCGTGCCCCTCGGCCAGCCGCACGAATTGTCGGATCGCCAGCTCGGGCCGCAGGAATCCGCCGTCGGGCTGGAACAGACCGACCCAATTGGAGGGGACCTTGAAGGCGGGGAAGCGCCGGGTGATCGCGGCGGCGTCGAGAACCTCGTGCGGCAGGTTGTGCTGCCGGGAGGCGTCGAGAGAGCCGCTCACGATGGGCGAGCCGGGATAGCCGGCTTCGAGGACGCCGGTCACCGTCAGGATCGTCTCGCCGGTGTCCCGCTCCAGCTCGCGCCATTTCTCGAGGGCGCGGCGCGCCAGGGGAACATAGGAAGGATGCTCGAAATAGGAGAGCCGGATGATCCGGCTTTCGCCATGCGAGGATCCCTTGTCGTGCCCGGGCTCGAACTGCTCGAACCCGACCACGCGCTTGCCCTGGCGGGCCAGATTGAAGAGGGCGGCGCTGCCCATGGCGCCCAGCCCCACCACCGCCACATCGAACGTCGCCATCGGGCCTCCCCTTCGCCACGCAACAGGACCATCGGTTTCAGGTGCTCACATTCTTCAACGCGGGCTGGTCCGTCAACATCATGCTGCGCAGACTTACTGTTCAGCGTGCCGTCTCAGGACTGTCCGCAACCGATACCGGCACGATCGCAACTTCGACCGCTTTCGCGTTATTCAAGTGCATATCCATGAATCGTCGCCGGGGCTCGCGTTCCATCTGCGCCGCATAGGCGTCCTTCCGGGCATCACAGCAATCGCCCGCACGGAGAAACTCGCATCGGCTCCATCGAAGAGCTAGGAATTTGTATCCTTTTGATCCTGCCCCCTACTCCCATCGCTTTGTTCCGAAACGGCCGCGATCGGATAGCCTTTCAGGACTTCGTCGCGAACCTGCGCGCAGGAGGGGCTGATGCATACGGATCGCTTTGTCGTCTTCAAATTTCAGGGCGAGTGGCTGGTGACTTACGCAGACCGGAAGCAGACGGCTTTCGCGACTCGCCAGGACGCCGAGCGGTCGGCCTTCGACGCGGCCGATACCCTTGCATCGAGCGGCCATGCGGTTTCCGTGCTGATCATCCCGGACACGCCGGACGAGGCTGCGATCTCCAGCGAAAGCGCCATGACGAAGTCGAGCCTCAACTAGAGAAGGTCTTCACGACGGATCTGCTTCTGCGATCCGCCGTCCCTGACACGAGGCGCGCACGGCAATCGGAACAAGCCTGCGGCAAGCTTGGGCACTTAGCTGCCACAATTGCGTGTCCAACTGCCGAGATTGTTCTGAAGCGTTTTCATTGGAGTGGATTGTGACGGCAACCTACGATTTCGATGAGACGGTCGATCTTCTCGCCCTGAGCCGGCCCTTCGAGCGATCGAACGGCATGAACATGGCCTGCAAGGTGGCGACCTTGCCGCTTCGGGAAGCCATTGCCCTGGTGATCGAGGATTGGGCCGATGACAAGTTCAGGCAATTGAGCGCCGTCATCGTCAGACGTTCGGGCCCGCCCATCCGCAGCCTCGATGAGATCAAGGCTCTCCATGCAAGGTCCGAGGCCGTTCCGGCCTCATGAGGCCTCTCGCTGCCCGAGCGACCGAAGGCCGTCGCGCCTGGACCGGATTGCCTATACTTTAGGCTGAGATCCCATCATTTCACCGCCCCGCCCCCTTCCCTGCCCGGCACGCAGCGGCTTTGATAGGGCTAAAGCGCGATCGACAGGAGGGATGAGGTGGAACTCGGCCAATCCGCATATACGTACCCGAAATGGTTTCCGGTCTTCCTGTCCGGAATCGGGCTCGTCAGCCTCGCCCTGTCCAACCTGTTCTGGTAGCCCTCCGGTGGCCGGGCACGAGTCCGACCCCGGATGATCCGTCCAAACCCCGGCCCAGAAGCGGGTTCGAGCCGGCTCTTTGATCTAGCGCAATGCCGCAAGGTCAGCGCGTGATAGAAATGCCCCGAAAAGGGGGTCTATCATGCACCCGTTCCGTGACGAATTCCTGCCCGTCGCCCTGGATGGCTTCCTGCTGTTCGGCGGCTGCGCCAGTCTTGCCAGCCTGCTGGCGGCACTCGTCCCGCTTTTCTGATTCCCGTGCTTCAGCCGCATGAAGCGGGCGATTTTGGACCTTGACGAAAGCACCCCGTTCGCGTCTATTGCGCCACCTACGAAGCAGGTTGAATCCTGCCTTCGTCGGCTGGAGACGTGGCCGAGAGGCTGAAGGCACTCGTTTGCTAAATGAGCATACCCCAAAAGGGTATCGAGGGTTCGAATCCCTCCGTCTCCGCCATTTAACTCCCTGATTTAAAAGAATTTTCCTTGTTCCTGGTCGCACGGACGGGTTTCTGCACGTGCGTCCTTGGCGCATGAGCCGATGCGATCCGGCCTTGTGGCACAGGAAAGGGCGCGCCTGGGAAGACGCGCCCTGTCAAATCTGCCTTCCTGTCGGGATGCGCTACCCGCGCGACATGTCCAGCGGGGGCTCGACGCCCTCGCGCAGGGGGCTCGTGTAAGGGGTCGCCCGGGTCCTCTCCACAAGATCGGCCTTGGCCGCGGCGCGAAGGGACGGATCGATGATGGCGGCCATGCCCGTCGCCGCCATGGCCTTGGCCACGTGAACCATGGCCTTGTGCGCCGCCGGCATCTTGCCCTGGGCAACCACCTGCCAGGTGTGGAACGGCGTGCCGATCGCGACCGTGGGCGCATGCGCCTGGACCGTCGGCACCACCCAGCTCACGTCGCCGATATCGGTGGAGCCGATCATGGGCTTGCGCGGCGAATCCATGGGAACGAGGAAGTCGGCGAGAGGCGCATCCGTCTGGGGCTGACCGATGGCGCGATAGACCGATGCGATCTCCTGCTCGGAGAGAGTCGCGCGGATCTTGCGCGCGAAGTCGCGGTCGGCCTCGTCGAAGGGCGGCGGGCCCAGCTCTTCCATTGCGTTGTGCAGGGCCTGTTCGAGCGGCGTGTTG
The DNA here is from genome assembly GCF_000518665.1 of Microvirga flocculans ATCC BAA-817. Taxonomy (GTDB): domain Bacteria; phylum Pseudomonadota; class Alphaproteobacteria; order Rhizobiales; family Beijerinckiaceae; genus Microvirga; species Microvirga flocculans. Next base: position 106,220 of record NZ_KI912469.1, on the reverse strand, counting down.
CCGAGGGTGTTCGACACCGCGCTGACGATGCGCATCTCGACGCTCGTCTCCGTCATCAGCGCCGCGCCCTGCGCGATCTTGTGCACGCGCTCGATCAGATCGAGCATGCCGGGCAGGTCCATGGCGCGGATCGAATAGCGCACCCGTGCATAGGCCTGCACCACATTCGGCGCGATGCCGCCCGTATCGAGCAGAGCGTAGTGCACGCGCGCATCGGAGGGCATGTGCTCGCGCATGTAGTTGACGCCCACATTCATCAGCTCCACCGCATCCAGCGCGCTGCGCCCGAGATGAGGCGAGGCGGCCGCATGCGCCGCGCGGCCCGTGAAGGCGAAATCCGCGCGGGTATTGGCGAGCGAGAGCGCAGGCGCGACTTCCCAGAAGCTGTAGGGATGCCAGGAAATGGCGATGTCGGCATCGTCGAAGGCGCCAGCGCGCACCATGAAGGCCTTGGCCGCGCCGCCTTCTTCCGCGGGGCAGCCATAGTACCGCACACGGCCCGGAATGCCCTTCTCCGCGAGCCAGTTCTTCAGGGCCACGGCGGCGAGCATCGCGCCGGAGCCAAGAAGATTGTGGCCGCAGCCATGACCGTGCCCGCCAGGTTCGATGGGACGGTGCTCGGCAACGCCCGCCTCCTGGCTGAGGCCGGGCAGCGCATCGTATTCGCCGAGGAAGGCGATGACGGGCCCGCCCTCGCCGGCCTCGCCGATGACGGCGGTCGGGATTCCCGCGACGCCTTCCGTGACGCGGAAGCCCTGGTGCCGCAGTTCCGCCGCGTGCTCGGCCGCAGAACGAACTTCCGTGTAGCAGACCTCGGGCATGCCCCAGACGCGGTCGCTCAAGGCAATGAGGCGATCCTTGGCTGCGTCCACATGCTGCCAGATCTCATTCCGAACGTTCATCTCTTGCTCCGAGGTCTCTCTTGGATAGGACGCGGCGTCACAGGGCGGCGGGTTCGCTGGACGCCAGTTCTTCGGCCGGGGGAATGCGTCCCTCGAACCAGTAGGCGGCGGCGGCGCGCGACATGGCGGCGCCGTCGTGCCCGATGCCTTCGATGCGGATCAGCTTCCAGTGGAACGGCAGCCCCAGGCGCTCGGCTTCGCGGCGCGCGAAATCATACATGAAATGCGCGCGCGCATAACGGTGCTCGCCCTGCCTCAGGGCCTCTTCCTGGGCGGGAAGGCTCGGATCGTCCGTGACGATATCCTGATCGCCCGCGAAGATGTGCATCGGATAGGAGAACCAGCGCGCCAGGGCGGATTCGCTCAGGCCGATCCCCCCGAGCCCTTCGGGAAAGGCGCGGTCGAACGTCGGCAGGGTGTACCAGCCGGGATTGGCGGCGATGACGGCCTCGAAAGGCTCATGCTCCTGGGTCGCCAGCATGCGATGGGCGAACTGGCCGCCCGCGGAATGGCCATAGAGCCAGGCCTTGGCGCGGTGCGTCACGCCGGCCTTGCGCAGGGCGGCGAGAACGCGGGCCGGCACGGCGTAGATCCAGCTCTCGTATGGACGCACGCTGCCGTCGCCGCCGATGACGAGTCCGTTGTTGTACGATTCCGCATTGGGAAAGCGCGCGTCGGAGAAGGTCGGAGCGGCGATCAGGATGCGATGCTTCTCCGCTGCCGGAATCCAGAAGTCGCGATACTCGTCGCCGTTGCGGAGCATGCCGTGCTGCACGATGACGACCGGATCGTCCGGCCCGTGATCCGCTGGACGATAGAAGTTCACCTCGAGAGGCCGGTCGGGGTGGAAAGGATCGATGAAAGGAAGCGTGCTGCGGCCGATCTCGGGAAGAAGCGTGGTGGTCGTCATGCGTTGTCCGAATGATGCAAATGGCAGGCTGCGCTGCGACCGGGTGCGATCTCCTTCAAGACCGGACGGACCTCACGGCATTTCGCGGTGGCGTGCTCGCAGCGGGGGTGGAACGGGCAACCGCTCGGCGGCGCCAGAGGAGACGGCAATTCGCCCTTGAGCGGCTGGAAGTCGCGCTTGCGCCGCGCGGTGGACGGGCTCGCGGCGATCAGGGCCGCGCTGTAGGGATGAGCCGGGTCGGCGAAGATGTCGGCGGCCGGCCCGATCTCGACGATGCGTCCGAGATACATGATCGCGACGCGGTCGCTGATGTGGCGGACGATGCCGAGATCGTGACTGACGAACAGGTAGGTCAGGCCGTACCGCTCGCGGATGTCCATGAACAGGTTGACGACCTGCGCCTGGATCGAGACGTCGAGCGCGGAAACCGGCTCGTCGCAGACCAGGAAGTCGGGCTTCACCGCAAGCGCGCGGGCGATGCCGATGCGCTGGCGCTGCCCGCCGGAGAACTGGTGCGGAAAGCGCGTGCGGTAGGCGACATCGAGGCCGACTTCCGTGAGCGCGTTGTCCACGATCGCATCGATCTCGTCCTTCGGCGCGAGCCGATGAACGCGCAGGGCCTCGCCGATGATGTTGCGCACCTGCATGCGCGGATTGAGGGAGGCGTAAGGATCCTGGAAAACCATCTGGACCTTGAGCAGGTAGTTCAACCGCTCCTTGCCTCTCAGCCGGGCGACCGGCTGCCCGTTGTAGATCACATCCCCCGCGCTCGGCGCGGAAATGCCGGTCGCGATGCGTGCCAGGGTCGACTTGCCGCAACCGGATTCACCCACGAGCCCGAGCACCTCTCCCCGCTTCACGGCGAGATCGACGCCGTCGACGGCCCGCAGAACCGGCGGTGGCGAAGCCTGCCCGACGGCCGCCAGCATGCGCTGGGCAAAGGTCGACTTGCCACGGAAGTGTTTCTTCACACCCCGCAATTCGAAAATGGTTTCGGTCATGGGGCAATGCCCTCGGGCACGGGATTATGGCAGCGATAGCTGTGCCCATCGTCCCGAGCCTGAGGCGAAGGATCGATCTGCGCACAGACCGGGAGGGCGCGCTCGCATCGCGTCCGGAACGGACATCCGCTCGGGCGGGCGTTGATGCTGGGAGCGGCTCCGTTGATCTGCTTCAGCCGTTCGCCCGGAGCGACCGTCGCGGCGGAGGAGCCGAGAAGGCCGAGCGTGTAGGGATGACGGGGCGTGCTCAGAACGTCGTCGACGGTTCCGGTCTCGACGATGCGGCCGGCATACATGACGGCCACCCTGTCGGCGAGTTCCGCCACGACGGCGAGATCGTGGGTGATCCACAGGACCGCCGTGCCCGTTTCGCGGCTGAGCTTCTGAACCTCGAACAGGATCTGGCTCTGGATCGTCACGTCGAGCGCCGTCGTGGGCTCGTCGGCGATGATCAGGTCCGGCGCGTTGAGAAGGGCCGTCGCAATCGCGACGCGCTGGCGCATGCCGCCAGAGAATTCATGCGGAAACTGCTTGAGGCGCGTCTCGGGAGAGGGAATGCCGACCCGCGACAGAGCCTTCGCCGCCTCGGTCAGCGCCTCCTGCCTGCTGCACTTGCGGTGCTCGAGGATCGCCTCCGACATCTGCTCGCCGATGCTCAGCACCGGATTGAGCGTCATCAGGGGATCCTGGAAGATCATCGCGATGCGGTCGCCGCGCAGGCTGCGCAAGCGCTCTTCGGAAGCCTGGCGCAGATCCTCGCCCTTGAACAGCACGTCGCCAGCGACGACCTCGCCGGGAGGATCGATCAGCTGAACCAGGGAGAAGCCCGTCACGGACTTGCCCGACCCGGATTCTCCGACCAGTCCCACGATCTCTCCCGGCTGAATGGCGAGATCGACTCCATCGATGGCAGGCCAGGCCCCCGCGAGATCGTGGAAGACGGTCTTGAGCCCGCGAACTTCGAGCAGCGGCGTCGTCATGGGCCCCTCACATTGAAGCTGCGGCGCAGGCGGTCGCCGACGAGATTGAGCGACATGATCAGAAGGACCAGGGCAATGCCGGGGAAAGCGGCGATCCAGTACTCGCCGGAGAGCAGGAACTCGAATCCGTTGGCGATCAGGAGGCCGAGGGAAGGCTGCGTAACCGGGACGCCGACGCCGAGGAAGGAGAGCGTGGCCTCCAGCGTGATCGCCGTCGCGATGCTGATCGTCGAGATGACGAGCACCGACCCGATGGAATTCGGCAGGAGGTGCACCAGCATGATGTGGCGGGTGGGCAGGCCGAAATTCACCGCCGCCTCGATATATTCCTTGCGCCGCTCGACGAGCGCCGCCGCGCGCATGAGCCGGGCATATTGGGCCCATTGCACCAGGATGATGGCGACGATCACCTTGTCCACGCCCCGCCCGATGGAGGCGAGCAGGACGAGGGCGATGAGGATCGACGGAAAGCCGAGCATGAAGTCCACGACACGCATGATTGCCGCGTCGATGGCGCCGCCGAACTGCGCCGCGACAAGTCCCGCCGCGACGCCGATGACGAGTGCGCCCGCGGTGGAGGTCAGGCCGACGAGGAGACTGGTGCGAAGGCCGTACAGGATGGCGCTGAGCATGTCCCGGCCCTGCGCATCGGTGCCGAGCCAATACGTGATCCCGGTCATGCCCTGAGCGCCCGGCTCCAGGCGGTTGTCCATCACGCTCAGCGATGCGAGATCGTGCGGGTTCTGCGGAGCGATGAAGGGTGCGAGCAGCGCCAGCAGCACGAAGATGCCGAGCAGGACGATCGCGCCGCGCGTCGTGGGGCGGTTCCGGATCCGGCGCAGAACTTTCCTTCGCAGCGGCGTGTCGGCATAAGCCGCCACGGCCGGCGCAGCCGCCTTCGGTTGGGTCATGCCATTTCTCCCGTCAGCTTCACGCGGGGATCGAGGGCTGCGTAGAGAACGTCGACAAGGAAATTGACGACCACGAAGAGAAGTGTTGCGAGCATGACGTAGGCGACGACCACGGGACGGTCGAGATGATAGATGCTGTCGATGAGGAGCTTGCCCATGCCCGGCCAGGCGAACACGGTTTCTGTGATCGTCGAGAAGGCGACGAGGCTGCCGAATTCCATGCCGGCCACCGTCACGACGGGGATGAGGATGTTGCGCAGCACGTGCCGGCCCACGATGCGCTGGCGGCGCACGCCTTTGGCGCGGGCATATTTCACGTAATCCTGCGTCATCGCTTCCGTCGTCCCAGCCGCGACGAGCCGGATCATCAGCGCCATGTTGGGAATGGCGAGGTTGAGCGCGGGCAAGGTCAGGTGCTTGAGGCCGTTGAGGGTCAGCAGGCTCGTCTGAAATCCGAGGATGGACACCGTCTCCCCTCGCCCCGCCGTCGGCAGCCAGCCGAGCGCGACGCTGAAGAGCAGGATCAGCATCATGCCCTTCCAGAAGCTGGGAAGGGAGAAGCCGAGGATCGTGCCGGCCATGATCGCGCGGCTCGGACGGCTCTCCGGATTGAGGCCGGCCAGGAGGCCGAGCGGCACGCCGATGACGGCGGCGAGGCCCATGGCCAGGAGGACGAGTTCGAAGGTGGCGGGCAGCCTTGCGAGGATCAGCTCGACGGCCGGAACGCCATGCACGAAGGAGGTTCCGAGATCGCCTTTGAGAGCGCTGCCCAGGAAGGAGAGGTATTGCTGCCATACGGGCAGATCGAGTCCGAGGCGACGGATCATCGCCGCGCGCTCGGCGGCGCTCACCTGGGGCGGCACCAGCAGCTCGATCGGGTCTCCGATGCCGTAGACGGCAAGGAAGACCACGATGGAAACCGCGAGCAGAACCAGGACGCTCTGGATTAGGCGCTGCAGAATGTAGGCCGACATGGCAGGCGTTCCGGTCTGTTCGCGGTCTCGGTCTTCGTTTCAGGCTTTACTTCGCGGGCTTCACCTGCATGGCCATCGTGAACTGGTCAGCGCGGCCGGTGTAGGTGAGGTTCGACTTGTAAGCCCAGACGGTGCTTTCGAAATGCAGCGGAATGAACGCGCCGCCTTCGAGAGCCTTGATACCGGCCTTCTGGAGCAGCTCGGACCGCTTGGCATCGTCGAGAGTCGTGATGGCCGTGCGGATCAGCGTGTCGAATTCAGGGTCGGCATAGCCGCCATAGTTCGATCCGCCGATGGTCTTCGCCTCGTCCGGAGTCGCGGGCCACTGCCTCAGGAAGGACGAAGCCTCACCGCTGGAGCCCCAGCCGCCGATCGCCACGCTGAACTCCTTCTTGGCACGGCGCGGGAAGTAGATGGCGTGCGCCATGGCGTCCACCTCGGCGCGGATGCCGACCTGGGTCAGGTACTGCGCGACGGCCTGCGTGATCTGGCTGTCGTTGATGTAGCGGTCGTTGGTCGTCGACAGCGTGACCTGGAAGCCGTTCGGATATCCGGCCTCGGCCAGAAGCTTCTTCGCCTCGGCGGGGTTGTATTCGAGCTTCGGCGGGTTCGGCAGAGCTCCGAACATGCCGGCGGGCAGGAACTGATAGGCAGGCTCCGCCGCGCCGTCCATGATGCGCTTGACGATGGCGTCGCGGTCGATGGCCAGCGACATCGCCTTGCGGACGCGCGGATCCTTCAGCGGGTTCTTGCCGTTATCGGCCTTCACGAAGGGGCTCGGCTCGCGACCTACGTCGAGCTGGAAGTAGATAACGCGCGTCGAGGGCGTGATCACGTAGCTGAAGCGCTTGTCGTCCTTGAGGCGGCTGACGTCGCGGGCAGCAGGGTTCTCGATCACGTCGTAATCGCCCGCGAGCAGACCCGCCAGACGCGGACCGGCATTCGGAACGGGCACGAAGGTCACGCTGGCCCACGGCTCGGCGGTGCCCCAGTGCTTGTCGTTGCGCTCGAGCTCGATGCTCGTGCCCTTCGTGTAGCTCTTGAACTTGTACGGACCCGTGCCGACGGCGAGCTTGCCGTCATTGAAGTCGCCGACGACCGGCCACTTGCCCGTGACGCCGCAGTTGTTCGCGGGATCGAAGGTCACCTTGTCGTGGGGGACGATGGACGCGCTCAGGATCCCGATGCCGGAAAGGAAGTTCGGCAGCAGCGGATCCGGCGCCTTCGTGGTGATGACGACGGTGTGCGGATCGGGCGCCTCGACAGCGGTGAAGTTGCCCGTGATGTCGGCGAAGGAGCCTGCGATCGCCGTCTCGTTCTTCAACGTGCGGCAGATCGTGAACACCACGTCCTCGGCCGTGAAGGGCTTGCCGTTCGAGAACGTGACGCCCTGCCGGAGCTTGAAGGTCCAGCGGTTCTTGCCGTCGTTCTCCCAGGACGTCGCGAGCGAAGGCAGGACCTTCTGCTTCTCGTCCTGCTTGGTCAGGCCGTCGAAGATATGCGCCGCGAGGGCATTGTTCGGCGACAGAGCGTGGTAATGGGGGTCGATGGCCGTCGGCTCGGAGCTGAGCGCGATCTTGAGGGACTGAGCCCATGCAGGAGCGCTGAGCAGGCAGGTGCCGGCGACGAGGGTAAATAGCATTCTTTTACGCATTGAATTTCTCTCCGTTCCCTTGTTACTCTTCTTTGACAGCTTTATTTTCTCGCTTTAGAGAACATGAAAATATTTTGACGTCAACCAGCACGGAGAGCCGATGTCACAGGCCCTGAAGCCGACGACGGACCTCGCGAACCGGATCGCCCTCGTCTATCCCTCGCTCAGCGGCGCGCACCGCAGGGCGGCGGATTTCGTGCTTCAGAATCCTCTCGATACGGCAACGATGACGATCGAGGGACTTGCCGACCGCAGCCGCACCTCGACGGCGACGGTCACGCGCTTCGTGCGCGCCCTCGGCTATTCCGGCTACGGAGAATTCCGCGGCGCGCTCTCGGCGGCCCTGAAGGTCGCCATGGCGCCTGTCGACAGCCTCGCGGACGCCCGTGCAACGGAGAGCACCGCCGTCTCGACCCTGATCACGGCGCTCAAGGACCAGGCCGCCAATCTTCAGGAGACGATCACGGCCATCGACGAGAATGTCTGCACGCGGGCCATCGAAGCTCTCCTGAAGGCCCACCGCATCTTCATCGTCGGCTCCGGCGCGAGCCATCACGTGGCGGGCTATCTCGAGGAGGGCCTCGCGCTTTATCTCGATGCCAATGTGATCTTCGCGTCTTCCGGCGGAGGGCCGGAGCATGCGCTCCGGCACATCATGTCGGTGGGCCCGGACGATCTCGTGCTCGCCATCTCCGTCCCGCGTTATTCGCGCGGCACCGTGGACCTCGCCAATCTCGCCAAGAAGCGCAACGCAATGGTGCTCGCGCTCACCGATTCGCCTTCCTCGCCCCTTGTGCCCATCGCGGACATGACCCTGTTCGCTCCGGCCCGCAACAGGCTGCTGCCGAATTCCCCCCTCCGCGACCTTCGCCCTTGCCGACGCCATCATCACGGCCGTCGCGCGCGAAAGACCCGATGCGGTCGAGGCCCTGAAGGAGCTCAGCGAAAATCTCCTTTGGACGTTCTATCCGTGATGACGAAAACCGGATCCGCTTTTCCGCACGATGCGCTAGGAGACGAACGAACGCATCGTATGAGCGGAATGCAATCATGACGGACATTGAGCGGATCGGCGTCGCTGCACGCTACAGCGACCTCGTCATCGCCGGCGATATGGCCTATTTCTCGGGCTATGTGCCCGAGACGTCCCTGGGCCTCTCGGTCACGGAGCAGACGCGGGACGTGCTCGCGCAGATCGAGCAGTCGCTGGCCGACATCGGCAGCGACAAGTCAAAGCTCCTTCACGCGACGATCTGGCTGGCCGATATGGCGTCCTACGACGAGATGAATGCCGTCTGGGACGCATGGGTCCTGCCGGGACAGGCCCCCGCGCGGGCCTGCGTCGAATCCAGGCTCGCCGATCCCGAGTACAAGCTCGAAATCCAGGTTATCGCCGCTCTTTGACGCGATCCGGAGACAGGACGGGGCTCTGCGCCCCGGCATTGGTCTTGGTCAGGGCGTTCAGGCGCTTGCGCTCGTAGTGCTTGGCAAGCCGCAGATGACGCCAGGTGGCGTAATTCATGGCGATCAGGAAGCCATAGGTCCCGCGCAGGAAATGCAGGCGGCCGAAATAGGCCTTCAGGAAGGCGGCGGGAAACTCGAAGTAAACCCGCCAGGTGGGGATCGAGACCCCCCTCACCTCCAGGTCGACGGCCTGCTGGTCGGCATAGCTGTTCAGCTTGGCGAGCTGGTCGCCCAGCGAGCGCACGGAACGGTGGTGCACGAGCCCCTTGAGCTTGCCGACCCTGGTGCCCGGCTTCAGATCGACCCGGTCGTGAACGAGGGAGGAGGAGTAGCGCCCGGCATCCCTGCGGTAGAGGCGGACCGGCGCGATTCTGTAGGCCAGAGGATGCGGAGCGGCCTCTCCCGGATAGGTCTCGGCGATGCGGATGCCATAGGCCTGGCAGGGCGGCTCCCCCTTGGCGAAGAGCGCCCGGATCTCGGCCAGCAGATCCGGCGAGACCTCCTCGTCCGCATCGAGGTTGAGGAGCCATTCGTGGCGGCACTGATCCTCGGCGAAACGCTTCTGGGGACCGTAGCCCGGCCAGGGATTGTAGATCACCCAGGCGCCGAGCTCCTCGGCGACCGCCTGGGTTCCGTCCGTCGAACCCGAATCCACGACCACCAGATCGTCCGTCAGGCCGCGAATGGCGCGGATGGTCGCGCCGATCCGATCAGCCTCGTTCTTGGCAATGATGAAGACGGAAACAGGAAGCATGGCAACGGGTGCCTAGCCGCCTTGCTTGCCTCTGGCAAGGGCTTTGACGCCTCAGCCGGGCTCAGACGGGGGCCAGCAGGCCCTCGGCCTCCAGCGCCTGCTTCACCCTGGGGCGCGCCGCCACGCGGGCCATGTAGTCCGTGACGGCGGGATGGTCCGACAGGTCGATCCTGTGAAAGCGGGCCCAGCTCAGCACGGTGAAGCAATACGCATCCGCCACCGTGAAGTGCTGACCTGCGAGATAGGGCCGGTCCCTCAGGCACTGGTCGAGATAGCTGAACCGGCGCTGCAGATGGAGCACGGCGAGCTGCCGCGCCTTTGGCGGCATGGGAGCGCTCCAGAGGGGATCGAACCCCTTGTGAAGCTCCGCGCCGGTGAAATCGAGCCATTCCTTGGCCCTGTAGCGCTCCAGAGAGCCGAGCCTGGGAAGCAGCCTGCTGTTTGGGACCTGATCGGCCAGGTATTCGAGAATGACCGGAACTTCGGTCAGGATGTCGCCGCTGCGCAGAGCCAGGGCCGGAACATAGCCCTTGGGATTGATCCTGACGAAATCGCGCCCGGAAGCCGTGGTCTGGGTTTTCAGGTCGACCTTGTCGTACTCGATCTCCAGGCCGGCCTCGCAGGCAATGATACGGGGCGCAAGGGAACAAACTCCGGGAGTGTAGTACAGCCGCATAGCGCTCCCTCGACTGGCCGTCCGGACTTCCGGCACCATTATCTTACAATGTAACATAATAGTATTTGTACGGGCCTAGATGGCGGTTTCAAGGCGCCTACAACTATTTGATATAGAGTTTCCATTGAGGCCAGAAATCAGAGAAGCTCGCCTTCCCGCGCATGCCCCTCGATGCTCGCCTTCGCCCGTTTGCGGACGCGCAGCTCAGCCAGGAGCGGGAAATGGTCCGAAGCGATTCTCGTGAGCCGGTTCCTCACGGGCCCGGCATCAAGAACCTCGATGGATTTCGTCACGAAGACGTGGTCGAGGCGCAGGACGGGGGCCCGCGTATGAAAGGTGGGCTGAGGCTCGCCATGGGAGTTCGAGAGCTGAGCATCCCTCAACCGGTTCGCGAGCATCCGGTAGGAGCGCGAATAAGGTGGGGCATTGAAATCGCCCAGCAGCACGGCGGGATCGGCGCAATCCGGATGCCCCATCCAGTCCGGCCCGACGAGAGCGGCCGCCTGCGTCCGCCTCTCGCCCGAACGGAGAGAGAGATGCGCATTGACGACCTGAATCGTCTGGCCATCGACCTCGACCGCGACCCAGAGAGCGCTGCGCTTCTCGAAGGAAGGTTTGGCCGATTGCGTCGGCAGCCGCTCGGAGCGGATCAGGCGCGAAGAGTGCCGGCTAAGGACGGCGATGCCGTACTGCTCCCCCAGAATGCGGATCGTCGGCTGGAAATGAAGATCCATGCCGAGGGTCGAGGCAACGGCCGCCGCCTGATCGATCTCGCCCGCCCTCACGCGGCCGACACGCACTTCCTGCAACGCCACCACGTCCGGATCGCAGGATGCGATCACCTCTGCGATCCGGCCCGGCGAAATCTGCCGATCCGTGCCGAGCCAGCGGTGGACGTTATAGGTCAGGATGCGAAGGGAGCGTCCTTGTTTCTCGCTGTGCTTCAAGGGTCGATACCGGCTCAATTCGTTCGTTACAGGTAAAAACAGCGCATCCATCAGCACAAGCGGATAGTCGCGACAGCGCGGCCTATTGGGCAAACGTGTCGGATCAATGACACAGGTTCCGGCTCGGTTCCAACGCATTCCGCCTCCGGACAGCCGGATCGCGACCTGTTCCCGAAGGGTTCGGAAAGCCGCTTGACCTTCCCATGATTGGAAGGATTACACACGTCTCCTATATAAGGTTCAGGAGATCTATCATGGACACCGGCAAGCTTACCCGTTCCGACATGATCGACATTCCCATCGAGGGAATGAGCTGCGCCTCCTGCGTGGGGCGCGTCGAGAAGGCGATCCGCTCCGTTGAGGGCGTCACGACCGCCAACGTCAACCTCGCCACCGAGCGGGCGCATGTGGAATTCGCCCCCGCGTCCGCGAATCCCGTGGCGATCGCCGAGGCCATCCGGGCTGCGGGCTACGAGCCGTCCGAGAGCGCGATCGAGTTGAAGATCGAAGGGATGACCTGCGCCTCCTGCGTGAACCGGGTCGAGAAGGCGCTCAAGCGCGTCCCCGGGGTGCTGGACGCCTCGGTCAACCTCGCCACCGAGCGGGCCTCGGTCCGTTATCTGGGCGGACCCGGCATGGAAGGGCGCTTGATCGAAGCCGTCGATCAAACGGGCTACGGGGCCAAGGCTATCCGCCAGGACGGCGACCAGGCCGACCGGGAACGCGCCGCCCGGGAGGCGGAGATCGCGGGCCTTCAGCGCTCGCTCCTGATCGCCGCCCTTCTCACCCTTCCCGTATTCGTCCTTGAAATGGGCTCCCATTTCATTCCGGCGGTTCACGACTGGGTCATGGGAACCCTCGGCCACAGGACGAGCTGGTACCTGCAATTCGCGCTCACCACCCTCGTGCTGTTCGGGCCGGGCCTGCGCTTCTTCCGGCACGGCGTTCCCGCCCTGGTCCGCCGGTCGCCGGACATGAACTCCCTCGTCGCGCTGGGCACGAGCGCCGCCTATGCCTATTCGGTGGTCGCCACCTTCCTGCCCGGCGTCCTGCCCGCAGGAACGGAGAACGTCTATTTCGAGGCGGCCGCCGTCATCGTGACCCTGATCCTGCTCGGCCGCTACCTCGAAGCCAAGGCAAAGGGGCGCACATCGGAGGCCATCAAGCGGCTGATAGGCCTTCAGGCCAAGACCGCCCGCGTGCTGCGGAACGGCGAGGCGCTGGAAATCCCCCTCGATCAGGTTCTCGCCGGCGATATCGTCCAGGTCCGTCCCGGCGAGAAGATACCGGTCGACGGCGAGGTGGTCGAAGGCTCCTCCTTCGTGGACGAGTCCATGATCACCGGCGAGCCGGTGCCGGTGCAGAAGGCCCAGGGGTGCGAGGTCGTGGGCGGCACCATCAACAAGACCGGCAGCTTCAGCTTCCGCGCGACCCGCATCGGCGCCGACACGGTGCTGGCCCAGATCATCCGCATGGTCGAGCAGGCCCAGGGCTCGAAACTGCCGATCCAGGCCCTGGTCGACAAGGTGACGGCCTGGTTCGTGCCGGCCGTGATGGCGGCGGCGGCCCTCACCTTCCTGGTCTGGCTCGTCTTCGGGCCCGAACCGGCGCTGACCTTCGCGCTCGTTAATGCGGTGGCCGTACTGATCATCGCCTGCCCCTGCGCCATGGGCCTTGCCACCCCGACCTCGATCATGGTCGGCACGGGCCGGGCGGCGGAGCTCGGCGTTCTCTTCCGCCAGGGCGAAGCCTTGCAGAGCCTGAAGGAGATCGGCGTCGTCGCCCTCGACAAGACGGGCACGCTGACCCAGGGCCGCCCGGACCTGACGGATTTCGTGACGGCATCCGGCTTCGACGACGAAGAGACCCTGCGCCTCGTCGCCTCCGTGGAAGGCCGTTCCGAACATCCGATCGCACAGGCCATCGTCGCAGCCGCCGAGCGGCGGGGCCTTGCCCTGCCCTCCACCGACGGTTTCGAGGCCGTGCCGGGCTTCGGCGTCTCGGCCACGGTCGAGGGACGACGGGTCGATGTGGGCGCCGACCGCTTCATGACGAAGCTCGGTCTCTCCATCGCCGGGTTCTCCGAAACGGCCGCACGCCTCGGCACGGAGGGCAAGAGCCCGCTCTACGCGGCCATCGACGGTAGGCTTGCCGCCATCATCGCCGTCGCGGACCCGGTCAAGCCTTCGACGCCCGAAGCCATCGCCGCCCTGCACGCCCTTGGGCTGAGGGTCGCGATGATCACCGGCGACAACCGGAAGACGGCCGAGGCGATTGCGCGCCAGATCGGCATCGACGAGGTGGTGGCCGAGGTCCTGCCCGACGGCAAGGTCACAGTGGTGAAGCGCCTGCGCGAGGAGCACGGCAGGATCGCCTTCGTCGGCGACGGCATCAACGATGCGCCCGCTCTGGCGGAGGCCGATATCGGCATCGCCATCGGCACCGGAACGGACATCGCCATCGAGAGCGCGGACGTGGTGCTCATGTCCGGCGACGTGCGCGGCGTGGTGAACGCCATAGCCCTGTCCAAGGCGACGATCCGCAACATCCGCCAGAACCTGTTCTGGGCCTTCGCCTACAACGTGCTGCTGATCCCGGTCGCCGCGGGCGTGCTGTATCCGGTCGACGGCACCTTGCTCTCGCCCATCGTCGCGGCGGGCGCCATGGCGCTCTCCAGCGTCTTCGTCCTCGGCAATGCCTTGAGGCTTCGCCGCTTCAAAGCTCCCGTCGCATCGGTGCAACCCGCCTCCCCTGCCGCTCGAACCGTCGAAGGTGCCGCATGAACATCGGACAAGCAGCCGCCGCCTCTGGCGTCTCCTCCAAGATGATCCGCTATTACGAATCCATCGGCCTGATCCCCAAGACCGTACGGACGGAATCCGGCTACCGGGTCTATTCGGATCACGACGTGCATACCTTGCGCTTCGTCCGCCGCGCGCGGGACCTGGGATTTTCGGTCGAGCAGATCGCCGATCTCGTCTCGCTCTGGCAGGATCGCGAGCGGGCCAGCAAGGACGTGAAGGCGATTGCGCTCGAACATGTTGGTCTGCTCGAGCGCAAGATCCGGGAACTGCAGGAGATGGCCTCGACCTTGAAACATCTCGCGGACCATTGCTGCGGGGATTCACGCCCCCATTGTCCGATCCTGGAGGAACTCGCAAGCCACGATCCCCTGCCCGTTCACGCCAAGGCGGATGCAAGGTTCGGCGCTCTGGGGAAGGCGTGAACGATCTCGCGTCCGCCGCCGGGAAGCGGCGGACGCGAAGTCTCTTACAAGCCGAACGTCACATGCCCCTCGGCACTGATCGACCAGGCGGGATTCCAGGCGATCTCCCACGCATGATCGTCGGGATCGGCGACATAGCCGCGGAAGCCTCCGTGAGGCGGTGCGTCGGCCGGTCTCAAGATGCGGCCTCCGAAGCGCGAAAGCAGGTCCATCACCGCCTGCACGTCTTCCCGTAAAGCGACATTATGCGCGAGGGAATAAGCGCCCCGTGCGGCCAGGTTCTCGCGCTGCATGTCTTCGGCGAGAGCCTGGTGCAGCCATGTGCCGAGCACAAATCCGTTCATTTGGTAGAAGATGATTTCTTCGTTCTCGAAGACAGGCTTCCAGCCGAAGCCTTCGGCATAGAAGCGCCGCGAGCGCGCGAGGTCTCTCACGCCTAGAGTGATGACGGAAATCTGATGTTGCATATGTCATGTCCCTGAGTTGCCTGGAGCACGATGCGCCAGGCTTCACGTCATGGGACTTGGTGCATGGGCACCAGCCAGAGCCTCCCGCAGGAAACGACCGGGCTAACCAAACCGGTCCGCCTTTTTCGACAGGGGCAGAATATCCTCAGCACCTCGACGGTCAAGACAATCGGCGTCGTCTTCAGGCCGCCATCTCCACCTCGCGGCTTCGGCCGAGATCGTGCATGAGCTGCTCGTATCGCGGAATGCGCTGAAGCTGGCGGCGGTAATGTCGGCGCAGCGCATCCGTGAGCCGCCCCTTGCGTGACAGAATATCGTCCGCGAATGCGATCATGCGAGAATTCGGCCAGGCCTGAGGCCGGATCTCAGCAAGCCGCTCGAACAGGCTGTCCTCGCTCTCCTCAGGATGGGTCTGCGCCATCAGCGTCAGCATCGCGGCGGTCGAGCGCGAGACGCCCATGTGGCAATGGACGAGCAGGTGCCCTTGCATCTGCGCCTCGCGGCTGCGCGCCACGTCCTCGCCGAAGCGCAGGACGGCCTCCACATGCTCCGGCTCGGGCAGGATCATGCCCGGTATCGGCTGGATGATGTCGTGAAAGCGCAGAATCGTGCGGTGGTGAGGGTCGTAAGCGCCGAAGGCCTCCGGATCGGGATGGTCCGGATCGAGAATGGACAGGACATGGGTGACGGACCGCTCCCGCTGGTCCGGCAATTCAGAGATGCCGCAGATCGTGAGCATCTGTATGGAGGGGGACTGCATCGACAACACTCGTTCGAGGGCGCAAGGGGAGGAAAAACCTGATCGAATCTCTCGAAGAGATTAACGCCTCAGGGCCGGATTGGATCGGCATGATCAACAGACTGTGTCTTGCAAACCACAGCAGCCCTCTGCCACATTTTGGCCATGCAAGATCCACCTTGTCGTCACGACCGGGACTATGTCTCTTCGAGACTACTATCACCGGCCTGACGGCTGGTGGACAAGCAAAAACGAGAAACTGCAGGTTCCCCACTGATGTTTGCTGCGCAGGCCCCGAGCCCATCCTTGTTGCATAAAGCCGTCCGCCTCTTCGCGTTGCTTCTTCCCGTGGCGCTGGCGGCGTGCGTGACCACTCAACCCCCGCCGCAACAGGCCGCGCGCCGCATCGACCCCGCCTATGCCGCCATGTACGGGCCGCGCCCGGACGAGGCGCATCCGCTCCCGGCTACCGATATCTCCGAAGTCGATCCGCGTTTCCTGCGCCGCGAAGTCGCCTATTACGGCCGCGAGGAGCCCGGCACTATCGTGGTCGATACGGCTTCGCGCTATCTCTATCTCGTCCGCGAAGGCGGCCGGGCGATCCGCTACGGCATCGGCGTCGGCAAGGAAGGACTTGCCTGGAGCGGCCGCGCCCGGGTGGGCCGCAAGGCGGAGTGGCCCCGCTGGACGCCGACCGCCGCCATGATCAAACGCGAGCCGGAGCGCAACGCCAAGTGGGCCGGCGGCATGGCAGGAGGCCTGGACAATCCTCTCGGCCCGCGCGCCCTTTACCTCTACGACGGCGGTCGTGATACCATGTACCGTATCCACGGCACGTCGGAGCCCTGGTCCATCGGACAATCCGTCTCGAGCGGCTGCATCCGCCTGTTCAATCAGGACATTATCGACCTCTATAACCGCGTTCCGGTCGGCTCGCCCGTGGTCGTGCTGCAGGGCCAGCGCCTCTTCGACGTGGAGGACGACACGCGGGTGTCCGCCGCCTACTGATCCGCCGGATCGCCGGCATAACGGAAGGGCTGGCCGCTGGCCGGCCCTTTTTCTTTCATATCCTTCCGGCCTTCCCGTTTCGTGCCCTGGAGTCTTCGGGCGCCTGTCCTATGAATCAGTGTTCATGGTGCAAGCACAGGAGCTTCCATGGACGATTGGTTCCCGTCGGCGTTGAAGCTGGTAACGCGCGCCATCGAGGTCGGCGGGATCGCCGTCATCGTCCTCGGACTCATGGGATCGACGATCGCCGTGCTCTGGCAGGTGCTCCGGGGACGGCCCGGATCCGACGCCTTCAATCTCTATCGCTCGAACCTGGGGCGCGCCATCCTGCTCGGGCTGGAGTTTCTGGTCGCCGCCGACATCATCAATACGGTCGCCATCGAGCCGACCCTTCAGAGCCTTTTCATCCTCGGCGGCATCATCCTGATCCGAACCTTCCTGAGCTTCTCCTTGGAGGTCGAGATCGAAGGACGATGGCCCTGGGACAGGCACAAGGCGGACGATGAGCGCTCCCCACGCCGCACGGCCTGACGCCGCAATGCAGGTCTCGCGAATCTTTCCCTTTGGTCACATTAGGGCAATCGCAAGACATAATGCTCATACTGGCCTGCCAATTCTTCATAACTACATGGAAGCGCCTGTGAGAGAGACGACGTCAGGATGTCAGGGATGCCGGGACAGCGCACCGCTCCCGTTCGACTTCACGATGGCCTTCCACCCGATCATCGATCTCACGCGAGGGGTCGTCTGGGGCTACGAGGCGCTCGTGCGCGGCACCAGGGGCGAGTCAGCGGGGGACATCCTGCGCCAGGTGGATGAGGAGCGGCAGTACAAGTTCGACCAGGCCTGCCGGGTGAAGGCCATCGAACTGGCAGGCCGCCTCTTTCCGGCAAGCGAGGATACCAGGCTCTCCATCAACTTCATGCCAAACGCCGTTTATGAGCCGGCTGCCTGCATCAGGACATCCCTCGAAACAGCACGCCGCGTCGGCTTCGACATGAAACGGATCATGTTCGAGTTCACCGAGAACGAGCGCGTGGCGGACACGAAGCACGTCGCCAGGATCATCAGGGAATACAGGCGCCTCGGCTTCATCACGGCCATCGACGATTTCGGCGCAGGCCATGCAGGGCTGAACCTTCTCGCCAACTTCCAGACCGACCTTATCAAGATCGACATGGAGCTCATCCGCGGCATTGCCGGATCCGCAGCCCGTCAGGCCATCCTTGCCGGCATCCTGGTGATCGCCCGCTCGCTCGACATCACGATCATCGCAGAAGGCGTCGAGACGGAGGCGGAGCTTGCGACCTTGAAAAGCGCCGGCATCAACCTGTTCCAGGGTTTCCTGTTCGCCCGTCCCGCGATCGAGACTCTGCCGACGGTTTCCTTCGCCGCCTGAGCGCAGCCATTAACGAACTGGTGAGAGGCGCAGAAATCATCCGTCTCTCACCGGCCGTGCCTCAATCGCCCACCTGCACCAGAACATGACGCTTCTTGCCGGCAGTCAGCTTCAAGGCTCCCTCGGTAAGATCGGCGGCGGTGACATGGCAATCCGCATCCTGCACGACCTCCCCGTTGAGCCTCGCGCCATTCAGCATGGGCGCGGAAGGCAGGCTTCGCATAGAGTGAAACGGCGAGGGACGTGTTCCTTCGCCGAGGGATTGACGGCAAAACCTGCACAGATTAGGAACACGATCCGGCCCGCCTGCCGTCGCCACTCTTCCAGTGTCCGCCGGCTTTATTCCTGCCCTTCATGCTGCTTCACCCGCAGGGTTGACGCAGAGCCTCTCGCTCGTCTCCGGAGCGAAAAGCTTACGGGCAGATCTTCATCGACATCCGCAGCTGTTTTCCGCCATTCTTTAAAGACCGACGCGCGGCTGCTACCGATATCGAATATCCGTCATGTCAGACCTTCAATCAGGACTTTTCCTGAACAAGATCCCTTATGTGAAAACAGGTTCAGGCGCGAACCCCATCGTCGTGATCAACGGTGGGCAGGCTTTCGTCAGGCGTCCGACGATGGCGCGCGCGCATCGAGATGCCAAGCGCATCGCCCGTCTCGTGCCGCGCGACCGTGCCGTCTACATCCTGGGCTACGAGCCCTCGCCTCCTCCCGGCTACAGCATTGCCGGCATCGTGGAAGACATATCGCGGATCCTGCGCGATGAGATCGGCCCGGCAACCGTAATGGGCATCTCCTTCGGGGGTTTTGTCGCTGCAAGGCTTGCAGCGGAGCATCCCGAAACCGTCAAGACACTGATCCTGTTGGTGAGCGCGCACCGCTTCTCGCCCGAAGGACGACGCCGCATCGACCGCCAGATCGAATATGCATGGCAAGGGGACTTCGAGAGATTCCTGAACGAATTCGGCCTCGTCTTCCGTCGCCCCTGGCTCAACTGGCTTCTGCGCCTCCGATTCCGGAAGGAGCGCCACCGGCTGCACGAGACGATGAACGATCCCGCGACGATCATTCGCGGCTTGAACGCCGTTGCCGGAGAGAACTTCGGCAGCGACCCCTCATGGCTCGCCCGCATCCTGGCGCCGACGCTCATCGTCGGCGGCACGAGGGATCCGTTCTTCGATATCGATGCGATGCAAGAGACGGCACGCGCCATTCCTTCCGCACAGCTCAAGCTGTTCGAGAACGAAACCCACATGCTGCCGGTCGAGCGGTCCGGCAGCGTCGCAAGAACGATAAGGTCCTTTCTCGACGCCCGCTCGCCGGAGCTGAACGGCGGCCTGCCTCAGGCCGCCGCTCCTCCGTAAGCGTCAATCGCTCACATGGACCAGAACATGGCGCTTCCTGCCCGCGGTCAGCTTCAAGGAGCCATCGGTGAGATCGGCGGCGGTGACATGGCAATCCGCATCCTGCACGACCTCCCCGTTGAGCCTCGCGCCGCTGTTGAGGACCAGACGGCGCACCTCGCTCCTGGAGGCTGAAAGGCCTGCGAGAACGAAAAGCTGCGCGACGCTCACGCCGGCGTCGAGCTCCGAGCGGGGCAACGCCACGCTGGGAAGTCCCTTGGCGTTCTCGCCTCCCTCGAAAGCACGGCGGGCCGTGTCGGCGGCCTCGCGCGCGGCCTCGTCGCCATGGGCGAGCCGCGTCGCCTCGGTCGCCAGGATCTGCTTCGCCTCGTTGATCTCGGCGCCCTTCAGCTGGCTCAGCCGCTGCACCTCGTCGAGCGGCAGTTCGGTGAAGAGACGCAGGAACCGCCCCACATCGTCGTCCTCGGTGTTGCGCCAGAACTGCCAGAACTCGTAAGGACCGAGGCGCTCCGCATTGAGCCAGACGGCTCCGCCCGCGGTCTTGCCCATCTTCGCCCCGGCGGAGGTGGTCAGGAGCGGCGTCGTCAATCCGAAGAGCTGGCGCTGATCGATGCGTCGGGCAAGCTCGATTCCGTTGACGATGTTGCCCCATTGATCCGAGCCGCCCATCTGCAGCACGCATCCGTGCCGGCGCGAGAGTTCCAGGAAGTCGAAAGCCTGGAGAACCATGTAGTTGAACTCGAGCAGGGTGAGAGGCTGCTCGCGCTCCAGGCGCTGTCGTACGCTGTCGAAGCTCAGCATCCGGTTGATCGTGAAATGCGAGCCGAACTCGCGCAGGAAAGGCAGGTAGCGCAGCGGGTCGAGCCATTCGGAATTGTCCACCATCACCGCATCCGTCGGCCCGTCGCCGAAGGTCAGGTAGCGCGAGAAGACCTGCTTGAGCCCCGCGGCATTCCTGGCGATCTGCTCGCCGTCCAGCAGGGGCCTGCTCGCATCGCGGAAGCTCGGATCGCCGATCTGCGTGGTGCCGCCGCCGATGAGCACGACGGGCTTGTGGCCGCATTTCTGGAGCCAACGCAGGGCCATGATCTGCACGAGACTGCCCACGTGGAGACTGTCCGCTGTGGCGTCGAAACCAATGTAGGCCGCAACCGGCCCGGCCGAGAGCCTCTCGTCGAGGGCCGCCGGATCGGTGCATTGGTGAAGGAACCCGCGCGCAGCGAGCGTCTTGAGAAATTCGGATCGTGGGGTGTTCATTGTCTGTCTCCTGGGCTTTGCCGCTGCCCGGAGACCTGATCACCCTAATGAAGATGCCGCCGGAGAGCGGCGGCATCGAACGTCTGGTCGCAACCGAACGGAGCCGCCCTATAGGGACGGCGTATAATAGTTCGTGAAGTTGGTGCGACCGGTGATCATGGTGTGCAAGATACGGATGCGCGCCCGGATCGTCAACCGGCCTCAGAAATAGGCCTTCAGATTCCTGCGAACCCGCTCAAGCACCGGCACGCCCGGATCGGGCAAGGCGAAAGCCTGGCCCGTGATGCGCTCGAAGGCGTCGATATAGATGCGCGAGGTCTCGAGCACCACGTCCTGCGGGATCTCGGGGATCGGATCCTTGTAGGGATCGCAGCGGGCGACGACCCAGGTGCGGACGAAGTCCTTATCG
Source organism: Microvirga flocculans ATCC BAA-817 (assembly GCF_000518665.1). Classification (GTDB taxonomy): domain Bacteria; phylum Pseudomonadota; class Alphaproteobacteria; order Rhizobiales; family Beijerinckiaceae; genus Microvirga; species Microvirga flocculans. Next base: position 85,175 of record NZ_KI912469.1, on the reverse strand, counting down.
AAGCTCTCGGGCCGCTCCCCCGCCTCGAAGCGCTGCCGGTAGCTCTCCAGGAACCAGTACCGGCTGCTGTCCGGCGTGTGGATCTCGTCGGCGATCATGATCTTTCCGCTCTCGTCGATACCGAATTCGTATTTCGTGTCGACGAGGATGAGTCCGCGCTCGCGGGCCATCTCCCTGCCCTTGGCGAAAAGCGCCAGGGCGTAATCGGAAACCGTCTGCCATTGCGCGGCGCTGAGAAGGCCGCGCGCGACGATCTCCTGCGCGGTGAGCGGCTCGTCGTGGCCGCCGTCGAAGGCCTTGGTCGTCGGCGTGATGACGGTCTGCGGCAGCTTCTCGTTGTCGCGCATGCCGTCGGGCAGGCGCATGCCGTACATCTCCCGCTGTCCCGCCTTGTAGAGGGAGAGGATCGAGGTGCCCGTCGTCCCTGCGAGATAGTCGCGCACAACGATCTCGACCGGAAGAATGGTGAGCTTCCGGCCCACCAGAACGTTCGGATCGGGATACTCGATCACGTGGTTGGGGCAGATATCCGCCGTCGCCTCGAACCAGAACTTCGCCGTCTGCGTCAGCACCTGGCCCTTGAGCGGGATGGCCGCGAGATTGCGGTCAAAGGCGCTCAGGCGGTCGGAGGCGATGATGATGCGGCGTCCGTCCGGCAGGTCGTAATTGTCGCGCACCTTGCCGCGGTAATGGTTCGGCAGCTCGGGGATGGTCGCATCCTCGAGGACGTAACCGGCATAGGCTTCAAGGGCTGCTTTATCGACCATGCTCACCTGCCAAGGGCTTCCGGTTGCGGACCGCACCGGCGACCGGACGTGCTTCAGACCGGAATCGCGGGCTCGCTAAGCCCTCGAGCCGCTTTCACGGATGTGAAATCGGCTCTCGTCTTTGCCATGCCGCATTTTTGAACGGCGAACCGGACCACTTCGCCGAAAATGCTCTAGAGCATAAAAGCCCGCGCTGTCCACCCGAACAGACTTGCTTTACTGCCCGGCCTTCACATCCCGGCGATATGTCACGTTCAGTCCCGAGAGGGAGACGGTGGTCTCGTAGCCCTGGGCATCGACGATGGTCCATTGCCGCAGGGCATTGGCTCGGCTGTCGAAGCGCAGGGTGATCTTCGAGGTGCCGCCGAGGGTCGCGCTGTCGTCGAAGCGGACGGTCACGATCCCGTCGCGGCCCACCTGGACGTCGCGGACCTTGGTGTCCCGCGACAGGTCGATATCGTCCTGCACGAGGAACTTCAGGGGCGTCTGGCCGACCGGATAGACATCGTTGGTGCCGAGCTTCTTGTCGCGGATCGCCACGTTACGGCCGTCGGAGACCACTTCGAGCGTGCTCGGCGGAGCATAGGCGAAGTGGAACTGGCCCGGGCGGCGCATGGAGAGCGTGCCCTCCATCTGTTGGCCGTTGGGGCTCTTCTGCGTGAAATAGGCCGACAGCTGATCGATGCTGTTGAAATAGCCGTTCACCCGATCGAGGGCCTCCTCGGGGGATTTCGGGCCGGGCGGCGATGTCGGCGTGGGCGCTGTCGAGGGGGCCGCCACCGATGTCGGAGCCGGCGCGGACGGAGCAGGCGTGGCCCGGGCAGGCTTCGGCGGCTCGGCGGTCTTGGCCGGAGCGGGTGCGGCAGGCTTCGGTGGCTCGGCCGCCTGGACGGGCGGGGCCACGGGCTTTTGAGGCTCCGGCGCCGCGGGGCGGGCTTCCACCTTTTCGGGAGCGGCTTTGGGCGGCTGCGGCTTCGGCCGGGGCTGGGCCTCACGTTGCGATGCCGGAGCCTGCGGCTTCTGGGCCGCGGGTCTGGGCTGGGTTTGAGGCTGGGCCTTGGGCGGGACAGGCCGCGCGGCGGCAGGCGGAGCAGGCTCGGCCTGAGGCTCGGCCTGGGGCGCGCTCACAGGGGGAGCCTCAGGCTTCTTGAAGATGCCGTCAAGAAACCGGGTCAGCGGGTCGGAGGGCTGTGCGGCGGCCGGAGATGCGAAGGCAAGGGCAACGGCAAGACCGAGAATGCAACGCGAGGACGAATGAAGCATGACGCCAAGGTTAAGCTGGAAAGACACGAAGGACCGTGAGGAAAAGCACAGTCGATCAAGGCCTTATCGCCGCGATTAGAGGCTGAATGAAGGCGGGACCTTGGCGGCGAAAGCGAGTCGTGTCCAGGGGCGCGCTTCAGGCAGCATCCGCGAGGTCGTCCTCCTCCACAGCCTGGCGGACGGGCGCAGGCCTGGGCTTAGGGGTGCGGGGGCGGGATGGCTGCCGCTTCCTGCCCTTGGCGGGCTTTGCCTGGCCGTTCAAACCTCTCCACCAGGCCTGCCAGCTCCATGCACCCGGACCCATGAGGGCATAGAAGAGCAGTCCGGCGAGAACGCCGAGATGGGACAGGAACACGGCCTGCTCGGCCTGCCGGGTCAGACCGCCATACTCCCAGAAGCGATGCAGGGTTCCGGTCGCCACCACCAGCGCGACTATCAGGGCGGAAGCGCTCAGGCGCGGCGCAAGGCCGAGGATCAGGGCCAGGGGGCCGAACACCTCCGCCACGACGATCAGGGTCGCCACCACATCCCCGTAGGGAACGCCCTTCAGGGTCAACGCGGCCGCAAAGCCCGAGATATTCGTGACCCGGCCCAGGGCGGCCGGCAGAAAGCAGCCCGCCAGCAGCAGCCGGTTCAGCAGCAGAATCCCGTTGACCCCCGCTCCCCTCGCCTCACCCATGCCTCTGCCCTCCACGGTCGCGGCGGGACGGAATCGTCCCAGCGCCTGGAGGAGCATTTGAGGCAGAGGTTCTTAACCTGTTCTTAGCGGGCGGCGGCAATCCACCGATCTCAGAGTTTCAGGTTGCGCTCCCGCATCATGGTTTCCCAGCGCAGGCTGTGCTCGACGATGGTGGCGAGGTCGTCCAGCCGAGGCTCCCACCCGAGCCGGGAGCGGATGAGGGTCGAATCCGCCACGATGGTCACCGGGTCGCCCGCCCGGCGGGGCGCCACGCGCGCCTCCACGGGCTTGCCGGAAACCCGCCGCACCGTATCGATGACCTCGGACACGGAATAGCCGTGCCCGTAGCCGCAATTCATGACGAGGCTCTGGCCTCCCTGGTCGAGGTGGTTCAGGGCGAGCATATGCGCCGCGATCAGATCGGACACATGGATGTAATCGCGAATGCAGGTGCCGTCCGGAGTCGGGTAATCAGTGCCGAAGACCTCCATGTGGGACCGCATCCCGAGCGCCGTCTGGATCGCCACCTTGATCAGGTGGGTGGCATTGGCCGTCGACTGGCCATGACGCATGGCCGGATCCGCTCCCGCCACGTTGAAATATCGCAGGGCCACGTAGCGCATGTCGTGGGCTGCGGCCACATCGCGCAGCATCACCTCGGTCAGCTGCTTGGAGCTGCCGTAGGGAGACAGGGGCTCGAGGGGCGCACTCTCCCCGATCGGCTTGTCGGACGCGTTGCCATAGACGGCGGCCGTCGAGGAGAAGACGAATTTCTTGACCCCCGCCGCGACCGCCGCGGCCATGAGGGACCGGCTTTTCACGGTGTTGTTGAGGTAATAGCCCAAAGGATCGGCGACGGATTCCGGCACCACGAGCTTGGCGGCGAAATGGGCGATGGCGTCGATCTTGTGGGATTGCAGGGTCCGCAGCACCAGTTCGTAATCGCCCACATCGCCGACCACGAGCGGCACGCCCTCCGGCACCGACCAGCGGAAGCCCGTCGACAGGTTGTCGAACACGATGGGCCGATGGCCTGCATCGAGCAGGGCCAGAACCATGTGTCCGCCGATATAGCCAGCTCCACCGGTCACGAGAACGTTCATGAAATCTCCTGAAAACCCGCTCAACTTTCTCTCATGCTGGCTCTATTGGCTCTGGATTTCGAGATCAAGCCAGCCTCCATAGATGCTAGGATAGCCTTCGAGACTTGGAAGGGTGCCAAATGGACGATCGCAAGGAATATTGGTGGGTTCTCCACGAGGCCACGATTCAGCCGGCGGAGGTCGGCTTCGTCGGCGGGATCCCCGTGAGCTACCGGTTCATCGGAGCTGCAGGCAGTATTCCCGCCGCCTCGGCCGAGTTGATCGAGCGCCTGCCCTCTCCCCCCAAGCCCGTGCTGTCATCTCACCATGCAGAACCTTCGCCACAACCTTCTCCCGGCGCTGCGCCCCGGGAACGGCGCGGTTCCTGGATGTGGTTCTTCGGCATCATCCTGCTGATTCTCATCACCCAATATTCCGGGCGGCTTTTCGATCTCATCAAGTGAAGGCCGCCCGCAGGCAAAGCGTGACCATACATAACTGTGCTCGATAGGAAAGGCTTCAATCCCTTTGAGGTAGAGACTATACTTCAACAGCATTAGCCATAAACATTCAATCGAAGTCATTAACTCGAAATTGCACGGCCTTTATAAAATAGATCCGTTTCGATCCTTCGCAAAAAGCCTATTTAATTTTGAGCAGACCGGCATCTACCGCAAAGGAAAACGACCCTATGCTCATCACCTCCTCCGAGACGGATACCAACTCCGTCTCGATGCCCCGAGTGGGTAGCCTGCCTTCGAGGCAATTCTGAAGAAGCCGCCCGGCGGCGACATACACCGGCAACAGACATCTCACTCCCACATCGGAGAGCGCTCCGGTGACGGCGACGCTCGCGCTCGAACCGCCTCGGCAGATCTTCGCGGCATAAGGATATGAGGAATGACGACCATTGTTCTCGAGAACCCTTCGGCCAGCGCTGCGGACAACGTCGCGAGGATCAAGGCCGCCGTCGCGCAAGCCTATCAGGCGTATATGGCGGACCCGAACAAAGCGCAGGTGACGGTCCAGCTCGGCGCGGGAACCTGGGTGGTGACGGGCGACAAGAACAATGCATCTGCGGGCGCGATCGAGTTGCCGTCCGGCATCCATCTGACAGGCTCCGGCGCGCATGACACGGTCATCAAGCTCGAAGACAACTTCAACGGCCGGATCAACGGCCTCGTGCGAACGGCGCTGGATACGGTCGAGAACGTCACCGTCTCCAATCTCGTCCTCGACGGCAACCGCGCCAACAATATCGGCCATCAGGCCGGGTTCATCTGCGGCATCAAGGAGGACGGCACCAACCGGACCCAGACGAACATCACGATCGACGGCGTCGAGGCGAAAAACTTCACGGCATACGGGATCAACCCGCATGAAGTGACCTACAACATGATCGTGAGGAACTCGGTCGCGCACAATAACGGGCTCGACGGATTCGTGGCGGATGCCGTCCGCGGCGGTCTTTACGAGAACAACGTCTCCTACGACAACGACCGTCACGGCTTCAACATTCAGAACGCCACGCAGAACCTCATCCTGCTGAACAACGAAGCCTATGACAACGGCTTCCGTTACATGGCCAACGGAGAATTGTCAGGCGGCGCAGGCATCACGATCCAGCGCGGCGACATTGCGCCCGATGGCTCGACGACCATTCCGTGGGTCTCCGGAATCCAGATCATCGGCGGCTCCTATTACAACAACGGCAAGGAAGGCGTTCTCGTCAAGCTCTCAGAATACGTTCTCGTTTCCGACGTCGATGTGTACGGCAATCAGCGCCAAGGCATCCGGATCGAAGGGTCCGCCTTCACGACGATCCAGGACAGCCGCATCTACAACAACTCGCAGGAGGCCGACAATCTCTACGACGAGATCAACATCCGCCTGCGCTTTGATCCCGTGACGGGGCTGACCTATTACGCGACGGACACGGTGATCACCGATAGTTTCATCTATTCGGACGGCTTCATCAACGCCCGCTGGGGCATCCGCGAGGAACCCACAAACGATGACGGGGGCCCGACGCGAACCGTCGTCTTCAGCAACACCATCTATGGGACGGACACGGGCTTCATCTCCATTCCCGGGCTATTGAACCCCGTGATGGGAACCAACGGCGACGACAGGCTGGGAGGCTTGAGCGACCCGATCAAGGGAACCGCCGGGGCAGACGAAATGAGAGGCTTCGACGGCAACGACACCTACACCGTGAACCATACGGGCGATGTGGTGATCGAACAGGCCGGCCAGGGCGCCGACCATGTATTCTCATCCGTCAAGTTCACCCTCGGGGCGAATATCGAGAACCTGACTCTGACCGGGACGGCCAATCTCAACGGCACGGGCAACGATCTGAACAACGCCATCACCGGCAATTCCGGCTCCAATACCCTCAAGGGCGGCGCGGGCGAGGACACGCTCGACGGCGCGGGAGGCAATGACAGCCTGGATGGCGGCGACGGCAACGATACCTATTACGTGGATTCCGCGGGCGATATCGTCGTCGAGAAGCTGAACGGCGGCGCCGGCGGTATCGACACCGTTTTCAGCTCGGTCAGCTATGTCCTGCCGTCCCAGGTCGAGAACCTGACCCTGCTCGGCTCGGCTCATCTCAACGCCGCCGGCAACGCGTCGGCCAATGTCCTGACGGGCAATTCCGGCAACAACATCCTGGACGGCCAGGGCGGCGCGGACCTCATGACGGGCGGCGCGGGCAACGACACGTATTACGTGAACCATACCGGCGACGTGGTCGTCGAAGGCAGCGGCGGCGGGAACGACACGGTCTACAGCTCCATCGCCTACACGCTCAGCCAGTTTGTCGAGAACCTTGTTCTGCAGGGTGTGGCCGTTGTCGGCGCGGGCAACGACCTCAACAACGTCATCATCGGCAATGGCGTGGGCAACAAGCTCTTCGGCTATGGCGGCAACGATACGTTGACCGGCGGCCTCGGCAACGACACGCTGGACGGCGGCGCGGACACGGATACCGCCGTGTTCTCGGGCAAGCGGGCCGATTACACGATCAGCGGAAGCCTCGACAGCCGAACCGTCGCCCATGGCTCGCAGGGCACCGACACCCTGCTGAATGTCGAGATCCTGCAATTCTCGGATGGACGCCTCGTCGGCGATGTCTGGGAGCCGATCCCGGTCAATCAGGTCGATCAGATCGTAACCCGCACGGGCACGTCGCGCTCGGAGACGCTCACCGGCAGCGACAGCATTAACGTCACCAAGGGAATGGGCGGGAACGACGTGATCACCGGCCGCGGCGGCAACGACTCTCTCTATGGCGGCGACGGCAACGACAAGGTGTATGGCGACACCGGAAACGACCGGGTCTACGGCGACAACGGCAACGACTGGGTCTATGGAGGATCCGGTGACGACCGGGTCTATGGCGGATCCGGACATGACCGGCTCTATGGCCAGGGCGAAAACGACATCCTGTCGGGCGGATCGGGCAACGACAGCATCGATGGCGGCGCCGGCAGCGACCGCGTCTACGGCGATTCAGGACAGGACCGGATCTATGGCGGATTAGGAGACGACCGGATTCACGGCGGCGCCGGCAACGACATACTGTACGGAAATTCGGGGCGGGACATCTTCGTGTTCGATACGAGGCTCGGCAATGCCCGCACGGATCGCAGCGTGAATTTCGACACGGTCAGGGATTTCAACCCGAAATACGACAGTTTCTGGCTCGACAACGCGATCTTCAAGAAGCTGGGCAAAGGAAGCGCATCCAGTCCCGTTCAGCTCAACAAGGAATTCTTCACGGTCGGCAGCAAGGCGCGCGAGAAGGACGATTACCTGATCTATGACAAGAAGACGGGCATTCTCTCTTACGATGCCGACGGGTCGGGAAGCGGCCAGGCGGTCGAGTTCGCCAAGCTGTCGAAGGGCCTTACCCTCACCTACAAGGATTTCTTCGTCGTCTGACGAAAGAACCCGAAGCGTCCTGCGTTCTCGCGGGCGCTTCGCGGCAGCCGGGGCGACGAGAAGCTGAGAAACGGGTTGCGCACCGGCTCCGTCCGGCTGCGCAACATCGCCGCGATTGCCTCGACCGGGGAGCGTGCCCTGGAGAGGCAGGGCGTCAAGGCCCCGTCGCCGCCTGCGCCTCCCCTGGGACCAAAACCGGCCGTTTCCCGTTGAGAGGTGAGAACGGCAGGTGACAATTCACATTTCAGACTGTAATGACGCTCCTGTTTCACATTTAGAATGAAACAAATAATATATTTCACATTTGAAAGACGCTAATATGGCTGCGCACGGCGCTCTGGATCTGATCGGTAGGACACCCCTTGTCGAGGTGACGCGTCTCGATACCGGTCCGTGCCGTCTCTTCCTCAAGCTGGAGAGCTCCAATCCCAGCGGCTCCATCAAGGACCGCCCGGCCCGCGCCATGATCGAGGCGGCGGAGGCCGACGGCCGCCTGAAGCCCGGCGGCACCATCGTCGAGGCGACGGCGGGCAATACCGGGGTCGGCCTGGCGCTCGTAGGTGCGAGCAAGGGTTACCGCACGCTGCTCGTGGTGCCGGACAAGATGTCCCGGGAGAAGGTGCTGCACGCCAAGGCCCTGGGCGCGGAAGTGGTCATCACGCGCTCCGATGTGGGCAAGGGCCACGCGGATTACTACCAGGACCTCGCCCAGGAGATCACCCGCAGAACGCCCGGCGCGGTCTATATCAACCAGTTCGAGAATCCGGCCAATCCGGCCGCCCACGAGGCAAGCACCGGACCTGAGATCCTGGACGGGATGGAGGGCGACGTGGATGCGGTGGCGGTGGGCGTCGGTTCGGGCGGAACGCTCACCGGCATCGGGCGCTTCCTGAAGCGGGCCTCGCCGAAGACCGCCATGGTGCTCGCCGATCCGGCGGGCTCCATCCTCGCGCCGCTGGTCGAAACCGGGAAGATGACCGAGGCCGGTTCCTGGGCCGTCGAGGGCATCGGAGAGGATTTCGTGCCGCCGAACTGCGACCTCTCCCTGGTGAGGAAGGCCTATGCCATTTCCGACAAGGAGAGCTTCGCGACCGCGCGCGACCTGCTGCGCAAGGAAGGCATCCTGGCAGGCTCGTCCTCCGGCACGCTGCTCTCCGCGGCGCTCCGCTATTGCCGCGAGCAGACGGAGCCCAAGCGGGTCGTCACCCTCGTCTGCGATACGGGCGCCAAATATCTGTCGAAGGTGTTCAACGATGCCTTCATGGCGCAGGAGGGCTGGCTCGACCGCAGGACGACCGGCACGGCGCGCGACGTGGTCGTCAACCCCTTCGGCGAGGGCGCTACAGTCCATGTCGCGCCCGGCGAGACGTTGCGCTCGGCCTTCGCCCGCATGCGCTCTTCCGACATCTCGCAACTGCCCGTGATCGAGAACGGCCGCTTGGTCGGTCTGATCGACGAGAGCGACATTCTCGATGCGCTGGCGGCCCATGAGGGCGCGCCCCAGAGCGTCTTCGGCAAGCCGGTGCGGGACGTCATGGTCACGCGCCTGCAGACCGTTGCAGCCGATGCTCCGGTGAAGAAGCTCCTGCCCCTCTTCGCCGCCGGTCTCGTGCCGGTGATCATGGACGGCGATGCCTTCGTGGGGCTCGCCACCCGCATCGACCTCATCAACTTCTACCGGATCCAGGCATCATGACCGCCCGCAACCAGCTCGATTTCGCCACCCGCTGCATCCATGCAGGCCAGTCGCCGGATCCCACCACGGGCGCGGTGATGATGCCGATCTACGCCACCTCCACCTTTGCGCAGGAGAGTCCCGGCGTGCACAAGGGCTTCGAATACGCCCGCTCGCAGAACCCCACCCGCATGGCCTTCGAGCGCTGCATCGCGGATCTCGAAGGAGGAACCGCGGCCTTCGCCTTCTCGTCCGGCCTTGCCGCGAGCGCAACCGTGCTCGACATGCTGGAGCATGGCTCCCATATCGTCGCTTCCGACGATCTCTACGGCGGAACGCGCCGCCTCTTCGAGCGCGTGCGCAAGAAGTCGGCCGCGCTCGACATTTCCTATGTCGATCTCGGCAATAGCGAAGCGGTGAAGGCGGCCCTGCGTCCCAACACCAAGCTCGTCTGGGTCGAGACGCCCACCAACCCGCTTCTCAAGCTCGCGGATCTCGAAGCTATCGCAGCCGCTACGCGCGGCCATGGCGCCTGGCTGGTGGCCGACAACACCTTCGCGAGCCCTTACGTGCAGCGCCCGCTCGAATTCGGCTTCGACATCGTGCTGCATTCCACTACGAAATACCTCAACGGCCATTCCGACATGGTCGGCGGCGTTGTGGTCGTGGGCCAGAACCGGGAGATCCGCGAGCAGATGGCGTTCCTGCAGAATGCCGTCGGCTCCATCTCGGGGCCCTTCGACAGCTTCCTCGCCCTGCGCGGCCTGAAAACCCTGTCGCTGCGCATGGAGCGGCATTGCCAATCGGCCCTCAAGATCGCCGGTTTCCTCGAATCCCATCCGGGTGTGGACGGGGTGATCTATCCGGGCCTCGCCTCGCATCCGCAGCACGAACTCGCGAAGCGCCAGATGCGCGGCTTCGGCGGCATCATCACAGCCCGCATCAAGGGCGGCCTCGACGGCGCGACGCGTTTCCTGGAGCGCTGCCGGCTCTTCACCCTGGCCGAGAGCCTGGGTGGCGTGGAGAGCCTGATCGAGCATCCGGCGATCATGACCCACGCCTCCGTGCCGCCGGAGGTGCGAGCCGAACTCGGCATCGACGACGGACTCGTGCGCCTGTCGGTCGGCATCGAGGACGCGGACGACCTGATCCAGGACCTTCGCTCCGCGCTGTCGTAAGGATCAAGCTCCCGTCACGCGACGGGCGAAAACCGCCCCACGAGCTGATGCCGGTCGCCGGGATAGGTGATGCGCGCCTCGGTCACGAAGGCGCCCGCCTGCCAGGTTCGCCGCTCCAGCACCAGGCAGGCCGCGCCCGTCTGAATCTGAAGCCTCCTCGCCAGCGTGCCGTCGGCGTTCACGGCGCGCACGATATGCTCCGCATCGGTCCACGGCACGCGCCGCAGAAGCCACGTGCCGGGCGGGTCGTCCTTGAAGGGCTCCGTGTCCGCCTCGGGCACGGTCGCGAGGTTGATGAGGCGCTGTTCGAAAGCCTGCGGCACGTCGTCCATCACGTGAAGGGTGGAGAGGCTGAGCATCTTCGTCCCCACCCGCATTCCCGTCCGTTGCGCGGCGGCCGCATCGATGGGCTCGATGGAGCGGCGCAGGATCTTGAAGCGGTATTCGGTGCCGGCGCGGGCCGCCTCGCGGGCGAAGTCCTGGATCTGCAGCACGGCCTGCTGGTTGCTCGGCTGCGCCACCACCGACCCCGCCCGGCGGCGGCGCGTGATGAGGCCGTTGGCGGCCAAGGTTGAGAGCACCTTGTTCACGGTCATGCGCGAGCAGCCGTATTCCGCCATGAGTTCGTGCTCGAAGGGGATGCGATGGCCCGGCGGCCACTCGCCGGACATGATCCTGGCCTCGATGTCGTCGCGGATGCGCTGGTGCAGGTGCTTCATGCCGGCTTCTATCTTCCCTCAGGCCAGGATGCGGGCCATGGCGCGCGCATACCGCTCCTGGATCGCATCGCGACTCACGTGCCGGCCGCTCCTTACCACGGGCTTGCCGGCGACGAACACCGTATCGATGGCGGCCTTGCCGGTGACGAACACGTAAGAATCGATCCAGCGGTCGCCCGATAGGGCGGCGAGATCCGGGTGGCGCGCGTCGAGCACCACGAGGTCGGCCCGATGCCCGGGAGCGAGCGCTCCGATCCGCCGGCCGAGCGCCTGGGCTCCACCGCTCGAAGCCTTCTCGTAAAGGCTGCGCCCCGTCGACTGGCCCTCGTGCGCGGCCAGGACGTTGCGGGCGCGGTGCTTGAGCCGCTGGCTGTACTCGAACTGCCTGAGTTCTCCCGGAGCCGTGATCTCGATGTTGGAATCCGATCCGACGCCGAAGCGGCCCTGGGCTGAGAGGTAATCGACCCCTTCAAAAATGCCGTCGCCGAGATTGGCCTCGGTGATCGGGCACAGGCCCGCCACAGCGCCGCTCGCGGCGATGCCCTTCGTCTCCTTCGCGTCCAGATGCGTCGCATGGATCAGGCACCATCGCCTGTCGACGGGCGTATGATCGAGGAGCCACGCCACCGGGCGCTGGCCCGACCAAGCGAGGCAATCCTCCACTTCCTTCACCTGCTCGGCGATGTGGATATGGACCGGCCCATCGCCCGCCAGCGCGACCGCCTCACGAAGGCTTTCGGGCGTGACGGCGCGAAGGCTGTGCGGCGCGATTCCGATGACGGCATCGTCGAGAGCGGCAACGGCCCTGCGCGCGCCTTCGACGAGGCGCGCATAGCTCTCGGGATCGGTGACGAAGCGCCGCTGCCCCTCGACCGGCGCCGCGCCGCCGAAGCCGCCCTGCGCATAGAAGACGGGAAGAAGCGTCAGGCCAATGCCGGTTTCCTGCGCAGCGGCAGCGATGCGCCCGGACAATTCCGCAATATCCGCATAGGGACGGCCCTGCGCGTCGTGATGGAGGTAGTGAAACTCGGCGAGCGCCGTGAAGCCGCCCTCCAGCATCTCCATCATGGCGAAGGCGGCAATGGCCTCCACATCCTCCGGCGTCAGGGAGCCGAGGAAGCGGTACATCACCTGCCGCCATGTCCAGAAACTGTCGCCTTCCGGGCCGCGCGTTTCGGCAAGGCCCGCCATGCCGCGCTGGAAGGTGTGGCTGTGCAGGTTCGGCAGTCCGGGCAGCGCGATCCCGGCGACGCGCTCGCGCCCCTCGGCGGATGCATTCGGGAGGACGGCGGCAATCGTCCCGCCCTCGATGTCGAGGCCCACATTGCGGGCCCAGCCGCCGGGAAGGAGCGCGTGTTCGAGAATGAGCCTGCGCATCGCTGACACCTCTGCTGTGAAACGGCCGGAGTCTCGGAGACGGTGGCAGCCGCCGAAAAGCCACGCCGCTCCCCGACCATCGGACCCGGTCGAATAAGTCTAGACAATAGCGATCTTCCGCGATTATGTATAGACATTATCGCGGATGCACCGGAGCAGGAACATGCGCTTCGATCGGGTCTGGCTCAATGCTCGCCTCGCCACGCTTGCCGATGGCGGCCTCGGCCTCGTGGAGGACGGAGCCGTCGCAGCCAAGGACGGCCGCATCGCCTTCGCCGGTCAGGCCGGGGACCTCCCCTCCGGCTGGGACACGGCCGAGCGGATCGATTGCGAAGGACGCTGGATCACCCCCGGCCTGATCGATTGCCACACGCATCTTATCCATGGCGGCGACCGGGCGCATGAGTTCGAGCTGCGCCTGAAGGGCGCGAGCTACGAAGAGATCGCCCGCGCGGGCGGCGGCATCGTCTCCACCGTGAAGGCGACCCGCGAGGCGAGCGAGAACGAGCTTGTGGCGAGCGCCCTGCCCCGCCTCGACCATCTCATCCGCGAAGGCTGCACGACTGTCGAAATCAAGTCGGGCTACGGCCTCGACCTGGAGACGGAGGCCAGATCCTTGCGCGCCGCGCGCCGCCTGGGCGAGGAGCGTCCCATCTCCGTCATCACCACATTCCTCGGCGCTCACGCCCTGCCGCCGGAGGCAAACGGCGACAAGGACGCCTACATCGAGAAGGTTTGCAGCGAAATGCTGCCGGCGCTCGCCCGCGAGGGGCTGGCCGATGCGGTCGATGCCTTCTGCGAGGGCATCGCGTTCTCGGCCGAACAGACCGCGCGCGTGTTCGCCGCCGCGAAGTCGCATGGCCTGGGCGTCAAGCTCCATGCCGACCAGCTTTCCAACCTGCACGGCGCGAAGCTCGCCGCCGATCACGGCGCTCTCTCCGCCGATCATCTCGAATATACCGATGAGGAAGGCGCTGCCGCCATGGCGAAGGCGGGCACGGTGGCCGTGCTTCTGCCTGGCGCGTTCTACACGCTGCGCGAGACGCAATTGCCGCCCATCGCCGCTTTCCGGAAGCATGGCACGCCGATGGCGCTCGCGACCGATTGCAACCCGGGCACCTCTCCGCTGACCTCGCTGCTCCTGACCATGAACATGAGCGCGACCCTGTTCCGTCTCACCGTCGAGGAATGCCTCGCGGGCGTGACGCGCGAGGCCGCGCGCGCGCTCGGCAGGCTCGATGAGATCGGCACGCTGGAACCCGGCAAGTCCTGCGATCTCGCCATCTGGAACATCGAGCGCCCGGCGGAGCTCGTCTACCGCATCGGCTTCAACCCGCTTCACTCCCGCGTCTGGAGGGGACAGTGACACAACCCGTCAAGCTTCACCCCGGCTCCGTTGCCCTGGCCGACTGGCGCCGCGTCTATTTCGGCGCGGATATCGTTCTCGACCCGGATTGCCGCCCTGCCGTCGAGGCCGGCGCGAAGACCGTCGAGGCCATCGTCGCCAAGGGCGAGCCGGTCTACGGCATCAATACCGGTTTCGGAAAACTCGCCAGCGTGCGCATCGGCGCGGCCGATCTCGCGACCCTCCAGCGCAACATCGTGCTCTCGCACGCGGCGGGCGTCGGCGAGCCGCTGCCGGTTGCGGTGGTGCGGCTCGTCATGGCCCTCAAGCTCGCGAGCCTCGCTCAAGGAGCATCAGGTGTGCGCTGGTCCACCATTGCGCATCTGACGGCCTGCCTCGGGGCCGGTCTCGTTCCCGTCATTCCCGGCCAGGGCTCGGTCGGCGCTTCGGGGGATCTCGCTCCCCTCTCCCACATGACGGCGGCGCTCATGGGCGTCGGCGAGTTCTTCGTCGACGGAACGCGGGTTCCTGCCGAAGCGGCCCTTGCACGGGCACGCCTCACGCCGCTCACCCTCGGCCCCAAGGAGGGCCTGGCGCTTCTCAACGGCACGCAGGTTTCCACCGCGCTGGCCCTAGCCGGCCTGTTCGAGGCCGAGCGCGTATTCCAGGCGGCCCTCGTGACGGGCGCGCTCGCGACCGATGCCGCGAAAGGCTCTGACGGCCCGTTCGACGAGCGCATTCAGAGGCTCAGGCGTCATCGCGGACAGATCGAGGTCGCCGCCTCTCTGCGCGCCCTGATGCAGGGCAGCGCCATCCGCGCCTCGCATCTGACCAACGACGACCGCGTGCAGGATCCCTATTGCCTGCGCTGCCAGCCGCAGGTGATGGGCGCGGTGCTCGACCTGCTGCGCCAGGCGGCCGAAACCCTCGGCACCGAGGCGAACGGCGTCTCCGACAATCCGCTCGTCTTTTCGCAGACCGGGGAAGTCATCTCCGGCGGCAACTTCCATGCGGAACCCGTGGCCTTCGCCGCCGACATGATCGCCATGGCCCTGTGCGAGATCGGCTCGCTCGCCGAGCGGCGCATCGCCATGCTGGTCGATCCCTCCCTCTCGGGCCTTCCCGCCTTCCTCACGCCGAAGCCCGGCCTGAATTCCGGCTTCATGATCCCGCAGGTGACGGCGGCGGCGCTGGTGTCCGAGAACAAGCAGCGCGCCTATCCGGCGAGCGTGGATTCGATCCCGACCTCCGCCAACCAGGAAGACCACGTGTCCATGGCGACCCATGGCGCGCGGCGTCTCCTGCCCATGGCGGCGAATGCGGCCAACGTGATCGGCATCGAGCTTCTCGCCGCCGTTCAGGGCTGCGATTTTCACGCCCCCATGAAATCGAGCGAACGGTTGGAGCGCGCCCGTGCTCTGCTGCGCGGGAAGGTTCCGCATCTTGCCGACGACCGGCACATGGCGCCCGACATGGCGCAGGCGGCCGCGCTCGTCACCTCCGGCGCGCTCGCGGATGCGGCGGGCGGCGACGTGCTGCCGCGCGTGACCGAAGGAGGCCTGCCATGAGCGGCGCAAAGCCGGACTGGCTCACAATCATCCGTGGCGATGCGCCCCTCGTAGTGAGCCTGCCCCATACGGGCACACAGATCCCGGCGGAATACGAGCGCGACCTCGTCTCGCCCTGGCTCGCGCGCAAGGATGCGGATTGGTGGATCGAGCGGCTCTACGATTTCGCCCCCGCTCTCGGCGCGACGTTGATCCGCACTGCGATCTCGCGCACGGTGATCGACGTGAACCGCGACCCTTCGGGCGTGTCGCTCTATCCGGGGCAGGCGACGACGGAGCTTTGCCCTACCACTACTTTCGACGGCGAGGCGCTCTACGCGCCGGGATCGGAGCCGGATGCGGAAGAAATCGCCGCGCGGCGCGCCCGCTTCTTCGATCCCTATCACACGGCGCTTCGCGCCGAGATCGACCGGCTGCGGTCAAAGCATGCCCATGTGGTGGTCTATGACTGCCACTCGATCCGCTCGGTCATTCCGCGCCTGTTCGAGGGCACCCTGCCCCATTTCAACATCGGCACCAATGGCGGCGTCACCTGCGCACCGTCGTTGAGCGACGCCATCGAGACGATCTGCGCCGGAAGCGGCTTCAGTCACGTGGTCAACGGGCGCTTCAAGGGCGGCTTCATCACCCGCAGTCTCGGGCGTCCCGATGCGGGCGTCCATGCCGTCCAGATGGAGCTCGCCTGCCGCGGCTACATGAGGGAGCCGCTCGGTCCCGTGGCGAAGGACGCGTGGCCGGAGGCCTACGACGAGGATTATGCGGCACCGATGCGCGCGGCGCTCTCCCTCGTTCTCCAGACCTGTCTCACCTTCGCGCAATCCAAAGCCTGACCCGAGGATCCGACCCATGACCCGCATCGACAACGCCCGCGTGATCCGCGCTTCCCACGGCACCGAACTGTCGGCCAAGAGCTGGCTCACGGAAGCGCCCCTTCGCATGTTGATGAACAACCTCGATCCCGATGTGGCCGAGAGGCCGGGCGAGCTCGTCGTCTATGGCGGCATCGGCCGCGCCGCGCGCGACTGGGAGAGCTTCGACCGCATCGTGGCGGCGCTGAAAGACCTGGAGGCGGACGAGACCCTCCTCGTGCAGTCGGGCAAACCCGTCGGCGTATTCCGCACGCACCCGGACGCGCCGCGCGTCCTGATCGCCAATTCCAACCTCGTGCCGCATTGGGCCACCTGGGACAAGTTCCACGAGCTCGACCGCAAGGGACTCATGATGTACGGCCAGATGACGGCCGGTTCCTGGATCTATATCGGCACGCAGGGAATCGTGCAGGGCACCTACGAGACTTTCGTGGAGGTGGGCCGCCAGCACTATAACGGCGATCTCTCGGGCCGCTGGATTCTCACCGGCGGCCTCGGCGGCATGGGCGGCGCGCAGCCGCTCGCCGCCACCATGGCGGGCGCGTCCTGCCTCGCGGTCGAGTGCCAGCCGAGCCGCATCGAGATGCGCCTGCGCACGGGCTATCTCGACCGGCGCGCCGACACGCTGGACGAGGCGCTGGCGATCATCGAGCAATCCTGCCGCGACAAGAAGCCGGTCTCCGTCGGCCTCCTCGGCAACGCCGCCGAGATCTTCCCCGAAATCTACCGTCGCGGCATCCGCCCCGATGCGGTGACGGACCAGACCTCCGCGCACGATCCCATCAACGGCTACCTGCCGAAGGGCTGGACTCTCGCCGAATGGGAAGCCAAGCGCGAGACCGATCCGAAGGCCGTGGAGCATGCCGCCAGGCACTCGATGGCGGAGCACGTGCGCGCCATGCTCGACTTCTACAAGGCGGGCGTGCCCACCCTCGATTACGGCAACAACATCCGCCAGATGGCGAAGGAGGAAGGCGTCGACAACGCCTTCGACTTCCCGGGCTTCGTGCCGGCCTATATACGCCCGCTCTTCTGCCGCGGCATCGGACCGTTCCGCTGGGCCGCGCTCTCGGGCGAGCCGGAGGACATCTTCAGGACCGACGCCAAGGTGAAGGAGCTGCTGCCCGACAACAAGCACCTGCACAACTGGCTCGACATGGCGAAGGAGCGCATCAAGTTCCAGGGTCTTCCCGCGCGCATCTGCTGGGTGGGCCTCGGCGACCGCCACCGCCTCGGCCTCGCCTTCAACGAGATGGTGGCGAAGGGCGAGCTGAAGGCCCCCATCGTGATCGGCCGCGACCACCTCGATTCCGGCTCGGTCGCAAGCCCGAACCGCGAGACGGAAGCGATGAAGGACGGCTCGGATGCGGTCTCCGACTGGCCGCTCCTCAACGCGCTCCTCAACTGCGCCTCCGGCGCGACCTGGGTGTCGCTGCATCACGGCGGCGGCGTCGGCATGGGCTTCTCGCAGCATTCGGGCATGGTGATCGTGTGCGACGGCACGCCGGAAGCGGCCAGGCGTATCGAGCGGGTGCTGTGGAACGATCCCGCGACCGGCGTGATGCGCCATGCGGATGCGGGCTACGACATCGCCATCGACTGCGCCCGCGAGCACGGCCTCAACCTGCCGAGCCTGCGCTGATGCAGGCCCGCGTCATCAGGAACGCGGACCTCGTCCGCGTTCCGTGGAAAAACGGCGGCGGCACGACCGCCGAGATCGCCGCCTTTCCGGAAGGCTCAGGATTCGACACCTTCGGCTGGCGCATCAGCATGGCGGATGTCGCCTCCGACGGTCCCTTCTCGCTCTTTCCGGGCATCGACCGCACGCTCATCGTGATCGAGGGAGAAGGCATCGAGCTCGACGTGGAGGGCATCGCCTATCCGCTCGACAGAACCTCTCCCAAGCTCTCGTTCTCCGGCGACGACATCACCACCGGGCGGCTTCTCTCGGGCCCGATCCGCGACCTCAACGTGATGACGCGGCGCGGGCAGTTCCGGCACCGGACGCGGTTCGTGGAATCGGGCGTGGCGCTGCTGGCGGAGGAGACGAGCACCGCCTTTCTCGTCGCTCTCGACGGCCCCTTCGACGTGACACTCGGCGCAGCGATCCATTCGCTCCAGGCGCTCGACACCCTGAAGCTGGAGGCGCCGCAGGATCTCATCCTGCTGTCCGGAACCGGGCGGGCGATCCTGGTCGAGATCGCGCCGGAGCACCCTGAAAGTCTGCCCCATGAATCTCCAACCTCATCCTGAAGAAGTCACGCAGTGACCGTCTCGAAGGAGGCTTCCGCGGTTTCCTGAGGCGCCCTCGACAACCATATCCGCGGCCCGATGCAGGAGACGCCGGAATTCTCGCGCCTCAAGGCGCAGCTGACGGAAGAAATCCGTGCCGAGGCCATGCAGACGGAGGGCGCGCACTGACGCCCGCTGCGGGCCGCTCCGCGTGCGATGTCGCCTCGGCGATATCCTTCCGGGTGAATTGACCCACCGCCCCCGTTCAGGCGACGCTTCGCGTCTCTGAGCGGGGAAGGCACGATGTACGAGCGCCTGTTGGAGCATTCCTCGGCGAAGTGGATCCGGTTCGCCGTCCACAAATGCGGCATGGCAAAGACGAGAGCCGATTTCACATCGGTGCAATCGGCTTTGGCCGGATTCGCACTGATCGCCTGCTGCAATCCCGCCATGGCGGATATCATCGTCGACCAGGCGATGATTGCGGGCGGCGAGCTGCGCGTCGTCGGGCGCTTGAGCAAGCCGCGCCAGACATCGGTCACTCTCGACGAGCGCTTCGAAACCAAGGCGGAGGCGAGCGGGCGGTTCACGTTCCGCCTCGCCTATCATCCCGCGGGCTGCATCGTGAACCTCCAGGCCGACGATGAACAGCGTCAAGTGGTCATCGGCTTCTGCGGACAGAGAGGCCCTGCCGGATCGACCGTAGCGACCCAGGCTCCGGCGGGCCCCGCCGGTCCCCCAGGTCCTCGTGGCGAACCGGGGCGCGATGGAGCGCCGGGCCCCCAGGGTCCTGCCGGACCGGAGGGACCGCAGGGCATCGCCGGACCGTCAGGACCGCAGGGGGAGCCCGGCCCCGAAGGGCCGCAGGGCCCTCCCGGTCCCATCGGCGTGCAAGGCCTTCCTGGACCTCCAGGCAGCATGGAGAACGGCATCGCGGCCGCAGGACAGCCGGGTCCCGCCGGTCCTGCGGGCCCGACCGGACCTGAAGGACCGGCAGGCCCTCCCGGCCCGCAGGGACCCCAGGGGTTGGCGGGCCACCAGGGACCGCAGGGGCCTCAGGGCGCTCCGGGGCCGAGGGGCGAGCCCGGACCGGCCGGTCCCGCAGGACCTCCGGGAACGTCAGGGGCCATGGGCCCGCCAGGACCGGCGGGACCTCCCGGCCCGCAGGGCATCGCCGGCGAGATCGGCCCTATCGGACCTCCGGGACCCATGGGCCCCATCGGCCCGGCCGGGCTGACGGGACCCGCCGGTCCGCCCGGCACCATGGGACCGGAGGGAAAGGCGGGGCCGGAAGGAAAGCCGGGTCCCGCAGGGACGATCCTGAGGGTTTTCGTTCAGGAATGCCCGTCCCAGGCCCGGTGCATGGCGCGCTGCGGCGAGGACGAGTATCCCGTCAACGGCACCTGCAACCGGGGAGACCGTTTCGACATGGATGAAACGGGCGTCTACTGCTTTTCCACGAGCGAGAGCCCGACAGGCATGACGGCGCGCGCGATCTGCGCCAAGAGGTGAGCCGAAGCGAAGGGCTTCCAGTGCGCCGTCAAGAATACGGTTCGGCCGGCAGGCCTATCGGATTGTCCGTCCGCCTCGGCGCACGGGCATCGGAACCTCGTCCATCGGGCCGGGGGCGAAGCTGGTGTTGAGCGGGTGCGGGTTCCAGGTGCCGCCGGAGGACGACACCACTTCCACCGCCCCGAACCAGCGCTGGCGGAAGCGCGTCGCAGTTCTCAGGTCGGCGAAGCCCACGAGCCCCCATTCCTCCATGAGATGATAGAAGTCCCAGGCGCTTCCCTGCCCCTCGAGCCAGCTGAGGACGTCCCGGCTCAGGCCCCGGCCGCTTTCGTCCCAGACCCGCCAGTCGTTGACCATGAAAACATACGGCCAGAGCTTCGAATAGGCATCGACGCCATGGCAAGCGGACGAGGCCATTTCCTCGTCGCGCCACGTCTGCGCAATGACATTCTTCAGCTCGTCCAGGTTCGTCACCGACGCATCTCTCGTTGGACCGGACCCATCGGACGCGAGGCGTCCTACCACTATCGGGACATGGTGTACCCCTTCCGGGCCGAACGAGAAACCCTCTTTTCATCATCGCACGGCATAAGCGGCGCATGACCGATGAAGCGCCCTACTCACGAAACACCACGGCTCTCTCCGAGCTGACCGGCACATCCATCAGCACCTGGTCGGAGGAGTGGCGTGTCGAATGCGAGGTCAGAGCGATCCTCGCCATGTCCAAGGCGGGTCGAGATGCCTTCTTCAACGGCAGGAAGGACGAGAACGGCAAATCCATCGACCGTGGAGCCGTGGCCATCCGGGGCGTGAAGGCCGCCGAGACCCTCAAGGCGCTCATGGAGAAGCTCCAGGACGCCCGCAGCCGAAAAGCATGAGGCACCCGCCGGGATGCGCCGCCGCTCCCGCATCAGGATAGTTGTCTCGCCCCGGACCGCAGGCTACACCCCCTCCATTTAGAGGGGGAATCATGGCAACACTGACCTGGAACAGCGCGTATGGGTTCGATCTGGCCGATATCGACCTGAGCAATCTCCTTTACGCCTACAGCTACAGCCGGTCCTCGACCCGCTTCAGCGCGAACTACAATGCGAGCGGCTCCAGGCGGGACGAATTCAGGGGAACCGGCTTCAACTACGACGTTAACGGCACGCCGATCGGCGGGACCGTGACGAGCTATGCGGCCTATTATTACGGAACGAAGACCGCCTCCATCACGGGCGCGTCCATCTCCGCCACGAGCATCGCCGCTGCGGCGGAGACGCTCTCGGGGGCGGACGATCTTCGGGTCTTCCGTACTGTGCTCTCCGGCAACGACAACATCACCGGCGGCCTCGGCAACGACAAGCTGGAAGGGTTCAACGGCAAGGACATGCTCTATGGCAGGCTGGGAGCCGACAAGCTCTACGGCGGCCTCGGCGCCGATGCGTTCACCTTCAAGTCCACCAAGGACAGCACGGTCTTCGCGAGCGGGCGCGACACGATCTATGACTTCTCCTACACGCAGGGAGACAGGATCGATCTGCGCTCCATCGACGCCAACACGAAGGCCGCCGGAAACCAGGCCTTCAGCTTCATCGGCAAGAACGCCTTCCATCAGAAGGCCGGCGAGCTGCGCTACGAGAAATACGGCAGCGGCGTCATCGTGAGCGGCGATGTGAACGGCGACGGAAACGCGGACTTTTCGATCCACCTGAAGAACCTTGCGAGCGTCTCCAAGGCTTACTTCATGCTGTGACCGGCAAAGAGAGAGAGCCGCTGCCCATGGAGGAATCCATCGGCGCAGCGGCTCTCTCTGGAGTTGTTTCACTTCCACCCGGATTGCGTATGATCGTCCAGACCGGTCAACGCGACGGCCGCTGAGAGAGACCAGCGCGACAGGGCGCAAGGAGGTCTTATGAGACGGGTTTCGACAAGCCCCCGGATTGAATGGCGCCAGCTGCCGCTCATCATCATCGGCGGCCTGCTCATCGGCTTCGTCTTCGGCGAGGCGATCAAGGCCTTCGCCCCGCTGCCTCCAGCTACCGTCACGACCAAGCCTAAACCGCGCATATAAGCGTCGGAGCGGAGACGGACCCGGCCATTCTCAATGCGTCAAGCATTGGCCGCCGAGCGGTACCGGCACTCTTCAAACCTTCGATATCTTTGGGAAAAGAGAGTGGTGCCCAGGGGCGGAATCGAACCACCGACACTGCGATTTTCAGTCGCATGCTCTACCAACTGAGCTACCTGGGCATCCGATGCGCGGCGAAGCCGTGCGCGTCGTGGAGGGGTGTATAGTCAGACATGGACCGCATGTCCAGCGGGTCGAGCGACAAAAATTCCGGGAATTTTCGGTCAGGCCTGGCGGTCGTCCTCATCCGGATCGTCCGGCTCGCTTTCGACGACGGGGATGGCGTAGGTGCCGGACAGCCAGCGGTTCAGATCCACGTCCGCGCAGCGCTTGGAGCAGAAGGGCCGGTACTGCTGATCGCTCGGCTTTCCGCAGATCGGGCACTTGCCCGTCGAGGCCAGGGGCTTGTTCTCGTTGGCGGCATTCATGCCAGCCTCCTTTCCTTGCTGACCGGCAACATGGTTGCCCGCCCGCGCCGGCACAAGATTGCGTTCTTGAAGGGCAAGATTGCGTTCTTGAAGGGATTGACGGGCTCAGGCCGCCTCGAGCCAGCTCGACCGGACGGGATAGCCTTCTCCGTCGAGCAGGCCGACCGCCTCGTAGAGAGGCAATCCGACCACGTTGGAGTAGGAGCCCACGAGCTTGACGACGAAGGTGCCTGCGAGGCCCTGGATCGCGTAGCCGCCCGCTTTGCCGCGCCATTCGCCCGAGGCGAGATAGCGCTCGAACTCGTCCCGCGACAGGCGCTTGAAGCGCACCCGCGTCTCTACGAGACGTTCGCGGATGGCGTCCTTGGGGGTGATGAGGCAGATGGAGGTATAGACCCGATGCTGGCGTCCGGACAGCAGGCGCAGGCACCCGGCCGCCTCGTCCACCACCTCGGCCTTGGGGAGAATGCGCCTGCCGACCACCACGACCGTGTCGGCCGAGAGGATATAGGCGCTCTTCAGGTCCTCGCGGGTGCGCGCCACCTTCCGGGCCACCTCCGCCTTGGAGCGGGCAAGGCGCTTGGCCAGTTCCTTGGCCCCCTCGCTCTTCAGGGGCGTCTCGTCCACATCCGCCGGGAGAAGGGCGTCGGGCTCGATTCCCGCCTGCTGCAGGAGGGCCAGCCTGCGGGGCGATGCGGATGCGAGAACGAGCTTCGGATAACCGTTGGGATTCGACACCTCGGAAGACGACGCCACTTTTCTCTCCACGCTCCGGGATTCCATTCAATCCCCAGGATCAATCGTAAGGCTACAAAGCTAAGCCCGGTAACAACTTGGCACCGGAAGCGCCGGAATCAAGCGGAGGGAGGCTCAGGCTCCGACACCGCCGAGGAAGCTTGGTCGGAAGCCTGGCCCGGAGCTTGCGCCGCCTGGGCGGCATGAGCACGGTCGAGCTGGCGGTAGCGCATGACGCTGAAGGGAATCGAGCCGAGGAACAGCACGGTGATCGCCGTGAGCATCTCCCAGGGGAAGTTCGCCAGGAGCCCGAAGACGGCCACCGACAGGACGAAGATTGGCAGGACCCATTGGCGCGGCACCTTGAGGCCGATGGTCTTGCCCGAATAGACGGGGATGGTCGACACCATGAGGAAGGCGAGCCCGAGCAGGTAGACCAGCGCCAGGGGCGCGGCGGCGGGACCGACCGAGACGCCCAGGAACGACAGGTAGAGGGGCAGCATCGAGGTCAGCGCGCCGGCGGGCGCGGGCATGCCGGTGAAGAAGTTCTTCTTCCATTCGGGCCGGTGGGGATCGTCGAGCATCACGTTGAAGCGGGCGAGGCGCAGCACCATCGCGATGGCGAAGACCAGCACGGCGATCCAGCCGACCGCCTTCAATTCGTGGAGCAGGAAGCTGTAGAGAATGAGAGCGGGCGTCACGCCGAAATTCACGAAATCGGCGAGCGAGTCGAGCTCCGCGCCGAAGCGCGACGTGCCCTTGAGCAGGCGCGCCACCCGGCCGTCGACCCCGTCGAGCAACGCCGCCACCACGATGGCGACCACCGCCGGCTCATAGCGTCCCTCGAAGGCCAGACGGATCGCCGTGAGTCCCAGGCACAGGGCGATCAGGGTGATGATGTTCGGAATGATGACGCGGACCGGAACCGGCTTGAAGAGCCGGCGGCGCGGCTCGTTCGGATCGGGGGCGAAGGGAGGAAAAAGGTCGCTCATGGCATGACATCTAAAGCATCGGGCCCGAAAGTGAAAACCACTTTTGGGCCTCATCCGGCGCTCATTCCCTTGGATCGCGAACCCCGCGCACGGAGGAACCGCAGCCCTCCATTTTCCGCGCGATGCGCCAGGCCCATGCCGAACCGGCAACCGGCTCAGGGGCGCATTCCCCAAGCGGGGAACTGCATCTGAGCCTGTGTCACGCCCTTTCAGGCGTCGTGCGGAAGCCGAGCTTTATCCGACGCGGTACTGGCGAGCGGGTTCGCCCGCCGTCAGGTCGGCCAGCACCGTCTCGCCTGCCACGGCGGTCTGACCGAGGCCGACGAGAACCTGGGCGCTGAGCGGCACGTAGATGTCGAGGCGGGAGCCGAACCGGATCAGGCCGAACCGCTCGCCGGTGCTCAAGGAATCGCCCACCTTCACGAAGGAGACGATGCGGCGCGCCACGAGGCCGGCGATCTGAACCACGCCGATCTTGGTGTTGGCGGTCTCTATGACGAGGGCGTTGCGCTCGTTGTCCTCGCTCGCCTTGTCGAGCTCCGCGTTCAGGAACAGGCCTGGAGTGTAGAGGATCTGGGCGATCCGCCCCGTGACCGGCGAGCGGTTCACATGGCAATCGAACACGTTCATGAACACCGAGATGCGGGTCATTGGCTCCGGCGGCAGGTCGAGCTCGGCCGGGGGCACGGCGGTGGTGATGAGGCTCACCCGGCCGTCCGCGGGGGAGACCACGAGCCCTTCCCGCAGAGGCGTTACCCGCGGCGGATCGCGGAAGAAGTAGCAGACCCAGACGGTCAGGATCGCCCCGATCCAGCCCAGCGGCGACCAGAGCCATGCCAGGAGAACCGTCGCGAAGAGCGCGATCAGGATGAAGGGATACCCTTCCTTGTGGATCGGCACGAGGACGCGCCGCATCGAATCCAGAATATCGGACATATTTTCACAACCTCAGGAGCATTTGGGTGGGGGGGATGGCAGGCAACGGCGTTCCCGTCAACCTGTCACGCTCGCCGGGCTGCGCTCTTCCTCTTCGGCCCGCTTGAGGGTTTCGCGGGCCTGATCGGCCTCGCGCTGGCGGTTCCACATGGCCGCATAGACCCCGCCGAGCTCCAGCAGGCTCGCATGGTTGCCGCGCTCGACCACCCGCCCCTGGTCGAGGACGATGATCTCGTCGGCCCCGATCACTGTGGACAACCGATGGGCGATCACGAGGGTGGTGCGGCCGCGGCTGACCCGGTCGAGGGCGTCCTGGATCTCCTTCTCGGTGAAGGTGTCCAGCGCCGAGGTCGCCTCGTCGAGCACGAGGATGGGCGGCGCCTTCAGAATGGTGCGGGCAATGGCCACGCGCTGCTTCTCGCCGCCCGAGAGCTTCAGGCCGCGCTCGCCCACCGGCGTGTCGTAGCCCTCCGGCAGGAGGCCGATGAAGCGGTCGATCTGGGCGAGGCGGGCGGCCTCCCTCACCTCCTCCGGGGTCGCGTCCCAGCGGCCGTACTGGATGTTGTAGCCGATGGTGTCGTTGAACAGCACCGTGTCCTGCGGGACCATGCCGATGACCTTGCGCAGCGAGGTCTGCTGCACGTCGGCGATGTTCTGGCCGTCGATGAGGATCCGGCCGCTCGTGGGCTCGTAGAAGCGGAACAGCAGGCGCGAGATGGTGGACTTGCCCGCGCCCGAGGGGCCGACGATGGCGACCGTGTGGCCTGCCGGCACCTCGAAGGTCACGCCCTTCAGGATCGGCCGCTCGGGGATATAGGCGAAATGCACGTCCTCGAAGCGCACCACCGCCTGCTTCACCTGAAGCGGCTGCGCGCCCGGCTTGTCCTGGATCTCGGGATTGCGGTCGATGATCGAGAACATGTCGTCGATATCGATCAGGGCCTGTTTGATCTCGCGGTAGAGCATGCCCATGAAGTTCAGCGGAATGTAGAGCTGAACCAGCATGGCGTTGACGAGGACGAAGCTGCCGATGGACGCGCGCCCGTCCATGATGTCGCGCGCGGCCAGCACCATCACGATGGCCATGCCGATGGAGAAGATCACCGCCTGGCCCGCATTGAGCACGGCAAGCGAGGTGTAGGTCTGGGTCGAGGCCCTCTCGAAGCGCTCCATGGAGCGGTCATAGCGCGCGGTCTCGCGCTGCTCGGCGCCGAAATACTTGACCGTCTCGTAGTTGAGCAGCGAGTCGACCGCCTTGGTGTTGGCGTCCGTGTCGGAATCGTTCATCTGCTTGCGGATGGAAATCCGCCACTGGGTCGCCTTGTAGGTATAGGCAAGGTAGACGACCACCATCACGAAGACGACGAGCGAATAGACCCAGTTGAACTCCCAGGCGAGCAGGCCCAGCACGAGAACGAATTCGAGGATCGTCGGAAGGAGCGTGAGTACCACAAGGCGCGACAGCTCCTCGATGCCCTCGCGGCCGCGCTCCAGAACCCGGGTCAGGCCACCGGTCTTGCGCTCCAGGTGGAAGCGCAGGGAGAGGCGGTGCATGTGCTCGAAGGTCTGCAGGGCGAGATTGCGCACCGCATGCATGGCGACCTTGGCGAAGATGCCGTCGCGCACCTGCGTCAGAACCGCCATGAGAATCCGGGTGACGCCGTAGATGACGGTCAGAAGAATCGGCGCCTTCCAGAGCCAGGAGCCCGCCGTGGCCGCGGCTTCCGTCGCCTGGGTCGCGTTGCCGGTGACGGCCACCAGGGCATCCGTCGCCCATTTGAAGGCGAACGGCGTCACCATGGTCACGCCCTTGGCGACGAGCAGCAGGGCGAAGGCCAGGAAGACGCGCCGCTGGAGATCGGGCCTGCCATGGGGCCAGAGATAGGGCCAGAGCTTCTTCCAGGTAGTGACCAAGCCGCTCGGCTTGGACCGGGCGGCGCCTGTCGGCGGGACGGCGGTGGAGGGAGGCATTCGCGAGGATCCAATCGAAATCGAGAGCCTCGATATAAGCGAAAGGCGGGGTGAATTCACCCCGCCTTTTCCGAATCCCCTGTGCGCCTGTTCAGCCGCCGGTTCAGTTGCTCTTGGGCTCGCGGTCGGACGGCAGCACGAAGACCTGCCCCGGATAGATCAGGTCCGGATTGCGGATCTGGTCCTGGTTCGCGCCATAGATCACCGTGTAGCGGAGCCCCTTGCCGTAGACGCGCTGGCTGATGCGCCAGAGATTGTCGCCCCGGGACACGATCGTGGTGTTGATGTTGGGAATGGTGACCGTTCCCACATCGGCCACCCGCGCCTGGGGCGCGGCGGAGGCCGCTTCGCGGGAGGCCTCCGGCCGGGCCGGGGTCTCGGCGTTCGGGGCTTGCGGCGCTCCAGAAGCCTGCGGCTGGGCTGCTGCCACCTGAACGGGAACGTTGAAATCCACCTCGGCACTGGACCGGACCTGCCCGGAAACCGGGTCCACGTCATCGAGGCGGATCCGGTAGTCGCCCGGCTTCACGCCGCTGCCGATCGAAAAGGACACCTTTCCGTCGCCGCCGGCTCCGCCGGGAGCGATGAAGCTCTCGTTGAGGTAGAGGCGAACCGTTGCGCCCGGCGCGGAAAGGCCGGAGACGAAGAGCTTTCCCTCCTCCGCCTCCACCGTCACGATCTTGATCTCGGGACGGGGTGCAGGCTGCGCGGGCGGAGAGACGGCGGGCGCGGAGGCCTGCTGCTGCTGTCCGGATGGAGCGGCGGTCTCGGCGGGCTTGGCCTCGGCGGCCTTCGTCTCCGGGGCCTTGGCCTCGGGCTTTGCCTCCTCGGCGGCCTTGGCGGGCGGTTCGGGATTCGACAGCACGACCGTGGGCTTGTCGGGCGCCGTCAAGGTCACGAGGGGCCGGGTCTTGGCATCGGTGATGACGACGGTCACGTTCTGCGCCGAGCGCTGCCGGGTGCCGTCCGGCGCGATGGATTGCAGCGCCACCTGATGCGAGCCGGGCGGCAGCGGCGGGGGCACGATAGCGAACAGTCCCGAGGCGTCGGCCGCCGCGCGGGCGTGAACCTGATCGCCCCTCAGAAGCTCGATGGTAGCCCCGGGGGCCGCGCGCCCGGCAATCACGCTCTCGCCATCCGGCTCCACGCGAACCAGATCGAAGGAGGGAACGATGGGGGCATCCTTAGCGGGCGCGGGAGAAGCCTCGCCTGTTCCGGCGGGCTTGGTCTCGGCCTTCTGCGGGGATGCAGGCGCCGGGGAAGGCTGCGCGGTCTGGGGCGGGGCCGCATTCGGCGCGGTTCCGGACTGTCCGGACCAGGACCAGTACAGCACGCCGAGGAGAACCGCGACGACTGCCGCCGCCGCCACGCCCAGAAGCGCGATCGTCCCCTTTAACTCTTTAGGATGCGCCATGATGCTTTTTCTCAAACGCGGCACTTTCCTGCATTTAAACCGTTTATCTTTCAAAAGGCTACGGCCATAAAGGACAAAATATGCTCTATGATTCAGAGCGGGAGGACCTTCTCCTCCCCGAGAGGTCCATGTCTTCCGTCAAACCTATTGCATCCATCTGTGTTTATTGCGGCTCCGGATTCGGAGACGATCCCGTTTTCGCTGAAAATGCGGCGGCATTGGGCCGTTCCATGGCCGAACAGGGAATCAGCCTTGTCTATGGCGGGGGCAATGTCGGCCTCATGGGCACGGTGGCCAAGGCCGTGCTCGATCACGGCGGCTATGTGACCGGCATCATTCCGGAATTCCTGAAGTCCCGGGAGAGGCTCCTGCACGAGGTGCAGGAAACCATCGTCGTGCCCGACATGCACACCCGCAAGCGGCTGATGTTCGAGAGGGCCGATGCCTTCGTCGCCCTGCCCGGCGGAATCGGGACCCTGGAGGAACTGGTCGAGCAGATGACCTGGTCGCAGCTCGGCCAGCACACCAAGCCGATCCTGATGCTCAGCATCAAGAATTTCTGGAAGCCGCTCCTGACCCTCATCGCGCATATGCGCGAACAGGGTTTCATCCGCCCCGGCCTGGAACTGAACTATCTGGTGGCCGAGCGCGTCGAGGAGGTGATCCCGATGCTGGAGAACGCCGCGCGGCGCATCGGCATCGTCGAGAACGCCGACCTGATCGAGACGAAGTTCTGAAGCATCGGTCGTAGCGTCGGGCTCAGGCCCGACGTTTCAAGCTTATGTTTTGGCGCATCTTTGCACGCAAAACAGGTTCCCACTTTTGCGTTCGATGCTCTCGATTTCATCCTGCACGGGACAGGACGAGCCCGCCCAGGATCATGCCCGCTGCGATGAGCCGCTGCCAGGTGATGGCCTGGACGGGAAGCCCGAAGGCTCCCACCGCGTCCAGAACCAGGGCTGCGGCCACCTGCCCGAAGACGAGAGCCGCCACGGTGCTCACCACGCCGAGCTGAGGCACGCCCCAGACAACAACGGCGACATAGAACGCGCCGAGCAACCCGCCGAGCCAGGACCACCAGGGAGCTGCGGCAACGGCGCTGCCCGACGGCCACGCACCGCGAAAGGCGCTGATCGCCGCCAGGATCGCGAACCCGATTCCGAACGAGACGCAGGCGGCCAGGATCGGATCGCCGAGCGTGCGCGCCAGCGCCGCGTTGATGGGAGCCTGGGTGGCGACAAAAACGCCACCCAGGAGGATTCCTGCGAGCGGCAGAAGGATCGAGGCGTTCATGAGAGTATCAATTCAGGTGAGTGTGAGACTCTGAATCAGAGCGAAGCGCCGGCCTTCAACAGCTTATAGACCATCGAATCCGTCAGCGCCTGGAACGAGGCGTCGATGATGTTGGGCGAGACGCCGATGGTGGTCCAGCGCTCGCCGGACCCGTCGGCGAACTCGATCAGCACGCGCGTGACCGCGTCCGAACCGCCCTGGTAGATGCGCACCTTGTAGTCCACCAGCTCCAGGTCCTGGATCAGGTTCTGGTACTTGCCCAGATCCTTGCGCAGGGCCACGTCGAGGGCGTTCACCGGGCCGTTGCCCTCGGCGGCCGAGATCAGCACCTCATCGCCCACGCGCACCTTCACGATGGCCTCCGCGACGGTGACGAGCTCGCCGACCGCGTTGTAGCGGCGCTCCACGTTCACCGAGAAGCGCTCCACGTCGAAGAAGGCGGGAACCTCGCCGAGCATGCGTTTGACGAGCACATAGAAGGACGCATCCGCCCCTTCGAAGGCGAAGCCCTCGGCTTCCTTGCGCTTCACCTCGTCGAGCACGCGCCCGATGCGGGGATCGCCCTTCTCCAGCGCAAAGCCGCAGCGTTTCAGCTCGGCGAGAATGTTCGACTGACCGCCCTGGTCCGAGACCAACACCTTGCGGACATTGCCGACGGTTTCCGGCTCCACGTGCTCGTAGGTGCGCGGATCCTTCAGCACCGCGGAGGCATGGATCCCAGCCTTGGTGGCGAAGGCGCTCGCGCCGACGAAAGGCGCGTGGCGGTTCGGCTGGCGATTGAGGATTTCGTCCACCTGCCGGGAGACGTGGGTGAGCTGGCCCAGCATGTCGTCGGTGACGCCGAGATCGAAGCGCGCGGCATAGCCGTCCTTCAGTTTCAGCGCGCCGATCAGGGTGACGAGGTTGGCGTTGCCGCACCGTTCGCCGAGGCCGTTGAGCGTGCCCTGGATATGGCGCGCGCCAGCTTCCACGGCGGCGAGGGAATTCGCGACCGCGCATCCGCAATCGTCGTGGGCATGGATGCCGATATGAGATCCCGGCACCGCCTTCGTCACGGCGGTGACGATCTCCATCACCTCGTGAGGCAGCGTGCCGCCATTGGTGTCGCAGAGCACGATCCAGCGCGCGCCGGCCTCGTAGGCGGTCTTCACGCAGGACAGGGCATAATCGGGATTGGCCTTGTAGCCGTCGAAGAAATGCTCGCAATCGACGAGCACCTCGCGGCCCTTCGCGCGGGCGGCTTCGACGCTTTCGTGGATACCGGCGAGATTCTCCTCCAGCGACGTCTCCAGCGCCACGTGGACGTGATAATCCCAGGACTTGGCGACGAAGCAGATGGCGTCGGCCTGCGCTTCGAGCAGGGCCGCGACGCCCGGATCGTTCGAGACGGAGCGCCCGGCGCGCTTCGTCATGCCGAACGCCGTGAACTTCGCGCCGCTCGTGCGCCTCTCGGCAAAGAAGGCGGTGTCGAGCGGGTTCGCGCCCGGATAGCCGCCCTCCACGTAATCGACTCCGAGCCGGTCGAGAAGCGAGGCAATCGCCTTCTTGTCATCGAGCGAGAAATCGACGCCCGTCGTCTGCGCCCCGTCGCGCAGGGTGGTGTCGAAGAGATAGACGCGTTCGCGGCTCATGACGACAATCTCCTGTCCTCCTGCGGCGTCAGGCGCTTTTCCATGGTGGTGGTGCCGAGCCATTCATCGCCGAGCGGCAGCGTGTTGCGGCGTTGCGGCTGGAAACCGTGCTTCTGGAAGAAAGGCTGCGCGTTGTCGCTGACCTCCGCCACCAAGCGCGCGGCGCCGCGTGCGCCGGCGAGCTTTTCCACCGCATCGTAGAGCATCGTGCCGATCCCCTGCCCCGCCACGGCCGGATGCACGTGGAAAAGCTCGATCACCTCGTTGCCTTTCAGCGCGATGAAGCCGACGGGGGAGCCTTCGACGGTCGCTACCAGGGTGAGCCCCTGCGCGAGCTTCTGCGCGAAGGCTTCATCCTCGGCGAGCGCGATCCAGGCTTCCTGCTGGCTCGGGCTGTAATCATCCCCCGTCAGCTCCGCGATGCTCTCCTCGAAGATATCGACGAGCGCCGCGAGGTCCGACGGCAGGAAGGGCCGCAGCCCCGGTTTCGGCAAGGCCTGTCCCATCAGCGTGCAACCTCCCAGGTGGTGGTGCCGTCCTTGTTATCCTTCACCACCACATTGAGCGCCGCGAGCTCGTCGCGGATGCGGTCGGACTCAGGCCAGTTCTTGGCCGCGCGCGCCTCCTTGCGGGCGGCGATCAGCGCCTCGACTCGCGCCGGATCGACCCCGAGCGAGGCCTGCTTGCGCGCCTTCCAGCTTTCCGCGCCTTCGAGAAGGAAGCCGAGAGCCCGCAGGTTCGCGCCGAGTTCCTCGTGCGCCTCTTGACCGTCGAGGGCGTGAAGCTCCGCCAGCATCTTCGGCGTGTTAAGATCGTCCGAGAGGGCCTCGACGATATGATCGGAGAGAACGGCTGCGTCCCCCCTGCCCGCGTGCTCGTACCAGCGGTCGAGAGTCTTCTCGCTTTCCTCGAGCCCCTTCACCGTCCAGTCGATGGGCTGGCGGTAATGGGTGCGCAGCATGTTGAAGCGCAGCACCTCGCCCGGCCAATCCTTGAGCAGATCGTGGATCGTGAAGAAGTTGCCGAGGGACTTCGACATCTTCTCCCCTTCGACCTGCAGGAAGCCGTTGTGCATCCACACATTGGCCATGCGCGGCGTATCGAAGGCGCAGCAGCTCTGCGCGATCTCGTTCTCGTGGTGCGGGAAGACGAGATCGATGCCGCCGCCGTGGATGTCGAAAATCTCGCGCTCCGTCGGATCGCTGCATGCGAGGCGCGTTTCGAAGGCCTGGATCAGGTGCTTCCAGGACATGGCCGAGCACTCGATGTGCCAGCCCGGGCGGCCCGGGGTCGCGATCCCGGCCGGCGACGGCCAGGCCGGGTCCTGGGGCCCGGAGGGCTTCCAGAGCACGAAATCCATCGGGTCGCGCTTGTAGGGCGCCACGTCCACGCGGGCGCCGGAGAGCAGTTCGTCGAGGGAGCGCTTCGAGAAGGCGCCGTATTTCGGGACGTTCGGCAGGCTCCCCATGGCCGCCACGGAGAACAGCACGTGATCCTCGGCCACATAGGCCGCCCCGCGCGCGATCAGCCGCTCGATGATCATGCGCATCTCGTCGATATGCTCGGTAGCCCGGGGCTCGACGAAATGCGGAGGCTTGCCGGGCTCGTTCACGTCCTCCGGCATAAGCACGCCCAGCGCCCGGATGTCCGCGTGGAACTGCTCCTCGGTCTTGCGGGTGACCTCGCGAATGGCCTCGTTATGGGGCAAATCGGGGTAGTCCCGGACGGCGCGCGCGTTGATCTTGTCGTCCACATCCGTGATGTTGCGCACATACGTCACGGCTTCCTTACCGTAAACATGCCTGAGCAGACGGAAGAGAAGGTCGAAGACGATGATCGGGCGGGCATTCCCGATATGGGCATAGTCGTAGACGGTCGGCCCGCAGACATAGAGGCGCACATTGGCAGGATCGATCGGGACGAAGTCGTCCTTCGACCGGGTCAGCGTGTTGTAGAGCTTCAAGCGAGCCGCCATGAAACCAAACCCCTGTCAGGCCGCAGGCCGGAGGGCGGTTTCGATCTTGGAACGAGAACGAGACGGCTCCAGCCAGCGAAATGCGCTAGCCGCAAATAATCCCGGAAATGAGGATCGTTGCCGTGTTCATGAAGCCATCAATGCCTTGTCGCCCGGGGGACGTCAAGGTTTCCCATTTGGTAAGCATGTTTTATTTGCAAATCGGCATGAAACGCGTTTCGCCCGAGCGCGTTAGAGCTTTGTTCACGCACGTCCGTGACATTGTCGCACGGGTTCAACCAATGAGGTCTTCGATGCGCCGCGCATTCGCCATGCTCGGGATGGGTACTGTCGTGTTTCTTGCAGCCGCGTCCCTGACGCTGCTCCCCAACGGCACCAAGGCCTCTTCGACCCAAGCCACCTTCATGGTCCCCGCCGCCGACGGCTACGGCGTCGCGGAATGCCTCATCACAAACCAGGCTTGTGGCCAAGATGTGGCGAAGGTCTGGTGCGAGGCCCATGGCTACGCCAAGGCCGTGTCCTTCCGCCAGATTTCCCCCGACGAGATCACCGGCAGCATCCAGAAGGCGTCGCTCGGACCGAAGGAGCCCCCGGTCTCCGTGACCTGCTCCAACTGAAGCAAACGCATCTCAGACCGGCTCAAAAGGCGCTAGAAAGGTCCGGGCCGCATCCAGAACGGCCTGGGTGACGTCCTTCAGCAGGGGAGCGACGATGCGGCTCTGCTGCCAGACCAGGGGCACCTCCAGAACATGCCCGGGCTTCAAGGCCACCAGCCTTCCGGCCCGGAGATGGTCCACCACCAGCACTTCCGGGTTCATTCCCCAACCCAATCCCGCCAGAGCCGCGTCCACGAAGGCCTGGGATGACGGCAGCCAGTGGACCGGCGGCCTGACATCCAGGCCGAGGGCCTCGCGCAGCCAGAGGGCCTGCAATTGGTCCTTCTGGTTGAAGACCAGACACGGGGCCCGGGAGATCGCGCCCTCATCCATCCCCCGGGGGAACCACCGGGCCATGTAGTCGGGGCTTGCGGTGGCGACGTATCGCAGGGCTCCCAGAGGATAGGCATTGCACCCCTGGATCGGCTTGCCGTGCGAGGTTACCGCCGCCACGACCTCGCCCCGCCGCAGCCAGTCGACGCTGTGATCCTGATCGTCGAGGACAAGATCGAAAAGAATGCCTTCCGTCCTCGCCATGGCTGCGACCAACCAGGTGGCGAGGCTATCCGCATTCACGGCGATGCGCAGCGTGACCGGCCGTATTTCAGGCTGAACCCCGGGAAGGCTCCGGCGCAGGGCATTCTCGAGAAGGGCCACCTGCTCCACGTGCCGGCACAGGCGCTGCCCCGCTTCCGTGGCCAGGCAGGGCTGGCCACGGATGACGAGGACGGTCCCGATCCGCTCCTCCAGAAGCTTGATTCTCTGGGAGATCGCCGAAGGGGTGACGTTCAGCTGCTGGGCCGCCCGCTCGAAGCTGCCGGTTCGGATAACCGCTGCCAGAGCGGAGAGGAGGGAATAATCCAGCATCGGATCAGTTTTTCTAAATCGGCCTGAGAGACTTTAACTGTCCTAATTTCGCGGCCGGGTCTAGCAAGCATTGTCTCCTTTCCGGGCCAGCGCCATGACCTCTCCCCTCCTCGCAGGCTTTCTCCTCGGCCTCAGCCTCATTCTCCCCATCGGCGCCCAGAACGCCTTCGTGCTGCGCATCGGCCTGCGCGGCGAGCATGTGCTCGCCGTGTGCCTAACCTGCGCGCTGTCGGATGCGGTGCTCATTCTCGCCGGGGTCTCCGGCTTCGCGCAGCTCGGCGCACGGCTGCCCTGGGCCGAGACAATCCTGCGCTATGGGGGAATTGCCTTTCTCCTGGCCTATGGGGCCCGCAGCTTCATGGCCGCGCTCGGGTCGGCCTCCTTGCGGCCGTCGGAGGGCGCGCCCGCCGATCTCGGGCGCGCGGTGCTCACCTGCCTCGCCCTGACCTGGCTCAACCCGCATGTCTATCTCGACACGGTGGTCCTGATCGGCTCGATCTCGACCCAGTTCGCCGAGGGCAAGGGATCGTTCGCGGCGGGGGCCATGCTGGCTTCCTTCGCGTTCTTCTTCTCCCTCGGCTTCGGCGCCCGCCTGCTGAAGCCGCTCTTCGCCCGCCCCGTCACGTGGAGGGTCCTCGACATCGCCATCGGGCTCGTCATGTGGGCGACGGCCGCGAGACTTCTGCTGAGCGAGGGGGCGGGCTGACCGCCGGCCCTCTTACGACTTCAGCCAGTCCCCGCATTTCGGCGGAGCCTCCGTTCCCCAGGGCATCAGGGGCACGCTGGAAGTGGAGTTCTTGGGCGAGCCCTCGATGGGCCGGTCGGAATAGACCATGTAGACCAGGGTGTTGCGCTTCGCGTCGCAGCCCCGGACGATCTGCATCTTCTTGAAGATCAGGGACCGGCGCTCGCTGAACACCACTTCGCCCTGGCCGAATTTCTGCTTGAACCTCACCGGGCCGACCTGGCGGCACGAGAGCGAGATGTCGGAGACCTCCTCGGCCACGCCGAAGGTGCCGGAAATGCCGCCCCGCTCAGGGGTCGTGTAATGGCAGGCCACGCCCTCCACCACGGGATCGTCGATCCCGTAGACGGCGAGCTTGTCGTCCGGGGTCAACGCCCGCCAGACCGTCGATTTCTTGAAGATCAGGTCGGGCTCCTGGGCGGCCACCCCCGTCACGGCCCCGCATGTCAGGGCCAGGGCCAAAGCGATTCGCGCAAGCATCGTCCGGTACATCTCCCACGGTTACGCTGTCATGTGGGGATGCCGCGGGCCTTTGGGGAGAGGCTATTCGGCGTGATGGCTGACGATGCAGATCTTGTTGCCGTCGAGATCGCGGAAATAGGCGCCGTAATAGTTGCGATGATAGTGCGGGCGCAGGCCCGGCCCGCCCTCGTCCGTCCCGCCCTGCTCCAGGGCGGCGGCATGGCAGGCATCGACCACCCGGCGCTCGGGCGCGAGCAGCGCGATCATGGAGCCGTTGCCGACGCTGGGCTCCCCGCCGTCGAAGGGCCGCACCACCAGGAATTGCGGCCGTCCGCCCGGCCGCCCCCAGCCGACGATGGTCTCGTCCGCATACCGCACCTCCAGCCCCAGGGGAGCCAGCACCGTGTCGTAGAAGGCCCTGGCCCGGGCGAGGTCATTTGCCCCGATCGTCGTATGGGAGTACATGCAGAGGTCTCTTCGGGAGTCGCCGTGACGGGAAAGCTAGACAAGTTCCTCCGGAGCGGGCAAGGCGTTAATCACAATAGGGTCAAATTCGGGCGTCACATGACGGGCCTCCCGGGGCACGTGACGCCTCCAAGGCCGGTTCTGCGATCAAGCTTGATGACAAAGACATCTTTTCTCCGCTCCCTCATCGCCATGGCGGCCTTCCTGGCCGCGGGACAGGCGGCCCTCGCCCAGTCCGCGCAATGCCAGCGCTTCAGGGCGGAGCTGGCGGCCCTGGAACGCACGGGCGGCAGCGCGCCGACCGGCCAGATGCAGGCGCAGCGGGCGGAGATCAACCGTCTCGTCGGCTATTACCGCAGCATCGGCTGCGAACGCGGCCCCCTCGGCTTCCTGGCCGGTCCGGCGCCCGCCGAATGCGGCTCCATCGCCCAGCAGATCCGACAGCTCGAGGCCGGCTATGCCCGGCTCGCCGCCCAGGCCGTCGACCAGGGCGAGATCGAGGCCCGCCGCCGGCAGCTCCAGGCTGCCGTGCAGCAGACCTGCTCCGCCGATCCCCGCGGCTTCTTCGAGCAGCTCTTCGGCGGCCCGCGCCAGCCGGAGCAGGAGATCATGCCCGAGGGCCAGCCGATCATCGCCGATGAAGGAGCGCCTGCCCTCGGCGGCGGCCGCCTGATCTGCGTGAAGACCTGCGACGGCTCCTTCTTCCCGCTCACCACCCCGCCCGGCGGCGGCCAGAGCGCCAACGAGATGTGCCAGGCCCTCTGCCCCGGCACGGAAACCCTGGCCTTCGCCTATCCCGGCGGCGACACCGGCCTGAACCGCGCGGTTTCGCTCTCCTCGAACCAGCCCTACACGTCGCTGGCGAACGCCTTCAAGTTCCGCAAGAGCTTCGACGAGAGCTGCGCCTGCAAGAAGCAGGGCGAGAGCTGGGCCGTGGTCCTGCGCAGGGCCGAGAGCATGCTCGCCCAGCGCAAGGGGGACCTCATCGTGACCGCAGAGAAGGCGGAGGAGCTGTCCCGGCCCAAGGTGCAGGCTGCCCGCAAGGCCGCCGACAAGAAGGCCGACGAGGAGACCAAGGAGGCCGCGGAAATCGCCGCCGCCGCTCCGACCGCGAGCAAGGAATCGGCAGGTATCGGCCCGCAATCGATCGAGAACGGCACCATCGTCAGCCAGGGCGAAGGCGTGACCCGCGAAGTCGTCGCCGGCAACGGGCAGAAGAAGACCGTGCGCGTGATCGCCCCCAACGTGATCCCGGTTCCGAACGTTCAGAACTGAGTTTCGGACGGCACGGTTTGCTTTTGAAGAGGCGGGTCTTCCGGGGCCCACCTCAATTTTGCCGGGGGGAATTTCGGCTTATCGGCCGTCATGGTATCACGCTCCCATGAAGCCGCTCGATTCCCCGCAGATCCCCCGCCCCTCGGGCGCATCGGATCCGATCATCGCCGTCACCGGCCTGACCAAGACCTATGCCTCGGGTTTCCAGGCCCTGAAGAAGGTCGACCTGGAAATCCGGAAGGGCGAGATCTTCGCCCTGCTCGGGCCGAACGGCGCAGGCAAGACGACGCTCATCAGCATCATCTGCGGAATCGTCAATCCGAGCACGGGCACCGTCACGGCGGACGGCCACGACATCGCCCGGGACTATCGCGCCGCCCGCACGAAGATCGGCCTCGTGCCGCAGGAACTGACGACCGATGCCTTCGAGAGCGTATGGGCGACGGTGAGGTTCAGCCGCGGTCTTTTCGGAAAGCCGCCGAACCCCGCCTATCTCGAGAAGATCCTGAAGGACCTCTCGTTGTGGGAGAAGCGCGACAGCAAGATCATGACCCTCTCCGGCGGCATGAAGCGCCGCGTCATGATCGCCAAGGCCCTGTCCCACGAACCGACGATCCTGTTCCTCGACGAACCGACCGCGGGCGTCGACGTGGAGCTGCGGCGGGACATGTGGAACATGGTCCGCGCCTTGAGGGAAAACGGCGTCACCATCATCCTGACCACCCACTACATCGAGGAGGCCGAGGAGATGGCCGACCGGATCGGGGTGATCAACAAGGGCGAGATCGTGCTGGTCGAGGACAAGCACGCCCTCATGCAGAAACTCGGCAGGAAGCAGCTCACCCTGCATCTGCAAAATCCCCTCGCGGCGCTTCCGGCCGGACTGCAATCCGAGAACCTGCTCCTCTCCGCCGACGGAATGGAGCTCGTCTATACATTCGATACCCAGAGCCGGGACACGGGCATCGCGGGCCTCCTGCGGCGCCTGAACGATCACGGCATCGACTTCAAGGACCTGCAAACCTCCGAAAGCTCGCTGGAGGAGATCTTCGTCAGCCTGGTGCGGGGGCGCTCATGAACCTCTACGGAATCAAGGCGATCTATCTCTTCGAGATGGCGCGCACCTGGCGCACGATCATGCAGAGCATCGCGTCCCCCGTGCTCTCCACCTCGCTCTATTTCATCGTCTTCGGCTCGGCCATCGGCTCGCACATGGCCCAGATCGACGGCGTGAGCTATGGCGCGTTCATCGTGCCGGGACTGATCATGCTCTCGCTCCTGACGGAGAGCATTTCCAACGCCTCGTTCGGCATCTACATGCCGAAATTCACCGGCACCATCTACGAGATCCTCTCTGCCCCGATCTCGGCGGTCGAGACGGTGATCGGCTATGTGGGAGCGGCCGCCACCAAGTCGATCATCATCGGCACGATCATCCTGGTCACGGCGCGGCTCTTCGTGGATTTCTCCATCGCGCATCCCGCGTGGATGATCGCCTTCCTGGTACTGACCTCCATCACCTTCAGCCTCTTCGGCTTCATCATCGGCATCTGGGCCGACAGCTTCCAGAAGCTGCAGGTGGTTCCGCTGATGATCGTGACGCCGCTCGCGTTCCTGGGCGGCAGCTTCTATTCCATCAGCATGCTGCCGCCGTTCTGGCAGAAGGTCGCCCTGTTCAACCCGGTCGTCTATCTGGTGAGCGGTTTCCGCTGGAGCTTCTACGGCGTCGCCGACGTGGATGTGGGCATCAGCCTCGGCATGACGCTGGTGTTCATGCTGGCCTGTCTCGCTGTTATCGCCTGGATCTTCAGGACGGGCTACAGGATCAAGGCGTAAGCCGCTCAATCGATCGGTGCTAGAAATCAGGATGGCCGGGACAAGCCCGGCCATGCCGTGAAGAGTTTTAAGCCGCCTGCCCCGACAGACGCGTCTTCGCGCGCTCCGGTCCGATCAGCGGAAGCAGCGCGCCCAGTTCCGGGCCGTGTTCGAGACCGGTGAGCGCCAGGCGCAGCGGCATGAACAGGGCCTTGCCCTTCACGCCGGTCTTCGCCTTCACGGCTTCCGTCCAGGCTTTCCAGGTCGTCGCGTCCCACGGCGCCGGCGGCAGCACGTCCATCGCCGCCGCGATGAAAGCCTTGTCCTCGATCACGGGCGTCACCGGTCCGCGCACGACCCTTGCCCATTCCACGACATCGCGAACCTTGGTCAGGTTGCCGCGCACCGCATTCCAGAAGCTTTCGCCCAGATCCGCATCGATATCGCTCAGGCGCGCACGAACGGCCTCATAGGGCATCTCATGGATGAGGCGCGCGTTGAGATGATCCAGCTCGCTCTCGTCGAACTTCGCCGGAGCGCGGGAGATGTGCGAGAAGTCGATGAGCCCGGCGAGTTCGTCGAGATCCGCCACGGGCCGCACGGCTTCCGCCGAACCGACGAGCACCGCCAGCGAGGCGACCGCCTGAGGCTCCAGCCCCGCATCGCGCAGTCCCTTCACGGAGAGATGGCCGAGGCGCTTGGAAAGCCCCTCGCCGCTCGCGGTAATCAGCAGGCTGTGATGCGCGAAGGTCGGCAGCGGCGCACCCAGAGCCTCGAAAATCTGGATCTGCACCGCCGTGTTGGTCACGTGATCCTCGCCCCGGATCACATGGGTGATCTTGAGGTCGATGTCGTCGACCACGGACGGCAGGGTGTAGAGATAGGTGCCGTCCTCGCGCACGAGCACCGGATCGGAGAGCGAGCCGCAATCCACGTGGCAGTGGCCGCGCACCAGATCGTCCCAGGCGACGTTCACGTGGTCGAGGCGGAAACGCCAGTGGGGCTTGCGCCCCTCCTCGTGGAGCGTCTTCCGCTCCTCGTCCGTGAGCTTGAGGGCCGCCCGGTCGTAGATCGGCGGAAGGCCGCGCGCGAGCTGCCGCTTGCGGCGGAACTCCAGCTCCTCGGGCGTCTCGTAGCAGGCATAGAGACGGCCGCTCGCCTTCAGCCGCTCGGCCGCCGCATCGTAGAGCGCGAACCGCTCCGACTGGCGCACGATCGCATCGGGCGGGATGCCGAGCCATCGCAGATCGGTCTCGATCGAATCCGCATATTCCTGCTTCGACCTGGCCAGATCCGTGTCGTCGAAGCGCAGGATGAAGGTGCCCCCTTCCCGGCGTGCATAGAGCGCGTTGAGCAGGGCCACGCGGGTGTTGCCGATATGGATGTGCCCGGTCGGGGACGGGGCGAAGCGAACGATGGGCTTGGACATGGGCCAACCCTATGGCGAAGGGAGCGGAGGTGCGCAAGGGGTGACGGCCTCGAATTGCATCCCCGGTGCCACTCCCGGCCTTCGGCATCCGGGGGTGACAGTGCTTGCGTCAGATATCCAGCGCCCCCACCCTCGGCTTGCCTGTCGCGCGCTCCAGGGCCTCGTCGGTCCGGTGGGCGGCCAGGCCTTGGTCGCGATAGCGGTTGACGATGGGATAGCGCCGGTCGCGGCCGAAATTCCGCTGCGTGACCTTCACGCCCGGAGGAGCCTGCCGCCGCTTGTACTCGGCGATGTAGAGCAGGCGCTCCACCTTCTTCACCGTTTCCGGATCGTAGCCTTTCGCCACGAGCTCGGAGACGCGCAGCTCCTCCTCCACGAGACCGCGGAGAATATCGTCGAGGACGTCGTAGGGCGGCAGCGAATCCTGGTCCTTCTGGTTTTCACGCAGCTCGGCGGTCGGAGCCTTGGTGAGGATGTTCTCGGGGATCACGATGCCGTCGGGGCCGAGCGCTCCTCTCGGCTTCCAGCGGTTGCGCAGGGCCGAGAGACGGTAGACCTCCATCTTGTAGAGGTCCTTGATCGGGTTGAAGCCCCCGTTCATGTCGCCATAGATCGTGGCATAGCCCACGGACATTTCGGACTTGTTGCCCGTCGTCACGACCATGGCGCCGAACTTGTTCGAGAGGGCCATGAGGAGCGTGCCGCGGGCGCGGCTCTGGAGGTTTTCCTCCGTGATGTCCCGCTGCGTTCCCGCGAAGGCGGGCTCCAGCACCGCCTCGAAACCCTCGACGGCGGGCGCGATGGGCAGAACGTCGTACCGGACGCCGAGCGCCTTGGCGCAGGCCTCCGCATCCTTGAGGGATTCGCCCGAGGTGTAGCGGTAGGGCAGCATCACGCAATGCACGCGCTCCGCGCCCAAGGCATCAACGGCCATGGCGGCGCAGATGGCGGAATCGATGCCGCCCGATAGGCCGAGGACCACGCCGGGAAAGCGGTTCTTCTCCACGTAATCGCGCAACCCCAGGACGCAGGCCGCGTAATCCGCCTCCTCGCCCTCCTCGACCGTCGTGACGGGCGCCTCGCGGCAGATCCAGCCCTCCTCCCCTTTCTCCCAGGTGGTGAGAGCGACGGTTTCCTCGTAGGCGGGAAGCTGGCAGGCGAGCGAGCAATCGGCGTTGAGCACGAAGGACGCGCCGTCGAAGACGAGCTCGTCCTGCCCGCCGACCTGGTTGAGATAGACGAGAGGGAGGCCGCTTTCCGTCACGCGGGCGGCGGCGATGTTGAACCGCTCCTCCGTCTTGCCGCGCCAGTAGGGCGAGCCGTTGGGCACGAGCAGAATCTCCGCTCCCGTCTCAGCGAGGCACTCGACCACGTCGCCGGTCCAGATGTCCTCGCAGATCGGCAACCCCAAGCGGATGCCCCGGAAGTTGACCGGCCCCGGCAGGGGGCCGGGCTCGAAGTTCCGCTTCTCGTCGAACACGCCGTAATTGGGAAGGTCGACCTTGAAGCGCACGGCGATGGAGCCGTTGTCGAGAAGCGCATAGGCGTTGTAGAGCGCCCCCTCCTCGCGCCACGGCAGCCCGATCAGGATCCCCGGCCCGCCATCGGCGGTCTCGCGGGCAAGGCGCTCCAGAGCCGCGCGGCAGGCATCCTGGAAGGCGGGCTTGAGCACGAGGTCCTCGGCGGGATAGCCCGCAAGGAACTGCTCGGCGAACATCACGAGATCCGCGCCGAGCCGGGCCGCCTTGGCGCGCGCGGCGCGGGCCTTCGCTTCGTTGCCGGTCACATCGCCGACGGTGGGGTTGAGCTGCGCGAGAGCGATCTTGAGACTGTTCTGGGCCATGGCACCCACAGAATTAGCGCGCTGCGGCGAGCGCAGCAATGCAGGCCCGAGCGATCCTTCTGCACCCATGCCCTCGGATCGCGCTCTGCGAAGGCGCGATCCGAGGCACAGGGTCGGGAATGGACGATGGACGCGAGCCGTCAGATGTCCGGCCGCTTCTGGAACCCGATAAAGCTCAGGTCGTTGTCCCCACACGATTTATGCAATGGAGACAGCGATGCTGAAGGGTGGTTTGCTTTGGCTGATCGGCATTCCTCTGCCGATCATTCTCATTCTCTACTTCATGGGCTGGCTGAGCTGAGCCCTGCACTGGCTCACGGTCATTCCAGCAAAGTAAAAAGGGCGCCCGAGGCGCCCTTTTTCTTTCGTTTCACTCAGCCGCCAGAGCGGCCGGTTGTTCCCTTGACTGGCGCTCGCGCTTGATCAGCTCCGAGGTCAGGAAGGCGATTTCCAGCGCCTGCTCCGCGTTGAGGCGCGGGTCGCAATAGGTGTGGTAGCGGTCGGACAGGTCCGCATCCGTGAGGGCGCGCGCGCCGCCGGTGCATTCCGTAACGTTCTTGCCGGTCATCTCCAGATGGATGCCGCCTGCATGCGTGCCTTCCGCCTGATGGATCGCGAAGAAGTCCCGCACCTCGCCCATGACCCGCTCGAAGGGCCGGGTCTTGTAGCCGGATGCCGCCTTGATCGTGTTGCCGTGCATCGGGTCGCAGGACCAGACCACCGTGCGGCCTTCCCTCTGCACCGCGCGGATGAGGCCCGGCAGATGGTCGCCCACCTTCTCGGCGCCGAAGCGGCAGATCAGGGTGAGGCGGCCGGCCTCGTCCTCGGGATTGAGGGCGTCGATGAGCTTGAGCAGCCCGTCCGGCGAGAGCGACGGACCGCACTTGAGGCCGATCGGGTTCTTGATACCGCGCATGTATTCCACATGGGCGTGGTCGGCCTGACGGGTGCGGTCGCCGATCCAGAGCATGTGACCGGAGGTGGCGTACCAGTCCCCGGTCGTGGAATCGACGCGGGTCAGGGCCTCCTCGTAGCCGAGCAGCAGGGCCTCGTGACTGGTGAAGAAATCCGTCGAGCGCATCTCGGGATGCGTCTCGGGAT
Source organism: Microvirga flocculans ATCC BAA-817 (assembly GCF_000518665.1). Classification (GTDB taxonomy): domain Bacteria; phylum Pseudomonadota; class Alphaproteobacteria; order Rhizobiales; family Beijerinckiaceae; genus Microvirga; species Microvirga flocculans. The sequence continues at coordinate 40,812 of NZ_KI912469.1, read as the reverse complement.
CGATGCCGATGGCCCGCATGAAGTTCAGGCTCTCGGTGATGCGCTCGGCCAGCTCGCTGTAGCGCGAGGATTGCGGCGAGTCCTTCACGAAGCCCAGCATCCAGCGATGCGCGTTCTCGAGATTCGCATAGCCGCCGGTGGCGAAGGCGCGGATCAGGTTCAGCGTCGCGGCCGACTGCCGGTAGGCCATGAGCTGGCGGCGCGGATCGGGCGTGCGGGCCTCGGGCGTGAAGGCGATGTCGCTGATGATGTCGCCGCGATAGCTCGGCAGCTCCACGCCGTCGATGGTCTCCGTCGGCGCCGAGCGCGGCTTGGCGAACTGGCCGGCGACGCGGCCGATCTTCACCACGGGCGAGCCGCCCGCATAGGTGAGCACCACCGCCATCTGCAGGAACAGACGGAAGAAATCGCGGATGTTGTCGGCCGAATGCTCGGCGAAGCTCTCGGCGCAATCGCCGCCCTGGAGCAGGAAAGCCTCGCCCCTGGCGACCTTGGCCAGATCGCGCTTCAGCTTGCGGGCCTCGCCCGCAAAGACGAGCGGAGGAAAGGCTGCGAGCTGCTGCTCGACCCCTTCAAGCGCCTCAAGGTCCGGATAGGCCGGAACCTGCTGGATCGGCTTGTTCCTCCAGCTGTCGGGCGTCCACCGCTCGGTCATGACACTTACCCCCGTGTCCTTTCTCAACTACGCGTCGTTCTCCGCAACAAGCGGCACGAAACGGCACCTATACACGACATATTCAAAAAGGCGAGTGCCGAAAGGCCGCGCCGCTGGAAGCAGCCCCGGCGGCAGTAACCTACGTCCCCTTTCCCGCGCAAATGAGGCATCCGGGTCAGAAAGCATAAGAATCCTGCGTTTCCTGCCTGCCGAACAGAGGCTTCGCCAGGTCGAAGAGTTCACGCGGAAGCATGCGCATTTCGGCCTCGTCGAACGGCAAATGCACCAGATAGCGCGAAACGATCTGGGCGACGGCCTCCGCCTGCGCGGCATCCCGCCGTCGCTTTGTCGGCTCCCGATCCTGCTGCCTGGACAACCAAAGCTTATGAGCAGCGAACACTCTCGGGTCGCTGGCAACGATCCGAACGGGCCCGCCTCTCTCGTCAATGGCGACCGCCTCGAACGAAGGGGCGCTTTCGTGCCATGTCAATCCGCCGATCGGCACGGCAGCCAGTTCATCCTGTGTCCGACCGATTCGGTCCCGCTCGTTCATCCAGGGAGGATTTCGCTGGGGCTTGATCAGATCGACAAGGTAGCCGTCCCGATTGACGGCCCGGAACGCCAGATCGGTTCTTTCAAAGGACTTGTCCACCTTCCTCAAAAGGTTGATCAGGGCTGGCTCGGCCACGGAGTCGCTCATGGCAAGCCGAAGCGACATCCTGGCGTCTAAAAGCAAGTCAATATCGAGCGTTGCCGTGATGTCCGGATCGACCATGACCCCGGCAACGGCCTCGTAGGCGTAAATTGCATTCGTTCCGACAATCCGGATGCCTTTCCCTAAGACCCCAGCCTCGTCGAGGGCCCGAACGATCCTCGCCCCCATCAGCGGGACGCGTCCGAGTTTGACGGCCCGGTTGATGGCCGCCTGCCTGACCATCGTCTCGCGCATGGACTTGAAGCGCTCAGAGGCCTCCGCGCGCCCGCGCTCCCAATCGGCTTTTCTTTTCTCGGTCTCAGGACTGCGGCGCCCTTCCGACTTCTGGCGTCGTCTTCCGGCACTGTCGTAGTAGCTGCGCGCCAGATACTGCTCCCCCTTGACATCCTGCCATACAAGGGACCCTCGATAGCTTTCCAGCCGCGACTTCGCTTCGCGCCATGCGGCGAACCGTTGGTCGGAATTGACCTTTTCACGCCTTTGATCGTTGTTAAGCTCTTGAAAATTCAATGTTTCAACACCAAGGCCAGTTTCATATTTAAAGTGTTGAAACAGACCTTAAGCCTGGGAGAGGCATATTTCAACAATTTCACCGCGTAGCGCTTGAGAGTGTTGAAACGTCGAAGCGGAGGGGAAGGCTCGCCCCATGCGTCCTTCGCCCTACCCCACCGCCACCGGCTTCTTCACCACCACCGGGGTGCGCATGGTCACGAGTTCCTCGGCTGCCGTTGGGTGAACCGCGATGGTGCGGTCGAAATCGGCCTTGGTCGCGCCCATGGTCACGGCGATCCCGGCGAGCTGGATCATCTCGCCCGCGTCGTGCCCCATGATGTGGACGCCGCGGACCTTATCGGTGGCCTTCTCGACGATGAGCTTCATGAAGACCCGATCCTTGCCCCCCGAAAGGGTCGCCTTCATGGGCCGGAAAGCGGTCTTGTAGACGTCGATCTCCCCATAGACCGCCCGGGCTGCGGCCTCGCCGCAGCCGATCACGCCGATCTCCGGCGTCGAGAACACCGCCGTGGGAATCAGGTCATGGTCCACGATGGTGGGCTTTGCGCCGAACACCGTGTCCGCGAAGGCATGGCCCTCGCGGATGGCGACGGGGGTCAGGTTCGCCCGGTTGGTGACGTCGCCCACGGCATAGATCGACGGGATGAGGGTCTGCGAATAAGCGTCCACCGGAATGGCCCCGACCTCGTCGACCGTAATCCCCGCCTTTTCCAGCCCCAGCCCACTGGTGTTGGGCCTCCGCCCGGTGGCGACGAGAACCTGGTCGACCGTGAGGGTCGAGCCGTCGCTCAAGGTCGCGGCGATGCCATCGGCCGTCCTGTCGAGGCGATTCAAGGTGCGCCCCAGGGCGAGCCCGATGCCCCGCTGGGCATAGGCCTCGCCGAGGGCGTCGCGCACATCCTCGTCGAACCCGCGCAGGAGCTTGTCACCCCGGTGCAGCAGCGTCACCTCGCTGCCGAGACCCGCGAAGATGCCCGCGAACTCGACGGCGATGTAGCCCCCGCCCACCACCAGGATGCGCTTGGGCTGGGTTTCCAGATGGAAGACCTCGTTCGAGGTGATGCCCAGCTCGCCGCCGGGAATGACCGGCTCCAGGGTCGGATGGGCGCCGACCGCGACGAGGATGTATCGGGCGCGGACGCGCGCGCCGGTCTTCAGCAGATGGACCGTATGCGCATCCTCGATCACGGCGCGGCTATCGACGACCTCGACCCCTGCCTTCTCGAGATTGGCCCGGTAGATGCCCTCCAGCCTGTCGATTTCCCGGTCCTTGTTGCGGATCAGGGTCGCCCAGTCGAAGCGGGTCTCGCCGAGGCTCCATCCGAAACCCGGCGCATCGTGAAACTCGTCGGCGAAGCGGCTCGCATAGACCATCAGCTTCTTGGGCACGCAGCCACGGATCACACAGGTGCCGCCGACCCGGTACTCCTCCGCCAACATGACCTTGGCGCCGTAGCCCGCCGCGATGCGGGCGGCACGCACGCCGCCCGACCCGCCTCCGATGACGAAGAGGTCAACATCGAATGGGGTCATGGGGTTTCTCCGCTCGGATTGGGTGTTCATCACGATCATATAGGGATGGTTTCAGGCGACGCCGCCCGCCGGCCCTGCTTCGAGCACATGGCTGCCCGCCTTGGAGCGTAGCTCTTACGCTAAGGTTCAACAGCGATAAAGGGAGCAGACGCTTGCCGCTCCCCCTTTCCCTCTTTAGGTTCTGCCGCAAGGCGCTTTGAGTGTTTTGAGCGTCCATGGAGGAAACAGATGACCCAGTTTCGTAAAGGTCTTTGGCGCAGCGCGCTGGCTGCGGCGGCCGTGGCAGGTTTCGTAACGTCGGCGGCGGCGCAGATGGAGCTCAAGATCATGGCTCCCGCAGCGCCGGGCGGCGGCTGGGATCAGACGGCCCGCTCCATGCAGCAGGCCCTGACGCAGTCCGGCATCGCCAAGAGCGTGCAGGTCACCAACGTTCCCGGCGCCGGCGGCTCCATCGGCATCGCCCAGCTCGTGAACAACTCCAAGGGCGACGGCAGCCAGCTCATGGTCATGGGCTACGTGATGGTGGGTGCGCTTCTCACCAACAAGTCCCCGATCACCCTCGACCAGACCACGCCCATCGCCCGCCTGACCGCGGAATACGAGGCCATCGTGGTGCCGGCCGACTCACCGATCAAGACCGCGAAAGACCTTGCGGCCGCGATCAAGGCCGATCCGGCGAAGGTCACCTGGGCCGGCGGCTCGGCGGGCGGCGTCGACCACATCGCGGCGGCCCTCTTCGCCAAGGCGGCGGGCGCGGATCCGACCAAGATCAACTACATTCCCTTCTCCGGCGGCGGCGAGGCCCTGGCGGCCATCCTCGGCGGCAAGGTGACTGCAGGCATCTCCGGCTACGGCGAGTTCGAGAGCCAGATCAAGGCCGGCAAGCTGCGTCTCATCGGCCTGACGACCCCCGCGGGCAAGGCGACCGCCGACCTGCCGTCCATCAAGGCCCAGGGCATCGACCTCGAGATCGCCAACTGGCGCGCCGTCGTCGCTCCTCCCGGCATCTCCGCCGACCAGAAGAAGGCCCTGACCGACGCCATGGACAAGATGGCCAAGTCGAAGGAGTGGCAGGAAATCCTGAAGGCCAAGGGCTGGGAGGATTCCTACGTGTCCGGCGACGCCTTCGCCAAGATCCTGGCCGAAGAGCAGGCCCGCACGAAGGACGTGCTCACCGCCGTGGGACTGGTGAAGTCCTGATTTTCAAGATAAATGCCATTGGAAGCGCCGCGCTTGTGCGCGGCGTTTCTTATTTGGGATATCCTATGACTTCATCTCCCCAGCGGCGCATCGACGTGGCGGGCCTCGTCATCGCTCTTATTCTTCTCGGCCTGGCCGGTCTCATCTGGTGGGACATGACCAAGCTCCAGATTCTTTCTCCTTACGACCTCGGCCCGAAGGTCATGCCCATCATCGTCTCCTTGGGCCTCACGCTGCTCGCCGTCGGCAATGCGATCGGGGCTTGGAAGGGCGACCTTCCCGCGCGCGACAGCCTCGACTGGAAACCGATCGTCCTGATCCTCGGCGGCCTGGCCTGCCTGATCGCCCTGATCGCCATCGGCGGCGGCTTCATGATCGGCACGGCCATCCTGTTCGCGGCGACCTCCACGGCCTTCGGGCGCCGCGCGTTCCTCATGGATCTCCTGATCGGAGCCGCGATCGCCGTTCTGATCTATCTGCTGTTTGCGAAGCTCCTGACCCTGTCCCTTCCGGCAGGGCCGCTTGAACATCTGCTCTGAGGCCTGAAAGCATGGAAGCCTTCGTTTCTCTCGCCAACGGCCTCTCCGTTGCGATCCAGCCGATGAACCTGCTCTTCGCCCTCATCGGCGTTCTTCTCGGCACGGCCGTCGGCGTTCTGCCCGGCATCGGCCCGGCGCTTACCGTGGCGCTGCTCCTGCCGGTCACCTTCAAGCTCGACCCGGCGGGCTCGATCATCATGTTCGCCGGCATCTATTACGGCGGCATGTATGGCGGCTCGACCACCGCGATCCTCATCAACACCCCGGGCGAAAGCGCCTCCATGGCGACCGCCCTGGAAGGCAACAAGATGGCCAAGGCTGGACGCGGCGGCCCCGCGCTCGCCACCTCGGCCATCGGCTCCTTCGTGGCGGGCACCATCGCCACCCTCGGCCTGACCTTCCTCGCCCCCTATCTCGTCGACATCGCCGTGAGCTTCGGCCCCGAGGATTACTTCGCCCTCATGTGCGTGGCCTTCGTGACCGTCTCGGCCACCTTCGGCGATTCCCCCGTGCGGGGCCTGACGAGCCTCTTCATCGGCCTGACTCTCGGGCTCGTCGGCATCGACATTCTCTCCGGCCAGTCCCGCCTGAGCTTCGGCATTCCCGAGCTCTACGACAATATCGAGGTGACGACCCTGGCCGTCGGCCTCTTCGCGGTGGGCGAAGCGCTCTACGTGGCCTCGCGCCGCCATGTCCACGAGGAGAGGCTCGAGGCCGTGCGCGGCTCCCTCTGGATGACCAAGGAGGACTGGAAGCGGTCCTGGAAGCCCTGGCTGCGCGGAACCGCGTTCGGATTCCCGATCGGGGCCCTCCCCGCCGGCGGCGCGGAAATCCCGACCTTCCTGTCCTATTCGACCGAGAAGCGCCTCACGAAATATCCCGAGGAATTCGGCAAGGGCGCCATCGAGGGCGTGGCGGGGCCGGAAGCGGCCAACAACGCCTCCGCGGCCGGCACCCTCGTGCCGCTGCTGACCCTCGGCCTTCCGACCTCCGCTACCGCGGCCATGCTGCTCGCGGGCTTCCAGCAATACGGCCTCAACCCCGGCCCCCTGCTGTTCGCGGAGCAGCCCAATCTGGTCTGGGGCCTGATCGCCAGCCTGTTCATCGCCAACGGCATGCTGCTGGTGCTCAACCTGCCCCTGGTGGGCCTGTGGGTGCGCCTGCTCGCGATCCCGCAGCCCTGGCTTTATGCGGGCATCCTGGTCTTCGCTACCATGGGGACCATCGCGGCCAATCCGTCGCCGGTGGAGCTCATCATGCTCACGGTCTTCGGCGTGCTCGGCTTCCTGATGCGCCGGTTCGACTTCCCGATCGCTCCGGTCGTGGTGGGGCTGATCCTGGGGCCTATCGCCGAAAGCCAGCTGCGGCGGGCGCTGTCGATCAGCCTCGGCGACCCGATGGTCCTGCTGCAGAGCCCGATCTCGGCGACGCTCCTCGCTATTGCCCTGATCGCCCTGATCCTCCCCTTCGTCCTCAAGGGGCTGGGACGCTTCAAGGCGGTCGAGGACTGACGCAGAACCCCACGGGTTCACGGAAAGCGCCGGTTCCAGGGACGGAACCGGCGCTTTTTTATGTCCAGGCCCAAGCCCTTTTCTTGGGTATGCCGCATCTTTGATGGCGAACCGGATCCAATTCGCCGAAAATGCTTTAAGCCGCGAAGGCCGACAGTTTCCCGAAATGCTCGGCGAGCAGGTAATAGACCGTCACCCTGTTCTTGCTGCGATCCGCCTTCAGCTTGTCCCCCACCGCTCGAACGGCCTGATCGAGTTCCGCATCGGGAGCGGTCAGTCCCAGCTTCTTCCTGAGGAAGTTCTCACGCACGCGCGCAACCTCCTCCGGGTCCGAGAAGGACACGAGAGCGGAGTCGCGCTTCTGCAGGGCGATCCCGCAATACCGGACAATGCCTGCAATCGCCTTGTCGTCGGCGTTGGGCACATACTTTTTGACGTCGACAGCCCAGTCTTCAGCCATGTTCGTTCCTCCGAGAGCCCTGGCGCAGGGCGCGAAGGGCAAAAAGGGCCTCCTCGTTCGGCTACGGGCACGGACATCTTCGACAACGAGGGCCCTGCAGAAAGGGTAGCGCCGAGCTTGGCGGCGGCAAGGGCTCCTCCAGAACGAAGAAGGCCCGGTTTCCCGGGCCTTCCATCACGCCGATATGCGCTTGGCGCGTGCGCCTTACTGCAGCTGGTGCCCGCGCTTGCCCATCTCCTCGCGGGCGCGGGTCAGCACGAACTGGGCAGTCTGCTGCGTCCAGGTGGCGAGGTCGCGGACGATGTCGTCGAGAACGCCAGGCTGAACCTGGACGTACTTGGCGCCGGCCGGAGATTTGTAGAAGGTCGCGATGTCCTTCAGCTCGGCCTCGGTCAGGCGGGAAGCGAAGGCCTTGGCCGCGTTGTCGATCATCTTCTGTTTCTGCTGCTCGAGCTCGGGCCGGATCATCGCCACGACCTGGTCCAGGTCCTGCTTGATCTCCGGACGGGTGACGTTCATCTGCTGCAGCTGGTCCAGGAACGGCTCGGCCATGGCGTCGAACGAGCGCGTCATGCCGGAGCTGATGGCGACCTCACGGGCGAGGGCAAGGTGGCTGGCGCTCGGCTGCGCCTGCGCGAAGGCGGGGCTTGCGAGCATGAACAGCGCGACCGACGTCGCGGCGAGGCGTGAGGCGTTGCGGATCATAGAAGTGGCTCCAATCGTCATGTCTTTTGGGGAGGGTCAGAGCTGACCGAGTTCGACGAGCCCGTCAGCCGTGGCGAGGATCGCGCCGGTGGCCAGGCCCAGGAAAAGACCGTGTTCGACGACGCCGGGAATGTTGTTCAGCGTCGAGGCAAGCACGTTCGGCTTGTCGATGCGCTCGAGATGCGCATCGAGAATGAAATGGCCGCCATCCGTCACGAAAGGCGCGCCGTCGGCGGCGCGGCGCAGGCGCAGCTCGCCGCTCATGGACAGGGAATCGAGCAGCTTGACGATGGCCCGCTCCGTCGCCGTCAGGCCGAACGGCACCACCTCGATGGGCAGCGGGAAGCGTCCGAGCTTCGCGACGCGCTTGGAGCCGTCGGCGATCACGATCATCCGCTGGCTGGCGGACGCCACGATCTTCTCCCGCAGGAGAGCGCCGCCGCCGCCTTTGATCAGGCGCAGGTCGTCGTCGAGTTCGTCGGCCCCATCCACCGTCAGGTCGAGATCGGGCGTTTCGTCGAGCGTCGAGAGGGGAATGCCCTCACGCTGGGCCTGCTCGCGGGTCGCCTCGGAGGTAGGGACACCCACCACCTTCAGCCCGCCCCGGACGCGCTCGCCGAGGGCCGCGACGAAAAACGCCGCGGTCGAGCCGGTGCCGAGACCGAGCCTCATGCCGTCGGTGACAAGCTGTGCTGCCCTTTCGGCTGCGGCGCGCTTGAGATTGTCGCTCACGGATACCCTCTGAAAATAAACTCGGCCTGGCCTTTTAGGTTGGGCCCCTTCGCCCGCCTCTAGCATGCCAGGGCATGGAGAAGAAAGAACGTTTCGGCCGTAACCCGCGCCGGGGCCCGGCGAAGGCCTCAGGGCCGCTGCGGCGAAGCGCCCGTCCCGGGGCTGACGCTCGGCGTGGCGACCGGCGCGGCCGAGGACGAGGTGGCCGGCGAAGGGGTCGTCTGCGGGGTGCACACCACCCGCTCGTCGAAAACATAGCAGATGCTCATCTGGCCGGTCCGGTAATTGACCCGGAAGACGCCCCCTTCCCGCTCGTGACGGGACGCGACGAGGCCATATTCGCCCGGAGCCTGGGGGCCGGCGCCCTCGCCCGCGCTGAAGCAGAGCGTGACCCCAATTGTGCCTTCCTGAAGCCCATACTGGCAGGAGCTCACCTCGCCGGTGATCCGGTCGATTCGATAGATGCGGTTCAGGTCGGTCTGGGGAGCAGGAACGAAATCGTAGGATGCAGCCAGGGCGGGGCCGAGCAAGCCCCCCAGCGCCAGGGCTGCGGAAATCAACGCCGCGGAACCAAAGGGCCGCATTCAACACTCCATCCGGTAAGAACGAATCAACCATGACACCATACCATTGCATGCTTGATTCCCTTGCCCCCAGCAGGTAGCCGACCTTCATGGCCATTGATACCCCGCACATCGTCTCGCCCATCGCCGTCTTCGACCTGGACGGAACCTTGGCAGATACGGCCGGCGACCTCGTCGGGACCCTGAACGTCATCCTCGAGCGCGAGGGCCTCGCCCCCCTGCCCGTCGCGAAGGCCCGCGACATGATCGGCGCGGGTGCGAGAGCCCTGATCCAGCGCGGGTTCGAGGCTGTCGGCAAGGAACTGGCCCCGGACCGCCTCGAAGAGCTGTTCAGGCAGTTCATGGTCCATTACGGAGAGAATATCTGCGTCGAAACCCGCCTCTATCCGGGTGTGGTCGCAGCTCTCGACCGCCTGGAACAGGCAGGCTTTATCCTGGCGGTCTGCACCAACAAGGTCGAGGAGCACGCGATCAAGCTGCTGGACGAGCTCGGCATCGGCCATCGCTTCGCAGCCAATTGCGGCCGCGACACCTTTCCCTACTTCAAGCCGGATCCTCGCCACCTGACGCTGACCATCGAGCGGGCCGGCGGAAACCCGAGCCGGGCGGTGATGATCGGCGATTCCCGAACGGATATCGTGACCGCGCAGAATGCCGGCATTCCCGTGGTGGCGGTGCCCTTCGGCTATACGGACGTGCCGGTCCGGGAGCTTGGTCCGGACCTCGTCATCGATCACTTCGACGATCTTTTCGCCGCCGTGCAGAGGGTCATGAGGCCGCTGGCGGCCTGACGCGGGCAAAAGGGTTGGGCCCGCGCGCTGCATACGCACGAAAATGTGAAGATTGCTTGTCAGGAAGGAATGGTGGGCGCGACAGGGATTGAACCTGTGACCCTTCGCGTGTGAAGCGAATGCTCTCCCGCTGAGCTACGCGCCCTGACAAAGGCCTTCTAAAGGCGCAGAACCCTCGGCGTCAAGCCAAAGAAGCAGGTTTCCGGCGAACTATTTTCCAGCGGAGAATTGCGGCAGCGCGACTTTAACCGCTCGGTTACGAAGTGGCGAAATTCAGGCGTTTTCGTGCCCTAACCGCACTAGGATTTTATAGCAAAACCTTGATATGCATGGATCCGAAGCGGGGCTATTGCGTTGAGCAATCACAAACCCTGCCATCAACACGTTCAATCTGAGGCAATCATGGGACGCACCTGCGCTGCCCTGTCCGGGCTTGCTTGCGCTTTCGTCGCCATCGCGACGCCGGCTGCGGCATTTACGGCTATCGATCCGCTCACCCGCCAACCGCTCTACAGCGCTGAGGACACCTTCAAGGCCCAGGCCGCTCCCGTCCCGCGGGAGGTCGTCGCCTTCAACGGCCGCTATGCGCCCGGCACCATCGTCGTCTCGACGAGCGAGCGCCGTCTGTGGTTCGTGCTCGGCAACGGCCAGGCGGTCCAGTACGGCGTGGGCGTGGGCCGCCCGGGCTTCACCTGGTCCGGCACCCATTCCGTCACCATGAAGCGCGAATGGCCCGATTGGCGTCCGCCGTCCGCGATGCTCAAGCGCCGCCCCGACCTGCCCCGCTACATGAAGGGCGGACCGGACAACCCGCTCGGCGCCCGCGCCCTCTATATTGGCAGCACGATCTACCGCATTCACGGCTCCAACGAGCCGGAGACCATCGGCGAGGCCGTGTCCTCGGGCTGCATCCGCATGACCAACGAGGACGTGATGGACCTCTACAGCCGCGCCAAGGTCGGTGCGCAGGTCGTCGTCCTGCGCTAAGTCTTTTCTCAAGGTGAGCGCGATGGCCGGGTCCGCCCGGCCATTGGCATTTTCAGGAATGCCCCCTCAGCGGAGCCGATCCCGCGAGAGGCCCTTGGCCGTCAGTTCGTCGAGATAGGCCTGCCACTTCTCCCCCTGCTCCGCCCCGAGCCGGTAGAGATAGTCCCAGCCATAGATCCCCGTATCGTGCATGTCGTCGAAGACGAGCTTCACGGCATAATTGCCCACCGGCTCCACCCCGATGATCTCCACGTCCCGCTTGCCCGGCACAGTCCTGCGCTCGGCGGGGCTATGCCCCTGGACCTCCGCCGAAGGGCTCGTCACGCGAAGGTACTCGGCCGGGAGGTCATAAGCCGCGCCGTCGTCGAAAACGATGCGCAGGCTGCGCCTGTCCTTGGCGAGACGCAGTTCCGTCGGCCAGCGCTCGGTTGTCATGGGCTCAAGCCCCTCTCATGGTTTTCATTTGACGCTCACTGCGCGATCCCTAGTTTATAGGCAAGCACTCACGTGAACGACAGGACCGCTGCACCATGGGAGCCATGAAGGCCCAGCCTGAGAATTCCGCCTCCGGCCCCCTGCTCATGGACCCGTTCGGTCGGGCGATCACCTATCTTCGCGTATCGGTGACTGACCGCTGCGACTTTCGCTGCGTGTATTGCATGTCGGAGGACATGGCCTTCCTGCCCAAGCGGGACCTGCTCACCCTCGAGGAGCTCGACCGGATCTGCTCCGCCTTCGTCGGGCAAGGCGTGCGCAAGCTGCGCATCACGGGCGGCGAGCCCCTGGTGCGGCGCGACATCATGCAGCTTTTCGGCTCCCTCTCCCGGCACCTGGATTCGGGCGCCCTCGACGAGCTCACCGTCACGACGAACGGTTCGCAGCTCGCCCGCCACGCCAGGGATCTCGCCGCATGCGGGGTGAGGCGGATCAACGTCTCCCTCGACACCCTCGACGCGGACAAGTTCCGCCGCATCACGCGCTGGGGAGATCTCACCAAGGTCATGCAGGGGATCGACGCCGCTCAAGGCGCGGGGCTGAAGGTCAAGATCAATACCGTCGCGCTCAAGGGCGTGAACGACGACGAGCTGGAAACGCTCCTGGAATGGTCCCATGGCCGCGACATGGATCTGACGCTCATCGAGGTCATGCCCCTGGGCGAGATCGACGGACAGCGCATCGACCAGTTCATGCCCCTCTCCCTGATCCGCGCCCGCCTGGCCTCGCGCTACACACTGAAAGACATCGACGACCGCACCGGCGGGCCGGCCCGCTACGTGCGCGTGGAGGAAACCGGCGGGCGGCTCGGTTTCATCACGCCGATGACGCACAATTTCTGCGAGAGCTGCAACAGGGTGCGGCTAACCTGCACGGGTCAGCTCTTCATGTGCCTGGGCCAGGAGGATGCCGCCGACCTGCGGGCGCCGGTGCGCGCCTCGGAGAGCAACGAGCTTCTCGAACGGGCCATCGCCGACGCTATCGCCCGCAAGCCCAAGGGGCACGATTTCATCATCGACCGGCGGCATGACCGCCCCGCCGTGGGCCGCCACATGAGCGTCACGGGCGGTTAGAGCATTTTCGGCGAAGTGGATCCGGTTCGCCGTTCAAAAATGCGGCATGGCAAAGACGAGAGCTGATTCCAGATCTGTGGAAGCGGCTCTCATCTCGATCTTCGACGAACGGCAAACGAAGCTGCGCCACTGCGCCGTTTGACTGTTGCCTATTTTCAAGGAATATCGGGCTCCACCATTCGGGCTGGGCCGCCGTGAACGTACTGCGTATCGGGACAAGACTGACGATCATCGCGAGCCTGCTCATCGGGCTTCACGTGGGGCCATGCCTGTCGCAGGAGGCTCACTCTCCTTCGACCACCCCCACTCCCCCCACCATCCGCATCGCCGTGGAAGGCGCATATCCGCCTTTCAACTTCATCGACGCCAACAACGAGCTGCAGGGCTTCGAGGTCGAACTGCTCAAGAGACTCTGCGAGGTCATGCAGGCGCAATGCGAACTCGTGCAGCACGAGTGGGACGGCATCATCAAGGGTCTCGTGCGCAAGGAATACGATGCGGTCATGTCGTCGGTGGAGATTACCGAGCGGCGGCAGAAGAGGATTGCGTTCTCCGATCCCTATTACCGGATCCCCGCCGTTTTCATCGGCTCGAAGGAGACCGCGCCCGGAGACGTCACGCCAGCAGCCATGGCCGGCAAGAAGATCGGAACCATCGAGCGCACCGATCACGAGGACTATCTCAAGCGCTTCTACACGAATTCAGAGATCGTGCTTTATGCGAAGGCCGAGGAGGCCAATCTCGACCTCCTGGTCGGACGCCTCGATGCGGTCTTCGCCGACGAGCTGCTGCTGTCGAAATTCCTCGAAACCCGCGAGGGCGGCTGCTGCCACATCCTTGGCGATGCTCCGGCGGAACCAGCCTACAGGCGCGAATCCTACGGCATCGGCCTGCGAAAGGAGGACGAGGCGCTGCGGGAGCGCTTCAACCGCGCCATCGCCCAGGTCAAGGCCGACGGCAGCTACGACCGCATCCGCGCCAAATATTTTTCATTTGATACAAAATAGAGCCGTTTGACCCGGACCGCCTCTGTTCCTAGAACCGAGGGGAACTTCAGGGAGCGGACGATGGCGAAGGTTGCATTCCTCGGACTGGGCGTGATGGGCTATCCCATGGCGCGCCACCTTCAGGCGAAGGGCCACGAGGTGACGGTCTATAACCGCACGCATGCGAAGGCCGAGCGGTGGGTGTCCGAGAACGGCGGGCGCACCGCCAGAACCCCGCGCGAGGCGGCCCAGGGCCAGGAGATCGTGTTCGCCTGCGTCGGCAACGACGACGACCTGCGCCAGGTGACCCTCGGCCCCGATGGCGCTTTCCACGGCATGGGCGCGGGCTCGATCTTCGTCGATCACACCACCGCCTCGGCGGAAGTGGCCCGCGAGCTTTATGCCGCCGCCAGGGAGAAGGGCTTCGGCTGCATCGACGCGCCTGTTTCCGGCGGCCAGGCCGGGGCGGAGAACGGCGTTCTCACGGTCATGTGCGGCGGCGATGCGGATGTCTACGCCAAGGCCGAGCCCGCGATCATGAGCTTTGCCCGCGCCTCCCGCCTCATGGGCCCGGCGGGCGCCGGCCAGCTCACCAAGATGATCAACCAGATCTGCATCGCCGGCATCGTGCAGGGACTTTCCGAGGGCATCCACTTCGGCAAGAAGGCCGGTCTCGACATCGAGGCCGTGCTGGACGTGATCTCCAAGGGAGCCGCCGGGTCCTGGCAGATGGAGAACCGGGGCAAGACCATGAACCAGGGCAAGTTCGACTTCGGCTTCGCGGTCGACTGGATGCGCAAGGACCTGTCGATCGTGCTGGGCGAGGCGCGCAAGAACGGCGCGAGCCTGCCGGTGACGGCCCTCGTCGACCAGTTCTACGCGGACGTCCAGAAGATGGGCGGCAACCGCTGGGATACGTCGAGCCTCATCGCCCGGCTCGAGAAGTAAGCCCTCCGTCGATTTTCATCGGCGCAAAGCAAAACGCCGGAGCTGCAAGGGCTCCGGCGTTTTGCTGTCGAGGTCACTGTTGAGGCGGGCAAGGCCGTCCGGGCAGGCAGCGCTGGGAACGGTTGTCGCCCCCCTGCCGCCGGGGCCCATCGGGAGACGGCCGGACCTGGGGCGGCCTGTCCATGTCCCGTCCCGGGCGGGGCTGGGCCACAGCCCTTGGCATCTCGCGGTTGGGTCGCTCCACCTGCGCCGGGGCTTCCATGCGGGGCACCGGATTCGCCCGGAAGATGTGGGGTGCCGGACGCTCGATGGGGGCCGGGCCGCGCGGGGCGGCGCGCTCTTGCTGGATCTGCCGGGCGCGCCTGTCGGCCTGCTCGGCCTCCCGCAGGGCGGGCTGGCGGAAGGGCTGTTGCTGCGGCGCCAAGGATGCAGGGCGTTCGATCCGTGAACGAGGCTTCTCCTCGTCACGGCGCGGCCGGCGGTCTTCCGGCGCAGGCATGCCTATCGCCGGCCGCACGGCCACAGGGGCGGCACGCTCGGGACGGTCGGCGTCGGGCCTTCTGCCCGGCCGGTCGCGCTCGGCCCTGTCCCTGTCAGGGCGTCCACGGTCGGCATCGATCCGCGACCTGTCCGGCTTCGGCTCGCGCGGCAGGATCTCGCCGGCATCGAGCCTCGGATCCCGCGGCCGCACGGCATCCCGCATGGGCGACACAGGGCGAACCTCGCGCTGGTCCCGGGACCTGTCGGGACGCTCGCCAGCCCTGTCGGCATCGGGCCTGCCGGGACGCGGCCGCTCGTCCTGCTGGCCGAGCAGCGGAATCGGGCGCGAGGGAATGCGGACCGGCCGCATCCTCGGCGGCTCGCCTGGACGGCCGGCCCTCTCGTCACGCGGCATCCTCGGATTGACCGAAACCGGAATCGGCTCGATCGGG
The DNA here is from genome assembly GCF_000518665.1 of Microvirga flocculans ATCC BAA-817. GTDB lineage: Bacteria > Pseudomonadota > Alphaproteobacteria > Rhizobiales > Beijerinckiaceae > Microvirga > Microvirga flocculans. The sequence goes on along the minus strand of NZ_KI912469.1, from coordinate 25,453 downwards.
GCGATGAGTCCCGGCTGGCGCGGGACGCGGTACTGCTCGGGACGCAGGCCGCGACGGAGATAGGGACGACGCTCCCCCATGACGGTCTCGTAGACCGGCGGAGCGGCGACGGGGATGGCGACCATGCCCCTCGGGGTCCTGGGCGCGATGGGTTGATAGAAATACCGGGGAGGACGCGCCCGCACGGGAACTGGGATCGGAACCAGGACCGGCAAGACGCCGGCCATCACGGGCGGCGGCGGCGGTTCGCGGATGATGGTGATGAACTCCACGTCATCCTCATCCCGCGGGGGCAGGAGATAGACCGGCGGGCGCGGCGGAGGCACCTCGCGGATGATGGTCACGACCTCCACCACCTGGATCCTCTCCACCTCGGGCAAGGGCGGCGGCAGGTCGTCGTAGACCACCTCCTCGAAGACCGGCGGCGGTGCGTAGGCGGCCGCGAGACGTGCGAGTCTGCGCCGGCTGTCGGGCGCGTGCGGGCCGGTTGGATAATGCCGCAGATAGGTCCAGTAGGCCTCCCGCGTGTTGCGTGCCAGCGTGCGGCGCCAGACCAGGGCCTCCCTGCGGGCGGCGAGCAGGGCCGTCACGCGGCGGGCGAGCCGGTGATCGGGGTAGCGGCGCAGGAAGTCCTGATACGCCTGGATCGTGTCGCGCTCGACGGCGATGGCGTAGGCCTCCTCGGCGGGGACCTCCTCGATCCGGCGCACCTCGCGCACGACCGGCCGGGCCGCGTCATCCGCCTGCTCGAAGAAGACGAAGGATGCGTTGTCGATATTGGCCATGTGCCAGGGGATCTGCACCCCGTTCGTGGCCTCGTGCGTGCGCAGGCGGGTGCGGGCGAAAACCTCGTCGAGCGGCAGGCCCGGCTGGCGGATCATTTCCGCCAGGGCAGTGGCATAGGCGCCGTAAGGGCCGGTCTCATCCGTCGCGACGATGTTGGGAGCCGTGGAGAAGGCCATCAGGAATCCGGCGGGCGGCTCCATGAGCGCAAGCCCCTTGGCAACCGCCTCGCCCGTGGAATCGAGCGGATAATCCCGCGCCATGTCCGCCACGATCACCCGCACGCGTGCGGGGCTGCGCTCAAGGGAGCGCACGAGATCCGAGAGGCGGAAGCCCTCGATGGGCACGTCCACGTCGCGCTGGATGCGGGCATCGACCGGGAGCAGATAATTGTCACCCTCGAGCTGGACCCCATGGCCGGCCAGATAGACCATGACCGAGGAGCCGGGCTCCAGGTTCTCCACCTTGTCGAGAAAGTCGCGGACGAGGCTGCGCAGATCATTGGCCCCCAGGTCGCGGCCCTGGATCACCTCGAACCCGGCGCTGGTCAGGCTCTGGGCGATCAGGCCCGCATCGTTCACCGCCGTCGGAAGCTGGCGGCCCTGATAGGCCCCCTGCCCGATCACGAGCGCGAGGCGGTCCTGAGCGGCGGCGGTGGATGCCTGACCGAAAACGGCCATCACGGCAAAGGCGAAAAAAACGATAGCACGTTTCAGGTAAGACACGGTTCACGCACCTACTTTGATCCGCATAGCGGAATGACAGGGGTACAAGAGGCTAAGGTATTTGAATGGTCTCTGAACAAAGCAGGGCAATGGGCCATGCGGACCATCAGCGCCGGGTCATCGAGAGATAGACGACGAAGGCGCCGATCGCGACGGCGAGGCCCATGATCGCCAATTGCCGCGCCTCGCCCGTCAGCGCCGCATCCCTGTACATCTGGGAGAGCCGCCCGGCACGCTCGGGGTCCTGGGACACGAACATGCCGATCACGACGCTCAAGGTGGCGAGGGCCAGAATCCAATAGCCGGGGCGCATGCTCTGTTCTCCTCAGCGTCCCTGAAACCGGGGCGGACGCTTTTCCTTGAAGGCAGCGACACCTTCCGCGAAGTCATAGCTGGAACCCGCCTGGCTCTGCAATCGCGCCTCCAGCGCGAGCTGCGCCTCCAGATCGTTGGAGAGGCTCTGCGCCACCGCCTGCTTGGTCAGGCGGTAGGCAAGCCCCGGCCCCGCCGCGAGCTTGGCCGCGAAGGCCGCCACGTCCACCGCGAAGGACGCATCGTCGAAGACCCTGTAGACGAGCCCCATGCGCTGAGCCTCATCGGCCGGGACGGGCTCGGCGCTCAGCATGAGGGCCAGGGCCAGCTTGGGGCCGATGAGGCGCGGCAGGATCCAGGTGCCGCCGGCATCCGGAATCAGGGCGATCCGGGCGAAGGCCTCCTGCAGATAGGAGGAGCGGGCCGCCAGGACGATGTCGCAGGCCAGCGCGATGTTCATGGAGGCCCCGACGGCTGGCCCGTTGAGGGCGGCAATGGTGGGCTTTGGATAATGGGACAGTTTGAGAACCAGCGGGTTGTAGTCCCGCTCCAACGTGGGTCCGAGGTCGACACGGCCCTGCCCGTCGCGCTCCAGGTTCACCGTCAGGTCCTGCCCGGAGGAAAACGCGCGCCCCTCGCCGGTCAGCACGACGACACGCACCGAATCGTCCCGCTCGCACGCATCGAGCGCCTCGCGCAATTCCGCGTGCATCGTGGCATTGAACGCATTCATCTTGTCGGGCCGCGCAAGCGTGATGGTCGCCACCGGTCCGTCAAGAGTGCAGCGCAGGGTCGTCGGGCTCATGCTTCAAGCTCCTTATCGTGGAGCTTGAACATAGTATGGATTTCAAAACGGAGAACCGGGAAAAGCCCGCGTCAGACTAAGAATTAATGCTCCGGTTGAGCCGGTCCGACACTCTCGCTTGCTCATTCTTATGCCAGGCCCTGCGCGGCAGGTCGACCCAGGGAACGAGGTTAAGGTTGGCAGGCTCGCCCAAGCCGCGGCAATCCAGAAAGCTAGGAACGTCAGGCTCCTGAAAAGCACTCCATGGCGAAGCGTCCTGGCTAAGCTCGTCTTCTCCGGCCACGCAATCGTAAGGTCGGGCAACCGATCGAATCTGATATTGCGGCTCGGAAAGTCTGGAATCCAGGCACCCGACGATCGTGTAAGGCTGCTTGCAGATTAAATGGGGGAAGCGCTGCTCTGTATATAGAACATGGTCTCCGACGGCGTATTGATGGCTTCTCATGGTGTGTTCCCTTATGCAGGCATCCGTGCAGGCCGCCATGCACGAAAGCGCGTCCGAGCCCATGCGGCCGCTCAGCAGACTGTTCCCATCAAAAGCGCCGATCCGAGGCCCAGATTTCGATATCCTGGACGGCCACGTCGTGGGGAAGCCCATAGCGCTCTTCCACGCGGGCAATCAGCTCCGCCTTCGTCTTGATTTGAACGAGATCCGACATGGACAGACGATTCCACTTCGCTTGCACCTCGCGCATGTGCCGTCCATCGAAAATATGATCGCTCCGCTTACTGATAATATTCATTATGAAAACCTTATATATTTAGGACAATGCCTCTATCATCATAATGTTCCATCAATAAATTTATGATATTTCTTGTACATTTGCTTCAAAAATAAGTAATTTATGAATTTAATCTTTAAGAATTATTCTTTTGCCATACGATGAAGTCGACCGGATTTCATTCCGCAGCACTGGCCGCAAGTCCGCCTCGGACCAAGGATTGTTCCTGAGCCAGCCGTCAGGGCCAGGAAGGATGCGGCAGGCTCCGATCCGACGGGAAAGCTCTTCGAAATCGGGGGGGGGGGGAATACCTGTTCCTCAGAGCCTTCATCCCGCGAGGCGCAGACCTGGGCGGGCACAGGACGTAAGACCGCGGCTGCTAACCGCCGCGTGCGTTCTCCCGGCGCCAATCCTGCGGGGGCTCGAACTCGCCCTCCCAGAGCCCGGCGGAGCGTGTTTGGGCGCGAACCTCTTCGCCATCATAGGCGCGTCCGTAGGAGACGGCCCAACCGCTCTCCACCATCCGGGCGCCGATATCGGCCCCGTTCACGGTGCAGCGTGCGAGAATGCGCTGATAACGGTCGCGCCCGGCGGCGCGGCAGCGGACCGTCTCGCCGGATACGAGGTCGATGAGGGCCCGCCTCGCGGCTTCGCCGCAGGCATAGGAACGCCCCGAGCGGGAACAGCGCTGTTCCATCTCCGGAGCATCGATGCCCTTGAGACGGATCCGGGCATCGCCGATGCGCAGCGTATCACCGTCTGAAACCTGCGCCCGGCCCTCCAGAATCCGCCCTTCCGGCTTGAGCGCAAGACCGGCTCCGCCCGCGAGGGCCAGCGCGACGGCAAGGGAGGTCAGCCCCCTCCCTTGGAAGGGACGACGGAACCGTCTCACGACAGCCGCTCGGAGACTCCCGCTTGCCCGAAGGTGGCCATGTCGCGATGGATGGCCGCCGCCGCCTTCACGAGGCCGGCCGCCAGCGCCGCGCCCGATCCCTCGCCCAGCCGCATGCCGAGGGCGAGGAGCGGGATCTTGCCCAGGCGGCCCAGCACGTCCTGGTGCGCGCCTTCGGCGCTCAGATGGCCGGCGATGCAATGATCGAGGGTCGAAGGATGGATGGCGTGGAGAACGGCGGCGGCGGCGGTCGCCACATAGCCGTCGAGCACCACCGGAATGCGCTGGAGGCGCGCAGCCAGGATGGCGCCCGCCATGGCGGCGATCTCGCGCCCGCCGAGGCGGCGCAGCACCTCGAGCGGGTCCTTCAGGTTGTCGCCGTGGTGGGCGATGGCCGCCTCCACCGCCGCGACCTTGCGCTTGAGGCCCTCGTCGTCGAGACCCGTGCCGCGGCCGACCCAATGCTCGGCGGAGCCGCCGTAAAGCGCCTTGTAGATCGCCGCCGCGATGGTGGTGTTGCCGATGCCCATCTCGCCGATAGCGAGGAGATCCGTGCCCCCGGCGATGGCCTCCATGCCGAAGGCCATGGTGGCGACGCAGGCCTTCTCGTCCATGGCGTCACCTTCGGTGATATCCCCCGTCGGCATGTCGATGGCGAGGTCGAACACCTTGAACCCCAGGCCATAGGCCGCGCAGATCTGGTTGATGGCCGCCCCGCCCGCCGCGAAGTTCTCCAGCATCTGCCGGTTCACCTCGGAGGGGAAAGCCGACACGCCCTTGGCGGTCACGCCGTGGCTGCCTGCGAAGACGCAGACGAGCGGACGGTCCACGCTCGGGACGGGCTTGGCCTGCCAGGCGGCGAGCCATTCGGCGACCCATTCCAGGCGCCCCAGGCTTCCGGCGGGCTTGGTCAGCTGCCGGTCGCGCATCCGCACGGCCTCGACGGCGGCCTCGTCCGGACCGGGCATGGTCGTGATCAGGCGGCGGATATCGTCGAAAGGTGAGGAAACGGCATCAGACATGGAGGGCTCCAGCCCAGGGGGCATTGCAGAACGCGAAGAGGCGTGACCTATAACGGCCCATGGACGCGGGGTGAAGCATGTCGGAGCAATTTGAACGGGAAGATACTGCGGTAAAGAGCGCGTGGCGGGCAGTCGCGATCGACCTGGCCCATTGCATTCGCTTCTATTCACGCCTTCCGCTGCCAGCCCTGCCTTGGGAGCAGAACGCCCATGCGCTACCGGATTTTTCCCGTCTCGTGCGCATGGTTCCCGCAGCCGGTTTCCTGCTCGGCCTGCTCCCCGCAGCGGCTCTGGGCTTTGCCCTCTTCCTCGATCTCGGCCCCTGGCTCGCCGCCTCCCTCTCCGTCGCCGTCATGGTGCTGACGACGGGCGCCTTCCATGAGGACGGCCTCGCGGACACCGCCGACAGCTTCGGCGGCGCGACCCGGGAGAAGCGCCTGGACATCATGCGGGACAGCCGGATCGGCTCCTTCGGCGCTTCGGCGCTGTTCCTTTCCCTGGCGCTTCGAATCGGCGCTCTGGCCGCCATCGCCTCACGGATCGACGCGGGGGCCGCGACGGCGGCGGTTCTCATCGTCGCCTCTCTGTCCCGCACGGCGGGGCTGATGCCCCTGGTCTTCCTGCCCCCGGCGCGCCGGGACGGGGTGTCGCAGGCCGTGGGGCAGCCGACGCGGGAGACGTTCTGGCTGGCCGTCGGAATCGCCGGAGCCCTCGCGGTGCTCCTCGGCTCGCTCGCCGGCCTGCCTCCTTCGGGCATCGCCCTCATGCTGGCGCTCTCGGGGCTTTCGGGCCTCGCCCTTATCTCCTTCGCCGCCCGTCATCTCGGCGGGCAGACGGGGGACATCGCGGGCGCGGCGCAACAGGTGGCGGAGATCGCGGCCCTGATCGGCCTCTTGACCGTCCTCAAAGCGTAACGACATGAGGACGAGATGACCCGCGTTTCCAGCCCCTGCATCCGCGTCTGCACCCTCGATGCCGAAACCGGCCTCTGCGAAGGCTGCGGCCGCACGCGCGAGGAGATCACCCGCTGGTACCGCATGACCGAGGAGGAGCGCCAGGTGATCATGGCGGAGCTCACGGAGCGCATGCGCCTCGCCTTTACCCACGAGCCCGACAAGGCGGAGTGATGCCCGGCATCCGCGGCGCAGGCCTGATCCTTCTGATCGCCGCCCTGCTGGTGGGGCTTTTCGCCGAGGACGCCGGCGGCGGGTTCTCCACCCTCGAAATCGCAGGGCTCGTGGGTCTCGGCGGGATCGGCCTCATCATGGCCGCCGCCATCGTCGAAGGGTTCGTCCGACACTGGACCCATGGCGTGCAGGCGCTGGCCGTGAGCGGCGGCGTGCTCGTGGCGCTGCTCGTCGTCTATGCCTCCCGCAGCGAGTTTCAGGCGGTTCTCGACCGCGCCATCGGCGACATCGCGGGCGGTCGCACCGTGGTCACGCCGGATGGCGGGGTGGTGGCCGCCCGCAGGACGGACGGCAGCTTCGTGCTCCAGGGCACGGTGAACGGGCATGAGACCCGCTTCATCTTCGACACGGGTGCGAGCACCGTGGTCCTGCGCGCGGAAAACGCTGCCGCGCTCGGCTTCGTGCCGGAGGCGCTGGACTATTCCATCCCCGTCTCCACCGCCAACGGCGCGGCTCTGGCCGCGCCCGTCATCATCGAGCGCCTGACCGTCGGCCCGATCACGGAGCGCAACGTGCCCGCCCTCATCGCCCGCGCGGGCGTGCTCCACGCCAACCTGCTCGGGATGACGTTTCTCGAACGGCTGGGATCCTACGAGGTTCGCGGCAACCGGCTGATCCTGCGGGGCAAGGAAGGCGCAGGGTAAGCCCCGGTCTCATTCAGCCGCGCTGAGTCTCGCCTCCATCAGCGCCATCTCCCGCGACACATGCGCCACCGCGTCGCGCAGGGTCTGCAGGTTCGCTCCAGGCTTGACGGCCTCGGTGGCCAGATGGCGGCGATAGGCGCGCGCGCCGGGGCGGCCCGTGAAGAGGCCGAGCATGTGACGGGTGATGTTGCTCAGGCGCTCGCCCTTTTCCAGCTGCGCGGCAATGTAGGGCTCGTAAGCCTCCACCGCCTCGAACCCATCGGCGACCGGCGGCTCCTCGCCGTAAAGCTCGCGGTCGACGGCGAGCAGAATTTCCGGCTCGTGATAGGCGATGCGGCCGAGCATCACGCCGTCCACGTGCTTCAGGTGGTCATGGATCTCGGCCCAGGTCCTGATGCCGCCGTTGATGGCGACGGGCAGATCCGGACGCGCCCGCTTCAGGCGATAGACGCGGTCGTAATCCAGCGGCGGAATGTCCCGGTTCTCCTTGGGCGAGAGGCCCTTCAGCCAGGCCTTGCGGGCATGGACCGTCAGCTCGTCGCAACCGGCGTCGACCACGCAATCGGTGAGCCGGTTCAACGCCTCTTCTGTATCCTGATCGTCCACGCCGATGCGGCACTTCACCGTGACGGGAAGCGAAACGGCGGCCTTCATGGCGGCCACGCATTCGCCCACGAGCACCGGCTCCTGCATCAGGCAGGCCCCGAAGCGGCCGTTCTGCACCCGGTCCGAGGGGCAGCCCACGTTCAGATTGACCTCGTCATAGCCGAAATCGGCGCAGATCCGGGCGGCCTCCGCCAGCTCCTTCGGATCGGACCCGCCGAGCTGCACCGCCACCGGATGCTCCGCCTCCGAAAAGCCGAGGAGCCGCTCCCGCGGCCCATGGATGACCGCCCCCGTGGTGACCATCTCCGTATAGAGCCGTGCCCGGCGCGACATGACGCGATGGAACGACCGGCAATGCCGGTCCGTCCAGTCCATCATGGGGGCTACGGTGAAGAATTTCTGGGTCATCTCAAGCAAAGCAAGTGGTCGGGCGCTCGGGAACAGGCCCTTTCATATGGGGATGGCGGGTTCAAGGCAAATCGGCGTGGGCAAGCCAGCGGAGGTGTAGAGCACGCCCCTCAAATCACCCCCGCCACCTTCGCGCCCAGAACCTCGGCCGCTGCGCGGGGATCGAGCTTCACCTGCAGGCCGCGCTGGCCGCCGTTCATGAAGACCTCACCATGAGCAAAGGCCGATTGCTCCAGCACGGTGGGCACGCGCTTCTTCTGGCCGAAGGGACTGATGCCGCCGACGTGGTAGCCGGTGATGCGCTCCGCGTCCGCAGGCTTCATCATCTGGGCGGCCTTGCCGCCGAGAGCGGCGGCAAGCTTCTTCAGGTTCACTTCCTGGTCGGAGGGCAGGATCACGCAGGCCGGCTTGTTGTCAACCAGCACCATCAGCGTCTTGAGCACGCTCGACGGATCGGCCCCCATGGCCTCCGCCGCCTGCAGGCCGATGCGCTCCGCATTCGGATCGTACTCATAGGCGTGAACCGTGAAGGTCACGCCGGCCTGCTGCAGGGCCTGGGTTGCGCGGGTGGTCTTGGACATGCTTGTCGGGCGGTCGGGCGCCGGGCCCGGTCAATGACCGTGCTTGTGCCCATGATGATGGCCGCAACCGCAGCCCGAGCCATGCTCATGGTGGTGATGATCGTGCTTGTGCTCATGGGCATGATCGTGGCCGTGGGCGTGCGCGTGATCATGGCCGTGCGCGTGGTCATGACCATGATGGTGCCCGTGGTCGTGATCGCAGACATGGGCGCTGCGCTCGGGCCGGAAGGGGCGCTCCACGGGGGTGACGGTGCAGCCCTGCCCGCGCGCCAGCTCCGCCAGGGCGGGATTGTTTTCGATATAGAGAGCATCGCCCGCGATCTCGGCGAGGCCGTGGTTGCTGCCGAGATGCCAGGCGAGGCGCGTGAGGCGAAGGGGGTTCTCGGCCCTCACCTCCAGCAGGGATTCAGGCTTGGCCTTCACCTGGACGAGCCGCCCGTCCTCGAGCCGCAGGGCATCGCCGTCGTTGATGGTGGTTTCCATGTCGAGATCGAGCAGGATCTCCGTTCCGCCCTCGCCTTGAAGCGCGCCCTGGCGGCGGCTGCGGGCCGCATGGTCGAGGGTGATGGTGTCGACGACGCGGTCGGCCTTCACGGCGGGCTTGCGGACGATGGTGGTGACGCGGGGCATGGGCGGTCTCGGTCTGTGATCGGATGAAGCTCAGATAGGAAGCGCGGCCGGGCAAGGCTATCCCGGCCTGCGCATTAATACGCGATCTTGTCGTCCTTGTCCGCCCAGGCATCGAACACGGCCTTGGCCTCCAGGCTCGGCAGGTGGTCCATGGGGATGATCCGCTCGGAGATGGGCTTGGGGATTTCGTCATAGATCAGGCTGTCGTCGAACCCGATCTGCGCCGCATCCTGGCGGGTATTGGCGAAGACGATGCGCCCCACCCGCGCCCAATAGGCGGAGGACAGGCACATGGGGCACGGCTCGCAGCTCGTATAGAGGGTCGCGCCCTCCAGGGAGAAGTCGCCGACGGCCTGGCAGGCGCGCCGGATCGCCGTGACCTCGGCATGGGCCGTAGGGTCGTTGGACGAGGTCACCTGGTTCCAGCCCTCGGCCAGAACCTGGCCGTCGCGCACGATCACGGCGCCGAACGGCCCCCCGGCCCCCTGCTCCATATGAAGGCGGGACAATTCGATGGCGCGCGCCAGATGGCGCTGATCTTCGGTCTTCACTGTGCTCATGGGTGCTTATGTATCGTTTGTATCGGCGGGAGGCGAGAGGTTTCGGCCGAGGGAGGCCCGTTCGCGGAGCTGCAGCAACTGCGCGGTCACGGAAGCGGCGATGACCGCCGGGTCCTTGTCCGCGATGCCGGGGATCCCGATGGGGCACACGAGAGCGCGGATTCTCGCCTCGTCCACCCCCGTCTCCCGGAACCGTTTCTCGAACCGCGCCCGCTTCGTGGCGCTGCCGATGAGGCCCACATAAGGAAAATCCCGCTTCAGGGCCGCCGCCGTGATCGCCATGTCGAGGGGATGATCGTGGGTCATGACGAGGACGAAGGAACCGGGGTCCGCCGCGGCGATCTCGGCCTCGGGATCCCACAGGCGCACCGCATGCGCATTCGAGGGGATGTGGGACGGAAAGGCGCCCTCCCGGTCGTCGAGCCATCGGACGGCGAAGGGCAGCGGAGCCAGCGCCAGCACGAGCGCGCGGGCCACATGGCCCGCCCCGAAGAGAAGAACGGGCGTGAGCCGCTCGCCATGGGTTTCGCGCCAGCCGGTCCAGCGGTCGTCGCCGACGGCCGAGGAGAACTCGCGTTTCACGCGGCCCTCCTCAAGGCGGCACTCGACCTCGAACAAGCCGCCCGCCGCCTCCGCCTCGACGAGCGGGGCGAGCGCCTCCATGTCGCGCCGGTCGAAGGTCTCGATCAGGATCTTCACGCGCCCGCCGCAGCACTGGCCGAGATCCGGCCCGAGCGCCTGATCGACGATCCGCGCGGGCCTGAGCCCTGAATCCAGCATCTCCCGGGCGATATCGAGCATACGGAATTCGAGCTGGCCGCCGCCGATGGTGCCATGGAACGCGCCGTCGGGACGCACGACCATATGCGCGCCGGCCTCACGGGGAGCGGAACCTTTCACGTCATGCACGGTGATGAGGGCGGCGCTGCCGTGCCGCGCTATGAAATCGGTGAGTTGGCGCCAGACCCTCACCCCATCGGCCTCCCACGAAGCGCTTCGCAGGCGCGCAAGATGGCCTCGGGCGTCGCGGGGGCGTTGAGCGGCACGGGCTTCGACGGATCGAGCGCATGGATCGCATCGGCCAGCGCGCAGAACACGCTGTTCGCGAGCATGATCGGCGGCTCGCCCACGGCCTTGGAGCGGTAGACCGTCTCCTCGCGGTTGGCATTGGGATAGAGCGCCACGTTGAAGGCGGCGGGCACGTCGGAGGCGACCGGGATCTTGTAGGTGGAAGGCGCGTGCGTGAGCAGGCGTCCGTCCTTGCCGAAAACAAGCTCCTCCGTGGTGAGCCAGCCCATACCCTGCACGAAGCCGCCCTCGATCTGGCCGACATCGATGGCCGGGTTCAAGGAGCGTCCGACATCGTGAAGGATGTCGGCGCGCAGCAAACGGTTCTCGCCAGTGAGCGTGTCGACGATGACTTCCGAGCACGCAGCGCCGTAGGCGAAGTAGAAGAAGGGCCGTCCCGTCGCCTTCTCGCGGTCCCAGGTGATCTTCGGCGTCTTGTAATGCCCGGCCTCCGAAAGCTGAACGCGGGCGAAGATACATTTCTTCACAAGCTCGTCGAAAGAGACGCTTTCGTTGCCGATGAACACGCGATCGTCACGAAATACGATCTGCTCCTCCGGGACGCCATAGGCCTCTGACGCGTAAGCCGTCATCCGCTTCCTGATCGCACCCGCCGCGATCTTCGCCGCCATGCCGTTGAGATCGGAGCCGGAGGACGCTGCCGTCGGCGACGTGTTCGGCACCTTAGCGGTCGTGGTCGCGGTGATGCGCACACGCTCCATGGCGATGCCGAACTCCTCGGCAACCACCTGCGCTACCTTGATGTAGAGCCCCTGCCCCATCTCGGTGCCGCCGTGGTTCAGATGCACGGAACCGTCCTGGTACACATGCACCAGCGCTCCGGCCTGGTTCATATGCGTGAGCGTGAAGCTGATGCCGAACTTCACGGGGGTCAGCGCAAGGCCGCGCTTCATGATCGGCGAGGAGGCGTTGAAGGCCGCAATCTCCTCGCGGCGCGCGCGGTAGTTCGCGGTTTCCTCGAGCGTGCGCACGAGATTGAGAAGCGTGTCGGTTTCCTCGACCTCCATGCCGTAGGGCGTGAGGTTCTCTCCCGGCCGGTAGAAATTGGCATAGCGCACGTCGAGCGGATCGCGCCCCGTCGCCCAGGCGATCCGGTCCATCACGTGCTCGACCGCGAGCATGCCCTGCGGGCCGCCGAAACCGCGGAAGGCGGTGTTCGACACCGTATTGGTCTTCAACCGTTTCGAGGCGATGCGGACGGCAGGCATCCAATAGGCGTTGTCCGCGTGGAACATGGCCCGGTCCACCACGCCGCCGGAGAGATCCGCCGAATAGCCGCAGCGGGCGAGAAGATCGATGGCGTAGCCCTGGATGCGGCCTTCGTCGTCGAAGCCCACCGCCCAGTCGCAGCGGAAATCGTGCCGCTTGCCGGTGAGGATGAAGTCGTCGTCGCGGTCGAGGCGCAGCTTGCAGGGTCTGCCCGTCACGCGCGCGGCGAGCGCCGCGGTCACGGCCCATTGCGTCGCCTGGCTCTCCTTGCCGCCGAAGCCGCCGCCCATGCGGCGGGTCTCGCAGGTCACGTAGGCATCGGGAATGTCGAGCACGCGGGCGACCACATGCTGCACCTCCGTGGGATGCTGAGTCGAGGAATAGACATGGATGTCCCCGTCCTCGCCCGGGATCGCCAGGGCGATCTGCCCTTCGAGATAGAAGTGCTCCTGCCCGCCGACACGAAACTGCCCTTCCAGTTTCTTCGGCGCCTGCGCGATGGCGGCCTGCGGATCGCCACGGCCGTACGCATAATCGGGCAGCACCGTTTCCGAGCGCTCCAGCGCATCCTCGACGGTGATGCTGGGCGTCTCGGCCTCGATCTCCACGACCGCCATTCGCGCGGCGCGGCGCGCCACGTCGCGATCCGTGGCGACCACCGCGAAGAGCGCCTGCCCCAGGAAGCTGACTTCGTTCTCGACGAAGAGCGGATCGTCCCCGAAGGCGGGAGACACGTCGTTCTTGCCAGGAATGTCGGCGGCTGTCAGCACCGCCACGACGCCGGGCACGGCGCGCACGGCGGAGACATCGAGGGAGATGAGGCGGCCGCGCGCTTTCGGAGACTGGCCGATGGCCACGTGAAGCGTGCCTTCGGGCTCACGGATATCGTCGATATACTGCGCAGATCCTTGGACGTGCTTGAAGCCGGAATCGTGCGGCAGCGGCTGGCGGACATGGCGGAGCGTCTCCGTTTCCACCGTCGGCTTGGCGTTTGCGTTCATGGCCTTACTCCGCCGCCTGCCGCGCATCGCGCCGGCCCACGAGACGCGTCGCACGGGTCTCGCCCGACGCGGTTTCGCTCAAGGCCTTGAAGACGAGATTGCGCGCGACCGTCGCACGGTAGGCGGCCGATGCGCGATGGTCGTCGAGGGGCTGGTAATCGCGGGCGACGGCCGCCATGGCCTCGCCCCAGCGCGAAGGCTCATCGAGCGAGAGGCCCGCAAGCGCCTTCTCGGTCTCCGGGGCGCGCTTGGGCGTTGCCGCCATTCCGCCGAAGGCGACGCGGGCTTCCGCAATGCGTCGGCCGTCGAGGGTGAACTTGAACGCGCCCATCGCCGCCGAGATGTCCTCGTCGAACCGCTTCGAGATCTTGTAGGCGCGGAAGATGTCGTGCGCCTTCAGCTTCGGCACCGCGATGCGCCGCACGAACTCGCCGGGCAGGCGGTCCTGCTTGCGATAGGCAATGAAGAAGTTTTCCAGCGGCATCCTGCGCGTGGCTTCACCCTGGCGCAGTTCGAGCTCGGCCCCCAGGGCAATCAGCGCCGGGGCGAGATCGCCGATGGGCGAGCCGTTGGCGATGTTGCCTCCGACGGTGCCGGAGGCGCGCACCTGCGCCGATCCGAAGCGACGCAGGAGTTCGCCCAGATCGGGATCGATCCGCGCGAGGGACGGATGAACCTCTGCATGGGTCGTCATCGCGCCGATGCCGAGCCTGTCCGAGGATTCCTCGATCAGATCGAGACCGGCCACGCGCCCGAGCCAGATCACCTTCTCGATCTCGGCCATGCCTTTGGTGATCCACAATCCCACATCGGTGCAGCCGGCGACGAGCGTGGCATCGGGATGCCGTGCATAAAGCGCGGCGAGAGCATCCTCGCTGGCGGGAGCTGCGAAGAAACAGGTCTCATCGCCGATGAAGACATCTCGACCATCGGACAGCTCCATGAGCTCCCGGAAGGTCCGATCGTTGAGCGCGGTGAAGGTGTCGTTCGGCTCATCGCCGCAGGCCTGGAGCGCCGCGTCCACGATGGGCCTGTAGCCGGTGCAGCGGCAGAGATTGCCGGCGAGCGCATCGTTGACCGTCTCGCGGCTCACGGGCCTCTCGCCCCCATGATAGAGCGTGAAGAGGCTCATCACGATGCCGGGCGTGCAGAAGCCGCATTGCGAGCCATGGGCCGCCACCATGGCGGATTGAACCGGATGCAGGTCGCCCTGGGACGCCAGGTCCTCGATCGTGACGAGTTCCGCGCCGTCGATCTGGCCCAGCAGCAGGATGCAGGCATTGACGGGCTCGTAATGCACGCGCCCGCCTCTTGCCCGGCCCAGGGCCACGGTGCAGGCGCCGCAATCGCCTTCCGCGCAACCCTCTTTGGTGCCGACGCGCCGCTCCTGAAGCCTCAAGTAGTCCAGGAGCGTGGTGCGCGGATGGAAACCGGAAACCTCGACGGCTCGTCCCTGCCGCCAGAAGCGGATTCTGTCTCGTACCACAATGTTCCTCCGCCGGTTGCGCCCGGCTTTGTTATGGTGGGCCGGGTAGAATGACGGAGCAAGACGGTTTCGCCAAGGGGCACGCCGCCGAAGACGCGGGATATCCGGTGAGGAGGCTCGCGCCTACCAGGTGCCGGTGTTGGGCATGGAGGCCCAGGGCTCCTGCACGGGCTTGGGCTCGCCGCGCTGAAGCAACTCGATGGAGATGTTGTCGGGTGTCTTGACGAAGGCCATGTAGCCGTCGCGCGGCGGCCTGTTGATGGTAACGCCTGCCTCCATCAGCTTGCGGCAGGTTTCGTAGATATCGTCCACCCGGTAAGCGAGATGGCCGAAATTGCGGCCGCCCGCATATTCATGCTCGTCCCAGTTGTAGGTGAGCTCCAGGAGCGGCGCCTTGGTGTCCCTGGCCTTCTCCACATCGCCGGGGGCCGCCAGGAAAACCAGGGTGAAGCGGCCCTTCTCGTTCTCGGTCCTGCGGACCTCCACGAGGCCGAACTTGTTGCAGAAGAAGTCGAGGGATTGCTCGAGGTTCGAGACGCGAACCATCGTGTGCAGGTATTCCATGATCGTCTCCTTTCGGTCGGATTAGGTCATGACCGATTTCACAGAGAGATCAAGGGGCTCCATTTTCTTGCGCGGAAAAAGCCTTGGATTTGGCCAAGATCAAGTGACTTTTAAGGGAACCTGCTCCAAGCAGGCTGGCGGTCTCGTCCCTGGGCCCTAACTTGAACGTTACTGAGTTTCACAACGAGCAGCTGATGCGCACCGATACAACTCCGATCGTCCGCCTTGAAGACTACCGGCCCAGCGACTTTCTGATCGACCACCTCGAACTCGACGTCAGGCTCCATCCGACACAGACGCGGGTCGTCGCCACGCTCAGGATGAGGCCCAACCCGGAGGGACGCCCGGATGCCCCCCTCGTGCTCGACGGCGACGAGCTGAACCTGAAGGCCGTGTCCCTGGACGGAAGGATCCTGACCGGGGAGGAGTTCGATGCGTCTCCTCAATCCCTGAAGATCGCCCAGGCTCCGCGACAGCCCTTCACGCTGACGATCGAGACCGAGATCGACCCCACGGCGAATACCAAGCTCATGGGCCTCTACCGCTCGGGCGGCAATTACTGCACGCAATGCGAGGCCGAAGGTTTCCGGCGCATCACCTATTTCCTCGACCGACCCGATATTCTGTCCGTCTACACCACCCGCATCGAGGCGGAACGCAGCGAAGCCCCCGTTCTTCTGGGCAACGGCAATCCCGTCGAGAGCGGCCCGGTCGAGGGCACCGACCGACATTACGCGGTCTGGCACGACCCGCATCCCAAGCCCTCC
Source organism: Microvirga flocculans ATCC BAA-817 (assembly GCF_000518665.1). Classification (GTDB taxonomy): domain Bacteria; phylum Pseudomonadota; class Alphaproteobacteria; order Rhizobiales; family Beijerinckiaceae; genus Microvirga; species Microvirga flocculans. The sequence continues at coordinate 9,460 of NZ_KI912469.1, read as the reverse complement.
TATCTCTTTGCGCTCGTGGGAGGATCCCTCGGCCGCGTCGGCAAGACCTTCACGACCATGAGCGGCCGCAAGGTCGAACTCGCCGTCTATGTGGAGCCGGGCAAGGAGGATCGTGCCGATTACGCTCTCGATGCTCTCGAACGCTCCATGCGCTGGGACGAGCGGGTCTTCGGGCGCGAGTACGATCTCGACGTGTTCAATATCGTCGCCGTCTCCGACTTCAACATGGGCGCGATGGAGAACAAGGGCCTCAACATCTTCAACGACAAATACGTGCTGGCGAGCCCGGAGACCGCGACCGATCAGGATTACGCGAACATCGAAGCGATCATCGCGCACGAATATTTCCACAACTGGTCCGGCAATCGCGTGACCTGCCGCGACTGGTTCCAGCTTTGCCTCAAGGAAGGCCTGACGGTCTTCCGCGACCAGGAGTTCTCGTCGGACGAGCGCTCCCGTCCCGTGCATCGAATCGCTGAGGTCAAGACGCTGCGGGCGCGGCAATTCCTCGAGGATGCGAGTCCTCTCGCCCACCCCGTCCGCCCGAGCCAGTATCGCGAGATCAACAACTTCTACACCGCCACCGTCTACGAGAAGGGTGCCGAGATCGTGCGCATGCTCAAGACGATCATCGGCGACGACGATTTCCGGCGCGGCATGGATCTCTATTTCGACCGCTGCGACGGCACGGCAGCGACGGTGGAGGATTTCCTGGCGGCCTTTACGGACGTGACCGGCCGCGACCTGACCCAGTTCGCCCGCTGGTACGAACAGTCCGGAACGCCGCGCGTCGCCGTGAAGGGACATTACGACGAGGCGGCGCAGACCTATCGCCTCGACTTCACGCAGAACACTCCTCCGACGCCGGGACAGCCGACGAAGGAAGCGATGGCGATTCCCGTCGCGCTCGGTCTCGTGTCGCATGACGGGTCGCCGCTTGGGGCTGCCTGCGATCGCGTGGACGCGCGGGGGGTCTTCCTGTTCGACGAGCCTGCCGACAGCATCACCTTCACGAACGTCCCCGCCCTGCCGGTTCCATCCCTGTTCAGGGGCTTCTCGGCTCCGGTGAAGCTCTCCCTCGATCTGCCCAACGAAGAGCTGCTCGTCCTGCTGCGGCATGACACGGACTCGTTCAACCGCTGGCAGGCGGCGCAGACCGTTGCGATGCGGCTGCTCGCCGCCCTCTCGACGGGGGCGCAAAAGCTCGACGAGGAGATCGACGCCTTCTCGGAAGCCCTGTGCGCGTTCATGGATTCGGACGCCCTTGCCGATCCGGCCTTCGCGGCGCTCGTCCTAACGCTCCCGAGCGAAGCGGATGTGGCGCAGGACATCGGCAAGGATGTCGACCCCGATGCGATTCACCGCGCGCGCACCGACATGCGCCGGCGCATCGGCAAGGCCTCGTCGCAGCGCCTGCACGGGCTCTACGAGGCGCTCGCCGTTTCAGGATCTTACAGCCCGGATGCGGAAAGCGCCGGGCGGCGCTCCCTGCGCAATGCCTGTCTCGACCTGCTTGCCGCCGCCGACCGGAGCATGGGCGAAACGCTCGCGGTGACGCAGTTCGAAACCGCAAGCAACATGACGGACCGACTCGCATCGCTGAGCGTGCTCACGACCCTGCCGGGCGCGGCGCGCGAGGAGACCCTGTCCCGCTTCGGCGAGCGCTACCGCAACGAGCCTCTGGTGCTCGACAAGTGGTTCGCATTGCAGGCCGCCATTCCGGAGGATGGAACGCTCGAACGGGTCACGCGCCTGATGGAGCATCCCGGCTTCTCGATCGCCAATCCCAACCGCGTGCGTTCGTTGATCGGCAGCTTCGCCATGCTGAATCAGGTTCAGTTCAACCGCACCGACGGAGCGGGTTATCGCTTCCTCGCATCCATCGTGCTGCGCGCGGACGCGCTCAATCCACAACTCGCGGCCCGGCTGCTGACCGCTTTCAGCACGTGGCGGATGATGGAAGGCACCCGTCGCAGGCATGCCGAAGAAGCCCTGCAATCGATTGCACAAAAGCCCAATCTTTCCCGCGACGTAGGCGACATCGTGAGTCGCACGCTCGACCAGGGACAAGCGAAATAACCTCTTTGTTTGAAGAGGTTACCGGGTTTTCCGGGATTTCCCCAAGGGAATGCAGGATAGGAAATTTTTTATTAACCTAGGGGTTCTACCAACTAGACAAATCACCCGCTCAAGATTCTATTGTTAGTGATTCGGAGAGATGCGGCACGTCCTCCGAAACAGGACGACAATGGTTCCGGAGGAAGCATCGCATGGCGGGGGCGGTGACCGCATGCGTACCCGCACGTGCGGGTACGATTCTAGGGGTAACGCGATCTGACGCGAACCCTGCATATCGTCGGCTCGAACAATATGAGCCGCTGCTGCGACTGGCGGTTCCCGCTCTTCTGATCCTGTTCCTCATCACACTTGCAGGCAGCGCGTGGGTTCAGATCCGCGACGGCCGCAAGGACACGCTTTTCGACGCGATCAGCGACATCGACATCATCGCCTCGCTTGCCGCCGCGAAGCTCGGCCCTCTTCCGGCGCCGGCAGACCGTGCGCAGGCGAAGGCTCACCTGGAGCAGCTTGCGAAGGAGATGCCGCCGAGCGCCCTCACGCAGAGCCGCACGCTGATGCTGGTCGATCAGGCAGGCGCGATCCTGGCCGTGCATCCGTCGATGGAGGAGGCTCCGGCCAAACTCTCCGATATTCTCGGCGATGCGCAGCCGCTGATGCTCTTTGCGGATCGTGCAGGCGTCATGACGATCAAGCTGCCGGGGGATCTGGAAGGGATGGCGACGGTGCGCTCGCTTCCCGCCTCGTCCGGCCAGATCGCGCTCGTGCAGCCGATGCCGCACATTCTCTCCGGCTGGTGGTCGCGCACGATCGGCCATGTCTCCTTGCTCGGCGCCACGATCACGGTGCTTCTGGGCATCGGCGTGGCCTATGTCATGCAGGCGAATCGCGCCCGCGCCGCAGACGAAGTCTGCGAGAAGGTGCGCGACCGGATCGATTCCGCTCTCAATCGCGGACGCTGCGGCCTGTGGGATTGGGACATCGGCCGCGGACGGATCTACTGGTCCGATTCCATGTACGAGCTGCTCGGATACGAGCGGCAGGACGAGTTCCTCTCCTTCGGCGAAGTGAACGCCATGATCCACCCCGAGGATCAGGACCTCTTCACCCTCGCCGAGCAATTGGCTTCCGCCAGCACATCCCTCGTCGATTACGAGTTCCGTATCCGCAGCATCACGGGCGACTGGGTATGGCTGCGCGCCCGCGCCGAGCTGATGAACGATCCGGACGACGCCGCGAGCCATCTCGTCGGCATCGCCGTCGACGTGACCGAGCAGCGCGGCCTCGAAGAGAAGACCGCGAAAGCCGATGCGCGCCTGCACGACGCCATCGAGGCGATCTCCGAGGCGTTCGTGCTGTGGGACGCCAACAACAACCTCGTGCTTTGCAATTCCAAGTTCCAGAAGCTGCACGAGCTGCCGCCGGATGCCCAGCTTCAGGGCAAGTCCTATGCGGAAGTGATGGCACTGGGCCGTCCGCCGGAAGTGCAGCACCAGTTCCTGCGCCGCGAGCAGCAGGATGTGGGAGCGCGCACCTTCGAAGCGCGCCTGCAGGACGGTCGTTGGCTCCAGATCAACGAGCGGCGCACGAAGGATGGCGGCTACGTCTCCGTCGGCACGGACATCACCGCCCTCAAGCGCCACGAGCATCGCCTCGTGGAGTCCGAGAAGGAGCTCATCGCCACGGTTCTCGACCTCAAGCAATCGCGCCAGAAGCTCGAGGCGCAGACCCACCAGCTCGCCGATCTCGCCGAGCGCTATCTCGACCAGAAGGCTCAGGCCGAGAGCGCGAACCGCGCCAAGTCCGAGTTCCTGGCGAACATGAGCCATGAGCTGCGCACGCCGCTCAATGCGATCATCGGCTTCGCGGAAGTCATGCAAAGCGGCATCTTCGGCTCGCTCGGCTCCGAGAAGTACGAAGAATACTGCTCCGACATCCGCTCGAGCGGCGAGTATCTCCTCTCGGTCATCAACGACATTCTCGACATGTCCCGCATCGAGGCAGGACGCACGTCCCTGACCAAGCAGCCGATCGAGGTTCACGCCTCGATCCAGCGCGCGCTCAAACTGGTTGGCGAACAGACGAAGGCCAAGAACCTTTCGATCACCGTCGACGTCAGCCCGGAGGATATCGTGGTGCCCGCCGACGAGCGGGCTCTGCATCAGATCCTCGTCAACCTTCTCCAGAACGCCACGAAGTTCACGAGCGAGGGCGGCTGCATCACGGTGCGCACGCGCCAGGCCGGCAACGCCGTTAACATCTATGTCGAAGATAACGGCATTGGCATTCCGGCGCATGCCCTGCACAAGCTGGGCCAGCCTTTCGAGCAGGTGGAGACGGAGTTCTCGAAGAGCTACAAGGGTTCGGGGCTGGGCCTCGCCATCGCGCGTTCCCTCACCGAGCTCCACGGCGGCAACCTGCGCATCAAGAGCCAGGAAGGCGTCGGCACCATCGTGCTGGTTCACCTGCCGCTCACCGAGAACACCAGTGCCGAGATCGCTCTGGCCGACGCTGCGGCTTAGACTGCTCGACGAGAAGTGGATCCGGTTCGACGTTGAAAGCTGCAGCATGGCCAAGCCGCGTGTGTCGCATCGTTTCCATCCGGCATCGGTTGTGAAATCGACATCAGGCTGAATGCTTTACGCTTTTGCCCCGTTGAATCTTTCTCCGTAAAATCGCATCCCACTTTTGCGTTCGATGCATTCGGTGTGGGGCTTCCTTCCCCACAGAACCGGTTCCGGCTTTTGTGCTCGAGGCTGCATGCCGGACGGAGCGGCGAGAGTTGCCTCCCTTTCCACGGGATCATGCCTTTTGTTGCCGTACCGCCTTTCTAACGCTGCACCCGATCCACTTTGCCGAAAGTGCCCTGATAGAGGCCACTCCGCGCAGGATATGCCGAGCCCCGGCACAGGTACCGGCTGTCGCTTTCTCCACCCGCGCCTCGCCACGCAAGAAAGCCGGCCCTTGTGTGGGGCCGGCTTTTTTTGCGATGGCGTTCGGGTTTGGCTCCGCTCGGGCGGATGTCAGAGGGTATAGAGGCCGAAATTGGCGGCGGAGAGGGCGAGGCCCGCCTTGAGCTGGGCGAACTGCACCTGGGCCTGGCTGCCGCTGCCGTCGGCGTCGTAGAACAGCGCCCCCGTCGCGCTGTTGTAGACGATCCGCTGCGCCGTGGTCGTCGCCGCCGCCCCGATCGTGAACTGCGCCGCCTTGAGCACGCTGTTGAGGTAGGTCAGCCCCGCATCGGTCTCGTACAGCACCACGTCCGGGAAGGCCCGGAACAGGTGCGTCTCGAGCTCGATCCGGTCGCCTTCCGCCGCCGAGAAGTCGGTGAGCGTGTCGACCTGGCCCGCTCCCAGCCCGGCCTCGAACCGGAACACGTCCCGGCCGGCCCCGCCGGTCAGCACGTCCGCGCCCTCGCCGCCGACCAGCGTGTCGTGGTCCCACGCCCCGTCGAGGGTGTCGTTGCCGGCCCCGCCCAAGAGCTCGTCGTTGCCCGAGCCGCCGGACAGCGCGTTGGCCACCCCGTTGCCCTGCAGCATGTCGCCATAGACCGAGCCCACCAGCGCCTCGATGCTGCTGTAGCTGTCGCCCCGGGCCTCGCCGCTGTTGTAGCCGGTGTAGAACAGGCTCGCCCGCACGCCGGCGGCGGCATTCCAGTAGCTCACCGTGTCGAAGCCGTCGCCGCCGTCGAGCGTGTCGGCCCCGGCCCCGCCGACCAGGGTGTCGTTGCCGCCCAGGCCCGACAGGGCGTTGCCGTTGGCGGTGGCGTCGGCCACCAGCACGTCGCCATAGTTGGACCCCTGCAGCCCGCGGATGTCGATGTACACGTCGCCCGAAGCCTCGCCGGTATTGGCGAAGCGGTTGGCCAGGCTCGCGGTCACCCCGGCCGTGGCATTGGCATAGGAGGCCCAGTTGAAGCCCGCCCCGCCCTCGAGCGTGTCACCGCCGGCCCCGCCCTGCAGGATGTCGTCGGCGCCGAGGCCCTTGAGCCAGTTGGCGCCCGCATTGC
>NZ_KI912469.1:0-3357 GCF_000518665.1 Microvirga flocculans ATCC BAA-817 | reverse complement strand
GAAGCCCGCCCCGCCCTCGAGCGTGTCACCGCCGGCCCCGCCCTGCAGGATGTCGTCGGCGCCGAGGCCCTTGAGCCAGTTGGCGCCCGCATTGCCGGCGAGCACGTCGGAGCCGTTCGAGCCCTCGACGTTCTCGATGCCCTCGTAGGTGTCGCCGGCCGCATCCGCGCCACCACCGCCGAGGCTGCCGTAATAGCCGCGCCCGTCGGCCAGGCTGACATTCACCCCGCCCGCCGCATCGGCATACGAGACCCAGTCCGCGCCCGCGCCGCCGGAGAGATAATCCGCCCCGGCCCCGCCGCGCAGCACGTCGTCGCCGGCCTCGCCGTAGAGCGTGTCCGCGCCGTCGCCGCCATAGACGCTGTCGTTGCCGTCGCCGGCGCAGACGCCGTCATTGCCGGCCTCGCCCCAGATCGCGTCGTGGCCGGCCTCGCCGGCAACCCAGTCGTCGCCGGCCCCGCCATAGAGCCGGTCCTGGCCGGCGCCGCCCCAGAGCGTGTCGTTGCCGGCCTCGCCGTAGACGATGTCGTCGCCCGCGCCGCCATAGACCGTGTCGGCGCCGTCGCCGGCGCAGACGCCGTCGTTGCCGGCCTCGCCGGCGATCAGGTCGTGGCCGCCTTCTCCGGCGAACCAGTCGTCGCCGTCGCTGCCGTAGAGCTTGTCGTCACCCGCCCCGGCCCAAAGCACGTCGGCGCCGCCGCCGCCATAGAGCGCATCGGCGCCGTTGCCGCCCTGCAAGGTGTCGTTGCCCCAGCGTCCCGACAAAAGCGAGCCGCTGTGGAGGCCGGTCAGGCGGTCGTCGTAATCGGAGCCCTCGAGCGCGGCGATCGCGATGTAGACGTCGCCGGCCGCATCGCCGGTATTGGCCGCCGGGTTGATCAGGCTCGCGGTCACGCCCGCCCTGGCGTTGGCATAGGAGGCCCAGTTGAAGCCGGCGCCGCCGTCGAGGGTGTCGGCGCCGGCCCCGCCCTGCAGGTTGTCGTCGGACCCGAGCCCGCGCAGGTGGTTGGCGCCCGCATTGCCGGCGAGCAGGTCCGAGCCGGCCGAGCCCTCGACGTTCTCGATGCCGTCATAGACATCGCCCGCCGCCTCGGTGCCGCCGCCCGACAGGCTGCCGGCAGAGCCGCGCCCGTCCGAAAGGCTCACGTTCACCCCGCCCACGGCATCGGCGTACGACACCCAGTCGACCCCGTCGCCGCCCCGCAGCACGTCATCGCCCGCACCGCCAACCAGCGTGTCAGAGCCGTCGCCACCGTCGAGATGGTCCGCACCGTCGCCGCCCTGCAGCAGATCCTGGCCGGCTCCGCCAACAAGCGTATCGCTGCCGTCCAGGCCCGCCAGGGTGTCGTTGCCGGCATTGCCCAAAAGCTCGTTGTGGGCCTCGTTGCCGGTGAGCGTGTCGGCATAGGCCGAACCGATCAGACCCTCGATGCCGTCATAGACATCGCCCGCCGCCTCGCCCGTGTTCTCAGACGGGGTTCCTAAGCTGACTTTAATTCCAGTCGAGACGTAGGCGTGACTGACATAGTCAAATCCTTCACCGCCATGAAGCATATCGCTACCAAGGCCACCGCTGAGGATGTCGGAGCCATCTCCGCCATACAGCAGATCACCCTGAGACGAGCCAGACAGTAGATCATCGCCGCCGCCTCCAGCGATGATTCCATTACCTTTGATGACATCCTTTTCGTTCGTACCGACCCACGCGTTGATGCACGACACCTGTGAACCGTAGCGAAACTCTACCATGCCCTGCTTTTGAACGAGTTGCCCCTCAGACCCGGGGCTCGTCATCAGATCAATCAGGTTATGGAGAAGTCCGACCCCTTTAATCAACACTTCAGTCGGCATCGGTAGGCTGGGGACAAATCGGCCATTATGGAACAAAATCATGTATTCTTTGGTAATTGTTTCCGTCCGGCCGTCGGAGTATTTATAAATACCGGCTACCGTTGTGCGCAGCCCTGGGGCTTCGATCTCTTTAAGCTGTTGAGTTGCGGATTCTATTGCAGTGAGTTCTCCTCCCGATATGCGTTTGCTGAGATCTATTCCCTCGGCCCATCCGCTGATGTCAGGGGCTATGTTGTCGTCAAAAAATCCAGAGGGATAACTCCACCGCGCTTCAATATGACCATTGCCTAAAACGCGTGCCTCTTTCTTGAGACCACTGTCATATACTTCCGTATGCCGGGTAATTTTGCCGTCTTTGTCGAATTCATCTGCGGTGACTAATCCCTTTATGCCATCGTGCATAGTAAAGGTTGTTCGACCGTCCGGAAATTTTGTCAAAGTCCCTTCATAAGGAATCTTGCCATCAACAGTTCCCAGACTCGTCATCGTATAACGAAGTGTTCCATCTGAAGTAATTGATGCAAGTATTCTCATGCCAATATCAGGCAATTCAATCGAAAGAGCCTTGCTTCCGTCTGGTGCAACCCATATTTCGACAGTACGCCCTTCGGCAGCAGCTGTTGTTAAAACCGTACCATCGGGCTGAACGTAGTAAAAATCTACACCATTACCTGTGACAACTCCGCCACGTGAATTGACCGTGATCACACCTGCGCCGTCCACGCCTCCAATGCCGGTCCCGGCTTGAGCACCGCCATAGCCAACAGATCCACGGAAGAAGCTGTTCATCTCTTCTTCGAGTGTAAACGGTCTGAACACGATATTGCCCTTTGCCTTTTCTCGTACCGGTAGCTGGTATGGGAGGTCCGATATCCTGAAAGGACAACCCTTTTTGTTGGGTAATAGCGTGCAGATTTTCGAGGTTCAGATAACTCTCAGGACGAAGAGGGTAAGAGTAATTTCTCTGACTAAAGTCCTGTCGCTTGCTATGGTTGGAGGCTTAAAGCGCTCTGCCTACTCTACAGACGGATAGTGCCCTACGTCTTCCGCAGCATGATTCCCTTCTGCACAGTGCCGGCGCCGAACTTGTCGCGGATCTTGTCGATGGCGGCTTCCATGTGGGCTTGGCGGACCACGCTCTGGTCGGCGAGGTCGCCCTTGTCCGCATCGGCTCCATCGCAGAGATCGGCGGCGCCGATGAGGCGGAAGGCGGTGCCGTCGCAGGAGGCCTTCGGCAATGCCGCGCCGGCTCGAACAGACGGGCGGCGAGCTGGGTCGGGGCTGAAGCCCGACCGGGTCCGGGTGAGAAGCCGGAAATCCTTGTCCTTCAGCCTCAGGGTCACGCTCCGCCTCGCCACGCGAGAAAGCCGGCCCTTGTGTGGGGCCGGCTTTTGCGATGGCGTGCGGGTTGGGCGCCGCTCGGGCGGATGTCAGAGGGTATAGAGGCCGAAGTTGGCGGCGGAGAGGGCGAGGCCCGCCTTGAGCTGGGCGAACTGCACCTGGGCC